>NZ_JBNNMD010000004.1:0-483770 GCF_050272435.1 Pseudomonas sp. NPDC047961 | reverse complement strand
TCACACGACTGCCGACGCAGAAGGCCAGCGCTCTGGTCGAGCTGCTGCCGCACAACTGGGTATCCGCCGGCAAGGTGTAATGCCCGTTCGCTTACAGAGTATCGGCAACTCCTGATCTGTGAAACGAAGCAGACAGCACGAGACTATTGCGAGAGACAAGGCTTCGAGGTGGTAAGTGAATTCGGATGACGTCAAGCTCATCTTGGGCGATCGCCCAGAACCTCCGCAGCCTGGCGCTGCATAGGCTGCGATACGGTCCATACTTCCCCGACCCCGACCCCGACCCCGACCCGCTCGCCCGCCTTCACCGTGCGAGTGCGGGTCCATCTCGTTTAGCGTTTAGCACGCAATGCATTGAACATGCGATCTATACCAATATCTATCCCGCGGCCAGGACGCATGTTTCCCGGATGCAACTCTCCAGTCTCGTCAGGGACCGCAAACCAAAGCGAATAATCAGAAAGGATTTCCTTAAGCTCAGCTAGCGCAACCGGATCTTCAGGCAATGCGACAAGCATGTGCCCAACTACCCCATAGCTTTCGCGCGTTACGTTCACGACGTACTCGTAATTACTAAGCGCTTCTAGCAGTTGGGAGTAACCACCCGTGACCGGTCCGCGGGCGAGCTTGAACTGCGCTGTCCAATCCGCTGCGTAATCTTTGATTATCGGGTCTTGAGAGTCTTGCTCTTCTTCATCCCCAGGCTCGTACTTTACTACGTACGCTCCATCCGGAAGATCCAGGTGAGGGTGCTCAATTATTTCAGCGACGCTGCCAAGCGATCGAATCGACGTAACGATTTCATTCCCAGGCCCTTGGATAGATAAAACGAGTAAAGAAGCAGCAGCAAGCTGTTTCAGACAGCTTGCTAGCTCTTGCCGTGAAACAACCTTTTCCAAAGTTCGGTTCCTTCTCGATGTCTTAGAACAGTAGAGCAAACCGAAACCCTAATTCGCCACCCACCATTGCCGCACCCGATATGCGGAAGGAAGGAGACCCCTAGCTATTCCTAGCAGCTTTTCACCGAAAGGAGCCGTGTTATTGGCTGAGTCATTTTTGGTTCAAACCGACATTGTCGGGGCAAAATGGCAACGGACCCTAGCGGAACTCGGCTGGCTTCGATAAGTACTGAGCTAGCTGCTCCAGATCCTCTGCTCGCTCTGTATAAACTTGGAAAAGGCATTCGAGCGTCTTGCAGAGATTACGCGTGTGTTTAAGCCATTCAACCTGCTCCTTTTGCATAGCGGAACGGTCATCAACGCCGTCGCGTACCGTCTTGTACGCGTCAGCCGTGCGAACGTCGAGAGTTGCAAGCTCAGCATTTCCGCAGATCAAACCCTCTACTGCTGTAGCCGCCTTTTCGCAATCGAAGCTTGCTATGACCGGATCTAACGCGGCTGCTGCCGGAGCGTCTTGCTGGGGTGCCGGTGTAAGCACTGGCGCGGCAACGTTACCCATCGCAGCCCGGTCGATGTCAGTGAGTTTTCTAACAAAGCTCAGAGTCAACTGCGAGCCGTTTGCAAAAACCATTTTGCCATGACCAAACTGAACGGAGAGTGTCGCTAGCTCACCTGATGGTTCAAGGAGATTCACTGTCCCCTGCGACGAATTTACAGTGTGGATTGGCATTGCTCGTTTAGTGCCGCCTTGCTCCATGGCTAGAAAGCCACCATCGGCATAATCAAGGCGCAAAGGAGATTGCTGACGCGTAAGACCGGGCATGTAGACGCTATACACGCCAGCGACTTCTTGCTGAATATATTCCCTGCCTTCGTCTGCTTGGACGCACATTGATGCAACCAAAGCGGCTGTTATCGCGATAGCTTTGCACATAGCTTCTTCCTTGATGCTGGATACTGAATGCGGATTAGTCTAACTCCAAACGGTTCTGGCGTGGTGGCGATGGGCCTTAATCGCCTCCACTGCCCAAGCCGTGAATGACGGCACGACGCTTTGTCTGCAGCGTCTGGATCTAGTTTGCGCGGCATACTGGCGCCAGTAGTACGGGCGGCATCGCAGGCGTGTCGGTCCTGATGTCACGAAGAATTTGTAGCTTATGTTCTGATTGCCGGGCAGATTGACCTGCTCGGAGCCGACCAGAAAGCCAGCGAAGTCCGCACTTACTTCAATGTTCACACCTTAGGTTTTCTTAGGACCTTCTGCATTAGGAGTTTTTAGCAATTGTTAGGAACAGTTAATGTCGTCAGTCACCTATAGAAAGACGGACTAGGTGCTTCCGGACCTTGCCATCCATCTCGCTCAATGACAGTTCGTTGTCCACCGTCTCCCGCGTGCGTCGCTCTCGCTTCAGGCGCTCGCTCATCGTCGCAGCAGTAGCCGCAAGGCGTTCAAGGTGGCTAACCAGTTTTGCAGTGCCTCGCCAGTCTTCGTCGAACTCTGGGCTTAGCTCCCGCACACGCTCCAGTGCGGCATATGCTTGCAACCCGGCGGAGCAAGCGACTTGCAGGTCGCGCCGGTCTTGGTTGTAGCCGACGATTGTGACGCTAGCTTGCTCCGACACGCTGTTTACCAAACGGGTGAACTGTTCTCGCATGGCGTCAGCGACGGCGTTGGCAATGACGCCCTGGTTTGTTTCAGCAGCGTCAGCGATAGGGTCGTCAATTAGTCCGCAAAGGAAATCCAGCGGCACCACATATAACTTGGCGTAGGCCATAAGTACCGGCAGCGGCGGAACGCGCTCGCCGCTTTCGGCCAGCGATACTTGAGTTTGGCCTTGATAACCGAGGCGTTCAGCTACTGATCGAGCGTTCATCTTAGCTGCGAGCCGTGCGGCCTTCAGGCGCTTCCCGATGGTGCGGGCGAAGGTGTCGGTGTCGATCTTGGTGGCAGTGGTGGTGTTCATCGTGTCTCCAGGATTTCGGCGTCCGACCAGCGCATGAGCGCGCAGTCGAGGGCTTCGGAATAGGTCATTGCTTGGCCGACCATGTAGCCGATCGACTGGCCTGCTCGGGAGATCATCCAGGCGGTGCGCATCGGCTCGCTAGTGGCTTTTAGTTCTGGTGCTGGCATTGGCTCGCTTGCGGGCTGCTGGTGCTGGTGGTCGATGAGCGTGACTGCGCAAATCGGCGTGGCGGTGGCCTTGGCGGTTGGCGCAACGCCGAGGCTAGTTATCAGATCAAGCAAGGTGCCCATGTACGCTTGTCCTTTTTGCCTGTTTTTGCCTGTTTTTGCCGTGCCACAGGTGCCAAGCCCAGTAATCGCAAGGCATGTAGCGGTGGCACGGGTGATCTCCCTAGGTGCCAAAGGCGCCACAGGGGCGGCGGTGTGTGGCACTAGTGGCACGTGCCCGTTTTTGTGGTGCCACAGCTGAAAGCCTTGTGGCTCTAAGCCTTGGCACGCGTGGCACGTGTGGCGCGTTACAAAGAACAGCTCATGGTCAGCTTCCAGGCCATATGGGCGCAGGGTTGACCCAGTACAGCCAAGGGGTTGAGCCATCCGGTAGGCGCTTTTTGTGCTGGTGCTTACCGTGCGCGCGCTTGGCTATGGCTCCCACGCTATCCAGCGCACGCACCACGCGGGCCAGCTCAAAGCCCTTGGCGGCTTCCTCCAGACCGCTGCGGGTGAACAGGTACAAGCGCCCGCTGCCGGTGCTCTCCCAATAACCGGCACGGTCGCGTACCTCATCAGCGCCATGCTCGACGGATTGGAAACGGCTCCCGCCATGGCGATCTATGAAGTCGGCCAGTGCCTTGAGAATTTGGCCGTCCTCGCTTGGGCCTTCTCCTCGATCGGCCTGCCACAGCTTGAACAGCTCGACCATGCTGCGGGTGCCTTCGCCATTGCCCAGCGGCAGCAGATTCACGCCCACGGCCAGCTCCAGCGCCAGCGCAACGATGGCGAAGCGTTCCGCCACGCGGGCCTGCTGGCCGGTCGCTGCCGGGAAGTGCTTGCGGATCGATTCCAGCATCGTCGGCAACTTTTCCATATCGCCGCTGGCAACCAGCTTGCGCACGAACTCCGGCCCGGCGTGGCCGTAGTGCTGGGAACTGGCGCGCTTGAGGGCGTCGGACAGGCTGGCGCCATTCGGGTGGCCGTGCAGGCTGTCCCAGGCGCCGAACGTGCGGCCAGCCGATACCGTGACAAGCCGCACCTCTTGCCCGGCACGGGTACGCTTGCCGGCTTCAGCCATCTTGGTTTCAAGCGTCACCTCTCCGGACGACAACAGCATCACCCGCCAGCGGCGCACTCGGCGGGCAGCACTCGACCGCCCTGCGCGCTGCTTGCCGATGCCGTCCGCCACGCTGTACACCACGTCGCCCACATAGCGCGGATCGGCCTGCCCCAGCTCATCCAGCGCCAGCAGCCCATCATTACGAAGGGCGGCGATACCCTCCAAGCCATTGGCGGTGGCATTCCACTTCAGAGTGAAGTGCGCTCCATGTCCCCAGGCCGAAGAGGCACACAGCACAGCGGTGGTCTTGCCGTTGGAGCTATCCCATAGCAAATGAAAGCCTCCGCCTGCGTGAATGTTGAGTGGCACCAGCAGCGGGCCGGCAAGCGCGGTGCCGATGGCCAGTTGGAGGATGGGATTGCCCGGTAGCATGGCGGCTATGCTCTCGCGCCAGCCGTCCAGGGTGCCTGCCTTGCCATAGTCGCCATCGGCAGTTATCTCGGATTGGTGGATGGCGTCACCGGTGCCGATGTTCTCGACAGGGGTGATAAACAGCTCCGGGCCGTGCCAGCCGGTCGAAGTAGCGGCAGTAACGCGGCGCTGTGGACTCTGCTCGGCGATGTACTCCACCACGCGGGCGCGCTGGCGGTGGGCGATCTTCAGACCCATGCCGAACAGCACCCGGAGAATGTCAGCCGGATGCCCGGCCAGTAGGTCGCCTGGCATTGCCCAGGTCAGCCAACAATCGTCCAAGTTGCGAAAGCGCAGCAGGCGCCCGTAGTCGGCTTTTTTCGACTCGCTGCGCGTCACTGCTTCTACGTGCAGTGGGCCGCACAGCCACTCATCCACCGGCGTCAGGTTGCCATCGGCGTCGCGCTTGTTGCCGTGATGCCAGACACCGGCCTTCAGCTTCTTGCCGTCAACGGTGCTGGCGCAGTCGTAGACTCGGAAGCAAGGGCGCTTGAGCGATGCTGCGCTCGACTCGGGGATCAGCTCGACGATGTTGTTCAAAGGTTCGCCTCCCGCCACTGGCGCAGGTCGTTGAAGTCGGTCAAACCCAGGGGCTCGGCTCCACTCCACGGCGGGAACACGACGTCACAACCCAGCTCAATGGCGGCTTGCTCGGCAGCAGTGCGTCCAGGATTGCCATCGGTCTGACGATCATCGTCTCCAGCAATGATTAGCGGGTTGTTCGGGTAGGTCAGACGTAGGTAATTGCCAACCTCCAGTAGGTTGCCGGCGTTCATCGCACAAGCCGCTGCGGCACCCGTGTGTTCGCGGATCGTCGCGCCGGTCGCCCAGCCCTCGCAGACGTAGATGCGTTGCCCTTCCTCCAACTGCCCCAAGGCTGAGTAGCAGCCCTTTACTCGTCCGCCAGGCATGAATCGCTTGGCCCCGTCTGGGTAGATGCGTTGCAGGTTCACCAACTGGCGACCGAGGTACAGCGGCACCAGCAGCACGGCGCCTGACTGGCGAAGGTTGTGTGATTTGCAGCCCTTGCGGGCCAGGTAGGGATGATCTGCATCAACTGGCCCAGCCTCGAACCAAAGCAGCCGAGCGTCGGCAGCGGCCTCCTGCTGGCGCTTGAACCGATCGGCCTCGCGCTTGCGCTTGATCTGCTCCAAGCGCCGGCGCAGCTGCTCATCCTCGCGGTAATCGATGGCCTGCCGGCTGCTCCAGAGGGTCGATTGGTCCAGCTTCCAGCTACCGAAAACGCCCACCGGCAGGCCGTCCAAGTGAAGGGCGTACCAGCCGTTGCGGCTACCGGCTCGGTCGCCGGGAACATGGAAGCGGTGAATCTCACCGTCCGGGGTCGGCAGGAAGTCCAGCAGACCGAACGTTTCAGCCATTGCCTCGCGAAACAAAATCACAGGGTCAGTCATGGCGACGCCGCCCTGTGCTCAGCAGCTTTGCCCGCACGGCACCAGCATTGCCGACAAGCGACTCATTCGACGCCGGAGTCAGCAGCAGGTCATGCCGTTCGCTCGTTTTGTGGCGGGAAGGCAGTTTGGCTTTCACCAGGCCGAACGAATCCGCCACCACCTTCCGGCAGCGTTGAAAAATCGTCATTGGTTAAGCCTCTGGCGTGCTGGTGCGGTGCCGCTGGCGGCGTGTACCGCTGCGTCTTGGTCGCTCGAGCTCTATGCCGTCGATCACGGCATCAAGCACTGCTCTGGCGCTTTCGAGCGCGTAATGCGCCATCTTCGCGGTGTTGCCTTGAAGGGGCGTGTCATCGAGGACAGCTGAAAGCAATGCGGCGTCAACCATGGCCAGCAGATCAGAGGCGCCGCTTAAGGCGTCAACTGCCGCCACGTCAGGCGCGACGGCAAACAGATGGTCCGGCGCAATGCTGGCGGTGCAGTGAAAGGTAAACCCTTCGGTGGTCTTGGCCGGTTTCATTGCGCACCTCCTGTTAATTCCAGGGTGCGGGCGAGAATCATGGGCTCAGCGCGCAGAGCGGCGAACGCGCGGGCCCTCCAGGCTGCGGCATGGGTGGACGGATTGCGTGTGGTTTGCTTGGGTGACTGCGAGCTCTTGGCAGCGATAGGGAGCGAATAGGGGAGCGTCATACAGCGCCCTCCGGCCACAGAGTCAGTTGTAACCGGCCACGCCAATATGCGGCGCTCTGTTCAAGCGCGGGCTTACCCCAGCGCCAATGTGCAAGGCTAGCGCCGCCCTTACTTGCACCTTCACGAAGATCTGCCAGCGCTCGGGATGCCTGCTCCAGCTGCCGAACAATCGCCGGTTCGGCTTTAATCAGGCCGTCAATCTGGCGGTCACACCAGACGGCAAAGTCTGGCGACAGCCAGCGAGCAAAGGCGACGGCAAGCCTAGGATGAAGCCAAGTACCGCCGCCTCGATCCACTCGCGCCCGACTGGTTTTTACATGCGGGATTTTCCCGTATGTACGTTCGATGGCTTCGAGGTACGCGACCGTATCGGGGAGTCGTAGCCATTCGTTTGGCAGTTTGCCGAAACGTCCCGCCGCTTGAGTTGCGTTAATCCAGCCCGCCAAGTCGAAGCGCACCTGCTGGCCTTGGTAGTCGAGTGGAATTACATGCGTGCTCATGCGGCATCCCTCGCTTCGATTTTGCTGGCCAGCCAGGCGTTTACCTCCTCAACGACGTAATACGCGGCAGCCTGACGGGTGCCGCCGTCCTTGATCGGCTTTGGGAAGGTGGGGTCTTTCTTGCGAAGCTTGTCCAGGCCGGAGCGTGACAAGTCGAGCCAATCGCACAAGGCAGGCTGACGGATCAGGGCTTTAGCGGGGGTTGCCGTTTTCATATAGAAGCATCCGTATTGATTGGGATGCCCCTCATTATTCACATGGCCGCTAAAGTTTCTCCCTATTTAATTCGACCTCTTTTTTTGCAAGCAGGGTCAACCTGACGGGTAATGCCCTCTAGGCTCTTTTCGCTTAAGAACATGCCTGCTGCTTCAAAAACGGTACGGATAAACGCCGGCCTACCGCGCCCGCCGTCTGGCTTGTGCTCTAACCAAATCTCACAGGCGGTGCGCGCCAATGCGCGCTGATAATCTTTCTCTTTCGGGCCACACTTGCCGTCATGTGTTTGCTCATCTGCAAGCGCGATTTCTACGGCGCGCCGGATAGTCTCAGGTGCCAACACCTGCATTCCTGACGGTGCATATGGATCATCGCATGGTATCCACTTGGCTTCCGGTGTTGGCCCTATAGCGTTCTTGGCTGCCTCTATTGCCGCGTGGGTTCTGGTGTCGCAGTCTTCGATTGCCTTGGCTAGTCCGGCATCGTCCAGCTTTAGCATGGCCTTAAGTTGACGTTGGACATCTCGTGGCTCAACAGCTGTGCCTTCAGCCTCCTGCCGGTAAAGGCGAGCCATAGCCACGGCATTCAATAACTGCCAACGCATAGTATGTAGCCAGCGTTGGCGATTTCTCCGACCTTCCAACGTGGGCGTGTCGCTAATCACGCACTCGCTCAGCCGGCAAAGCGCACGAACCAGTACGGCGCTGGCCTCGTCGGGCATATCGACGTGAGACGGGAGCCTTGTCTGGTGCTTCCCACGCTTGAACCAGTTTACGCCGGCCATAATGACAATATCCTCATGCGCGCAGTTCCACTACGTTCGCGGCGTCGATACCTCGGTGTGCAAACTCATACGGCGTGATGTGAGACTCCCGGTTGGCATCAAGGTAATCAGCCCACCAGGTCATCATCAGCCGGCGTTCTTCCAGATGCTCGGCCTTGTGGATGTAGGCCGCGCGAACGCCGTTGCGTTCTTGGTGGCTCATCTGCCGCTCCACAGCGTCTCGACTCCACATACCGGACTCGACCAGGGCCGAGCAGGCCATAGTGCGAAAGCCGTGCCCGCAGACGTCCGCCTTGGTGTCATAGCCCATGCGTCGCAGCGACTTGTTGACGGTGTTCTCGGAGAGCGGCTTCCAGTGATGGTGATCGCCAGCGAAGACCAGATCGAACCGGCCAGTGAGCGGCTTGATCGCGTCTAGCGTGGCCAACGCCTGGCGACTTAGCGGGACCATGTGCGGCGTACCCATCTTCGAGCCACGATGGGAGTTCTTCACCCCTTCGATGGGCTTGCGCTCGCCTGGGATGATCCACATTGAACGGTCGAAATCGATTTCATCCCAGCGGGCGAACCGAAGCTCGCTTGAACGGATAAACACTTGTAGCGTCAGCAGAACGGCCAGGCGGGTCAAAGGCCGGCCTGTGTCCGCCTCGATGCGCCCAAGCAGTTCGGGCAGTCTTTGTAGGGGCAATGCTGGCCTATGCTTCGTCTTCGGTGTGGCGGTCCCGCCAAGCAGGTCGAGTGCGGGGTTATAGTCGATCATGTTGCGCTGGACGCCGGTTCGCATGATGCCGACGACGCGTTGACGCAGACGCCCGGCAAGATCCAGGGCGCCGCGTTTCTCCACCAGTTTCAGCGCGGCCAGTAGATCGTTGGTCTTCAGTTCGGCGATGGGTCGATGGCCAAGCAAAGGGAATAGATCGGCCTCAGACTCGTTCATCACACGGGCGGCATGGCCCTTCGACCACTTGCCAGCCATGCTTGCGTGCCACTCCAAGGCGACAGCCTTGAAGGTGTTGCAGGACGACTGCGCAGCCTCGTTGCGTTTCTGGCGTTCGTACTCGATAGGGTCTGTGTTCTTAGCCAACAGCTCTAGCGCCTCGGCTCGCTTGCCCCTGGCTGACTTCAACCCGGTCGCCGGATAGCTGCCGAAGGTTGCAAGCCCCTCCCTACCGTCCGGACGCTTGAATTTGAAGCGCCAGACCTTGGTCCCGTTCATCTTCACCAGCAGGAACAACCCGCTGCCGTCGAACAGCTTGTAGTCCTTATCGCGTGGGCGCGCGGCGTCGCATTTGGAGTCTGTAAGGGGTGTGGCCGTGCGCGCCATAGGGGTACGCTCCTTTATCGAACCGGAATACCCCTAAACGTACCCTTAAAGAACGGGAATGTATAGATGCATCCACATGTCCCCAGATACAACAAAGCCGGCTGCAGAGGCCGGCTTTACTGGGTTTCAGGTTCATACGGGAACGTCTGAAATCATGCTCATGGTGCCCGGAGCGGGAATCGAACCCGCATACCCTTTCGGATGAGGGATTTTAAGTCCCTTGCGTCTACCAGTTTCGCCATCCGGGCGGGACGGTGATGCGCGATCACAATCGCGGCGCAGGACTATAACGAGGCTCTGGTCGAGGCGCAACCCGAACGGCACAACGGCGCGTCTATATAGGGCCTAGCGGGCATGGACCAATAGCTCAACGTCGTCGATTCAATGCCGACGGCGAATACCGACGATCAGCCAGAACACCAGTCCGAGTATTGGAAAGATAGCTATGCCCAGCGCCCATAATGCTTTCGCCCCTACGCTTCGATCACTTTTGAATACACTGATGATTGCTAACAGATCCAGCACGATAACGATGCCGGCAAGCGCAATTGCGAGGTAGCTCATTGCATCTGACATAGACGTCCCCTAAACAGACTCTCTATGTTTCAGTCACCGCCCGAGCCGCTACAGTTCCGAGTTAGAGCGGATGCGTTTCGCCAATGACGCTAATCAGATAAGGCGAAAGTTTGGCGTGCTACAAATTGAGCGCATAAAAAAACCGCAAGCTTTCGCCTGCGGTTTCTTTATTACTGGAGGCCGATGTCGGAATCGAACCGGCGTACACGGATTTGCAATCCGCTGCATAACCACTCTGCCAACCGGCCTCAAAACGATAACGCCGCATACAGCGGCGTCATCGTCAACAAACTGGAGCGGGAAACGAGACTCGAACTCGCGACCCCGACCTTGGCAAGGTCGTGCTCTACCAACTGAGCTATTCCCGCATCGTCTTGGTGACGGGCGCCATTTTATAGTTTCAGGACGCCCCGTCAAGCCCTTGATTAAAAAAGTTTTTATTTCTTTTCCGTAGGGCTGAGATGGGGCCAGGCGGCCATCAGGTAATTCACCATCGACCACAGCGTCAGGCCCGCGGCGACTATTAGCAACGCATACCCCAATCCAACCCAGACGGTCGTCAGCGGAGGATTGGCGAGCAGGATGATGAGCGCCACCATTTGTGCTGCTGTCTTCCACTTGCCCAGATTGGACACCGCCACCTGCGCTCGAGCGCCCAGTTCTGCCATCCATTCGCGCAGCGCTGAAATCACGATCTCCCGGCCGATGATGATCGCGGCCGGCAAGGTCAGCCAAAGGTTCGAATGTTCCTCGACCAGCAGAACCAGGGCCACGGCAACCATCAGCTTGTCCGCGACCGGATCAAGAAAAGCGCCGAAGGGCGTGCTCTGTTGAAGTTTACGAGCGAGGTATCCGTCCAGCCAGTCAGTGACGGCGGCGATGGCGAAAACGGCGCTTGCGGCCAGATAACTCCACTTAAAAGGCAAATAGAACAACAGGATGATGATCGGTATCAGCAGTACGCGTAGCACGGTGAGAATGTTTGGGATGTTCATCGATACCACTGGTCCGCGGATTTAGGAGGGGATTCTACTCACTGTGCAGAGCGGCATAAATCGACTCGGCAAGCTTTTTACTGATACTTGGAGCCTTGGCGATTTCGTCAAGGCTCGCACGACTGAGTTCTTGAAGACCACCGAAGTGCTTGAGCAGTTCTCGGCGGCGTTTCGGTCCGATGCCAGGCACACCTTCCAAAGTCGAGGTTGTACGCGCTTTTCCCCTCCGCGCTCTATGACCGGTGATTGCGAAACGGTGGGCTTCGTCGCGCACCTGCTGGATCAGATGGAGCGCAGGTGAGTCGCCCGGCAATGTAAATTCATGTGCTGCATCGTTCAGGTACAGCGTCTCGAGACCCGGCTTGCGGGTAACGCCCTTCGCCACGCCCAACAAAATCAAGTCAGGCACTGCCAGCTCCTGTAGCACTTCGCGAGCCATGTTCATCTGGCCCTTACCGCCGTCCACCAGCAGGATGTCGGGCAGCTTGCCCTCCCCCTCGGCTGCTTTCTTAAAGCGGCGCGAGAGCGCCTGGTGCATCGCCGCATAATCGTCACCAGCAGTGACGCCTTCGATGTTGTAGCGCCGGTAGTCGGACTTCAGTGGCCCTTCCGGGCCGAAAACCACACAGGATGCGACGGTTGCTTCGCCACTGGAGTGGCTGATGTCGAAACATTCCAGCCGGCTCGGCTGCTCATCCATATCCAACGCCTCAGCAAGTGCCTGGAACCGTGCAGCCAGATGCTGACGGCTCGCCAGTCTCACGCCGAGCGCTTGTTCGGCGTTGGTTAGCGCCAGCTGTTGCCAACGCGCCCGAGTACCGCGAACTCGATAGGTGATGATCAACTCGACGTCACGCAGCTCAGAAACCGCGCTAATCAGGGTTTCGAAGTCTTCATGTATCGCATTGACAATCAGCTCGGAGGGCAGATCGCGCTCCATGGAGCTGAGGTAATACTGTTCCAGGAACGCCTGGAGCACGTCGCTGACGCTTTCTTCGATGGCAACCTGAGGAAAGAAATTCTTGCTGCCAAGTACTCGACCGCTGCGCACGCTGATTAGATGAACGCAGGCGCCACCCGGGCTCACCACGGCGGAGACGATATCAACGTTGCCGCTGCCACCCTCCATGCTCTGCTGGTCCTGGACGCGTCGCAGGATGCCAATCTGGTCCCGTATCTCCGCGGCACGCTCGAAATTAAGCTCCATAGCGGCCTTTTCCATGTTCTTGGAAAGCTCCTCCGCCAGGGCATTGCTGCGCCCTTCCAGAAACATGACCGAATGACGAACGTCTTCAGCATATTCATCCGCGTCAACGAGGTTTACGCATGGAGCCTTGCAACGCTTGATCTGATACTGCAGGCATGGGCGGGTGCGATTTCGGTAATAGCTGTCTTCACACTGGCGTACGAAGAAAGCTTTCTGCAACAAACTCAGGCTTTCACGAATCGCGCCGGCGCTGGGATACGGGCCGAAATAACGGCCGATCTCTTTCTTGGCGCCTCGGTGGATGCTGAGCCGAGGAAAATCGCCACTTGAAAGAAACACATAGGGATACGACTTATCGTCGCGTAGCAGGATGTTGTATGGCGGCCGCCATTGCTTGATGAGCGTTTGCTCGAGCAGCAGCGCTTCTGTTTCGTTGGCAGTGATCGTTGTTTCGACCTGGGCGATCCTGGCAACGAGCGCGGCCGTTTTCGGCGCTTGCCCGACTTTCCGGAAATAACTGGCCAGGCGCTTCTTGAGATTCTTCGCTTTCCCGACATAGAGCAGCTTGGCTTCGGCGTCGAACATCCGGTAGACACCGGGACGTCCACTGCAAGAAGCAAGGAACGCTGAGGAATCAAAGCCGCTCATCAATTGATGGTGTCGACCATGCCGTGTCGGACAGCCAGCAACGCCAGCTCGACATCACTGGTGATCGAAAGCTTTTCGTAGATGCGATAGCGATAGGTATTGACAGTTTTGGGCGACAAACAGAGTTTGTCGGAAATAGCCTGGACCTTCTGACAGTTCGCGATCATCAGCGCGATCTGGATCTCCCGTTCGGACAGCAGGTCGAAAGGAGAACCGTTAACCTTGGGCTGAAAGGACTTCAGTGCGAGTTGCTGGGCGATCTGGGGGCTAATGTAGCGCTGGCCGGCAAAAACCATCCGGATTGCCTGAATCATTTCATCCAGTGCGGCACCTTTGGTCAGGTAGCCGGCTGCACCGGCCTGGAGCAGTCGTGTAGGAAAAGGATCTTCTTCGCAGATCGTGACCGCAATGACCTTGAGGTCCGGGTGGCTACGCAGCAGCTTACGCGTCGCCTCGAGGCCGCCGATGCCTGGCATCTTTACGTCCATCAACACAACGTCCGGCTTGAGGTCGCGGGACTTCTTGATCGCCACCTCACCGGATTCCGCCTGACCTACCACTTGCAGGCCGTCGATATCGGCAAGCATGCGGGAAATGCCTGTGCGTACCAGATCGTGGTCATCGACCACAAGCACCCTAATCAAGCAGACACCTCATTCTGTACAAATCTGAAGCTGGCTGACTGCTCGCTTCGTAAGCGGCGAACTTTAACAAAAAATTTGCTGCCTTACCCAGACCATACATCGCAGAGTGGCATAGCGCCATTATCGATCCACCTAACGCCGGACATCAAGGTGAACGTGTGCCGGTGGACCGAAGTCTGTCTTATTGATCGAAACCTTATCAATAGGCGATATCGCTCTTGATTAGCAGCTTAGTCGCAGCCTTCGTTTTGGCGTCCGTTCATGTGTTTGCTGGACGTCTGCGTCAGCTCAACCGTCTTCCTCGCAGCCGCTGGCTCTCCATGGCTGGCGGGGTTTCGGTAGCTTACGTGTTCGTTCATCTGCTGCCGGAGCTGGCTCGTGGCCAGGAAGTGCTGGGCGGAAGCGACTGGTGGTTGCTCAGTTATCTTGAGCATCATGTCTGGCTGTTGGCGTTGCTTGGGTTGGCCACCTTCTATGGCGTCGAGCGTCTGATCAAGGTGCATCGCCGTCGTCTCCCTGCTGACCAGGAGCCCCATGCCGGTGTGTTCTGGCTACACATTGGCGCGTTTGCGGTATACAACGGGCTGATCGGTTACCTGTTGATTCACGGTGAGAACAGTAGCCTGACGACACTGATGCTCTATTGCGTCGCGATGAGTCTGCATTTCCTGGTCAACGACTTCGCCCTTCAGAGTGACCACAAGGGTTTATTCAGGCGTCGCGGTCGCTGGCTCCTCGCTGCGATGCCGCTTGCCGGCTGGACGCTGGGCCTTGCTACCGAGATTTCGGAGCTCGCCGTTTCGGCACTGACGGCATTCGTAGGTGGATCGATCATACTGAACGTTCTGAAAGAGGAACTACCCGAAGAGCGCGACAGCCGCTTCAGTGCCTTTCTACTCGGCTCGGTCGGCTATTCGGTCCTGCTGCTCAGCGTTCAGGGCAGCTAGCTGTGGCGCGACAAGACTCAGACCGGCCCGCACGACCCGCGAGGTAAGGCGGGAGAACGCGTGCATTAACCATGAGCAACTCCTCAGTTCAGCGAGCGTTCAGCAATCGCTCGATTTCCCCTGGTGTCAGCACCCTCCCCATCGACACCACTTTATCGTCAACGGCCAGGGCTGGAGTCGACATAACCCCGTGAGCGGCTATCTCCGCGATATCGGTGACCTTGACGACCTGTGCTTCGATACCGAGGTTGCTGACGGCTTGTTGAGTATTTTCGGTGAGTGCAACGCACTTCTTACAGCCGGTACCAAGGATCTTGATGATCATGGAATGATTCCTGAGTGGGTCAGAGGAGCAGGTAACTGAAGCTGTTGAAGAGATAGCCGATTAGCATGATTCCGACTATCACAATGCCAAAAAAAAGTGCCAGCAGCGGCGCCTTCACGACCTTTTTTAGCATGATAAGGGACGGTAGGGAGAGCGCAGTAACCGCCATCATGAACGCGAGCACAGTGCCAATACCGACACCTTTTCCGACCAGCGCCTCTGCAATAGGCAGGGTGCCAAAAATGTCGGCGTACATCGGCACACCGACGAGCGCGGCCAGCGGCACCGACCACCAGTGGTCCTGCCCTATTGCGGCAGTGATCACGTCTTCTGGAATCCAGTTGTGTATCGCCGCGCCAACGCCGACGCCAAGCAGTACGTAAAGCCAGACTCTTTGGGCGATTTCGCTGACCTGATCGCGTGCATAGGCGAGTCGATCTCGCAGTGTCAGTTGCTCTGCCGGAAGCTCGAGAACCTTGTGCTGGGTTACGAAGGCTTCGACGTACTGCTCCATCTGCGCCTTACCAATCAGCGTCCCGCCAACTACCGCCAGGATGATGCCGACCACTACGTAAGCCAGCGCGATGGACCAATTGAACACGCTTGCCAACAGGATCATCGAGGCCAGATCCACCAGCGGCGAAGAAATGAGAAAGGAGAAGGTCACGGCCAGCGGCAGCCCGGAACTGGTAAAGCCGATGAACAACGGGATCGACGAGCAGGAGCAAAAAGGCGTGACCGTCCCAAGCAATGCCCCTGTGAGGTTTGCCTTATAACCACGCATGCCGCCGAGAATCCGCCGGGTGCGTTCCGGTGGAAAGTAACTTTGTATCCACGAAATCAGGAAGATCAAAGCTGACAGCAGAATGAAAATCTTGATTACGTCATATATGAAGAAGTGCAGGCTGCCACCTAGGCGGCTAGCCAAGTCCAGTCCGAACACTTCCTCGACCAGCAAACGCACCAGATAGGAAAGCCAGTCCATGCGTAACAGCTGGTCATTGAGCCACTTGAAAGCGTCCACGTGCTTCTCCTATCAGCCTTGCGGCAGCGCCCGTTCATACCAGCTTCGGCTTTTGTTGACGGTACGAACCAGCCAAAGCATCACCGGCACCTCGATGAGCACACCGACGACCGTCGCCAAGGCAGCTCCCGAATTGAAACCGTATAGAACAATGGCGACCGCCACCGCGAGCTCGAAAAAATTCGACGCGCCGATCATGGCGGACGGCCCCGCAATGTCATGCCGCACTTTCAGCTGTCGGTTGAGCCAGTAACCCAATGCGGCAATTACGAGCGTTTGCAGCAGGATCGGCACCGCCAGCATGGCGATCACCAGTGGTTGTTCGACAATTGCTTCGCCCTGGAAAGAGAACAGCAGCACCAGCGTCGCCAGCAGGGCCATGATCGAGAACGGCTGAATGCGTGCCAAGGCTTCGTGAAACCTGTCTTCACCCCCTCTGCGAAGGCGGCTGCGAATGAGCTGAGCGATCGTCAGCGGAATGACGATGTACATCACGACAGAAAGGATCAGCGTGTCCCATGGCACAGGAATCGAGGAGACGCCCAGCAGCAACGCCACGATGGGCGCAAAGGCGAACACCATTATCAGGTCGTTGACTGCCACTTGCGTAAGGGTGAAGTTGGCGTTGCCGTTACACAGGTTGCTCCAGACAAACACCATGGCCGTGCAGGGCGCCGCACCGAGCAGAATTAGCCCGGCAACGTAGCTATCGATCTGGTCTGCCGGCAGCCAGTCGGCGAAGACATGCCGCAGAAAAAACCATGCAAGAAACGCCATGGTGAACGGCTTGATTGCCCAATTCACGAGCAAGGTCACACCCATTCCAGCGCGGTGCTCAAAGACTTCATGGAGTGCACTGAAGTCGATCTTCATCAACATCGGGATGATCATCACCCAGATCAGCACCCCAACCGGGATGTTCACTTTGGCCAGCTCCATCGCGCCAATAGTCTGTGAGGCCTCCGGGGCCAATAAACCAATAAGCGTCCCAGCGATGATGCAGAGAAAGACCCAAAGGGTTAGGTAGCGCTCGAAGAAACCGATCGGCGCACCTGCAGCCTTTTTTCCTATGGTTTCGCATTGAGTAGACATCAAGCTCCTCGTACCTCAACTTACGGAGGGTTCTAAAGCACTGGCGTGGGTGACGGCTCCGCCAGCATCTGGTCAATCTGCTCGACGGTGGCTCGCGCATAGCGAGTCACCCCTATCAATGTCGCTGACGCGGGCCCTGTCCAGTCGCCATACCCCATTAGCCACAGGTTGGGCTGCTTCACTGATCGGGTTCCGTCTACCTCAACTCTGCCATCCGGTTCGATGACGCCCAGGCCGTCGAGGTGGGCTAACGCGGGTTTGAAACCGGTGCACCAAACTACCGCATCGATCTGCTCGTAATGCCCGTCATCCCATTCGACCCCGCTTGCCGTAAAGCGAGCAAACGGTCGCTGCGCTGCTAACACGCCCCGTGCGCGGGCATCTATGACGGGCTCGACCATGACGATCTCACCAAACCCGCCGGTTGGATCCTCAACGCTGCGACCTTCTTGCTGCGCTCTCCAACGTTCGGTGGCGCGCTCGAACAGAACGCGCCCATCAACGTCATCAGGCAGGAATGCGGGCTCCTGCTGGGTAATCCATATCGTCTCGGCTACGAGCGATAGTTCGGCGAGAATCTGCGCGCCGGAATTGCCGCCTCCGACCACCATTACCCGCTTACCCGCAAACGGCTCTGCATTCACATAATGGGCAGAGTGTATCTGCAGCCCCTGATACAGCTCTCGGCCCGCATATTCCGGCACAACAGGCTGGCGCCAGGTGCCGGTCGCGCTGACCAGCGCTCGGCAACGCCACGTTCGATCCGCAGCGCGCACCTCGAGCTGATCACCGACCCTGGTAACTGATCTGACATGAGCCGGGCGCACGATAGGAAATTGGTACCGCTGTTCATAGCGCGACAAATAGTCGATCACGTTGTCGCGGGTCGGTGTATCCGTCTGCGGGCTCGGCATCTGCCAGCCCGCAATCGAGCTCCAGGCCGCAGGCGAGAACAGTCTTAGCGACGACCAGCCATGCAGCCAGGCACCGCCAGCCCGCTTCTGGTCGTCCAGGATCAAGAACGATCGGTTCGTGCGGCGCAGGAAGTACGCTGTTGCCAAAGCTGACTGCCCGCCTCCGATCAGGATTACGTCAGGATCAGCCGCTTCAGCGCGGTCATCAGTCAGTACGTTCACCTCAATATATCTCACTTCGCGGATACGGCATTCCTTTGCAGGAGCTCAGTCAGCATGACGCTCGCTCAGCAGATTTATCTGAGCATATTCGCTTTACAGCATATACGCGGAACAATATATTCGCCTTTTCCTGGCTGGGGAATGCTCCATGTCAATCACCTCGCTCAAACCGTGAAATTCATGATCGAACATCTAACGCCAGACACGGTTTTCAAATGCCTCTCCGACGAAACCCGAGCGCGCATGACCTTGCTCATCGCAAGCGAGGGTGAATTGTGTGTTTGTGAGCTGACTACTGCGCTCGAGGAAAGCCAGCCGAAGGTTTCGAGGCACCTATCCCAACTGAGAAGCTGCGCGATTCTTGAGGATCGACGCCAAGGCCAGTGGGTGTACTACCGCTTGCACCCGCATCTGCCCGATTGGGTACACGATGTGCTGCAAGTCATTCTGAATGCCAATAAACGATGGTTGAGCCCCGACGCTGAGCGCCTTGAACGCATGCGCGATCGGCCTGGCCGAGCGACAGCCTGTGGCTGAGTCAGCGGTAGCGCGCGCATTGGACGACACGCTGTCGATCATCGAAGCACGGATCGCGGCGTTGCTCGCCCTCCTCCCCTCGACCGGTTTGATGCAAGCGCTCTCAAAGATGACTTGGCGCGTATCGGCACCCTGATGCGAGAACACACATGAACGACAATCTGCCCAATATCGATTCCGAGCGCCTCGACCTGCCCAGCCTGGAAAAGCTCGGCCTGCCGAACGATCTGGAACACAAGCCACGCATCCTGTTGCTGTATGGCTCGAACCGTGAACGCTCATTCAGCCGCTTGATGAGCCAAGAGGCTGCGCGCCTGCTGGAGGCAATGAGTTGCGAGACACGGATTTTCGACCCCTCCGGCCTGCCACTGCCTGACGACGCCCCGGAGTCTCACCCGAAGGTCCAGGAGCTTCGCGACCTGGTTATCTGGTCCGAAGGTCAGGTGTGGTGCTCGCCGGAACGTCACGGGGCGATGAGCGCGGTGTTCAAGGCGCAGATAGATTGGGTGCCGCTTAGCATGGGGGCGGTCCGCCCGACACAGGGCAAGACGCTCGCGCTGATGCAGGTCTGTGGTGGCTCGCAATCCTTCAACGCGGTGAATCAGATGCGCGTGTTAGGCCGCTGGATGCGCATGGTCACGATCCCCAACCAGTCATCGGTACCCAAAGCGTTTCTGGAGTTCGACGACGCCGGTCGAATGAAACCGTCGGCGTATTACGACCGGGTCGTAGACGTGATGGAGGAACTGGTCAAGTTCACGCTGTTGGTGCGTGGCCGCGGCGGCTACCTTGTCGATCGCTACTCGGAGCGCAAGGAATCGGCCGAAGCTCTGTCAGCGCGTGTCAACCAACGCTCGATTTGAAGCCAGGAAGGTCAACCATGCCGCATGCCAATGAGGTTCTCGGTATTCAGGAGCGCACAGCTCGCTTGAATTTCGCACCATGCCTCAGGGCTCGTGGCACCAGGCTAAACGAGGTCCATGTTTGGCTGGCTCGCACAATGTGGCGACTGATCTGATGCTGAAGACCTTTGGCTTGTTCGCCATCACGGCACTCGCCGAGATCGTCGGCTGCTATCTGCCCTACCTGTGGCTTCGTCAAGGCAAAAGCGCCTGGCTGCTGGTACCTGCTGCGGCATCACTGGTGCTGTTTGCCTGGCTGTTATCGCTGCACCCGACAGCCGCAGGACGCGTGTATGCCGCCTATGGCGGCGTTTACATCGGCGCTGCAATCGTCTGGCTGTGGATCGTCGATGGCATCAGGCCTACCGGCTGGGATCTGCTGGGTTCGGCCATCGCCCTGCTAGGCATGGCCATCATCATGTTCGCGCCTCGCGGCGCCTGACTTAGGGGAATCAACCATGACAATCAAAGTTGGTATCAACGGCTTCGGCCGGATTGGACGTCTGGCACTGCGCGCAGCCTGGGATTGGCCAGAGCTGGAGTTCGTCCAGATCAACGATCCCGCCGGCGACGCAGCCACCCACGCCCACCTGCTGAACTTCGACTCGGTGCACGGCCGCTGGCAGCACGAAGCGAGCAGTGACGGCGACTGCGTTGTCGTCGATGGCAAGCGCGTCCGAGTCACTGCAAACAAGGCCATTGCAGATACCGACTGGTCCGGCTGCGATCTGGTAATCGAAGCCAGTGGCAAGATGAAGACTGTGGCCGTGCTTCAGGGCTATCTGGACCAGGGGGTCAAGCGTGTTGTGGTCAGCGCGCCGGTCAAGGAAGCCGGGGCACTCAATATCGTCATGGGGGTTAATGACGCGCTGTACGATCCGGCACAGCACCGGATCGTTACCGCGGCCTCCTGCACCACCAATTGCCTTGCACCGGTGGTCAAGGTCATCCATGAACACCTCGGCATCCGCCATGGTTCGATCACAACCATCCACGACCTGACCAATACCCAGAGCATCCTCGATCAGCCACACAAAGATCTGCGCCGCGCCCGAGCCTCGGGCATGAGCCTGATCCCGACTACTACCGGTTCGGCGACGGCGATTGCGGAGATATTCCCCGAGCTGCGCGGCAAGCTCAACGGCCATGCGGTGCGGGTCCCGCTGGCTAACGCCTCACTGACCGACTGCGTTTTCGAAGTCGAGCGAGCCACCTCTGTCGATGAGGTCAATCAGCTTCTGAGCGCCGCGGCCAGCGACGGTCCGCTCAAGGGCATTCTCGGTTACGAAGAGCGCCCACTGGTCTCAATCGATTACCGCACCGATCCACGCTCGTCGATCATCGATGCCCTGTCGACCATGGTCGTCAACGGCACGCAGGTGAAGCTCTACGCCTGGTACGACAACGAGTGGGGTTACGCCAACCGCACCGTGGAACTGGCACGCAAGGTGGGCCTGGCCGATTGACCCGAACGCAGGGCGCTGGGGTTCCAGCGGCCTTGCGCTCATTCCACAACGCAACGGGACTCCATCATGCACGCCCTCTCCCGCCTCGCACCGGAGGTTCGCCAGTATCTGCTGGTGACCGGTAATTATTGGGCTTTCACCCTGACCGACGGCGCGCTGCGCATGTTGGTCGTGTTGCATTTTCACGCGCTCGGCTACACACCGTTGCAAATCGCGGCCCTGTTTCTCTTCTACGAAGTGTTCGGTGTCATTACCAATCTGGTCGGCGGCTACCTGGGGGCAAGGCTTGGGCTCAATCGCACCATGAACATCGGCCTGGCCATGCAAGTCGTGGCGTTGCTGATGCTCACCGTGCCCGCCACATGGCTGACGATTCCGTGGGTGATGGGTGCGCAAGCGCTGTCAGGCATCGCCAAGGACCTGAACAAGATGAGCGCCAAGAGCTCAATCAAACTCCTGGTGCCAGAGGGCCAGCAAGGCACACTGTACCGGTGGGTGGCCGTCCTGACCGGATCGAAGAATGCACTCAAAGGTGTTGGCTTTTTCCTCGGCGGCGCCCTGCTTGCGGCTATCGGCTTCCGCGGGGCTTTGCTGATCATGGCCGCTGCGCTGTCGCTGATCTGGGTTTCCAGTCTTGTGCTGCTGAAAAAAGACCTGGGCAAGGCCAAGGCGAAACCGAAGTTTCGCGAATTGCTTTCCAAGAGCCGGGCCATAAATGTTCTGTCAGCAGCCAGGCTGTTCCTGTTCGGCGCGCGCGATGTCTGGTTCGTGGTGGCGCTGCCGGTCTATCTGTCTGCCGTATTTGGCTGGGATTTCTGGCAGGTAGGCGGCTTTCTCGCGCTATGGGTGATCGGATACGGCATCGTCCAGTCGCTTGCTCCGGCTATCACGGGCAAGAGCCGTGGTGAGGTGCCGGACGGCCGCTCTGCGTTTGTTTGGGCGTTGCTGTTGGCGGGCCTGCCGGCAGTAATAGCGTTAGGGCTGGGTACGGAGTGGTCGCCCCAGACGGTACTGCTTGGGGGCCTACTGCTGTTTGGCGCGATCTTCGCCATAAACTCGTCGCTGCACAGCTATCTCATCGTGTCCTATGCCAAGGCCGACGGCGTGTCGTTGGACGTCGGCTTCTATTACATGTCCAACGCGCTGGGCCGGCTGGTCGGCACCCTGCTGTCCGGTTGGGTGTACCAAGCGTATGGGCTTGAGGCCTGCTTATGGGTATCGAGCGCTTTCGTGCTGCTGGCCGCATTGATATCGATGGGCCTGCCCCGTCGTCATCAGGCAGCCCCGCAAGACAGTTGAGCGCAGCCTGTTCCGCTTCCTGCAGCTGGTTTAGGTGCGTGCGGGGCCGTCGCTGAGCAAGTGACTCAGAACTGATCGCAGCTTCCCGGCCTTGACGGGTTTGTTCAGCACCGGGACACCAAACCCTTGCAGCTGGCGGCGACATTGGTCACTGCGATCGGCCGTCACCATGACCGCTGGGATTGCCTGCGCAAAGTGTTGCCTCAACGCAGTGACTACATCCCATCCCGTTACACCCTGATCGAGGTGGTAGTCGGCGAGAATCACCTCCGGCGGCGATCCGCCGAGCACGGCTAGCGCCGCTTCTAGGTCAGTGGCTGTCAATACCTCGCAACCCCACTGCCCCAGCAACGCGGCCATGCTGTGCAGGATGCTCAGCTCGTTATCCAGGACCAGCAAGCGGCGGCCCGGTAACGGGTTGCCAAGTACCGGCATCAGCATTGGCGCTTCGGCAGGCGTCTGCTCAGGCAGATCCGCCAGCGGTACATCGATGCTGAACACAGAGCCTCGCCCCAACTGCGAACGCACCTGAATCGGATAAGACAGCATTGAGGCAATACGATCGACGATCGCCAGGCCGAGCCCGACCCCGGCGCGTTCGGTGGCGCGCTGCACACCCAGCTGATTGAACTCGAGGAAGATCGACTGCATCTGATCCGACTCGATGCCTCGACCCGTGTCCCATACCTCGATACGTAGGTGTTCGCCGCGTTTGCGCGCGCCTAGCAGCACTCGGCCTTGATCGGTGTAGCGGCAGGCGTTGCTGAGAAAGTTGCGCAAAATGCGCGTCAGCAGTCGGAAATCGCTGCTTAGCGCATACGCTGGGATGTAATGATCGAAGCCAAGGCCTGCGGCTTCGGCAACTGACTGGAATTCGGACACGAGGGGCAACAACACTTCGTCGAGGCGATAAACCTCGATGTCGGGCTTGATCGCCTGTTGATCCAGTTTGGAGATGTCCAGCAAATCAGTCAGCAAGTCTTCGGCGCCCTCGAGCGCCTGATGTGCTCGCTCCACCAGGTTCGCTTCAGCATCCGGTAAGCCGCGCTCACGCAATGTCGAGATCAAAAGGCGCGCCGCATTGAGCGGCTGCAACAGGTCATGGCTGGCAGCGGCCAGGTATTTGTCCTTGCTGTGGTTGGCTTGCTCGGCCGCGTCTCGGGCCTTGCGCAGCTCGCAGGTGCGCTCGGCGACCCGGTGTTCCAACTGTTCGTTGAGCTGTAGCAAGCGCATCTGCGCCAGCTTGCGCTCGGTGATGTCGGCAACGAAGCCTTCAACCAGGCCATCTTCTTCCGGCTTGAGCAGCAGGTTCATCATGACGTCGATGGGACTGCCGTCCTTGCGCCGCAGACGGGTCTCATATCCGAACAAGCCTTGCTGGGTAGTCAGGGTACGCCGAATCTGCCGAAGCTCGTCTTCGCCACCAATGAACAGGTGATGTGACAGGTCGGTCAGGCGCCACAACGTTTCGTCTGGGCTTTCGTAACCAAGCATCCTTGCCAGCGCCGGATTGGCTGCGCGAATACCTTCCTGCAGGCTTGCCTGGAAAATGCCGTGTACGGCGTGTTCGAACAGCCATTTGTATCGGTTGCGCTCGGCCTCCAGCTCTTCAAGGCGAGCGATCAGTTCTGGGTAGTGGCTTTTGCGGGCCGAATGAGTGCCTAACCCGAGCAGCCCGGCAAGGGCATCGTCCTGTTCAGAGTGCTTCGGCATAGACCACTTCGACGTCGCGCTGGGTCGACGAACGGGGGTTGGTCAGGATGCAAGGGTCTTGCATTGCGTGCTGCGAGAGGAACGGGATGTCGGAGAGATTCACCCCGTGTAAGCCGAGCGTTTCGTTGAAGCCAATGGCCTGCTTGAGGCTGATCAGATGTTGCATGAGTCGTTCACGAATCTGCCGATGGCTCAACCCGCGGCTGTCTATGCCCAGGGTTTCCGCCACCACCTTGAAGCGATCCGGCGCCGAATCGTAGTTGAACGCCACGACATGTTCGACTAATACCGCATTGCATAGGCCATGCGGCAAATCCAGATATCCGCCAAGGCTGTGAGACATCGCATGCACTGCGCCGAGAATCGCATTGGAGAAGGCCAGGCCGGCCTGCATGCTGCCGAGCATGATCTTTTCGCGCAGTTGAATATCGGTCGGATTGGCGATCATTTCCACCAGATGGCCGTTGATCAGCCGCATCGCTTCCAAGGCGTGAGGATCGGTCAGCGGGCCATGGCCCGTCGAAACAAAGGCCTCGATGGCATGTACCAGCGCGTCAATACCCGTACAGGCAGACAGGAACGGATCCATGCTTAGGGTGGTTTCCGGATCGATCAGCGAGACGTCCGGTACGGCGCCCTTGCTGACGATGGAGAACTTCATCCGTTCGGACTGGTTGGAAATGATCACGAACTGCGACACATCGGCCGATGTGCCGGCAGTCGTTGGGATCAAGATCAGCGGCGGGCTGGGCACCCGTAACGTATCGACACCCTCGAACTCAACGATATTGCGACCGTGGGCCACCGCGATGCCGATGCCCTTGGCGCAATCCATCGGGCTCCCGCCACCGACCGCTACGATGACGTTACAACCTTCGCTGCCATACACCTCGGCGCCGAGCATCACTTCCTCGGAACGAGGATTGGCCGAGACCTGAGTAAACAAGTGAAACTCGATGCCCTGTCGTGCCAGGCTCGCCTGGACATCGCCGACCCATCCGGCAGCGACAACCCCCGGATCGGACACTAGCAGCACCTTGCGCGCGCCAAAATTCTTCGCATAGTTGCCGGCGCTATGCCGACAGCCTGCACCAAACACGATCTCGGGCGAGACAAACTTACGGTGCAGGCTCAGATTAGGGCTCATACGGCGGCCTCTGGTTATTATTTGTTACTTTCGGCAAGCCTACTGCTTTCCCGCACCAAAGCAATCAAACAAAAGGCGCATGTCTCGACCATGCAGCGGGCACGGTCTTTCGATCAGGCAAGCAGGCCCTGATAGAAGTGACATTCGCGCTGCAGCGCATCGGCCAGGTTGCTTGCCTGGCGAAAGCCGTGGCGCTCGTCTGGATAGAGGCAATATTCCACCCGCAGGCCCTGCTCGCGCAGCGCTGCAACCATTGACTCGGTCTGCTCGGGAAGCACCACAACGTCCTGACCGCCTTGCAGGAAGATCATCGGAACCCGAATCTGTGCCGCGTTGTTTAGCGGCGTGCGTTCCCGGTACCGCTGGGCGTCGCGCACCGGATCACCGATCAGCCAATCCAGGTAGTCCGCCTCGAATTTGTGGGTTACCCGACGCAACGCCAGTGGATCGCTGACCCCGTACAGGCTGGCGCCGCCTGTAAATCCGGCATCGGCGACCAATGCGCTTAGTGCACTGTAGCCGCCGGCGCTGGAGCCACGAATGAAGGTCCGCGCCGGATCGATCTGGCCGCGCACGGCCAACGACTGCACCGCCGCACAGGCATCCTCGACTTCCACTACACCCCAGTTGCCGCGCAAGCGTTGTCGGTAGGCACGTCCAAATCCGCTGCTGCCACGGTAATTGATGTCGGCAACGGCAAAACCGCGTTGGGTCCAGTACTGAATGCGCGGATCGAAGACCGGATAGCTGGCCGAGGTCGGCCCGCCATGCATGAACACAACCAGCGGTGGCTTCTCCCCGGGCAAGCCGCGGTGGTCCGCATTACAAGGCGGATAGAAGAAAGCGTGCGCGACTTCCTCCTGCCCGGTGGCAAAACTGAACGGTTGTGCACGAGACAGCTGCTCAGCCGGCAATGGTTGCTCGCCACCGGCCAGTATCGTGATCTCGCCGTTGAGACGGTTGATTGCCAGTACGGCGGGCACCCGGTCCGGCGCTCCGGCAAGGCAATAGTAATGGCGGTCATCCGCGGCCAACTGGCGACAACGGCTGTACTCGGGCGCGAGCTCCCGCTCGTTGCCCTCAGCGTCATGCTCGAACAGCAAGCCGTACCCGTCCACCAGTCGGGTCGACAACCAGGCGCCCTCGGTTAGTGGAAGGTAGCTGACGGTCGCTAATTGCCAAGGCGCGGGGGCGTGGTCGAAGCGATGACGGACAAAGCGATCCGACGGCACCATTAAATCGCCCTGGCTTCGCCAGGGTTGCCACCAACCGGCTCGGTCGGTCAGGCAAAACAGCGTGCCGTCACCGGCGAAGCGAGGCTGTTGCAGCGATTCCGTACCCTCGGCGCCTGCTAGACACACCGGCTGATCGAGCCGCCCGTCAGGCAGGTAGTCGGCCATCCAGAGGCTGGTGGCCGTCCAGGGCTGCTCGGGGCGATGCCACTGAATCCAGGCCAAACGCTCACCAGCGGCATCCAGTGTCGGCGAGGCATAGAAGTCAGCGCCTTCGGCAAGCAGCTCTTGTTCGCCGGCAAGCGAAACGCTCACCAGTCGATGCTCGACGCCCTTGTCATGGTGGGTTTCCTCCACCGCGACGATTGCACCTCGGCGGTGATCGTATTGCAGGTCACCATAACGGCAGCGAGCACGCGAGGTGAGCGCCACCGGCTGGCCAGCCCTCGTACCGGCAAGCGGTTGCAGATAGATCTGCTGGTCGCTTTCATTGACGAAAGCAACACCTTCATCGGTCAGGCAAAGCGCACCACCACCGTATTCGTATACCCGGCTGCGCAGGGAAAACTCAGCCGGTGTCAGGCACTGCGCCTTGCCGTCGCGCCAGTACCAGAGGGTGCAACGCGCATCGGCGGGATCGTACTGAATCCAGAACAAGCCGCCATGCCCGGCACGCAGCTCTGCGAAGTCGCGGCTGGCCGAGGCGGATTTTTCGGCGGTCCAGTCGCTGCTCCAGAAGCCATACGGCGTTTCGGTTTTGCTCATATCGATCGGTTCCGGTCGGTCAGGCATGCCCCAAACGGACCTATACCTTGAGAATCAGCTTGGACGCCTTCTCGTTACGGAAAGTCAGCTCATCCAGCCCGCGCGGGGCCTGCTCGGCCTCGATGCGTGCAGCGAGAATCTTGTCATGATGCACGGATTTGCTGCATACCGGATCCGCATTGGCGGCGTCGCCGGTGAGCATGAAGGCCTGGCAGCGGCAGCCGCCGAAGTCTTTTTCCTTTTCATCGCAGGATTGGCACGGCTCGGGCATCCAGTCGAAGCCGCGAAACTTGTTGAAGCCCATCGAGTGCTTCCATATCTGCTCGATGCTTTGCTCACGCACGTTGGGAAAGGTAATGGGCAGTTGGCGTGCGCTATGACAAGGCAGCGCCGTGCCGTCAGGGGTGATGTCAAGAAACAGGTTGCCCCAGCCGTTCATGCAGCCCTTGGGACGCTCTTCGTAGTAATCGGGCGTGACGAAGATCAGCTTGCAGGGGTGATTCTCGGCGGCGAGCTTGTCACGCCATTCATTGGTGATCCGCTCGGCACGTACCAGTTGTTCCTTGCTAGGTAACAGCCCGGCGCGGTTGAGCTCGGCCCAACCATAGAACTGACAGGTCGCGAGTTCCACGAAGTCGGCTTCGAGCTCCAGGCAGAGCTGAATGATGCGGTCGATGTTGTCGATGTTGTGCCGATGGGTGACAAAGTTGAGCACCATCGGATAGCCGTGCGCCTTGACCGCCCGCGCCATGGCAAGCTTCTGGGCGAACGCCTTTTTCGACCCGGCGAGCAGGTTGTTCACTTCCTCGTCAGCGGCCTGAAAGCTGATTTGAATATGGTCGAGCCCTGCGTCGGCGAACGAGGCGATCTTCTCCTCGGTCAGGCCGATGCCAGAGGTGATCAGGTTGGTGTAATAGCCCAGGTCCCGTGCCGCCTTGATCAGCTCGGCAAGATCCTGACGGACCAAGGGTTCGCCACCGGAGAACCCGAGTTGCGCTGCGCCCATCTCGCGCGCCTGGCGGAACACCTCGATCCACTCGGCAGTGCTCAGCTCATCGTGGCTGCGAGCGAAATCCAGCGGATTGGAGCAATACGGGCATTGCAGTGGGCAGCGATAGGTCAGCTCCGCCAGCAGCCACAGCGGCGGACCTGGCTCGAAACCTGGTTTAGCGAAGCTCGATCCAGAACCGTTCAACGGCGACCTCCAGGAATGCAACGATGTCTTCCTCGATGCCCTCGGCATCGGGGAAGCGGCTCTGCAGGATGGAGACAATTGCGCCGACACTCCGGGTGCCATCCACTTCGCCCAGGACCGCTGATGCGCTCTCGTTCAGCTTGATCATGCCCTCGGGATACAGCAGCACATGGCAGTTCTGCGCCGGTTCCCATTGGAAGCGGAAACCGCGGCGAAAAACCGGGATCTGGGTCAGTTGGATATCGCTCATGGTCCTCTGTCTCGCCAGTGAAAACATCATCGGTAAGGGCTGGTGGGCTGAAGCCCACCCTACAGCTTATATGCGAGGGCTGCCGCCACTCGATCACAGGTCGCTCAGTCAAGCAGTCAGAACGTGATGCACTTGTGCCAGACACGCTCGCTCGTCACCGTGTGGTATGGCGGACGATCCAGTTCGTAGGCCATGCTCATGGCATCGAGCATGCTCCACAGAACGTCGAGTTTGAACTGAAGAATGTTCAGCATGCGCTCCTGAGCGTCGCGCGTCTTGTAGTGTTCCAGCGTGATCCGCAGGCCATGCTCGACGTCGCGGCGTGCTTCCTTCAGGCGTTTGCGGAAGTAGTCGTAACCGGATGCATCTATCCAGCTGTAATGCTGGGGCCAGGCGTCCAGGCGGGACTGATGGATGGTTGGGGCGAACAGCTCGGTGAGCGAGCTGCTGGCCGCCTCCTGCCAGACGGCGCGGCGGGCGAAATTGACATAGGCGTCTACGGCGAAGCGCACGCCCGGCAGCACCAACTCCTGCGACAACACCTGCTCACGGTCCAGGCCCACGGATTCAGCCAGGCGCAGCCAGGCTTCGATACCACCCTCCTCGCCTGGGCTGCCATCGTGGTCGATGATCCGCTGGACCCATTCGCGGCGGGTATCGCGATCCGGGCAGTTAGCCATGATCGCTGCATCCTTCACCGGAATGCAGACCTGATAGTAGAAGCGGTTCGCGACCCAGCCCTGAATCTGCTCCCGGGTCGAGCGGCCTTCGTACATGGCGCGGTGGAAGGGATGATGGATGTGGTAGTAGTCGCCCTTCGCGCGTAGCGCTGCTTCGAACTCGGACGGAGTCATGGCTGGCAGGGTCATAAGAACTTCCTTACGGGTTGTGCGGGCTGTTCCTCCAGGCACAGATGAGCGCCTTCAGCCACTGATTTCGGTGAACTTCGGGCCGCTCTACCTACAGCTCGATACTCATGCCATCGAACGAGACTTCAATCCCGTGCTCGTCGAGCACCGCCCGTTCGGCGGAGTCCTCGTCGAGGATCGGATTGGTGTTGTTGATATGGATGAGAATCTTGCGCGCAGCCGGCATGCCGTCGAGCACCTCGATCATGCCGCCTGGGCCGCTCTGATGAAGGTGGCCCATTTCGCTGCCCAGTTTGGTGCCGACTTCGCGCACCCGCATTTCGTCATCGCGCCACAGGGTGCCGTCGACGAGCAGGCAATCGGCACTGCGCATCAGTTCCAGCAGTTCAGGGCTGACCTGGCCCAGACCCGGCGCGTAAAACAGCGTGCCGCCGGTTTTACGGTCTTCGATCAACAGACCGATGTTGTCGCCGGGATGCGGGTCGTTGCGGTGCGGCGAATACGGCGGCGCTGAACTGCGCAGCGGAATCGGGGTGATGTTCAGGTTTGGGCAGGTCGCGATGGTGAAACTGCCTTCCAACGCGATCGGATTCCAGCGCAGACCGCCGTTCCAATGTTCAAGCATCTTGAAAAGCGGAAAGCCGGTGCTGAGATCCTGATGAACCATCTCGGTGCACCAGACTTCGTGTGGGCAGCCCTCACGCAGCGTCAGCAGGCCCGTGGTGTGATCGATCTGACTGTCGAGCAGGATGATCGCGCCAATGGCGGTGTCTCGCGGGCCGCGGGCCGGTTGTAGCTTAGGGAAGGACTCAAGCTGAGCGCGAATGTCCGGCGAGGCGTTGCAGAGAATCCAGTTCTCGCCGTCATCACTGATTGCAATCGACGATTGAGTGCGGGGTTTGGCACGCAAGCTACCGTTGCGCAGCCCGGCACAGTTGACGCAATTACAGTTCCACTGAGGAAAGCCGCCGCCAGCAGCCGAACCTAAAATCTGGATGAACATGGGCAGCTCCCAAAAAAACGGAGCCCCGACCAGGGCCGGGGCCGATCAATCAGCGATTGGCGAAGTACATGGTGACTTCGAAACCAATGCGCAGGTCGGTAAAAGCAGGTTTAGTCCACATGGCTGATTCCTCTCTTTTGTGATGACGGAAGTATTCCGACAACTCATTAAGCACCCTACCCCGTCAAAAGCGGAATGGTACTTTGGAAGGAGACAGCGCTCTGCATTGGTAGTGCCTTGGCTGTCGCCGGTTTTCAAGCAACCCGAGATGACACGTGCATTCAGCGGCGCACGGCGGAACGACCATGGGTGCCCCGCCAGGCCAGTTCGTTGGTGATGGTCGCCATTGGCGAGAACATCTCGTAGTCGAATGCGCTCAGGGGTGCCTTTTCCTGTACCCGCAACGGCCAATCATGGTTCGCCAGCGCCGCCTTGCCGATCGCCAGGAAATCCAGCACGCCGGCGTCGAGCAATTGCTGCGCCTGTTCGCCCGTGCCGATGGCGCCATTGCCGATGATCGGAATCTCGACGGCACCTTTGGCGATTGCCGCCAGGCTTTCGCCTTCCTCGAACGCCGGTGCACTTATGTCGCCTTCGGTCACGTGGATGTAGTCGAGCCCCGCGGAGGCTAGCGTGGCGAAACGATAGCGCGCCGCTTCAACCCCACCGTCCCATTTAAGCTGGCTGTCCGTGACCATGCTTTGCGACAGTCGCATACCGACGACGAACCCCGCCCCGACCGCCTCGCGTACCGCACGGATGACTTCCAGCGGTAGGGCCAGTCTGGCCTTGTAGTCACCGCCCCAGCGGTCGGTGCGCTGATTGAACTCGGCGGTCATGAATTCGTGCAGCAGGTAGCCATTGGCGCCATGCAACTCCACCCCATCGAAACCGGCGTCACGCGCATGTTTCGCAGCCTGGACGAAGCCGGCAATCGCTTCATGAATTTCCGCTTCGGTCATCTCTGCGGGTGTCGCATACGGGCCTTCGCCGCCGTAGAAGCTCAATTGTCGCCCGCCCGGCTGAACGGCCGACGGCGCGACGTGGCGGGCGTGGTGGATATTGCCTTGAGCCTGCGCGCCGCCATGCATCAGCTGAGCGATGATCGCCGCTCCCGCCTGGTGTACCGCGCTGACGATCGGCACCCAGCTGTCACGCTGAACCTCGGTGGCCAGGCCCGGCTGGTTCAAATATCCCTGGCTGTAGGCGGTGTCCGTATAGGTGCCTTCGGTAATCAACATGCCGAAGCCGCCCTCTGCGAATGCCTGGTAATAGTCGCGCATCAGTTCGTTGGATTGCCCTTCCGGCTCGGCGCTGACGCGAGTCATCGGAGCCAGCACGGCGCGGTTGCGTAGGCGCAGCTGATTCAGCTGGACGGGTTCGAGCAATTGGGGCATCAGCAAGTCCTCATGAAACATGGGTCGTGCTGAATCTGAGGTGCAACGGGCGTTGGAGTTCGCTGCGTGCGATCGCTGGGCTTTAGCCTCGCATAAAAAAACGCGGCCTTTGGGGCCGCGTTGCGTTGATGGACCACCGCCCGAACCCGGTCGGTCAGTGGTCCCCGCACTGATAGCGTGCGAGCAAGTCAGCCGGCGCGCTGGAGCGAACGCGCCGGGTCCTACGAGTTGCAGTACCGGGGCTTAGAAGAAGCCCAGCGGGTTGATGTCGTAGCTGATCAGCAGGTTCTTGGTCTGCTGGTAGTGATCGAGCATCATCTTGTGCGTTTCGCGACCGACACCGGACTTCTTGTAGCCACCGAATGCAGCGTGCGCCGGGTACAGGTGGTAGCAGTTGGTCCATACGCGACCAGCCTTGATCGCCCGGCCCATGCGGTAGGCGCGGTTGATGTCGCGGGTCCACAGGCCGGCACCCAGGCCGAACTCGGTGTCGTTGGCAATCGCCAGGGCTTCGGCTTCATCCTTGAAGGTGGTGATACCGACCACCGGGCCGAAGATCTCTTCCTGAAACACGCGCATCTTGTTGTTGCCCTTGAGCAGGGTCGGCTGGATGTAGTAACCGCTGGCCAGATCACCTTCCAGACGCTCGGCCGCGCCGCCAGTGAGCAGCTCGGCGCCTTCGTCCTGGGCGATCTGCAGGTAGCTGAGGATCTTGTCGTACTGCTGCTCGGAGGCCTGGGCACCGACCATGGTCTCGGTGTCCAGCGGGTTGCCGCGTTTGATCACCTTGATCTTCTTCATCACCTCGACCATGAAGGCGTCGTAGATCGACTCCTGCACCAGGGCGCGGGATGGGCAGGTGCACACTTCGCCCTGGTTGAAGAACGCCAGTACCAGGCCTTCGGCGGCTTTTTCGATGAACTGCGGCTCGGCGTTCATGATGTCTTCAAAGAAGATGTTCGGCGACTTGCCGCCCAGCTCCACGGTCGACGGGATGATGTTCTCGGCGGCGCACTTGAGGATGTGCGAACCGACCGGTGTGGAACCGGTAAAGGCGATCTTGGCGATACGCTTGCTGGTGGCCAGGGCCTCACCGGCTTCGCGGCCGTATCCCTGCACTACGTTGAGCACGCCTGGCGGCAGCAGGTCGCCGATCACCTCCATCAGCACGGTGATCGACAGCGGGGTCTGCTCGGCCGGCTTGAGCACGATGCAGTTGCCGGCGGCCAGGGCCGGGGCGAGTTTCCAGGCGGCCATCAGCAGCGGGAAGTTCCACGGAATGATCTGCCCGACCACACCCAGGGGCTCATGGAAGTGATAGGCGGCGGTGTGTTCGTCGATCTCGGCGGCGCTGCCTTCCTGGGCGCGGATGCAACCGGCGTAGTAACGGAAGTGGTCGGCGGCCAGGGGCACGTCTGCGTTCAGGGTTTCGCGCACAGCCTTGCCGTTGTCCCAGGTTTCGGCCACGGCCAGCAGTTCGAGGTTGGCTTCGATACGGTCGGCGATTTTCAGCAGCACCAGGGCGCGGTTCTGTACCGAGGTTTTGCCCCAGGCATCGGCGGCGGCATGGGCGGCATCCAGAGCATGCTCGACATCCTCGACCCCGGAGCGCGGGAATTCGGCGATGACTTCACCATTGACCGGCGAGGTGTTGACGAAATACTCACCCTTGACCGGCGGGACAAACTCACCGCCGATGTAGTTGCCATAGCGTGGCTTGAAGGAAATGACGGAGCCTTCCGTACCGGGTTGGGCGTAGATCATGAGCGGCCTCTCTAATTTTTCTGCTTGTCGGAGCCTGACCGGACATGGACAGGACATGGAACGATCTTAGGCAGCCAAACCGCTTGCCCGGAATGCCCCCAAGGGACAGATGCGCTCCTCATTTGGTAGTAGAGGCCAAAACCGGTGCGCAGCCGCCACAGGCATCTGAGCGCCCCAAAAGGCGCGCCATGCGCCTGAAAAAAACCGTCAGATTAGGCCGCCCCAGCTCACATGCAATTGACCATGCGCAAGGGCAGTCCGCTGCCCAGCGAATGTTTTTTTCATGCCACAAAAACACGACCAAATGCCCGGAAAAACGGCCCGAAAGTCTCATTAGTCGAGCGTCAAAAGCGCCTTAGCTTCGAGCCGCAACATTGGTTTTCCCAAAACGTTTGCTTAAGGAGATATGCCATGCAGTGGATCGATCCGGACTTCTGCGACTTGCGTCTGGGCTTTGAAGTCACCGCGTACGTTTACGTGCGCTGAGCCCCCACCGGCGTGATCGCAACCGCCTTCACGCCGGTCGAGCGAGGAAATGGACATGACCGCAACAAGTATTTCGCCGCTGAGCTGCTATGAGATTCGCTCGCCCTTTCTGTTTCGCTGGGAAGAATCGCAGCAAGCGCACGTACTGCTCTATCCCGAGGGCATCGTCAAGCTGAACGCCACCGGTGGAGAGATATTGAAGCGCTGCGACGGCAAGACCCGTGTCGTTGAGCTAATCGACCAATTGGCCCAAAGCTACAACGCATCCGATATCGACGCGATCCGTAACGGTGTCCTGAATTTCCTAGAGGTATCTCATGGCAAAGGCTGGATCCGCGCTAAGGCTTGATGGCAACGGCAACCCCGTCTGGCTGCTGCTGGAGCTGACCTATCAGTGCCCGCTGCAATGCGTGTTCTGCAGCAATCCACGCAACTTCGCCGATTACCGCCAAGACGAGCTGAGCACCGCCGAGTGGATCGATGTAATGGCCCAGGCCCGCGCCATGGGTGCGATGCAGATCGGCTTCTCGGGCGGCGAGCCCACGCTGCGCAAGGACCTCGAAACGCTGGTCGCCGAGGCTGACCGCATGGGCTACTACACCAACCTAATCACTTCCGGCATCGGCCTGACCGAGGCGCGCCTGCGCGTCCTGAAGGATGCCGGGTTGCGCCACATCCAGCTCGGTTTTCAGTCCACCGACCGTGACGTGGCGCGTGAGCTGGCCGGTGTGGACGCCTGGGAGCGCAAACTGCGCATGGCGCGGCTGATCAAGTCAATGGACTTCCCCATGGTGCTCAACGTACCAATCACCCGGCAGAACATCGCCCAGGTGCCGGACATCATCGAGTTCGCCGTCGAGCTGGGAGTGGAGTACCTCGAACTGGCGAACGTGCAGTACTACAACTGGGCGCTGCTCAACCGCGATGCACTGATGCCGACCCATGCCGAACTGCAGAAAGCTGAAGACGAGGCGCACAAGGCACGCGAGCGATTCGGTGATCGCCTGACCATCTTCTTCGTCATCCCCGACTATTACGAAGGTCGTCCCAAGGCGTGCATGAACGGCTGGGGCGCGATTCACGTCACCATCGCGCCAAACGGAAACGTGCTGCCCTGCTCCCAGGCCAGCAACTTCAAAGACCTCACCTTCCCCAACGTGCGGCAGCAACGACTGGAGCAGATCTGGCACGACTCGCCGGTGTTCAACCTCTACCGTGGCGACACCTGGATGCCAGAACCCTGCCGCAGCTGTGACGATAAGGAAAAGGATTTCGGCGGGTGCCGCTGCCAGGCGCTGCTGCTGACCGGCGACGGTGCCAACACCGACCCGGCCTGCAGTAAATCCCCACATCATCAGCTGATTCGCCAGGCCGTTGAACTGGCGCAGGATGCCACTCGCCCGCAAGGCACGCTGATCGCCCGACAGGCCAGTCAGGGGGTGGAACTTGAAACTGCCCCATGATTCGTTCAGCGGCACTGTCAGCGCCGGCCTCGCACTCACGCTCGGTTGCTACTTGCTGCTGCGTTTCTGGCTGGTGAACTGAGCATGCAGATGCTGATCCTCGATCTGCTGGCCCGCTACGCGCACCTGCTGTTCGCGTTGGTCTGGGTCGGCCACAACTATGCCAACTTCATCCAGAACCCACGCTTCGTGCCACTGCAGAACGGCATCGACACCGCCACGTTGAACCGCGATCTGGAAGCGCGGATGAAACGTGAGCACGGCATATTCCGCTACGCCTCCGTGGTGGTCTGGGTGTCCGGCATGTTCATGCTCTGGCAACGCGGCTGGCTGGTCGATGCGCTGCTGCTGCAGGGTCCGCTGGCGGTGATCGGCCTGGGCGCCTGGATTGGCACGCTGATGCTGCTCAACCTCTGGCTGGTGCTCTGGCCGCATCAGAAGAAGCTGCTCGGCTTCGTCCCGGCGACTCTGGAAGAGCGCGTGCGCTGCTCGCGAATAACCTTCCTCTCGTCGCGCAGCAACACCATCCTGTCCTTTCCCCTGCTGTTCCTCATGGCGAGTGGTGGTCATGGCGTGCATCTCTTCTGAGCCGACCGAGCGCTACAGTTTTGCCGCCGGCCCGGCAATGCTGCCGAGTGCAGTGCTAACGCAGATTCAGAATGAATTGCCGGACTGGAACCACAGCGGCTTCTCCTTACTTGAACAACCGTTCACCAGCCCCGCATTCAAGCAGCTTATGGCCGAAACCGAACAGAACCTACGCAAGCTGCTGTCGGTTCCTCACAACTATCGGGTGCTCTTTGTTCAAGGTGGCGCGTCGGCGCAGTTCGGCCTGGTGCCGCTCAACCTGCTGCAGCCCGGGCAGAGCGCCGACTATCTCGAAAGTGGCCACTGGGCGTGCAAAGCGATTGTCGAGGCGCGTCGACATTCACCGGTCAATGTCATCGCAAGCGGCGCGGCGGATGGCTTCAGCTCCCTGCCGAAGCGGGAATGCTGGCAGCTTGATCCCCACGCGGGTTATTGCCACATCACTAGCAACGAAACCGGAAACGGGCTTCAGCTACGCGATTTTCCCGATGTGCCGGTGCCGCTGGTGGCTGACATGACGTCGGACTTTCTTACCCGGCCCATTCCGGTAGAGCGCTTCGGCCTGATCTACGCCAGCGCTCAGAAGAACTTCGGCATCGCCGGGCTCTGTCTACTGATTGTGCGCGAGGATCTCTTGCGATCGCCGCAGCGCGGCCTCCCAGCGGTATTCAGCTATAAGGTACAGGCCGAGCAACAGAGCCGCTTCAACACGCCACCAACCTTCGCCCTGTATGTCGCTGCGTTGATGCTGCGCTGGATCGAGGCTCAGGGCGGACTCGCCGTAATGGCCGCACATGCGCGCGAAAAGAGTCAGCGGCTATACCGCTGCATTGAGGCTGGAAGCTTCTACCGCTGCCCCCAACAGGCCGCGGATCGCTCGAGCGTCAATGTCTGCTTTGAACTGGCAGATGCGCGATTGCTCCAGCCCTTTCTTGCCGATGCAGAGCGCAACGGCCTGTTTCATCTGCAGGGACACAGCCATGTCGGCGCCGTCCGCGCCAGTCTTTACAACGGCATGCCTCTGGCGGGAGTGGATCGACTGGTCGCCTTCATGCGTGATTTCGAGAGCCGTCATGGCTAAGCCGAACAGTGTCCGGAAAATCAGCAGCCGTCTGGCGCAAAGGCTCGCGATGGACCTTTGCTGCTTGGCGTGTCACTTCTCGACTTATCAAGCCAATCAACCGGTCACGGTAATGGGCCTACCGTTCCCCTCGCCGTTAGGTATCGCCGCAGGATTCGACCGTTACAGCAGGCTCGGTCGCCGCGCGGCGTTGCTGGGCTTTGGTTTCAATGAAGTTGGCAGCCTGACGGCAGATGGTCTCGCCAGGCTGTCGCCTGTAAAGCATGGTCAAGCACGTCTAGGCCTGAACCTGACTCTGGACGCCAGCCAATCTTGGACTGAGACCTGCGCCCTGCTACAGACTGCCTGGCCGCTGGCGGACTATCTGGTGCTCAATCTGATCGGCCCTGCCAGCGTCCGGCTGGTCGAAGACCCCGATCGGTTGCACCGACTGCTCTCGTTGTTGCGACATCAGCAACACGCGCTGAACACGGCGGGAAATCGCTGTGTGCCACTGGTCGCAAAGTTGCGCTGCCTGCCGGGACAGGTGCCTGAGTACCTAACCGAAGTGCTGCTGGAGTTGGGTTTCGACGGCTTGATCGCTGCGCATGACCCAGGGCCGCCAGCGACACGGCAGCGTTACCGCGCCTGGCAGGATGACCGAGAACAGATGCAAGCCTGCATGCAGATCGAACAGTTGCACCGCCTGTGCGGCACCGATCTGGCGTTGATCTCCGTCGGAGGAGTACAGACCGCAGGCCACCTCCAGGCGCGCCTCGACGCAGGGGCTCAGCTTATCCAGGTGCATGGAGCTCTGATTCGTCAGGGGCCATGGCTTGCTCGGCGGCTATGCGGATGAGTTCGGGCTCAGCAAAGCCGCGCAGGAGCTTGGCCATCCGCGAAACTTGGCTGTTCGAGGATCAACGCTGCCGCCCAATACCCGTAAATTTCCCATAAAAAAGGCCGGCATAAGCCGGCCTCGTTTTCTTGACGCTTAATCAGCGCTTGGCGACTACCTGCTCCTTCGGCAGTTTGAAGGTCCAGACCATGCCGCCCTGGTTGAAGTCTTTGATGCGCTTGGCAACCTCGCCACCCCACAGTGGAACTGCACCGCCCCAGCCAGACAGGACCGATACGTACTGTTCGCCACCCATTTCCCAGGTAACCGGAGAACCGATCACGCCGGAGCCGGTGTTGAACTCGTAGACCTTCTCACCCGTCTTGGCGTTGAACGCCATCAGGAAGCCTTCCGGGTTACCGGTGAACACCAGATTGCCCTTGGTTGCCAGAACGCCGCCCCACAGTGGCGCGTAGTTCTTGTAACGCCAGACTTCCTTGCCGGTTTTCGGGTCAATGGCGCGAAGCACGCCAATGTATTCCTCGTTCAGCGGGTGAATGGTGAAGCCAGCGCCCAGGTAAGCCGCGCCTTTCTTGTAGGCGACGCCTTCGTTCCAGATGTCCATGGCCCATTCGTTAGACGGCACGTAGAACAGTCCGGTGTCCTGGCTGTACGCCATTGGCATCCAGTTCTTACCGCCGAGGAAAGACGGCGCAACAGTCACGGACTTGCCCTTGTCGGCATCGCCTGGTGCGCCAGGACGGTTGGCGTCGTCATAGATCGGACGTCCATCCTTATCCAAACCCTTGGCCCAGGTGATCTTGTCCACGAACGGGAAGCCGCGAATGAATTTGCCGTTGGTCCGATCGAGCACGTAGAAGAAGCCGTTACGGTCCGCGGTACCAGCGGCCTTGATGGTCTTACCACCGTCCTGGTAATCGAAGGAGATCAGCTCGTTGACACCGTCATAGTCCCAGCCGTCATGCGGCGTCGACTGGAAGTGCCACTTGATCGAGCCGTCGTCCGGGTCCAATGCCAAACGCGAAGACGAATACAGGTTGTCGCCTGGGCGCAGGTGCGAGTTCCACGGCGAGGGGTTGCCGGTACCGAACAGCAGCGAATCGGTGTCCGGATCGTAGTAGCCACCCAGCCAAGGCGCGGCACCGCCGGTCTTCCAAAGATCGCCCGGCCAGGTTTTACCGGCTTCGCCGCCAGAGATGCCGTTATCGACCTTTTTGCCATCCTTCATCACGTAGCCCATGTGACCTTCGACGGTCGGACGGGACCACAGCAACTCGCCATTCTTAGGGTCGAACGCCTGGATCATGCCGACTACGCCGAACTCACCGCCGGCCAGGCCAGTGATCAGCTTGCCTTTTACTACCATCGGCGCGGCAGAAATGGAGTAGCCAGCCTTGTAGTCAGCGACGGTCTTTTTCCAGACGACCTTGCCGGTGTCCTTGTTCAGCGCGACCAGCTTGGCATCCAGCGTGCCGAAGATCACCAGGTCGTCATACAGCGCCACGCCACGGTTGATCACGTCACAGCAAGGCATGATGCCGTCCGGCAGGCGGGCGTCGTACTGCCACAGTTCCTTGCCGGTACGGGCGTCGATCGCAAATACGCGTGAGTAGGAGCCGGTGACGTACATCACACCATCTTTAATCAGCGGCTGCGCTTCCTGGCCACGTTGTTTTTCACCCCCCAGGGAAAAACCCCAAACCGGGCGCAGCTGGCTGACGTTCTCAGTGTTCAGTGCATCGAGTGTGCTGTAGCGCTGGCCTTGCAGCCCCAGGCCGTTAGTAACGATCTGATCGGTGGACTTGGCGTCATCGAGGATTTCCTGATCGGTGACTGCCCATGCCGACACGCTGGACACGGCCATGGCGGCGCAAAGCGCTGTCAGGGCGAAGGGCTTGCGAAGACCGGTGTGCTTCATTGCGGCTACCTCTACGGGTTCATTGTTATCGTCGCCGGGAAGTTTTCCCGGTCTAGTAGCGATTCTTGGATCTAGCCGCTCCTGTAACAATTACACGCAGTACCGATTTTCCTCCTCCCTTGGTAGCAATACTCCACGAAGGGCCCGTCATCCTTGCGTCATGATGGCCAAGCCGGGCTACCGCACCGGCACCGAAGTTGAAGCCGGTGTGCCCGAAAAGACAATTCCTAGCGCAATGCTCGAGCCTTACAACGGACGCCCCTCCGCTCACAAGGACACGAGCCATGCGCCGCCTGATGATCTGCAGCTTCCTGTTGGTATTGGCCGCCACTGCCAATGCCGCCCAGCCGATTCGGCTGGGCTTGAATTACCCAAGCACCGGTAACTACAAAAGCGAAGGTCTGGAGCTTCGCCGCGGCGCCTTGCTCGCTATCGAGACCATCAATCGACAGGGCGGCGTACTGGGCAGGCCGCTCGAGCTGATCAGTCGCAACACGGCCGCCCGCGAAGAGAAGGCGCGAGCCAACATCGAAAAATTCGCGGCCGAGGGCGCCGAGATGGCATTCGGCGGCGCTACTAGCGAAGAGGCCATAGCCGCCGGCCAGCGCGCCCGCGAGCTGGGCCTGCTGTTCTTCCCCACGCTGGGGTACGCCAACGCAATCACCGGACACGACGGCCAGCGTTACCTGTTTCGTGAAACCAACAGTGCCTGGATGAGTGCGCGCGTGCTTGGTGAGTACCTCAGCTGGCACCTACCGAACCGCCGCTACCACTACGTCAGCCTCGACGACAACTGGGGCCACAGCATGGAGCAGGCACTGCGCGAAGCCACCCGCAGCCGTGACCGAGCACGCCACGGATTCTCGCGGATCAGCCCCAGGGGCGCGCACAATGAGGAGTACCTCGCTGCGCTGAAAAAAGCCGCCTCCAGCGACGCGGATGTATTGGTCATCGTCTTGCTCGGCCAGGATCTGGTCCAGACCATGCGTCTGGCGCATGACCTCAAGCTCGACCAGCGGATGCAGATTATCGTGCCCAACCTGACCGGCAGCATCGTCGAGCAGGCCGGCCCGCAGGTGATGGAGCATGTCATTGGCACGGCAGCCTGGACCTGGCGCGTTCCTGCGCTGGTTAAAAGTGAACAGGGCCAAGCATTCGTAGATGCCTATATCGCTCAGCATCAGCGCTACCCGGACAGTACTGCCGCCTCGGCCTATGCCATCGTTCAGCAATGGGCCGCAGCCGCTAACCGCGCTGGCAGTCTGCACAGCGAAAAGATCATCAAGGCGCTGGAAGATCACCGCTACAGCCTGCTCAAGGATGAACAGTACTGGCGCAGCTTCGACCATCAGAACGTACAGAGCATCTATGCGGTACGGGTCCGGTCGCGTAGCGAAATCATGCAGGACAGGTTCAAGCAGGATTATTTCAACATCATCCATCGCATGGACGGCGAAGCGGCGGCCCCGAGCCTTGACGAGTGGCAGGAGGAACGCGGTGACGAGCTGAGCTTGCGCTAGCGCCATGCCGTCTGCCGGCAAGAGGGCTGCGGGCCGGCGCGCCTGATCCAATGGGTTGTTAATCACGGAACGAATGACTGCGCGGAGATCACGCCGAGCCGATACAGTAGGCACCTAATGACCAGGGCGTCATCCCGCCACGCTAGGCAATACGTATGACGCCATTCTTTCGTCAAGCTGGGTTCTTTCAATGAAACAAACGTGGTCCCCGTTTCCCTGGGTGTGCTTCGCCATGTGCGTCGGTGTCATGGGTACGGCGCTCATTTCCCCGTTGTATCCGCTGTATCAACAAGCGTGGCAGCTTCGTACCAGCGACATCTCAATGATCTATGTCGTCTACATGGCGGGCGCGCTGTTCGGGCTGTTGTTCATGGGCCGCCTGTCAGACACCCTGGGCTTTCGCAAAGTAATGCTCACCGGCTTGCTGCTTGGCTGGGCCGGGACCCTGGTGACGATGCTGGCGTGGAACCTGCCTAGCCTCAACATCGGTCGTTTTGCAGTCGGCCTCTCTTCTAGCCTGATCGTGACCAGCGCGTCGGTCGGCCTGGTACAGATTTCCCGGGACGGAGCCTCCCAGCGGATATCGATGATCACCAGCTTTCTGCTCGCCTTTGGCTTCGGCCTCGGCCCGCTGACCGGAGGCGTCATTGGCCAGTGGCTGCCGTTTCCGCTGACGGTCACTTACGTGCCCACCCTGATCCTCGGCGTGCTGGGTGTTTATGCCTTGCTGCGCGTACAACTCAAACCACATCCCGAACTCAGCGCAGCTGCACCGCTCGGTTTGCGAACGTTCATCCCGCGGCTGACCTGGGCCACCCGCCCTGATTCGCTGGCGTTCATGCTGACGTGTGCCTGTCCGTTTTTTGCGTTTGGCGTGTTCGGCATCTACGCGTCGATGGCACCGCTGTTCCTGGAAAAAATGCTGCCCTGGCATGGGCCGGTAGTGAGCGGCACGTCCATCGGGGTCATTCTGCTAGCTTCGGCCATGATGCAGTTGGCCTGTGCCCGGATGAGTCTGCGCTGGTGCGGCTTGCTCGGCCTGCTGTCGGTTGTGTTGAGCAACGCGATGCTTGTACTCAACTTTACCGCTGGCTCTTCGCTGGTGTTCATCATCGGCGTCTGCGCTGCAGCGGCGGGACATGGCATGTGTCTGTTGGCCGGCATCAGCATGGTCAACCGTATCGCGAGCCCCGCCGAGCGTTCGGGCCTGATTTCAACCTACCTGGTGTGCGGCTACGTTGGCAGCATCGTGCCGTTGCTCGGCGTCGGCTGGGTCGCCGATCACTATGGCCTGCCTGTCGCAATCAGTTTGCTCGGCTGGGTAGTAATCGCACTCGCCACGCCATTGGCGTTTTGGTTTTTCCGGCATCCGCGGATGCAGCCAGCCTGACCGGTAAAGAATCGCGCTGCGAACCGACACTCAGGCCAACGAGCATCAGATATACCCCGGCACGCCTAGTCGGCGACCAAGCGGTAGCCAACTCCCGCCTCGGTAATGATGAACCTCGGCGCGGACGGGTCATCCCCAAGCTTGCGCCGCAGATGCCCGACGACCACGCGCAGGTAATGGGTATCGCCGCTGTGGCTGGGGCCCCATATGTCCTTGAGCAGCTGCTGCTGCGTGACGACCCGGCCTGTGTGCTGGGCAAGCTCAGCCAGTACTGCATACTCCTTGCGTGTCAGGCTGACCTCCTGCCCGTCCACGCTAACCCGTCGGTACGCGAAGTCGATGCATAGTGGACCAGACATCGCCAGCGCCGGCCCGCTCGACGCGCCTTGGTTCTGACGCAGCAGTGCACGGACCCGAGCGAGGAACTCCTGGATGCCGAAAGGTTTGGTCACGTAGTCATTCGCTCCGCCATCAAGCGCCATGACCTTCTCGGTCTCGCTCGACCGTACCGACAGTACGATAACCGGCACCTGGCTCCACTCGCGCAATTCGCGCAGCACGGTCTGCCCGTCCATGTCCGGGAGGCCTAGATCGAGCACGACCAGGTCAGGTTTGTTCAAGGCTGCCGAGGCCAGACCGTCCTGACCGTCTCCACTCTCGCTCACGCGATAGCCCTGCGAGCCGAGGCTGATGCGAAGGAATTTCCTGATCTGCGGCTCGTCGTCGATGATCAATATGCTGGCTTGCTGACTCACGTGAGGTCCTTTTCCATCTCAGGCTGAGGCTGTAGCGGAAGCTCCAGGGTGACGCTCGCGCCTCGTCCGCCGAGCCCGTCTCCAACGAACACCCGCCCCCCATGCGCGCCGATCATGCCCTGGCAGATGGCGAGGCCGAGCCCGGTGCCCGGCCCGCCCCGATCACCGCGCGCTGCCGTATAAAACATGTCGAAAATGCGTTCGCGTTCGGCCTCGGGCACGCCTGGGCCCTCATCGCTGACGATGAAACGCAGGCTGCCGGCTCCTGTCGCGACAGCAATCTGCAGCCTGCCTTGAGGTGGGGAAAAACGGGCCGCGTTCTCCAGCACATTGACCAGCGCCTGCTCAACCAATGCAGGGTGGACGTACAAAAGCGGCAGATCATCGGGTACCAGCACCTCAAGCCGCAGCTCTGCTAGCACACGGTGCAGGCGTTGCAGCGCACTGGCAACGATGTCGGCAGGCGTCGTCCAGTCACGGATCAGCTTCAGGCCGCCGTGACCGAGGCGCGTCATGTCCAATAAATTTTGAATGTAGCGGTCAAGGCGCTCGGCTTCGTCACGCGTCGCCTCAAGCAGCTCCTGCCGATCCGCCTCGCTCATGCTGTGCCCCAGGCTCGCCAGGCTGTCGATAGAGCCACGCATGGCTGTAAGCGGTGTGCGCAGATCGTGGGACACGGAAGCAAGCAACGCGCTGCGCAGCTCCTCGGTCTGGCCGTGCAGTCGGGCCGCCTCCAACTCCTGGGCCAGCGTGGCGCGACCCAGTGCTTGCGCCAAGGGTTGAGCGAGCGCAGCGATCAGGCGACGCTTCTGTAGCCCTGCCTGGTCTGCGCCCAGCTGGCGAATGCCCAGCAAGCCCAGCGGCTGACCGTCGCCACTCAAGGGCAGCCACCACCATTGCCCACTCGGCAAGGTATCCGTTCCCTTCCCCGCTGGCTGACCATGCTTGAACGCCCATTCAGCAGCCCCCCGCTCCTGCTCGGCCAGCAGCGGCTCAGACCCGATGAAGATCCATTTCCCCTGCTTGCCGCGCGTCGCGATGACGGCTTCCAGCTTCGCCACCAGTTGCAACTGGCGAACAGCGGCCGCGCCTACGGCCTGAACATCAGTGGCAGCACTCAACTGCCGCGAGAGATCGAGCAAAGCAGTGGTCTCCGCCTGAGTCTGACGCAACGCCTGAAGCTGTCGCCGTTGGCGGCTGGCAAGATTGCCCGCAAGCACCGCCATCAACAGAAAAAACAGGAGCGTCAGGACGTCCTCCTGACGCGCGACGATGAACGTGAACGTCGGTGGAATGAACAGGAAATCGTAAAGAAGAAACGACAGCCCCGCACAGGCCAGTGCCGGGCCCAGACTGCTGCGCACGGCAACCACAAGCACGGCCGCGAGGAATACCAGCGAAATGTTAGGCAACGCCAGATAGCGGGACAACATCAGTGCCACGCCTGTGGCGGTCAAGGTCGCCAGCGCAGCAAGCAAATACTGACGCCAATCCAGAGTGGCGGTAGTTCTCACGGGTGCTGCCGCCAGTGCAGGCTCTTGGCCAAGCACACTGATCTCCAGTCCGCGCCCACCCTTGATCAGTTGCTCAGCTACCGATCGGCGCATTGAGAACGTCCAACCTCGACGCACTCGGCCGCTGCCTACCAGCACGAGGGTGGCGCGACGCTCAATGGCATGTTCGATGAGCGTTCGCGCCACCCGCTCGTCACGCAGCTCCACCACCTCTCCGCCAAGACGTTCGGCCAGTTGCTGGGCGGACTGGAGATAACCCAGCTGAATCTCGCCTCGACTCACGCCGGTGTCGACATGCACGACTGACCATGGGAGATGCCGGCGTTCAGCGACCCGGGCTGCATGCCTGACCAGCCCTTCCGCATAGGCATCACCATCGATCCCTACCAGCAAACGGCCACGGACTGCCGGAGCGGTTTGCCCCTGCAACCGGTGGCGTCGATACAGGTCTGCATCCACTCGCGCCGCGGCGGTCTGCATCGCCAATTCGCGGAGCGCGGTCAGGTTGGTTTGAGTGAAGAAGGCATCGATCGCGGCACGTGCCTGCTCCGGCACGTAGACCTTACCCTCACGAAGACGCTCCAACAGCTCACGCGGAGGCAGATCGATCAGCAGAATGTCGTCGGCTTGATGAAGCACCCAGTCCGGGACCGTTTCCCTGACCTGCACACCGGTTATACCGCGCACTTGATCGTTGAGACTCTCAAGGTGCTGAACGTTGACGGTGGTGTAGACATCGATACCCGCTTCGAGCAGCTCAAGGACATCCTGCCAGCGTTTGGCATGCCGGCTGCCGGGCGCGTTGCTGTGCGCCAGTTCATCGACCAGCGCGAGACTTGGCCGCGCTTGCAGCAGGCCGTCGAGGTCCATTTCGAGCAGTGTCACGCCCCGATACTCGCTGCGGCGCATCGGCTGTTCCGCCAATCCGACCCGCATCGCCTCGGTTTCCGCCCGACCGTGGGTCTCGACCACCCCTACCCGCACATCGCGCCCTAGCTGTCGCTGGCGCTGTGCGGCCTGAAGCATCGCGTAGGTCTTGCCTACGCCAGGTGCCGCGCCGAGGAATACCTTGAGCCGCCCGCGTCCTTCGCGGGGCGCGTCATCAAGCAGGGCATCGGCACGTTGAGCGTCGCTCATTCATTTCACTCGCCGGAATCAGGCTGCGGATTGTCCGCCAGGGCGAGGTTCAGAGCCAGTACGTTGACGATGGCGGGGCCTACAAGGGGCGTCGTCAGCTGCGCCTGAATCAGCCGATCCAGTGCTTGCTCAGAAACCCCTCGGGCGGCTGCGACACGGACAGCCTGAAACTTCGCGGCGGCCAATCTGAGGTGCGGGTCCAGGCCGCTGCCAGACGTCGTCACCAACTCCATCGGCACGGGCTGTTGAGCCGTGCCGTTCCACTCGCTGACGCGCTCGCGGACCTGATCGACCAACTGCGGGTTGCTGGGGGCCAGATTACTCGCGCCGCTGGCAACGGTTGCATGGTCGGCGGCGGACGGACGTGGGTGAAACCATTCAGGCCCTTCGAAAGGCTGGGCCAGCAACGCACTGCCTCTCACCTGCCCCTCCCGGTCGCGCACCAAGCTTCCGTTGGCCTGCTCGGCGAACGCCAACTGCGCCACGGCCGTAACAGACAGTGGATAGAGCACGCCGGTTATCAGCGTCATCAGGATCAGCGCTGCAAGCGCCGGACGGATGTGTTTGAACATGTTTTTTCTCCAAAAGCCGCGCCGTCAGGCGCGGCAGAGTTCAGACCAGACCCACCGCGGTCAGCAGCATGTCGATCAGCTTGATCCCCACGAAGGGCGCGACCAACCCACCCAGGCCATAGACCAGCAAGTTGCGCCGCAACAGGCTGGCCGAGTCGGCCGCTTTGACGTTGACGCCCCGCAGCGCCAGCGGAATCAAGGCAATGATGATCAGTGCGTTGAAGACAATGGCTGACAGGATCGCGCTCGATGCGCTGTGAAGCTGCATCACATTCAGCGCGGCAAGCTGCGGGTATAGGCCAATGAACAGTGCCGGCAGGATGGCGAAGTACTTCGCCACGTCGTTGGCAATCGAGAACGTGGTCAGTGCGCCTCGGGTTACCAGCAGTTGCTTGCCCACCTGCACCACATCCAGCAGTTTGGTCGGGTCCGAGTCGAGGTCGACGAGATTCGCAGCCTCGCGCGCTGCCTGGGTGCCATCGTTCATGGCCATGCCCACGTCCGCCTGAGCCAGCGCAGGCGCGTCGTTGACTCCATCACCGCACATCGCAACCATCTTGCCATCGGCCTGTTCCTGGCGAATCCGCTGCAATTTCTTTTCCGGTGTCGCTTCGGCAATCACGTCATCGACGCCCGCTTCGGCGGCAATTGCAGCGGCCGTCAGGGGGTTGTCTCCGGTGACCATGACGGTCCGTATACCCAGCTGGCGAAGCTGGGCAAAGCGCTCTTTGATGCCGGGCTTGACCACGTCCTTGAGATGAATCGCGCCGAGCAGACGGTCATCCGCGCATACCAGCAAGGGCGTCCCCCCGCTCTGTGCAATCGTTTGAATCTCTCTCGCCAGCACAGCTGGAATCTGCTCGCGCACAAGCCCCAGATAACCCAGCACGGCATCGACAGCGCCTTTGCGGTAGCAGTGACCCTCATGATCCGCACCCGACAAACGGGTTTCGGCAGTGAACGGGATACCGGCCACTTCATGCCCAGCCGGCGCCTTTACCGGGTCAAGGCCGCGCAGATATTCAACGATGGATTTGCCTTCTGCCGTGTCGTCGGCCAGCGATGACAGCAGCGCAGCCCATGAGAGCTCGGTCGAAGAAACGCCAGGCGCCTTGAACATGGCCGTGCAACGACGATTGCCAAAGGTGATGGTGCCGGTCTTGTCTAGCAGCAACACCTGAACATCGCCGGCGGCCTCCACTGCCCGTCCAGACTTGGCGATCACGTTGAGCCGCATCAGCCGGTCCATGCCGGCGATCCCGATGGCAGAAAGCAGACCACCAATGGTGGTAGGAATGAGCGTGACCAGCAGCGCCACCAGGTACACCAGCGGGAGATCCCCGCCTGCGAACCGTGCAAAGGGTTGCAGCGTGGCAACCACGACAAGAAAGATCAGCGTGAGCCCGATCAGCAAAACGTCGAGCGCAACCTCGTTGGGTGTCTTCTGTCGTTTGGCGCCTTCCACCAACGCAATCATACGGTCCAGTGTGGACTCGCCTGGATCGCTGCTGATACGCACCAGCAACCAGTCGGAGACCACGCGCGTATTGCCGGTGACCGCCGAGCGGTCGCCGCCCGATTCGCGGATAACCGGGGCCGATTCACCGGTAATCGCTGCCTCGTTGACGGCGGCGATGCCCTCGATGACTTCGCCATCGCCCGGTATCAGTTCACCGGCCTCGACTCTCACCACATCTCCGCGGCGCAAGCTGCCGGCCGCAACGCTCCGGAACGCGCCGGTCTCCGTGCGCAAATGCGCCTCCAGCCCCTGCGATCCCGCTTTCAGGCTATCCGCGCGGGCTTTGCCGCGGCCTTCAGCCAGCGCCTCGGCAAAGTTGGCAAAGAGCACCGTGAACCACAACCAGAGTGCGATCTGTACAGCGACACCCGTGCTGACCGCCGCGTTGGGCAGCAGGCACAGCACGCTGGTCAGCACCGCGGTGAGTTCTACCACCAGCATCACCGGCGAACGTGCCAACGTCCGTGGATCAAGCTTGATGAAGGCCTGGCGCAGCGCAGGCTTGCATAACGAAGCGAAGGACGTGGCGGTGGTTTGCTCGGCACCCTCGAGTGCCGTTTGATGGACGTTCATCATGACGCTCCTCAGAAGCCCTGTAGCAAGAAATGTTCGGCGACCGGCCCGAGTGCCAGCGCAGGCAAGAACGTGAGCCCGCCGACGAGCAGAATCACCAGCGTCAGCAGGATCACGAACATCGGCCCGTTGGTGGGGAAACTGTTTGCATCGATCGGCGCACGGTTCTTGGCCGCGAGGCCGCCTGCAATGGCAAGCACCGGCAGGATGAAACCAAAGCGGCCCAACAGCATGGCGAACGCGATCATGAGGTTGTGGTAAGGCGTGGCCGCGCCAAACCCGGCGAAGGCCGATCCGTTGTTTCCGGTGCCAGAGGTGTAGGCGTAAAGGATTTGGCTGAGGCCGTGCGGCCCCGGATTGGTGATCGACTCGGCAGGGCCTGAAAGGCTGACGCCGAGAGCCGTGAGCACAAGAACCCCCACCGGCATCACCAGCAGCGTTGCGACCAGCAGGCGAACCTCGCGCGCTTCAAGTTTCTTGCCCAGATATTCAGGCGTGCGACCAATCATCAGGCCAGCCAGGAACACCGTGATCAGGACGAACAGCAGCATGCCGTACAGCCCGGCGCCGACGCCGCCGAAGATGATTTCGCCCAGCATCATATTGACCAGAGGCACCATGCCGCCCAGCGCACTGAAGCTGTCATGCATCGCATTGACCGAGCCATTGGACGCCGCGCTCGTTGTTGTCGCCCATAGCGCCGAGGCCGCGATACCGAGTCGGCTTTCCTTGCCCTCCATCGACCCGACCTGCTCAACCGCCAGGCTGGACAGCATTGGATTCGGTTGATGCTCGGCGGCCAGCGTGACGCCAAGACCCAGGACGAACACGGTCAGCATGCAGGCAAGAATGGCCCGACTCTGCCGTAGATCACGCACGTAGTGACCGAACATGAAGACCAGCGCAGCGGGAATCAGGATGATCGAAACCATCTCGAACAGGTTGCTCCAGGCGGTCGGGTTCTCGAAGGGATGCGCTGAGTTGACGCCGAAGAAACCGCCGCCATTGGTCCCCAGCTGCTTGATTGCGATCTGGCTGGCCGCTGGCCCTAGAGGAATGGTCTGCTCGCCGCCCTGCAGCGTGAAGGCCTGAACATAACTCGCAAAACTCTGCGGAACCCCCTGCCAGACCAAGACCAGGGCGAGCACGACGCAGAACGGCAACAGGCAATAAAGCACTGCTCGAGTCAGATCGACCCAGAAATTTCCGATTGCATTCGCTGATCGCCGTGACAGTGCGCGACAAAGCACCACCAACACGGCCAGCCCCACCGCCGGACTGATGAAGTTCTGCACACCAAGGCCGAGCATCTGGCTGAAATAGCTGAGCTGGGCTTCGCCACTGTAGGCCTGCCAGTTGGTGTTGGTGACAAAGCTCACAGCGGTATTGAGCGCAAGATCCCACGTCATGCCCGGTACCGCTTGCGGGTTGAGCGGAAGACTGGCTTGCATCATCAGAACCGCAAACAGCGCTAACAGGCTCGCCGCAGTCAGCGCCAATAACGCCAGGCTGTAGCTTTTCCAATCCTGCTCGCTGTGCTCGTCAATCCCTGCAGTGCGGTAGCAGAGGCGCTCGATGGGTCCGAGAACAGGCGTCAACCAGGTACGCTCACCCTCCATGGCTCGAAACAGGTAGCGCCCCAACCAGGGGGCAGGTATGAGGACCAGCGCGAAGAAGGCCGCGATCATCCAGTAATCGTGAGTGTTCATTGGCTCTCCTAGCTGCGTTCGGCGCGCAACAGCGCAACCAGGAGGTAGATGAACAGGGCGATGGCCAAGGCCAGCGATAGCCCGTCGAGAAATGTCATGGGGATCAGCTCCGTAGGTCGCATCAGTGCGGTACGGAGAGTTTCAGAGCGAGGGGCGTAAAGATTCGATTGCGCCTTCAGCGCAGCGACGTAAAGAAAGCGTATTTTTTAAACGGCTTGGCTGGTGCTCATGCACGCGCATCGGCCTGGCCGGATGTGCTTAAGCGCTGCTTCAACCCAACACCTTGGCGGTGTCCGGTTGAAGCAACCTGTACAGCGCCATGAGGATGGCGAGACCAATCGAAAGGAAAATTTCGACCGTTGGGCGTCAGTTCTCGCCCAGCTGCACCTGGTACAGCTCCGGCAGCTCATACTGCAGGCCGTAGCCTTCGTAGATGGCTTTGACAGTGCCCGCCTTGATCAGGCCTTCCAACTCGCCTTCCAGCGCGTAAGCCAGCTGACGGTTGGATTCATGCACGGCCATGCCAAGCTCCCAGACCTGCTTGCCCATGTTTGGATAGGCGTTCTGCGCTGCCTTGAGATGACTGTCGTTGGCCTGGCTGAGCATCCAGTCGATCTCACCGCGCATGGCCATGGTCGCGTCAACCTCCCCCGCCTGCATCGCGGCAAATGCGGCCTGCGCGGTTGGGTAGTGATGCAGCATCTTGGCAATGCTGCCGTTGAATACCGATGACAGATAGAACGAGGGGACACTTTCCACTTCCACACCGACCGGGTGGTAGCGGAACACGGCCACGCTGGAAAGCTCTTCGAGGCGTCGATCATCGTAGGCGGACTGCCAGCGCTCGCGCTGGTATGGGCCGAACATGACCACCAGCTCGTTGATCAGCTCGCCCAGCTCGTTCTGCTTGTAGGAAAACTCGCGGTCGTAGGGCACGCGCATCATCACGTCGGCCAGTACGTTCGGTCGCAGGTAGTGGCCTTTCCAGATGAAGTTGCGCAGGTCGTCATCCAGTGTCTCGTCAGGCCTTACCCACAACACCTCGACCTTCAGCCCGAGTTCCGACGCCAGTTTTTGCGCGAGCTCGAAATCGACCCCGCGCGGCTTGCCATCGGCCATGAAGCTGTAGGGCGGAAAGTTCTCGTACATCGCCACCTTGAGCACGCCCGAATCGATGATGTCATCGAACGCGCGCACCTTGACCACCTCCGCCTGTACCAGCGCGCAAGCCATCCACAAGCAGAGCCCCGCAAGCAACTGGCGCATCGTAGTCACCGCTTGGCAGCTTCGCTTTCGATGTAGGTGCGGATGGCCCAGAGCGCTTCCTGGCTGAGGTAATCGGCCATGCGGGGCATGTAGACGGCGCCATCGCGAACAGCACCGTTGATCACGCGCTCCTTGTACCACTCGTCGCCGTCATAGCTGGCTTCCAGTTCACGCAAATCCGGTGCGATGCCGCCAGAGATTGCCTCGAGGCCATGGCAGCGGGCGCAGTTCTGGTTGTAGGCCGATGAGCCAATTTCAACGGCCCTGTCATGGTCTTCACTGGGCGCCCGGTACGGGTTTTCATCGACCCACTCTTCACCCAGCGGGGATAACCCCTTGGTCTCCACCTTCTGCGGCGTGACGTCACCGTGGGCGAAGGCAAAGCCGGCGAAGCCGAGCAGACCAGCAGCAAAAAGAGCGCGCAGTTCAGTTTTATTATTCATGACTACCACCGTTGTTTTCGAATACCTGAGCAAGGCAGCCCCAGTTGGAGCGCATGGTGGTCATCTTGGGCATTGCGACCACGTGGCAGAATCGTGCTTTGGTTGTCGGATTCTCCTCCCTTGGTAGTAGGGCCTGATGCGGCATCGGCGCAGCACCCAGGTAGCAGACCGAAAACACAGGCGGATTGGGAAGATTTCCCTGAATCAGCGGGAGCTTTTCCGTATCTGCCGTCGCGATCCCATCCCAATAATCGAATCGCCTGACTAGCCTCTCGCACAACCCATGTAGCGAGCACAGCAACTGGCCTTGTCCGAATCGACCAAGGGAAACCAACCATGACAACAACAACCACCCTGGGCAGCAAACGCCCTCTCGCCATCGCCGTTCTGATTGGCGGTCTCTCACTCAGCGGCTTGGCAGACGCCAAGAACGTCACCTGGGACGACATTGCCAACGACCATCTTTCGACCGAAAACGTACTGCAGTACGGCCTGGGCACCAATGCCCAGCGCTGGAGCCCGCTGAATCAGGTGAATGATGAGAACGTCTTCAAACTGACGCCGGCCTGGTCCTTTTCCTTTGGTGACGAGAAGCAGCGGGGACAGGAATCCCAGGCCATCGTGCATGACGGTGTGATCTACGTGACGGGCTCTTACTCGCGCGTGTTCGCGCTCGATTCGCGCACAGGCAAACGGCTTTGGAGCTACGCGCACCGGTTGCCTGCGGATATCCGGCCCTGCTGTGACGTCGTCAACCGAGGTGCGGCGATTTATGGTGACAAGATCTACTTCGGCACGCTGGATGCGCAGGTAGTCGCGCTGAACAAGGACACAGGCAAGGTCGTCTGGAAGAAGAAGTTCGGTGATCACGGCGCGGGCTACACCATGACCGGCGCACCAACCCTGATCAAGAATCAAAAAAGCGGCAAGGTGCTGTTGATTCATGGCAGCTCGGGTGACGAATTCGGAATCGTCGGCAAGCTGTTCGCCCGCGATCCGGAGACCGGTGAAGAGGTCTGGATGCGTCCCTTCGTCGAGGGCCATGTGGGCCGTCTCAACGGCAAAGACAGCACACCGACCGGGGACGTCAAGGCGCCCTCTTGGCCTGATGACCCCAATTCGCCCACCGGCAAGAAAGAGGCCTGGAGTCAGGGCGGCGGTGCGCCATGGCAGAGCGCGAGCTTCGATGCAGAAACCAACACCATCATCGTAGGTGCGGGAAACCCTGCGCCCTGGAACGGTTGGTCGCGCACGGCCGATGGCGGCGAGCCGAAGGACTACGACAGCCTCTATACCTCCGGGCAGGTCGGTGTCGACGCCACCACGGGCGAAGTGAAGTGGTTCTATCAGCACACCCCCAACGATGCCTGGGATTTCTCTGGCAACAATGAGCTGGTGCTGTTCGACTACAAAAACAAGGATGGAAAAACCGTCAAGGCGACGGCCCACGCCGACCGCAATGGCTTCTTCTACGTGGTCAATCGAGAGGATGGCAAGTTGCAGAACGCCTTCCCTTTCGTCGACAACATCACCTGGGCCAGCCACATCGACTTGAAGACCGGACGACCTGTCGAGAATGAAGGTCAGCGCCCACCGCTGCCGGAGCCAGGCGAAGCGCACGGCAAGTCAGTCGAGGTTTCACCGCCCTTTCTGGGCGGTAAAAACTGGAATCCCATGGCCTACAGCCAGGACACCGGGCTGTTCTACGTCCCCGCCAACCATTGGAAAGAGGACTACTGGACCGAAGAGGTCAGCTACAAGAAGGGTAATGCCTATCTCGGTCAGGGCTTCCGCATCAAGCGCATGTACGACGATCACGTCGGCATTCTTCGCGCCATGGATCCCACCACGGGCAAGGTCGCCTGGGAGCACAAGGAACCGCTGCCACTCTGGGCGGGTGTGCTTGCCACCCAGGGCAACCTGGTATTCACCGGGACCGGTGATGGTTACCTGAAAGCCTTCAACGCTAAAACCGGCGAAGAACTGTGGAAATTCCAGACCGGCAGCGGAATCATCGCCCCGCCCATCACCTGGGAGCAGGACGGTGAGCAATTCATCGGAGTGACCGTCGGCTACGGTGGCGCCGTGCCGCTGTGGGGCGGCGACATGGCAGCGCTGACCAAGCCTGTTGCGCAGGGCGGTTCGTTCTGGGTGTTCCGGATCCCGAGTTGGGACAAGCAGACCGCCAAACGCTAAGTCTGGGCTGCGCCGTGATGCGGCGCAGCCTCCCACGTTGGACGGCTGGCGTAGCCAGCTCGGTTGAACCGCAAGGGTTGGCGCTCTCCGGTTCACCGATCCGTCACACGTCGGCTGTCCTTCCTCATTTCGAATATGGAATTGCCATGAACCCGACCCTTCTTTTGCTGCCCCTTGCACTGCTCGCCAGCGCGTCGCTACTGGCTGATGACGATCAGCCGACCATCATCAATGGCTGCGTCATCCAGCCGGAAAGCAGATGCCCCAACGCCGACCTCCGTAATGCCGACCTGAGCAATCAGGACATGCGCAAGATGGACCTGACCGGTGCCAATCTGTCCGGTGCCAACCTGCGTCATGCGAATCTGGATCTGGCCAATCTGGAAAAGGCAGACCTGACCGGCGCCACCCTCACCCGCGCCAGCCTGCGACAAGCCAACCTGCGGGTGGCGAATCTCACCAATGCCCACCTGGTGGCAATTCAGGGATGGGGCCTGTTCGCTCAGGCCGCACGATTGAACGGGGCCAACCTGACCGCAGCAAATCTTGAGTTTGCGCGTTTGAGTGGGGCGAAAATGCAGGGCGCAAATCTAACCGCTGCCAACCTTGAGATGACCTGGCTGAGCAAGGCCGATCTCGCACGCGCAACGCTGACCGACGCGAACCTGCAAGAAGCCAAGCTCAATGATGCCAACCTCGCAGAGGCCACCCTGACCGGGGCACGCCGTCACTATGCAACCTTTCAAGGCACCCATATGGAAAGCTGCATCGATTGCCCGATTGACTGGGAAAAGTAAGGGGTACGCCGGCCTCGTCATCCGCATCAAACATGCTTCTGGGGGCGTTGTGCGCTAGTCTCGCCTGCATCAACGACACCACTGCACTTTGCTGCTCTAGTCAGCGCTCGCCGGAACCCCTCGATGCCCATTATCCATATCCCACAGTTCGTCGAGCTGGACGCCCTGCCCCGCTTCGATGGCCTTCACCTGGACCAGATCATCACCCCCGAAACCCCCGAAGCCTTCAGCCAAGCCAAGGACGAGCTGCTCGGTTGGCCGCAGGTCGGCTTCGATACCGAATCCAAACCGACCTTCAAGGTGGGTGAAGTATCGACGGGGCCGCATTTGATTCAGTTTGCCAGCCCCGAGAAAGGCTACCTGTTCAAGGTCGGCTTGGATGGCTGCAGCGAAGCCGTCAGAGCAGTGCTGCAGTCAACCCGGGTGTTAAAGGTGGGATTCGGGCTAAGCACCGACCGCAGCCGATTGCGCAACCGCCTGGGTATCGAGATGATGCACTTCATCGACCTGGGCACAACCCTGCGCTACCAGGGCAAAAAGGGACAGGTCGGACTACGCGGTGCGGTTGCAGCGGTATTGGGTACGCGAGTGAGCAAATCGCGCAGCGTATCCACGTCGAACTGGAGCAACCGTTCTCTTACCGATGCGCAGCGGCTGTATGCGGCGAACGATGCCTACGCCGCACTTAGAGTATTCCTTGCCTTGGGCGACGACGCCGAACGCGTTCTGCATGACCGGATCGTCCCGGCCAAACAGTTGGACAGCTGACAGCGCAGCTGGTCGATGCGAAGGAATACCCTCTTCCTCCTGCTGAAGGTGCAACCCATCTACCTCAATGGCGTCTACCAAGGGCAGACTCCAAAGGAGATAGATGTGGAAGGTATGTTTTTCAGCGGCTGGTCGACACTGGTCCGCACCTTGGTCATTGGCATCCTGGCTTATATCAACCTGATCGTACTGTTGCGTATTTCCGGCCGCCGTACGCTCTCCAAGATGAACGCATTCGACCTGATCGTCACGGTAGCCCTGGGATCGACGTTCGCCACCATTTTGCTGAACCGCGATGTATCGCTTGCCGAAGGAACCCTGGCATTGGCGCTGCTGATCGGATTGCAGTATCTCGTCACCTGGTCCAGCGTAAGAGTCGGTTGGGTACGCAAGCTGGTCACTGGCGAACCAGCGCTGCTGCTATATCAAGGGCAGATGCTAGGCAGTGCCATGCGCGTGGCTCGGGTCACTGAAGATGAGGTCCGCTCGGCGATACGCTCTAGCGGATTCTCTGCTATCGATGAGGTTGAAGCGGTCATTCTGGAGACCGATGGCAGCTTCAGTGTGATCAAAAAAGGCTCTGGCGATAGCCGTTCGAGCCTATCCGGGGTCATGACGCCGGGCCCCCGGAACATTGAGCTTTAGGCCATCGGAGCTTTGCGATTGACGCACTGGCTCGTCAGTCGCGCGGGTAAACGTGGTGCCATCCCCAGCCATCCGCTTCCAGTAATGCGCCCAACAACCGGCGCCGCTCCGGTGCGTTGAGCATTTGAGCCGCATCCGATTTAAGCGGTATTCCGGCATCGCTCAGCGACACGAGATCCACGATCGGAGGCTGGGCGTGGCTATTCGCCTGGCCGAGGTAGTTGGAACGCTGCATCTCAAGATGGCGGTCCAGCGCCGACACGAGCATCTTGTGTTTCAGCGTGTCCTGCGGCACGTCTTCAGCGAACTCTTCAAGTAACTGCAGCACCTCGTTCAGGCTCGCCACAGCGGGGATGACGTTCTTTTCTGCTTGTTTGTTATGAAAGCAACGAATCACCGGATAGGCGTGATGGTTGAGGGTGTGCTCGACCAGCATCTGCCGTATGTCGCTGGCATTGTCATAAAAACGCGAAAAATCAGACCCGTTCCAACTGTTGACCAAGATCTCCTGCGGTGTCCGTCCCATGCTACTGATGAGCAGACTAAGCTGGTTTTGCAAGCTGACAGCCGACAGTACCGGAACGATGTAGGTGATCGCAGCCGTGATGAAGGTCAGCCCACAAAAGGCTGCAGCACTGGTCAATACCCGCCAGGCGTCGTTTGAGGCTGCGAAATCGCCTACGCCCAGCGTCGAAAGCGTAAAGCCGGCGTAGTAGAAGGTTTCCCAGAGGTCCGCGGCCGCCTTGGTCGTGCCATTGATCACCGAGGCCGGGTCCGACGCAAGCATCAGAAACAGACTGAGCCATAGACAGACAATCCAGGTCAGCAGCACCAACAGCAGCACGCATTGGCCTGCATACTCCAGCAACTTCGCCTCCCCTCGCCGACCGGCCGCGGCGAAGAAACAACGCCATACGCTCTTGGAAACGATATTGGTGATAGTCCCACCACCGCGCGTCGACAGCGTGGTTTTGGTGATATCTGCCGCCGTGAACAGAAAAAGCAAAATTCCCAAGACAAGAAAAACCATAGGGCCGCCGTATTGCTCCATCGCAGAGTGTTCAGAAGTTATGAAGTAGCCAGCCGTTGTTAGTTCAGAGCTGGTTAGCGCTTCCAGTGACTGGACCTAAAAATGTCCGCTCGCTGGAGCGACGCGGGAAGGAACAGCGGCCCTGAAGCAAATGCTTTATCTGCGCTCCAGCGCAGCCAGCGACCGTCAGTGCCCTACCACTACCTCACTGATCTGCCGGACCGGCGTCAGGTCGGTGTAATTGGCGATGTCCGCAACGATCTCCTCTGCATGAGGACCGATACCCGCCAGAAAGGCTTCGACCGATTCGCTGAAAATGTGGCACATCGCAACGTAGGGCGCCGGTTCATCTGGAGTGCGCCCGGAAATGGCCTTGTCGATCGTGTAATAGAGGCAGGCATCGCCCATACGGGCCTTGAGCAACGGTAGGTGCTTGTCGCGATAGTAATCGTGATCGAACCTCGCACCAGGGGTATTGGGGTACATCACGCTGACTTTGATCATGCTCATTTGCCTCTATCTAGAGAGTGGAGAAATGGGATCGCTTGCTACCGTTTCCAAAGCAGCATCGTCGGCCAGATACGACACCGAAATGCCCGAGCTCTGACAATCGCAGAGGATTAAGGTTTTTACAGAACGTACTGCTAACCCGCACCGTTACCAGCGAAGTCAGGCCCATCAAAACGCTGCGGACCGAGCTAACTGGCTGCTCGATCACCCACCCGCACAATACCGGTATCAATGGCCAGATGAACCAGCTCCGCATGCGAGCTGACCTGCAGCTTGCTCTTGAGGAGCGTCAGGTAGTTGGACACTGTCTTGCCGCTGATGCAAAGCCGTTCGGCGATCAGTCGCGCCGGTGTGCCCTTGGCGAGCATTACGAAGATCTCGAATTCACGCTGTGTCATTCCTTGCAAGCGTGGATCCTGCGCATTAGCCGCCACCGGGTTGCGTGCCAATTGGGTGGCCAGCGTCTGTTCGATGTAGGCGTGACCGGCCAAGGTACGGCGTACCGCGTCCAACAGCACCTCCGGCGATGAGCTCTTGGTGATATAGCCGGCGGCTCCGGCATCCAGTGCCTGACGCACCAGGGGTAATTCGTCGTGCATGCTAAAGAACAGCACGCGCAGTTGTGGCAGCCGCTGCAATAAGCGCCGTGTGGTTTCGACGCCGCTGATGCCGGGTAGTCCTACATCCATGATGACCAGGCTTGGGGCCACCTCCAGAGCTTTGGCCAGGGCCTCCTCGCCATCGCAGGCCTCAATGACCTGAACTTCGGGTAGCAAGACGCGTAGCAGCGCAGCGTAGCCCTGGCGGACTACGGCGTGATCGTCAACGAGAAGGATCTTCATTGGAGCATGACTCCCTGATCGGAATGTCCAGATAAACCACCCAGCCGTAACCTACTCGCCCGCACGCGATCAACCGGCCATCCAGCGCCCGCGCACGTTCATGCATCGAACGCAGGCCAATGCCGGGCCGTCCGAGTGCGCCGTGTCCGTGGCCATTGTCACGCACGAGCAGCCGCAGCCGACCGCCGTTCATGCGCAGGCGAATGAACACGAAGCTGGCACAGGCATGCTTGGCCACGTTTGTGAGCGATTCCTGCAGCAAACGGTACAGCTGTTCTTTCTTGTTCAGCGCAAGGGATGGAATGCGCCGGTCGATCTGCACGCGCAACGTGATTCCTTGCGCGCTTTGCCACTGCTCGGCCAACAGGTGTATTGCTTCAGGCAATTCCAAATGGTCAAGCATCACGGGATAGAGCTCGCGAGTCAGCCTGCGAAAACCGTCCTGCAATTGTTCACAGTGATCATCCAGAGTGCGTGCGGTTGTGCTGACCAGTTGCGGCTGGTCTTTTATCGCCTGTAGCAAGCAAGCCTGGGCGCGGATACCGGCCAGGTATTGCCCAAGATCGTCATGCAGCGCCTGGGCGAGCTGTGTGCGCTCACGCCCCTGCAGCTCTAGCAGCGAGCGCGTCAGGTCATCGTTTTCTCGCCGGGTGTACTCCAAGGCGCTAACCATGCGGTTGAAATGCCCGGATAACTGCTGTGCCTCCAGCAGGGAGTGGCTCGGCAGACGCGTATCGAGGCTGCCTTGGGAAACCTGGCCAAAGGCGGCAAGCAACTCATTCAGCACGCCCAGCGCTGGCCTGACAGCCCACCGGATCGCCAGCAGGCTCAGCAATAACGCACTGCCGAACCATGCCAACAGCTGTAGCAGAGACTCCTCGACTTCCTCGATCTCGTCTCGGGGGTCGACGCTTAATTGCAGCGTTCGGCCTTCTGGCATCTGCACAGTCAGCGGCGCGGGCAGCTCGGCGGGATACAACAGGGTCTCGAGCCAGGTGCTTCGCTGCGGGTGGACCTCCCGGCTCGGAACGCCCGGGCCCAACCAGCGAACCTGAACATGCCGCAAGTGCCGCGTCAGCTCAGGCTGGAGTGCAGCGGGATCGCGCTCCGCTACATCGCTGAGATAGCTGAGCACGGCACCCGCCGCCGCCAGTTCACGGCTTACGTCTTGACTGGCCTGACGCAGCAGTACAGCCAAGCAGACGGCCGCAACCAGGCTAAAAAACAGCGAGACCAGCAGGCTGATACGCCAGAGTGCTGACATGCTCAATGTCCGCTTTTAAGGGCAGCAGGTTGATGCGCTACTTGACCACGAAGCTCCCTTCCATGCCCTTGTTCTGCAGCCCTTTGCAATAGAAGGGGTAACGGCCGGGCTTGATTGGCAGGAAGAAGATTTCCGCCTCACCGGCTTCTTCGAATTCAAGCTCGACCAGAGTCACGGCCTTGATTTCCACGCCACCGGCTTCGACCTTGCGCAGGAAGATTGCCTGCGAAAACTCCGGTGCCTGGAAAGCGCATTCTTTCTGGCCTTCGGCGATGACCTTGAGTTGATAGGCAACGCCAGTCTCGAGTTGGTACTCCTTCTGCGAGACCGCGTAATCGCTTTCTTCGGAACCGAATCTGAGATCCGGCAGCGATTGCGTGCGACGGGTAAGGTCACCGGCGGCAAGCACCTGGTCGAAGCCAATCAGGCTGGCGAGCAACAGGAGCTGAAGGGTGAGCGCTTTGAATGGAGGCATGGGGTCTTCTCGTTATTGTTATGCACGGCCCTATGCTAGAGGCGGCCGTCGGGCGCCGGTTTACTACCTTGGTACACAGCAGCTGGTACTTTCTGCATATTCCCCCGCCCCGACAGGGTTCCTATGCTGACCGCAACGCCATAGGAGTCGTCCATGCGCCCTCTTTCTTTCCGCAGCCGTTGCTTGATCGCCCTCGCCTGTTGCGCCGCTTTCGTCAGTGACGCAGGCGCAGCGGAGCCAGAACTCTCGGTGCGCATCGGTTACCTAGGCTACCGCCCGGACCCAGGCCCTCTGCTATCCAACGTGATCCCCGAGCCGGTTGATGCCGGCTTGAGCGGTGCCGAACTGGCCATTGCCGACAGCAACAGCACAGGACGTTTCCTCAAGCACAGCTATGCCTTGAATATCATCACGGCCGAAACACCAGAGCAACTCCAGAACGAGGCCCGGCAGCTGCATGAGCAGGGGGTGCGCTTGTTCGTCGTGAATGCGCCCGCTAAAAGCCTGGAAGCGCTAGCCGCTGCCATGCCGGACAGCCTGCTGATCAATGCCGGCAGCCCAACGGACGAACTGCGAACGACGCGCTGCCTGGGTAACGTGCTGCATACCCTTCCAAGCCGCAGTATGTTGGCCGACGCGCTGGGTCAGTTCCTTGCCGTGCGCCGTTGGAACCGCTGGCTGTTGATCAGCGGGCCAACCGAGGAGGATCAGGCCTACGCCCTCGCGATCAAGCGTGCCGCCAAGCGTTTCGGCCACAAGATCATTGAAGAGAAGCCCTGGACCTTCGATAACGACCAGCGGCGCACAGCTCAAGCCGACATGCCCCTGTTCACTCAAGCTGGCGAGTACGACGTGGTCGTGGTGGCTGATGAGCGCGGCGACTTCGGCGAGTACGTGCCCTACCACACCTGGCTTCCGCGGCCGGTAGTGGGCACGCAGGGCCTGATCCCGACAGGCTGGCACAAAACGGTCGAAACCTATGGCGCTGCGCAGCTCCAGAAGCGCTTCGAAGCGCATGCCAATCGCTGGATGAACGACCGCGATTTCGCTGTCTGGATCGGCGTGCGCAGCCTCGCCACGGCAATCACCAAGCTCGGCACCGCCGACCCCGACGCAATACGCCACATATCGCTGAGCGAGACGCTGCCGGTCGATGGATTCAAAGGCCGCAAGCTGACGTTCCGGCCCTGGAACGGCCAGCTGCGCCAGCCGATCCCGCTCGTGCATCCACGCGGCCTGGTATCCAACTCGCCCCAGGAGGGCTTCCTGCACCCCACCAGTGAACTGGATACCCTGGGCTTCGATCGTCCGGAGAGCAAATGCCGGTTGAGCGAGGCGAGCCGATGAGCACCATGTCCCGCTGCATCTGCGGTCTATTATTTAGCGGTATGGCGCACACCGCGAGCGCCAGCGAGCTAGGGTATGACGCCTACATCGACAGCCCGAAGCGGATCAAATGCATGTACGGCTACGTCACTGCCAAGACCGGAAATTTCGACGTCGCCAGGCAGATATTCGAGGACTGCATCGCGCGCTGGAACGACGTGTATTCGATGATCTGGCTGGCGCAGATGTACGAGTCTGGCTCGGGCGTGCCGGTGGATCTGGACAAAGCCGCTGCGCTCATGGAACGCGGCGCCAATCAGCCCGATGAGGCCAGCTATGTAAGCCTGGCCCGCTACCACTGGGGTACAGCGCTAGCCGAAGGGCGCGGTGTGAAAAGAGACCCGAAGGCCGCGCGAATGTGGCTGGAACGTGCATCCGAAGGCGGTCAGAGCGAAGCGGACGAATACTTGCTGCGTATGGATCAATCACCGAATCAAATTGCCCGCTGAGCGGTTCACACAACAACAAGAGAATCTATCCATGCCCCGAACACTCCTTGCTGCTGCCATTTCTTGCGCGTTCGCTTGCACCAGTGCATCCGCTCTGGCGGCCACTGCCTATGTGTCGAACGAAAAAGACGACACCGTCAGTGTGATCGATCTGGATACGCTGGAAACGGTCGAGACGCTCGAGGTTGGCCAGCGTCCGCGCGGTCTGACGTTGTCACGCGACAACAAGCTGCTCTACATCTGCGCCAGCGACTCGGACACGGTTCAGGTCATGGACCTGGCAACCCGGAAGATCATCAAGCAACTGCCGTCCGGCGCGGACCCCGAGCAGTTCGCCCTGCACCCGAACAACAAGTGGCTGTACATCTCCAACGAGGACGATGCGCTGGTAACGGTGGTCGACGTCGACAACGAGGAGGTACTGGCGCAGATCGACGTTGGCGTCGAGCCAGAGGGCATGGGCGTAAGCCCGGATGGCAAATGGGCGGTGAACACCAGCGAAACCACCAACATGCTGCACTGGATCGACACCAGTACCAACCAACTGGTGGACAACACCCTGGTCGACCAGCGCCCGCGCCATGTCGAATTCAACAAGGACAGCACGCTGCTCTGGGCCTCGTCGGAGATCGGCGGAACGGTAAGCGTCGTCGACGTTGAAAAGCGCGAAATCATCAAGACGCTGAACTTCAAGATCAAAGGCGTGCATCCGGACAAGGTCCAGCCGGTCGGCATCAAGCTCAGCTCGGACGGCAAATACGCGTTCGTCGCGCTCGGCCCGGCCAACCATATCGCCGTGGTCGATGCGAAGACCTATGAGGTGCTCGACTACCTGCTGGTGGGCCGCCGGGTCTGGCACATGGCGTTCAACCTCGATGAGAGCCGGCTGCTGACCACCAATGGCGTCAGCGGTGATGTTTCGGTGATCGATGTGGACTCGCTCAAGGTGATCAAATCGATCAAGGTCGGACGCTACCCCTGGGGCGTGGTGGTCGCGCCATGACCGCGCTGCGGGTTGAGCGCGTCAGCTTCGCCTACGGGGAACGTCAGGCGCTGCACGACGTGAGTTTCAACACGGTGGCCGGAGGCTTTACCGCCCTGCTCGGCCCCAACGGAGCTGGGAAATCGACGCTGATCGCGTTGCTGACGCGCCTGTACGACTTGCAGCAGGGCGACATTCAGGTGGCCGGCTTCAGTCTGCGCAGCCAGCCGCGCGAAGCCTTGCGGCGACTTGGGGTGGTCTTCCAGCAAAGCACGCTGGATCTGGATCTCAGTGTCGAGCAGAACCTGCGCTACCACGCCGCCCTGCATGGCATGCCGCGCAAGGTTGCCAATGACCGGATCGAAGTGGAGCTGGATCGCCAGCAACTGAGCGAGCGCCGCAAAAGCAAGGTGCGCGAACTCAATGGCGGCCATCGCCGAAGGGTGGAAATCGCCCGTGCCCTCCTCCACAAGCCGAGCCTGCTGCTGCTCGATGAAGCCAGTGCGGGGCTCGATCCGGCCAGCCGCCAGAACCTCAACGATCATGTGAGATCGCTTTGCAACGAGCAAGGCATGAGCGTGCTCTGGACGACCCACCTGCTCGATGAGGTCCAGGCGAGTGACGAGCTGATCATCCTCAATCGCGGGAACCTCGTAGCGCAGGGTCGCGCTGATGAGCTGGCTGCTGCCGATGGTAGCCTGCAGCAGACCTTTGCCCGTCTCACTCGCAACGCGGTGCCGGCGTGATGTGTCCCGTTCAAACCGAATGCCCCGCCTCAATTCAGGAATCCCGGCCATGACCCCCTATTGGGAATGCCTGCGAGCAATCGTGTTTCGCGAGTGGCTGCGCTTCGTTCAGCAGCGCTCGCGGTTCTTCAGCGCCCTGGTGCGCCCGCTGCTCTGGCTGGTGGTGTTTGCAGCCGGATTCCGTGCCGCACTGGGCATCGCGATTATCGAGCCCTACGAGACCTATATCACCTACGAGACCTGGATCGTGCCGGGGCTGGCGTGCATGATTCTGCTGTTCAACGGCATGCAGGGCTCTCTCTCTATGGTGTACGACCGCGAGATGGGCAGCATGCGCGTGCTGCTGACCAGTCCGCTGCCGCGCAGTTTTCTGCTGGCGAGCAAGCTATTGGCGACTGCGCTGATCTCGCTGCTGCAGGTCTATGCGTTCCTACTGATCGCCTGGTTCTACGGCGTCCAGCCGCCTGCGGCTGGCCTGCTGACAGCGCTACCAGCCCTCTTGCTGGTGGCGCTGCTGCTGAGTGCGCTGGGGCTGTTGTTATCCAACGGTATTCGGCAGCTGGAAAACTTCGCCGGGGTGATGAATTTCGTCATCTTCCCGATGTTTTTCTTGTCGTCGGCGCTCTATCCACTCTGGAAAATGCGCGAAGCCAGTGAATGGTTGTTCTGGATCTGCTCGTTTAATCCCTTTACCTACGCCGTGGAGTTGGTTCGCTTTGCACTGTATGAACGGCTCAATCCGCTGGCGCTGGCGGTGTGCCTTGGCCTGACGCTACTGTTCAGTCTGCTTGCGGTGCTCAGTTTCAATCCGCAGCACGCCGCGCTACGCCGGGCTACCTGAGCCGTTCTCTACTACTTTAGTGCTGGTTTCCCTGTCGATCGTAGGATTTCAAACCGCTGCACTTTGCACTGTAATGTGGCCGACCGAAGTACTGAAAAGCTGGGCATGCCAAAGCCAACCGGGTTCGCTGCAGATCGCAGGGGCTTGCAGTGCAGAAGACGCCACGGCTGTTTGCGCCGATGGTTTTCTCTCCCCGGACTGGGCAAGCTTGTGGGTGAACAGCTTCTGATCGAATAGGCGCCGCACAATGGCTGCCATTGTCGACCGAAGCCGCGCACACCAAAGGTCTCTTCCGATCTACCCCACCATAATCACAACAATGAGGTGACCGGCCATGTACAAGATACTGATCGCTGATGACCACCCGCTTTTTCGTGAAGCCATCCATAACGTCATCCAGGACGGCTTTCCAGGCAGCGAGATCCTTGAAACCGCCGATCTGGACAGTGCGCTGGCGATGACGCTGGAAAATGACGATCTCGACCTGGTGCTGCTCGACCTGAATATGCCCGGCATGCACGGCCTGAACGGCCTGATCAACATGCGCAACGAGGCGCCGACCATTCCAGTGGTGATCGTGTCTGCAGAGCAGGACAAGCAAGTGGTGCTGCAGGCCATCACCTACGGCGCGTGCGGCTTCATCACCAAGTCATCGCCACGCGCGCAGATGACCGAAGCCATCGAGCAGATCCTCAATGGCAATGTGTACCTGCCTTCGGACATCATTCGCAGCCAGAAAGCCAATACCCGCCGCTCCCAGCATAACGAACAGAGCATCGCGCCCGAGCTGTTGCAGGCACTGACCCGCAAGCAGCTACTGGTGCTGGAACGCATGACCAAGGGCGAATCCAACAAGCAGATTGCCTACAACCTCGATATCGCCGAAACCACGGTCAAGGCTCATGTCTCGGCCATCCTGCGCAAGCTCAACGTGCACAACCGTGTACAAGCCATCCTCTCGGCGGGTGATATCGACTTCACCGCGTATCTGCGCAGGTGATAACCAACACCCACGCAGCTACGCTCGCCTCTGCGATAAACCTAATCCCTTGTAGGACCCGGATCACTGCCTGACGCCGCATCCCGTAGGAGCCAGCTTGCTGGCGATCAAGGGGATCCCGCGTAGCAGCGGATCGCGAGCAAGCTCGCTCTTAAGAGACTGCGCCCTACCGTCTGCTTTGTGCGTGACGATCACCAAGTCGTAAACGCAGGACCTCCCGTAATACGATACGGCCTCCGCCACCCTATGTAGGAGCCAGCTTGCTGGCGATCACGGGGCTCGCGCCTAGCGATTGGCTAACGGCGTCAGCGACGCCGAGCACTTGTCGATCGATCCTGGCGCTGTTCTAAGAATGGCCGTGCTCCATCATGTGGCACATGGCAGTCTTCAGCTTCATCGGCCGCACCGGCTTGTGCATCAGCATGTGGCCCAACTCCCGCACCTGCTGTTTGAGTTCGTTGCTGTAGTTGGCCGTAATCATCAGCGCCGGTAGTGGGCTGGCACGCCGCGCGTTGACTGTCTCGACCACATCGACGCCGTTGCAGCCGTTGTCGAGGTGGTAGTCGGCGATGATTAGATCTGCATCGGCATGGAAGTTATCGACCTGCCCGGCCAAATCCTGCTCCGACAACGCCGTCACAACATGACACCCCCAGCCCTCCAATAGGGTGCGCATGCCGGCACAGATCGCGGTGTCGTTATCCAGCACCCAGACCCGCGCACCTTTGAGCCGTTCGAGTAGCAGATCAGTAACAGACGGCTCCACGCTCGCCTTCGGCGCCCGCTTGGCCAGCGGCACTTCGATAGCGAATTTGGACCCCTTCCCCGGAACCGACTTCACCTGAATCCGATGACCGAGCATGCGCGCGATCTTCTCCACAATCGCCAGACCCAGACCAAGCCCGCGATCCTGCTGAGGACGCACGCCCTCGCCGCGTTTGAATTCGTGAAAGATCTCTTCGAGCTTGTCCTCAGGAATGCCGATGCCGGTGTCCCATACCTCGATCGACAGGCTCTGCCTGCGGCGGCGGCAACCCAGCATCACGCGGCCATGCGGGGTGTAGCGAATGGCATTGGTCAGCAGGTTGCGCAGGATCCGCGCCAACAACTGGATATCGCTGCGCACCAGCGCTGAACAGGGTATGAAGTCCAGCTGCAGCTGCTCGCTGCCTGCGATCTGGTGAAACTCCGCCGCCAGGTTTTCCAGCAACTGGCTGACGGCAAACGGGGCGATATCCGGCTTGATCACGCCGGCATCTAGCTTTGATATATCGACCAGCGTGCCAAGCAGGTTTTCGACGTCTTCCAGGGAGTTGCTGATGTTGCGGATCAGCCCGCCACTGGGTGCGGTGGGTTGCTCCAGCAATGCGCTGGTGAACAGCCGAGCAGCATTCAACGGCTGCAGCAGGTCGTGACTCACTGCGGCAAGAAACTTGGTTTTCGACAGGTTGGCCAGCTCCGCCTCCCGCTTGGCTTCACGCAGCCGCGCCTCGGCATGGGCGCGTTCGTCGATTTCACACAGCAGCTGGTCGTTCAGGCTGGTGAGCTCAGCCGTGCGCTCACGGACGCGTTGTTCGAGGTTCTGGTAGGCCTGGTGCAGCGCCTCCGCGGTGCGCCGGCGATCCGTGATGTCTTGAATCAGCACGAAGATGCCGACGACCTCGCCGCTAGCCTGACGGTTCGGTACGTAAGAGCGCAGCATGTAACGCTGCTGCCCCGAGTGGTTGTGCTCGGCCATCTCGAAGCTGACGCTTTCGCCGCACAAAGCACGGTCGATATAGGGTTCGAGCTGCTGCCAGTGCTCACCGCTGTGGATGTCACGCAACGATTGGCCGAGCATGCCTTCGCTGGGCCAGCGATACCACTCCTCGTATACCTTGTTAGTGAATTCGTAAGTCAGGTCAGCCGAGACATAGGCGATCAGCGCCGGCACGTGGTCAGTAATCAGGCGGATCCAGCGCTCGCTCTCGCGCAGCGCCTCGGCGTGGCGGTAACGCTCAGTGATGTCGGTAAAGGTGTTGACGAAGCCGCCGGTGGGTAGCGGATGGGTGCGGACCTCAAGCGTGCGACCATCGAACAGGTGCTGTTCGAGCTCAGTCAGAGGCTGACCATCGGCGTCCCGAGTGTTGGGTGTCAGCAGTTTCAGCTCACTGTCAGCCATCACTTCATCGAATGGCCGGTGTGCCTCGATGGGCGCCAAGCCGCAGAGTTCCAGGAAGCGGCCGTTCCACAGCTCCAGCCCCCCATCGGCGCTGACCATCGCCACGCCCTGCGAGAGGTTATCTACGGCACGCTGCAACAAGCGGGACTTCTGCGCCAGGGCCTGCTCGCGACGCATCGTCTCGCTGATCTTCACCTCGGTGATATCGGTGTAGAGCATCACCAGGCCACCTTCGCGCGTGGGACGCTCGCTGACCTGCACCCAGCGGCCATTCTGCAGCCGGTAGACGGTGGGCTCGTTGGCCTTACCGCGATGTTCCTCGGCGATCAGCCCGCTGCTCTCGGCCAACCGCTTGAGCTCCGACAGCCGCGTACCGCTGTTGATGCGCGCGCGCGTTCTGCTCCAGAGCGACTTGAAGCGCTTATTGAACAGAACGATGCGCTGATCCTTGTCGAACAGCACGAAGGCATCGGAAATGCTCTCGATCGCGTCGACCAAATGCTGATGAGCGGTTTCCGCCCTCAGGCGTGCGTCGCTGAGCAAACGGTTGCTGGCCTTCAGTTCTGCCATCGCCTGATTCAACGCATCGGTGCGTTCGCGCACTTGTTCAGCCAGTTCGACTGAATGCTGGAAGGCGGCGTAAGACGCATCGCGCCCGGTACTGCTGGACTCGATACGCTCGATCAGTGCCGCATTGATCCGCCGCAGCTTGTGGTTTTCGCGCTCGAGTTCGGCCTGCCGATCGAGTCGCTCAACGAGCACTTTTTTCTCCAGCACGTCCACCTGGCCGTCCGATGGCGACGCCGGTGAAGGTCTGGTTGATATGCATGCCATTGAACTGCTCTCCATAGGTGTTGAAGCCAATCACCTGCTGGCGTCGTAGGAAGGCTGAGATGTCGTCGCTGGAGCCGTTACCGTCGATCTCCAGCCGCCGCAGAAAGCAGTCGCAGCCGATGGTCAGCAAGGGCGGGCCGAGACGCTGTTCGAGACGTTCAAATACGGCTTCGAGGTTGGGCATCAGCGGGCCAGGACGCATCGCGGTCATCACGATGCCGTTCTCCACGGCGCAGTAAAACGTCAGGCTGAGGTCATCGTTGACCTTCTGGATCGAGCGGACGTAGTAGTTCTCGTTGATGCGCACTGCCAGCGGATGCGCAGCGAACAGTTGGTGATCGAGATCGCTGACCTCGACGCCGACCAGCCGTGCATATTCCTCGGCAGCGGGTTCTGCGTTCAGTTCGTAGACGCGACGCGCGTGACTGTCCACGCGCGTCACCACCAGCTTCTCAGTGCGCGGCAGCATGTGATGTGTGGTGAACACCTCGAAATCCATCCAGGTGTTGATCAGCACGACCGCCGCCGCCCCGCTGTGAAACTTGCCGTCGTAATAGACATGAGTGTCGGTCAGGTGATTGTCATCGCCGGCCGAGCCGCCGAAATGCGGAATGCTGCCAAAGGCGGCACTGAGCGCCGACAGCACGATCTCCTCACGGCTGGACAGCCCATCAAGCAGGGTCAGGGCAAAACTGTGGTCCTTGATCGGCGCCAGCGAGTTGCTGCGGCAATCGCTGCCCAGCCGTTCGACCAATTGCTGCGCATCGGTGAGGCTGAAGCGGTCCATCTCATCGATCAGCTCGCAGGCGATGGAAAAGTTGCGGTGATCGAAGCCGACCGCCGTTACGCAGCTGCGGCCGTAGCCCTGGGGGGTGATTTCTCCAGCCGATGTACAGCCCACCATGCGTACACCACCGAAGTACTGGTGCAGCGCATTACCCAGTGCTGGCAAATCGTACTCGGCAGAGCAGAAAAACAAGACGAAGCCGAGATACGGGTGAATCAGCTGGCGAGCCAGGTCCTGGGCCACCGTTTCGGCGTCCCGCGATTCAGACATCGCTGTGCGCACCGCTAAGGATTCTTGCTCGACCACGCACGCCACCCCATACACCGTTATCGTATGACCCCATTCTTGGTCAGGGCATAGGGTACGAACATGCTACTTCAGTACCACCTGCGGCCTGCCAAGGTAGCAAAGCGGCGAAACAGTACGGGGCTTATTGCCGCAACTGCTCGTGGCGCACTGAATAAAAAAAACGGATGCCCTCGAAAGGCATCCGTCTGATTGTCGCAGGCTGGGTTAGAAGCTCAACGCGGCACCAATGGCGTAGGTACGCGTGTCCTCGTCGATGGCGCTGGTATCCCGACCGGTCAACTCGAACTGGTTCACTTCCGCCACCAGTTTCAGGTTGTCATTGATGGTGCGGAAATACGCGATGCCCCGGGTTTCGTAATCGGCCGCCGTTCCCAGACCATTGCCGTCATCCTTGGTCTTGCCGGATGACAGCGCGATGCGGTTCTTGCCGAACGAGTACGAGCCTTGCAGCAGGTAGCCGTCGCTGTCGACGTCACGCAGCTGGGCTTCGCCTGCGTTGTTGGTATAGAACGGGTTGATACCCTCGGCCTGGAAGCCTGACGCAGTGACGGAGAACCCAGCCATCTTGGCCTGTACGCCGTAGCCGATGCCCTGGGAGTCGACTTCGTCGACGGTGCTGTCGGTGTTCTTCGAGGTCTGCTGCATGCCGTTGACCCACGAATAAATCTGAGCGCCTGCCACCTCGAACTGGTAGGTGATCTCGGTTTCGAAACGCGGGCTGTCCTGATAGGCCTCGTCCAGCGCGCTGCTGGCATCGTTCGTAGTATCGACCGGGTCCATGATGCCGACTGCCACACGCAGGCCGCTCATTACTGGCGAGCGATAGGTCACCTGGGAAGTCGGGAACGGGTACGGGTAACCCGTGCCGATGTTGCCGAAGGACACGCCGCCGAAATCAACCAGGCCCAGGGTGTCGCTGACCTGGCCGTATCCGGTCAGCATCTCGTCAAGGAATATGTTGGACCGGCCGAACAAGCCGAAATCCTTACCGAAGAGCACCTCGCCCCACTGGTCGTTAGACGCCGTGCCGTAGAACTGGCGCACGTCGATACCGGTCTCGGTGCCGTTGGTGTCGCTGTCGTTGATCGTGACCCAGAAGGAGGAGCGACCGCCGACCTTGAGTTCTTCGAGCTGCTTGCCGAAGTTGAAACCGATGTAGTTAGGCAGGAAACCCATCTTCACGCGGGACTGGTCCCGGTCGAACCGCTCCCCGGCACGATCGACATCGCTGCTGACGTAGAAGGTGTTGAAGTAGCCGTCGACGGTAAAGGTGGTGTCATCCTTGTCATAAAGCATGATTTCGGCAACGGCCGACTGGCTAAGGGTCATGCCAATCGCGCTGGCTAAGGCCAACGGCAGTAAGGTGGTAACCGCTTTCTTCTTGTTGTGCATGGCGCTCTCCGCTGATGTGACGACAGGCAGTCGTGTCGAGGCGGATTATCGAAAGCACAACCGAAGGGCCATACGCTCCAATAGCGGCGACTGGCTACTACTTTCGCCACGACCACTGATGCGAGCGGAAAGGCCCTCCCTGCCGTTCCGTTCGGACTAGCGCTTAGGTCGTACACCGTTACGCTTAGGTCGATCATCAGACGCAAGACAACAGCGCCGAAGCCGCCGGAGGCTGGTCAGAAAGCGAAACTGCCGAGTGAAGTTGCGGTGGGATTGGGCGTCAGGTCCAGCCTGAATCAGGTGCTGGCGCATTGGCGACAGCCACCCAGCCCGCGCGGGCCAAGCGCAGTGCCTCCAGGGCCGCCGTCAGATCCTGTCGCTGAAGGGTCCGCATCGCAGCGGCAACCTCGATGGGTCGATCAATCTCATGTCCTGCTTGCAGACTCTGCCATGCCTGTTCGGCCTGGGCGCGGAAGTCCGATGCGCTGGCTACGTGCCGGTCGCTGGCTTGGCGTGCGGCTCGCTCGATCACATCGTCATCTTGTTCGGCCAGTTTCACTGTGCTGTCGCTGAGGAATTGCTCGACGTGATCGAGAATCGCGTTGGCCGAGGCGGTCGGTGACTGCACGGCGAACAGCATCCCGGCGTGCTCGTCGAACTGACAGAAGCGACAGAACACGGCGTACCCCAGTTGCAGCTCGCTCCGTAACCGTCGGAAGAAGTCCGCTTCGATCAGCCGCCCCAACACACGCCAGGAGGCCTCGCATTTGGCGGTACGGTCTGGCAACGGGCAGAACAGCAGAAATGCTGTTTCGGGCATCGCGGCCGCGCCACTGACGTCATGCCAGCGTTTCACCGTTGCTGGCACGCTGCGAGCGACCGGGAATAGCGCGGGTGTTCCTGGCAGCGTGTGGATCGCATCGGTCAGCGGTCCGCTTATGGACGACGCGAAGCCGATGGCCAGGCCTTGCCACTGTGCCGTTTGCCACAGCCGAGCCAGTGAGGATGAAGCTGCGGTCTGGCCAGGGGCCGCAGTCGGATCCATCAGCAGCCGAGGCAGGCGATTGAGCAGCTGCCGAACCAGCATCACATCGCTGCTGAGTGCCGCGTCGCGTTCAGCCAGTGCTTGGCCCTCGGTAAACGCCGCGGCTGGCGGCGCGCTAAGCACGGGCGTTATGTCGCTCAGAATTGCCGGTATGGCCTCGGCAAAGCCTTCCAGCCTGAGGCACCAGGCATCCCCGAGATCCTCGAAACGCAGCGCTACACCGGCTTGTTGGGCAGCCCAAGCAGCTGACTGCAGCGCATGCGTCAGGGTGTGCGACAAGGCGGGGAAAGACTCGCCTCGCATGAACTGCCAGCGTAAAAACAAAGCGCCCTGTCCGCTCATGTCTTCCGGACCCTGCCAACGCAGTGCAGGCGGGATATCAGCCGCTTCATAGCGCAGCAATCCGGGTGTTAACCAGGGATTCGCAGCTGGCTGTTGCCAGCCCCAGTCAGCGGGCACTGTCCGCTGCGGCGGTTCGGACTGCAGGCGCAGCGGAAAGCCGCTGGTTTCAATGGCCGCGCAGCTGGTCTTGTCGGTGATAAGGACCAGCGGCGCGCAACCGAGCATCTGCGCCGAGAGCAATGAAAGCGCCTGTTTGATCGCAGCTTCATCGCTGTTGAGGTTCCAGGCCAGCGGATCCACCCAGTACCGTAGCCGTGTCAGCGGTTCGGCGTTCTGCAGGCTTCGATGGCGGATGCGCTGATATTCCTCATGACATGGCTGCCAACGTGCATCGTCGGAAAAGAAACGCAACCAGTCGAGCACGGCTTCGACCAGCTCAGCCGGCGCCGCCATTCCTCGCTCCGTCGGCAACAGTTCCACGACCACAACGCCCTGCCCCGCATACCAATAAGGGATGCGCAGCTTTACCGATTGAACCAATTCGGCATCACGCAGGCGTTGCGTGAGCCCACCTGGCGCTTCGGACGCGAGCCAGGCGGACAGGTAATCCAGCGCCGGTACGGCGTGCTCCGACAATCCGTCAAGCGCGAACGCCAGCAACAGGCGTGGCTGAGCATTGCTGAGCTGCAAGCGAAACCAGCCGTTAGCCTCACAGCGCAAAGGCGGGACTTCGCGCCGCACCAAGGGATGGCTGGCGAGCCCAGCGTCCATTTGGTCGGCGAGACACTGCAAGACCTCTTCGTGCTGAGGCCCTGCCAATAGCAGCTCGACCTGGCCGGCGTGGTAAAACCGCCGATGATAGCCAAGCAGCGCCTCCTGAAAGGCTGCGTCCTCTACCGGGAGCGTGTCGCGGTTGCCTGCATGAAAGCCAGCGAACGGATGGGTTGGGTCGATCGCGTATCCGAGCGCCGCGTCGCATAGCGTTTCGGCGTCCTGCGCACGCGCTTGGTATTCGGCCTGCAGCACCTCGCGTTCACGCAGCTGCGCACCAGGGTCCAGCAACGGATTGGCGAGCATATCTACGAGACGACGCAAGCCCTCTTCGAGCTGGTCGGCTGGCAGCTGAAAGAAAAAGTCGGTATGTCGTTCACGGGTCGATGCGTTCAGCTGCCCTCCACATCCTTGAACGAAGGGCATCAGACCTTCTGCCGCAGTGTAATTCCGGCTGCCGAGAAACAGCAGATGCTCAAGAAAATGCGCCAACCCAGGATAGGCACTCGGCGCGTCATGCGAGCCAGCGTGGACTCGCACCAGTGCTGCGGCCTGCGAGCTGCCAAGCAACGGCATCAGGCGCACGCGCAGCCCGTTGGGAAGAACAGTTTGCGACGGTTGCTGGACAGGATCGGCTGACGAGTGCATTGGGCGACGTGTTCCGGCTGTGAGTCTGGGAGGATCGCGCCGAGGTTCGCTTGGCACAATCATGCTTAAGCATCAAACCCTGGGGCCAGCTCCGCAAGTCCGGCCGTCTTCAGGTGTCCAGATGCCCATCGAGGAACTGCAGCAGACGGCGCTGCATCAGCTTGCCAGCATTACCAAGGCAGGCAATAGGCGACCCGCGCAGTCCTTCCTGGGAAAACTCGGCGGCCTCACCCGCCATGGCCAGAGGACAGTCGAGGCTGAGTGCAAGCTTGGCAAACTGCTTGAGCAAGGCTGCGTTGGGCGGAACATTGGAATACAGCACCAATGCGCGCGGGCGAACCTTTTCGCAGATCAGGGTCAGCTCATCCAGCGGTTGACCGATGGCCAGCACACTGGCAGCAACCTCGTCACTGGAAAGCAGCAGGCCGGCAATCAATAACTCCAGCTCGCGGCATTGCCCTGGCACAGCCGCCAGCAGCACGCGATCTTCCGCCTGGGCTCGCGCAAGTTGCAGTCGCTGCAGCACGCGGGCACGCAAGAAATTGTCAAGAAAGAGCCACTCGCTGGTTTGACCGAACTCATCCTGGCGCACCAGTAACTGCTGCCACAACGGCAACAGCACATCCTGAAAAACGACCGGTAATGGATAGGTCGAGAAGATCTGTCCATAGACCCGATCGAGGCGGCTCTCGTCGAAACTGCTTATTGCCCGCTGTACCTGAGCCTGCCATTCGCCCCATTCGCCAGCGACGGCCTCCTGCTGCTCTGGTGGCACCGCCGCTCGGGTTGCGGCACTGCGCGACAAAATGCTACCCACTTTGCTCACTGCCACGCCGCGCTCCGTCCAAGCCACGATACTGCGAACCGCTTCGACATCGGCCATCGAATACAAACGATGGCCGCTCTCGGTGCGGGTCGGTTGGATCAAGCCATAGCGGCGCTCCCAGGCACGCAGGGTGACCGGATTGACACCGGTCAGGCGTGATACCTCTCGGATCGGGAACAACTCTTCCTGCTTGAGCGATGAAGACGAAAGCAGCGAAGAAGCACGGGCAAATTCAGTCATGACGCGGACAGCTCATGCAAGGGAATGGGCGCATTGTAACTCAGGGTCTGCAGGCATAGGCTGTACAGAGGTTATACAAGTACAGGATTGTGCAATGTCTCCGAAACTACCGCTTACGCTCTATGTCGACGGTGCCTGCCCGCTCTGCGCCCGCGAGGTCATCTGGCTGCGGCGCCATGCCACGCTGGAGTGCCTGCAGCTGGTGGATATCAGCACGCCTGGTTTCGTCAGCGAGGACCGATCCCTCGACCAGCTCCGCAGTAAGTTACATGCGCGCAGCGCCGACGGACACTGGCTGACTGGCCTCGACGCAACCTACTGGAGCTGGCGCGCGGCAGGCCTCGGGAAATGGGCCGCGCCGCTGGGCTGGCGGCCGTTGCGGCCATTGCTGCTGCTTGCCTATTGGCTGTTCAGTCTGGCGCGGTCTTATCTCGGCTGGCTACCCCATCCCGACGGCAGCAGCCGCTGCACGGACCGTTGCGGTCCTCGTTGACTCCCAGGCCGTTGCGCAACGAAACCTCTACAGTCTGCAAGCTCACTTGAGCCCGCACCGTTCGTCCTGCATTTACTCGGGATCGCCAGCCGCCCGGTGAACAAAGGTTTGCGAGAAACCTGGCGATAGTTCCAGCGCGCCAGATTTCCGCTAATTCTTGTACAGAATGAGTATTTGGTATAGCTTTGCATCAACCAGTGACGAGGATCAGGTCCGCGCTCAGCTGGCGCCTTTGCCACGAATAACATGCATGGTTTGCCTATGGACGGCTTCCCAGAGGATCACTCATGAACGAACTACCCGGCCATTTTCACCAAATACTTCTGGGGGTCGGCGAAGACCCCCAGCGCGAAGGCTTGCTCGACACCCCGAAGCGCGCCGCCAAGGCCATGCAGTACTTGTGTAATGGATATGGCAAGAGCCTGGAGGAAGTGGTCAACGGCGCCCTGTTCGCCTCGGACAGCGACGAGATGGTCATCGTCCGAGACATCGAGCTCTACTCTCTCTGTGAACACCATATGCTGCCCTTTATCGGCAAAGCACACGTCGCTTACATCCCGACCGGGAAGGTGCTCGGATTGTCCAAGATTGCACGCATCGTCGACATGTATGCACGCCGCCTGCAAATTCAGGAAAACCTCACTCGCCAGATCGCCGAGGCGATTCAAGAAGTGACGCGTGCGGCTGGCGTTGCGGTGGTCATCGAAGCCAAGCACATGTGCATGATGATGCGCGGGGTTGAGAAGCAGAACTCGCTAATGAACACCTCGGTGATGCTGGGTGCGTTCCGCGAATCCTGTACCACCCGGATGGAGTTCCTGCAGCTGATCGGAGGAAATCGCTGATGTCTCGGCTGGAACCCGGTTTGGCGCGTATCCGGGTAAAGGATTTGCGTCTGCGCACCTACATCGGCATCAACGAAGATGAAATCCTCAACAAGCAGGACGTGCTGATCAACCTGACGGTCCTCTACAAGGCAGTCGATGCGGTACGCGACAACGACATAGACACCGCACTGAACTATCGGACCCTGACCAAAGCGGTCATTGGCCACGTCGAGAGCAACCGGTTCAGCCTGCTGGAACGCATGACCCAGGAGATCCTGGACTTGGTCATGAGCCGGCCCAGCGTCGAGTACGCCGAGGTCGAGGTCGACAAGCCGCACGCACTGCGGTTTGCCGAATCGGTTTCGATCACACTTGCCGGGAGCCGCTGAGGCCGTTTGATAACTGAACGACAACCTGCGGCTAACCCTCTATCCGATACGCGCCGATGCCTTTTCGTTATCAATATTCTTGCTACCGTTCTGGCTCGGCGCCGGCATGCTGCCTATCCCGCGCCGAGGACTCGGCATTGACGCCCCGCACTTCAGCCGACGGCGGCCACGTCGTAGCGAGCAGTTCCGCCGTTTCGCGAACACCTCTTTCGCGGCCAGTTGTTCGGCGGCCAATGGTTGCGGCCAAAGGGCAGAACCGCCTCGCTACAAAAAGCCGTGTGCCAGCTTTCAGGTAGTTGTTCTAGAATGCCGTGAAACGCACAAGAGACACCCTGATGATCAACGCCAAGCTGCTGCAACTGGTAATCGAAGCCTCCAACGACGGTATCGTGGTAGCCGAGCAGGAAGGTGACGACAATATCCTGATCTACGCTAATCCCGCATTTCAGCGCCTGACGGGATACGAGGTCGACGACATCCTTTACCAGGATTGCCGCTTCCTGCAGGCGGATGACCGCGACCAGCCAGGTCTTGCGGCAATACGCGAAGCGGTTCGCAACAACACGCCGTGCCGCCAGATCATCCGTAACTACCGCAAGGACGGCAGTGCGTTCTGGAACGAACTGTCCATCACGCCCGTATTCAACGAAGGTGACCAGCTCACCTATTACATCGGCATCCAGAAAGACGTCACCCCTGAAGTCGAGGCCAAGCAGCGGGTCCGCGAGCTTGAAGCCGAAGTCCAGCAGCTCCGAGAGCAACTGGCGGCCCTGCAGAGCTAACCAATTTACCGTAGGTCAGTTATCGCCCGACGACGCTTCAGCCTGCTTCAGGGGTGCCGATAAGGCTTGGTATAAGCCACACCCTGAGGTCGCGGCACCTTGTTTGTGACCGGCAAGTGCATTTGTTGATGCAGACTGCCGAGAAAACACGAATAATTGCCATATGCCACTACATTCCCGCCAACTTGGACGGCGGCTGAATCCGGATCCGCTTCCTTGACTTCCTATGCTTTCGTTGAAAACGCAACGGTGCTCCTTGCGCTTTGCTGGCTGCTTTCCGTTACAGCGCGCCATTGGGGGCAGAGCCATCAGCGATGGGCGCAATGTACTGCCGGCATCTGGTTCGGCGGTGCCTGCATCGTCGGCATGCTGATGCCTATTTCCGTGCAGGACGGGGTCATCTTCGATGCGCGCACTGTCGTGCTGAGCATGGCGGCCTTGTTCGGAGGCCCGATCGCTGCGGGCATCGCTGGGCTGATTGCCGGCGCGTATCGGCTTTGGGTCGGCGGCGCGGGCGTCTGGGTCGGGTTGATCAACGTACTGCTGCCGATCGTCTTGGGCCTTGTCTATCGGCATTTCCACCGCCGGGGCCAGATCGGGATTGGTGCCTGCCAGTTACTACTTTTTGGCCTTGTGTTACATGGCGGTGTTGTAGCCTCGCTGCTGCTGTTACCCGCACAGCTGGTAGCACCTACCCTTGAGCAGGTTGCGGTGCCTATGTTGCTGGTACTACCAATGGCGGTAATGTTGTTGGGCTTGCTATTGGCAGATCTGCTCAAACGCGACCAGATCGAACGAGCAATGCATCTCAGTGAGGCGCGTTTAAGGGCTATCACCCAGGCGATTCCCGACGTGCTGTTGGTGCTCGATGAGGATGGCCGCTACCTGGAAGTGATCTCCAACGGCTCCGCGCCGCTTCAAGAAGGCGACCAAAGCCTGATCGGAAAGACAGTGGAGGACGTGCTCCCGCCCCTTCAGGCAGAACGCTTCCGCGAATTGATTCGTGAAACACTGTCCCGCGGCGCACCCGGCCTGCTCGAATATTCCACTCAGACCGTGGACGGCCTGAAGGTATTTGAAGTGCGCGCCCAGCGCTTGCAATTGGCGCAACCGTACAAGCCGGCAGTGGTGTGCCTGAGCCGGGATATCAGCGAGCGTGCCAGCGCCGAACAGGAGCGTCGCATCGCCTCGATCGCGTTCGAGTCACAGCAGGGCATGATCATCACCGATGCCAAGAACCGCATCTTGCGGGTCAACCAGGCATTCACTGAGATCAGCGGCTACAGTGCTGACGAGGCCATCGGACAGGACACGCGCCTACTCGCCTCGGGTCGTCACTCGCCCGATTTCTATCTGGCCATGTGGCGCAGCATCCAGCAAACCGGCGCCTGGCAGGGTGAAATCTGGAACCGACGTAAGACCGGCGAGGTGTACCCTGAATGGCTGTCGATCAGCACGGTGCTCGACGCCCAGGGCTCCGTTTCCAACTACGTGGCCGCCTTTACCGATATCACCGAGCGCAAGCAAGCCGAAGAGCGCATCCATAATCTTGCGTTCTATGACCCCCTGAGCGGGCTGCCCAACCGCCGGTTGCTGCTTGATCGTCTCAAGCAGGCCCTGACCGCGACTGTACGCAGCCAGCAGTACGGCGCGTTGATGTTCATCGATCTTGATAACTTCAAGAACATCAATGATCTTCATGGTCACCAGGCCGGCGACCAGCTGCTCTGCATGGTCGCCGAACGACTGAGCGGTGAGGTCCGCGGCGTCAACACCGTTGCCCGCCTCGGAGGTGATGAGTTCGTGGTCATGCTCGAGGATCTGGATGCCAAGGCGGAATACGCAGCAGCCCAGGCCGAGCAGATAGGCGAAAGGATCCTTTCAGCCCTTGGTCAGCCTTACCGACTGGGCTCGCTACTGGTGCATAGCAGCGCCAGCATTGGCGTGGTACTGCTCAACAGCAACGACGGTGACGCGGAAGAGCTGATGAAGCGCGCCGACATGTCGATGTACGAAGCCAAACAAGCCGGCAGAAACGCCCTGCGCTTCTTCGACCCGCGCATGCAGCAGGCCGTGCAAGAGCGCCTGCGCCTGGAAGACGAAATCCGGCGTGGCTTGACGGCCGGCGAGTTCGTGATTCATTTCCAGCCCCAGATCGAACGTCATCGTGGACTCGTCGGTGCTGAAGTGCTGGTGCGCTGGCAGCATCCGCAACGCGGCTTGCTCACCCCGGTTCACTTCATCGGGCCTGCAGAGCGTGCGGGGCTGATCGAAGCACTGGATTTCGTTGTCCTCACCCAGGCCTGCGAGCAGCTCGCCACGTGGGCCAAACAGCCACCCCGGGCGGCACTGACGCTCGCGGTCAACCTCAGTGCGAGCCTGCTCTACCAAGCCGACTTCGTCGATCGGGTGCTAGCCTTGCTGCAGCGTACCGGCGCCAATCCGAGACTGCTGAAGCTTGAAATCACCGAGTCCTTGTTACTCGATGACATGGAAGAAGCGGTGGTTCGGATGAGAACCCTGAAGCAGCACGGCATTCGGTTCTCGATTGACGACTTCGGCACAGGTTACTCATCAATGGCCTATCTGCAGCGACTACCACTCGATCAATTGAAGATCGACCAGTCGTTCGTCCGTCAGCTGGTCGAAGATGCCAGTAGCCAGACCATCATCCGAGCCACCTGTGCGCTCGCGTCCGGGCTCAAGCTGGAGGTGATTGCCGAAGGGGTCGAGACGGAGGAACAGCGGACATTGCTGATCGCCAATGGCTGCGACATGTTTCAGGGGTATCTGTTCAGCCGCCCCGTTCCGCTGGAAGCATTCGAAGCGCTCGCGCTAGAACCCGTGACGTGAGGGTCGTTCCCGCACCCACACGCCGAGACGGGCCGCTTACAACGCCAGTGGCGCCCGGCGGCACAGAGTAATCAAAGCCTGCACCCACTGTTCATGGGTGTTCAGGCAAGGGACCAGCTGCAGATCCGTGCCACCGGCCGCCACGAACTGTTCGCGGCCTCGATCACCAATTTCCTCCAGCGTTTCGATGCAGTCGGCCACGAACGCTGGGCACATCACCAACAACTTCTTCACCCCCCTGGCAGCCAGCTCTTCCAGGTGCGCCTCGGTATAGGGCTCGATCCACTTGGCACGCCCCAGTCGCGACTGAAACGACACCGACCACCGTTCGGGCTGCAGGCCGGCGCGCTCGGCGAACGCAGCGGCGCTCTGGATGCACTGCGCGCGGTAGCAACTGGCAAGGACGGCACCTTCGGCACGCTGGCAGCAGTCAACCGTTTTCAGACAATGCGCGCCGGTTGGATCCGTCTTGCGCAGATGCCGCTCAGGCAAGCCGTGAAAGCTCAGCAGCAGGTGGTCGAAGGGTTGCTCCAGGTGCGGTTGGGCACTCGCAACCAGCGCATCGAGGTACTCCGGCTGGTCGAAAAACGGCTGCAGTATCGACAGCTGAATGTCGAGCTTTCGCTCACGAATCACCCGCCGCGCCTCTTCGATGACGGTGGTCGTGGTGCTGTCGGCGAACTGTGGATACAACGGCGCCAAAGTGACCTGCCGGATGCCCTGCCCAGCCAATTTCAGCAGCGAGCGCTCAATGGACAGCTCGCCATAGCGCATCGCCAGTTCCACGGAGCCCTCTTTCCAATACGGGCGGACGGCGTCGGTAAGGCGTTGACTGAGCACCACCAGTGGTGATCCTTCTGGCCACCAGATGGAAGCATAGGCATGTGCGGACTGTTCCGGGCGCTTGATCAGGATCAGCGAGACCAGCAACCGGCGAACTGGCCAAGGCAGGTCGATGACATAGGGATCCATCAGAAACTGGTTGAGATAGCGGCGTACATCAGCCACTTCAGTGGACGCCGGGGAACCCAGATTGACCAACAACAACGCCTGCTCTGACATGCACATTTCCAACTACTGATTTAATGGAGCGCGCCGCAACCCGTTGGCCGCGGCGCTATTTTCACATAGCGACTACGCCTTGCGCAGGTCCGCCAATGCCGCATCCAACGTCACGAAGCGAAACTGGAACCCCGCGGCCTGCAATCGCAACGGCTGGGCTTTCTGACCGCCTAGAATCAAACCCGACAGCTCACCCAGACCGACCTTCAAGGCCAGCGCCGGTACCGGCAGAACTGCTGGTCGCCCCAAACTCGCTGCGAACGCCTTGGCAAAGTCGGCATTACGCACTGGCTGAGGCGCGCAGGCATTGTAGGGCCCAGCAGCATCTGGCTGGTGCAACAGAAAATCTATCAAGCCGATCTGATCGTTGATGTGGATCCACGGCATCCACTGACGACCACTACCCTGCCTGCCTCCCAGCCCGAGCGCGAACAAGGGTCTGAGCCGTTCTAGGAACCCGCCATGAGCTGCCAGCACCAGCCCCGTTCGGACCAGCACCACACGAATGCCCAACGACTCAGCTCGCGTGGCACTTTCCTCCCAGGCGGCGCAGAGCTGGCTGGCGAAATCGTTGGTGACCGCGCTGTCATCCTCGCTCAGTTCCCGCTCACCACCATCGCCATACCAGCCGACGGCCGAGCCGGAAATCAGCAGCGCAGGCTTTTGTTGTCTGGTTGCAAGCCATTCGACCAACTGCTCGGTTAGCTTGATACGGCTGTTCCAAAGCAACAGGCGGCGGGATTTGGTCCAGGGACGATCAGCAATCGGCGCACCTGCAAGGTTGATAACCGCGTCAAGCCGGACCTGATCGAGCTCGCCCAGATCGCCGATGCCCGTTACCGACTCGCCGCAACGGTCCGCCACCTGCTCGGGTGACCGACTCCAGACCCAGAGCTGATGGCCCTGAGACAACCAGTGTTTACACAATGCACGACCGATCAGGCCGGTCCCGCCGGTGAGCAATATGTTCATTGCGGCCTCCGCAAGTCAGCTGTGGGCTCGCGCCTATGACTCCGCGAGCTGCTACGTTCTGATGTTACACCTATACAGCCATCGATTGCTGTATAACTTAGTAGTGCAAGCGTAGTCTATGTACAACTTGGCAAACAGGTGGCCAATGCACATCCAGTCTCTCACCGGCGTCCAGTCGCTATGAATCGATTCAATCCAGACAAGCTGCTGCTTTCCAAATGGACAGCTACTCGACCACAGAACAAGGAAAAGCACTTTCTCGTCACGGAGCTCCTACGGGATGAAGATGACGTTTTGCTACAAGTGGAGCTGCAGGCCGTCCTCACTCGACGCAGCCAATGGATAGATTGGCACGCGCTGCACGACGATCAGCAATGGCTGTTTGGCTGGCGGTAACGGACCATCGCGCTCGCTAGGCGATAGCCGCATCAACGCTTCTTGTACACATGCTATTGACTTGTACAAGTAAGCGCTTATGATCTTCACATGTTGTACAGAACCCCTTATCTGTACAGGAACACAGTGAGGTCATCCCCATGCCCAATGCCTCTCGTCCCGCAATCAAAGTCGGTATCAGTGCCTGCCTGCTCGGCAGCCCGGTGCGGTTCAATGGCGGCCATAAGGAATCGCGGCTATGCAGCGAAACGCTGGCTAAACATTTCGAGTTCGTGGCGGTCTGCCCGGAGGTCGCCATAGGTCTCGGTACGCCACGTGAGCCAATCCGCCTGGTCGGCGATCCCGACAGCCCTCGCGCAGTCGGCACCGTGCACCCGGAGCTGGATGTCAGCGAAGCCCTGACCGCCTACGGCAAGCAGATCGCCCGCGAACTGGGTGATATCAGCGGCTATATCCTGATGCAGAAATCCCCCTCCTGCGGAATGGAGCGGGTCAAGGTCTACCAGGCCAATGGGCATCCCATCGACGGTGGCGGCTCCGGCCTGTTCGCTCATGCGCTAATGGAAGCGCGGCCGGACCTGCCCATTGAGGAAGACGGCCGGCTAAACGACCCTGTGCTGCGGGAAAATTTCCTTACCCGAATCTTTGCCTACGCCGAGTGGCAGCGTTTGCTCGAAGCCGGGCTGACCCGCAAGGCGTTGGTCGAATTCCATTCGCGACACAAGTACCAGCTGATGGCGACCAACCCCTTGCAATACAAAGCCCTCGGTCGGCTGGTCGGGACGGTCGGCAATAAGGCGCTGGATGAGTTCGCACCGGTCTATTTCAGCCGGCTGATGGCAGCGCTCAAAACCACAGCTTCGCGCGGCACGCACAGCAATGTCTTGCAGCACTTGAGCGGGTATCTGAAGAACGATCTTTGCGGCGACGACAAGCAGGAGCTGCAACGTCTCATCAGCCAATACCGCGAGGGCATCGTGCCCCTCGTCGTACCGATGACGCTGCTCAAGCACCACTTCCGCCGTCATCCGGACCGTTACGTGGCCAGCCAGGTGTATATGCAGCCGCATCCAGAAGACCTCAGCCTACGCAACGGCATCTAACATGACCCTGACTATTGATGATGAGATCGACCCCAGCCGTGAAGACGGCTGGTTTCCGATCAGGGAGGTAGCGCGCCTTACTGGAGTCAATCCGGTCACCCTGCGGGCTTGGGAACGTCGTTACGGGCTGATCGTGCCGCGTCGCACGCCCAAGGGCCATCGGCTCTATGACGACAGTCACGTCAAGCGCATCCAGAGCATTCTCAAGTGGCTCAACCGGGGCGTTGCAGTCGGTCAAGTCAAGCAGTTGCTGGACGCCCGCCAGAGCACCAATCCCACCGAACATAACCAGTGGGCCGGAATGCACGACCAGATGTATCGGGCCGTCACCGACCTTTCCGAGCGACAGCTAGACGACAGCTTCAACCGTGCGCTGTCTCTATATCCACCACTTACCCTGTGCAAGCACCTGCTAATGCCCCTGCTGCTGAGCCTCGAACAACGCTGGACCAGCTCGTTCGGCGCCGAGCTCGAGCGTGGATTGTTCTGTTCATGGCTGCGAACCAAGCTCGGCACCCGCATCTATCACAGCAACCGCCAGCACAACGGTGCTCCGTTGTTGTTGATGACCCTATGCGAGCAGCGCTTCGAGCCGGGCTTGTGGCTCAGCGCCTGGCTGGTCTCCAGCGCCGGTTGCCCTGCCGAGGTAATCGAGTGGTCGGTGCCGCTGGCGGAACTGCCGCTGGCGCTGGAACGGATCAAACCGCGTGGCCTGCTGCTCTACGCCAGCCAGTCGCTGGATAGTGGCTACCTCAAGCGCCAACTGCCTCGCCTGGCCGACCCGCACGGTATGCCGCTGCTGTTGGCAGGGCCCGCAGCCAGCATTCACCTGGCCGAACTGCGCGACGTACCTGGTCTGACCCTCGCCATCGATCCGCTCGCGGCCCTCGAAGTCCTGCAGGATGGGCCGCTGCTTGAAAATCCCAAAGGGTATCGGGAATGAACCAGCTTCTCTGGCTACGCACCGATTTACGCGTCAGTGACAATACCGCCTTGGCTGCCGCGATGAGCACCGGTCCGACCGTGGCGCTCTATCTGATTACACCTGGGCAGTGGCTCGCCCATGACGACGCGCCGTGCAAGGTCGATTTCTGGCTACGCAATCTGGCCGAACTGTCGATACGCCTCTCGGAACTGAACGTCCCGCTGCTGATCCGCACCGTTGAAGACTGGCAGGCAGTGCCGGCGGTGATTGTCGATATTTGCCGCACCCATGAGATCAGTACCCTGCACGTCAACGACGAGTACGGTGTGAACGAGCAGCGCCGTGACGAGGCGGTCGCCGAAGCGCTGCGAAAAACGCCCACCGACATGCGTCGCCACCTTGATCAGCTGTTGTTTGCACCAGGGACCATCACAACGCTGTCGGGTGGTTACTTCAAAGTCTTCAGCCAGTTCCGAAAGGTGTGTTATGCCCGGCTGACACAGTCACTTCCCGCGTGTCTCCCCGTCCCGGATCGCCAGGCATCGCTGCTGGTTGCCGGCGACTCGGTGCCGCAGGCAGTCGATGGTTTCGCCCAGCCCAGCGACTATCTGTGTTCGCTGTGGCCGGCTGGCGAAGACTTCGCCCAACTTCGCCTCGCAAAGTTCGCCGAAGACGATCTGGCGGACTATCAACAACGTCGCGACTTCCCCGCCGAGCCGGGTACCAGCCAGATTTCCGCCTACCTGGCTGCAGGCGTTATTTCCCCTCGGCAGTGCCTGCACGCCGCTTTGAGAGCCAATCGAGGCGAACACGACAGCGGCAATCCGGGTGCGGTCACCTGGATCAATGAACTGCTCTGGCGAGAGTTCTACAAGCATGTACTGGTCGGCTATCCACACGTCTCGATGGGCCGGGGGTTCCGGCGAGAAACCGATACCCTGCCCTGGCGTCACGCACCGGATGAGCTGGCGGCCTGGCAGCAGGGCCGTACCGGGTTTCCGATCATCGATGCCGCCATGCGCCAATTGCTGGCCACGGGCTGGATGCACAATCGCCTGCGCATGATCGTCGCCATGTTTCTAAGCAAAAACCTGTTGATCGACTGGCGCGAAGGCGAGCGTTGGTTCATGCAGCACCTGATTGATGGCGACCTCGCCGCCAATAATGGCGGATGGCAATGGAGCGCCTCGACGGGGACCGATTCGGTGCCCTATTTCCGCCTGTTCAACCCGCTCAGTCAGTCGGCCAAGTTCGACCCGGACGGCCGTTTCCTGCGGCGTTGGCTGCCCGAGCTGGCGGAATTGGACAAACGCGGAATCCACAACCCGGCGAAGCTGAACGGGCTGTTCGCAGGCGTCGAGTACCCGTCTCCTATCACCGATCTGCCGATGAGCCGTGAGCGTGCGCTTTCAGCATTCAGGCAATTGGGAGAGGCGCTGTGAGCGGCTTTCTGCAGCAGTTTTCGGCCAACTTCGCGCGGCTCGATGTACACAATCTCGACCGCCTTGCCGAGCTCTATGCCGACAACATCCATTTCACAGACCCGTTGCATGAAATCTGCGGGCTAACCCAGCTGCACGATTATTTTGCAGAGCTGTACGCCGACCTCAGGTCACTCGACTTCGAGTTTTTCGCCTTCGACGAGGTGCGGGAAGGCGAAGGGTATCTCCGCTGGGTCATGAGCTTTCGCCATCCCCGCCTCAATCAAGGCCAGCTCATCAGCCTGGAAGGTTGCACCATGCTGCGCTGGAATGCGGCTGGCAAAGTGGTGCGTCATCGCGATTATTTCGACGCGGGCGCTTTGATTTATCAACACGTTCCCGTTGTCGGATCGATGATTCGCTGGTTGCACCGGAGAATCGCATGAGCCCGTCGCAATGCCTCTGGCTGACGAGCGCGAGCCGCGGGCCTGGTCAGGCATTGGCCGGTCAGCAGGGCTTCCCAATGCCCAAGCGCTGGCCAGCAGAACGGGCAACACGCCATATCGCCGGCAAGCTTGATCGGCAACCGCATGGCAGCGTCTTTCTGGCGGCGTTTGCCGCCGCACTGCGTTCCACCTCTCTACTACCGGCACGCCTGCAGTACGCACTGGGCCAGCGCATGTCGCGCCGTTGATCAAGTAAAACAGTCATGAAAGTGGCGATCATCGGAGGAGGTATCTCCGGCCTGACGAGCGCGCACCTGCTGCATCGCGAGCACGACATCACCCTGTTCGAGGCAGCTGGCTGGCTTGGTGGACATACGCATACGGCGGACGTCAGTCTGCTGGGTCGGGATTACGCAATCGATACCGGCTTTATCGTATTCAATGAACGGGCCTATCCCAACTTCATCGAACTGATCGAGCGTCTCGGCGTGGCCTTCAAACCAACCGAAATGAGCTTCTCGGTCAGCGATCCGTTATCCGGCCTGGAATACAACGGCAATAACCTGAACAGTCTTTTCGCCCAGCGCAGCAACCTCTTGTCGCCCTCCTTCTGGAACATGGTTCGCGACATTCAGCGCTTCAATAAGGAGAGCCTCGACGACTATGCCAATCAGCGCATAGCCCCGCACGTCACGCTCGGCGAGTACCTGCGTTGGGGCGGCTATAGCCAACGTTTAATTGATCACTACATCGTGCCCATGGGGGCTGCAATCTGGTCGATGTCGCTGAATGAAATGCTCGGTTTCCCGCTGCTGTTCTTCGTTCGTTTCTTCAAGAACCACGGGTTACTGCCGGTCAGCCAACGGCCTCGGTGGTATGTGATCGAGGGTGGATCAAGTGCCTATGTCGGACCGCTGACCCAGGGCTTCAGCCAGCGCGTCCGGCTCAACTGCCCGGTATTCGAAGTAAACCGCGATCGCCTGGGCGTGACGGTCGTCAGTGCGCAGGGTGCTGAGCGTTTCGACAAAGTCATCTTTGCCTGTCACAGCGATCAGGCGTTGAGGCTGCTAAATGCACCGACCCCGGCCGAACAGCAGATTCTGGGCGCACCGCGTTATGCCGATAACGACGTGGTGCTGCACACCGATACCCGGCTGTTGCCAAAGCGCCCTCTGGCGTGGGCCAGCTGGAACTACCGCCTCGGCAGTCCGGGCGAGCAGCTGGCAGCGGTCACCTACAACATGAACCTGCTGCAGGGTATCGAAGCGCCGGAAACGTTTTGCCTCAGCCTGAACCAGACCCGTTTCATCGACCCTTCGCGGATTCTCGGGCGCTACACATACGCTCATCCGCAATACAGCCTGGACGGAATCGCTGCACAAAAGCGCGCCGATGAACTCTGCGGCCCGAATCACAGCTACTTCTGTGGCGCCTACTGGGGTGATGGCTTTCATGAAGACGGCGTGGTCAGTGCGATGCGGGTGGCCGATGCGCTCGGCAACCGGGGTTGAACGCCACCCACATAGCACCCCGAGTCTTCCATGCCACGAATCGACCATGAGCCGATGAGCGGTCTGAGTTCCAATTCAAAGCCAGCCGATATAGCGATGCACGCCCGAGCGCTTACGAGAGGCACCCGATGAACAGCACGACCTTCACCATGCAAGACCACTACCGCAAGGCCGATCGAATCATGCTCGGCGTGCTGTGGTTTCTCTTCGTATACGCGCTCGGTTTGGCAGCAATGAGCGGCAGTTGGGCACAGGCCATCGTCGTGGGTGGCGGTACCGCGCTCGCAATGACAGTGCTCAACGCACTTATTTCAGGCGAGCGGCTGATGCGCTGTCTCATCGGCGCTGCGTTCATGGTCATGTCAGCGCTGCACATCAACCAGGAGCACGGCATGCTGGAGATGCACTTCGGCATCTTCGCCCTGCTCGCGTTCCTGGTGTATTACCGGGACTGGCTGCCCATCGTCGTGGCTGCTGCGACCATCGCGGTGCATCACCTGGCGTTCTTTGCACTACAGCAGCAAGGTGCCGAGGTGTTCCTGATGCCCCATGGCACCTGGGGTGAAGTCTTCCTGCATGCGTTTTATGTGGTACTTGAAAGTGCCATCCTCATTTATCTGGCGATACGCGGCAACGCCGAAGCGCGCGAAGGCGAAGCGCTGCTGAGCGCTGCGGCAGAGATCACCCGCAACCCTGAACGGATCGACCTCCACCATCGCTCCGCAGCCAGCGGACCTGTAGGCGAGCGGTTCAATCACCTGCTTGATCAACTGTCCGAATTGGTCAGTGCAGTGGTAATCGATGCGCGTGGCCTCGACGGGACGGCTGGCAGCCTGAGCGCCGCAACCCGGCAAATGCGCGACGGTGCCGATCTACAACTGGGCGAAACCGCACAGATGGTCGATGCAATGCAGCAGATGTCGACCGCCATCGAAGAAGTCGCCGGTCATGCCGATCGGGCGGCACAAGCGGCACAAGCCGCAAACACGAAGGCGGGACAGGGCCGGCAATCGGTCGCGACCAGCCGTCAGGAAATCGCCCAGCTGGCGCAGCGCATCGACGGAACCGACGAGGTCATGCAAGACCTGGCCGCCCAATCCGAGCAGATCGGGCGCGTGCTCGAAGTGATCCGTAGCATCGCCGAACAGACCAACCTGCTGGCCTTGAACGCCGCCATCGAGGCCGCTCGGGCCGGGGAACAAGGCCGAGGCTTTGCGGTGGTTGCCGATGAGGTGCGTAATCTCGCGCAGAAAACGGCGACTTCTACTCGCGAGATTCAAGAGATCATCACGCGCCTGCAGCAAAGCAGCCGCAAAGCCGCCGATTCGATGCAGGTCAGCCGGCAGAGCGTGGCCCGTTGCGTCGAAGACAGCCAGCACACGACGGTGCTGCTGGAATCCATGGCACAGGAGATCGAATCCATCAGTCATATGAACGAGCTGATCGCTGCCGCAACCCATGAGCAGACTGCGGTTTCCGCGGATATCGCCAGCCACCTGCAGAGCGTTCAGCAGATCGCCGAGCAGAACGCTGTAGATGCCAGCAAGCTGGAGCAGGACAGCGTTGGCTTGACTGCGCTGGCCTCACGACTGGGCACGCTCAGCGGACGCTTCGCCGTTCGTTCATAAATGACATCAGGGCTTCGGTTGTACACCGGAGCCCGCGGCCTTCCCTGCTATCAGCCCATTGGGAGTGACTACAGTCCGGAACATCAGCCGTACGAAGCCGCTATCAAACATCAGGGGCCGGTCAATCCAGAACGGTGCGTGAGTCCAGGTCCGCGACGCTTACCTGGTCCCGCCCTCTACGTTTGGCGACATCCGCAGCATCTACTAACGATGCAGCCGTCTCGCCTATGCCCGCGCCCACAGCCGATTACCCACGAGCGTGGCGACGCCGATACTCTGAAACGTTGGAGCTTGAGTAACGAATGACCTCACTGGCAGTCGCTATGGAGTTACCGTCTTTTTTTGGGCACCTGGGTGCCTTGAATGGTATTGGTCGCTTTCAGCTCAATCGCCGTACAGAGGAGTCAGCTCATGATCCCAGCCTCATTGGTCGACACGCTGCGTAGTGCCAGGCACGTTGTGGTTTTTACAGGCGCAGGCGTGTCGGCAGAAAGCGGTATTCCGACCTTTCGCGACTCGCTCACCGGGTTATGGGAGCGTTTCGACGCGGCGTCGCTGGCAACGCCCGAAGCCTTCCAAGCCGATCCGCCTCTGGTCTGGGGTTGGTATGAGTGGCGTCGGATGAAGGTGCTGCAGGCCCAGCCGAACCCTGCGCACGTGGCCATTGCCGAACTGGCCCGCCACGTCCCTCGCCTCACGCTTGTCACCCAGAACGTCGACGACCTCCACGAGCGCGCGGGCAGCACCGACGTCATTCACCTGCATGGCAGCCTGCATCAGCCACGTTGTTTCAGCTGCGGCGAGCGCCCCAACACACCGCTGGGTATGCCGGACGAGCCCGAAGGTGGACGCCGACTGGAGCCGCCGAGCTGCAATGCTTGCGGCGCAAAGCTGCGCCCCGGCGTCGTCTGGTTTGGCGAAAGCCTGCCCACCGAAGCACTGAATACCGCCTTCGCTGCCGCAGAGACCTGCGATCTGCTCATTTCGGTCGGCACTTCCGGGATGGTCTACCCCGCTGCTGAAGTCCCGGGACTGGCCTGGCGGGCCGGAGCCGTAGTGGTCCACGTCAACCCGCAGCCAAATACCGATCACAGCGAACGGGAATTTGCGTTGGCAGGGCTCGCTGGTGAGCAGCTGCCACCACTGGTCGAGCTGGCCTTTGGTGACCGCTGAGCGCCGTACCTGCCTGGCTGCAGAGCCACACGCTTCAGGTCAGTGGCGTGACCACCGCCGCCTGATAGGCCGGACGCTCTAGCAGTCGCTCATACCAGCTGCGCAGGTGCGGTAGGTCCGGGCGCTCGATGGGCATCTCGAACCAGGCGTAGGCGAAGCAGCCCAGCGGGATATCGCCCATGCCGAACGAGACGCCACCCAGATAGGGTTGTTTCGAGAGGGCATGGTCAGCGATAGCCAACAACCTTCCGCACTCGCCGATTGCCACCTGTACTGCTGGCATATCGCGTTGATCCTGCGCAGTGCGCACCATGTTCCAGAACACCGTGCGGAAGGGAGCGGCCAGCGACGAGGTGGTCCAGTCCATCCATTTGTCCGCCTCCGCGCGCGCGGCAGGGTCTGCGCTCCAGAGTGTTCCTTCCCCATAACGAGCGGCTAGATAGCGGACTATGGCATTGGACTCCCACAGCACCAACGCGCCGTCTTCCAGGCATGGCACCAGCTGGTTGGGATTCTTGGCGATATAGTCTGCGTCGCTTACGACGCCGAAGGCGCCGCCTGCATCGATTCGAGTGTAAGGAACATCCAGCTCTTCAAGGCACCAGAGCGCCTTCTTCACATTGGTCGAGTTCGCTCGGCCCCAGAGTTTCAACATGCGATTCGCTCCTGTTCTTTGGTCGATCAGTCACCGCTCAACCCTAGCTGTAAATTGCTGGTGCTTAACGGACCTTACCTTTGTCAGCAAGCAGCCGCGTCGCACCCTGCGCTTTCTGCGTGTACCAGAACACCCGGCTTACCCCGCGAGTGATCGCCACGTACGCCAGCCGCAGGTTTTCATCCGCCATGGCCTGGTCATAGCTGTTCCGAAAGAAGCCGCTGTAGGCGTACAACGCACTGCGCAGCGGGTGGCGTTCACTCGGCAGGCAGTCATCGACGATGATCGCAACTTCAGCCTGCAGGCCTTTGGCGCGGTGGATGGTGTATGCCTTGACCGGCAGCTTGCGATCCAGCTGCGCCTCGATGGCACGCAAGGGTTCGTTGCGACGGCTGAGAACCAGTACGGCATTACGGTCGGCGTTCGGCAGCCCGGCGACGTGGTCGCACTGGGTCTGGATATCGCGGATCAGATCGGGAAGACGGGTCTTGATATCGAAACGGGTAATCAGCTTCACGCCGTGATCGCCTGGCTGCGTTGGGCGGCTCGCCTTGCTGGCTTTCGCCTGTTTGACCGCAACGCCCGCCAGCACGGCTTCGCCGTCGCGGATTACCGGTTCGATGGAACGATAGTTGGTTTCCAGCACCAACGTCCGACTTTGCTTCGCTCCGCCCTTCGCCGGGAAGTACTTGTTGAAGTCCATGAACAGCTCCGGCGAACTGCCCCGCCAGCCATAGATCGACTGCCAGTCATCACCGATTGCCATCAGGCTGACCGTTTCACCCTGTCTCGCAAGGGTGCCGTGCAACGCCTGTAGCCACTGAACGATCTGTGGCGATATATCCTGAAACTCGTCGATCAGCAGATGGCTGAACGGTGCCAGCGCATCGCCGGAAACCTTGCCACCGCCGTTCAGCCGCTGAGTCAGGGCTTGGAACGCACCGTTGAACGTCATCAAGCCCTGGGCTTCCAGAGCGCTCTGGAAATGCCGCCAGAACAGCTGCAGCGCTTCGATGAAGTTACGCTCGGGTTCCTTGGACGCCAGCCGTGTCAGTTGAATCTGGTCGATGCGAATGCCGATGCTTTCGATGAAGCCGGCTTGGACATAAAACGCCTCGAACAACGGCGCTGTACTGAACTCACCGGCCAGCTTGCAGCCGTCCAAGGGCGCACGCGGAACCGCCCGCCGGGTGCCAGACTCGGGCGGCGGAGCGAGACCTAGCAAGGCATGCACCAGCTCTCGGAAACGTTGGTCTTCGACGTAACAGCGCTGGTACGCCTCTTTCAGCAACCGCAACTGGCCGGCCCGTAAACGCGACGCGGTGAGCGGGTTGTCCAGCTCTGTAGGCGAAGCCCCCTTCTCGTCCAGTTGTTCGAACCACTGCGGTTTGCCGAGCAGGTCCTTGGCCAGCACTGCCATGGCCGAGTGGAAGGTACGAACGCACTGACGTGCGCGGGCCAGATCAAAGTCGAAATTCCAGAACCCCAGCACTCGGATCAGTTGCTCGCGCAACTCGGCGCACGAGGCGTTGGTGAAGGAAATTACGGTGAGCCGCTCGGGCGGAATGTCCAGGTGGCAGAGCATGAACACCACGCGCAACACCAGCGTCGTGGATTTGCCCGAGCCCGCCCCAGCGAATATCCGTGTTGCTGGCGACTCTTCAAGAATCATCGCCCATTGCTCGTCGGACGGCGCTCGGATCACGCCTGCGTCCACCGCCCGCCCTACTCGCAGGCGCATGGCCTGGATTTGTTGCTCGGTCACGGAGAGTTTCGCAGGGCCGTAGATACCGTCACCGGCCGGCTTGCGCGCCTTCGTTCGGGGCTTGGACGCGACCTTGGGCGCGGTACTGGCAGCCGTATCTGCAAGGCGCGTTGGCTTAGCGGCTGACTTGGCTTTCCTGACCTTTTTGCCTGGATGCCCCGACTTGCCGCCGGACTTTACCCCGGCGTCCGGCCAGCGACGCAAAATCAGATCATCTTCGGACTGAACGTACGCAGAGGTACGCGGAAAACAACGCGCGAGCGCACTGGACACCAGCAGCTTGTAGCGCTTGACGGCAGACAGCATGAACAACCAACCGGGGCTAGACAGGTGGCCGATATGGTACGGGTTTTTGCCTTGCGGCTGGGCTCCAGGCGACAACCCGCCAAGTGTTGCCGCAGTGCCGGCTCAGCTTCTAGTGATTCCGTACTTGCGCAGTTTTCGGTACAGCGTGTTACGGCTGATCCCCAGCTGTTGCGCAGCGCGACTGACGTGCCACTGCCGCGCGTCGAGAACCGCTAACAAGGCCTCGCGCTCGGCCTGACCCAGCAGATCCTGGGCTGGCTCGTGCATCGTCAACGGCGGGTATGCAGGAAGCACAGCCTCAACGTCAGCGCCGCCGATAAAACCGCCCTCAGCCAAGGCAATCAAGGTTCTGAGCACGTTGCGCATCTGCCGAACGTTGCCGGGCCAGTCATAAGAAAGGAGCAGCTGACGCGCCCTGGCGTCCAGCTGTACGGCCTCCCCTCGTGCTTCCTTCTCGGTAAGGTGATCAAGCAACGCATCACGATCGCTGCGCGCTCGTACCGGTGAAAGCTCCACCGTTAGCCCGTTGAGACGATAGAAAAGGTCTTCGCGAAAGCGCCCTTCGGCGACCAATCCTTGCAGGTCGCGGTGACTGGCGCTGATCAGCCGCACGTCCAGCGGCGTCGGCACGACAGCGCCCAATGGTACGACTTGGCGCTCCTCCAATACACGCAGCAACCGGGTTTGTAGGGCCAGCGGCATGTCACCGATCTCATCGAGGAAGAGAATGCCACCGTTGGCCTGCTGTAGCTTGCCCGCCATGCCTTCCTTGCGTGCCCCGGTGAAACTGCCGCCGCGATAGCCGAACAGCTCGCTCTCGATCAGCGTTTCGGGAATAGCGGCGCAGTTAAGCGCAACGAACGGCTTTTGTGCCCGCGAACTGGCGCGATGAAGAGCGGCGGCGAACGCCTCCTTGCCTGTTCCAGTCTCGCCGTGCAAAAGCACCGGCACGTCCCGCTCCATGACCTTGAGCGCCCGTTGAAAGCCGCTTCGCAGCGATGGGTCCTCGAGGCACAACCCCGCTGTTTGTGGTTCCGCGCATTTGCCCCGAGCCGGAATCACGCGCATTTTCGGACCGCGTAGCTGGCCATGCAGCAGCTGGCCGTCCAGTGTGCGAAGCGGCCAGCAGGTGCCTGGCTGCGGTGTGGCGCGTTGCAGCAGTTCGTCCAGGCGAATGTCCAACACCTGCTCCAGCGACATCTCCAGTAAGGCGTTACGACGAGCACCAAGCAACCCCAGTGCCGTATCGTTGGCGGCGCTTATTCGGCCGCCGCCATCGAACGCCAGTAGCCCTTCGCTGAGCAGACCAATGTATTCGGGCTGGGCGTGAAAGCGCAGCAGATAGGCGCCCTCGCAATGCTGCAGAAAGAAGCAGCTTTCGATCAGCTTCGCCGACAGATTGGTCAGCGCCATAGTGTGAAAACGCTGCTGGTGCGACAGCTCTTCACGTGCCGATGACACGTTCAGTACCGCCAGCAATTCGCCCTGCGGATCGAACACCGGGCTGGCCGAGCAGGTCAGCGTGGCATGACGGCCACGAAAGTGTTCGTCACGGCAGATGGTCAAGGCCTGGCGTTCGAGCAGGCACATTCCGACGCCGTTGGTGCCCTCGACCGCCTCGTCCCATACAGCTCCGAGCCACAGGCCGGCGCGCTGGAATTCCGTGCGCTCCGCCTCGCTGGAAACACTGTCGATCACTACGCCACGTGCATCCGTCAGCAGGACCGCATGGCCAGCGCCGCCCAGTTGCTGATGCAGGCTGTTCATCTGCCAGTGCGCCACACCGACCACCTGCTGCAACTGTTCGCGGTGCTCGCGCAGGCGCGTCTGCTCGACTACGCAGGTTGCACGTGCGCTCGTTGGGTCGAGACGGTGCTGATCCAGGCAACGCCGCCAGGAGCGAGCGATGGCGGGATCGGAAGCAGGCCCATGGGCTGCGTTCAGTCCCTCACCGAAACTGAGAACCTGATGGGCATGCCGAGCGATGTGCGGTGACGTCATTGTTGTTTTTCTCCGCGCTGATTCATGAGCGGTTTGCGCCAGCATAGGCCAATCAGTCGCGCAGCGCATGCCGTCCCAAACAGGAGACAGACTGTCACAGCGGACTGTGTCAGATCTGACACAGCCACGCTCCGTCAGCGATGTGGTCCGTGCAACCAAGCCGTCTATAACGCGCGTTCCCGATCTCTGGCCCGGCCTTTGCTCTGATCGATGTGGTATCCGGCCACAACAACAATGATCAGGAGAATCCCATGCCCCTTTCGCTTCCCGGCCTTGAATGGGCCATCGACTGACCCAAGCGGACACCGCGCGGTTGCGCTCGCAGCCTCCAGCTTCAACGCATGCCAACCGGCTTCGTGGAAACGCTGAACGACTGCACGCTGCATAGATAACAAGAACCTTCGCAAGGACATACCCATGAACATCAGTATCGACTCCATGACCCCGGCCGAGACACCCACTGCCCAGCTCGCCGCTTGGGTCGAACGCCTCGGCCAGCGCCTCGCGCAACGTGACATCGACGGCGCTCTCGATCTCTTTGCCGAGGACTGCCATTGGCGGGACCTGGTCCTGTTCAGCTGGAATCTGGTCACGCTCGAGGGCAAGGCCGATATCCGCGACATGCTTGAAGCCCGTCTTGAGGAGACCAAACCGGAGAGCTGGAAACTCGAAGGTGAAGCGACATTTGCTGACGGTGTGCTGGAAGGCTGGATCAGCCTGGAAACTGAAGTCGCGCGCGGCAAAGGTTACGTGCGATTGAAGGACGGCCTGTGCTGGACATTGCTCACCACCATGCGTGAACTCAAGGGTTTCGAGGAGCCGACCGGGCGCCGCAGGCCGATGGGTGCGGAGCACGGCCATGGCCGTGTCGACCGGCGCAACTGGCTGGAAAAGCGCCGCGATGAAGAAGCCGCCCTCGGCATCACCGAACAGCCCTATTGCCTGGTGATCGGAGGCGGCCAGGGCGGGCTGGGGCTGGGCGCACGACTCAAGCGACTGGGCGTACCCTCGCTGATCATCGACAAAGCCGAGCGGCCCGGCGATCAGTGGCGCGGTCGCTACAAGTCGCTGTGTCTGCATGATCCGGTCTGGTACGACCACATGCCTTATCTGCCGTTTCCGGAACATTGGCCGGTGTTTACACCGAAGGATCAAATCGGCGACTGGCTGGAAATGTATGCCAAGGTCATGGAGCTCAACTACTGGGCCAAGACCGAGTGCGTCAGCGCCAGCTTCGATGAAAACGAAGGCCACTGGACCGTTCAGGTGCTGCGCGACGGCAAGCCGCTAACGCTCAAGCCCACGCAGCTGATCCTGGCAACCGGCATGTCAGGTGTGCCCAATGTCCCGGTGTATGCCGGTGCGCAAAGTTTCGCAGGTCAGCAGCACCACTCCAGCCAGCATCCGGGCGGCGATGCCTGGCGCGGCAAGCGCGCCGTGGTCATTGGCGCGAACAACTCGGCACATGACATCTGCGCCGATCTGGTGGAAAACGGCGCTGAGGTAACCATGGTCCAGCGCTCCAGCACTCACATCGTGCGTTCCGACTCGCTGATGGATATCGTCTTCGGCCCGCTCTACTCCGAGGATGCGCTCGAGAGCGGGCTGACCACCGATAAAGCCGACATGCTCTTCGCATCCATCCCTTACAAGGTTCTGCCCGAATTCCATCGCCAGGCCTTCGAGCAGGTAAAAGAGCGCGACAAGGCGTTCTATGATCGCCTCGCCGCTGCCGGCTTCATGCTCGACTTCGGTGACGATGAGTCCGGCTTGTTTCTCAAGTACGTGCGTCGCGGCTCGGGGTACTACATCGACGTCGGCGCCTCTGAGCTGATCGCCAACGGCACCATCAAGTTGAAGAGCGGACCAGGGCTGAACGTCGAACGGATCGAGGCGGACGCCGTGCTGCTCAGCGATGGCAGCCGTTTGCCGGCAGATCTTATCGTCTATGCCACGGGCTACGGTTCGATGAACGGCTGGGCGGCCAAGCTGATCTCTCAGGATGTCGCAGACAAGGTTGGCCGTTGCTGGGGACTGGGGTCCGGCACCACCAAGGATCCAGGCCCATACGAAGGCGAACTGCGCAACATGTGGAAGCCCACGCAGCAGCAGAACCTTTGGTTCCATGGTGGCAACCTGCACCAGTCACGGCATTATTCGCTGTACCTGGCCCTGCAGTTGAAGGCCCGTTTCGAGGGGCTGGACACTTCGGTCTACAAACTGGCGCTGAGCTACCATTGCGGTTGATTTAAATAGCGGCACGCACTCGGGGCCTTAGGGCCCCGTTCTCGTTTCCGCGTTCGACAGTTCATCAGATGCATCGCACGCGGCGCATCGTCGAGGTACTAAACAGAACAGTCATCTACGCCGCGTAGTTCCAAGCGCTGCCAGACATAGGTCGTTATGTACAGAATCGGTTTCGCCTGCATGTACCGCCATCCCAGCCACAGCGAATCGCTGAAGGAGCTGGAAGCAATCGAGCGCACTTTCAATCCGCGCGCGACCACGCTGCGCTGGCTCAACAGCGTGTCGCAGGAGGTGGCGCGGGAAAAGCTGAACGACATCATCGAGCACAACCTGGCGGCGCAGGTTCGGCTGATCAATTACGTCGGCACACTGCCGGAGCCGCTGCGCATGCTGCGTCTGAGCAGCGATCTGTTGCCCTTCTACAGCCATCCGGAGGCGGCGGATTTCTATCGCCAGGCGGACGTGCGTAACGCGATCGAAACGGGCTTCGCACAGATCGGCGAGCGAGCCAGAGCCTTGGGCATTCGCCTGTCGCTGCACCCCAGCCAGTATTGTGTACTGGCTTCGGACAAGCCCCAGGTGGTGGAAAACAGCCTGGCGGAATTTGAGTATCACGCCGACATGATCCGGATGATGGGCTTCGGCCGGCAGTTCCAGGACTTCAAGTGCAACGTGCACATCGCAGGTCGCCTGGGCGTCGAAGGCATTCGTTCGATATGGCCACGGTTATCGCAGGAAGCGCGCCACTGCATCACCTTCGAGAACGAGGAGAAGACCTACGGCGTCGATGATTGCCTGCAGCTCGCCGACCTGGCGCCCGTGGTGCTGGATATCCACCACTGCTGGATCAACGAAGACCGGTACATCGACCCACACGACCCACGCGTGGCGCGCATTATCGACAGCTGGCACGGCGTAAGGCCAACCATGCACTATTCGCAGCCGCCGGAGCGACTGATGGAAATGGGCTTTTCCGCCGATGAGAAAATGGAGATGCCAGCCCTGCTCGAAACGCTGAGCAAGCGCGACCTCTACAGCCACAGCAAGCGCATGTGGAATCGCTGGACCAATCTCTACGCCCGTGAATTCCTCGACCGTTTCGACATGATGTTCGAAGCCAAGGACAAGAATCTCGCCACGTTGGACTATTACCGTGAGTACCTAGAGGGGCGCGCCGCCTAGCGGTCTCCCTGCCGCGTCATGCAGCGGCTGTGATCTCGATTCGCGCAGTGGTTCAGGGCGCCAACTTGAACCACAGCCACACCGCAAATAATACGAGCCCGGCGATGCCTATCGGCTTGGCATGGCGATTCCAGATATCCAATGCCGCTTTGCCCGCCACCGCGATCAACAATGCAAGGCCGTAGTAACGGGCACCCCGGGCGAGACAGGCGGCCGCCAGAAACAGAAAGATCGGGTAGGCGCTGGCGCCCGCCACGAGCATGGCGATCTGGAAGGGGATCGGGATGATGCCAATCGCGAGGATCGCGGTGAACCCATCCTCCCGGAATTGCTGATCAAACGCGTCGTAGGCTTCCTGTCCACCAAACAGTCCAACCAGCGTATCGCCCCACTGATCCATCGCGAATACACCCAGGTAGTAACCCAGCGTGGCGGCCGTGAGATTTCCAGCCAGCGCGACCGTTGCGATCCGCCATTTACGGTCGGCGTGACAGAGCATCCAGGGGATGAGAATCACCTCGATGGGAATCGGGATGAGCAGCGTCTCCATCATGGACGCTACAAACAGCATAGGCATGGCGTGACGCGACTTATCAAGGCGATCGAGCCAGGCACGTGTGGAGGTCAGGCGGGTTTGGGGCATAGAGGTACTACCGGGTTGAATAGGCAGGACGTTGGGTCTGCTGCTGCGCTTATTCATCGGAGTTCCAAGCAGACAACCCGTTCCTGAAACAGTGTGACTTCTCAGGGCCGTAACGCCGGCTACGCTGCAGAGAGCCAATACCCTACCCCCCCGCTGCACTTTCCCTACCGCACCGAGTCAGTATTAATCCAAAGGGGCCGTAATCATTCAGGCACCCCTAAGCCAGTGGTCATTAGCGTGGTTAGCCAATGAATGAAGATAAGTATCGGACCGCTGTAGACGCTGCGGCGATTTATTCAGAGACGGATCTCCGCGGGACCATTACTCATATCAACGATCAATTCTGTGCGATATCTGGCTACACCAAGGGCGAACTGATCGGCGCGAATCATCGCCTTCTCAATTCCGGTCAGCACACTCCCGAATTCTTTCGGACGTTATGGCGCACCATTTCAAGAGGCCATATCTGGAAGGGCGAGATATGCAACCGCCGCAAGGACGGCTCGCTCTACTGGGTCAACAGCACCATCGTCCCGATCAAGGACGACCTGGCGCAATACGTCGAGAAGTACATTTCGATCCGGTTCGATGTGACGGAAAAGCATGAGCTACTCGAGGCCATGCAGTGGCGTGCGTCCCATGACGTGCTCACTACACTTCCGAACCGGGCCTATCTGCACGACCGGCTGCATCAAGCCATCTCGGCAGCGCAGCGTCATGGTCGCTCGCTTGCGGTATGCATTCTTGATCTCGACGGTTTCAAGGCGGTGAACGACCGCTACGGGCACGCCACGGGCGATTTGCTACTCGTCGAAGTGGCGAACCGGCTGACGCGGGAATTGCGCACGGAAGATCTTCTTGCGCGTCTAGGCGGAGACGAATTCGTGTTGCTGCTGGATCAAGTCGATGAAACGCTGCTTCCTGCCGCGTTGCAGCGCGTCCTGGACGTCATCGCCGTGCCCTTCCACATCGACGGATACGTTATGAAGGTTGCCGGCTCTCTCGGCGTAACCATCTACCCACAGGATAACGAAGGCCCCGATACTTTGTTACGCCATGCTGATCAAGCGATGTACGAAGCCAAGCAAAGCGGTCGTAACCGCTTTCGCTTCTTTGACGTGTCGATCAGTCAGAAGACGCAGGCAGCCTTCAAGAACATCGAGTGCGTGAAACATGCGCTGGAGAATGATGAACTGCGCCTGCACTACCAACCCAAGGTGAACCTGCGCAACGGCACGGTAATCGGTTTCGAAGCACTGCTGCGGTGGCAGCACCCGGAGCTGGGTCTATTGCCGCCTGACGCGTTCCTGCCCGCTGTGGAGCGGACCGATGTCATCATAGAGATCGGTGACTGGGTGATGGAGCAGGCGTTACGCCAGCTACGCATCTGGAATGCCGAAGGACATCATTGGCCGACGAGCGTGAACATCGCGGCGCGGCATTTCCAGCTGCCCAATTTCGTCGATCGCTTGCAGCGCCTGCTGGCCAAACATTCGGATGTCGAACCGCGGTTACTTGATCTCGAGATTGTAGAGTCCACGGCCATCGACAATCTCGAGCACGTCAGCCAATGCCTGATCGACTGCCAGCAGATGGGGGTCACCTTTTCGCTGGATGACTTCGGCACGGGCTTTTCATCACTCAACTATCTCAAGCGATTACCGGCACAAACGATCAAGATCGACAAGTCGTTCGTGCGTGACATTCTTCACGACAAGGAGGACCTCGCTTTATCCGAGGCAATCATCAACCTGTCGCGGACGTTCGAACGAGAAGTGATTGCGGAAGGCGTAGAAACGGACCTGCAAGAGAAAATGCTACTGGGGATGGGCTGCTATCTGGCCCAGGGATACGGTATAGCGCCACCCATGCCAGCAGACCAGGTGTCTGATTGGGCGACCCTTTACGAGTTAACGCACCGATAACGGGTGCCAAACGTACCCGGGATGTTCATCTTGAATGAGTGAATATCCTGCACGAACTCCACCAGCTCGCGCAGGATGGCAGGTGGTCAGGAATTCCTTAGTTGAATGTCATGCTCCCGCCGTCTGGCCAAGATGTCCGCTGCAACGAGTGCAAGTAACGGCAAGACACCTACCTTGAGGCCCAGCTCCCATGATCCAAGGAACCCAATCAGTACCGCTCCTACAACAACGATGGCAGCAACGCAGTGAGCGCAAAAGCGCCACAACTCGAGTGCAACGACCTGAGCATTCTGGTTGTTGGTCATAGTTAGCCCCTCTTTCTTGTTGTAATAAGCTTTGTACAATTTCAGCGTAGCCAGCATAACGGTTCGTGCAAACACATTTTTGTTTCAGGAATGTGTCTAGCTCGCAGGTTCTAGCACCTCTTACCCCTCCCAATGACCGTAATCGCAGCCATCTCGCGCGTCACGCGCCGAAACGACCGACTTGCGAATCAGTCGCAACGCCCCCGATTGTTCGACGAGCGGTCTAGATTTCGCCTGACCGTTGCACTCGACGGGGCCTAGCCGGCGACGATTTGCTCGAGGGCGCCCTGCAAGATATCGATAGTCCGATCGACGTTTTTCAGCTTCTCGAGGCCAAACAGCCCCATGCGGAAGGTCTGGAAGTCCGCAGGCTCATCACACTGCAGCGGGACACCGGCGGCAATCTGCAGACCTTGTGCGGCAAATTTGCTGCCGTTCTTGATGCCAGCATCGTCGGTGTAGCAGACCACCACGCCAGGCGCTTCGAACCCAGGGGCAGCCACGCTCTTGAAGCCCTTCTGCGCCAGCAATGATCGCACTCGCTGCCCAAGCTCCAGCTGCTGCGCACGAACGGTTTCAAATCCGTAGTCTCGAGTTTCCAGCATGACATCGCGAAAGCGCGCCAAGGCGTCGCTCGGCATGGTGGCGTGATAGGCGTGACCGCCCTGCTCGTAGGCCTGCATGATCTGCAGCCATTTCTTCAGGTCGCAGGCGAAGCTGCTGCTCTGAGTCGCCTCGACGCGTGCCTGGGCAGCCTCGCTGAGCATCACCAGTGCGCAACAGGGTGAAGCGCTCCAGCCTTTTTGAGGCGCGCTGATCAGCACATCCACGCCGCTCGCCTGCATATCAACCCAGAGCGCACCGGAGGCAATGCAATCGAGTACGAACAGCCCGCCCACCGCATGCACGGCGTCGCCGATCGCGCGCAGGTAGTCATCCGGCAGGATGATCCCGGACGAGGTTTCCACATGGGGAGCAAATACCAGGTCCGGCTTGTTGGTGGAAATGCTGGCGACCACTTCATCTATAGGCGGCGGTGTGAACGCAGCTTGCGCAGTCTGATCCAGTGGTCGCGCTTTGAGCACGGTTGACTGCGCTGGAATCCGGCCCATCTCGAATATCTGCGTCCATCGATAGCTGAACCAGCCGTTGCGAATCACCAGGCAGTTGCGGTCGTGGGCCAGCTGACGTGCCACCGCTTCCATTCCAAAGGTGCCGCTGCCCGGCACCACTGCGACTGAGCGGGCGTTGTAGACAGATTTCAGCGTGCTGGAGATGTCGTTCATCACGCTCTGGAACGACCGGGACATGTGGTTCAGCGATCGGTCCGTGTAGACGACCGAGTATTCGATCAGCCCATCGGGATCAACGCGAGGGTATAGCTCCGACATGGAATGACTCCGCAGATAGAGGCCTGACTTTGACCCTGCCCGAAGCTTGAGCGCTTTACAACAACCAAAGCGTCCTCCCAGCTCGGCCGCCCGCAGCGAAACGCTTCGAACCTAGTGCCGCTTACATGCAGTTGCCGTTGCCCTGACACCCAGCGCAACCAGCAACCGGAATCTCAGAATAGTTCAACAAATAACCTACCGTTTATCGGATTACTTCCTTACTAGAAGGGAGACAGCGTTAACGGTTAATTCAAAAAAATGACGCCATCATCCGCGCAGCCCTTACAACCAAAGGGCTCCAGACCGGCGCGCATGGACGACAGCGTGGCGACTTAATATCAAACTGCTATTAATCGCGGACATAGCCTATTTATTGGCGCCAATACGTGGTCGCTAAAAGTTTTAGTGATTTGCAAAATAAATTATAAGTACGCAAACGAAACGGGAGCTTTCACAGCCCTGGTCGTTTTACGGATTGGTTCGTTCTGTTTGTGGGATACCGCCTGCCTTTGCAGCGCCGCTTATTGATCAACCTCCCCTTGTCGCTACACCGAAACCTAGTTCGGTGTTCATGATCACGGTGAGCCGATGTTTAACCATTTTTCCCCGAGGCCCAGTAAAGGCCTCATGCCTGTAATGGCCCTGGCCACGCTGTTGGGCTTTTTCCCTGTAGGTGGCGCTTACGCTGCTAGTGGCGTGGACACGAGCGTGTCGAGCCTGTCTTACTCGGCATTGGTCAATAAGTTCACCAATAGCTACTGGCAGAACGGCTCCTGGCGCGCCTCGGCAGGCGTTTCGGTCGCCGCGACTCAACAGAACATGACAGCGTTTCGAGTCGGCACCTCGGTGCGTACAGCAGATGGGCAGATTCGTACGGTCACCGCGCTCAAACCGGCCAGCGGCACCCTGACAGTATTCCTGAATGGTCCGGTGCTCGACGGCAATCTGGTCGGTTATCCCAACAGGCTCCGCGTGAGCACCGTGGCGAGCACGCTACCCGCGCCAGCCGAACCCAGCCCCGCGCCGGTTGCCTCGCCGAGCCATGCGGCGCTGATCAACAAATTCACCAACAGCTACTGGCTGAACGGCTCCTGGCGTGCGTCGGCAGCCGTTTCGGTCGCTGCGACCGCACAAAACAAGGCGGCCTTCGTAGTTGGCGCATCGGTACGCACGGCCGACGGTCAGGTGCGCACCATTACCTCGGTAAAGCCCGCCAGCGGCGCCCTTACGGTGTTCATGGATGGTCCCGTGCTCGATGGCAATCGCATTGGTTATCCGCACAAACTCAGCCTGGTAGCGGCTCCGGTCATCCTGCCCGCCGCGCCTTCGGCGCCGATTGCCGAGGTCACGCTGCCGACAATCGAGCCGGTACGCCTTGTCGGTGTTGCGCTGTCTGGCGCCGCCTTCGGTCCTTCAGTCTTGCCGGGTAAACACGGGACCAATTACATCTATCCAGCCGAGTCCTACTACAAGAAATACGCCGAGCAGGGTTTGAAGCTGGTGCGTCTGCCTTTTCTCTGGGAGCGCATACAACCGAAGCTGGACACCGAGCTCGACACTGCGCAGCTGGCACTGCTCACCCAATCGCTCGACTTTGCCCACAAGCATGGCGTGAAGGTCGTGCTGGACATGCATAACTACTATCGTTACTACCGCCAGCCGATAGGTTCCGAAACGGTATCGATCCAGTCGTTCGCCAATACCTGGAAGCGAATCGCGCTGAAAGTCGGCAAGCATCCGGCACTCAGCGGCTACGGTCTGATGAACGAGCCGAACACCAAAGGGCTCTGGCCGCAAGCTGCGCTGGCGGCCGCTAAGGAAATCCGCAAGGTCGACCGCACTAACTGGGTCTACGTTGCCGGAGATCGGTTCTCCAGCGCCTGGCACTGGCCGCAATCGAACACCCAGCTCATCTCCGATCCCTGGATGCGCGACCCGAACAATAACCTGATCTTCGAAGCCCACATGTACCTCGACCGGGATACGTCGGGGATGTATGTGGACAAGACCGAAACCTTCGCACCGGAGCTCGGCATCAATCGCGCCAAACCCTTCGTGGACTGGCTGAGGACCAACAACCTGCGCGGCTTCATCGGCGAGATGGGCGTGCCAAACTATGCGCCCGATGCGATCGTCGCGATGGATAACCTGCTCGGCTACCTGCGCGAGAACTGCGTTCCGCTGACCTACTGGGCCGGTGGTCCATGGTGGGGCAACTACATTCTTGCACTCGACGTAGCGGGCGGCGCGGAGCAGCCGCAGCTAGCGGTGCTGAGAAGGCATGCCGCGGCTCCGAACAGCTGCGCAGCCATTGGCGAACCGCTGTAACCTCGAGCGGCAGCCACTCTAGCGAAGGCCTGACACGTTTTACGTGTCAGGCCTTTTTTTGTTGGCTCTCCTTACTCAGCGGGCCCGCAGGAGGCCTACACCCTCTCCCCACCTCTTCATCACAAAACAAGCGGAACCAATCAACGCGTAGACGGGACGAATTCGTTATGCCTGCTTACAGCTACCCGAACGGCCGATATGACGTCGCGCCGAATAGCACCGAGGATCGGTCATGACGGAAGAAATCCTGTTGGCAGCGACTGGTCTGCTGGTCGTGCTGACGTTTCTACCACTCTGGAAGAACCCCGTCTGGTGGGTACGCGGGCTCGATTTCCCACGCTTGCAACTGTGCGTACTCGCCTTTGCATTGCTATTGGCCCAGGCGCTATTGCTGTCTTACGCCAAACCGCTTCAAGTTCTGATCAGTGCTCTGTCGATCCTCTGCCTTGCCTACCAGGCCTGGTGGATCATCCCGTACACCCGCTTGTGGCGTCCCGAGGTGAAAACAGCCGTTCCTGACAGCGAAAAACCCCGCATACGCGTTATGGCGGCCAACGTCCTGACGCCGAACCGCCAGACCGACAAGCTCAAAGCGCTGGTCCGCGAGCACCGGCCCGATATCTTGGTGACGCTGGAAACTGATCAATGGTGGGAGGATCAGCTCGAGGAACTAAGCAACGAATACCCCTACTCCTGCCGGTGCCCGCTGGACAACCTTTACGGCATGCATGTCTGGTCCCGTTTGCCGTTGGAAAATGCGGAAACCCGTTTCCTGGTCGAAGACGATGTGCCGTCGATGCACGCCAAGGTCCGTCTGAATGATCAGCTGGCGATCCGCATGCACTTCCTGCACCCCGCCCCGCCTAGTCCCACGGAAAACGACGAATCAACCGAGCGCGACGTCGAACTGCTGGTAGTAGCCGAGAGCGTTCGGGACGATCTGGAAGACATTCCGGTCATCGTCACCGGCGACCTCAACGATGTAGCCTGGTCACCCAACACACGGCTGTTTCGCAAGATCAGCGGATTGCTAGACCCACGCGTCGGTCGCGGTATGGTCAACAGTTTCCACGCTCAGCACTGGTTTCTCCGCTGGCCGCTGGATCACTTGTTTCATAGCCATCACTTCCAGCTGGTACGCATCCAACGCCTGCCCGAGTTCGGTTCCGACCATTTTCCTGTACTGGTCGAATTGCAATATGACCCGGCGCCCGAACAACAGAGCCTGCAGGGCGACGCAGAAGATGAAGATGAGGCGGAGGAAAAGATCCGCAAAGAAGGGGTCAGCGAATCCGACGTGCCGGAGCCGGAAAAACACTGAACCAGCGACGCGTGTGCTGGCTTCAAGCAGCGCCCCGGAGAGCGATCCTGCATCTGTGGAGGCGCGGTCCAGCGCTTTCAGATCTCGTAGACCCAATTGAACTGCGTCGCTAGACGCATTGTTTCGTGAGAGTCCAGAGCCAGCAATCATCGGCGAGGCGTCATCTGCCGGATGCGCCGGATCAATGCACAGCGAGGGTCTACGCTGAGGAGAGACAGATGGATAAGCCGCACGGGCTTGTCTACTGGTGGAGATGACAGATCGCAGCTTGCTGCGCAGCCGCCGAGGTATCCCGCCTACCGCACCACGGAGGACAGCCACATGGTCACCAGCACACTCGGCATCACGCTCGACGAAGCAACTCGCGATCGGCTCGAGGACGCAGCCAGGCGGATCGAGCGCCCGCCACAGTGGGTGATCGAACAGGCACTGCTCCGCTACCTCGAGCAGGTCGAACGCGACACGAGTCAGCCCGAAACCGAGGCGGTGTCGCACGTCGGGGAGGATCAAACGGCCAATCTTGTTCCTGACAGCCAGCCGTTCATCGAGTTTGCACAGAGCATTCTGCCGCAGTCGGTGCTCCGCGCAGCCATCACCGCTGCCTATCGCCGCCCTGAGCCGGAGGCCTTGCCGATGCTATTGGAGCAGGCGCGGCTGTCGCCGGAAAAGGCCGAAGCGACCCACCGACTTGCGCTACGCATCGCTGAGAAGCTGCGCAACCAGAAAAGCGCCGGTGGACGGCAAGGCCTGGTGCAGGGGTTGCTACAGGAATTCTCATTGTCATCCCAGGAAGGCGTCGCCTTGATGTGCCTGGCTGAGGCCTTGCTGAGAGTGCCGGACAGGGGCACTCGGGATGCGTTGATCCGCGACAAGATCAGCACCGGCAACTGGCAACCGCACCTGGGCAACAGCCAGTCAGTGTTTGTGAACGCCGCCACCTGGGGTTTGATGCTCACCGGCCGGCTGGTGGCCACGCATAACGAAACCAGCCTTTCATCATCACTGAACCGCCTGATCGGCAAAGGTGGCGAGCCGCTCATCCGCAAGGGCGTGGACATGGCGATGCGGTTGATGGGCGAGCAGTTCGTCACCGGCGAAACCATCAACGAAGCGCTGACCAATGCCCAAACCATGGAAGCCAAAGGCTTCAGGTATTCCTACGACATGCTTGGCGAAGCTGCGCTCACCGCAGCAGATGCGCGGCGCTATCTGGCCTCATACGAACAGGCAATCCATTCCATCGGCATGGCTTCGCGCGGTCGTGGCATTTACGAGGGCCCAGGCATCTCGATCAAACTGTCGGCTCTACACCCGCGTTACAGCCGTGCGCAGTACGACCGGGTGATGGATGAGCTCTACCCTGTCCTGGTGTCACTGACTGAACTGGCGCGGCGCTATGACATTGGCATCAACATCGATGCCGAGGAAGCGGATCGCCTCGAGTTGTCCCTGGAACTACTCGAACGGCTTTGCTTCGAGCCGTCATTGGTCGACTGGAACGGCATCGGTTTCGTCATTCAGGCTTACCAGAAGCGCTGCCCCTACACCGTGGATTTCCTGATCGACCTGGCCAAGCGCAGCCACCATCGCTTGATGATCCGCCTGGTCAAGGGCGCTTACTGGGACAGCGAGATCAAGCTGGCGCAGCTCAATGGCCTTGAGGGATATCCGGTCTATACGCGCAAGGCCTATACGGACGTGTCGTTCATTGCTTGCGCGCGCAAGCTGCTTGCCACGCCCGAAGCCATCTATCCGCAATTCGCCACACACAATGCGCATACCCTGGCCGCGGTTTATCACCTGGCCGGGCAGAACTACTACCCCGGTCAATATGAATTCCAGTGCCTGCATGGCATGGGCGAGCCGCTTTACGAGCAGGTCGTGGGCAAGGAGGACGGACGTCTCAACCGGCCTTGCCGCATCTATGCGCCCGTTGGCAGCCACGAAACCCTGTTGGCCTATCTGGTCCGCCGGCTGCTTGAAAACGGCGCCAATACCTCCTTCGTCAACCGCATCGCAGACAAGAGCATCTCGCTCGAAGAGCTTGTCGCAGACCCGGTGACGACGGTTGAACAGATGTTCGCCTCGGAAGGCACACTCGGCCTGCCGCACCCGCGGATTCCGCTGCCCCAGCACCTGTATGGGCCCGGTCGGCTCAATGCCTGCGGCCTTGATCTGTCCAATGAGCAACGGCTGGCCTCGCTTTCGTCCGCCTTGCTTGCTGGCGCACGCCAACGCCTGACTGCTGCTCCATTACTCGGCTGTGACGCCGTTTCGACGAATCCCGCCGCGCCCTTGCTCAACCCGGCTGATCATCGGGATACGGTCGGTCACGTGCAGGAAGCCAGCGAAGCGGATGTCGACAATGCCCTGCGCTGCGCCCTCGACTGCGCCAGCGCTTGGAGGAGCACCCCGCCCGCCGAGCGCGCAGCTGCATTAGCAAAGGCCGCGGATCTGATGGAACAGCGCATGCAACAGCTGCTGGGCGTACTTATCCGCGAAGCGGGTAAGTCCTTCGCCAACGCCATTGCGGAAGTGCGCGAAGCCGTCGATTTCCTGCGTTTCTACGGCGCCGAAGTGCGTGACAACTTCCACAACGACACCCATTTACCACTCGGCCCGGTGGTCTGCATCAGCCCGTGGAACTTCCCGCTTGCGATCTTCATTGGCCAGGTCTGCGCCGCGCTGGGCGCCGGCAATACCGTACTGGCCAAGCCGGCGGAGCAAACACCCTTGATCGCCATGCTGGGCGTGCAGATCTTGCATGAAGCGGGCATTCCCAAGGGCGCCCTGCAGCTGCTGCCAGGGCGCGGCGAAACCGTCGGTGCCCAGCTGGTCGCTGACGAACGTATCCGCGGCGTGATGTTCACCGGTTCCACAGCTGTTGCCTCGATCTTGCAACGCAGCATCGCCGGACGTCTGGACGAGCGTGGACGTAGCATTCCGTTGATTGCAGAAACCGGCGGTCAGAACGCGATGATCGTTGACTCCTCGGCGTTGGCTGAACAAGTCGTCATGGATGTGATGGCGTCGGCCTTCGACAGCGCCGGTCAACGCTGCTCCGCCTTGCGGGTGTTTTGCATACAGGAAGATGTCGCGGAACGAGTCATCAGCATGCTCAAAGGCGCCATGGCCGAAGCACGAATGGGTAATCCGCAGCGCCTGTCAGTGGATGTAGGCCCGGTCATCGATAGTGAAGCGCGCGACACCATCGAGCGCCACTTGCAGGCCATGCGCGACAAAGGCCGACGCGTGCATCAGCTGGCCCGTGTCGACGAGAAGGAATGCGCCCATGGCACCTTCGTGACGCCCACGCTGATCGAACTCGAACGCCTTGATGAGCTGCAGCAGGAAGTCTTCGGCCCGGTGCTGCACGTATTGCGCTATCGCCGCACGGAGATGGACCAACTTCTGGACCAGATCAACGCGGCGGGCTACGGATTGACCTTGGGTGTGCATACCCGCATTGATGAAACCATCGCCAAGGTCATCGACCGTGCCAAGGTCGGCAACCTCTACGTCAACCGCAACATTGTTGGCGCAGTAGTCGGGGTGCAGCCGTTCGGCGGCGAAGGTCTTTCCGGTACCGGACCCAAGGCTGGCGGCCCGCTGTATCTGTATCGCCTGCTATCGGAGCGGCCACACGACGCGCTGTTGCGCGCACTGAACTTCGGCGGTACGCAGACGCTACCCGAGGTGCGTCGCGCCCCCGCCCAGGCCGACGCCGCCCGGCAGTTCCAGGAGTGGGCTCGGCAAACCGGCCGGGAAGCAGTTGCCACCCTCTGTGAGCGCTACGCCAACCAATCCCAGAGCGGTACCACTCGCTTGCTCAACGGCCCAACCGGTGAGCGCAACAGCTACAGCCTGCTGCCACGCGAGCATGTGCTGTGTCTGGCAGACGACGAAGGCGACCTGATGATCCAGCTCGCGGCGGTATTGGCCGTTGGCAGCGAGGCCGTGCTACCTGATGTCTCGCCGGCACAAGCGCTTCACGCCTCGCTCCCTCAGGCAGTCCAAGCCAGGATCACCTTGACCTCGGACTGGACCAGCGACGCTACGCGTTTCGATGTCGTGCTCTACCACGGCGAACCCGACCAGCTGCTCGACGTCAGCCAGCGGCTATCGCAACGCAGCGGTCCGATTGTCGGTGTGCAGGGAATGGCCAGCGGCGATACCGACATTCCTTTGGAGCGGCTGTTGATCGAGCGCGCGTTGAGCATCAATACCGCTGCGGCGGGCGGCAATGCGAGCCTGATGACCATCGGCTGACCAACACAGTTTATCGACTGTAACGACCCCGCCGGTTTTCGCACGCTGTTGGATCGTCTGATTTCAACGTGCACTGTCCTGCTGACTTCAGAACATCAGCTGCGACCACCTGATTATGGTAATGCGAACGATTTGTGTTTGATATAGCTTTCAGCTTGACTTAGGATGCAGCCGCCTGACAAACCGAGCGTGCCGCAATCCAATGAAAGTTGCCGACCAGACGAGGATCTCTGTTCACCTAGCGATGCTGATCAACATGCTGTCCATTGGCAGCCTGATGATGGTCATGCCGCTTGGGCCGGACCTCGTGCGCGAGCTCGGCATGGAGGCCAGCCACGTTGGCTACATCAGCGGCGGCGCAACCTTGGCTGCCGCGCTAAGTGGGTTCGTCAGTGCACCCTGGCTGGATCGTTTCGACCGCAAGCGCGCGCTGATCACCCTCCTCGTCCTGCGATTTGCCCTGCTGCTGAGCTGTGCCTGGGCGACCGGCCCCAACCAGCTGATTGCGATCTTCGTGCTGTCCGGCCTGGTGGCGGGTCCGATGGGCGCGATTCTGATGGCCACCATGCTCGACCTGATACCGCCTGCGGAGCGCGGCCGCCAGCTTGCCTATGTCGGGATGGGCTTTTCACTCGCCGCGATTCTGATCATTCCGCTGGCCTTGGAATGTTCGATTCGCTGGAACTGGACGGCACCTTTTTTCCTGTTGGGCGGGACGGGGCTGCTGCTGGCGCTGCTGTGCCAGTTGTTGCTGCCCAAGCCTGCAGTCGTGGAACGGCCAAAAGCCTCGGTCCGATCGCTGTTGGGTTCGCGCCTCTGCCTGGTCGCACTTGGCATCACGTCATTGCAGATGTTTGGGCACTTTCTACTGGTGCCCCACTTCGCCACTTACTTTGAATTCAATCTGGACTTTCCGCGCTCGCATCTGGGTCTGCTGTATCTGCTCGGCGGCGTTGCCAGCCTTGCGGCCATGCGGATCGGCGGCGCCTGGATCGATCGCGGCAGCGCTGTAACAGTGGTGCTTGTCAGCAGCGGCTCCCTCTCACTGGTGACCTTGCTTGGGTTCGCCGCACCGGTGGGCATCTCCCTCTACGTCATCTTCACGCTGTTCATGGCGCTGAGTGCCGTGCGTACCAACAGCACCATGACCATTGCCGCCGGCGTTCCCCATGCTCACCAACGCGCAGCATTCATGGCGTTTCAGGGAACGGTTTCGAATGTCGCCGCCGGACTCGGCAGTTTGTTTTCAGCGCGCTATCTGAGCGAAGGGCCTCAACACCAAGTGATCGGCTTCGAACAGCTAGCCGCCTTCTATGCAGTAGCGGGCGTCGTGGCGGGTCTCGGCGTGCTTTATCTGCTTCATGGCATCAGACAGCGCGACATGTGCCTCACCTCAACCAAACAACAGGCGGGCTAACCCGTCGCGGATACGTGATCAGTCCTTTCGACCCTCGAGCAGCAACGGAGCATGCTATGTCAATCGCACTAAACCGGGGTATCAGCCGTCCCCGTCACCTATCCCTGACCATCGTGGTCAGCCTTATGCCGCTTGCCGCACTCGCGGCCGAGCCTGTTGCTCTGGAGCAACAAGTCATCACCGCCACCCAGACGGCACACAGCGAGCTCAGCGCGCCGGCCAGCGTGTCGGTGGTGACCCGTGAGGAGCTTGAGCAGAGACCGGTTTACAACCTGGCCGATGCAGTGAAGTACCTGCCCGGTGTGCAAATTAACCCCTCCTCAACCTACGGACGCAAAGAGATCAAATTGCGTGGTCTGGATGCGGACTACACGTTACTTCTAGTCAACGGCCGCCGGATTAACTCCCGCGATGTGTTGACCTCTGAGTACGCGAATGATTTTGACTTGTCGTCGATCCCCATTGCGGCAATTGATCGCATCGAAGTAATCCGCGGGCCGATGTCTTCGCTTTACGGTGCCGATGCGATCGGGGGCGTGGTGAACGTGATCCTGCTGCAACCCAGCGACCAAACCAGGGCTGGAATCGCCTATACCTTTGAGGCGCCAACCGTGGGCGACTCAGGCGACAGCCACAAGGCCAGTGGTTACGTAAGCGGCGCTCTGATCGAAAACAGGCTCTTAGGTAACCTGATTGTTGAAGGCGTCGACCAAGCTGCCTGGCGCTCAGACCAGACCGTTTCGCCAGATGCCGATGCTGCAGAGCACCGCCAGGCCGGAAGTATGTACGGCTCGCTGAGCTGGCTGCTCGACGAGCGGCAGACCGTCGACGTCGATATCACCCATCGGGAAGATGAGCGCGTTGCAAACTGGTACCCAGGCATGCGTTACGGCGTAGTTCAAAACGATCAGGAAATGGAGCGGACTAGTTTTGGGCTCGCACACAGCGGCCGCTGGGATGGCTTCAACAGCCGACTGCGCTACTACTATGAAGATGTCGAACTAACCGATGGTTCCGAGCTGATGACCCGATTCAACGGTAACGTGGTCGGACAGGCGGAGCAGCAGAATCATACGGTCGATGGTCAGCTCAGTGGAATCGTTGCCGGCCAGCTGTTGACTGTCGGCGCCGAACGCCGTCGAACCGATTTCAGCCACAACCAGAATCTCGGGACCGAAACCAACGTTGATCAGTATGCGCTCTTTGTACAGGACGAATTCTCGCTGGGAGATCTAGACGTGACGCTGGGTGGGCGTTGGGATCACCACGACGCGTTCGGTAGCGAGTTTAGTCCGCGCGCATACGGCGTCTATAACCTAACCGACAACTGGGTTATCAAGGGCGGTGTCGGCAAGTCGTTCAAGGCGCCTGCCATCTATCAGTCTGACGAGACCTACAGCGTGGCTGCGTGCCAAGGTTTCTGCCGGGTCAAAGGTAACGCGCAGCTAAAGCCCGAGACAGCAATAAGCTACGAGCTAGGCACGCTCTACCAAAACGACAGTTTCGAAGCAGGCGTCACACTCTTCCAGACAGAGATTGACGACATGATCGTCAGCGACCGTTGGAGTGCGGGATACCGCCCAACCGTGATGACCTACAGCAATATAAGCACGGCGCGCGTACGCGGTTATGAACTTGTAGGCCGCTACGCTTTCACCGAAGCACTCGGCCTGCGTGCGAACTACACCTATTCTGATGCCGAGGACCGCGAGGCCGAAAAGCCGTTAAACAACACTCCGCAGCACATTGCGAACGTCGGGCTCGATTGGCGGGCATTACCGGCACTCGCGCTAAACCTAGACTACCAGTATGTCGGAAGCCAATGGCTGTCGACACCAGCCAGCGGAGCCCAGGAAAGCGGGGCCTTCCACGTGCTCAACCTCGGCAGTCGGTACCAGGCTACGCCTCAACTTGCATTTAACGCCGGCATGAACAACCTGACCAACGAGAAGCGCGACGATGTCGCCCAGTCGGTCGACAACATCCTCATGGGGCGTACGGTGTTCGTTGGCTTCAGCTACGACATCTGATACCCGCCATCGCCCGGCAGCCTAGCTGCCGGGCTTCAGGAGTTTGCTCGAAACCAATGACACGGATTGATTCGACCTTCCCCGGCTACCAGCAAGCGGTCCTCATCGCTGGCGGCACGCTTCTTCTGGGCTTGCTGGCGCTCTCGATGAGCACCGGCGCGGGTGTCTACGGCGCGGTCGAAGTGCTGCACTATCTTCTCGGAAACCAACTCGCCGTGGCGGATGAAAAACTGGCCATGGTGGTAGAGACACTGCGTTTGCCGCGTACGCTGGCGGCGCTCGTTGTTGGCGGAAGTCTTGCCATCGCCGCCTCGCTGCTGCAAAGCGCAACACGTAATCCGCTGGCCGAACCCGGCTTGCTCGGCGTTAATGCCGGCGCAGTGCTGGGGCTGGTCATCGGTCTCATTTTCTACGGCGTCGAATCGACACGGGGCTATCTGCTCTGGTCCGGTGCCGGCGCCCTGCTGGGCAACCTCGTGGTGCTCGGCATCGGCTTGATGCTGGGCCAAGCCAGCCCGCTGAAACTCATCCTCGCCGGCGTCGCGCTGGCTGCGATATTCGGCGGTCTGTCGAATTTCATGTTGCTGTCGACACGTGTGGCCTTGGAGCAATTTCGGTTCTGGAACCTGGGCTCCCTCTCGGCCACCCGGCTCGACGCGGTGGGCACCGTCACGCCCGTCGCGCTGCTGGGCCTGGCACTCGCCGGGCTGCTCTGCCGACAACTGACCCTGATGCAAATGGGTGACAGCCAGGCGCGGGCGCTGGGCATTCACACCACCTGGGTGCGACTGGGCGTCCTGGTCGCCTCGACATTGCTGACGGCCTGCGCGATATCTCTTGCCGGGCCCGTCGGTTTCGTGGGCTTTCTAGCAGCCTACTGCGCTCGATTGATCGAACCGGTGGCACTGCTCCGACAGCTGCTGTTCTCGACGCTGTTCGGCATGGTGTTCCTCTTGGCGGCTGATGTGCTGGCGCGCTGGCTATCGCAACCCTTCGAGCTGCCGGTCGGGACGTTGCTGGCCGCACTCGGCGCGCCGGCGCTGATTGCTATCGTCTTGCGCGGTGGCTTCCGATCCCTGCTGGCGGTGAGGTAAGCATGGCATCGATCACTCCCAGCGGCGTGTGGACGCTGCGCATGGGCAGCCTGAGTCTGCTGCTGCATCGGCGCAACTGGCTGATGTGCGGCCTGCTCACGCTGCTGCTTGCGATACTGGCTACGCTGGCGATCAGCCTGGGCTCCGGCCAGATGGGCATGCGAGACGTGCTCGCCACCCTGCTCGGCAATGGCAGCAAGCTGCACGAGATCATGGTCTTCAAAATCCGAATGCCGCGGGTTGCAGCCGCCATCGTTGCCGGCTTCGCCATGGGCATGGCCGGCTGCCTGATCCAGACGCTGGTGCGCAACCGCCTCGCAACGCCAGACATGATCGGTGTGAACGAAGGTGCATCGCTGGCGGTTGTCGGTTTTTCCCTTTACCTGACGTTGGGCAGCTGGCCCTGGTGGGCCTCTCCCCTGGGCGCGGTATTGGCCGCCGTAGCGCTGTTCACCCTCTGCCGCCGCCCCGGAGAGCAAGGCTATCTGTTCATCGTCATCGGTATTGCGCTGTCGGAGCTACTCGGCGCGATCGGCGACTTCGCCATGTCGACGCAGCCGCTGGTACACCTGGGCAGCCTGTATCTCTGGACCATGGGTCACTTCGCTGGCGTCAGCTACCAGACCGTCAATCCGATCGCCCTGGTCCTGCTGGCGCTGTGTCCGCTGATGGCCTTGGTCAACCGCCCCCTGGCCTTGTTGCGCTTTGGCGATGCCACTGCGCAGAACCTGGGCATCCGTGTGCCGCTGGTACAGCTCGGCGTGCTGGGCCTGGCCATTCTGGTGGCCTCGCTGGGCACGGCGATTGGCGGGCCGGTCGTATTCATCGCCATGGCCGCACCGATCCTGGCGTCCTGGCTGGCGCGCGATAACCTGGCCCCGCTTTGGCTATCGGCCCTCTGCGGAGCAGTGCTGCTACTGGGCAGCGACACGCTGGTGCGGGTGCTGGCGCAGCCGGAAGAGATCCCCACCGGCATCATGACAAGGCTACTCGGCGGCATTCTGCTGCTTGCGTTGCTGCTCAAGGACAGACGAGGGGCTGACTGATGACGGTACTGAGCGTCGAAAACCTCCATTTCGCCTATCAGGACAAGGTGGTTCTGGACGACCTCACCTTCTCGCTGCCCAAAGGCCGGCTGATTGGGATCGTCGGGCCTAACGGCAGCGGTAAATCGACCTTGCTCAAGCTGTTGGCGCGTCAGCTGCCCTTGCAACGTGGCGAAATCCACATCCATGGGCAGTCGCTGTCTCGTTACTCGATGAAAAGCCTGGCCCGTCAGCTGGCGTTTCTTCCACAGCGCCCCGTGATGGCCGAGGGGATTCGCGTCGAACAGCTGGTGCAATACGGTCGGCATCCCCATCAGGGATGGTTCAACCAGTGGAGCGACGAGGATGCTCGCCAGGTCGCTCGCGCTCGCGCGGCCATGCAGCTCGACGCCATCTGGCATCGCCAGGCCTCTTCGCTCTCTGGCGGGCAGGCGCAGCGTGCGTGGCTGGGCATGATCCTGGCGCAGAACACCGATCTGATCCTGCTCGACGAACCCACCAGCGCACTGGATATCGGCCATCAGGCCGAAGTCATGGAGGCGGTGCACCGGATCGCAGCCGAAGGCCGCACGGTGCTGATCGTCATCCATGACCTGGGCATCGCCGCGCGCTATTGCGATGAACTGATCGCCCTCGCCGATGGGCAGATTCAAGCCATGGGGCGTGCACGCGACGTGATGACCAAAGCGCTGGTGGACCGCCTTTACCAGACCGAAGTGGACATCCTGCCGGCGCCCGGTGACGGCGCTCCGGTAATCGTCCCGCGTCGCCGTTCGCTCGCCGAGTCTGCGCTTCCCGCCTCTGCGCCATCAGCCACCCGCACCCCAGCGGTGCACGAACCCGCTCAAAAGGACACGACCCAATGATCAAACGAACCCCCTGGCACCTCACCATCGCACTTATAGCGGGGTTGATGACGCTCAGTGCGCACGCCGCCACCCGTCAGGTGGAAGATGCGTTCGGCAACACCGTCACCGTTCCGGCCACGCCTGAGCGTGTTGTCACGCTCAACGAAATCGATCTGGATACGGCGCTGACACTGGGCGTGACACCGATCGGCACCGTCAACGGTCGCGGCCAGGCTGCACCGCCGCGTTACCTGGAAGGCAAGGTGCCAACAGGCATCAAGGTCGTCGGCGATCTGGACAACCCCAACCTGGAGACACTGCTTGAGCTGGAACCGGATCTGATCCTCACCGGTCCGGTCAAGCCAGAGCAGCTGGCGATACTCAACGAGATCGCGCCGACCGTCACGACCTTTAAATGGGCGGAACCTTGGCAGTCCAGCATGCAGCGAACCGCTCATGTGCTGAACAAGGATGCTGAAGCCAAGGCTTTTCTGGACCGCTACGAAGCACGTGCAGCCGAGGCGCGGGAGCGTTTGAAGGACCATCAAGGCGAGACGTTCAGTATCGTTCGCTGGAACCCGAAGGGCCCGTCCTACATGTTCAAGGACGCGTTCTCCAGCACTGTGGTGGAAGACGTCGGCCTGGTCCGCCCGGTTCACCAGCAGGACCCAGGCCACACTCATTCCATGGCACTGAGCCTTGAATCCCTTGAACTACTGGATGCGGACTGGCTGGTGATCGGGACTCTGGCCACCAGCGGCGAAGCCGTCGAGGCGCTTAGCCAGGCTGAAGAAACACCGGCGTTCCGCCAGCTCTCGTCTATCGAGGCCAAGCGTTTCGCCGCCGTCGATGGGTCGCTATGGACCTCGTTGGGTGGGCCAATGGCTGCCCTGCAGGTGATCGAAGATGTGGAATCCATCGTCGGCAAAACAGACGCTGAGCCGGTCGCGAAAAACTAACGCAGATTGCCCCGTGGCCGCCCGGGCCACGGGCTAGCGCACTCGATCAGACCGGCTCGGGCAACCGCTTACGGTCGATCTTGCCACTCGGAGTTTTCGGCAGCGAGTCCAGCAGCACGATGCGACTCGGAACCATATAGTGCGGCAGACTCAGATGCAGTGCCCGGCGGATCTGAACCCGCCCGGGCGCACCTTCGCCTCGTGTCTCCACATAGCCAACCAGGCAGGCCTCGTCGCCTTTACCCAGCAACCGTACCGCAGCATCCTGTACCCCCTCGATGCGCCGCAGGTTGGCTTCAATTTCGCCCAGTTCGATTGGAAACCGCGCAACTTGATCTGATCGTCACGACGTCCAAGGTATTGGAATTCGTCGTCGCCGATGCGGCGAACCCGATCTCCGGTACGGTACAGACGCCGCCCTTGCCAGCTGATGAAGGCCTGCTCGCTCAGATCGCTGCGTTGCCAGTAACCCTGTGCCAGCGAGACCCCTTCGATGCACAGTTCACCCTCGCAGCCCGGCCCGATGTCATTGCCGTTCTCGTCGAGAATCCAGTGTCGGTAGCCATCGAGTGAACGCTTGAGCCGCACACCATGGTCCGCCAATGGCTGTTCGACCTGCGCCATCATCGACCAGACGGTCGCCTCGGTGGGGCCATAGCAGTTCCACAGCTGCCCCACCGACACGCTGAGCCGTGCCGCGAGCGTAGCGTCGAGAGCTTCACCACCACAGAGCGCGGTCAGACCTTCACGCCCTTGCCATCCCGCTTTGAGCAGCATTCGCCAGAATGCAGGCGTGGCCTGCAGGGTGTTCAGGTCCAGCCGGCTGTCGAGCAACTGCAGCAGCGCCACCGGGTCTTTGTGAGCTGGTGCGCAGACCACTTCGACATAGCCGCCTACCCAAAGTGGCCCGAGCATCTCCAGCAGAGAGATATCGAAAGCCGGCGTGGTGGTGAACAGCCAACGTGTGTCCGGCCCGATCCCGACACGCCGGGTCGCGGCGTCGAGGAAGTTGCTTAAGGCAGCCCGGCCAATCACGACGCCCTTGGGTTTTCCTGTAGAGCCGGAGGTGAACATCATGTACGCAGGCAGCTGGTCATCGAGCACCAGCGGCTCGGGCATCGCTGCCAGACCGGGTCTCAGGCGCAGCGAAGGTGCCAGCGAGCGCGACGGCTGTTCATCCTGAATGATGCGGTGCAGGCATGCGTCGTCGGCGATGCCCTGCAGTCGGTCAAGCGGAAACTCCGGCTCGAGTGGTACGAAACAAAGCCCTTCATGCAGGCAAGCGAGCAGCGCCGCGATCAGATCCGGCCCACGGGAAAGATGCAGCCCGACGCGATCACCTGCAGTCAATCCGTCTGCGCGCAGTTGCAACACGATGGCCGCGACGCGGGCCTGCAAATCGGCGTAGCTGAAACTGGCGCCGAGGCACCCTAGCGCCGGGCGCTCGGCTTGACGGGCGAAAACGTGGGCGAGCTGTAGGTTCAATGACGTCATTGCAGCTCTCCGCCAAGTGCAGCCAGGGTTTGGAGGTTAGTTCGCAACGACTGCAAAAAGCGGGCGCCGAGGTCCGAGCGCAGACTGCCGATCTGCCGTAAGGTCAGCAGGCCGTCAAACACGCCACCATGCAGGCTGATCAGTTCTGCAGACAGGTTTCCAGTACCGCTCGGGTTGCCCGGTGGCAACGGCAATGGCTGCCACTCGCCTGCTCCGCTCTGGTAATTGCCCAGGTAATTCAGCGCGACGGCGGGCAGCGGAAGACTGTCACGATGCGCCGGATTGCTGCGCAGCGGCAAATAGCCAACACCCTTGTCCGGCACCTGGCGCAACTGTTCGGCAGCGTGCTGAACCAGCGCCGGCCAGTCCGCCTGGTTATGCACCCTGACCGGGAACATGCTGGTGAACCAGCCAACCGTGCGGCTGACGTCCAACCCAGCATCAATCGGTTCGCGGCCGTGACCTTCCAGCATGATCAACTGCTGCTCGCCGAGCCCCAGCTCCATCAGCGACCGGGTCAGCGCAGCCAGCAGCAACTCGCGGACGTCGACCTGCAATCGCCTGGTCGTTATCTGAGTCAGTTGCCGAGTGGTGACTTCATCCAGCTGTAACAGTTGCGGTTCGGAGTGCTCGCTGGACGACCATTCTTGGGGAAAGGTTTGATTCGTAAAAGCCTGGCCCATCGTACCGACCTGCTCACCCCAGTACGGCAGCTGCGCTTCAGCACGCTGCGCATAGGCAGCGAGACCCTCGCCCCACTCGCGGTAGCTGCTGGTCTTGTCGGGCAACGCGTCGCCGCGGGCCAATCGCTGCAGGTCTTCCACCAGAATGCGCCACGACACCGCATCGATGACCAAATGGTGAAACGCAATAAACAGGCCTCGCTGGCCGTTCGGCAAGTTCTCGATGATGGCCCAGGCGAGCGTTCGAGCGCTGGCCGGATCGAGGTGGGATTGCAGCTCGGTTAGCGCATGCTGTAACCCCGACTCGCCCAGCTCCGCGGCATCCAGTTGGGCAGGCTCGGGTAACGGCAGGAAATCCCGATAACACTGGCCAGACGGAATGACGATCAGCCGCAGCGCATCATGCTGCGCCAACAATTGGCGCATGTAATCCATCAGCTGGAGCTGACTCACCTCGGCCGACAGCCCAAGCACAACGCCCTGGTTCCAATGCTGGGGTTGAGCGAAGGGCTGCTCAAAGAACCATTGCTGGATTGGCTGCAGAGCGAAATCGCCGGTCAGCAGACCTTGCTCGGCGCGGATCGCCTGGTTCTCGCGTGGTCCTTCGAGCACGCGGCACAGTCGGCGCACGGTCTTTGCCTCGAACACCTCTTTGACGCTACAGGGGTAGCCGGCATCGCGCAGACGTGTCGCCAGCTGGATGCTCAGAATCGAATCGCCGCCCAACCGGAAGAAATCGCTTTCTACGCCCAGCGGCTGCTCCAGCACACCCTGCCATATCTCCAGCACGTGTCGCTCCAGATCGCCAGCGGGCGGCACCAGCTGTTCAGCTTCGGCCAGCTCAACCGTGGGCAGCTGCCGCTGATCCAGTTTGCCGTTGGCCGTAAGCGGCATCCTGTCGAGGATGATCAGACGTTGAGGCACCATGTATTCAGGCAGTCGATGGGCTGCGGCCTGCAATACTGCGTCTGGCTCGGGTGTCGCTTCGCCAGCGGTTACCGTGGCGTAGGCCACCAGCGCCTGACGTGTGCCCTGGCTGACGACCAAGACTTTTACTTCCTGCAGGTTTGAGCAGCTGGCGTGCAGTTGAGCTTCAATCTCCCCCGGCTCGATGCGATAACCGCGCAGTTTGATCTGCGCATCCAGACGGCCCAGGTATTCGTATTCACCGTTGGCCAGCAGCCGTGCGCGGTCTCCGGTGTGATACATCCGTACCTTCACCCCGGCGAAATCATGCTCACGAAAGGCCTCAGCCGTGCGCTCCGGCTGGTTGAGGTAACCGCGGGCCAACCCTAGCCCCGCCAGACAGAGCTCACCCGGAACACCAACCGGGCACACCGCGCCGTGCCGATCCAGGATCACCGCCTGCATGCCATCGATAGGTTGGCCGATGGTCAGGCGAGTGCCTGCCGCGAGCGTCTTGGTCAGCGCCGTAACGGTGGCTTCGGTCGGCCCGTACATGTCGATCAAGCGGAACTGGGATGCCCAACGCTGTGGGATCGTAGGCGGACAGGCTTCGCCGCCGAAGCCCACCGCTTTCATCGCCGGCAACGGTCGCTCCGGCAGTGTCGCCAGCAGCGCTGTGGCAAAAATTATCTGTGTGGTTTCGGTGCGCTCGATCTCATCCAGCAGACCCTCACCGGGATCGGCCCAGAGCAGACATGCACCGTGAACCAACGGCACCAGCGCGCACATGTTGCCGGCATCGAACGACAAGGACATGCAGTCCAGCATTCGGTCACCCTGCGCGACATCGAGCCGGCGACCGTGGTCGAGTAGCAGGTTGGCCAGTGATCCCTGTTCGATCATCACGCCCTTCGGCATTCCGGTCGATCCGGAGGTGTAGATCACCTGGGCGAGTCGTTGCGGGTCATGCTGGAGCGGCGGCGCACATGGCGACTGGGCATCTAGCTGCGCCTGGGTTTCATGGCTATCTAGATCGACCCAACGCGCACCTGGCTCCAGCTCGAATGGCGCCACGCCCTGACCGATGACCAGCTGCAAATGCGCGTCCCGCATGATGTGGCTGAGGCGCTGCTGGGGATAGTTCGGGTCCAGCGGGACATAGGCCGCGCCGACTTTCCAGCACGCGAGCAACGCGACCGCAAACGCGTTTTCTCGCCGGGCCAGAACACCGATCAGGTCGCCTGATGCACAGCCCTGAGCCTGCAACCAATTGGCAAGCCGGCTGGCACGGGCGTCTAGCTCCGCATAGCTGACATAGCCTTCCCCTTGCCGCAGCGCGGGTCGATTCGGATGTAGCTGAGCCATGTCGCTGAACAGCGAAAGCGCGGTCAGTCCGTCGGGATAGAGCGCGGGCAACGCCGACAGGCACTCAGCGGTCTGGTCCAGCAACGAAGGATCGTGCATGGGTAACTGCCAGATGTCCTGCTCTGGCGCATCGACCACGGCCTTCAGCATGTTCAGCAGTCGGCTCGCATAGCCTTCGATACTGCTGCGTTCGAACAGCGCCGTGGCATATAACCAATCGACCCGTACCGAATCCATCAGCTCGGTGACTTTGACCGAAATGTCGGTCTTGGCAGGCAATACCGGAGAGGTCTCCTCCACCGCGTCACAGCCGGGGATCAGGTCGTTGAAGTCGACCCGCGCCTGGTAGACCAGCATGATCTGAAAGATCGGGTTGATCGCGGTATGGCGGTCCATGCCCAGCGCTTCGCTCAGGGCCTCGAACCGATAGAGTTGATGATCGAACGCCTGAAGATCGTCAGCACGGCACTGGCGCAAATACTCGACAAAGCTTTGCTGTTCGGGAAGCTGCGTACGTAACACCAGCGTGTTGACGAAAAAACCTACCAAAGGCTCGACATCCGCCCGCTCGCGGTAGGCCAAGGGGGTGCCAACGACAATGTCGCGCTCACCGGAATGACGTGCCAGCAGCAGCGCGAACAGCGCATGTAGGCCGATGAAGGGCGAAGTGTTGTGTTGCTGGCACAGCCCTTTGAAACGATCCCAGAGCGCATTGTCGATAGTCGAGAACACCACTTCGCCGCCACTGGCCGGTTGGGCAGGCCGTGGCTTGTCCATCGGCAGGCTGTGCACTTCGGGGATACCCGCCAGGCGTTCGACCCAGAAGGGTTTGAACTGCTCGTGATAGTCCCGGAATAAGCGCGAATTGAACCAGCGTGCGTAGTCGATGTAGGTCAGCGCGGGCTCGTCCCAAATCAGGCCCTCACGATTCTGATGAGCGAGAAACGCGGTCTTCAGGTCGGCGAACATGTTTTTCACCGACCAGCCATCCGAGATGATGTGGTGCTGGTTGATCATCAGCACGTGCTCGCGCTCGCCCAGCTTTAGCACGGTGACGCGCGTCAGCTGCCCGCTGGTGATATCGAATGGGCGTTCAATCTCTTCCCGCACTCGCTGCGCAACCAGATCCTTACGTGCCTGCGGTTCGAGATGGCTGAGATCTTCCCGCGCCAGACGGAACCCTGTGTGCGGCACTATCTCCTGCTCTCCTCGGCCCTCGGCGCTACGCTGGAAGCGCGTGCGCAAACTGGCGTGACGGGCGACCAGCGCATCGAAGGCGAACTCCAGCGCCGCCACGTCCAGCTCGCCAGTCAGGCGGAAGAAGACGGGCATGTTGTAGAGGTGCGAATCCTGTTCGTACTGCTCGATGAACCAAAGCCCGCTCTGCGATGACGACAGCGGACCGACGCTGAGGTGTTGTGGCGCGATAGGTGCATCGAATGCGCGTTGAGCCCTCAGACATTCGATGATGGCGTCGCGATTGTCACGTATCTGCTGCCCGAGCGCGGGGGTCACGGCCTCTTTGCTCGACTGCGAAACCAGCTGCTGCTGATCGTTGAGCGCAAGCTGCACGCCCTGCTGAGCCAAGTGCTTCAGCAGGCCGATTATGTTGTTTTGCATCTGCTACCTCTCGGAATCTCAGGCCGCCAGGGTGGCGCCGCCGTCGACGACGATGTCCTGCAGGGTGATGTGGCTCGCCAGGTCCGATGCGAGGAACAGCACGGTACGGGCGACCTCTTCTGGCGTGGCGATCTTGCGCAGCGGAATGCCCAGCTTGTACTGCTCCGGAAAGCCAGCAATCGTCCGTTCTCGCGCGTCCTCGCTGTGCCACATGCCACGCTGCATGGCGGTATCGGTGGAGCCCGGCGAGACCAGATTGCAGCGCACGCCGTGCTCAGCCAGCTCCAGGCCCGCTGTTCGGATCAGGCTGGTAAGCGCAGCTTTGGATGCGCTGTACGCGGCCATCTGCATGCGCGGAACGTGAGTCGCATTGCTGCTCACCGCCACTACCGCTCCGCTGCCCTGCGCCTTGAAACGCGGGATCAGTTCGCGCAGCAGATAAAAGGCACCGGACACGTTGACCCGTAGCGACTCGTCCCAGTCAGCCGAACTCAGATGCTCAATAGCTCCGAGCCGCAAGATGCCGGCAACACTGGCGAAGACATCAACCCGCTGTTGTCCACCCAGCAGCTCGGCGCACGCATGGCGCACCGCGCCCGCATCGCCGACATCAAGCAGATAAGTCGTGAAGCCGTAGTCACCTTCGGAAAAGGCGCGGTCGAAACCGACGACCTGAGCACCCAGCCGTGCGAAGCCTTCGGCCACGGCGCGGCCGATCCCCTGCCCGGCACCGGTCACCCAAACGCTCTGCCCGCTGAAACTCATCTGATCGTTCATTTGCTCGCCCCTTCACCAAACCATTTCCACGAGTTCTTCTCGCTGTTGCAGTCGGCTGTCCAAAAAACTGCAGAAGTCCGCCAGTTGCGGGTGATCGAAGACATCGGAAACCTTCACGGCGGTGCCGAACTCGGCGCCCAGGCGATTGACGATCTGGATGGTCTGCAGCGACTGCCCACCGAGCTCGAAGAAGTTGTCTTCCGGCTGAATGCCGCTGACACCGAGGATCTGCTGCCAGATTGCGCTGACGCGCCGCTGCGTCTCGTCGTTCAGCACGCGTTCGGTCGAGCCTTGCAGATAGGCGTGCTGCAGGCGCTTACGGTCGATTTTGTTGCTACCGGTACGGGGCAAGACGGCAAAATGACGGTAATCGGTAGGCACCATCGCTGCGGGCAGTACAGCGCTCAGCTCGCGCTTGATCGCTCGGACGTCGTCCCGCAGGCCAGCGAAGAACGCCACCAGCCGGCGCACTCCGGCATCAAGTTCCAGGCCTAGCACGCAGGCCTCGTCGATACCCGGCAGTGCCAGCATCCGTGCTTCGACCTCTCCCGGCTGGATGCGATAGCCGCTGATCTTGAACTCATTGTCCAGCCGACCGAGGTACACCAGCTGACCATCGACCAGCCGCACCCGGTCACCGGTGCGGTAGACCCGCATCGTCTCCTCGCCAATACGTAGATGGGCGAACGCCGGCGCGTCGCTGTTGAGGTAACCGTTGGCCAGCTGTGGGCCAAACAGCACCAGCTCACCTTCCGATCCAGGGCGATTGCCGCGCTCCAGAACCAGCGCCTCGACACTTGCCAGCGGTCGACCGATGGGCAGTCGTTCGCGGTTGGGATCAAGGTTCTGCAGATCGCAGCTGCTCGCGACCACCGTAGTCTCGGTCGGGCCGTAGGTGTTGATCAAACGAACATCGGGCCGCCCAACACGTTGCCAGACCTGTAGTTGCTCGGGGTAGACCGCTTCGCCACCGATGATAACCGTCTTAAGCGATGCCGGGATCCGCACCTGGCCGCTGCGCAACGCCACGACCCACTCGTTCCAGAACGCTGTGGGCAGGTCGACCACGCTGATCGCCAGTCGCTCGAGTCCTTCTACGAACGAGGACATCGACTGCAACATCGGGTCGGTCCGCAGCACCAACGTCGCCCCGGCCGACAAACTGACGAAGACCTCCTCGATGCTTGCATCGAAGTTGAACGGTGCGAATTGCAGGACGCGGTCGGCTGAACCCATGCCGTAGCGCTGCCGAGCCGCCTGAGCGAAATGCGCCAGTGCGCGATGGCTGACTTCCACACCCTTCGGCGCACCCGTCGAACCGGAGGTGAACATCAGGTAACAGGCCGCATCGTTGTCGCGTGGGCTGTAGGTTCGGTTGGCCGAGGTCAGCGACCCAATCAACTGGATCGCACCAGAATGGATGTCCGCCAACCGATGCCTATAGGCCGCCTCCGTGATGACCAGCGCCAGCTCGGCCGTCTCGCAGATCAGCCGTTGCCTATCGGCGGGCTGCTCCGGGTCCAGCGGTACGTAGACCGCACCAGCGAGCAGCACCCCCAACTGGGCAAGGATTGCTTGTGGCGAACGGCTCAGCATCACACCGACACGCTGGCCCGGCTCAATCCCCTGTTCGACAAGCGCGGCAGCGACCATCTCGGCCCGAGCTTGCAGTTCGCCGTAACTCAGCGCCTGCTCATGCTGGACCAGCGCGATGTGCTCAGGCCTGCTCTGTGCCTGTAGGCGTATCGCCTCCAGCACATTGCTCGGTTGCACATGGGAGGCGCGACCAGGGGTCTTGAGGACTTGCCAGGCTCGGCGAACTGCAAACAGCTCATCGAGCAGCACGGCGCGTGGCTGCTGCGGCTCGGCCAGCCAGCATTCGAGCAGATCGAACAGTTCTTCTTGGAGGCTGCGCACCTGGTCGAGGCTGTAGCAGGCCGGGTTGGCGTCGTAGTCGAGTACCGGCATGCCGTCGGCGCCAATCTGGACTTCCAGCGTCAGGTCCTCCACCGGACCTGCGCTCAGGTTCAGCGTTCGCGCCGGGCAGTTGCCGTAAGTCAGCGGACGGTCGAACGGCATGATGTTGATCAGCGGACCGAACAGACGCTGTTCTCCGCCAACACGACCCAGGTCTCGGCGCAGGGATTCGTAGCGGTAGTGCTGATGTTTCCGGCTGCTACGACGTAGCTTGCCGATGGCCTTGGCGCAGGCGATCAGATCGGCATCGTCCGGCAGATCCAGGCACAAGGGCGCGATGTTCATCTGCATGCACGGCACATTGCACGAGGCCGAGCCGATGCGATTCATCACCATCAGACCCAGTACCTGGGAGCGGACACCGCTTACCTGCCGGAGATGAGCCGAGACACCGGCCAGCAGCAGGTCCGGCCAGCCGATGCCATGAGCTTCGGCAACCTGATTCAGCGCTTGCCACAGAGGCTCTGTGAACGGAGCGCCGTGACGGACGAACGTGGCCGATATCGGCGCACTGCGTTCACTGAAGCTGGCAGGCTCCGGCATGCGTGACAATGTTTCCAGCCAGTAACCGCGTGCAGCGGCGGTACGGCCCTGAGCGTCCCGCTCGGCGTCTTCCTTGAGCACATCTTCATATCGGCCAAACTCACTGGCTGGCACCGGGTCACCGCTCATCGCAGCGCCGTAGAGCTCGGCGATTCGCTGGTACAGCAGGTTGGTGCCGTATCCATCCAGGGCTATGTGATGCACACAGCTGTACAGAAAGTCGCGCCCTTCGGCCTGCAGCAACACGAAACGGCACGGCAACTCGCGTTGGAGATCGATCGCGATGCGAATGTCGCGCATGGCCCAGTCACGGACCCAGCCTTCCGCATCCGTCCCTGCCGGAACCTGCACCTGTTGAACGACCACTGGCAGTTCGCAGGGTTTGAAGAACACCGCGTCTTCATCGGCCACGAACACTCCGGATAGCGCCTCGCACTCCCGCACCGCCTGTTGCACCGAGGCGATCATCGTCGCCGCGTGAATCTTGCCGGCGAACGCGATGCATTCTGCGGTATTGAACATGGCGCGGTCTTCGTTGAGCAGGTAGCCGGACCAGAGCCCTTGCTGGGCAGTCCCGAGCGACCTCATCGGACACCTCCGTGCTCGTTGAGCAGAGCCCACCAGCCATTCAACGTCGGGGTCTTGGCCAGATCGGTGAAACTCAGTTCCAGCCCCTGCTCCCGCCATTCGCTCAGCAGGGTCATGATCTGAATCGAATCCAGGCCGTAGTCGAGCAGGTTTTCGTCGGGGTCGAAGGGTTCATCCATCTCGTCGAGCATCGACAGCAACCGGGCTTCCAGCCCCTCCCGACTCGGCAATGACCGGTTGGCGGCGCCCAGTTCGAGCACTTCGCGGCAGGTCACGACCTTGCCGCACCGCGTCGCCACGTAGTTCAACGCCATCCCGTGCTCGGTCGCGCCGAAATCCGCGATGCCGTCGGCCAGCATGAAGGGCTGGATGTCTCGCATGAACGCATCGCACGCCGTCATGAGGCAGCCGATATGGCCGTATATGCCACCAATGATCAGCTGGTCGCGACTGAGCTCGTTCATCATGTGTTCCAGCGGTGAACGCTGGAACGCGCTGTAGCGCCATTTCACCAGAACCGTGTCGTCGTCAGCAGGCGCCAGGCCCGGGACGATCACTTGGCGCTCGGGATATTGCGTAATGCCCGGTCCCCACATATCGGTCAGCAGCGCCCTGTTCGCATCAGCTTGCTCACCCGGTTGGGCGGTGTAGATGACAGGAATCCCCAGTGCTTTGCAGCGCTGACGAACCTGTGCCAGACGCGAGACCAGTTCATCGATAAAGGCGCTGTCCTGGCCCCAGAAATCACAGAAGTACGCTTGCATGTCGTGAATCAGCAGAACCGCGCGAGCCGGTTCGAGCGACCACTGCACTTTGTTCGCGCTCCATTCGCTGGGCAGGCGGTATGGCGTCAGAGTGGGAATTGCCATGAAACGAATCCTTATTCGGTAACGGTCAGTTGTTCAGCGACGCGACGGCGCAGGCGGTTCTTGTCCACCTTGCCAACAGCGGTCACTGGCAGCGCGTCGATGTGTACGAATCGGTCAGGAAGCTTGTAGTCGGCCAAGCCGAGCCCGCGCAGAAACCTGCGCAGCACGATCGCCTTGAGCGTGGGGTCGGGGCTGACGATGTAGGCGCAGCTTTTCTCGCCCATGGCCTCATCGGGCACTGAAACCAGCGCCGCCTGCGCTACGGCGGGATGCGCCATCAGCAGGTTTTCCACCTCTTCGGCGGCGATCTTTTCGCCGCCACGATTGATCTGATCCTTGATCCGGCCGACGACGACGAGGTAGCTGTCGTCTCGCTGGCGGACCAGGTCACCGGAGCGGTAAAACCCCTCTGCATCGAATGCGGCGGCGTTGTGCTCGGGGCTCTGGAAGTAGCCGCGGATCGTGTACGGCCCGCGCGTCATCAGCGCCCCGATTTCGCCAGCAGCCACTGGATGACCCTCACGGTCGACGACCTTGATCTCGTCATCTGGGCTCATCGGCTGGCCCTGGGTCAGGTAGACATGCTCGTCGCTGTCATCCAGTCGGGTGTAGTTGACCAGCCCTTCAGCCATGCCAAAGACCTGTTGCAGCCGGCATCCCAACACCTGGGGCACCCGCCTGGCCTGGGATTCCGGCAGTTTGGCGCCGCCCACCTGTACCCACTGCAGCGATGCAAGTTCATGGTGATGGCCGGGCGCGGCCTGTAACCACATGGCCAGGGCAGACGGCACCAGCGCGGTAACGTTGACCTGCTGCTGTGCAATCAAAGGGAAGCAACTGGCGGGACCGGGGTCCGGACTCAGCACTACACGACCGCCAGCGAGAAACACACCCAGCGCACCGGGGGAGCTCAACGGAAAGTTGTGCGCTGCCGGTAGTGCGCAGAGGTAACGGGTTTCGCGGTCGAACTGACAAATCTCGACGCTGCGACGGACGCTGTAGAGATAGTCGTCATGGGTTCGCGGGATCAGCTTTGGCGTCCCGGTACTGCCACCGGAGAGCTGGAAGAAAGCCACTTCGCCGGGCGGCGTCGGGCTGAATGCTCGCAGTGCCTTCGCTTGCACGAACCAGCTCTGCAGACGCAGCTCAGGGTGGGGATCGTCGTGCAGCAGGACGGTATCCAGCTCGGGAATGAGTTCGGTCAGTTCCTCAACAAACGCATCGCCTATGAACAGCGAATGGGCCCGGCTGGCAATCAACAGCCGCGGTCGGACCTGCGCGGCATAGGCCACCAGCTCCAGACGGTTGTGACTGAACAGTGCATTGACCGGCGCTATGCCGGCTTTCATCAATGCAAAAAACACAACGTACAGCTCGGCCTGATTGCCCAGCTGCACGAGCGCGCGGTCGCCCTGCCCCAGGCCGCGGTTCGCCAGCCGCTGCGCCAGGTTGGTCGAGGCCCGGTCCAGGTCGGCATAGGTCAATGCTTTGCTACCTTCGACTACCGCAACGGCGTCCGGCTGGGTGCTGGCCTGCTCGGCGAGCATCTGGCTCAGCGGTTCGCCACGCCAGTGACCGGCCCGGCGATAGCGCTCGGCGAATTCATCAGGCCAGCGCGTAAACGGAACCAGGCTCATACCGCCTCCCGATCGAGACCGAACGCTGCGAGCATGGTGCCGAGCTTGGTGCCGGTCTCGCGCCACTCCGACTCAGGACAAGATTCCGATACCAGCCCAGCCCCGGCGAACAACCGAACACTGCGGTCATCGATCACGCCGCAGCGGATCACTACGGCCCACTCACCGTTACCTGCCGCGTCGCACCAGCCGACAATGCCGCCAAAGACACCTCGATCGAAGGGTTCGAGTTCTGCAATCAGTTGCTTGGCTGCGGCGGTAGGGAAACCGCAGAGCGCGGGAGTCGGGTGCAGCTGGCACGCCAGCTTGAGCGCCGATACGGGCTCGGCGAGCTCGCCTTCGATCCGCGTCGACAGGTGCCACAGCTTTGCCGTGCTCATCAGGGACGGTGCGCCTGGGATGTGCAGCTCTCGGCACAAGGGGCGAAGCTGGCGTTCCATATCGCGGATCACCAGGCGGTGCTCGTGCTGGTCCTTGGCGGAATCGAGCAGGCACTGTGCCGAGTACTCGTCTTCGATTCGATCGGCATGACGCCGGGCTGAGCCCGCCAGTGGGTTGGTTTCCAGACGCTGGCCGGTTTTGCGAAGCAGAAGCTCGGGGCTGGCGCCGATCAGGACGCCGCCGTCAGGCAGGTCGGTGAAGAAGTGGTATGCCTCGGGATTCTGCTGACGCAGTCCCTGGAAGATCGTCGCGGCACAGGGCGGCTCATCGAACTCAAGCTGCAACAAACGGGACAACACCGCTTTGTCGAGACGTCCATTACGCAGCGCGCCAAGCGCTCGGTTCACCGCCTGCTGGAAGCCAGCCTGGTTGGGCTGCTCGATGCACTGGCGTGCGTTACCACAAGCAAATCCACAAATTGAGGTAGGCGGTGCCGTCGGCGGGAGATGACTGACGTGTCGCGGAATGAATAGATTTGAAGGTTGCTGCTTATCGAAAGGAATTACGCCAACCAGCACTGGGTTGCGCAGCCCGGCTGCCTGGGCTTCGGCGAAACCGCGCTGGACGTCCCTTTCAAGGCCGGGCCCGGCACCCTCCGCCGGCGTGTCTATCACTTTGAAACAACCGCTGGCTTCAATACCCCCAGCCGGTGAATAGAATCGGTACGACGGCGGGAATTTGTACCCTGCCTCAGGCCCGTCGTAGGCGACGCGAGTTAATGCGTTCACCACCACCTCCGCAAATACTAATGAGATTGCTTATCATCTGCATGCGGCACGATAGTCAGCTCGACTGGATGCGTCAAATTGTTTCTAGAGGGGTTGAGGGGTGGCATTTTGCCGGCACCAAGCGACGCGGCGACGCCAGCAGCACGGTAGAAACGGTGCGGTAGGACGGTTGGGTGCGAGAGCCAAACGTAGCGGCTAAGAACGAACCGCTATCTGACATTTTATCTCCTAATATCAGCAGGATAGAGACGCTTATTGATGTTACTTATCAAATGCTCTAGCGCCTCACATCCACTGAGCAAAGCAGAAACACAAACCGTACAATCTACATCAGATGAGATTCATATCTGATTGATCTAGAAGAAAATTACGGTTACTAGAATTTCGCTGAGGTGCCCTTTCTCATTCGCTCGGTGAAAGCAGATCAGCTGACGCTGATTACGCTGTAGCGGATGGTTTGTCCTTCGACGCGAATCTCGGCCTCATCACCTTCCTCGCAGCCCAGCAGCGCTCTGCCCAGCGGTGAACGCGGAGAGATCACCAGCACCTCTTCTCCTTCAATCGTCACATTCAGCCCAGCGGCATCCGGCCCGAGGAACACCCAGCGGCAATTGTCAGCGGACTCCAACGAAACCAAAGCGCCCAGGGTAATCGCTGCATTGCGATGTGATCGCACCGGCAGGTTTCGATAGCTTGAGAGCGCTGTTTCTATTTCATGAACGCGTCGCCGTTGACCGTCAGCCAGGTAGGCCGCCTCCAGACCACGGGTGTCGTACTTGTTCTCCGCTTTGCTTTCGGCGTGCGTCGCCGCCTCGTGAGAGGCCTTCAGTGCATCCTTTGCAACAGCCAGGTCGGCCTGCAGCTTGTCGATGATCAGCGTCTGAAGATGGGTCTTGTTCATGCGGGCTCGGTCAGTAAGGCGTTTGGCGCCTAGCATCGCATTGCGGCGTTCCTGGGGCCACGGCATCCTTCTCAATCGATATGGGCCCCTGCGTGTGCTGAGGCGCGGCTGCCTAATCAACCGTATAGGCTGGTCGATCCGTTAGAAGCGCGGCACTATCGCCATACTGTTCCGGGCACGCTTGGTATGTCCGCGCGACCCAATCCAAACGAGATGCACGCCAACCAGGAGCGAATCGATGACACTGCGCGTAGCGCTAACTTTGGTAGCAATGGCGGTAGGTCAAGCGGCTTTCGCCGACGGCCAGCCGCTGACGGTCAAACTGAACAACATCGAACACGACCGGGGCACGGTTCGCGTGGCTCTGTTCTCGGACCCAAAGACGTTCCGTAAAGCGGACCAGGCATTTGCCTCGAGCGAATCGCCAGCCAAGAGCGGAACGGTCACCCTGGTGTTCGATGACGTACCCGCCGGTCAGTACGCGGTGATGGCCTACCACGACGAAAACGCTAACGGCGAGCTGGACCTTCGATTTGGCATGTTTCCTACCGAAGGTTATGGATTGTCCAATAACCCCAAGGTAATGGGTCCGCCAGCATTCGAGGAGAGCCGGTTCGAAGTACCAGGCGACAAGCCCAGTGAGATCGACGTCGACATCCACTACTAAAGTCGAACGCGAGCCAATCAGCATGTTGATCGGCCGGCTCATGGGCGTTTTGCGCTTGGCGCGACCTGGTTAGCCGCGTACGGATCGCTTTTGATGCATCCTGCCGACTGCAGCCCTACCAATGGTCGGGAGGGCAATGAACCGGAGCCAAAATCCCGCTGTCCAGACAAAAGCGTCTGGATTAGGCAAACAAACGATTTGTCGCCCCGCACCGGATATTTTTGAAAAAGAGGAAATTTGCCGCAGGCGGCAGAGCGAGACGCTGCTTATACTGACCACCCATTCCAATCTGGAGCCACACCCGTGAATAAAGCCGAGTTGATTGAAGCGATCGCCGCCTCCGCCGATGTACCGAAGAGCACCGCTACCCGCGTGCTGGATGCCTTCACCGAAAGCGTGACCAACACCCTGCAGAACGGCGACAGCGTGACGCTGGTCGGCTTCGGCACCTTTGCCGTCAAAGAGCGTGCAGCCCGTGATGGCCGCAATCCGCAGACTGGCGCAACGATCAAGATCTCCGCAGCAAAGCTGCCAGGCTTCAAGCCAGGCAAGTCGCTGAAGGACGCAGTGAACTAAGTCACTGCATCCCAGGAAACCGGGCCGCTGACGTCCTCACGGACGCAGCGCCTGCTCGGACCTTCCCTCTCCTGCTTATCCCCGCCTGATTACACCTGCCCTATAGCCGCAAGGCGAAAGCTTCCATACCGCGCGTTCGTGACATTCGCCTGAGCTGGTAGGCTTTCAATCTCACCTGCACTTGCGCAACAGAAACCCTGATCAAGACAAGCAGACTGGCACGACAGCACCAGATGACTGCCGACTATTGCCTGTGTGTCCTCGGGCGATCAATCGTCTGACGTCCTTGCGCCGGTTGATCTTGATGTGCGGTAGCACCCTAGAAGATTCCCTTAGCGCCCTGTCGTTAGCGCAAAGCGCCGCATGCGCGGATTCCGCCTTGCCAGCAAAAGTCTCGGCGGCTTTGCTGCCAGACAGGTTTTGACGCATCCCTCGCCTACGTAGATCTGGATCTACCAGCTGGCGTCCCGAAAGGGGGCATGGAACGCTCGCCTTGCACTATTAAAGCGCGCCAGCGCTGCTTAACCCCGCCGCAAGCGCCGAAATACGCAGGTCTTGTGGTTGGCACTGCTCTTGCAAAATCCCTATTGCCAGGAAGCTGCGGCTCAGGGACGAGAAAATTCAGAAATAGCTGACTAGGGTTCCGGCTCGCGGTTGCGAGTGGCTGGTCCGAGAGTTGGCGACCTCCAGTGAGGTTACACGGCGGGATAAAAGCCCGGGAGACGGCGTTCGACACGCAGCTCCTATTGCCATGTCCACTCACTGGAGGACTTTTATGCCCCTGCTCGGATTCGACAACACGACCGACCCGCGGCGACACCCCCCGATCGAAAGGGGGACCTCCCCATGCGCCTGATCAATCGTGTTCCGAGCCGCACCGGCTGGACGCTGCTGGTGATGCTGCCCTTCGCAATTCTGCTGTTCGCCTATCTGGTCAGCTCTGCACAACGGCTCGAGACCAACCCCAACGACAAGCTCCTGCCTAGCTTCACGCAGATGTCCAGCGCTGTGGAGCGCCTTGCCTTCACGCCGGACAAACGCAGTGGCGACTACCTGTTCTGGCAGGACACCGCGTCCAGCCTCAAGCGCCTCGGCGTCGGCCTCGGCATCGCCGCCGTTGCCGGGCTGTGCCTCGGTGTTGCTGCTGGGACGCTGCCGCTATTCAGCGCGCCCCTGTCGCCTTTGCTGACGGTGCTGTCGATGGTCCCGCCGCTGGCGATCCTGCCGATTCTGTTCATCGTCTTCGGTCTCGGCGAGCTGTCCAAGGTGATGTTGATCGTCATTGGCGTGACCCCGGTGCTGGCCCGCGATCTGGAACAGCGCGCCCGAGAATTGCCGCCGGAGCTATTGATCAAAGCGCAGACGCTGGGCGCCAACACCTGGACGCTGATCCTGCGGGTGGTGCTACCGCAATTACTGCCGCGCCTGTTGATCGCACTGCGCCTGGTGCTCGGTTCAGCCTGGTTGTTTCTCATCGCCGCCGAGGCCATCGCCTCCACCGACGGGTTGGGCTACCGCATCTTTCTGGTCCGCCGCTATCTGGCGATGGACGTGATCCTGCCGTACGTGGCCTGGATCACCCTGCTCGCCTGGAGCATGGATTTCGGTCTACGCAAGCTCACCCAGCTGGCCTTCCCCTGGTACGAAGGAGCCAAGGCATGAGTCATGTCATCCGCCCGGCTGGCGAACGGCCAACCAACCCTTTCATTCAGGTCAACAATGTCTGGCAGGAATATGGCGATCAGGTGGTGCTGGAACGGCTGAACCTGAGCGTCAATGAAGGTGAATTTTGCACCCTGGTCGGCGCGTCCGGCTGCGGAAAATCCACCTTTCTGCGACTCTTGCTCGGCCAGGAACGGCCCAGCCGCGGCGACATCCTGCTCGATGGCGCACCCATCGCCGGCGAGCCCGACGCTAGCCGTGGCGTGGTGTTCCAGCGTTATTCGGTGTTTCCACACCTGTCGGTAGTGGACAACGTCGCCCTCGGCCTGGAGTTGCCCAGATCCCCCCTGCTGGGCCGCCTGTTCGGCCGCAGCAAGCGCGAAGCACGCGAGCAGGCCGAAGTGATCCTCCGCAAAGTGGGCCTTGGTCACTCGCTGGATAAGTACCCAGCGCAGCTCTCTGGCGGCATGCAGCAGCGTCTGGCTATCGCCCAGGCACTCGTCATGAAGCCCCGTGTGTTATTGCTCGACGAGCCCTTCGGCGCACTCGATCCCGGCATTCGCAAGGACATGCATGAGCTGCTTCTGCAACTCTGGCGGGAGACCCAACTGACGGTGTTCATGGTCACCCACGACCTGTCCGAAGGCTTCACCCTCGGAACGCGCATCCTGGTGTTCGACAAGACCCGCCTCGACCCTCACGCCCCTGGCGCCTACGGCGCACGCGTCACCTATGACATCCCGCTGAACAGCGATCGCCGGGTCGCGCGCGCCGCCGCTGGCGACCTGCCACCGCAGCTAGGCCACCTGCATACCGTCAATCAAGGAGTCTGACATGAGCGCTTCACTCGCTATCCGCCCCATGCTTTATGAAGAAACCCTACCCGGCGGCGGCCACACCTCCTTCGTGCTCAAGCGTGGTCAGCTGTTGCGCCTGACCGACCTCGAGGGCGGCGCCAACGTCAGTCTGCTGATGTTCAACGCGCATGAAAAAAGCGAGCGACTCAACCTGCCGGACACGCTCAAGTGCCAGCACACCGCCAAGCTCACCACTGGCCATTGCCTGTATTCGGACATGGGTCGGGTGCTGGCCTGCATCACAGCCGATACCTGCGGCTGGCATGACAGTTTCGGTGGCGTACTGAACGCTGACGAAGTCGCCGAGAAATACGGCCAGGGTCGCTATCAGGAACTGCGCAACGGCTTCTTCCGCAACGGCACGGACAACCTGCTGGTGGAAATGGGCAAGTGGAACCTGAATCTGCAGGACCTGCTGATGACACTCAATCTGTTCAGCAAGGTCACCGTGGACGCCGACGGCGGCTTCGCCTTCGAGGCCGGCAACAGCAAGGCCGGCGACGCCGTGGAGCTGTACGCGCCAATGGAGACGCTGGTTGTGCTGACCGCATTGCCACACCCAATGGACCCGAACCCCGAGTACGCACCGAAACCCGTCCAGCTCAGCTGGCACCGCGTCGACAGCGATGGCATCAGCGTCCTTTGCCGCACCTCGCGCCCGGAAAATAGCCGCGGCTTTCACAACACCGAACGACTCTACATCTGAGGAAGGGGTGCCCAAATGACCATCCACGAAAGCAACCTGCACCCCGAAGCCGCCACTTTCCGGCATGTGATTCCGGCTGGCGAGCCCTATCTGTTCGAAGTGAAGGCCGGCCAGACCCTGCGCCTGCTCGATCTGGAAGGCAATCAGGCGGTCGACACCCTGTTTTTCAGCGCCATGAATCCGCGTGAGCGTTTCGATCCGCAGCGCACGCTGCGCCGGCAGAACAAGGTCTATCTCACCACCGGCACGGTGCTCTACTCGAACCTTGGCAACCCGCTGCTGACCATCGTCGCCGACACCTGTGGCCGTCACGACACGCTCGGCGGGGCCTGTGCACAGGAAAGCAACGTGGTGCGTTACGCCCTGGACAAGCGCTACATGCATAGCTGCCGCGATAACTTCCTGCGTGCCAGCCTGCACGACGGTCGCCTGGAGAAGCGCGACATCGGCGCCAACATCAACTTCTTCATGAACGTCCCGGTCACGCCCGACGGCGGCCTGACCTTCGAGGACGGCATCTCCGCCCCTGGCAAATATGTCGAGCTGAGGGCCGAGCAGGATGTGATCGTGCTGATCTCCAATTGCCCGCAACTCAACAACCCGTGCAACGGCTGGAACCCCACGCCGGCCGAGGTGCTGGTGTGGGACTGATGCGCTGGTTGCGCCGCTACCTGCTGCCGTTGATGCAAGCACGCGCCGGGCAGCGGCCCACCAAACCCAAGCCGGATGCGCGGGGGAAGGATGATCATCGCGCGGCCCAGTAGCACAGAGGGATGGGGCGCGCGGCGCCCTGCTTGAGCGTCGTAGGGTGGGCTTCAGCCCACCGTTAGCAGTACGTCCACATGGTGGGCTGAAGCCCACCCTACCAATGGATGAACCCCCGGACGGCCGGGGGCGATGAATGAATATAAGCGGGACGGCCCGCCTCCCCCAGAGGGACTGAAGATGTTCGACACACTCCTGATCGCCAACCGCGGCGCCATTGCCTGCCGCATCCTGCGTACGCTGCGTGCCTTGGACGTGAAAGGCGTTGCCGTCTACTCGGAGGCCGATGCCGCCAGCTTGCATATCCAACAGGCCAGTGAAGCCCATAGCCTCGGCGAAGGCGCTGCCTCGAATACCTATCTGGCGGTCGACAAGATCCTCGCCATTGCGCATCGAACCGGTGCGAAAGCGATCCACCCCGGCTATGGCTTCCTCTCCGAAAACGCCGCGTTCGCCGAAGCCTGCGAGGCGGCCGGTATCGCCTTCGTCGGGCCGACGCCAGAGCAGCTCCGGGTATTTGGCCTCAAGCACACCGCCCGCGCGCTGGCCAAGCAGCACGGCGTGCCGATGCTCGAAGGCACCGAGCTACTCGACAGCCTCACCGATGCGCTAAGCGCAGCCGACCAGGTCGGCTATCCGGTCATGCTCAAGAGTACTGCTGGCGGCGGCGGCATCGGCATGCGGGTCTGCCGTGACGCGGCTGAACTGGCGGATGCCTTCGACGCAGTCAAACGGTTGGGGCAAAACAATTTCAGCGACGCCGGCGTATTCATCGAGAAATACATCCAGCGCGCCCGTCATCTGGAAGTGCAGGTATTCGGTGATGGTGAGGGCAATGTGATCGCCCTCGGCGTGCGCGACTGCTCTGTGCAGCGGCGCAACCAGAAGGTATTGGAGGAAACCCCGGCGCCGAACCTACCCGCCGGCATGGCCGATGCGCTGTGCGAGGCGGCGATCAAGCTGGCCAAGGCGGTTAGCTATCGCAGCGCCGGCACGGTCGAGTTCGTCTATGACAGCGAGGCCGAGCAGTTCTACTTCCTCGAAGTGAATACCCGGTTGCAGGTCGAGCATGGCGTCACCGAGCAGGTTTGGGGCGTCGATCTGGTGCGCTGGATGATCGAACTGGCGGCCGGTGATCTGCCGCCGCTGACCGAGCTGGCCAAGAGCTTGAAGCCCGAGGGCCACGCCATCCAGGCGCGGCTCTATGCAGAGGACCCGGGGCGCGATTTTCAGCCGAGCCCTGGCCTGCTGACCGCGGTCCAGTTTCCAGCTGCCGACGGCAAAGCACTGCGCATCGATACTTGGGTCGAAGCAGGTTGCGAAATTCCGCCCTACTTCGACCCGATGATCGCCAAGCTCATCACCTACGCGTCGACCCGTGAGGCAGCCAAGGCTGCGCTCGATCAGGCCTTAGCCGACAGCCTGCTGTATGGCGTCGAGACCAACCGCGACTACCTGCGCCAGATTCTCGCGTATGCCCCGTTTGCCAAGGGCAATCCCTGGACCCGTTGCCTGGACGGCCTGACTTACCAGGCGACCACTTTCGAGGTGCTCACCGCTGGCACCCAGACCACCGTTCAGGACTTTCCCGGCCGGCTCGGTTACTGGGCTGTCGGCGTGCCTCCGTCCGGGCCGATGGACAGCCGTGCGCTGCGCCTGGGCAATGCGCTGCTGGGTAATCCGACCGATGCTGCGGGCCTGGAAATCACCATGAGCGGGCCGATTCTGCGCTTCAACACCGATGCGGTGGTCGCGGTAACGGGCGCCGACATTCCGGTGAAGCTCGACGACGTCGCGCAACCGATGTGCACTGCGATTCTGGTCAAGGCTGGCAGCACGCTTGCGCTCGGCACCATTGCCGGCGCCGGTGCACGCAGCTACCTATGCGTACGCGGCGGGCTGCAGGTGCCCGATTATCTGGGCAGCAAGAGCACCTTCACCCTTGGCCAGTTCGGCGGCCATGCCGGACGCGCATTACGCGCCGGTGATGTACTGCATATTCCTGAACTCGTTGACCGCAGCGCCGTCGCCTGCCTGCCTGTCGAGCTCTGCCCGCCGCTGCCATCGGTACGCGAGATCCGTGTGATCTACGGCCCGCACGGCGCGCCGGAATACTTCACGGAAGGCTATATCGAGCGCTTCTTCGCCACCGACTGGGAAGTGCATTTCAACTCCAGCCGCACCGGCGTTCGCCTCATAGGACCGAAGCCCGAGTGGGTGCGTGACAGCGGCGGCGAGGCCGGCCTTCACCCCTCGAACATCCACGACAACCCTTACGCCATCGGCGCCGTGGACTTCACCGGCGACATGCCGGTCATCCTCGGCCCGGACGGCCCGAGCCTCGGCGGCTTTGTCTGTCCAGTGACCATCATCGACGCCGACCTCTGGCAGATGGGCCAGCTCAAGGCCGGTGACCGGGTGCGCTTCGTGCCAGTGGATGTGTCCATGGCGCGTGAGTTGGCTAAGACCCAAAATCTTGAGTGCGCCAACCTTTGTAGGAGTGAGCTTGCTCGCGATCAGCCATGCGAAAGGATCGCCAGCAAGCTGGCTCCTACAACAGCCCATGCCCTCACATCGCCCATCGTTCTCGATCTGGGTAACGACGACACCCGCCTGGTCGCCCGACTCTCCGGCGACACCCATTTGCTGTTGGAAATTGGCGCGCCCGAACTGGACCTTGTCCTGCGCTTCCGAGGCCACGCATTGATGCAGGCGCTCGAGGCGAAGAACCTCAACGGCGTGATCGACCTCACCCCCGGCATCCGCTCCCTGCAGGTCCATTACCAGCCGGAGACCCTGCCGCTTCGGAGCCTGCTCGGCACCGTCGACGGCCTCTGGGACGCGGTGTGCTCGGCGCAAGATCTTCGAGTCCCGTCGCGCATCGTGCATCTGCCACTTTCCTGGGACGACCCGGCCTGTCAGCTGGCGATCGACAAGTACATGACCACGGTGCGCAAGGACGCACCCTGGTGCCCGAGCAATTTGGAATTCATCCGTCGCATCAATGATCTGCCGAACCTCGACGAGGTGCATCGCACAGTGTTCGAAGCCAGCTATCTGGTGATGGGCCTGGGCGACGTCTACCTCGGCGCGCCAGTAGCAACCCCCCTGGACCCGCGGCATCGGCTGGTCACCACCAAATACAACCCAGCGCGCACCTGGACCGCGGAAAACTCCGTCGGCATCGGCGGTGCCTACATGTGCGTCTACGGCATGGAAGGCCCGGGCGGTTATCAGTTCGTCGGTCGCACATTGCAGATGTGGAACCGCTACCGCGCGGTGGAGGCGTTCGGCGGCCAGCCCTGGCTGCTGCGCTTCTTCGACCAGATCCGCTTCTACCCGGTTTCCGCCGAGGAGCTTTTGAAGATCCGCCGCGATTTCCCGTTGGGCCGCTACCCGTTGACGATCGAAGAGTCCGAGCTGCGCCTGTCCGACTATCAGGAATTCCTGGCTAAGGAAGCCGCGGGTATCGACGCCTTCCGCAGCCAGCAGCGCGCTGCTTTCGACGCCGAACGCCAACGCTGGATCGCATCCGGCCAGGCGCACTTCGAGAGCGAGGAAGTCGCCGCTGAGCTCGGTGAAGACGCCCCGCTGGGCGCCGGCGAGCATGGCATCGAAAGCCACATCGCCGGGAATCTCTGGCAGGTATCCGTGACCGAAGGCGCTCGGGTGGAAGCCGGCGACGTGCTGGTGATCCTCGAGAGCATGAAGATGGAAATCCCGCTCACCGCACCTGTTTCCGGCGTGGTGAAGGACATCCGAGTGCAGCCTGGCTCGCCCGTGCGTGCCGGCCAGCGGGTGGTGGTGATCGAGGGCGCGTAAGGCTCCCTGCCCAACAGATGACCGTAGGGTGGATCACGCCTCACCGATCCACCAACCGGCCCACCGGGCCGTCCCGAACATCATGCGTGGAAAAGGCGTTGCCGTTTTCCACCCTACGAGGAATACGACATGACCACCGACTTTGACCTACGCCTCGACACACTGCGCGCGGCTTACTCCAGCGCCAAGCTGTCACCGCGCGCACTCATCGCTGCAGTGCACGACCAAGCCACCAACCTCCAGGCCGAATTCAACCTCTTCATTCATCTGCTAACGGAGGAAGAACTCGAGCCCTACCTCGCAGCCCTGGACAGCAAATCCCCGGCCGAGCTGCCGCTCTACGGCATCCCCTTCGCCATCAAGGACAATATCGACCTGGCCGGCATCCCGACCACGGCAGCCTGCCCCGCCTTTGCCTATACACCGGACAACAGCGCGACCATCGTCGAACAACTGATCGCCCTCGGTGCCATCCCGCTTGGCAAGACCAACCTCGACCAGTTCGCCACCGGCCTCAACGGCACCCGTTCGCCCTACGGCGAGTGCCGCAACAGCGTGCACCCGGCCTATCCGTCGGGCGGCTCCAGCGCCGGTTCGTCCCTGGCCGTGGCACTCGGCCTGGCGAGCTTCGCATTGGGTACGGACACCGCCGGTTCCGGTCGGGTGCCGGCCGCGTTGAACAACCTGATCGGCCTCAAGGCGAGCAAGGGCTTGATCTCAACCGCGGGCGTAGTCCCGGCGTGCCGTACGCTTGATTGCGTCACCTTCTTCACCGCTACCGCGGCCGAATCCAGCCAGCTGCTGGCCCTGACCGCCGAACTCGACCCGCGCGACGAATACAGCCGCGCCAATCCACTGTGGAACGACGGTTCGGCGTTTGGCCAGGTCAAGACCTTCCGTTTCGGCGTGCCCAAACAACCGGAATTTCTCGGCTGCCCGGAAAGCCCGGCGCTGTTCGCCACCACCATTGAGCACCTGAAAGCGATGGGCGGCGAGCCGGTGGAGATCGACTTCGCGCCCTTCCTTGAAGCCGCGCGGCTGCTCTATGAAGGCCCCTGGGTCGCTGAGCGCTACAGCGTTGCCGGCGCGTTGATCGAGCAACAGCCCGACGCCGTGCTACCGGTGATCAAGGCGGTGCTGGAAAAGGCACCGGGCACCACTGCCGTGCAGCTGTTCCAGGCCGAGTACCGGCTGCAACAGCTCAAGGCCGTCTGCGACCGGATCATGGCCACGGTGGATTGTGTACTGACCCCGGCCTACCCGCGCCCGGTCACGCTGGACGAACTGCACGCCGAGCCGGTCAAGCGCAATTCGGACCTGGGCTACTACACCAATTTCATGAACATGCTGGACTACGCCGCCGTGGCGGTGCCGGCGGGTGTGATGCAGAACGGCCTGCCCTGGGGCGTGACCTTGTTCGGGCGAGTATTCACCGATCAGTACCTGCTGAGCCTGGCCGACATGCTGCAACGGCAACATGGCATCGCATTGATCGGTGGGCAGTCGATCACCTCGCCGGCCCCACGGAACGCCGCACGCAGCGACCGCGCCCGTGTCGTGGTCTGTGGCGCGCATCTGGATGGCTTGCCCCTGAACTGGCAGCTCAAACAACGCGGCGGCCGACTGCTCGAAGCAACCCGCAGCGCAGCGCACTACAAACTGTACGCATTGGCCGGCGGCCCACCGTTCCGCCCGGGCATGGTGCGGGTTGCCGATGAAGGCGTCGCCATTGAGGTGGAAATCTGGGAAATCCCGAGCAGTGAGCTGGGCTCCTTCCTCACTGGCATCCCTGCTCCCCTCGGGCTGGGCAAGGTACAACTGGCCGACGGCAGCTGGGAAACCGGCTTCATCTGCGAACCGTACGGTTTGCAGGGTGCCGTCGATATCAGCGAGTACGGTGGCTGGCGAGCCTATATGAAGAGCCGTAGCTGAGCGGGGTCGCCAAACGCAGTGTTTCGGTACGGGCAAGTCCTGCCGTAACGTCCGGAACATCCCCTCTCAGACGTCCTCCGATGCAAAGCGACGCCGAATAGTCGGCTCTATTTGCATCAGAGGAGGTTCCATGCGCATCACCCTTCCACGTCTCGGTTTTGGCGGCGCGCCGTTGGGCAACATGTTCGCCCCGCTCGACGAAACCACCGCCGACGCGACCCTCAAGGCCGCCTGGGATGCCGGCATCCGTTATTACGACACGTCACCGCACCATGGCGCCGGCCTGGCCGAGCAACGCTTCGGGCGCTTACTCAGCAAAAAGCCCCGCGATGAATTCGTCCTGAGTACCAAGGTTGGCCGCTTGCTGCAGCCGACCAGCAGGCCGGAGAACGCCCCGCCCTTCATCGATGAGCTGCCGAACAAGCGCGTCGTCGACTACTCCGCTGACGGCGCACGACGCTCCATCGAAGACAGCCTGGAGCGTATGGGCGTGAATCGTATCGATGTCGCCTTCATCCATGACGTGTCCGAAGACCAGTGGGGCCCACAGTGGACCGAGTACTTCCAACAGGCCATGCAAGGCGCGGCGAAAGCGCTGACGCAGATGCGTGAGGAAGGCCTGATTCGCGGTTGGGGGCTTGGCGTAAACTTGGTCGAACCCTGCCGCATGGCACTTGAGCAATCCGACCCGGACGTGTTTCTGCTGGCCGGCCGCTATTCTCTACTCGACCACCGCGAAGCGCTGGATACGCTATTTCCCACATGCGTGGAGCGTGGCGTCGGGATCGTTGTCGGCGGGCCGTTCAACTCCGGTGCACTCGCCGGTGGCGAGCACTACGACTATGCGGACGCGCCCGATGATATTCGCCAGAAGACCGGGCAGATCGAAGCGGTGTGTCAGGAGTTCGAAGTAGATACCCGGGCTGCGGCGCTGCAGTTCTGCCTCGCGCATCCCGCCGTCCTGTCGGCCATTCCGGGCACCAGCAACCCGAAGCGTCCTGCACAGTACGTGCAACAGTTCGAGGCCGACATACCGGCCGAATTCTGGCGGGCACTCAAGGACAAACAGCTGCTGCCTGAAGACGTGCCGGTGCCGGGCTAATTCAGCTTGTCACCCGCGATGATGCGCAGGCATGGCCTGAGCATCATCGCCGCCATCGTCCTCAGTCACATGGAGATTCGCGTGTTTTCGGCGCCCAGAGCGAGCGCGAGTACCGCGCTTAGCGCAACCGCCGCTGCCGCGAGCAGCGCGAACACCACCTTCGAGAGGATCATGGCACCGTATCGTATCCCCTGCATGCGCGCCATGTAGTCGCCGCAGGTCTCCGTAGCCCGGCCGTTCGAACAGTCTTGCTTAACAGAGGCCAAGCCAGAGCGGACGAAGTGATCTGCCAACTCAGCGGACTGTAGGTGCGCGAATTGAGTCGCGAGGGCAAACGCAAGAAGCACAACGAGCAGCAGGATGTAGGATCGTGTCGAGGCCTTGGCAAGGTGACAGACGACGATTGCCGTAAGGATGGCGAGCCCTGCCACCGCGCCCTGCCCCATCGAAAAAATATCGACTCGAAGCAGTGCTTCGACTGACTCCGAATATGAGCATCTGGACGAAACGCTGTCAGCACACGCCAGCACGCTTTGCCAGTCCGCTGCTGTCAGGTGATACAAGCCTCTGGATCTAGACCAAGTCATCATCTTGATCGCGCCAACGCCGATCGCGAGGAAGGCAAGCACCAACAGCCCGAACAGGGGAAACCTTTTCATTTAGGGACATCCGTTTCCAAAGCGCACGGATCATAGCCGGTTGGGCTACCCCGAACCCACGCTGCACGCGTTGCTCGCCGTGAGACTGATCACAACGCTGATAACCGGAACCGACAGCACCATCGCGGCGCACACCTCACCATTTGAGCGCAGATTGCAGGCCGGCCCAGGCCTAGACGATTTCTAGTTAATGCCTTCAACTGATTGATACAAAAGCCGTATTGGTTTTAAAGGCGAACTGGCACGCAACCTGCTCTACCCAGAACAGAACGGGATGAGTCGCCACAGCGCTCACATCGCTCGGCACACAGGAGCTACACAACAGGCGAACTAGGGTTCCGGCTCATGCAGATGAGCGCTGGTCCGAGAGTTCTCCGGTCCCACGGATTGGGACTACACGGCGGGATAAAAGCCCGGGAGGACGCGATGTCATCCCGTGCCGGTTCTTCCACTGTGTAGGAGTTTCACCATGACAGGTCTGCTGTTTCCTTCGCTGCACAAGACCCTTCTCGGCGCCACCCTGGCCGTCGCGACCCTATTCGCGCCGCTGGTGGTTCAGGCGGCGGAAAAACTGAAGATTGGCACCGTCGTCTGGGCCGGTTACGGGCCGTTCTACGTGGCCGACAAGAAAGACCTGTTCAAGCCTCACGGCCTGGACGTGGAGTTGCAGTTCTTCAACGACCCGGCCCTGATTCCCACCGCCATGCTCAGCCGCGCACTCGATGGCGGCATGCTGACCTATGACCAAGTCGTTGCCTCCGTCGCCAAAGGCCTCAAGCACCGCGTGGTCATGCCCATCGACTTCTCCAACGGTGGTGACGCCATCGTCGCGGATGCGTCGATCAACTCTGTGGCCGATTTCAAAGGCAAAAAAGTTGGCTACAACCCGCTCTCGCCGTCCGACTTCCTGCTCGCCTACGCGCTGCAACAGAACGGTATGACCGAGAAGGATATCCAGCCGGTCAACATGACACCCGAAGGCATTCCCGGTGCCATGGCCTCAGGCAATCTGCCGGTTGGTGTGACCTACGAGCCCAACGTGTCGCAGATCCTCTCCATGGGCAGCGGCGACAAGTTCAAGGTCGTGTATTCCTCCAAGGATGCGCCCGGCCTGATCACCGATGTGCTGGTCTTCGACGAAGCGGTGATCGCTAAGAAGCCTGCCGCCATCAAGGCGATGATCCAGGGTTACCTCGACGGGCTCGCCTACATGCAGGCGCATCCCGAGGAGTCGGCAGACATCATTGGCGAGGTGCTGGGCGTCAGCGCCGAAGAAGCCACCGAACAGATGTCCGGTGCCTACAACATCCCGCTCGCGGAAATGAGCAAGAGCTTCGCGCCCAGCGACGACACCCATTCCTTCCATGGCAGCGGCGCGATCATTGCCAAGCTGCTGGTGGATAACGGCCAGATCCCCTCCGCCCCGGATTTCAGCGACACCTACGACGCGCAGTTCACCGAAGCACTCGCCAAGTAATGCGCGCCGGGGCGAGCCGCGCTCGCCCCGACAGGAGACCCGTATGAAAACCCGCAAGCCGCTTTTCCGTTATGCCGATGGTCGAGTGCCGAACACCCTGGCCATGAGCTATGCCCTGCTCGGCTACATCGCCGGGCTTGTGATGCTGTTCCCGGCCAATGGCTGGCTCAATGCGCTGGGAACGCTACTGCTTGGTCACGCAATGATCATTGCCGCCTACCTGATTCATGAGTTCGCTCACGGCACCATTTTCAGCGTGCCCAAGCATAATCAGTGGGCGGGCAATGCCTGCAGCTGGTTGGCCGGCAGCTGCTATGCCGACTTTCAGGACCTGCGTAAGAAACACATGCGTCACCACGTCGACCGTGCCGACGTGATCACCTTCGACAGCAAGGCTTTCCTCAAGGCCCGCCCCGTGTGGTTCCAGAAGCTGGTTGTAGCGCTGGAGTGGGCCTACGTACCGGCAGTCGAATTGATCATGCACGGCTACGTGATTGTGCTGCCCTTCGTCACCCGCAACGAAAAGCACCGTGCGCGCCGCGGCAAGGTCGCCCAGATCATGCTTATCCGCGCGCTGCTGTTCGGGCTGCTTGGCTGGTTCTCGCTGAAAGCTCTGGTGCTGTATGCCGTGGCCTGGATGCTGATGGTCACTGTGCTGCGCTTCGCCGACGCCTACCAGCACACCTATGACGCCTTCGCTGTGCTCGAGGACGGCCAGGTGCCGGAAAACAAGCAACGCGACCGCGCCTACGAGCAACTCAATACCTTCAGCAATGTGGTGTCCGCACGCTGGCCATCGCTGAATCTGCTGCTGCTCAACTTTCCCTACCACAACGCCCATCACGAGAAACCGGTCGCGCCCTGGTATCGCCTGCCCGCGCTGCATGCCGAGCTGTACGGCAGCGCCTACAACCAGGTCATTCCGATGCGCGATCTGCTCGGCAGCTTCCACCGCTATCGCCTGCGTCGTGTGCTGGATGACGACTATGGCTCGGTCGGTGAAGGTCCGCAGAAGGCTGACGGCTTCTACGGTGCAGTTGGCGTGTCTTTCCTCACGGCGGTGTGAAATGCATAAAGCGCTCGATTATCGTGGACGTTGCGTCGTCCTCACCGGTGCTGCTGGCGGTATAGGCCGGCAGCTGGCAAAGACCTACGCCGAGGCCGGCGCCACGCTGGAGCTGGTCGACCGCGACCCCGATGCACTGGCCGAACTGGCCGAAAGCCTGCAACCGGAGGGGCCGCTGCACGCCACCACGCTTGAACTCGGAGACTGGCACGCCGTGCAGCACTTCGCTGACGATCTGGCTTGCCGTAACCGCTCGGTCGAAGTGCTGGTCAACAATGCCGGTATCGAATACCAGACGCCGATTACCGACCCTAGCGCCAAGGCTGATGCCTGCTGGACGCATTTGCTCGACAACAATGTGTCGTCCATGCAGCGACTGACCCGCGCGCTGCTGCCTCGTCTTCGTGCCGGTGCCAGTGTGATCAACCAAGCCTCGATCTGGGGGCTGAAAGGCGTACCGGGCTTTTCCGCCTATGCGGCCAGCAAGCATGCGGTGATCGGTTTGACCCGTTCACTGGCCTGGGAATTGGGACCGCGGCGCATCCGCGTCAATGCCGTCTGCCCAGGCTGGATCGGCACCGATGCAGCGATGCGCTCGCTGCGCATCATGGCGGCAGAAAACGGGCGCAGCGAAGCCGAAGAGCTGGTCGCGGTGCTGGCGGCCCAGGCGATTCCGGAGCTGCTGACCCCGGCGGACCTGTCCGGCACCTTCTTGTTTCTCGGCTCGCCACTGGCGGCGGCGCTCACCGGGCAGGCGTTGTCGGTCAGCCATGGCGAGGTGATGCATTGATGAATCGCCAGCCACTGGAAGGCAGAGTGGCGCTGGTCACCGGCGCGGCAACCGGGATTGGTCGGGCCACCGTGCTGGGCCTGGCGCAAGTGGGCGTGAGCGTCTGGATCAACCACCTCGGCCAGCTGGAATTGGCAGAACAGCTGTGTGCGACGATCGATGCGCTTGGCGGCCGAGCACGTTGCGTAGAAGCGGACGTCGCGTCAGCGGCGGAGGTGGCCGGGATGTTCGAGCAAATCCTCGCCCAAGGGCCGCTGGACCTGCTGGTGAACAACGCCGGCATCATTCTGGAACAACCCTTTCTCGACACCACAGAGCACGACTGGGCACAGGTACTGGACGTCGATCTTCACGGTGTCTATCGATGCACACAGCAGGCGCTGCGGCATATGCAGCCGCGTGGTTGCGGCGCCATCGTCAATGTAGCTTCAGACCTCGGCTTTCTCGGCCGCAGCGACTACGCCGCCTACTGCACCGCCAAGGCCGGCGTGATCGGCCTGACCCGCTCGCTGGCGCGTGAATTCGCCGCCAGCGGCATACGGATAAATGCCGTCGCGCCAGGCCCCATCGCCACGGCGATGGTCTCAGCAGAAAACATGAGTGCCGAATGGATGGCCAAGGAACTGGACATTCCCATGGCCCGACTCGGCACGCCTGATGAAGTGGCGGCAGCCATCGTTTTCCTGCTCTCGCCACAGGCCAGCTATTTCACCGGGCAAATACTTGGGCCCAACGGCGGTTCCTGGATGGGCGCATGATGACCCTGTTGCCACAGGTCCTGCTGGTCACAGGCGCCGTCGCCTGGGGCCTCGGCTGGTTGCCTTTGCACCACTTCGCCAGCGTTGGCCTGGTCGGCATGCCGCTGGTGTTGCTGGTCTACGGACTGCTCAGCCTGATCGCCTTGCCGGTGGTCTGGCGCGAGCGTCATGCCTGGGTAGCTCAGCGCAATGGTCTGCTGGCTATCGCCATCTGCGGCGGCGGTGCCACAGCCGCGCTGGTCACGGCCCTGGCCACCGGCGACGTGGTTCGCGTGATGCTGTTGTTCTACCTGGCGCCGGTCTGGGGCGTGCTGGGTGGCTGGCTGTTGTTGGGCGAACGCCTGACAGCGCTACGAATCGGCGCGCTGTTGGTGGCCATGCTCGGCATCGCCCTGACCCTTGGCGTCAGCCGCGAGCTGATCCATCCGCTGAGTGGCAACGACTGGCTCGCATTGGCGGCCGGCCTCGGTTTCAGCCTGAACAATCTCGCTACCCGCGCCGCCGACCGGGTGCCGCTGGCCAGCAAGACCTTGGCGCCTTTCGTCGGTAGCGCTCTGATTGCCGCCGTGCTCTGCCCATTGCTGGGCGATTACCCGCCGCCGCTGAGCCTCACGCTGAGCTGGCAGATCGGGTTGATGGCCCTCGGCTGGCTGTTGAGCATGGCCGCGGTGCAGTACGGCGTCAGCCATATCGAAGCCGGCCGTGCGGCAGTGCTGGTCGTCTTCGAGCTGGTGGCCGCGGTGCTCTCCTCCGCCTGGTTCGGTAGCCAGGCCATCACCCCACATGAATGGCTAGGCGCGGCGCTTGTGACCTTTGCCGCACTGATCGCCAGCTGGCCGGAACGCCCGGCCCTGACCGTAATTCGGAGCCCTTCGCTATGAACAGCGTGCACATGGATCAACTCAGTTGGGTCGAATACGAACGCCGCGTGCGTGAAGGCGCTGTGCTCTTTCTGCCCTGCGGTGCCACCGAACAGCACGGGCCGCATCTGCCGCTGGGCACCGACGCGCTGCTCGCCAGCGCCATCTGTGCCGATGTGGCGCAACGCGTCGGCGGGCTGGTCGCACCCGCCCTGTCTTACGGCTACAAATCACAGCCCAAATGTGGCGGCGGCCAGCACTTTTGCGGCACCACCAGCCTGGATGGCGCCACGCTGAGCGCACTGGTCCGCGACGCGGTGCGTGAATTTCACCGACACGGCGTCAGGCGGCTGGTGTTGGTGGTCGGGCATTACGAGAACCAGTGGTTCGTCGGCGAAGGTATCCAGTTGGCGCTACGCGAACTGGGACCGGATGCCGGTCTCGAGGTCATGCGCCTGGAGCATTGGGACTTCTGCCGTGAACAGACCTTGGCTGACGTGTTTCCAGACGGCTTTCCAGGCTTTGCCCTTGAGCACGCGGCCGTCATCGAAACCTCACTGATGCTGCATTACTATCCCAACCTGGTGGCGCTGGAGCGTATCCCGGAGGAAGCCCCCGCAGACTTTCCACCGTACGATATGTATCCGCCCCGCACCGAATGGGTGCCACCTTCAGGCGTGCTGTCTTCGGCCAAGGGGTCGACAGCGGACAAGGGACAGCGCATGGCCGACGACATTGTCAGCGGTATCGCTGCGGCGGTCTGCCATGAGTTCGACCTGGGGAACCTGCAGTGAACCTCGCACTGGCGCATACCGCGCTGCTGGTGATCGACATGCAGCGCGACTTCTGCGCGCCGGGCGGCTATGCCGATCAGGCTGGGCTGGACATCGAGAGACTGCGCGCGCCCATCGAACCTATCCGCCAGCTGCTGGTGGCGGCGCGACGATGCGGGCTGTTGGTCGTGCACACCCGCGAAGGCCATCGCGCCGACCTCAGCGACCTCCCCAATACCAAGCGCCGGCGTGCCGAGGCCAGCGGCGCGCCAATAGGCAGCCCCGGTCCGTTGGGCCGTCTTCTGGTGCGAGGCGAACCTGGCAACGCGCTGATCGAGGAGCTCATGCCCGAGCCTGGCGAGCCGGTGATCGACAAACCCGGCTATAGCGCCTTCGCTCATACCGACCTGCAACTGCTGCTGCAAAACCGCGGGATCGGTCAGTTGATCCTGACTGGTGTAACCACCGAGGTCTGCGTTTCCTCAACGCTGCGCCAGGCGGTGGATCTCGGCTACTCCTGCCTCACGGTCGCTGACGCTTGCGGCTCTGCCTACCCGGCGCTGCATGCCGCGGCACTGTCGATGATCGGCGTCGAGGGCGGACTGTTCGGCGAAGTCATCACCAGCGATGCGCTGATCGCCTTGCTGGAGATGCCCGCATGACCGACGTGCTCAAGCTCTGGCCGCTGCTGACTGCCACCCATCGCTACGACAAGTCGATTTCCACCCGCAACCGTGGCCACGGCACCCTGATCGAGGCGCCAATCCTGGCGTTCCTGATCGAGACCCGGCAGGGCCGAATCCTCTTCGATGCCGGCTGCGACTACGCCAAGATCAACGACCCGGCACTCAAAGCGCGCTGGTTCGATCCGCTGGAGTTCCCGATGGGGCCACCGGACATGCATGACGATCAGCGTCTGCAGGCCCACCTGGCCCGGCACGGCCTTACACCGGCCGACATCGACCTGGTGTTTCTCAGTCACTTGCATTTCGACCACGCCGGCGGGCTTTGCGAGCTGTGCGGCTGCGACGTGCATGTGCACGAGGCCGAGCTGGCAGCGGCTCTCGCCGAGGCCGACGATGCCTACTTCGCCGACGATTTCACTGGCCCCTTCGTTGACCAGAACCGCTGGAGTCTCCAGCGTGAGGAATACCAGCTGGTGCCCGGCGTGCATGCAATCAACACGCCCGGCCACACCGCTGGGCACATGTCTCTGCTGATCGAACTGCCGCACGGCAAGCCCGTCATCCTGACCGGAGACGCGGCTGATCTGGAAGAAAACCTCACCGATGAAATAGCGCCCGGTCTTTGCTGGCAGGACCGCGAAGACATGGCGCTGGACAGCATCCGCAAGCTCAAGGGATTGGCCGCCGACAGCGGGGCTGAGTTGTGGCCGAACCACGACATGGCCTTCTGGCGAACCCTCAAACGATTCCCGGAGTACCACGCATGAACAGCGTTCCCGAGACCTACCTGGGCGTATGGCGCCGTCGCCTGTTGACCACCACCGACGGATGCCGCGACGAAACCAGCGATGTTTACTGGCTGCAGACAGCCCATTTGCACGCCGACGTGCGCATCCCCCATCCCCCAACCACAGCTGCCTCGCTTGCCACTTGCACGCATGCACAACAGCTGGCCCTGTGCGAACAGGCCGGCTTTGCCGGCTTGACCAGGGAGGAAGGCGACATTTGCCAATGGCATAGGCTGATTGACTACCAGCCGCCCAGCGGCTCACCAGACATCGGCCGCATGCGCTTCGAGGGGCCCGATCGGTTGCTTGAAGATGGCCTGGACGGCCGCTATCACGAAGTCTGGCAGCGTGTACCCGAATCCAGCGGTACCAACTGGGGGCTGTGGCTGCGGTCAGCCGATGAACCGGAGCGCCAGGCCTGCCTGCTGGTTGCCGGGGATTACTTCATGTTCGTTGCCGACAGGCCTGCGCCGTTGGACCCCGAAGGTGGGCAACTACGCGACCAACTCGCCCGTGCCAATCCGGCAAAACGCCTCAAGCTGCTCGCCTGTGAAATATCTTTCGGCCGACAACGCAACGGCGCTACACCCTGGATGATCAGCCACTCGACCTTGCCGGGGCGTGTCGGCGACAACCTGCTGCCGAGCTACTGGAATTTCAGCCAACCCGCCGGTATTCCCGAAGGGGACCTGGCCCGCATTGGCCAATTCCCACCAACGCTCGGCTGGGTCAGCGTGGCGAATCCGATTTCAGCTCTCGTTCAGGAGGTAGTCGCATGACGGCGCATTTGTCCCTTAGCGCGAACACCAACCTGGAGCCGCGCGCGGCGGTCGCAGCGCAACCGATCAGCGCAGAACCCGCGCCCGTTGCCAAAACGCGCCGCGCCCGCTGGTGGCGCATTCGTGGCGATCTGCCGAAAACCACTGTTTGGACACTGGCCGCAGCGGGCCTGATTTCACCGTTCGTTCTCTGGTGGGCCTATACCGCGCTAGGGCTGGCAGACCCGATGTTCATGCCCAGCCCGGGCGCCGTGCTGGAGCGATTAGGCCGCTGGTGGTCGAGCGAGGGGCTGCTCACCGACATTGGCATCAGCGTCTGGCGGGTCATGGCCGGGTTCGGCGCTTCGGCTTTACTGGCGCTGCCGCTGGGGCTGTATATCGGCACCTACCGCCCGGTGCAGGCTTTTCTCGAACCCCTGACCGACTTCATCCGCTACATGCCGGCGGTGGCCTTCATACCGCTGGTGATGCTGTGGGTGGGCATCGACGAAGGCTCGAAGGTGCTGATCATTTTTATCGGCACCTTCTTCCAGATGGTGTTGATGGTCGCCGAAGACGTCCGCCGCGTGCCGATGACGCAGATCGAGGCCGCCCAGACCATGGGCGCCAACCGCAGCGAAATCGTCAAGCTGGTGATCCTGCCGTCCGCGCGCCCGGCAATCCTCGACACCCTGCGCATCACCTGCGGCTGGGCCTGGACCTACCTAGTGGTTGCCGAGCTGGTCGCCGCCAATTCGGGCCTCGGCTACGCCATTCTCAAGGCTCAGCGCTACATGCACACCGACAAGATCTTCGCCGGCATCCTGCTGATCGGGCTGATCGGCTTGCTCACCGACCAGGCCTTCCGCTGGCTTTCCCGCCGCGCCTTCCCGTGGAGGACACAAGCATGACCGACGCCAAGATCCGTATTCAGCAGGTAGGCAAAACCTTTATCAGCGACACGCGCGAGGTCGAGGCGCTGCAATCGGTCAGCCTGGATGTGCGCCCCAACGAATTCATCACCTTCGTCGGCGCCTCGGGCTGTGGCAAATCCACCCTGCTGCGCATCATTGCCGGCCTGGAAACCCTGAGTCGCGGCGAAATCCTGCTCGATGGCAACCCCGTGGATGGTCCCGGCGTCGACCGCGCGATGGTCTTTCAACACTACAGCCTCTACCCATGGCTTACGGTCATGAAAAACATCAAGTTCTGCCGCCAACTCAAAGTGATTTCTGACACCGTGCGTGGCGATGGTGATGTTGAAACCGCTAGTGGGCGAGCCGACGCCCTGCTCAGCCTGATGGGCCTGACGAACTTTGCCGAGGCCTTTCCAAGCCAGCTGTCCGGCGGTATGCAGCAGCGCGTGGCCATCGCCCGCGCGTTGATGCCCAAGCCAGCGACATTGCTGATGGACGAACCCTTCGGCGCGCTGGACGCCCAGACGCGTGAAGTGATGCACGACCTGATCCGTCACGTGCACAAGCTCGAGAAAACCACGATTCTGTTCGTCACCCACGATGTTGAAGAAGCTATCTACCTCGGCAGTCGTGTGGTGCTGATGGCGCCACGGCCAGGGCGAATCGATTCCATCTATGAGGTGCCGCTGCCAGCGCAGCGCGACCAGGACATGAAGCTGTCGCCCGAATTCACCGCGTTGAAACGCGAGATCCTGACGCGCATCAGGGAGACGTCAGGCATGCAGACCGATCTCGATCAATTGGCCAAACTCACGGCCATTGCCGGGTAATCCATCGACTGGCCGCGCGAGCTCCCCACCTGCGCAACCCGTTTGACCCGATGCTTAACGCGGCATCCGAGAATGGCTGCCACCGGCCACTTTCGGCCAAAAACGGACATTGACAGCTGAACTCGATCTAACGCACATCGACACAGCCTTTCACCGCAGATTTTGGATAAACACTCCCATCACCTATTGACAGGCTGAAGTTAGTGTCTTTGATTACGCTTAAGCACATTTGCATACCGAACTTTGAAAGCACAATGACGAATTATGATTCAGCAACAGAATTTACCCTCGCATACCTGCATATACTCGAACGGCACCTTAGGGTCACATGGAACGATGCAGGTGTACCCATCTGCATACTCGACTGGATCACTGATGAATCAATAGCCAACCTGCGTACTGACTTGACAGAGCTGATGAACGGAGAGCTTGAATACGCAGCACGGCAAGCAGCAGCTGAATATGGGGTGAACCATGTACAAACGGTCGGATTTGGTCTGGTCCCTGACTTTGATCAGTTCATCAAACTCGGGTTAATTTACGGCGAAAGGGTGCTGCTGTGGGACGTCATTTACAGCCGGATCATGGCGAACGAGCAGTACCAAACCCGCAGGAACTTGATTGCAGAAATCGCTTGCGAATTGCTAATGTTGAAGGCAGTGGTCCAGCGGGGCGGCGTCGTAATACTAGCTCACCCGATTGCATGGAGCCCGGTTGCCGCGGATATCGACGCTGAACTACGAGCGAACGGACCAGTGCCTACTGCAAGTCTCGGCCTTTCACTAGCCTTTGCAGCGATAGAAGAAGGCATAGAACTCCACCCCTACACGTTGTTGTCGGATAGTTCTCATCCACAGCTAACTATGGCTGTTGAGGCGGCGGATTACGAGCTTTTCTCACGCGAGAACTTTAGATTTCAGCATTGCCTTACCGCTCTGTTGCAGGACGAGCGTGTGGCATACTTAGAGAATGTAACTACAGCGGCTTTTTTCGATGTGCTTTCAGAGCACGGCACGCTTCGCCGGGCAATCAAGCGCCACTTTTCACCGGCCTTCGGTGGCCTTTCACCACAGCAAGCAAATCAAGAGAATAGCGCGCTAGTTGAAGAATTCTTTGAACTCTTTGGCAAGCGCAATGCCGCTCTCATCAATTATGTTGCCGACGGAGTGGATGCCACGTCAGCGTTCATTCTGGCATCAGCGTCGGTAGTTCTCGTTGGCCAGCCATTACTCTCAACCTTGGCGGCACTGGGCGCACCCGCGGTGGCGCTAAGTACTGCTGTGCGCAAATGGGCGGGGAAACCACCAAAGAATGTAATTATTCAAGCATTCCGGACCCTAGAGGAGTCGGCAACCGACCAACAGCTACATGACCCAATCGACATCGAACGCCGAATAGCTGTACTGCAAAACGACTTAGCCAGCCTAAACGATCATTATAAGCAATTTATGAGTTATTACTTGACAGAGCATCGCCATGACTATCTAAAGGCCCTATCTCCAGAGATCGCCAAGGAAGTTTTAAGCCTGCTACGCCCTGAAGATATTTCTAAAATCGTAAACCGACGTCAGTTTCAGCAGGACTACATTGGCGATTATCTAGTCTACATCTCGGATCTAGACGAGGCCATATATTGGGAGCACCTCACTAGATCGTTCGATTCCCCTGAAGGCTTTCTGATCTACGATGACGATGCACATATTCAGTCCATGGAGCAATTGGAAGTTCCACTAACTCTGTGGCGAAAGCTAGTGACCAGCTTGTTCACTGTCTACTCAGGCGATATGAGATCCGGCACTTACGGTTATCCGCTGGAGCGTTTTCCACACGTTGTCCATTTTCAAACTATGTTCGCAGGCGACAGGGATGAGAAGCGCTTGATGCTGCTGGAAATCGCTAGCAACCAGAGCGTGGACGATCAACAGGCTCTGAGGATCTTCTTGAACAAGGCGTTCGATGGCGAAATTCCAACTTGGTTTAAGGTTAGCGGCTATTAGCCTGGCGAGCAGGCGGTGATAGGAAAACTGGTGCTGTCTTCACCTATTGCCTTTCCCCTGCGGCGGACGCAGAAAGAATTCTAAAGGGCAACCGAGGTATTCTGAGACCAACGGCTGGATGGGGACGGGAAATCCCCGTTGCCCACCCGACAAGCGACCGGCTGCGATCGGCCAGAACCAGACGGTTTACCTATAAATCTTCCCCATTTCGTTTCCTTTTTTGGTTGCCCGACGTTAATCGTGGGCTGACCCCCTAGTGCTCGATTAAGTACTTAATGAGGCTGCACAGCGGACACGGACTGAATGTCGTTGAGACGAGCCAGACTACTCGGTCAACTCCACTGACAATGCCAAACCTTATGCGTTCGAGATTCCCATCAGGGATGACTCGGTATTGCACGCTGCGGATGCCAGCGGCAGTACTTTCCGTACAGCAACCTAGTCATCACTTAAAAACTAGTTAAGGAAGCCCTTTCGATACGCATTCACTCGAATAGAAACGCCGTCATCACTAATTGATGAAACAATACCTCTTCGCTCAAGCACTCTAATAAATTCTAAATGTCTCTCGGTACGATCTATTTTCTGCCGTGCATTAGCCTTTATAAAGTTGCAGTATGGTTCCGGAGCAGTCTTCAATGCTGTGGTGATCTGATGGTCTGTCAGCTCGCCAACGAAATTGATAAGTATCCCTATGTCAATTTCGTGCTCGACAGCATTGGCGAGACAGTAAGCAGCTACCTCTCGATTAAATCCATTAGCAAGCAGGCCGGGAGTGGCCAAAAACTTAGAAACTTCACGTAATGCCTTGGGGCTGGACTGAAGTTCCTCAACGCTTATTTTCTTTATCACCGCGTTTTTTTTGCTTTCGTGTACAGTTGAAAGCAATAGTGTCTTCACTTCCATCTCAAGAGGAAAGCTTCCGGAATTTCCCATGTACAAATCAAAATTGTTTCTTATCAACGCAGCTCTTAGCTCAGGCGAATCAGAGGTGTCCAAAAATGATTCTTCATTTAGCCTTACAATTCGATGATTTGTGAGAACCATTCTTCTTTCAACAGGCAGACCTGGAGGGAACTGCTTATAGTGATATGGAATACTCGCGCATATTTTCTGAAAATTAACAAGTTTAATAGTGATATTCGAAATTAGCAGCCTGCATAATTCTAGAACCGCGCTTGTGTCGCCTTCGGGAATACGGATTTTGAACTTAGAAAGCTCAGTTGCCACACCATCACTATCAAGCTTCTTGATAAGCCTATCCCAATCACGATCCTCTTGCGAAAAGTAACTTATAATATTTTCCCAGTTAATAGCTATTCGGCCGTTGAAAAAAATCTCATCCCGCATGCTGCTAGGTATTCTTTCAAAGTCATTAAAGATATGAGTCTGCTTTAGTGCAAACTGAGTTGCCAGTTCGCTATCGACGTCAGGATGATTTATTATCTCCAGGATCGAATCCTTCGACTCATCCACATTGCTATCAATCGCAAGGGCGACACTGTCCAAATAGTAGTCTATATTTTCAGTGACATATTTTATTAATGGCTGGCTACTGTGCGCCATAATTGCTGTGTAATTTGCTAGGCGACAATCTATGAGCATTCCCTCTGGCTCTGCTTTGCTATTAGGAAATTTAGATAAAACGAAGCTTACGTTATCAATGCTAAGCGAGTACAAAGAGTGTTCATAAACATAGGCCAGCAATTCGTCAAGCATTTCAATCGCATGGATGTCAGAGATCTTGACAGACATCCTTTTTAAAGATTCATAGCCGCTAGCAAATTTCAGGTTCTCAGAAAATACTGCATAAGCATTTTGTGACAAGTAATGAGCCAGTCCCGAAGCGGTATTCATTTGCTTGGCTACGTATGAAGGGGAAACGTATGAAATAATTCTTGCTACATGCTTAGCGGCTTGGTCACTACTAATGGATACCGATGCATATTCAGGCCAATTTTCAGACAAAGCCTGTGTGAATTTATCGACAGTATTCCCTGATATCCAGTATGCTCTGAAGAACTCCTCCGAGTCAGCAAAACGCCTTGATATGAATCCTATTGCGCTCTGTAGCTTGATTTTATTTGCTGGCAGAGTGGTCAGCAAATGGTCTACTAGAGCGACATTAAGCACATATTCAGCACCAAAGTCTTCGTCACGCATTTCTGCAATAACTTCTTTTGGGGTGTCAATCTGAACATTGGGATCAAGAGATCTAAAATCACGAATTGCCTGAATGAAATTCCAGTCATTACGAGACATCCTACCTTCGTGAAATATGGATATGTATAGGTGGTAGGTCTCGTCTAGATAGCCGTTCCTTATTAAATAGTTCAGCAGTCTCGAATCACCAATCCCATGGTCAAGCGCGATGGCGTGCACCTCTATACCTGTGTCTTTCATAAGATCGCGAAGCGGCTTTCTCGCAATCTCTGATTTCACCTCTTTAAAAGTCTCAATTTCAATGTTTAACTGATTTCGACGCTGTAGATTTTTGTTCTTTATTCTTTCGTACCTAGCTTCAAATTTCAGCCCAGGAGAGGCCGCTTCTTCAAGCTCACGAAATGAACAGCCAATACTTGTCTCTTTTAAGCGCATCTGGTTGTATCCGGGAACAAGGACTTGCGCCTGTATACGTATATTTTTCTCATTGAATATTCTTCTAAAGTTCTCCCAATCCAGAAGCTCTTCGAAGGATATGACACTTTCACCTAGGTATATGCCTTTGATATAGTATTCCTGGTAGCCGCCGCATAGCTGTCCCCAAAAGATCCTCGCAAGATCCTCAGCCGCGGAACAAAGCTCAGACTCGGAACTGATGATTAACTTTTTGTGGCTTTCAATTTTCTCGTCAATCTGAGCCGCTGCATTAGAAATTAGCGTTATCCGCTGTTGTACAACGTTATACAGGGCGCCCTTGCCATGATGTAGCTCTTCAAAATCTTTTGGGTAAGTGTTTTTGTAAACAATCATGGCTAGAAGTTTGTCTAGGTTGGGGTCTCCACCAACCTTGCCTCGATAGACCAAAAACTCGTTGCTTATGTTCTTAATCAGACGAAAGTCATCAAGATATAGTGACACTTCACTTAGAAAGCGAGAGTTAATTTTTACTTCAGCATCTTTTGGCGCAATGCACTCGACAAACATCTCTCGTGAGTTTGAGTTATTAATGATTGGGATGACTGGTGTTATAAAGTCAAAAAACTTCGCCCTGTCTTTATTAAGAAAAACGTCGTCTTTTATGGCATACAAAAACTTTAAAGGCTGGGAGATCTTGAGCTTGTGCAAGACGCTACTTCGCTTGGGGCGATCGTTGATTATCTTATTTATTTCGCGCAGCTTAATAAATATTTCAGGACTGCCAAACCTGTCAAGGTCTTCAAATATGACGGCGTCATAGTCATTCTCTTCAAAGAAATATAAGATTTCGTCAAGATACTTATTGAGAATCGAGCTTTCTGGGGTTTGATCAAGCTCCACTTCACCGTTTTGTAGTGATAGCCTTTTAACTGATAAGGAGTGCGACGCCTTTAGGGCGCGGGATACCAACTGCGCGAAATAAGCAGCGACGTATAAAGAAACGAACACCCATAGCAGTTTTAGGTTCTCTATCGATTCTATGCTAAGAATTTCTTCTTTTTCACGATAAAGATATCCACACGCAACCACCCAAAATGTAAAATTAATTGCATTCGTGCTGGGCCAGCGCGGCTTCGAAATCCTTTTAAATCTTGAATAGGGTAAAGTGCCACTATCCGTACCATAGAGCATTTGCTGCAAAATGCTTCGCTCAATTTTTACTGTGTCTTCACCTGATGGAGGCGCAGTCTCAAATTTCTCGCTTAGGTTTGGATCACTAAATGTTGCTAGCGAAACATTCAAAAAACGGTAGTGCGTATTTTTCTCGTAGGTTTTGATAACACTTGTCTTGCCTGAGCCATAGGGCCCTGTAAGGGCAATATTTCTGATTGCAGAATTCTGCATCGCGAAATCCAGTGCCTTTCCGTATAGGCCATCGCGGTCGGCATTGTCGACGGGAGCGAGATCAAAAAATCTGTCATCATCTGGCTGTTCAGAAGTCAGATACCAGCGGATTCGTTTAAATGCTTTGGAACTAAAAACTTTAATTAATGTTGACTTTAGATGTTTCAATTCGGTCGTCCTTGGCGTGATCGGATTGCTACATGCACCTGCACGGGTCACGGATCAATGAGGGCTCTGGTGGCATTATGCCTTCCTTCTTGAGCGGTAGCAGTAGTGCATCTCCCTGCGTACGACAGAGAGTTTGTCAGCGGGAAATAGCCCATGTTTGGATGTTACTGCTGTCGCCTGCCTTGCAATGGCAGCCCCTGGCCGGTTAGCGACCGCCGTTCAGGCTAGTCATTCTTGTCCTCCCACACGTGGAGGACTTGCTATGAACATCATCGCTACCTGCAGCCGTCAGTCCTGGAACAAAGGAAAATTGGTCGGACAGAAAACCCCACTCCGACTGAGAGATATCTGGGCCATCCGAGTAAGGCTTCAAATTGCACAAAGATCCCGGGATCTGGCTCTCTTCGATCTGGCCATCGACAGCAAGCTTCGAGCCTGCGACTTAACCAAGCTCCGTGTGCGGGACGTTGCTTATGGCGAACATGTGTCATCACGAGCAGTAGTGATGCAGCAGAAAACACAGCGGCCAGTGCAGTTCGAGATCACTGAGCAAACTCGGGCGGCGCTCGCGGCCTGGATACACCAAGTACAGCTCCGCAGCGAGGACTACCTGTTTCCGAGTCGACTGCATAACTCAGATCATCTATCCACTCGTCAGTACGCTCGTATCGTCAAAGGCTGGGTGAAAGCCATTGGCCTTGACCCAGCCATGTATGGCACTCACACAATGAGACGCACGAAGGCATCACTGATCTATCGCAGGACGAAGAACCTGCGGGCCGTTCAACTGCTGCTCGGCCATACGAAGCTGGAGAGCACCGTTCGATATCTTGGGATTGAGGTCGAGACCGATCTCGACCAGCTCCAGAAACTGACAGCAATCGCTGGTTAGTATCCACGGTGGGCTGAAGCCCACCCTACTGTCGACCGGGTTGTGCAGCTGTCCCCTTCAGTACCCGCTGAGCAGCCTGCGGTGGGCTAAAGCGGAACGCCGCCCGGCCCACCCTGCCGGTCCAGATCGCATCGTCGTTCAGCGCGGCATCATCCGCACGCCGGAGAGCTCGGCGAGCGGTCCCGGCCGGCCCAGGTGGTAACCCTGCACGTAGTCGACGCCAATATCCTGCAGGCACTCGAGGATGGCCGCTGACTCGACGAACTCCGCAACGGTACTCAGGCCCATTTCATGGCCGATGTTGTTGATCGACGCCACCATTGCCCGCGCGATGGGATCGCGATCAATGTCCCGAACGAAACTGCCGTCGATCTTCAGATAATCCACCGGCAGGGTTTTGAGGTACCCGAACGACGACAGGCCCGAGCCAAAGTCGTCCAGTGCAAAGCTGCACCCCACAGCCTTGAGGCTGTTCATGAAGGTCATGGCACGGCTGAGGTTGGCGATCGCCGCAGTTTCGGTGATTTCAAAACACAGGCAATTGGCGGGGATTTGGTGACGCTCGATGGCTGACAGGACGAATTCGAGAAAGCTTTCCTCACCCAGCGAGGTTGCCGACAGGTTGATCGAATAATGCCCCAGCGACGCACCGGGACGACGACGTAGATCGCCGACCCATGCCAGGAAATTGCCGACCACCCAGCGATCCACCGCTGGTGCCAGATCGTAACGTCCAGCCGCGGGCATGAAGGAGCCGGGGGGAATGATGCTGCCATCCTCGCCCTGCATGCGTACCAGCACTTCATAACGCTGCGAACCGTCGTCGCCTGCGGCACGCACGATCGGCTGCACGAACAAACGCAGCAGGTCGCCATCCAGTGCTTGCCGTAGCCGGTGCGTCCATTGCATCTCGCCGCGGCGTTCCATCAGCTGTTGGTCGTCCGCCTGATACACATGCACACGGTTGCGACCGCCGTCCTTGGCCGCATAACAGGCACTGTCGGCAGCGCCAAGCAACGGGCCGAGCGTTTTCGCGTGCTCGTCAATGGCCACCAGACCGATGCTGGCGCCAACCGCGAAACTCTTGCCCTCCCAACTGAAGCGAAACTCGTCAACCGCGTGGCGTATGTCTTCGGCAATCCGCACCGCCTGAATCAACGAACACTCATTGAACAGGATGCCGAACTCATCTCCGCCCAGGCGCGCCAGCAGATCACTGCCCCGCACGCGGCCTCTCAGTAGTTGACCCAGTTGGCGCAGCAATTCGTCACCGGCGGCATGACCGCAGGTGTCGTTCACCACCTTGAACTGGTCCAGGTCCATGTAGCAGAGAACATGCTCGCCACCGGTGTATTCACGCAACAGCGACTCGATCTGGCGCTCGAACGCGGAGCGATTGACCAGCCCGGTCAGGTTGTCGTGATTGGCCTGGAACGTCAGCTTGTGAGCCAGCTGGCGGGTGACCGTGACATCACGAAAGGTCAGCACAGTACCGATGACGGCACCCTCGGCGTCGCGGATCGGCGCAACCGCATCCTGTACAGCCAATTGCGTGCCATCAGGTCGATGAAGGATGCCCGGCGCACGCTCTGTACGATCCTGACGGTCACTTCTGCGCCGAAGGCCGAGGCTGGCGGCATTGAGCAGCCGCGCACCGGTGGCCTCGTCGAATAGCTGGTAGACCTCGTCAAGCACCAGCCCCTGCGCGGCGGCCTGGCTCCAGCCGATCAGCCGCTCGGCGCTGGGGTTGAGATAGCGCACGCGCCCGGCCCTGTCGGTGGTGATCACGCCATCGCCGATGGATGCGAGCGTAACCTGGGCGAGCATTTTCTCCGCGAACAGCTGCTCCTCGATCTGTCGGCGTTCGGTGATGTCTCGCACCATACAAACGAAGGCGTCCTGCGGGCGTTTTCCCTGGCTGGCGGTCAGCTCTGCGGCGAACAGTTCGCCGTCTTTGCCGTGGAGCATCAGTTCGGTTTTCAGCTCGCCGCCGGCTTCCGGCAACAGCGAACCACTGCTGCCCACGACGAAACGTTGAAAGGGTTGCCCGACGATCTGCTCGGCCGGCAAACCAAACAGTCGTTCGGCGCCGGGGTTGCAGCTGGTCAGAATGCCGTCAGGCCCATAGGTCACGATGCCGTCACGGATGTCCCGCACGATGCTCTGCGTCTTCGCCACTGCCTGTTGCAAGGCACGGATCACCTTGTTGTATTGCTCGGCGATCTGCCCGACCTCGGTGAAGGGCTCGACCTCCACTTCGCGCTGGAAATGGCCCTGGCGCTGGTGTTCAGCCATGGCGTCGAGCAGTTCGATCAGTTCGGTGCGTGCGCCATGCTCACTGACGTTCAATCCCACGCGCTCATCATCGGGATTTACCCGCATCGGGTAGTACCGGTTGATCAGCCGCAACAGCAGATAGGTCACGCCGAAGGCCCAGACCGCGCAAACCAACACGCCCTGCAACTGAACCAACAGTTGATCGAAACGACTCAGGCCGGTGCCGAGCAGCAGCGGGTCACCGCACAGCGCCACCGCCACCGTGCCCCACAAGCCGGCCGCCAGGTGAACCGGAACCGCGCCGACGGCATCATCAATGCCGCAGCGCACCAACAGCCGATCTGCCAGCCACATGGCCAAACCGCCGCCTGCCCCGATCAGCAGGGAGTCGGCAATGCTGACCGCATGAGCACTCGCGGTGATTGCCACTAACCCCGCCAGCATGCCGTTGAGCAACGCAACGGGCTCGACGTAGCCGTGTCGCCATTGCGATATCAGCATCGCCAACGCCATGCCAGCCATGCCTGCCACAACGGTATTGACGACGATTCCCGGCACGCGCCCATCGAAACTCAAGGTGCTGCCGCCGTTGAAGCCGAACCAGCCGAACAGCAGCAGCAAGCCGCCGAGCATCGCCAGTGGCAGGTTCGAGCCCGGCATGTTCTGCCGCAGCCATTTGCTATCGAAGCGGCCCGCGCGCGGGCCGATGACCATTACCGTTGCCAGCGCGATCCAGCCGCCTACGCCGTGCACCACGGTCGAACCCGCAAAGTCGACAAATCCTTGCTGCGCGAGCCAACCCTGACCTTCACGCAAGGCGCCGCCCCATGCCCAATGGCCGAACAAGGGATAGATCAAACCCGCCGAAAGCGCGGCGACGATCAGGTAGGCGTTGAAGCGCATACGTTCGGCGGCCGCGCCCGAAACGATGGTGGCGGCGGTCGTACAGAACATTGCCTGGAACAGGAAAAAAGCCAGTGGCCAGCTGTCGTCGATGGCGAGGTCAAGCATGAACAGCCCCGACCCCATCAACCCGTCCTGACTGGTGCCGAACATCAGCGCGAAACCGAATGACCAATAGAGCAGCAAGGCGATGCACAGGTCAGCCATGTTCTTGGTCGCGACGTTGATGGCGTTCTTGCTTCGCGTCAGGCCGGCTTCCAGGCACAAAAACCCAATCTGCATGTTGAAGACCAGACCGGCGCACAGCACGACCCAGAGAATATCGATCGAGTCTTTCGGCATACGCATCCCATGGCAGGTGTCCGCAGAGGCGGTGGAAAGCACAGCACCTGGCGGCGCTGGCTTTTAGCTATTAGCCAGAACCGTGCCAGCCGTCCTGGGACTTACCGTCAGGACGCCAGCAGGTCATGCATGGCGGCGAAGACCTGCGCCATAGCCTGCGGACTGCGCCCCGGCCCGCCAGCGCAGTGGCCCCAGTCAGACTCAAGTACACGCAGCTCGGCGTTGAGCATAAGCGAGGCTTCATGGCGAGCGTCTTCAACGGTGAAATAGAGATCGCTACTGCTGGGCATGATGATCGCCCGAGCAGAAAGGTGGGACAGCGCCTCGTCCAGGCTGCCAAAGCCGGGCAGCGCGGACGGATCGGCTGACTGCCAGGTATCGAGCACGCAAAGCAGATCGTTGGCGTCCTGCTCCAGGTGGTCCTGTTCCCAATAGTCGAGCAAGGCGTCGAGACTGCTGAAACCCAGCTCACGCCACTGCTCGGCACGAAAGAACGCCTGCGAGTAAGCCCAGCCAGCGTACGCGCGGCCGAAGGCTCGCAAGCCGCGCTCGGGCGCCTCGATATAACGCCCACCCTGCCACGCCGAATCGGCCTGCAGAGCCGCCTTTACGCCTTCGAGGAAGACGAAATTGTGCGGCCAGCAGCGCGCTGTGCAGCAAAACGGCAGGATGCGTTGCACCTTTTCAGGGAACAACAATGCCCAGTAAAGCGCCTGCATCCCGCCCATGGACCAACCCGTCACCAAGTGCAATTGCCATGTCGGACCAAACAGCTGGTCGAGCAACTGGCGTTGCGCCCGCACGTTATCCGCCAGCGTGATGTGCGGAAAATCCGCACCGCCCTGCCCTGCGGTGGCATTGCTCGGAGAGCTGGACCAACCGGCACCGAACAGATTGGTCAACACTACACAGTAGTCACCATTGGCCAGGGGGCTGCCTGCACCAAGCAAGGGCAGACTGCCCCAATGCGATCCACCGTAGTAGCTGGGAATCAGCACGATGTTGTCTCGCTGTGCATTCGGCGAGCCGACGACCTGATAGCAGAGCCGCGCTTTCTGCAGGTTCTGGCCCCTTTCTAGCACTAGATCGCCCAGCTCGATGAATCTTTTTTCCCTTTTTATCTCAAGCACTTGCAGTTCCTCTGAGCAGCATTGGCGGGTGTCCCGGCAGGTCTTGCAGCAGCTTTTCTATACACGCTGGCATGTATATTGGATGAAGGATTCGTGCCACAGCGCGTAACGCTGGCCCGAATTCAGCAAGGGATTTCCCACCATGACGACCTTTCCGCTTTCCCAGATCGACGAACTCAAACAGAGCCTGCAGGACAAAGGCGTCAAGTACGCCATGGCCAGCTACGTGGACATGCACGGCGTGATCAAAGGCAAATTTGTGCCACTGGCGCATCTCGGCCAGATGCTGCGTGGCTCGGAGCTGTATACCGGGGCGGCGCTGGACGGCGTCCCGCAGCAGATCAGCGACAACGAAGTCGCCGCCATGCCGGACCCGGCCAGCGCCACCCAGTGCAGCTGGAACCGCAGCCTGGCCTGGTTCGCCAGTGATCTGTACCTAGACGGCAAGCCGTTCGACGCCTGCTCGCGCGGTATTCTCAAGCGCCAGACTGAGGCTGCAGCCGAGATGGGCTACAGCTTCAATCTGGGCATCGAGACCGAATTCTTCCTCTATAAGGACACTCCGGACGGCGGCTTCGCCCCGCTCAGCGATCGCGATACCGCAGCCAAGCCCTGCTACGACCCGCGCCTGCTGATGGACAACCTGCCGGTGATCGACGAACTGGTGGAGGCCATGAACGAGATGGGCTGGGGCGTCTACTCCTTTGACCACGAGGACGCCAACGGCCAGTTCGAAACCGACTTCAAGTACTCGGACGCGTTGACCATGGCCGACCGCTTCGTGTTCTTCCGCATGATGGCCAATGAGATCGCCCGCAAGCATGGTGCCTTCGCCACCTTCATGCCCAAGCCCTCGGCGCAGCGCACCGGTAGCGGCGCGCACTACAACATGTCGCTGGCGGATCTGGCGTCTGGCAAGAATCTCTTTGAGGTGGACGGTGATGACCCGCACGGCTGTGGTGTCACCCCGCTCGCCTACCACTTCATCGCTGGCGTCCTGAAACACGCCAAGGCCATTTGCGCAGTGATCGCGCCCACCGTGAACAGCTACAAGCGGCTGATTCGCAAGGGCGCCATGTCCGGCTCGACCTGGGCACCGGTGTTCGTCTGCTACGGCAACAACAACCGCACCAACATGCTGCGTATTCCGTCCCAGGGCGCACGCGTGGAATGCCGCGCCGCCGATATTGGCTGCAACCCTTATCTCGGCGCCGCGATGATCCTTGCTGCTGGTCTCGAAGGGGTACGTGAAAAGCTTGAGCCAGGCCAGCCGCACCGCGAGAACATGTACGACTACAGCGAAAAGGACGTCGCGGACATGGGCATCGAGACCCTGCCGCGCACGCTGTCCGAAGCCATCGACGCCTTCGAGGCCGACCCGCTGTCCCGCCAGGTCTTCGGCGACGCCATGTACCAGGCCTTCGTCGACTACAAGCGCGACGAATGGAATGCCTACCACACCCATGTTTCCGACTGGGAAATCCAGCGCTACCTGAAATTCTTTTGACTCGATGAAAAGGAGATTCACCATGCAAGCCAATACGTTCAAGCGGGCACTCAGTGCCGGCGCCGTGATCATTGCAGCCCTTTCGCCTTTTGCCGCGCAGGCCGAGGAAAAGAAAACCTTCGACATCGCCTGGACGATCTACGCCGGCTGGATGCCGTGGCAGTACGCCGACGAGTCGGGAATCATGAAGAAATGGGCCGACAAGTACGGGATCGAGGTGAACATCACCCAGATCAACGACTATGTCGAATCGATCAACCAATACACCGCCGGCCAGTTCGACGGCGTGGTTGCCACCAGCATGGATGGACTGTCGATTCCGGCGGCCGGTGGAGTAGATACGACAGCGCTGATCGTTGGGGACTATTCAAACGGCAACGACGGCATGGTGATGAAGGACAGCAGTGACCTGAAGAGCCTTAAAGGTCAGCAGATTCATCTGGTCGAGCTTTCCGTTTCCCACTATCTGCTGGCCCAGGCGCTGGATAGCGTGGGCATGAGCGAGCGTGACGTACAGGTGGTGAACACCTCTGACGCCGACCTGGTCGCAGCCTTCAGTACGGACGACGTGCGCAACGTAGTGACCTGGAATCCGCTGCTGGACGAAGTGGCCGCTATGCCCGGCGCGCACAAGACGTTCGATTCCAGCCAGATCCCGGGCCACATCAAGGACCTGACCATCGTCAACAGCGAAACCCTCGCCGATAATCCTGACTTCGGTAAAGCCGTGGTCGGCGCCTGGTATGAGGTAATGGCGATACTGCAAAGCGACACCGAAGAAGGCGCCAAGGCACGTGCGTCACTGGGTGAAGCGTCGGGCACCGATCAGGCCGGTTACGAAAGCCAACTCAAGGGCATGAAGATGTTCTGGACGCCGGCCGACTCGCTGGCTTTCATCGAAAGTGACGAGGCGTATCAGGCCATGGATAGCGTTCGCCAGTTCTCGTTCGACCACGGTCTGCTCGGTGACGGTGCGGACTCGGTAGATTTCGTCGGCATCGCCATGCCGGGCGACAAGTTGCTCGGCTCCGATGCCAACGTCAAACTGCGCTTCGATACCACCTACATGCAGATGGCGGCGGACGGAAAGTTGTAAAAGGTGCTGGCTGCCAGCTTTTACCTGAAGCTGGCAGCTCGCGTTCGCTCGCCCCTCTCTCAACGATCAAGCTCATGCGCCGTACCAAAGAAGACGCCGAACAAACCCGCCTGAAGATCATCGCCGCCGCGCTGGAGCTGTTCAGCAAAAACGGTTATTCCAACACGACCCTGGCGATGATCGCCGATGAAGCAGGCTTCAGCCGCGGACCGATCTACTGGCACTTCAAGAACAAGGATGAGTTGTACCAGGCGGTTCTGGGATTTTCCCAGCAACCGTTGGAAAAATTGATTACCCAAAGCCAGAGCATGGCCGAGCGGCCGCTGGAGGCTCTCGAGCATTTCGTCAGCGAATGGTTTCGCCTGTTGCTGGAGGATCGCTGGCACCGGCAGTCATTCGAGATCTTGTTGAACAAGACCGAATTCACCGAGCAGATGGCCGATACGCTCGCGCGTGAGCGCAAACTGACACGCGACATCGTTACGCTGCTGGGAACGCTCATCGAAGCCGCAAGCCCAAGCAGCGACCCTGGCACATCCAAGCCACACAGCCGCGCGCTATTTGTCTACGCAAGCCTTATGGGCATTACCCACAGCTGGCTGTTCTCGCCTGAACTGTTCAACCTCAAGTCGCAACAGACGTTCTTCACCAAGCAGCTGCTCGCCGACTGCCGCCCGCCAGAACCGGCATAGTCCCATTCGCACCGGCTCCCCATCTCGTTATTTCCAAACAATACAAAGCAGAATGCTGGCCAATCGGGCCCGGACATCAAAGCCTTCGTTTAATGCCGCGTTGGGCTGGAGGTATTAATTCTCCGCCCATGCCAGATCGTCTTTCCGGTGGATACACAACTGCAAACCTGACGAATAGAAGTCAGGCTCCTGCAGCGGAGGGATACTGACATGCAAACAAAAAGAACAATCCTGGCAGCCGCCATTTCACTGATGATTGCTAACCACGCCTATGCCGCAAGCGAGTCGGTTCAGGACCAGACGGGTACTGATAACGTCGCCGATGTGGTTCAGCAAGGCGATTCCAGCAGCGTCACCCAGCGTCAGAACGGTACGGCCAACGTTGTCTTCACCGAGCAACGCGGTGTCGGACTGACGACCGAGAGCGATCAGGTCGGCAGCGGCAATATCTCTGTTACCGATCAGAGTGGTTCCAACGGCAGCGTGGCGATCAGTCAAGACGGTCAATACAACCTGGCGACCATCCTTCAATCTTCGGTGGGCGTAGGCCAGTCGGCCGCCATTTCGCAGGCAGGGATCAGCAACCTTGCATACATCGAACAGCAGGACGGCGCAGGGAACGCCGCAACGATCAGTCAGAACGGACAGCGCAATGCCACCGAGGTTTTCCAGGTCGGGCGCCTGAGCAAACGCTACACCGGCGTCCAGAACGGTGACGGCAATACCGCCTACATCGAACAGTCTGGCAGTGCCTCTGCCGATACCGAGCAGACCGGCACAGCCAACGTCATCAGACTCACTCAGGACGGCTTCCCTTATGGCGCCTATGCGTCCATTAGCCAGAACGGCACCGGGAACGAGGCGACGCTCGACCAGCGCTCAGGCGGCCGTTATTCCTCAGGAGATGTGGCGTTGGTTCAGATCGGCACGGACAACGTCGCAGATGTGGTGGAATCCGGTGGCTTCTCTTCGTTCTCCTTTACGCAGGACGGCAACGGCAACGTACTGACTGCAGAGCAAGGCGGACGCTCGACGTCAGTCGTTGGCCGCTCCACGGGTAATTCCAACCGGGTCGATATCGAGCAGGATTTCGACGGCAGCAGCCTTGTCATTGACCAAAACGGAACGGCCAACGAGATAGACGTGGTTCAGATGGGCTACTACAGCAGCGGCACCATTGAGCAGGTGGGCACGGAGAATTACGCGTCTCTGGTGCAGACAGGTGCATGGGACAACGTGCAGCAGTACGACGCGGCCATCATGCAGAACGGTACAGGCAATTCGGCGTTCGTTACGCAGGGGCCGTAACACCCTACGGCCAGCTGCAGCTTCGCCCACTCGCAGCAGCATACGTGCAGTGGCAGGCCATTCAGAACGTGGCCTGCCCTTTCAGTCAATCGCCAAGGCCTGGCGCACGACTCGCTCGAGGTCACTGAAGAAAAATGGCTTTTGCAGCGTCGGAATGTGCGCGTAGCGCGGGTCCATGCCGACCGAGCCATAGCCGGTCGCGAACACCAACGGGATCTGGCGGTCGATCAAGCGATCCGCAATCGGAAAGCTATTGACCCCATCCAGGTTGACGTCCAGCACTGCCAGATCGAAATCACCGCTCTCGGCTGCCTGCATGCCTTCGGCAAAGCGCGGCACCAGCTCCACATGCTCGCAGCCGATATCCTGCAGCATGTCTTCCAGCAGCATCCCGACCAGCGCCTCATCCTCGATGATCAGTACCTTCGAACACAGATCATTCATTGCAACGGCACCTCTATATCGCAAATAACGCCGCCGGCGAGGTAGGCCAAACGTACCTCGGCGTCCAACTCACCACCTAACCCGCGTTCAAGCAACCTCGACCCGAACCCTTTGCGTACGGGTGGGGTAACCACCGGCCCGCCGACCTCCACCCAGTGCAACTGAAGAGTGGGTGTCTGCGCCGACAGTGACACGTCCCAGGCGATGCGCACCTGGCCTGAGTCGCTGGACAACGCTCCATATTTGGCCGCGTTGGTGCACAGTTCATGCAGTGCCATAGCCAGCGCCAACGCCTGCTTGGGCCGCAACCGCTGCGCCGGCCCCTCGCTGACGAAACGTTGCTGGCCATCGACCCGGAACGGCGCGACGGCCTGCTCAATAACATCACGCAGGTCAGCGGCTTGCCAGTTCTCCCGCGACAGCACGTCGTGCGCCTTGGATAGCGCGATCAAGCGCCCTTCAAACCACTGATAGCCTTGGTTGCTGGCATCGCGGCGAAAGCTCTGCGCAGCAATCGACTGGACCGTCGCGAGTGTGTTCTTGACCCGATGGTTAAGCTCATTGAGCAACAATTGGCGATGATCGTCGGCGACCTTTCGCTCGCTGATGTCGACCAGCATGTTGACCGCGCCAATCAGCTCGCCGGCGCTATTACGCAGCGGAGCGGGGTACGCGAGAAACGGCACACGGGTCCCGTCCGGGCGCTCAGCCAACGCCTCGGTACCCTGGATAGCGCTGTTTTCGCTCACTGCCACGGCCATCGGGCAGTCCTCGTGACGCATCGGTGTGCCGTCTGGCCAGTACAACCGCCAGGATACGCACCACTCATCGCTACCAATGATGGGCACACGCCCGGTCAGCTCGACACAAGCCTGGTTGAAGTAGCTGACTTTGCCATTCGCATCGGTGGTGTAAACGGCCGAAGGCAAGGCCTCCAGAAGGTCGCGCAAGCGCTGTTCGGCCTCACGATTGGCTGCCTCCAGTTGCTTACGTTCGGTAATGTCGCGAGTGATTGCCAGTTGTACGAAACCACCCCTTGATCCGCTTCTGTCATTTGGCAGCGTCATGGGCACTGCATGGGTTTCCATGTGCCGCCGGTTCCCGGCGAAATTGATGATGTCGAATTCCCAACTGAGTTTTTCGCCATCGCAAACCCGGAGGTGCTGCTCCTGCCATGAGGCTCGATGCTCAGGCGCGATCAGCTCAAAAACGCAGGCACCCTCCACGTCCTCCGGCGCGTTCGCTGCCAGCATTTGCAGGCCAGCCGGGTTCATTTGTACCAGCGTCCCGTCGCGATCAACCACCTTCACGCATTCGGGCGTGTGGTTCACCATCGCGCTCAACCAGTCGACATTACGCCGCCGATCGGCGCTTGACTGCCGCGCAGGCGTAATGGCCTGAAAGCACACAACTGCGCCGGTGATCTGTCCGGTGTCGTTGCGCAGCGCTTCGATATTGGCCAACACAGCGGCCGAAATGCCATCGGGCCGCTCGATCAGCAGCACGACGTCCTGAGCGGAGCGACCGGTGCGAATCGTGTAAGCCAGCGGGGTATCGGCAAGCGGCATCAGCTCGCCATCGTTTCGCACCATCCGCAGGCGTCCGTGACTGGCTAACACCCCGCCGCACAGCTGATCGGCCATCCGGTTGTAGCGCTGCACAGCGCCGTTGGCGTCGAGCACGCACACGCCCATGGGCATGACGTCGAGTACGGGATCATCGAACGGCAGCGAATCCGCAAGGGAATCGGTTGCCGCGTTCGCGCCGGGGATATTTGCAATCTGCATTAGCACCTTTCACGCCGGTCGATGGGTGTCCCGCTAGCAGAGTTTACTGAACCAAGCGAGGCGGCGAGCTTCATCAGCCCGCCACATTCGCTGCAAGCATAGCCTGTGTATTTATGCAGACAAGCTATGCATCGAGCCGCATTGATGTTGACAAATATGCACTCTAGGATCAGGACAGCTCCATCGACTTGCCTATCCGAATAACAACAATCGCTAGGACACGCCATGACCCAGTCAAGTGCCATCCCTACAGTCAAACTCCTGATCGGCGGTGAGCTGATGGAGTCGTCCACCAGCGAGTGGCGCGACATCATCAACCCGGCGACTCAGGAGGTCCTGGCCCGCGTGCCTTTCGCGACCGAAGCGGAAATGAATGCCGCCGTTGCCAGTGCCAAGGAAGCCTTCAAGACCTGGCGCAAGACGCCTATCGGCGCACGCTCGCGAATCTTCCTCAAGTACCAGCAGCTGATCCGCGAAAACATGAAGGAGCTGGCCGCGATCCTCACGGCGGAACAGGGCAAGACACTGCCCGATGCCGAGGGCGACGTGTTTCGGGGGCTGGAAGTCGTCGAGCACGCCGCCGGGATCGGCAACCTGCAGCTGGGCGAGCTGGCCAACAACGTCGCAACGGGCGTCGACACCTATACCCTGCTGCAACCGCTGGGTGTCTGCGCTGGCATTACACCCTTCAACTTCCCGGCGATGATCCCGCTGTGGATGTTCCCGATGGCGATTGCTACCGGTAATACCTTCGTCCTCAAGCCATCCGAGCAGGACCCGATGGTGACCATGCGTCTCGCCGAACTGGCGCTTGAAGCGGGTGTACCGCCGGGCGTGCTCAACGTCATCCATGGCGGCGCCGATGCGGTGAACCTGATCTGCGACCACCCGGACATCAAGGCCGTGTCCTTCGTCGGCTCGACCAAGGTCGGCACCCATGTCTACAACCGCGCCAGCCAGGCCGGCAAGCGGGTGCAGTGCATGATGGGCGCGAAGAACCACGGCATCATCCTGCCGGATGCCCACAAGGAGCAGACCCTCAACAACCTCACGGGCGCTGCATTCGGCGCGGCCGGTCAGCGCTGCATGGCGTTGTCGGTACTGATCCTCGTGGGTGAGGCGCAGAGCTGGCTGCCGGAACTGATCGCCAAAGCCAAGACATTGAAGATCAATGCAGGGGCCGAAAGCGGCACCGATGTTGGCCCGGTGGTGTCGTGCGTAGCGCTGGATCGCATCAGCTCGCTGATCGAGCGCGGCGTGTCGGAAGGCGCCGAACTGGTGCTGGACGGCCGCAACCCGCAGGTGGCCGGCTTTGAGAAAGGCAACTTCGTCGGGCCAACCATTTTCTCCGGCGTGAAGCCTGAAATGAGCATCTACCGCGAAGAAATCTTCGGGCCGGTGCTTTGCGTGATGCAGGCCGACACGCTCGATGAAGCCATCGAACTGATCAACGCCAACCCCAACGGCAACGGCACCGCCCTCTTCACCCGTTCCGGCGCAGCAGCCCGGCATTTCCAGGAAGAAATCGACGTCGGTCAGGTGGGCATCAACGTGCCGATCCCGGTGCCGGTGCCGATGTTCTCCTTCACCGGTTCGCGCGCCTCGAAACTCGGCGACCTCGGCCCGTATGGCAAGCAGGTGGTGCAGTTCTACACTCAAACCAAGACCGTCACCCAGCGCTGGTTCGACGAGAACGAAGTCGGCGGCCCGGTGAACACCACCATCAACCTCAAGTAACCGCTACGGCGCCCTGCCTACGCGCAGGGCGTCGAATCAGCCGCCAATAACAAGAAGGAAACGGCCATGCATATCGGATTTCTCGGACTCGGCAACATGGGCGGGCCCATGGCCCGCAACCTGCTCAAGGCCGGGCATGAGGTCACTGTCTTCGATCTTTCCGCCACGGCGGTCTCCGGGCTGGTCGAAGCGGGTGCCAAAGAGGCCACATCGCCGGCTGCAGTCGCCCAGGCTGGTGTCGAAACCATCATCACCATGCTGCCTGCGGCTGCCCATGTGAAGCAGGTCTACCTAGGCGAGGACGGGCTGCTCGCGCATGTACCGACCGGCGTACTGCTGATCGATTCCTCCACCATCGACCCGATGTCCGCGCGGGAGGTCGCAGCGGCCGCCGCGGGGAATGGCAACCCCATGCTCGATGCGCCGGTATCCGGCGGCACGGTCGGTGCCGCCGCCGGCACCTTGACCTTTATGGTCGGCGGCAGCGAGGCGGATTTCCAGAAAGCGCAGCCGATCCTGGCGACCATGGGCAAGAACATCGTCCACTGTGGCGACACCGGCAACGGGCAAGTGGCCAAAGTCGCCAACAACATGCTGCTGGGCATCTCGATGATTGGCGTGGCCGAAGCCATGTCGCTGGGCGTGGCCCTGGGGATGGACGCAAAGGTGCTGGCCGGAATAATCAACTCGTCGAGCGGACGTTGCTGGGCATCGGAGATCAACAACCCCTTCCCTGGCGTGCTGGAAAACGGCCCGGCCTCGCGTGGCTACAGCGGCGGGTTCGGCACCGATTTGATGCTCAAGGATCTCGGGCTTGCCAGCGAAGCGGCCAAACAAGTGCGCCAGCCGGTTATCCTCGGTGGCCTCGCGCAGCAGCTGTACCAGGCCTTCAGCATGCAAGGCCACGGTGGGCTGGACTTCTCCGCGATCATCAAACTTTACCGCCAAGAGGACTAGACATGACCCAGGCAGAAGCGCCGGTACTGATCGAGGTACGCAATCGCGTCGGCTATCTCACGCTGAACCGCCCCGCCGGGCTGAATGCCGTCACCCTGGAGATGGTGAGGATGCTGCACCGCCAGTTGCAGCAGTGGGCTGACGACCAAGACGTGGTGGCCGTGGTACTGCGCGGCGCAGGCGAGAAAGCCTTCTGCGCCGGTGGTGACATCCGCTCGCTGTACGACAGCTACAAAAGCGGCGACAGCCTGCACCGCGAGTTTTTCGAGGAGGAATACGCGCTCGATCAGTACATTCATGCGTATACCAAACCCCTGATGGCGCTGATGAATGGCTTCGTCCTGGGCGGCGGCATGGGGCTGGTTCAGGGCGCCTCGCTGCGGGTTATCTCCGAGCGCACGCGCATGGGCATGCCGGAAGTCGGTATCGGCTATTTCCCTGATGTCGGCGGCAGCTACTTCTTGTCGCGCCTGCCAAATAACCTTGGCATTTACATGGGCCTGACCGGCAACCATGTGAATGCTGCTGATGCGCTGTATGCCGGTCTCGCCGATTACAGCGTGCCGCACGAGCAATTCGCCGAACTCGAACGATGCCTCGACCAGCAGGACTGGTCGATGCCGCCGCTGCAAGCGCTGACCAACCTTCTGGTTTCGATGGGCTGCACCGAACTGCCGGATGCACCGTTCAAAGCCTTATTTCCGGCCATCGAAAAGCATTTCGCGCATGACAGCGTCGCTGCGATTCGCCAGTCGCTGGCCGCCGAAGAGCACCCCGAGTACCGCGACTGGGCGGCCGAGACCTTGAAGGTGATCGACAGCCGTTCGCCGCTTTCGGTCAGCGTCACGCTAGAGATGCTCCGCCGCGGACGCACCCTGTCGCTGGCCGACTGCTTCGCCATGGAGCTGCATCTGGACCGACAGTGGTTCGATCAGGGCGACATCATCGAAGGCGTCCGGGCGCTGATCGTCGACAAGGATAAGAACCCGCGCTGGAACCCGCCTACGCTGGAGGAAGTGACGCCAGAACGCGTGGCGGCCTTCTTCGCCGACTAGGAATTGATTTTTATGCAAGACATCGAACTGAGCGAAGAGCAACGGATGATCCGCGACATGGCGCGCGACTTCGCCCGCGCCGAGATCGCGCCGAAGGCCCAAGCGTGGGAACAGGCCGGTTGGATCGGCGACGAAACCGTGACCCAGCTGGGCGAGTTGGGGCTGCTGGGTATGATCGTGCCCGAGCAATGGGGCGGCACCTATATCGACTATGTCGCCTACGCCCTGGCGGTCGAGGAAATTTCGGCAGGTGACGGCGCCATCGGGGCGTTGATGAGCATTCACAGCTCGGTCGGTTGCGGCCCGATCCTCAAGTACGGCACGCCGGAACAGCAGGACGAATGGCTACCGGATCTGGCGGCAGGTCGCGCCATCGGTTGCTTTGCCCTCACCGAACCTCAGGCCGGCTCCGAGGCACACAACCTGCACACCCGCGCCGTGCTGGAAAACGGCGAGTGGGTGATCAATGGCGCCAAGCAATTCGTCAGCAACGGCAAGCGCGCCAAGATCGCCATCGTCTTCGCGGTCACCGATCCGGATCTCGGTAAAAAAGGCCTGTCCGCGTTTCTGGTCCCCACCGACAACCCCGGCTTTGTTGTCGATCGCATGGAAAAGAAGATGGGTATCCGTGCCTCGGACACCTGCGGCGTCACCTTGCGCGACTGCCGAATTCCCGAGGCAAACTTGCTCGGCCCGCGCGGCAAGGGGCTCGCAATTGCCCTTTCCAACCTCGAAGGCGGCCGCATCGGCATCGGTGCCCAGTCCCTGGGCATCGCCCGCGCGGCGTTCGAAGCAGCGCTGGGTTATGCCCGTGAGCGCATCCAGTTCGACAAGCCGATCATCGAGCACCAGAGCGTGGCGAACATGCTGGCGGACATGCACACCCGGTTGAATGCCGCGCGCCTGCTTATCCTGCATGCCGCACGCCTGCGCAGCGCCAACCTCCCCTGCCTGTCCGAAGCCTCCCAGGCCAAGCTGTTCGCCTCGGAAGTCGCCGAATACGTCTGCTCCAAAGCCATGCAAATCCACGGCGGCTACGGCTACCTGGAGGACTACCCCGTCGAGCGTTATTACCGCGATGCGCGCATAACCCAGATATATGAAGGCTCGAGCGAAATTCAGCGGCTGTTGATTGCGAGGGAGTTGAATAACTACGGGTTGTGATCAACCCCTATCAGCGTGAAGGCAGCATCAGGTTTTGCCAGGGATCAGATGATCCCTGGAAGTTTCCGCGGACGGCAATTCATGAGCCGCCTGATTGTCTTCGCTATCACCTGCTCTTGTAGAAACCAGCTTGCTGGCGATCAAAGGCCCGACTATCAGAGAAGCTGAAGAACGAAACACCCCGAGGCAGTAATCCCGAGCGAGATGGCGGCAAGCGCGACCGCTATCCAGACAACAATAAAAAGGATATGACGATGCTCAAAGGTACGATGCAGCAGACCCCGCTGATGATCAGCGGCATCCTGACCCATGCAGCCCTCGCCCACGGCGACCGCGAGATCGTCTCTCGGCTGGTGGATGAACCCATCTGGCGCTACGACTACGCCGGGCTCGCCAAACGCGCCGGCCAAGCCGCCAGCATGTTACGCAAGCTGGGGGTGAAGCCCGGCGACCTGGTGTCATCGCTTGCCTGGAATACCCATCGCCACTTCGAGCTGTTCTTCGCCGTGCCCGGCATTGGCGCGGTGCTGCACACGGCCAATCCACGGCTGTCGGACGAGCAGATCATCTACACCCTGAACCACGCCGGCAGTGGCGTGCTGCTGTTCGACCGCAGCTTCCTGGCCTTGGTCGAGCGTGTGCGCCCGCACCTGGAAAAAGCCCATACCTTCATCATGTTGTCCGATGCCCAGCGCACCGAACCAGGCGAAATCGGCGCGCTGAGTTACGAAACGCTGATCGCTCAGGAACAGCCAGTCACCGACTGGCCGCAGTTCGACGAAAATGCCGGCGCGATGCTCTGCTACACCTCCGGCACCACCGGCAACCCGAAAGGCGTGGTCTACAGCCACCGCTCCGTCGTCCTGCACGCTATGGCGGCTGGCCTCACCGGCGCCTTCGGCTTCTCCGCATTCGACTGCATCATGCCTTGCTCGTCTCTCTACCACGCCACCGCCTGGGGCGTGCCCTTCACGGCCGCCATCAACGGCTGCAAGTTCGTGCTGCCGTGCGACAAGATGGACGGCGCCAGCCTGCAGGAGCTGATTCAGAACGAGGGCGTGACATTCTCCGGCGGCGTGCCGACCATCTGGACCATGTACCTCAATCATCTAGAGCGCACGGGCGAAGACACCGGCCAGCTCAAATGCCTGGTAATCGCCGGTTCGGCCGTCCCCCGTGCGCTGGCCGAGAAGTTCGAGACGCGTTATGGCGTCAGCGTTCGCCAGCTCTGGGGCATGACTGAAACCAGCCCCCTCGGCGTGGTCGCCACCCCGACGCCCAAGCTCGCGGCCATGGGCGAAGCGGCCACCAACGAAGCGATCTGGACCCGGCAGGGGCGCCTGCAATTCGGCATCGAACTGAAGATCGTCGATGAGGCGGGCAACGAATTGCCGCATGACGGCGTCACCTCCGGCGCCCTGCTAGTGCGCGGCCCTTGGACGGTCGAGCGCTATTTCCGCAGCGAAACCAGCGCACTGGATGCCGATGGCTGGTTCGACACCGGCGACATCGCCACCCTCGACCCCAACGGCTACATGCGCATCACCGACCGCAGCAAGGACGTGATCAAGTCCGGCGGTGAGTGGATCAGCTCCATCGATATCGAGAACATCGCCGTGGCCTGCCCGGGTGTACGCATCGCAGCGGTGGTCGGTGTAGCCCACGAGAAATGGGAAGAACGCCCCATCCTCATCATCGAACCCCACGACGAGGCCGACATCTGCATCGACACCGTACTCGCCTACTTGGAGCCGCAAATCGTCAAATGGTGGATGCCCGACGCCGTCATCATCGACACCGTCCCGCTGACCGCGACCGGCAAGATCGACAAGAAAATCCTGCGCGACCGCTACCGCGACCACTTGATAGAGCTGGAGGAAAACGCAGCTGGCGCGGCGAGCCTTTAGCGCGGCAGAACCTGGGGGACGGGACCGTGGCTACCGTAGGGTGGGCTTCAGCCCACCGATTTCACCCAGCCGAGCGAACGTAGCGGGCCGTGCCGTTTTGCGGATTCACCCAGTCATCTCCGGCGATCCACCTGGCGACCCCTAGGTTGGGTTTCAGTCCACCTGCACGTACGGGCGCGATGGATCCCATCACCAACAGGAACGCGCGTTATGTCGACCGCCACCGCCACACCCCGCCAAGGCCCGCTGCTCGGCCTGCGCGTGCTGGAGTTCGCCAGTATCGGCCCCGGCCCACATTGCGCGATGCTACTGGCTGACCTTGGCGCCGAGGTGATGTGCATCGAGCGCGAGGGCGGCAATGGCTGGCCCAATCCGGTGGTTGATCGCGGCCGCAAGCGCCTCACGCTGGACATCCGCACCGACGCCGGACGCGAACGCTGCCTGGCGCTGGCCGAAGGCGCGGATGTGCTGATCGAAGGCTTTCGGCCCGGCGTGATGGAACGCTTGGGGCTCGGACCTGAGCAGGTTCATGGGCGCAACCCGCGTTTGGTTTATGGCCGCATGACCGGTTGGGGCCAGACCGGACCGCTAGCCAAGCGTGCCGGCCACGATATCAACTATCTGGCGATCACCGGCGCACTGGCTGCGATCGGAAATCGAGAAGGCCCAGCGATTCCACCACTGAACCTGGTTGGCGACTTCGGCGGCGGCTCGCTGTACCTGGCGTTCGGGATCATGGCCGCATTATGGGAGCGGGAACGATCCGGCCAGGGTCAGGTGGTCGACGCCGCTATCGTCGATGGCGTGTCCTCGATGATGAGCTTCTTCGCGGGTCTCTTGCCCAGCGGCGCCATCTCGCTTGAACGCGACCGCAATCTGCTGTCGGGCGCGGCACCGCATTACCGCTGCTACACCTGCGCCGACGGCCGCGACATCGCCATCGGGCCGCTAGAACCTCAGTTCCTGACCGAACTGATGCAGCGCATCGATGCGCCCGAATCCTTGCGCGAAGGCTGCAATGACCCGGCGCAATGGCCGGAGCTAAGCGAACAACTCACCGCGCTGTTCGCCAGCCGCAGCCGGGCAGACTGGTGCGCCGTACTCGAAGGGACCGACGCCTGCTTTGCCCCAGTGCTCACCCTGGAAGAAGCCGCGCAGCACCCGCACATGCAACAACGTGGCGTCTATCGCGACATCGACGGCGCCCTGCACGCCGCCCCCGCGCCACGCTTTTCACGGACGCCGGGGGCGATCAGAGTCTCGGAAGACGCATGGGGCTGGGACTGATCAGGCGCGAGATGAAGGATTCGCACAGCAGACAAAGCGACCGGGCGGTTCGGTGGAGCGCTTTCCATCCAAGCGCCCTGGAAACGCTTTTCAACGATCATCCTTGTGAAACAGGCCCGCTATCTCTTCCCCGGTATAGGACTCAATGCGCGACGCTTAACACTCTCCAGACAATCAAGGATCGATCATGTCTGCCATCGCCAAGCATCCTACTTACCTGCTCGCTGCCTTTCTCACGGCCCTATTTGTAACCCCAACGGTTTCAGCTGAAGCCTGTATAGGCGCACCGTGCCTGCTAAAGGCGCGAGATCTTGGTGAAGGTCTTATCTCAACCGTATTCGTTACTGTCGGGCTACCGTTGATGAGCAGTCACCAGACCACTGAATCTTCCAGCAGTGGTTGGAGCGGATACGCGGCGGCCGTGGCCGACGATGCCGCTGTGGTTGTAGCTAGCCAGGGGGAAATCAAAGGCCCCTATTTCGAATCGGCAAGGCTTCGCCTCAAGGGACAAGGGGATACTGCATCGCACTTAGGTGATGTTGAATTCGCCGTGATGCTCCTGGCGGCCAGTCCCGTGAGTGACATCAAACGATAGGGCTCGTTTGACTCTCCGACCCCGTAGGGTGGATGGCGCTTTATCCATCCACCAAAGCGGCGATGCGATCTCACAGGTGGATCGGTGAAGCGCGATCCACCCTACGACCAGCCACGGGCGAAGCGCACGCCTCATTCCCCAAGATTGCGCGCGATCACCAAGCGTTGAATATCACTGGTGCCCTCATAGATCTGGCACACCCGCACGTCGCGGTAGATGCGCTCGAGAGGGAAGTCCTTGAGGTAACCGTATCCGCCCAGTGTCTGGATCGCTGCCGAGCAGACCTTCTCCGCCATTTCCGAGGCGAACAGCTTGGCCATGGAGGCTTCGACCAGTGCGGGTTGGCCAGCTTCACGCAGTGCGGCGGCGTGCAGCACCATCTGCCGGGCGACGGCGATCTGGGTGGCCATGTCGGCCAGACGAAAGGCGACGGCCTGGTGCTCGCTAATGGCCTTGCCGAACGCTTCACGCTCGCGAGCGTAATCGCGTGCAGCCTCGAAGGCTGCGCGGGCCATACCGACCGCCTGAGCGGCGATGCCGATGCGGCCACCTTCCAGATTCGCCAGCGCGATGCGATAGCCCTCGCCCTCCTCGCCCAGGCGCTGAGATTCGTGCACGCGCATGTCTTCGAACGCCAGTTGGCAAGTATCGGAGGCGTGCTGGCCGAGTTTGTCCTCGACCCGTACCACCTGATAGCCCGGTGTGTCGGTCGGCACGATAAACGCGCTGATGCCGCGCTTGCCGGCGTCCGGATCGGTAACGGCAAATACGATCACCGTGCCGGCATGCTGCCCGGACGTTATGAACTGTTTGGCACCGTTGATAACGTAACTGTCGCCGTCACGCCGGGCGCGGGTACGCAGGCTGCTGGCGTCGGAACCTGCATGGGGCTCGGTCAACGCGAAGGCGCCGATCTGCGCGCCGCTGGCCAGGGGTGTCAGGTAGCGCTGCTTCTGCTCATCCGTGCCGAACCGCAAAATCGGCACGCAGCCCACCGAGTTGTGCACGCTCATGATGGTCGAGCAGGCGCCGTCACCAGCGGCTATCTCTTCAAGCGCCAGCGCATAGGCAATATAGCCGGTGTCGCTGCCGCCCCATTGTTCAGGGCAGAGCATGCCGAAGAAGCCGAGTTCGGCCATTTCGGCAGTCGCTTCGGCCGGATAGCGATGCTCGCGGTCCCATTCCGCAGCGAAGGGTTTCAGCCGTTGCTGGGCGAACTGCCGGGCCATGTCACGGATGCTGGTGTGGTCATCATTGAGCAGCATGAACAGTCCTCAGTCGAGCAGTTCGACGGCCATGGCAGTCGCCTCGCCACCACCGATGCAGATCGCCGCGATACCTTTGCGCAGGCCGCGATCGCGCAGGGCCGCGATCAGCGTCACCAGAATGCGAGCACCGGACGCACCGATCGGGTGGCCCAGGGCGCAGGCGCCGCCGTTAACGTTGACCTTGGCGTGGTCCAACCCGAGCTCGCGCATGGTGACCATGCTGACCACGGCAAAGGCTTCGTTGATCTCGAACAGGTCCACCTCGTTGAGACGCCAGCCGGTACGCTCCAGCAACTTGTGGATGGCGCCGATGGGCGCAGTCGGGAACAGGTTGGGCGCATCGGCAAACACCGCGTGGCCGTGGATGACGGCTTGGGGTTTGAAGCCATGTTGCTCCGCATGGGACCGGCGCGTCAGCACCAACGCTGCGGCGCCATCGGAGATGGAGCTGGAGTTCGCGGCGGTCACCGTGCCGCCTTCGCGGAACGCCGGCTTGAGGGACGGGATCTTCTCCGGCATGGCCTTGGGCGGCTGTTCGTCGTCGCGAATGGTCCGTTGCTCGCGCCCTTGGGTGACGTCCAGCGGGACGATCTCGCTGGCGAAGCGGCCGGCGGTGATGGTGTCGCGCGCACGCTGCAGCGATGTCAGGGCGTAGGCGTCCTGTTCTTCACGGGTGAAGCCGTGGTTCTGCGCGCAGTCCTCGGCAAAGGTGCCCATCAGGCGGCCCTTGTCATAGGCATCTTCAAGGCCATCGAGGAACATGTGGTCGAGCACCTTGCCGTGCCCCATGCGGTAGCCGCTACGGGCTTTTTCCAGCAGATAAGGCGCGTTGGACATGCTCTCCATGCCGCCCGCCACGATCAAATCGACGCTGCCCGCGCGCAAGGCGTCGTGCGCCAGAATGGCCGCCTGCATGCCTGAGCCACACATCTTGTTCAGGGTGGTGGAAGCGGTTGCCTTGCCCAGCCCCGCGCCGAGCGCGGCCTGGCGCGCCGGTGCCTGACCGAGACCGGCTGGCAGCACGCAGCCCATCAGCACTTCCTGAACCTGTTCAGCCGAGACCCCGCTGCGCTCTACCGCTGCGCGAATCGCTGCCGCGCCCAGTTCCGGCGCGCTCAGGCTTTTGAGATCGCCCTGGAAACCGCCCATGGGCGTACGGGCCGAGCCCAGAATCACGATTGGATCGTTGTGCATTGCTGTCTCCGATTATTTCGCGGCCATGCGCAGTGCGCCGTCGAGGCGGATCACTTCGCCGTTGAGCATGTCGTTTTCGATGATATGGCGTGCCAGCGCTGCGTATTCACTGGCGCGCCCAAGACGCGGTGGAAATGGCACGCCGGCCGCCAACGAGTCGCGGACTTCCAGCGGCATACCGGCCATCATCGGCGTCTCGAATACACCGGGAGCGATGGTCATGACGCGAATACCGTGGCGTGCCAGTTCGCGGGCCGCTGGTAGCGTCATCGCGACCACGCCGCCCTTGGAGGCCGCATAGGCGGCCTGGCCAATCTGGCCGTCATAGGCCGCGACGGAGGCTGTATTGATGATCACGCCGCGATTGCCCTGGGCGTCCGGCTCATTCCTGGCAATGGCTTCGGCAGCCAGGCGCAGCATGTTGAAAGTGCCGATCAGGTTGAGACCGATGACCTTGCTGAAGCTGTCCAGTCCGTGCGGTCCCTGGCGACCTAGGATCTTCTCGCCACTGGCAACGCCGGCGCAGTTGACCAACCCGTGCAGGCCGCCGAAATGCTCGACCGCTGCGTTCACGGCAGCCTGAGCGGCGGTCTCATCACACACATTGGTCACCACGCCAATGGCGTTCGCCCCCAGCGCTTCACTGCGTTCGTTCAGCAATGCTTGATTGATGTCCGCCAGTACCACCTTGGCACCGGCTGCGACCAGCGCTTCGGCAGCCGCAGCGCCCAGGCCGGACGCACCGCCTGTAATCAGGAAGACTTTGCCTTGAATATCCACAGCACGACCTCGAGAAGATGTTAGGTATCGCGGCAGGCGAGCTGCCAGGTCCATATGAGTTCATCTTCTTCAGACCGAGGGGTACGGACAATGGTCGTTGCGGGCAATCGCGGTGACTGGTTTGGCCAAGGCAGCTGGCACGGGTGCACGCTATGGGCCGTGCGGGTCCATGATTGCCTTTGTAGGAGCTAGTTTGCTGGCGATCCGTCCTTCACCGTAGCGCGTGAATTGAGTTAAACGCCTGATCGCGAGCGAGCTCGCTCCTACGAAAAGCGCGACGGCGAGTGGCTGACGTCTGTAGTCGCCCTGCCAGCCCTGTAGGAGCCAGCTTGCTGGCGATCCGTGCTTTCACCGTCCCGCGTGAATTGAGTTAACGCCTGATCGCGAGCGAGCTCGCTCCTACGAAAAGCGCGACGGCGAGCGGCTGAAGTCTGTAGTCACCCTGCCAGCCCTGTAGGAGCCAGCTTGCTGGCGATCCGTGCTTCGCCATCCCGCGCAAACTGAGCTAGCGCCTGATCGCGAGCGAGCTCGCTCCTTCGAAAAGCGCGACGGCGAGCGGCTGACGTCCGTATTCGCCCTGCCAGTCCTGTAGGAGCCAGCTTGCTGGCGATCCGTGCTTCACCGCCCATCGTGAACTGAGTTAACACCTGATCGCGAGCGAGCTCGCTCCTACGAAAAGCGCGACGGCGAGTGGCTGACGTCTGTAGTCGCCCTGCCAGCCCTGTAGGAGCCAGCTTGCTGGCGATCCGTGCTTCGCCATCCCGCGCAAACTGAGCTAGCGTCTGATCGCGAGCGAGCTCGCTCCTACAAAAATCGCGACGGCGAGGGACTGACGTCTGTACTCGCCCCGCCAGTCCTGTAGGAGCCCAGCTTGATGGCGATCCAAGGCCCAACCAATAGACCGGATCACCAGCAAGGACTAGGCCCCACTAGCACCTACAACTGGGCTATTGCCCTTCATCGCCACGCAAGATCAGGCTGCGGTACTGCCCCGGATTGGTTCCGGACCATTTGCGAAATGCCTTGTAGAACGAACTGACGTCGGCGAAACCCAGGCGCTCGGCAATTTCGGCGTAGGTGATCGAGGCGTCCGCCAGCCACAGGGTGGCCATTTCCTGGCGCACCTGGTCTTTGATGGCCTGATAGGTCTGCCCTGCCCCGGCCAATCGACGGCGCAAAGTTGAGGCTGATACGCACAACGTCCGCGCCAGCGCTTCGCTGGTTGGCCACTGTTCGGCGGGCAATTCACGCAGCTGCGCCTTGATGCGGCTGGCGAGGCTCGTGGTGTCGCGGTATTTGACCAGGATGTTGGACGGCGCATGGGCCAGGAACCCGTGCAGCTCCTGCTCGCTGCGGCGCACTGGCAGGTCGAGCACCTCGGCAGCGAAGATGACCCGCGTGCTGGGCCGTGCGAAACGCAGGTTGCGCGAGAACATCACCCGGTAGTCATCGGTATAGGCCGGCTCTTCGCAACGCAGCTCGACGGCTAGCAGCGGGATACGCCGTCCTACCAGCCAACAGGCCAGACCGTGCAGCAGCATCCAGAAAGTGAAGTAGCTAAAGGCTCTGAGCGGCGGCGCATCTTCCGGCTCCGACAGCATGATTTCCGCCAGGCTTTCGCTGCGAAACAGCTCGCCGCGGAAGCCTTCGAAGGTCAGCCTGAAGAAATCCAGCGCCACACGAAGCGCAGTATCGAGTGTCGGTTGGGCCATGGCCGCGCGGCAGACGAAGGCGAAACTGCCGGTTCGCATACGCCGCGCATCCATGCCGAAAAACTCATCGTCGAACTGCCGCGCCAGGCGTCGCCATAGCTTGCTGAAATCAGCTACTTCGACACGCGCTTCGCTATCGGCCAGATCAATAGCGCCGAGCCCAAGCTGGCGCAGCAGCTCTTCGGCTGATTGCGAAGACGAGGTGAAACCCTGCAGCGCCTCCTCCACCAGCCGGATGGAAATGGTGTTTTTGCCGTCGCGGATCATGCGCGCCCCATCATCACGTCATGACTGTTGGCAGCCACATCCCGTAGGAAGTCCCAACACACACGCATCCGCGCCAGGTCCTTGTTTTCCACCGGCATCAACATCCAGAAGGTTCGAGTGAATTCGACCTCGCCGACCAGAACCTCCTTGAGCAACGGCTCCCTGGCCGCTAAGAACGCCGGCAGGATTGCCAGCCCAGCCCCGGCGGCAACAGCTTCCTGCTGGGCGAGGATGCTGGTGCTGCGCAACGAGTGCTGACGGGGGCGAACGATTTCGTCGAGGTAGAACAGCTCCTTGCTGTAGAGCAGGTCCTCGATGTAGCTGACGAACACATGGCCGCTGAGGTCTTCGCGGCTGCGGATAGGCGGGTGTGACGCCAGGTAGGTTTCTGACGCGTAGAGCCGCAGCACGTAATCGGTGAGCTTGGTGATCACGTAGGGGCCACGCTCGGGACGCTCCAGGGTGATGACGATGTCTGCCTCATGTCGCGCCAGCCGCACCGAACGTGGCACCGCCAGCAGATCCACGCCGAGATGCGGGTAATCACGGGTCAGATTGGCCAGTTGGCCCGCCAGCATCACGGTGCCGTACCCCTCGGTGGCGCCAATGCGAACCTGGCCGGACAGCTTATCGGCGGTCAGGCTCGGCTGTTCGATGGAGGTGATGGCGCTTTCCATCGCCTCGGCTTGGGCCAGCAATTCGCGGCCCGCTTCGGACAGTCGATAGCCTGCCTTGGCGCGAATGAAGAGCTGTCGATCCAGGCTTTTTTCCAGCGCCTGCACCCGTCGGGCTACCGTGGTGTGGTCTACAGCCAATCGCCTCGCGGCGACCGTCAACTTGCCCGCACGCGAGAGTTCGAGAAAAAAACGCAGGTTGTCCCAGTCCACTGCAGGCTCCAGATCCATCGAATTGACGCGTGCCGTCCGCGGCACGCTGTGCAAAAACACAGAATACCTGTGCATTTCGCACCATGGGTTTACTATTTTTACGCTGCTAGGCTCGTCTATCGAACTCCGTTTCGCCTCACGACATCCGCATCATTCCAAGCACAAGGAACCGACATGAGCCAAAAGATCCAGCTCGAAATGCGCGACCACACGGCGCTGCTGACCATCGCCAATCCACCTGCCAATACATGGGATCGCGAGTCTCTGGCTGCGTTGGAACAAACCATCGGCCAGCTCAACGACAATCCTGACGTGTATGCGTTGGTGATCACCGGCGAAGGCGAAAAATTCTTTTCCGCCGGCGCCGACCTGAAGCAGTTTGCCGATGGCAACAAGCATAATGCGCAGGAAATCGCTGCGTTGTTCGGGCGTGCCTTTGAAGCCTTGAGTCATTTCCGCGGTGTGTCGATTGCCGCCATCAATGGCTACGCCATGGGTGGCGGACTCGAATGCGCGTTGGCCTGCGACATACGCATCGCCGAAGAGCAGGCACAAATGGCACTTCCGGAAGCCAAGGTTGGGCTGCTGCCCTGCGCAGGCGGTACGCAGAATCTGCCATGGCTGGTAGGCGAAGGTTGGGCCAAGCGGATGATTCTCTGCGGCGAGCGCATCAGCGCACAGAAAGCCGAGAAGATCGGCCTGGTTGAAGAGGTGGTCGGTCGCGGCGAGTCACTCGAGGCGGCGCTCAAACTGGCGGCCCTGGTGGATCAGCAAAGCCCCTCCTCCGTCAGTCGCTGCAAGCGCTTGGTGATGAATGCGCGGCAGGCACCGCAAGCCGCCGGCTGGGCAGCTGAGCGCGAGCTGTTCGCCGAGTTGTTCGACACGCAGGACCAGAAGGAAGGGGTTAATGCCTTCCTGGAAAAACGCAGCGCCACGTGGCAGAACGCCTGAGACCGAAACCGGCCCCGCTCAAGCGGGGCCGGAGACCATCACCCTCCACGTCATAGCCAGCCGTACTACTTGAAATTGCGCTTGATCAGCCGCTCCACCCATCCCACGATCCCCGAGCGGAACAGCAGCACGCAGAGCACGAAGATCACCCCGAGAATCACGTGCACCCACTCGCCCAACGGCCCGTTGGACAGCGAGCTCTGCAGCGTAACCACCACGGTTGCGCCCACGATCGGTCCGAGAATGGTGCCGACGCCGCCCAGTAGCGTCATCAAAATCACTTCACCCGACATGTGCCAGTGTGCGTCGGTCAGCGAGGCGAGCTGGAACACCACCGTCTTGGTTGAGCCAGCCAGCCCGGTCAGCGCCGCGGAGATCACAAAGGCCAGCAGTTTGTGGCCGTCAACGTTGTAGCCCAGTGAAATTGCCCGCGGCTCGTTTTCCCGAATCGCCTTGAGCACCTGCCCGTATGGGGAATGAATGGTGCGCTGGATGATGGCAAACCCGATCACGAACACCGTCAACACGAAGTAATACAAGGCCATGTTGTTCTGCATGTCGAACAGGCCCAGCAGATAGCCACGCGGCACGCCCTGCATACCATTCTCGCCGCCTGTGAAAGGCGCCTGGACGAAGACGAAAAACGCCATCTGTGCCAATGCCAGCGTGATCATCGCGAAGTAGATGCCCTGCCTGCGGATCGCCAGCAAACCGAAGATCAACCCCAGTACGGCGGAGGCCAGCGTACCGACCAGAATGCCCAGCTCAGTACTCAACCCACTGTAAGTGCTGAGCATGTAACCGGTGATGTAGCCGCCACAGGCGAAGAATGCTGCGTGACCGAACGACAGCAGCCCGGCGTATCCCAGCAGCAGATTGAAGGCGCAGGCAAACAGTGCGAAGCACAGCAGCTTCATGAGGAACACCGGATAGACCATCAGCGGCGCCACCATCGCCACGGCCAGCAAGACGCCGTAGAAAATGGACATTCGCCGCCGAGCTGCGCGGCGGCGTTCGCGCTCCGCATTGGCTCTGACCTGCGTGGAAGTCGCCTGCAAGCCAGAGGCTTGAACACTTTCCTCAGTCGACATGTTCATGCCTCCTTTCCGAACAAACCGGCCGGCCGCATCAACAGGACCAGCACCATGATCACGAAGATCACCGTGTTGGCTGCCTCCGGATAGAACACCTTGGTGAGCCCTTCGATCAGACCCATCGCAAGCCCTGTGACGATCGCGCCCATGATTGAGCCCATCCCGCCAATCACGACGACCGCGAACACCACGATCAATAAATTGGAGCCCATTCCCGGCGTGACAGCGTAGATGGGCGCGGCAAGCACGCCGGCGAATGCGGCCAGCGCAACGCCATAGCCATACGTGAGGGTGACCAGCAGCGGGACGTTGATGCCGAATGCCTGCATCAACTTGGGGTTCTCCGTCCCGGCGCGCAGATAGGAGCCAAGCCGAGTCCGCTCGATCATGTACCAGGTCGCAAAGCACACCGTCAGCGCGGCGACGATGACCCAGGCACGATAGGTTGGCAGGAACATGAACCCGAGGTTGTGCCCGCCTTTGAGCAATTCCGGCATCGGGTAGGACGAGCCGGACACGCCGAACAGCTTGACGAAGCTACCTTCAACGATCAGCGCCAGGCCGAAGGTCAGCAGCAGACCATACAGGTGATCCTCGCCGGCAATGCGACGCAGCAGACCGCGCTCGATTCCAATCCCCAGCAGACCGATCAGCAGAGGCGAGAGCAACAATGCGGCCCAGTAGTTGATGCCCAGATAGTTCAGCCCGAGGAACGCCGCGAAAGCGCCGAGCATGTATTGCGCACCGTGGGCGAAATTGATGATCCGTAGCAAACCGAAAATGATCGCCAGACCAAGGCTCAACAGCGCGTAGAACGACCCGTTGATCAGACCGAGCAGCAGCTGCCCGAACAGTACGCTCAGGGGAACGCCGAAAACGAGAGTCATGATTCACTACCCAGAAAAGTCCGTGACGCCCCGGCCAAGCGGCCGGGGAATGGCTTGGGGCAGGCCGATCAGTTCTGGGTGACCAGCTTGCACTGACTTTCTGAGAGTGGACGGAAGGCTTCATCGCCTGGGATGGTTCTGATGACCTTGTAAAGGTCCCATTCACCTTTCGACTCCGCGGGCGTCTTGACCTGCACCAGGTACATGTCATGCACCATGCGGCCGTCTTCGCGAATCTTGCCGTTCTTGGCAAACATATCGTTGACCGGAGTCTTGGCCATTTGCGCACGCACGGTTGCGGTGTCGTCGCTACCGGTTTCCTTCACCGCGTTCAAATAATGAGTGGCGGCTGAATAGATGCCGGCATGGACCATGGTCGGCATACTGCCTACACGCTCTTCGTAGCGCTTGGCCCAAGCGCGGGCTTCTTCGTCCATGTCCCAATACCAGCCGGTGGTCAGCATCAGGCCTTGCGTGACGTCCAGCCCCATGGCGTGAATGTCGTTAAGGAACACGACCATGCCAGCAAGACGCTGTCCGGACTGCGTCACGCCGAACTCGCTCGCGGTCTTCAATGAATTGACGGTGTCTGCGCCGGCGTTGGCCAGGGCGATAACATCAGCACCGGAACCCTGCGCCTGGAGGATATAGGACGAGAAGTCGCTGCTCGGGAACGGGTGGCGGACCGTGCCGACCACGCTGCCGCCTTCGGCTTCGACGACCTTCTTGATATCGGCCTCCATTGCGTGGCCGAAGGCGTAGTCGGCGGTCAGGATGAACCAGCTTTTGCCGCCATCCTTGAGGACTGCATTGGCCGTACCGTTGGCCAGGGCAAAGGTGTCGTACGTCCAGTGAATATGATTGGGCGAACAGAACTCATTGGTAATGCTCGATGCGGCGGCGCCGGAAATCAGTGCAAGTTTGCCGCCCTGTTCCACCACCTTGGCTGCTGCCAGCACCACGGAGCTGGCTACCAATCCGGTGACCATGTCGACGTTACGTTCATCGATCCACTGCCGCACAGTGTTGGCGCCAACATCCGGCTTGTTCAGGTCATCGGCGTTGAAGGTAACGATTTTCTTGCCATCGACCGTGCCGCCGAAATCTTCGATGGCCATGTTCAGCGCTTCGAGACCACCGGGACCGGACAGATCGCGGTAGGTGCCGGACATGTCAGCGAGATAGCCGATGCGGATTTCGTCGTTGCTGATTTCGGCCTGGGCAGCACTGGCGATCATGCTGGAGACGAGGACGGCGGCTGCGGTTTTCTTGAGCATTTTCATATTCACCCACTGTGATTGTTTTTGTTGTGGCTATTGATCACCGGCATGTAATGCGGACCGGCTGGCTTGCAGGCGTTGTGAAGACGTAACGAGCGACGGGAAGGCAAGGCAAAAACAGGGGAGGATGCGGAGTTTACGAGCTGTAAATGAGCATTCCGAGCCTGTTTTTAACGCTGCATTACCGAGCGCAGTAGTTTTCACAATGACTGCTTGGCGAGGGTGGTCACACCCCCAGACAACTATTCAAAAACTCCTTTTTCGAATCCAGGTCGGCGGCGCTGATCTCTTCGATGATTTGCCCGTGCTCCATCACGTAATGACGGTCGGCCAGTGGCGCAGCGAAGCGGAAATTCTGCTCTACCAGCACGATGGTCAGGCCGCGTTTCTTCAGCTTGATCAGGACCTCGGCGAGCTTCTGCACGATCACTGGGGCCAGCCCTTCGGTGATCTCATCAAGCAGTAGCAGATTGGCACCGGTGCGCAGGATTCTCGCCATGGCCAGCATCTGCTGCTCGCCGCCGGACAACCGGGTGCCTTGGCTGAAACGGCGCTCGTAGAGGTTGGGGAACATGTCGTAAAGCTCGTCCAAGCCCATGCCGCCACTGCGCACGGTGGGCGGGAGCAACAGGTTTTCCTCGACATTGAGGCTGGAAAAGATCCCGCGCTCTTCAGGGCAATAGCCCACGCCGAGCCTGGGGATCTGGTGGGCGGGTATGCCGATGGTTTCGTTGCCATTGACGATGATGGAGCCGGTCCGCCGTCCCACCATGTTCATGATGGCGCGCAGCGTGGTGCTGCGGCCTGAGCCGTTGCGCCCCAGCAGGGTGACGAGTTCGCCGCGCCCGACCACCAGGTCGACCCCATGCAGGATGTGCGATTCACCGTAGAACGCATGCAGGTCGTCGACCCGCAGCTGGTCGCGGTCAGCTTTGGGCGTCATGCGTGAGCCTCCTCTGCGTCGGCTTCGCTGCCCATGTAGGCCTCGCGCACCTCGGGATTTGCCGAAACGCTTTCGTAATCGCCTTCGGCCAGAACCGAACCCCGTGCCAGTACGGTGATGCGGTCACAGAGCCGGCTGACGACGCTCAGGTTGTGCTCGACCATCAGCACCGTGCGGTTCACCGCGGCCCGGCGGACCAGAGCAACAACCATGTCGACGTCTTCACCGCCCATGCCCTGCGTAGGTTCATCGAGCAGCAGCACAACCGGGTCCAGCGCCAGCGTGGTCGCCAGTTCCAGGGCGCGCTTCCGGCCATAGGGCAGCTCGATAGCGAGCGTCTGAGCGTAGGATTCCAAGTCCACTTCGGCGAGTAACTGCATGACGCGCTCATCGAGCTCGCGCAGTGATCGTTCGGACTTCCAGAAGTGATAGGACGTGCCGAGCTTTTGCTGCAGGGCGACACGAACGTTTTCCAACACGCTCATGTGCCCGAACACTGCCGAGATCTGGAACGAGCGAACCAGCCCGAGGCGGGCAATCTGGTTGGCCTTCATCGACGTGATCGCTTTGCCGCGATAGAGGATCTCGCCGCGTGTGGGCGTCAGAAACTTGGTGAGGAGGTTGAACACTGTGGTCTTGCCGGCACCGTTGGGGCCGATCAGTGCGTGGATGTGTCCCTTCTGCACACGCAGATCGACGGAATCCACTGCGGTGAAGCCGCGAAATTCCTTGGTCAGACCGCGCGTTTCCAGCACGAACTCAGGTGCCATGGGATGCCCTCTAACCTTGATTATTGTTGTTGGTTATGGCGCAGGTCTATGGATGACCTTTACGTAAACGATAACAACCGTTTGCAAGCTGTTGCAAGCATCGTTTTCAAACGCTCGCTTGAGTAAAAAGCGGGCCGCGATGCGGCTTGTGCGGCATTGCCGTACTCTTGGAGACTGCTGAAAAAAGCCGGGCCGCAAGGGCCCGGTAAAGGATCAACGAGGAGGTATTGCGGTGCTGCTCAGGACGCTTACCAGAGCGCCAGGGTGTAGCTAAGGATCACGCGAGTTTCGTTGATGTCGCTGCCAAAGTTGCTGCGTACCGTGGCGTTACGCACTTTCATGGCGAGGTTCTTCAACGGTCCGTTCTGGACCACATAAGCGATATCCGTGTCGCGTTCCCACTCTTCACCTTCGCCACCGCCGGCCAGGTTGACGTTGTCACCGGACACGTAGCGGGTCATCAGGCTCAGCCCGGGGATGCCAGCAGCAGCAAAGTCATAGTCGTAGCGAACCTGCCATGACTTCTCGTCTTCGTTGCCGAAGTCATTGATCTGCAACAGGTTGATCAGCATGTTGTCGCCGCCGCTGACGTACGCAAAGCCGGTGTCGCCGCTCAACGTCTGGTAACCGCCAGTAAAGCCATGGCCGCCGATTTTGTAGGTGAACAGCGCGCCGAACGCGTTGTTATCGACGTTGCTGCCGCCGTCATCGGTCGAGCGCACGTAGCGCAGGTCGGTCTTGAAGCTCTGGTTTTCACCGAGCGGCATGATGTGGACCAGCTGCGTGTTGTGCTGCTTGTAGATGCCATCCAGGCCGCCGTAGTAATAGCTACCGGTCAGTTCGGGCATGAACTGGTATTTGCCGCCGGCGAACAGGAACTCGTCGCTGGTTTTGGTACTACCCAAGACGATATTGCGCGCTGCACCACTAGTAGGCGCATAAACCGTCAATTCTTCGTAGTCCGAGGAGTCACGGTAGCTGATGCGATCGAGCATACCGACATCAACGGTCAGACCCTCGATTTCCTTGCTCTGCAACCAGCCCCCACGGAAGATGCTGGGCAGCAGGCGGCTATCGTTGCGCATTACCACTGGGATGATCGGCTGCAGGGTGCCGACGTGCAGGGTCGTGTTGGACATCTTCGCTTTGGCGGTCAGCCCGGCAGTGCCGTAGTCATCAGACGGCTGACCGGACGAATCGCGCTGCAGGATGCCGGTGCCGGAGCGATCCGGGCTGGAATCGAGCTTGACGCCCAGCAAGCCGAGCGCATCCACGCCGAAGCCGACCGGCCCTTCGGTGTAGCCCGATTCCATCTTCAGGATGAAGCCCTGCGCCCATTCGTCGGCCTTGGATGGAGACGCCCCGGACTGGCGGAAATCACGGTTCATGTAGAAGTTGCGCAGCTCGACGCTGGCTTTGCTGTCATCGAGAAACGCGGCGGATGCCATGGTTGAGGTGCCCAGCGCTGAAGCTGCCAGGCTGCTGAAGAGGAAGAAACGGCTCAGGGGTTTCAATTGCATGATCATCTCTCTTGTTATTGTCTTGATTGATGCAGCTGATGGACCCGACCTCGCTCCTGTCGGGTCTCGTTTACCGCGTTATGCGGTAAATCCATGGCTACCGCTCAGTTCGCGGCAGCTCTGGGCACACGACCCAGCAAATAAAATTCGTCGTTGGGCGGCGTTCGCGCCATCGACACCAGACGGTTGGAAAGACCAAACAGCGCAGCAATCGCGCCAATGTCCCAGATGTCGCTCTGAGTGAAGCCCATCTTTTCCAATCGCGCCTGCCAAGCGTCATCCAGTACGCCACGTTGTGCAGCCAAGTGCAGCGCAAAATCGAGCATGACCCGCTGGCGCTCGCTGAGCACGGCGGTGTGGTAGTTCACTGCAATCTGATCGGCTATCAGCGGATCCTTGGCCAGGATTCGCAGAATCGCGCCATGCGCCACTACGCAGTACAGACAGCCATGATCGGCGCTCACCGCCACCACGATCATTTCTTTCTCGGCTTTGGTCAGACTGTCCGATTCTCGCTCCATCAGCGCATCGTGATAGGCAAAAAAAGCCCTAAATTCATCTGGTCTATGGGCCAACATCAGAAAAACATTGGGTATGAAGCCGGCTTTCTCTTGTACCGCCAGAACGCGCTCACGCACATCGTCCGGCAGCGAAGCGAAGTCATCAACGAGCGGAAAGCGACTGATGGGCTGGGTCATGGAGGGCTCCGTATCGTTCAGCAAATGAAGCGGCTAGTCGAAACCAGCCGCTGGGTCATCACTCGGCAATGCCGAGCTCTGCGACGCTGACCTCGCGCATCTTGAACTTCTGCACCTTGCCGCTGATCGTCATCGGGAACTCATCGACGAACTTGATATGTCGCGGCGTCTTGAAATGTGCGATCCGCCCTTTACAGAACTCGCGCAGATCGTCGGCAGTTGCTGAATGCCCCGGGTGCAACTTGACCCAGGCAACGATCTCTTCACCATAGGTTTTGTCTGGTACGCCGATCACCTGCACGTCAGCCACCGCCGCGTGGGTGAACAGGAACTCCTCCACCTCCCGCGGATATACGTTCTCACCGCCGCGAATGATCATGTCTTTGTTGCGGCCGACGATCTTGATGTAGCCCTCCTCGTCCATGGTCGCCAGGTCGCCGGTGTGCATCCAGCGCGCGCCGTCGATAGCACCGGCGGTGGCCTCCGGATTGTTCCAGTAACCGAGCATGACGCTGTAACCGCGGGTGCAGAGTTCGCCGATCTGCCCGCGCGGGACGATGCGGTTGTGTTCGTCGACTACCTTACTTTCCAGGTGCGGCTGGGTGCGCCCGACACTGGTGACACGGCGTTCAAGGTCATCATCCGGGCCGGTCTGAGTCGAGACGGGGCTGGTTTCGGTCATGCCGTACGCGATCTGCATCTCAGCCAGATGCATGTCGTCGATGACGCGCTTCATGACTTCGATCGGACAGGTGGAACCGGCCATGATCCCGGTGCGCAAATTGCTCAGATCCAGCGATTGACGCTCCGGGTGGTCGAGCATGGCGATGAACATGGTCGGCACGCCGTACATACCGGTGGCCTTTTCTTCGGCTGCCGCTTGCAATGCCGCGAGCGGTTCGAAGGCGGCGCTGGGATAAATCATCGTGGTGCCATGGGTGACGCAGCCAAGATTGCCCATGACCATGCCGAAGCAGTGATAAAGCGGGACTGGAATTACCAGCCGGTCGTGCTCGCTGAGCTTGAGGCTCTCACCGACCATGTAGCCGTTATTAAGGATGTTGTAGTGACTGAGCGTGGCGCCCTTGGGGAAACCCGTGGTGCCGGACGTATACTGAATATTGATCGGGTCATCGAATTGCAGCTGCTCGCCGCATTGGCGCAGCTGCTCCGGGCCGACGTTTTCCGCCATGTCCATCAGCCCTTTCCACAGGAGCATGCCGTCCACCGACGTGTCGCACAGGCTGATCACCCCACGCAGCTCGGGCAGCATGTGGCTCTGCAAGGCGCCGATGGCCGAGCGCTCCAGCTCCGGCAGCAGCTCATGCAGCATCGCATGATAGTCGGATGTCTTGAACGCATCGGCGCAGATCAACCAGCGGCAGCCGGACTGCTTCAGCGCATATTCGAGTTCGTTGAGGCGATAGGCCGGGTTGATGTTAACCAGCACCACACCCACCTTGGCGGTCGCAAACTGGGCGATGCACCACTGCGCATTGTTAGGCGACCAGATGCCCACCCGCTCGCCAGGTTTGAGGCCGAGTGCCAGCAAGCCACGTGCGCACCGGTCCACCCCTTCGGCCAGCTGGGCCCAGGTGTAGCGCAGGTTCTGGTGACGAACGATCAAGGCCTCACGGTCGGAGAACCGCTCGACAGCCCGGTCGAACGCCGCGCCGATGGTCATCGGCAACAGGGGTTTGGTCTGCGGTCCGCAGGTGTAGCTCGGAAGACTCATGTCGAAATTCCTCAGTCTTATGTTTGTTATGAGGCCTTACTGTCCCGCGCGCTGTTGTTGACAGTCATTCGGGACGTGGTTACGTTAACGTAAAGGTAACAGCGTGACAACCCACCGCACCCTACGCCAAAAGTCGGTGCGCAAGCGTGACAAACAACAGGCTGAGCCGCAGGCGAAATCCAGCTTTTGATCGGCGGTCGGATCAGAACAACTACAAAATAGACAGGTGGCACATGAACTATTCAGGCCTCAACTTCGCGCTCGGTGAAACCGTGGACATGCTCCGCGACCAGATCCGCGGTTTCGTTGCGAACGAACTGGCGCCCCGCGCCGAAGCCATCGACCGTGACAACCTCTTCCCCAGCGACATGTGGCGCAAGTTTGGCGACATGGGCCTGCTCGGTATCACCATAGACGAGGAATACGGCGGCGCTGGCATGGGTTACTTGGCACATGTCATCGCTATCGAAGAAATCAGCCGTGGCTCGGCCTCGGTGGGTCTGTCGTACGGCGCGCACTCCAACCTTTGCGTCAACCAGATCAACCGCAACGGTACGGCCGAACAGAAAGCGAAATACCTGCCCAAACTGGTATCCGGTGAGCACGTCGGTGCGCTGGCTATGAGCGAGCCGAATGCCGGTTCCGACGTGGTTTCGATGAAGCTGCGTGCCGATCGCCAGGGTGACCGCTTCGTGCTGAACGGCAGCAAGACCTGGATCACCAACGGGCCGGATGCAAACACCTACGTCATTTACGCGAAAACTGACTTGGATAAAGGCGCGCACGGCATCACCGCTTTCATCGTCGAGCGCGACTGGAAGGGTTTCTCGCGCGGCAGCAAGTTCGACAAGCTCGGCATGCGCGGCTCCAACACCTGCGAGCTGTTCTTCGATGACGTCGAGGTTCCGGAAGAGAACGTGCTTGGCGTCGAAAATGGTGGCGTGAAGGTGCTGATGAGCGGCCTGGACTACGAGCGCGTGGTGCTGGCAGGCGGCCCGGTCGGGATCATGCAGGCGTGCCTCGATGTGGTGGTGCCCTACATCCACGACCGCAAGCAATTCGGCCAAAGCATCGGCGAATTCCAGTTCATCCAGGGCAAGGTGGCCGACATGTACACCCAGCTCAACGCCAGCCGCGCCTACCTCTACACCGTGGCGCAAGCCTGCGACCGTGGCGAGACCACTCGCAAGGATGCCGCCGGGGTGATCCTCTACACCGCCGAAGCGGCGACGCAGATGGCCTTGCAGGCGATCCAGATTCTCGGCGGCAACGGCTACATCAACGAATTTCCTACCGGCCGCCTGCTGCGCGACGCCAAGCTTTACGAAATCGGCGCCGGCACCAGCGAGATTCGCCGGATGCTGATCGGTCGCGAGCTGTTCAACGAAACCAAATAAAAGGCGCTGGAGGCGAACTCAGTAGGGTGGGCTTTAGCCCACCTTTCCCCGGCACGGCGGTGGGCTAAAGCGGAACGCCGCCCGGCCCACCTACGCGACCGAGCGCATCCACCCCGCGGATTGAACCGGAGCCGAACATGGCCATCCTGAATACCCAGATCAATACCCGTTCACCGGAGTTCGCGGCAAACAGCGCCGCGATGCTCGAACAGGTGACCAACCTGCGCACGCTGCTCGGGCGCGTCAGCGAAGGTGGCGGCGAGAAAGCGCAGCAGCGCCATGTCTCGCGCGGCAAGCTGCTGGTGCGTGACCGCATCAACGCCCTCCTCGACCCCGGTTCGGCCTTTCTCGAGGTTGCTCCCCTGGCGGCTTACGAGGTCTACGGTGAAGACGTTGCTGCTGCGGGCGTGGTGGCTGGCATCGGCCGAGTCGAGGGCGTCGAATGCGTGATCATCGCCAATGACGCCACGGTAAAAGGTGGCAGCTACTACCCACTCACGGTCAAAAAACACCTACGCGCGCAATCCATCGCCCAGCAGAATCGTTTGCCGTGCATCTATCTGGTGGATTCCGGCGGCGCCAACCTGCCGCGCCAGGATGAGGTCTTCCCCGACCGTGAACACTTCGGTCGCATCTTCTTCAACCAGGCCAATATGAGTGCCATGGGCATCCCGCAGCTTGCGGTGGTGATGGGCTCCTGCACCGCCGGTGGCGCCTATGTGCCAGCCATGGCTGACGAAACCATCATGGTGCGTAACCAGGCGACGATCTTTCTCGCCGGCCCGCCGTTGGTCAAAGCCGCGACGGGCGAAGTGGTCACCGCCGAAGATCTCGGCGGTGCCGATGTGCACTGTAAAACGTCCGGTGTAGCCGACCATTACGCAGAGAACGACGAGCACGCGCTGGCGATCGCCCGGCGCTGCGTCGCCAACCTCAACTGGAAAAAGCTTGGCCAGGTACAGACCCGCCAACCGCGTGTACCCCTCTATGCCGCGGACGAGCTTTACGGTGTGATTCCGGCACAATCCAAGCATCCCTACGACGTGCGCGAGGTCATCGCGCGGCTCGTCGACGGCAGCGAGTTCGATGAATTCAAGGCGCTGTTCGGCACCACCCTGGTCTGCGGGTTCGCCACATTGCACGGCTACCCAATCGCGATCCTGGCGAACAACGGGATCCTCTTCGCCGAAGCCGCGCAGAAAGGCGCTCACTTCATCGAGCTGGCCTGCCAGCGCGGTATACCGCTGCTGTTCCTGCAGAACATCACCGGCTTCATGGTTGGCCAGAAGTACGAGACCGGCGGCATTGCCAAGCACGGTGCCAAGCTGGTCACAGCGGTGGCCTGCGCTCAGGTGCCTAAGTTCACCGTGGTGATTGGCGGCAGCTTTGGCGCTGGCAACTACGGCATGTGCGGTCGTGCCTATGATCCGCGCTTTCTGTGGATGTGGCCGAATGCGCGCATCGGCGTGATGGGTGGGGAACAGGCCGCGGGTGTGCTGGTGCAGGTCAAGCGTGAGCAGGCCGAGCGCAGCGGGCAGACCTTTTCCGATGAGGACGAGGCCCAGCTCAAGCAGCCGATCCTTGAACAGTACGAGCGCCAGGGACATCCCTACTATTCCAGCGCACGACTGTGGGATGACGGTGTTATTGATCCGGCGCAGACGCGCGATCTACTGGGCCTGGCACTCTCAGCGAGTCTCAACGCACCGATCGAACCGACCCGATTCGGCGTATTCCGGATGTAAGCCTGCGATCCCGCGCGCAGTGCGCTGGCCAAAGCGGCCGGTCGCGGCGCGTATTGACCGCTGGCTGGCTCGTACAGGAGAAGCAGATGACCGATTTCCAGACCATCGAATTGAACAAAGACCCGCGCGGCTTCGCCACCCTATGGCTCAACCGACCGGAAAAGAACAACGCCTTCAACGCCGAGATGATTCGCGAGCTGGTTCTGGCAATCGACGCGGTGCAAGCGGACAAGAGCCTGCGCTTCTTGCTGCTGCGCGGCCGTGGCAAGCATTTTTCGGCCGGGGCGGATCTGGCCTGGATGCAACAGTCGGCGAAGCTGGATTTCGATGCCAACCTCACCGACGCCCGTGAGCTGGCCGAACTGATGTACAGCCTCTACCACCTCAAGCTGCCCACGCTGGCAGTGGTGCAAGGCGCAGCCTTCGGTGGTGCGGTCGGGCTGGTTGCCTGCTGCGACATGGCCATCGGTGCGCACGATGCGTTGTTTTCCCTATCCGAAGTGCGCATCGGCCTCGCGCCGGCAGTCATCAGCCCCTTCGTCGTCAAGGCCATGGGTGAACGCGCCACGCGTCGCTACGCCATGACCGGCGAGCGCTTCAGTGGCGAACGCGCCCGCGACCTCGGCCTGTTGTCAGAAACCTACGCCGCCGCCGAACTGGACGATGCCTTGCTCGGCTGGCTCGACAACCTGCTGCTTAACAGCCCGCAAGCCATGCGTGCCAGCAAGGACCTGTTGCGCGAAGCCGCCAGTATTTCGCTGAGCCCCGCGCTACGCCGCTACACCGAAAACGCCATTGCGCGCATAAGGGTCAGCCCCGAAGGACAGGAAGGCCTCAATGCCTTTCTCGAAAAGCGCAAACCGAATTGGACGCAGGAGCCAGAACAATGATAACCACCCTGCTGGTCGCGAACCGGGGCGAAATCGCCTGCCGCGTGATGCGCACCGCCAAGGCCATGGGCCTGACCACCGTTGCCGTGCACAGCGCCATTGACCACGATGCGAGGCATGCCCGCGAGGCCGACATTCGTGTAAACCTCGGCGGCGCCAAGCCGGCCGACAGTTACCTTTTGATCGACAAGCTGATCGATGCCGCCAAAGCCAGCGGCGCACAAGCGATCCATCCCGGCTACGGCTTCCTCTCGGAGAACGCGGGCTTCGCTCGCGCCATCGAGGATGCCGGCCTGATCTTCCTCGGCCCGCCCGCCTCGGCCATTGATGCCATGGGCAGCAAATCGGCCGCCAAGGCGCTGATGGAAAAAGCCGGCGTGCCGCTCGTGCCTGGCTATCACGGCGAAGCGCAGGACGTGGAAACCTTCCGCGTCGCTGCAGAAAAGATTGGCTACCCGGTGCTGCTCAAGGCCACCGCCGGCGGCGGCGGCAAAGGCATGAAGGTGGTCGAGCGTGAAGCGGATCTGGCCGAAGCGCTGCAATCGGCTCAGCGTGAGGCGCAGTCGTCCTTTGGCGACTCGCGGATGCTGGTTGAGAAATACGTCCTCAAACCGCGCCACGTGGAGATTCAGGTCTTTGCCGATCAACACGGTAACTGCCTGTACCTGAACGAGCGTGATTGTTCGATCCAGCGCCGCCACCAGAAGGTCGTCGAGGAAGCCCCCGCGCCAGGACTTTCGCCCGAGCTGCGTCGCGCCATGGGCGAAGCTGCGGTCAAGGCGGCTCAAGCTATCGGCTATGTGGGCGCCGGCACGGTGGAATTTTTGCTCGACGCGCGGGGTGAATTCTTCTTCATGGAGATGAACACCCGCCTGCAGGTCGAACACCCCGTGACCGAAGCCATCACCGGCCTGGATCTGGTGGCCTGGCAGATCCGTGTCGCGCGTGGCGAGCCGCTGCCGATTACTCAGGAGCAGGTGCCGCTCAACGGTCACGCCATCGAAGTGCGGCTGTATGCCGAAGACCCGGACAATGATTTCCTCCCCGCCACCGGCACCCTGGACCTGTACCGAGAATCCGCTGCTGGACCGGGTCGACGCGTCGACAGCGGCGTAGCCGAAGGCGACCAGGTATCACCCTTCTACGATCCGATGCTCGGCAAGCTAATCGCCTGGGGCGAGAATCGTGAGGAAGCACGCCTGCGTTTGCTGGCGATGCTCGATGAAACCTGCGTTGGCGGTGTGCGTACCAACCTTGCCTTCCTGCGCCGTGTGGTCGGTCACCCGGCTTTTGCCGCCGCCGAGCTCGATACGGGCTTCATCCCACGCCACGAACCCGAGCTGATGCGCACACCCGGCGAACTTCCGGATGACTTCTGGCAGCAGGCGGGCGGGCTGTTCGTGCAGACCGAACCGGCGAAGATTCGCGAGGACGACATCCATTCGCCCTGGGCAAAGCGCGACGGCCTGCGTTTCGGTATGCCGGCGCGAACTGGCGTGCATCTGCAATGCAACGGTGAAAGCCGCCTTGTGCGCATCGATGCGGCCGCCAACACGAGCGAGCGTTCCCCTTCAAATGTCAGCCGCCCGCCCAAAGTGATTCGCAAGGACCAAACCCTGTACCTGGAATGGAATGGCGAGCTGCAAGCCGTCACCGCATTCGACCCCATCGCCGACGTCGAAGCCAGCCACCAACACCACGGCGGCCTCACCGCGCCCATGAACGGCAGCATCGTTCGTGTGCTGGTCGAGGCCGGGCAAAGCGTCGAGGCCGGCGCCACATTGGTCGTGCTTGAAGCGATGAAGATGGAGCACAGCATCCGAGCCGCCGAAGCAGGCGTGGTAAAAGCCGTCTACTGCGCCGAAGGCGAAATGATCAGCGAAGGCACGACGCTGGTGGAGCTTGAGTAATGACCGCTACTGGCGGCCGGCAAACCGGGCAGCGACCGCCGGTTTTGCCGCGCGGTGGCGGTCGACGTGCACGCTCGACCCACGTTAAAAAAGCCTGCGATAGAGAGGCGGTTGCTCGCAAATGCGGCTTGGATAAGCATCCCCCTCGCCGCTACCAACGCACCAACGTTGCCGCGTGGCTACATCCGGAAACGGCGCACCAGTCCGTTCAATCCCACCGCCAGGCGCGACAGTTCCTGCGTCGCCACACTGGTCTGCTGGGCGCCAGCGGACGTTTGCACCGAGAGGTCGCGAATGCTGACCAGGTTCCGGTCAATTTCACGGGCGACTTGCGCCTGCTCCTCAGAGGCGCTGGCGATAACCAGGTTGCGCTCGTTGATTCCGGCCACCGTCTCGGCGATCCGCGCCAGCGCAACCCCCGCAGCCTCGGCTTTATCGAGCGTGCCCTGAGCGCGAGAGGCACCTTGTTGCAATGCTTCAACCGTCAGCGTCGTGCCGTTCTGGATGCTGCCAATCATCGACTCGATCTCGCGGGTCGACTCCCCGGTGCGCTTCGCCAGCGCTCGCACTTCGTCCGCCACAACGGCGAATCCACGACCGGCATCGCCGGCGCGCGCAGCTTCAATAGCCGCGTTGAGCGCGAGCAGGTTGGTTTGTTCGGCCACGGCGCGGATCACATCCAGCACTCGGGTGATGTTGTGGGTCTGATTGGCCAGATCGCCGGCACGTGCCGAAGCGCTGACGACGTCGTCCGCCAACGCCTGGATCGACGCGATGGCATCTTCAAGCTGTTTGCGTCCCTGCTGGGCCGACTCGCTCGACGCCCGCGACGCTTCAGAGGTAGACACCGCGTTGCTGGCTACCTCTTCGACCGCACAAGTCATTTCATTCACCGCCGTGGCGGCCTGTTCAATCTGGTCGTTCTGCCTCTGCAGGCCCTCGGTACTGTCCAGCATGACAGCGCTCATCTCTTCCGCCGAGGCCGTCAGCACAAGGGCCGAGTCGTTGATTTGGCCAATGATATCGCGCAGGTTGGTCTGCATTTCGCTCAGCGAGGTCAGCAGCTCGGTGGCTTCATCATGGCCATCGACGTGCACGTCATGCGTCAGGTCTCCTTTGGCAATCTGATTAGAAACAGCGACCGCCCGGCGCATGGGCCGCACGATACTGGCGGTCAACAACACGGCCAACGCTACGGTGGAGATCAGCGCAACGAGGATCACCAACGCGATCACGATCTGAGCTTTCTGGTAAACGGCAGTGGCCGCCTCTACAGCATGGTGAGCGCCCTCTTGGTTGAAGGATCGAAGCTTCGACAAGGCCTGCTCGAACTGGTGACTCAGCTCGGTAACCCGCGCGTTAGCCGTGGCGACTTGTTCAGCGCTCGCGTTGCCATCCATCACGCGCTGCCGTTCCTGAAGCGCCTTGGGATAGGTCGCGTATACCTCTTTGACCACGCTAAATGTGCGAGCCTCGTCAGGGTTGGAGATGTGGCTTTCGTAACCAACCATCAGCTGACCGATCTCATTCATTGCCGCAGCGATTTGCTCACCACTCTTACGAAGCGTTTCGGCATCGTGAAAGGCAAGCTGACGCATGGACTCGATCCGTACGTGAGCGAAGTGCAACGCCATGTCGTCCGCGGCTGCCTGGCTTGGCATCCAGTCGGAGTCGATTTCGCTGCCCGCCGCACGTATAGCCGCCATCTGCATCAGACTGAACAACCCAAGCGCAGTCAGCAGCACAGCGACAAGCGCAAAGAACAACAGCGTGCGATGGGAGATTTTCAACTTGCGTAGCATGGCGATTCTCGGACGTGGTGCCCCGGAAGGGCCGGGTCTTCTAACCTTATCTGCCACGCTGTTCGGAACTTGAGCGTTGAGGGTCTCCGTATGACCCGATGGTCAACCCCCCCTTTTACCGGGAAGGCACCCGTACTTGTCATGAGGAACACCGATGACCACTACCATTGAAATGCCACGCCGGGTTCGCCTGGTTGAAGTCGGCCCGCGAGACGGCTTGCAGAACGAAAAACAGCCGATCAGCGTCGCGGACAAGGTGCGCCTGGTGGACGACCTGAGTGCTGCCGGGGTGCGCTATATCGAGGTGGGCAGCTTCGTGTCGCCTAAGTGGGTGCCGCAAATGGCGGGCTCGTCTGACGTCTTTGCTCAGATCAGGCAGAAGCCTGGCGTGACCTACGCGGCGTTGACGCCGAACCTGAAGGGGCTGGAAGCTGCCATCGAAGCCGGCGTCAGCGAAGTGGCCGTGTTTGGCGCCGCCTCGGAAGCGTTTTCGCAGAAGAACATCAACTGCTCCATTGATGAGAGCCTGGCGCGCTTTGCCCCGCTGATGATCGCCGCGCGTGAGAACGGCATTCAGGTACGCGGCTACGTCTCTTGCGTGTTGGGTTGCCCTTACGAAGGCGAGGTCGACCCTAAGCGTGTCGCGCATGTCGCGCATGAGCTGTTCGCCATGGGCTGCTATGAGGTATCGCTGGGCGACACCATCGGCACCGGCACCCCAGGCAAGACCCGTCAGCTGTTCGAAGCCGTTGGCCGCGAGGTCCCACGTGACAAACTCGCCGGGCATTTCCACGATACCTATGGGCAGGCGCTGGCGAACATCTATGCCAGCCTGCAAGAGGGCATTTGCACCTTCGACAGTTCGGTCGCCGGGCTCGGCGGCTGCCCCTACGCCAAAGGCGCGAGTGGCAACGTCGCCAGCGAAGACGTGCTCTACATGCTTAACGGCCTGGGTATCGAGACCGGGATTGACCTGGACATGCTGATCGCCGCAGGGCAACGCATCAGTGACGTACTGGGTCGTCCCAACGGATCGCGGGTCGCTCGGGCGCGCCTGGCCGCGCAATAACCCAACGCCATCGCCCTCACTCAAATAACAAGAGGCCTCCATGAACAAGATCTACCCCAACGCCCAGCAGGCACTCGACGGCTTGGTCGAAGACGGCATGACACTTGCCGTTGGCGGTTTCGGCCTGTGCGGCATTCCCGAAGCGCTGATCGAAGCACTGCGCGACACCGGCAAGAAAGACCTTACGGTGATCAGCAACAATGCCGGCGTGGACGGCTTCGGCCTCGGCCTGCTGCTCGAGACGCGCCAGGTGCGCAAAATGGTTTCCTCCTACGTCGGTGAGAACAAGGAGTTCGAGCGTCAGTACCTGGCTGGCGAGCTCGACCTCGAATTCACGCCGCAAGGCACTCTGGCCGAGAAGCTACGCGCCGCAGGCTCGGGCATACCGGCGTTCTACACCCGCACCGGATACGGCACGCTGATCGCCGAGGGCAAGGAAACTCGCCAATTCAACGGTGAGTGGTACGTGATGGAAGAGTCGCTGCCCGCCGATGTATCGCTGGTCAAAGCCTTCAAGGCCGACAAGGCTGGCAATCTGGTATTCAACAAGACCGCGCGCAACTTCAACCCGCTCGCCGCAATGGCCGGTAAGGTTTGTGTGGTGGAGGTCGATCATCTGGTCGAAACCGGCGAGCTGGACGCCGACCAGATTCACCTGCCGGGCATCTACGTGCAGCGCATCATCCACAACCCGAACGCTGAGAAGCGCATCGAAAAACGTACGGTGAGGAGCTGATCATGGCCTGGACACGCGAACAGATGGCGCAACGCGCCGCACAGGAATTACAGGACGGCTTCTACGTCAACCTCGGCATCGGCTTGCCAACCCTCGTCGCCAACTACATTCCGGACGGCATGGACGTCTGGCTGCAGAGCGAGAATGGGCTGCTCGGCATCGGCCCCTTCCCCACCGAGGACGAGATCGACCCGGATCTGATCAACGCCGGCAAGCAGACCGTCACCGCCCTGCCCGGCAGTGCCTTTTTCGACAACGCCATGAGCTTCGGCATGATCCGCGGCGGCCATATCAACCTGGCAATTCTCGGCGCCATGCAGGTTTCCGAAAAAGGCGACCTGGCGAACTGGATGATCCCGGGCAAGATGGTCAAGGGCATGGGCGGCGCGATGGATCTGGTGGCCGGGGTCAAGCGTGTTGTCGTGCTGATGGAGCACACCGCCAAGGGCGCGCACAAGATCATCAAGCAGTGCGACCTGCCGCTCACCGGCGTCGGGGTAGTCGACCGGATCATCACCGACCTGGGCGTGCTGGATGTTACCGAGCAGGGTTTGAAACTGGTGGAGCTGGCCGACGGCGTTAGCTTCGAGGAGATGCAAGACGCCACCGGCTGCACAATCCAGCACTGAGCGCCGCAATATGGCCAGGTGCCACTGTGCACCGGGCCAGCGCAGCGTGTAGCCTTGACTCGCTTTAAACCGTAGTAAACGCGCGCCCGGCTCATCGCGAGCCGTGGGTGGATAGGCAGGACTGGATACCTTCATGGCAAAGCAGACGTACAGCATTTCCGATTTGGCCAACGAGCTCGATATCACCACCCGCGCCATACGCTTCTACGAAGAACAAGGCATGCTCTCGCCGAAGCGGCGCGGTCAGGAGCGCATCTACACCCCCAAGGATCGTGTTGCCCTGAAGCTCATCTTGCGCGGCAAGCGCATCGGCTTCTCCCTCGCCGAATGCAAGACGCTGATCGAACTCTACGACCCCAAGGCCGGCAATCAGAAACAGCTGAACATCATGCTCGGCATGATTGCCGAACGCCGCCAACAGCTCGAACAACAGCTGCTTGATATCCAGCAGATGCAGCTGGAACTCGATACCGCCGAGGAACGCTGCCTCACCGCCCTTAAAGCGACCGTGGACAAGGATGCGGGCTGAGCTCGGCTAACCGCATCCATCGTCGTTGGCAGCTGATGCCTCCCACCGAATCGTCATTGTTCGCGGTCAGCTTGCGCGCCAAATGGCGTCGCGATTGCTGCTGGCTTACCGGTTGTCACCGTCCAGATAAATAGACACCAGTCCAACGATCTGGACAGCCCTCCTATCGACCCTGGTGAGTGTCCGGCCAATTGGACACCCGTCAATTCGGCAGCACCCCGAGAAGCCCCTGGCCCGCGGGTTACCAGGTTTTCTAACAGTCGGGCACAAAACCTGCTAAGTAATACATGCACGACGCCAGAACACCTGGCGGGACGAAAAAGCGCTGCTGCTCCCGTCCTGCTTTCCGGCCGACTGAATGCCGGTCTGCGCCTCTGGTTACCAAAACAAAAAAAAGAAGGAAACCTGCAATGTCGATATCCAAAAAGCTGTCCCGTCTCGCCTGCGCCATCGGTGCCACCACCGTTCTCAGCGCCAGCCTGATCAGCGCTGACGCCATGGCTGTCGAGAAGATCCGCTGGCAAGTGCCGTTGGCCTTCCCGTCGCACCTGGTCGGTCTAACCACTCCAATCAAACACCTGTCCGAGTCGCTCAAGGCCATTTCCGGCGGCGATATCCAGCTGCGCTATTACGAGCCCGGCGAACTGGTGCCGCCATTCGAAATCATGGATGCGGTCAGCAACGGCAAGTACCCGGCTGGCTATACCTGGATCGGCTACGATCAGGGCACCATCGCGTCACTGCCTCTGTACTCCGGCGCGCCGTTCAACATGGAGCCGCCAGCCTATCTGGCCTGGTACTACGAGGGTGACGGCAAGAAACTGCTGGAAGAAATCTATGCCGAGCGCAACATCCACCCGATGCTCTGCAGCATCATCGGCCCGGAAGGCGCCGGCTGGTTCGCCAAGCCAGTCGAGAAGCTGGAAGACTTCGACGGCCTGCGTATCCGCTTTGCCGGCATCGGCGGCAAGGTGCTGGAAAAACTCGGCGCCTCGGTCACGATGATCCCTGGTGGCGAGATCTATCAGGCCCTGGAGCGCAAGACCATCGACGCCACCGAGTTCTCGCAGCCGGCGATCGACAAGATGTTGGGCCTTGATCAGATCATCAAGAACTACATCATGCCCGGCTGGCACCAGACGCTGACCACTTCGCACCTGTTGGTGAACAAGGACGTCTGGGACAAGCTTGAGCCACAGAGCCGCGCGCTGATCGAGATGGGTTGCGAATCGGCCACCCTCAAAGGTTTTGCCGAAAGCGAATGGGCCCAGCCGACCGCCTTGCGCGAGTACGAAAAGCAGGGCGTGAAAGCGCAGGTGTTGCCAGAAGAAGTGCTGCGTGAGCTGGAGCGCGTGACCAACGAAGTGCTCGATGAAATCGCGGCCAAGGACGAAATGTTCAATCGCGTCCTGACCAGCCAGCGTGACTTCATGAAGCACCACTCGATCTGGCACGGCAAAGGCTACTTGCCGCGCGATTATTACAAGTACGAGTGATCCACTCATCAAAGCCTAGCGCCCGCTAGGGTTGCCTTGTTAGTTACGTATGGCCTGGTGTGCTGAGGTTCTCTGCGGTCGGTTGGCAACTGCCGAAGCGCAGTCACGCAGTCTTAGCACAACAGGTGAAGAATCTGGCCGACCTGACAAGCTCTAGCGGCACGGCCTGCGTGCCGTGTCTTCCCCTGGTTTCGGATCTCCGAGGTGGCCGTGTCCGCTCATCCCGTTTCCCCTAACGAAGCCGTGCCCGCCGCTCAAGCGGATGCATTGCCTCACAACAAGCTGTCCTGGTGGCTGGACAAAGCACTGGTCGCCATCGGCGAAGCCAGTGCATGGATTTGGCTATTGGTTTTGGCGGTCGTGTTGACCAACGTGTTCAGCCGCTTTGTCCTCTCGCGCGGCTCGATCGCGCTGGAAGAACTGTCCTGGCACCTGTTCGGTGCAGCCCTGATGCTCGCCCTGGCGTACGCCGTAGTGCGAGATGACCATGTCCGCGTCGATGTACTGCGTGAGAAATTCACGCTGCGCAGCCAGGCCATCATCGAACTGCTGGCGATCCTGATACTGGCATTGCCGATCGTGGTGCTGATGGTCGACGCACTGGTGCCGTTCGCCTACCAGGCTTTCATCTATGACGAGCGCTCGCAGGCGCCGAGCGGCCTGCCACATCGTTACATTTTCAAAAGCGTATTGCCCATAGGCCTGACGCTAGTAGCACTGGCGCTGCTTTCACGGGCCACGCGTTGCAGCACGCTGCTGTTCAATTTTCCGCGGGCCTTTGTAGCCCCGACGCATGTCCGCGACCGCGGCCATTCGCAGCCCTGATGGAGTAGCCGTAATCATGGGTCTGGAAGAAATTCTCGTCATCAGCATGTTCGCCACCTTTATGGGGCTGCTGCTGCTTGGCTTCCCCGTTGCCTGGTCGCTGGCCGGCATCGGGCTGCTGTTCGCCGTACTCGGCCACGTGATGGTCGAACACTTCGACGCCGATCTCTGGTTCACCTGGGACGGTACCATCGGCGTTCTGGACGCCCGCATCTACGGCATCGTCGCCAATGAGCTGATGGTCGCTCTGCCGCTGTTTATCTTTATGGGCATCATGCTTGACCGCTCCGGCATCGCCGAGCGACTGATGCACAGCCTCGTTCGCATACTCGGTCCGTTGCGTGGCGGTTACGCCGTAACGGTCGTGCTGGTGGGCATCCTGCTGGCCGCATCCACCGGTATCGTCGGCGCCTCGGTGGCCCTGCTCGGCATGCTCTCGATTGGGCCGATGCTGCAGGCCAAGTACAACAAGAGTCTCGCCGTCGGCACCGCCTGTTCGGTTGGCACCCTGGGCATTCTGATTCCACCAAGCATCATGCTGGTCTTGATGGCCGACCGACTCGGTACGTCGGAAGCCTCAGTGGGCAAACTGTTCATGGGTGCGCTGATACCCGGGATGATGCTGGCACTGATGTACATCCTCTACATCGTTGTGGTGTCGTGGCTGAAGAAGGACTTTGCGCCTGCTCCTGCCAACCGCCAAAAGCTTGATGCAAAGGCGCTGATCGATGTGTTCTGGGCGGTGGTGCCACCCTTCGTGCTGATTTTGGCGGTGCTGGGCTCGATCTTCTTCGGCATCGCCACCACCACCGAGGCCTCTGCAGTAGGCGCATTCGGCGCGGTGTTGATGGCCGCCCTCAGCCGTAAGTTGAACATGGCGGTGCTGAAGGAAGCGCTCTACCAGACGAGCCGCACCTCAGCATTCATCTTCGGCATCTTCATCGGCGCCACGGTGTTCGCCGCCGTGTTGCGTGGTCTGGGCGGCGATGACGTGATCCGCGCGGCACTCACCGGCCTGCCATTCGGCCAGACTGGGGTGTTGCTGACCGTTCTGTTCATCACGTTCTTGCTGGGCTTTTTCCTGGATTGGGTGGAGATCACCCTGATCATCCTGCCGCTGGTTGCGCCGGTGCTGTTTTCCATGGGCGTGGATCCGCTGTGGTTTGCCGTGCTTTTCGCCCTGTGTCTGCAGACCTCGTTTCTTACCCCGCCGGTGGGCTTCGCGTTGTTCTATATCAAGGGTGTCTGCCCGCCGGAAGTCACCACGCGGGACGTCTATCTCGGCGTCATGCCCTACATCCTGATCCAGCTGCTGGGCCTGGCACTGGTTTTCTTCTTCGCGCCATTGGCGACATGGCTGCCCAACGAGGTGTACGGACTCTGAGCCCGGACCGGCTGCCTTGCCCCTGGCAGCCGGCGCCTTCCATAATCGGCCGAACCTCACCGGACAGCTCGAACCCATGGCAATCGCCCGCAACGACCTTGATCTCAACGGCCTGACCATCGGCGTATCTCCAGAACGTTTCCGTGCGGTGGCCATGCCGCTGCTATTCGACCACCTCAATGCCCAATGCGAAGGCACCATCGCGGTCAACCGCCAGGCACGCATTGTCTGGATCAACGATAAGTACGCTGAGAAGATCGGCATCAGCGACCCGCGTAGCGTACTCGGCAAGGAAATCGAAGAGGTGCTGCCCGCCAGCCGCTTGCGCGAGGTAGTGGAAAGCGGCCAGCCAAGCATGCTCGACCTGATGGCCTTCGGCAGCGAGCATTTCGTCGTCACTCGCATTCCGCTTCGTGACGAAGACGGCACCCTGGTCGGCGCGCTGGGTTTCGTCCTGTTCGACCGCGCCCGACATCTCAAGCCGTTGATGTCCAAGTTCACCACGCTGCAGACGCAGCTGGTCGCCACCCAGAACGAACTGGCCAAGGCTCGCCGAGCGCGCTACACCATCGCCGGCTTCATCGGCACCAGCCCGGCCGCCAGCGAAGTGAAACGCCAAGCACGGCGTGCCGCCCAGCTGGACGCCACAGTGCTGATCCGTGGCGAGACCGGTACAGGCAAGGAGCTGTTGGCCCAGGGCATCCACAACCTGTCGCCGCGTGCCAATGGACCTTTTGTTGCAGTCAACGTCGCGGCAATTCCGGAAACGCTGGTTGAAGCCGAGTTGTTCGGCACTGCGCCCGGCGCCTTCACAGGCGCTGATCGCAAAGCGCGCATCGGCAAGTTCGAAGTGGCGAACGGCGGCACCCTCTTCCTCGATGAAATCGGCGACCTGCCGTTGGCACTGCAGGCCAAGCTGTTGCGCGTGCTGCAGGAACAGGAAATCGAGCCGCTGGGCTCCAACCAGGTCAAGCCACTGAATGTGCGGGTGATCGCTGCCACGCACATCGACCTGGAAGCCAAGGTCGCCGCGGGCGAGTTCCGCGATGACCTTTACTACCGGCTCAACGTGCTGGCGCTACAGGTGCCACCGCTGCGCGAACGCGCTGCTGACATCCCAGCCGTAATCGAACACCTGCTCGACGACATTGCCAACCGCTCCGGTCAGGCACCCATGGAACTTGCACCGAGCGCCATCGCATTGCTGTGCAACCAGCCGTGGCGGGGCAACGTACGCGAGCTGGGCAATCTGCTGGAACGCGCCCAGCTGAGCACGGATGGCAGCCCGCTGGAAGCACGCCATTTCTCGCCGCTGCTGGGCTCGACGACCACCGCCGCGCCGCAGGCTGCCGCCATGCCCAGTGAGCCGATGCTTGCTGAACCGGCACCGGAACCCAACGCACCATTGCAACGTCTCGCCGAAAGCGTCGCCCAGGCCGAGCGCCGCGCCTTGCAGACCGCCCTGCTCGCCTGCAAAGGCAACCGCCGCCGAGCCGCGACGGAGCTGGGCATATCCCGAGCCAGTCTGTATTCGAAGTTGCAGTTACATGGACTGAGCGAACGGTAGCGCGATAGCTAGAAGTTCGTAAGCAATGATGGGTGCCTTGCTGCGGCTGATGTCCGTCGTTAACGTAACGAACCGTTGACTGTCGCAGGATGCGCAAAGAATGACATTTACGATTCGCCCGGTTTGCCACGAAGATCTGCCGGCTATCTGTGAATGGCCGCAGGACGAAGCCGAACTCTTCTATTGCTTTCCAAAAGCTCATTACCCACTCACTGAGGGCCAACTGCTCGAGGCGATCGCTCAACGCGCCGAGTCGTCCGTCGTCGTCCAATCAGGCAGGCCCGTAGCATTCGCGAACTTCTACCGATGGGATCAGGGTGGGGTTTGTTCAATCGGGAACGTTATCGTTGCGCCGAACGCGCGCAGGTCCGGGGCTGCAGGTTTCCTCGTCGACCACCTTTGCGCGGTTGCCTTCTCGAAATTTGCGGCCGCCCAGGTGCAGATCTCCTGTTTCAGCCTGAACACAGCGGGCCTGCTGCTCTATCCGAAGCTCGGGTTCGTGCCATTCGCGATCGAGGAAAGACAGAGTCGGGCCGGTGAACGCATCGCGTTAGTTCATCTCCGTCGCAACCCGCCATCGGCAGGGCAATAACAAACTGTTTTGCCACCGGTAGCCGCAGACGACACACCCGCTGCGGCTATGGATGGCCCGAATGACTATTGGGCCAGCCAGCCGCCGTCGACATTCCACGCAACGCCGCGGACCTGGCGAGCAGCATCGCTGCACAGGAAGACGGCCAGCTCGCCCAGCTGTTCCGGCGTCACGAAATCCAGCGACGGTTGTTTTTCCATCAGCAGCTCACGGGTCGCCTGGCTCGGGTCGCCGTGGGCCTGGGCCTTGCTATCGATCTGCTGCTGCACCAGCGGCGTCAGTACCCAGCCAGGACAGAGCGCGTTACAGGTAATGCCTGTGGTAGCTGTTTCCAACGCCACGGTTTTGGTCAGGCCGACCAGGCCGTGCTTGGCGGCCACGTAAGCGGCCTTCTGCGCCGAGGCCACCAGGCCATGAACCGAGGCGATGTTGATGATCCGCCCCCAGTTGCGCTCACGCATGCCCGGCAAGGCGAGGCGCATGGTGTGAAACGCCGAGGACAGGTTGATGGCAATGATGGTGTCCCAGCGCTCCACGGGGAATGTTTCGATGGGAGCGACATGCTGGATGCCAGCATTGTTGACCAGCACATCGACCGAGCCGAGGTCGCGCTCCGTCCGGCTGACCAAATCGGCGATCTGATCCACATCGGACACGTCGGCAGGATGATGCAGCACGCGCGTGCCGTATGCCGAGACGCGTTCGAGGGCGGCATCAACATCGCCGAAGCCGTTGAGCATCACGTCGGCCCCGGCCTCGGCCAGCTTGCAGGCAATGCCCAGACCGATACCACTGGTCGAACCCGTCACGAGAGCAGTCTTAGCGTTGAGTGTCATGGCGTGCTCCGATCGGGTTGCGCAACTGGAACAGCGCGGCCAAAACCGACGCGTTGATTGCCAGCAAATCGACCTTCACAGACCATTACGGGGAATCTGACAGGCAAGGTGCTGGACGAGTGGCTGGCACAACGGCCAGAACTGAAAGAAGGAGTCATCTGCGGTTTTCCTTGTTGTTCTTGTCGCCTCGCTCGGATGCATCAGCTTCAACGAGCAAAGAGAGACTTTGTCAGAGCGAAAGCCATGCCAATCCAGGCACGGCCTGCAGAAATGGCTCCTAGGCCTTGGTTTCGCTGACTTACAGCTGCCAAACCGAGGTGACTGGACGACCGACGGGACAACGGCGCATCACGCTAATGTACAGATTCGTGTACATGCCCATTTCGACATACTGTCTTCACGACGATATGTCCGGATGACTGGACCCATGCCCGTCCGCCCGCGCCGCGTAACGCCGCCAGACCGATTCGAGATTCACCGGGCCGCGTTTCTGCAGATCAACCAAGAAGTAATGCCGTTTTCTGCCGGGCACACCACTCAGGGTGGCCCCGGCGGCCTGGCCATGTTTGGTCAAGGCAGCCCCAGGCGGGACTTAGCGACGTTCCTTGATGCCTACAAAGCCAGCATTTCCTGGACGCGGATGGCAAGGGTGTCGATCGCGAAGGGTTTCGTCAGGACCTGCATGCCCGCACCCAGGGAGTTGTTTCCAAGCGCTGCGCTTTCTGCATAGCCTGTAATGAAGAGGGTCTTCAGGCCCGTGCGTATCTCCCGACCCGCGTCGGCCATCTGTCGTCCGTTCATACCCCCCGGCAGGCCGACGTCTGTGATCAGCAAGTCGATGTTTACTTCGGATTGCAACACTTTCAGCCCGCTGACACTGTCAGCCGCCTCAATCAACGTGTAGCCAAGGTCACCTAGAACATCCATCAGGAGCAGACGCACGGTCGGTTCGTCGTCCACGATCAGAATCGTCCCGCGGGCCTCGCCGGGAACGGTATTCGTCATCGTCGGCACGGTTGCGGCTTCGGCCGCTTCACCGATGTAACGCGGCAGGAAGATGGATACCTGGGTGCCCTGCCCCTTCTCTGAATCAATGCGAACCTGGCCACCGGACTGCTTGGCAAATCCGTAGATCATCGATAGCCCCAGGCCTGTGCCCTGGCCGATCGGCTTGGTGGTGAAGAAGGGGTCAAACGCCTTGGCGATAACGGCTGGTGTCATGCCCGTTCCGGAGTCCGCTACGCTCAGCGAGAGATACTGACCCTCGGGAAGGTCGTATGCCCGAGCGATATCACCCGCCAGCCATCGGTTGGACGTCTCGATGGTGATACGCCCGCCGTCCGGCATGGCATCACGTGAATTGATGCACAGGTTGAGGATGGCATTCTCGAGCTGGCTCGCATCGACCGACGCCGACCAGAGGTGCATGCCACTGACGGTTTCAACCCGAATACCGGGGCCGACCGTGCGCTGGATCAGCTCCGTCATACCCTCCATCAGCACATTTACGTCGATCGGCCGTGGGTCGAGCGTCTGGCGCCGCGAAAACGCCAGGAGACGGTGCGTCACGGCTGCGGCACGTTTCGCCGCCCCCTGAGCTGACGCCATGTACCTATCGATATCGTCAAACCGCCCCTGGGACAACCGCAGACTCATCAGCTCTAATGCGCCCGAAATTCCTGCGAGCAGGTTGTTGAAGTCATGCGCAAGGCCCCCAGTGAGTTGACCGACAGCCTCCATTTTCTGTGACTGTCGCAGCTTGTCCTCGGTCTGGATCAGCGCTGCCGTCCGCTCGGCCACGCGTTGCTCCAAGGTCTCATTGAGCGCTCTCAACGCCGCGGTGGCCCTGTCACGCTCCGCCTCGATGGACCGCCGGTGTTCGACGTCAATCAGTACGCCTGGGAAATTGTGAGGCGTGCGGTCTTCTGCGAGATCGACACGTCCGTTCGCTTCGATCCAGTAATACCTGCCATCAGCACGCCGTACCCGGTACTGATGGGCGTAGGCGCCACCGCGGGAGATCGCTTCGGCTATCGCAGCCTTCAGCCCCTCCCGGTCTTCGGTGTGCACGGTAGCGATTATCTGCTCAAGGCTGAGCCCTTCTCGGCCGAGGGCGGGGTCAAGACCAAAGGCGACAGCGAAGCCTTCATCGACCGTGAACCGGTCGGTAGGCAGATGCCAATTCCAGGTTCCGATGATCGCGCCGGCCGCGAGGGCAAGCTGAACGCGCTGGACGTTTTCTCGCGCAAGCGATTCACTGACACGCAGGCGCTCTTCGGCACGTCGCCTCTGGGTCACATCGCTGAAGAGAATCGCAATCTGGCGCTCGGCGGGGTCGCCGACTCGAACGGCCCGAACGTCGAACCAACGCTCGAACGCTTCAGCGTAGTTTTCGAAACTGGCCGGCTCCCCGGTTTTTGCAACGTGGCCGTAGGTTTCGAACCAGAATTGCTCCAGATCCGGTGCGAATTCGGTAACCCACTTGCCCCGCAGGTCGACGCCTGCCTGGCGCTCGAACGCCGGGTTGGCCTCAACAAACAGATAGTCCACGGGCTGGTCGTTCGCGTCGAACTTGACCTGAACGATCGCGAACGCCGCTTCGATAGACTCCAGTATGGTTTTGAACCGCTCCTCACTCTGGCGCAGCGCTATTTCCACAGCGCGCATGCGGGTCAGATCAAGCATCGCGCCGATCATACGCACGGCCTCACCTTCGGCGTTGCGGATAACCTGGCCGCGGTCGATCACCTCGGCGTAGGTCCCGTCCTGACGCCGGAAGCGGTATTCACCCGTCCAGGTGGTACCGCTCCCATCGATAACGGCGCGAATCGATGAGTGGATGCGCGCGCGGTCCTCTGCATGGATGCGCTCGATCCACCAGTCTCCAGAACTGTCGACGTCCGCAAGTGGGTAGCCGTATGCCTGCTCCAGTGCATCGTTCCAGAGCACATGATTGGTGTTCAGATCCCAGTCCCAAACGGCATCATTAGTAGCTTTCGCAGCCAGACGATAGCGTTGCTGAGATTCCTCAATGGCGCGGCCTGCCATGTGCTCGCTGGTGTGGTCATGCAGGATCTTCATATAGCCAAGATGGCTGTGATTTGGGCCATACAGTGGCGACATCGCCTCCGATGCCCAGAATTGTTGACCGTCTTTGCGCAAGTGCCAGCGCTCGTTTGTCACGCGCCCACGACGCAGCACATCTTCCATCTCATGCTTGGCCCGGCCTGTGGCTCGATCGGTCACCGTGAAGATCCGCTCGCTGCTCTGGCCAAGCATTTCCGTGGCGCTCCACCCCATCACCTGCTCGGCACCCAGGTTCCAGTCGGTAATGATTCCAGCTGGATCAGTCAGGACAATGGCGAGCTCGGTGATGCTGTCGAACACTGCGCGTTGGCGTGCTTCGCTACTGGTCAGCGCAGCCTGGCTGGCTGCGAGCTCTGCTGCCAGTGCTTGTAGCGTCATCGGGTCGGCCGCGCTTGCCGGTTGGCAGCTCGAGCAGGAATCCGGCTGATGGACGTCGCGCCGCGTCTGTTGCTCCGCGCAGATCCCTGCGTTCTCAAGGACGGTGCGCAGACGCACGACTTCTGCCTCAAGCGCCTCACGGGTAAGGTCTTTCAACGCGATACCTATCTCAATCTGATAACGATGACGGACCGTTCCCCACGATCTGGCGGGTTAGACAACCTGTCTGCAATTGTCGAGGTTAGCGCCACACGAGCACAACCACCGGCTGACCTGTCGACGGCCTGGGACGTTTATGCGCCAACAACGACCCAGAGGTTTGCCTGGCCGCGCCAATACGAGGAGGGTCACACCGCCAGTCGGCGCCGGTTGCAATCTCACCCAACCTCCACGCAGCCAGATCCGTCCACGACTTCAGCACGCATCACCGCCATCGCAGTAGTTGCGCGAACTGACCTTCATCCTGCCAACACACTATCCACCAGCGCCTTGGCCTCTTCCTGGATGCGCTTGAGGTGCGCCTCGCCCTCGAAGCTTTCCGCGTAGATCTTGTAGACGTCCTCGGTACCGGACGGCCGCGCCGCAAACCAGCCGTTGTCGGTCACGACCTTGAGGCCGCCAATTGCGGCGCCGTTGCCCGGCGCTTCGGTGAGAATCTGGGTGATTGGCTGGCCGGCCAGCTCGCTGGCGGTGACCTGCGAAGCGGACAGCTTGCCGAGCTTGGCCTTCTGCTCGCGGTCTGCGGCAGCATCGATGCGCTGATAGACCGGGGAACCGAAGCGCTCCGTCAGCGCCTGGTAGCGCTCGCCAGGATCCTTGCCGGTCACCGCGGTGATCTCAGCAGCCAGCAGGCCGAGAATCAGACCATCCTTGTCGGTGGACCACGCACCGCCTTGCTTGCGCAGGAAAGAAGCACCAGCGGATTCTTCACCGCCGAAGCCCAGGCTGCCGTCCATCAAGCCATCAACGAACCACTTGAAGCCCACCGGCACCTCGACCACCTTGCGGTCGATGCCCTTGGCGACACGGTCGATCATCGAGGATGACACCAAGGTCTTGCCGATGCCCGCCCCAGCGCTCCACTCGGGGCGGTGAGTGAAGAGGTATTCGATGGCAACGGCCAGATAATGGTTGGGGTTCAGCAGCCCCACCGAACGCGCAACGATGCCGTGGCGGTCATGGTCGGTGTCGCAGGCGAAGGAGACGTCAAAGCGGTCCTTGTTCTCGATCAGACCGGCCATGGCGTGGGGCGAGCTGCAATCCATGCGGATCTTGCCGTCCCAGTCCAGGCGCATGAAGCGGAAGGTTGGATCGACTCGGGTCGAGAGCACTTCGAGCGGCAGGCCGTAGCGTTCGGCAATGCGCGTCCAGTAATGCACGCCGGCCCCACCGAGTGGGTCAACGCCAAACTTCAGGCCGGAGTTGCGGATGGCCTCCAGGTCGATCACCTGTTCCAGACCGCCTACGTAATGTTCGATGAAATCGAAGCGTTGGGTGGTCGATGCTTTGAGGGCCTGCGAATAATCCATTCGCTGCACGCCCTTGAGCCCGGCGACCAGCAGCGCATTGGCGCGCTCCTGAATCCACTTGGTTACACCGGTATCGGCCGGGCCGCCATTGGTGGGGTTGTACTTGAAGCCGCCGTCGGCAGGCGGATTATGCGACGGCGTGATGACGATGCCGTCAGCCAGGCCGCCGCTGCGGCCGGCGTTGTATTCGAGGATGGCGTTGGAGATGGCTGGCGTCGGCGTGTATCCGGGCTCGCCATTGGTTTCGCTGCAACCGGCGTCGATGCATGTCTCGACGCCGTTGGCTGCCAACACTTCCAGGGCGGATACGAACGCCGGCTCGGACAGCGCATGGGTGTCCATGCCGACGAAGATCGGACCGTCGATGCCCTGCTCACGACGGTAATCGCAGATCGCCTGTGTGGTCGCCAGGATATGCCACTCGTTGAAGCTGTTCTTCAGTGACGAGCCGCGGTGGCCGGAGGTGCCGAAAGCGACTTGCTGCGCCGGATCGGATGGATCAGGGCGCTCGCTGTAATACCGAGAAATCAGCCGCGGAATATTGGTCAAGGTGTGCTCGGCGGGGAGGCGTCCTGCGTTGAGGTCGAGGCTCATCAGTCGTTCCTTTGGAAGATCAGTAGGTCGATTCAGGCAGAACCCTGAGTTCTGCCGAGGGTGTCGAACGCAAAATGACGGTGGCAACCGGCACTTATCTACGCGCTTCGACCATGCACCCTCGGGCTTTGGTTCCCCACAGTTGCATCGAAAGCGCATGCGCAGCGGCGGCGCATGATAGAGCGCGCCGGCCTTGCCGCGAAGATGGCGGGTTGAAGTTCCGCTGCCGACCGAGATCAGATAAGCAAGCTGCTCCAGGCAGAGACCAGCAGCAACAACGCCATGCACCGATTGAAACGTTTGATCGACTGCGCTGATTTCAGCAGCCGCACTGCTCCCTGTCCCAACGCCGCCCATGCGCATAGACGAGGAACAGCGATGAGAAAGAACAGCAGAGCGTAGGTCCCGTAATGCGACCAACTGGCATCAGCACCGGCGAACACACTGCGACTCAGGGCTTCTACCTCGGCCGCCCCATGTCACCGCTGCTGTTCCAGCAGGTTCTGGCCGATGCCCAGGCAGCAAGTGTCGATGCGGCGGGCGTGCGCTAAGCGCTCGACGAGCCCGCACGTACAGGCCGGCCCGGAGGGCCTGGCCTTGCGCCCTCAAATAGCGCCCGTTTCAGCCAGTGCGTCCAAGGCGGCTGATACTGTTTCAGCCAGATGCTCAAGCGTGAACGGCTTGGTCATCATGCTCATGCCCGCCCCGAGAAACTCCGAGCGAATCGCGGCGTTTTCGGCGTAACCGCTGATGAACAGAACGGGCAGATCCGGCCGTTTCTGCTGGATGATTTCGGCCAGTTGGCGGCCGTTCAGCCCGGGCAGCCCGACGTCGGTTATCAACAGGTCCAGCGTACGCAAGCCATCGAGCAAACTCAGCGCCTGCTGACCATCTTCAGCGAGGTGCACCTGGTAGCCGAAGTCCTCCAGCGCGGCGGCGAGCAACAGGCGTACCGAATCATCATCCTCCACCACAAGGATCGTCTGCCCTCGTCCGGAGGTCAGATCCACGGACACGGCGATCGCCCCATTCTCGACTGCAGACGACTGCGCCAGGGGTATGTACAAGGTGATCGAGGTACCGGCCCCCTCCTCGCTGGTCACCGAGACGAAACCGCTGCTCTGTTGAACGAATCCGTAGACCATGGACAGGCCCAACCCGGTGCCTTGCCCCAAGGGTTTGGTGGTGAAGAAGGGTTCGAATATCTTGCCCAACACAGGATCGGGAATACCGACCCCCGTATCCGATACCCTGATGCTGACGTAGTGCCCCCTGTGACCACCCAGACGAGCAGCCTCTGCCTCGTCGATATCGGCTCGGCTGGTAGCAATCGCCAGAATGCCGCCATCTGGCATGGCATCACGCGCATTGATGCTTAGGTTCAACAAGGCGTTTTCAAGCTGGTTGGGATCGACTAATGCCAAGCCGGCACCGTCATCAAGCTGCAGCTCAAGCTTGATCCGCTCCGTCAGCGTCCGTTTAAGTAGGTCGCTTAGCGACAAGATCAGCGGATTCACTGAAACGGTGCGGGCTTCGAGCGACTGCCGACGGGAGAACGCCAACAAGCGCTGGGTCAAGGCTGCCGCTCGGCTGGCGGACGTATGGGCGGCCGTCATGTAACGATCCAGATCACCGTATTGCTGCCGGCCTATACGGAGTCGCATCAGGTCCAATGCGCCGATGACACCCGTAAGCATGTTGTTGAAATCGTGAGCGATGCCACCGGTGAGCTGGCCCACCGCGTCCATCTTCATGGATTGGCGCAGCTGGTCTTCGGTTCGGGCTCGTTCTTGGCTTTCCAGCGTCAGTTTCTCTAACGCGTCTTCCAGCGCACGGGTACGAACCTTGACCTGAAACTCAAGATCATGGTTGAACCGGCGCAACATTTCTTCGTTCTGCTTTTCAGCATTTATATCAATGACGACCAAGGCGGCGCCTCGGATCTCCCCTTGGCTGTCGTACAGCGGCACCGCATTGACGCGTGTCCACAGCTCAGGCCCGTCGTCGGGGTAGTAGCGGAAGTCAGCACCTTCCACCATTTCGCCGCGCAGAGCCCGGGCGCCTGCAAATCGATCCGGCGGGATCCGTTGACCCTGGCTATCGAGGCCCACCCATCGCTGAGCATGCCGACCATCAGTGGATGGGATTCTTCGGTTGGGGACGTACCGCTCGTAGGTAGGATTGCTGAGCACGGTGGTCCCGTTTGTATCGATCAGGCAGATGCCAACCGGAAGGTGTTCGACCAGGCTCTCAAGCGTTGCTTGCTGCTCAGCGAGCTCCACGAGACGGTCTGCAATCTCGAACTGACGGAGGCGAGAGCGCCAGGCCATCGCCACGGTGCTCAGCAGGGCTGCCGGTCTGATTGGCTGTTCGAGAATGACCAGGTCCGCTACCCACCCGGGTAACCGCTTCTTGACTGCCAGAAAATCAGCGCGGGATTCGCTCTGCGTATCTGTGACCACAATAAAGGGGATGTCCGCCCCGTCACCTTGCTCGGTGACGGCGGGCCCGCTCGCCATCGCCGAAGCGAGGAATCGATCGGTGGCGATCACCGCACCCACTCGGTGATCCAATTGTTGAAACAGGCTCTCGCTATCGGAGCAGAAAGCGAGTTCATACCCCTCTTCGTCCAGCAGTTGGACCAGGCGAGAGAAATCGACGCCACAGCCGGTGCCAATCAATAGCCGCCTGGCCTCGGATGAAATGTCAGCAGTCACGTCGGTGCTCTTCCGGTAGTTAGGAGCAGGTGAGGTTTCCCTTCGCGTCCGTTTAGCACTCAAACTTCTGCTTTGAAGAATCGATAGATAAGCCGGCCACAAGGCTGAAGGCGATGCTGTGCTTGATTGCGCAAGAGCCCCACAGCCAGCCTCCACGACAGCTTGGCCAGCATGGTGAGTAATAGCGTCGACAAATGGTACAGAGCCGGCCGTGCGGGCAGAAGACACCGTGCATCTGAATCGGACAAATATTGAGTTGCGACTTCAGCGCAGTCCAAACGTCGAAGAGCTCAACTTGCCCGACGATCGATGATGTAGTCACCCAGCTGGGCCAGCGGCATAGGCTTTGCGAACAGGTAACCCTGTGCCTCGTCGCATGCCGACCGCATCAGCTGCCGCAGCATATCGGCGTCCTCTACGCCTTCGGCCACGACGCGCATGCCAAGCGAATGGCACATTTCGGTCACCGCCTTGATGAAATCGAGACAGTTATCAGCCTTCGCGGCTGGGCAAAGGAAGGTCCGATCAAGCTTCACAACATCGATGGGATATTGGCGCAAATAGGCGATGCCGGCGTACCCGGTGCCGAAATCATCGATTGCAAGCCTGACGCCGATGGTTCGCAGGTTTCTCAGGAGCTGGTGCGAAGCGTCGGTGTCTTCGATCAACCCGGACTCGGTCAGCTCCAGTTCGAGACGGTGCGTATCCATCCCGGCCGTCTGCAATGCCCCGCTGACTTCGCTGCACAGCGTCGGCGATTTGAGCTGCACCGGTGACACGTTCACCGACAGCATCAGCTCGGTACCGATGCGTTCGGTCAATTGCTGGATGTCTTTGCACGCCTGCTGCAGCACCCAGTTGCCGATTTTGCAGATCAGCCCCGTGGTTTCGGCGATGGGTATGAACACCGCTGGCGATACCAGCCCCTTACTTGGATGGTTCCAGCGGATCAGCGCCTCTACACCGCATGGAATGTCATCGTCCAGGCAAATACGCGGCTGGTAATGCAGCACGAATTCATTGCGCTCCAGCGCTTCGCGCAGATCGAGCTCGAGCGCCATGCGGTTCTTGGTCTCAATGCTCATCTCAGCCGAGAAGAACTGCATTCCGGTGCCGCCAGCATCCTTGGCGCGATACATGGCGATATCGGCGTGCTGCAGCAGTTCGTCAATGCTGGTGTCGGGGTTCGGATACAGACACATGCCCATCGATGCCGAGGGGTAGTAACGTGTGCCGAGCACATCGCAGGGCACTTGGATCGCCCGCAGCAGATCAGCTGCCAGCCGCTCGGCCGAGCGCACGCCGTCAGGTAGATGAGCCACCACCACAAACTCGTCGCCGCCCAGGCGCGCCACCAGATCGCCGGACGGCAGCGCTTCGCGCAACCGATGGGCGATCTGCACCAACAGTACGTCGCCATAGCCATGCCCCATCGAGTCGTTCACTTCCTTGAAGCGGTCAAGGTCGATCAGCATGATCATCAGTTGCTGGCCTTCTGGGATGAAATTGACCAGTTCCCGCAGGTGATCATTGAGATAGGTTCGGTTGGGTAGCCCCGTCAACGAGTCATGAGTGGCCATGTGGTGCAGTCGGTGCTCGACCTGCTTGCGGTCCGTGATGTCAGTCAAGCCGCCGGACCACTCCTTCATATTCCCGTGGTCATCGAAGATGGGCACGGCGTGACCGGTCATATGCCGATATTGGCCGTCAGCCCGGCGGATGCGGTATTCCGCGCGCTTGTTGCTATAAACCGAACGCATTTCTTCCAGAACGCATTCAAGCTCGGCGCGGTCTTCTGGATGCACGGCTTCGAGCCAGCCCTTCCCGCGCGATTGCTCGAACGTCTGGCCAGTGAACTCATTCCAGTCGGGCTGTAGCTCAACGATGTCCACTTCGGGGCTGGTCGACCAGACCAAACTGTTGGTGGCCTTCACCAGCCCCTTGAAGCGGCGCTCGTTGGCTGCCATCTCTCGCTCGGCCTTGATCCGTGCCCGGTTGGCTCGATCGCGCTGCACCACCAGCGCCGCCGTATTGGCGAGCAGGGTGATTCCTTCTTGCTCCAAAGACGACGGCGCTGCGTATACGCTGCTGTAACAGGCAATGGTGCCCATCACCTCGCCGCGGTCGGAAAGAACGGGTGTGGACCAGCAAGCGCGTAGGCCGTGCTCAAGCGCCTTGTCCCGGTGCCGGGCCCAGTAAGGATCGCTGGCAATATCCACGGCAACACTTGGCTTGCCGGTGCGTACCGACACGCTGCAGGTGGTTTCATCCGAACCTGCGTCCATTGCATCGAGCGCAGCGACGAAATCTGAAGGAAGGCTGGATGCTTCAACGAATCGCAGCCTGCCATCCTCATCCAGGCGCATGATGGCTGCGCGAATGGTCCCAGCCGACTGCCTTTGGGCCGAGCGGGTAAGTTCAACCAACACTTCGGTCAAGGGCGCACCGGCCACCGCCAGCTCCAGTGAGCGCATCTGCCCTTCGGCTATGGCCTCGGAGCGGCGGCAGTCGGTCACGTCCTGACTGACGAAGTGCAGCGCCCGCAGCTCGGGATGAGCGGTGGAGCGACCGGTCACGCTGACCATTTGCACACTGCTGTCGCCGACCAGAACACGGCATTCGAAGCGCACCTCGTCACCGGTCGAGAGGGCGACAGCCACGTGCTCGGCGACCGGATCGCGATCATCGGGATGGATGTGCTCCAGAAATTCGGTGAGCGAGGTGCTGCCCAATGCACAGGCATCGAGCGCATGGGTGACGGCCTCGACCGTCGCCTGGGTATCGTTCAGCGAATCGTCCAGCTCGACGTACCACTCCAGCAAGCCAGCCGATTGCAGCGTGAAAGCAAGCCGGGATTGCAGATCTGGTTGGGCCATGCTGTTATCCAAAAAGTGTGTAAAGCGAGCTTCTACTTGGACCCATAGAGCTGGCCGCCGTTCTGAGCTAGACCGATATACGTAGCCATTGTTGAATCCTCGCTCTATCAAGGGTAGTGCACGGCCCCGATATCCCCCTGCCAAGGCGTCTATAACCGACGTTCGGTGTGGCTGGCGGGCGCTTTTTCTCAGCGGACGCGCTAATCCAGAGTCGGATTGCCCTGCTCCGCCAACACTTCACGCACACAGCGGTGAAACAGCTGCTGCACCGGCAGCTGCCGGGCGCTATGGCGGCCGATCAGTACCAGCTCCCGGTAGAAGGTTGCGCCGCCCAGTCGGAGAACGCGGACGGTCGGCGTACTTTCGAGCCATAACCCGGCTTCTGGCACCAGGGCTACACCCAGCCCGCAGGCGACCATCTTGACGATGGCATCCAACTCGTCGAGTTCCAGGCCAGGGCGAACATCCAGGTGATATTTGCGCAAGAACTGGCTCACCTGCCGACCGCCAAAGGAGCTGCGGTCGTAACGTACAAACGGCTGCTCGACAAGGAGCTGCAACGGGTCATCACCGGCCACGTCGAGCGGCGTGATCAGCACGAACGGCTCGCGCTGAACCAACTCGGCATGGAGCTCCTTGGGCAGCGAAAACGGCGGTCGGATCATGATCGCCAGATCGATCTCGCCGGCATCGACTTGCGATAACAGATTCAACGAGACACCGGGAACCAGCTTTGGCGCGACGCCCGGCGCCTGTTTCAGCAGACGGAGCAGCACCCGCGGCAGAAGGCCGGTCTGTACCGTACCGATGGCACCGATTCGCAGTTCGCCCCGGTAGTCTTCGAGCGACTCCGGTTGTCCCATCAAGCTGAACGTCTCGAGGATCTGCTCGGCCAGCGGCAGCGCCCGCAGGCCCGCCGCATTGAGATACGCCGATCGGCCCGTTCGATCGAATAGGCGCAGGCCCAGCGCCTCCTCAAGATTCTTGATCTGGGCGCTGACCGCAGACTGGGTCAGCCCGATTCTGTAGCCTGCAGCGGCGAAGCTGCCGCACCGGGCGATCGCAAGGAAGGTTTTCAATTCGCGGATCATAGGGACCTGGATTGATCGAAATATTCGAGGCTCGACACCAACGATATCCGCTGTTGATGAGGGCGACAAATCGGCAACATGATCGTTACGGCCCCACAACAGAAGGAAGCCTTGATGAGCCTCTCTCCTTTTCACCTTGCGATCCCTGTCCATGACCTACCCGCCGCGCGCCGCTTCTATGGCGAAGTCTTCGGTCTCGCCGAAGGCCGCTCGTCCGAGCATTGGGTCGACTTCGATTTCTACGGCCATCAACTGGTCATCCATGAGCACCCGCAGACGCCATCGCAGCAAGCTGCACACACCAATGCCGTAGACGGTCACGACGTTCCAGTGCCGCACTTCGGCATCGTGCTCAGCTGGCCGGAATGGGAAGCGCTGGCCGAGCGTCTGCGCGCACGGGATACCAAGTTCGTTATCGAGCCCTATGTACGCTTCCAGGGCCAGGTCGGCGAGCAGGCGACCATGTTCCTCTTCGACCCTTGCGGCAATGCGTTGGAATTCAAGGCATTCAAGGACATGAGTCAGCTGTTCGCCAAATGAGCTGTGCCGCTGCCAATCATGGGTCAAGTAACGCAGCGCGGCGGACCGATAATGCCGGGGTGTATCCCGCCACGCCGTCACGCGCTCGCTGCGGCCTGCCATTCGCGCGGACTGGCGCCGGTCTTGCGGCGGAAGGCGCGAGCCAACGCCGATGGGCTTTCGTAACCCACCTCATCGGCAATCAGGGCGATCGGCCGTCCTTCGCGCAAACGCTTCTGTGCCAGGCTGATGCGCCAACTGGTGAGGTAATCCGCGGGTGTCTGCCCGACCACCGAGCGGAAACTGGCGGCAAAGCTAGCCCGTGACATGTTCGATTCGGCAGCCAGTTCGGCCACCGACCATGCACGCTCGGGTTCAGCGTGCATCAGCGTGATCGCCCTCGCCAGGCGCAAGTCGGCAAGCCCGGCCATCATTCCCGAACTCATCGTCTGGCTGGCCATCAAGTGGCGCAGCATCTGCACGATGAGCAACTCGAAAAGGCGCCCCATGACCGCCTCGCGGCCACAGTAGCCGGCGACCGCCTCCTCAAACAGCCAGGCCAGGGCACCGTCGAGGATCGGCGCTTCGGCCACCGGCAGCAGTAAGACATCAGGCAACGCCGCCGCCAGCGGATTGTTGGCCCCGCCGTCGAATTGCAGCGTCGCGCACACCAGCCGCGCGCCATCCGCTTCGTTGGCGAGCATCCGGTGGCGATACGGACGGGGAAATACCATCACCGTCGGCTCCGCCAACCGCACCTCGCTGTTGTCCGCCAGACGCAACGTCATGGCGCCTTCGCGCAGCACATGGATGTAGCCCACCTGGTCCGCAGTCTCGAAGGCCGCGACGCCACAGAGATCTCCGCTGTGATACAGGCCCGCGTGCATGCCGAAGTGGCACAGCAGACTCGATAGACGATCCATGGTTACCTGCCTCGATTAGACGATTAGTTGCATATTGAAGACGATTTGAGTCCTTTACGACAACCCGACTGCGCATTATGACCCTGCACCTGACGCAAGTCGCTCCGAAGTCCCAAGCCGTTTCCTGTGTGGGTGCTCCGGCCTGCTGAGCAGAGCCCGCCACCGACACAACAACCCGAACCGTATCTAATCGAAAAGGTAGAACAACGTCATGACCACTGCATCGAAAACCCGCAACGCCGCAGCCGCCACCCTTCTCGCCGCCGCCACTACCCTGGGCAGCGTCGCCAGCTTCGCCGCCGACAAACCGACCGTGATTCTGGTGCACGGTGCATTTGCCGAAGCAGCAAGCTGGAACGGCGTGGCCACCCGGCTGATTGGACAAGGTTATCCGGTCATCGCCGCCGCCAACCCGCTGCGTGGCGTGGCCAACGATGCCAAATACGTCTCCGACATCATCGAGCACACCTCAGGCCCTATCGTGCTGGTTGGTCATTCCTACGGCGGTAGCGTCATCACCAACGCAGTGAATGGAAGCGACAAGGTCAAAGCGCTGGTGTACGTCGCTGCATTCGCACCGGCAGCCGGCGAAAGTGCTGCCACGCTGGCCGGCAAGTTTCCAGGCGGAACGCTTGGTCCGACCCTGGCCGAACCCGTTCAGCTGAGCGACGGCAACCAGGATCTCTACATCCAGCAGGACAAGTTTGCCGAACAGTTTGCTTCCGATGTGCCGGCGGCCGAGGCGGCCTTGATGGCCGCTACGCAGCGCCCGATAACCGCCGCCGCGTTGAACGAAGAAAGCCAGAACACCGCCTGGGAGTACGTGCCTTCCTGGTTCGTCTACGGTACCGGCGACAAGAACATCCCCGAGGCGGCGCTGAAGTTCATGGCCGACCGCGCGGGATCGAAGAAAACCCTGAGCATCCCCGGCGCCTCCCACGTCGTGATGACCTCGCATCCAGATGAAGTGGCTGCGCTGATCACAGAAGCCGCGCAAGCCAGCGCCCAGTAACCGCTACGGCAAAAAGCCGGTCGATGAGCTTGGTTCATCGACCGGCCTTTTTGCGCCTAGGCCGCTTGTTAGACAGGGTTCGCCATCGGTAAGGGCTGTTGGACGAACGAACTTTTCACTCACGCGAGGCTAAACAAAAACCTCGATCAACCGATAACCCGACATGCCAAGCGAGGCGTGCACGGCTCCAAGCTGTCGGCCACGCGCGGCGTCTATTTCACCGATTTCGTACTGTTTCGTATCGATCGCGTCAGCTCGAATGCGGAACACCCACCCTGCAGACGGAAGCCCTTACCGTGCAACTCATCGATAACCGAGCGTTGATCAACGATGCCTTGAGCCAGTCTGCGGAACTGACGGGAGGACGCTTCGATCATCGCTACTGGTTGAGCAAGGTAGCGGACGTGAAGCTGCTGATCATCTCCAAGCCCGAAGTGCTTTTCGATCTTTCGGTCAAGGTGTACATCCCCTTGCCGTCAGGGCAGAAAACGCCGCTGACCTACGGCGATGGCTGGTTCAACTGGCACTTTCTCGGCAGCAAAAGCGCGGTGGTGACCATCGCCCGGGAAATCCTTGCGATCGCGATGCGCAACCAGAAAGCACCATCGCCTGTGCTGCAGGCCTGGCTGACCCAGCTGGTGACGTTCAAGCACAGCGACCATACGATCGCCGTGCTTGAACCCGAACCGCAGCAAGACCTGGCCGGCCGTTAAGCCGTTTCACCCGCCCCCAGCGCGGCCTCTTCATAATCGAGTTCGCGCAGCAGGGTTTGCAGCATCTGCTCGTCGATCTCGTGCCGTTTCCTCATGCGGTACATTTCCTTGCGCTGCACCGCGATGGCTTGAACGCGAATGACCCGCTCCAACGTCATGGTTTCACGGGCCTGGTTTGCTCGACCGTGATGGTCCATCAACGCTTCGATGTCGTGACGGTATGACTCGGTGACCCGCGCGGTTACCTCGCTGCGCAGCAGCGCGCTATCCGCATCCTCTACAGGGTTGGCCTGCTTCCAGCCCTCCAGCCAGCTGACCGCTGCCTGAGCGGCCAGCCGTCGTGCCTTTTTCAGCTCTTCCCTATGTTCTTCAAAATCGTTGTTGGGTAGCTGCTTGAGGAAATAGGGAATGCCCAGCGCACCGATCAGCAAGGACAAAATGATCACTGCGGCGGCGAGGAAGATCATCAGATCACGGCCTGGAAACGGTGTATCGCCGATCATCAACGGGATCGACAGCACACCTGCCAGGGTAATCGCACCACGCACGCCGGCGACGGCGCTCAGCGCAGAGAACAAGCGAAGGGATTTGGGCTGGACGGTCTTGCCGAGCATGCGACGTACACGTGCCTCGCTCCAGTGATAGGCGAAGACGAAGACAAAGCGCACCACCAACAGCAACGCCATGATCGCCAGCGCGCTGAAAACCAGCATCGGCATGCTATAGGACTCGTGCCCAGCCGCTTCCCAGACGCGCTCGACGATCCGCGGAAACTGCAGACCCAGCAGCAGGAATACCAGGCCGTTAAAGCTGAAGTCGAGCATCTCCCAGATGCTGCGATTGAGGATCCGGGTACTGGTCTTGACCGGCAGCATGTCGATACGGCTCTGCACCATCCCCGCCGCTACCGCCGAGAGAATGCCGGACATCCCGGCATGTTCGGCCAGGAAGAACGCGGCGAATGGCAGCAGGAGAATCATCACAACGTAAGTCGACGGATCAAACAGATCTCGTGCGGTCATCCACTGTTTGGCCTTCCCGACCGACCAGCTCAGTCCCGCACCAATCGCGAGACCGCCCAGCGCGATGACGAAGAACTCGCCGGTAACGGTGACCAACGAGAAAGAGCCGGTGATAGCCGCAGCCAACGCGAACTTGAAGGAAACCAGGCCGGTGGCATCGTTCATCATCGCCTCACCTTCCAGCTGGTGAGACATATGCCGCGGCAGCCGTCCCTGGGCAATGGCGATCACCGCCAGCGCATCGGTCGGCGACAGGATAGCGGCCAGAGCGAAGCTCGCCCCGAGCGGAATGGCTGGCAGCAGCCAGTGAATGAAATAGCCCACCACCACCAGAATGATCAGCACGAGCACCAGCGCCATGGCGGTCATTTCCGCGCCGTGCTCGGTGAACTCGCGCTTGGGTATCTTCCAACCGTCGTAAAACAGCAACGGTGGGATGAACAGCAGCATGAATATCTCGGGCCGTAGCTCGACGCCCATACCGAATGGTGGGAGCGCCAGCAGGCTACCCATGATGATCTGCAAAATTGGCAGTGGCAGCGGAACGACATTGGCCAGAATGCGGCTTGCACCCACTGCAAGCAGCAGCAGGAAGATGAGGTAAAGCGTTTCCATGGGGCGGGCTGGTCTCGACAGGAAAAATAGGCGGGGCGTGCGACCGTTGCGCACATACGACGAAAGTATAGTCAGGAGGTTTTGGAATATCCGCTTCGGTGTTCAGGTCCGTCCGAACTAAACGCTGCGACCGCCACTCCCCGGGTGCTAAAGCACAGACGTCACCGTGGCGGCACCCCGTCACGCCTCGGGGAGGCATTTCTCAGTCAACAGCCGCACCGCCCGTCGAATAAGTCCAAGCCGCCATACAGAGTGTCCAGCCGCGACGACAACGCGGCTACCTATGTCCCGTGAACTGGACAGAAAACATCTTCGTCGCAGCGCTGCGTTCAGCCTGATCGTCTTCATGCTAGAGCGGTCCGGCTGCAATCTCGTGACCGGTCATCGGCGGTTGAACCTTGCTCTGTTGAGCTGGCACAGCTTTGGCTCAGCCACTACGCCCGGCCAGTGGTTCTCGGGCATCACCTCGTGGCGTCAGTCATGAAGGCATGACAACAAGAACAAGGAAACCCACATGAAAGCATCCCGTGCAAAGCGTTTTCGCAGCGCAGCCTCTCCGCGGCTGCTGTTGGCATCGCCCGCCCTGCTGGCGTTGGTAATTGCCGAGCCAACCCTAGCCGCTAGCTGCAGCGAATTATCCGGTGCGCAAATCCCTGCCTCGGCGATCGCTCTACCCACATCGGGCGCGAGGGTCACAGCCGCGACCCTGAAGCCAGGCGGTGGCAGCGCGCCACAGACGTTTGGCCCACATTGCGATCTGAGCGTGGAAATCGCTCCGGTCGACCCAAGCGCACCCAGCATCAAGATGCGCATCGTCCTGCCTGAACAATGGAACAGCAAAGCGATGATGTATGGCGGTGGCGGCTACAACGGCACCGTTCCCAATGTTGCCGGCAACGTCCCGGCCGGGCCGATCGACCAGCCGACGCCACTGGGCCGCGGATACGCTGTATTTGCCAGCGACTCGGGCCACGTTGCCAACCCGGTTCATCCAGGTGACTTCGCCTGGAACGAGGAAGCCTTGGCCAACTACGGCCACGACGCCCTGAAGAAAACCCGAGATACGGCGATGTATCTGATCGAGCAACGTTACGGTCAGCCGCCGGTTCGCAGCTATTTTGCAGGTGGCTCCACGGGGGGCCGAGAGGCGCTGGCGGTGGTGCAGCAATGGCCAAAGGATTTTCACGGCGCAATCGTGCTCTACCCGGCCTACAACGCTGCCGCACTGGATTTGCAGTTTGGCCGCATTAGCCGCGCGTTGGCTGCGCCAGGCGCCTATCCCAGCCTGGAAAAGCGCGCCGCGCTACTGGAAGCCGCGATGCAAGCCTGTGACGGGCTCGATGGCGTGCGTGATCTGGTGATCAGTCATCAGGCGGCGTGCAATGCCCAATTCGATCCGGCAACAGCCAAGCTCAACGGCCGTCCCTTGCGCTGCCGTGACGGGGCTGACACAGGTAACAGCTGCTTGTCCGATGCACAGATCAACGCGCTCAAAGTGTTCGATACGCCGATTCGTTTCAGCCAACCATTGGCCAGTGGTGAACGCGGCTATCCCGGCTTCAATACCTGGGGCACCGACCTGGGCCGTCCCGGCGAAGGCCTGCAACTGGTGGTCAATCGGCTGGGGTTGAATACCCTGCAACCCGATTATCCGATGCCCGTGCATGGCACCGGCTTCGCCGAAGGCGCGCCCTACCATTCAGGGTTCTGGGACGAGTGGGTGCGCTACTTCGTGACCCGCAACCCGGCATTCAACTCCCTGACGCTGGACCCGACCGACCTCGGTCCGTGGCAGGCGCGAGTCGATGCACTGTCGCTGCGTCAGGACGTCAACCAGACCGATCTGTCGGCGTTCGTTGCCAACGGCGGCAAGATTCTGATGGCCCATGGCACCTCGGATCAGCTGGTCAGCACCCGCGCCACGGCTGAATATTACCGGCGCCTGCAGCAGGACATGGGCGTCGGGCAGACCCGCCGGTTCATGCGCTACTACGAGATTCCCGGCTACGCACACGCGGCCAGCACCGTCTTCAATGCCGCCTGGGATTCGCTGACCGCGCTAGAGAACTGGGTCGAACGCGGCGTGACACCCAAGCGCCAGGTCGTCACCGACACCGTCGCCGTACCCGGTCGCACCCGCCCACTTTGCGAATACCCGGGCTGGCCGAAGTACAAGCGGCGCGGCGATGTTAACGATGCCTCCAGCTTTGTCTGCGTGAAGAGCCACATAGGCCTCAACTAGAGCCGCATTAACGCCGCGCCCCACGCAGCACCTGGTGGTGCGTGGCGACCGGCTTCCAGCCGAATGGACAGCGTTTGGCCTGCCCAGGCGAACATGTCCAGCCGGACAGACAGTGCTGCCCTACCCGTTTTGTGGCCGTGCGGTCCTTGAGGTAGTGGCTGCAGGGCTCTGGCTACAGCTCCGCGCCCTATAGCGGTGGAATGCCGGCTCTGCCGGTGCGCCTGGCACGGCATTCGCTATTCGCTGAAGGGAAACCTGGCGACACCGAACCAATAACAACAAAAGGAAGCACCATGACAGACCTCCGCAATTTCGCCCGCAACCTGCTCTGCGCCAGCGTTGCACTGAGCATCACCGGCCCGGCCAGCGCTGCGTTCCTCGATGACAGCAAAGCCAGCGTCGAGCTGCGCAACTTCTACATGAACCGTGATTTCCGCCAGAGTGGCGCACCGCAGTCTGAGGCGGACGAGTGGGCCCAAGGCTTCATCATGAAAATCGAGTCGGGTTACACCGACGGACCAGTCGGTTTCGGCGTGGATGCGATCGGCCTGCTGGGCGTCAAGCTCGACTCCAGCCCGGATCGCTCCGGCACCGGCATCCTGCAGCGCGATTCGTCCGGTCAGCCGTCTGATGACTACGGCACCGCCGGCCTGACCGCCAAAGCGAAGATGTCCAACACCACGCTGCACGTTGGCACCCTGCAACCGATCATCCCGGTGGTGATGCGTAACGACAGTCGTCTGCTGCCAAACGTCTATCGCGGTGCCTGGTTACAGAGCAAGGAAGTCGACGGGCTTACGCTCGACCTCGGCATGCTCGACCGCACCAGCTATCGCGACTCCTCGGATTACGAAGAGATGACCGTATTCACCGCGGGAGCACGCAACATCGTGTTGGGCAATGCCAAGACCAGCGACGAGTTCCTGTTCGCCGGCGGCCGGTACCAGATCATGCCGGAGCTTACCGCTAACTATTACTACGGCGGCCTGGATGGCATCTACAAGCAGCACAACACGCAGTTGGTCCACATCATGCCGCTCGGTGAGAACCAGAGCTTCAAGACCGACCTGCGCTACGTGCGCTCCACCGATGACGGCGGCAGCAACGTCGACAACAACGCCTTTGGCGCGCTGTTCACCTACAAGATCGGCGGCCATGGCTTCACTGGCGGTTATCAGACCCTGAGCGGCGACACCGGGTTTGCGTACGTCAGCGGTGGCGACAACATGCTGATCAACCTTTTGCAGATCAATGACTTCGGTAACGAAGATGAGAAGTCATGGCAGGTCCGCTATGACTATGACTTTGCTGCAGCTGGTATACCCGGGCTGAGCCTGATGACCCGCTACGTGTCCGGTGACAACGTCAACCTGGCCGGCGGCGGCGAAGGTGAAGAGTGGGAACGCGACACCGACATCGCTTATGTGGTCCAGAACGGACCGTTGAAGAACCTCGCCATGAAAGTGCGTAACGCTACGGTACGCAGCAACTTTGGCAGCGACATCAACGAAACTCGGGTGATCCTTAGCTACACCCTGGCGCTCTGGTAAGCGTCCTGAGCAGCACCGCAATACCTCCTCGTTGATCCTTTACCGGGCCCTTGCGGCCCGGCTTTTTTCATCCAAATCAACCTTGCGGCTCAATCACAGAGAAACGCCATTACCGGCTGGGTGAAGGCGTCGCCCGCCTCGACATTGGACAGGTGCGCAGCATCCAGCTCGACCAGCCTCGCCCCGGCGACATGCGCTTGGATAAAGCGCCCGTGCTCAGGCGTCGTGACCGGATCCTTGCTACCGCAGACAACCAGCGTCGGCACCTTGATCGCACCCAGCTGCTCGCGGTAATCGGCATCACGCACGGCCGCGCAGTTGGCGGCATAGCCGACTGGTGAGGTGTTGGCGACCATCTGGGTGATGCGACCCACCTCGACGGGATGCTGCGCCGCAAAGTCGGGCGTGAACCAGCGTGCGACAGAGGCGTCACGCATGTCGCACATGGCCTGCTCGCCACCGTGCAATACGACGTCGACACGCTCGTTCCAGGCTTCATCCGTGCCGATCTTCGCGCCCGTATTGCAGAGCACAAGGTGGGTCAGGCGTTCACCGGCATGGATACCCAGCCATTGGCCGATCAGGCCGCTCATGGACAGACCGCAGAAAGCGAAGCGATCGATGGACAAGGCATCTGCCAGGTCGAGCACGTCCTGTCCGAGCTGCGCGATGGTGTAAGGGCCAGGCGTGACGGACGAGCTGCCGTGACCGCGGGTGTCATAGCGCAGTACGCGAAAGTGTTCGCTGAACGCGGGGACCTGTGCATCCCACATCTCGAATGTCGTGCCCAGAGAGTTGGAAAGCACCAGCACAGGCGCATCCACCGGGCCATCGAAGCGGTAGAACAGTTCGCCGTCTGCGAGTTTGATGCTGGGCATGGGAGCCCTCCTGAACGTCGAGTTAGAGGTGGCAGCGCACGTGCAAGGAAGATGCTGTGCCTGCAATCACACCAGTGCCGTGGCGCGGCAAACGCAGTCGTGGGTAGCGCTGGTGGGCTGAAGCCCACCCTACTGACCCTCCTGGAAGTCGGATTTATAGGTATCCGCGAATGAGTAAGACGGCCGTTGTACAAATCATGCCGAGGCCAAGCCCACCACAGCTGTGAGAGCAATGGTGGGCTGAAGTCCACCCTACCAGCGCGCAGCACAGTTCCTGTAGGGTGGGCTTCAGCCCACCATGGCCGCGCCGATCAAACCCTTTCAACCGCCAAGGCCAGGCCCTGCCCCACACCGACGCACATGGTCGCAAGCCCGAGCTTGCCGCCGCTCTTCTCCAGCGCATGCACGGTGGTCAGCACCAGCCGCGCACCGCTCATGCCCAGCGGATGACCGAGGGCAATGGCACCGCCCTGCGGGTTGACCTTCGGGCTGTCGTCTTCGAGGCCCAGATCGCGGGTGACGGCGAGCGCCTGGGCGGCGAAAGCCTCGTTGAGTTCAATCACGTCAAAATCGCCGACCGCCAGGTTCAGGCGCTCGCACAGCTTGCGTACCGCCGGCACCGGCCCGTAACCCATGACCCGCGGCGCTACACCGGCACTGGCCATACCGAGCACCTTAGCGCGAGGCGTGAGGCCATATTTCTGCACCGCGTCGGCACTGGCCAGGATCATCGCCGCCGCACCATCATTGACGCCCGAGGCATTGCCTGCGGTGACGGTTTTGTCCGGGCCATTGACCGGCTTGAGTTTGGCTAGCGCCTCGGCAGATGTATCCGGACGTGGATGCTCGTCGGTGTCGACCACGGTGTCGCCCTTGCGGCCTTTGATCACCACCGGCACGATCTCTTCGGCGAAGAAACCAGCCGTCTGTGCCTTGCCGGTGCGCTGCTGGCTGCGCAGCGCGAAGGCATCCTGGTCCTCGCGGCTGATACTGTGCTCCTCGGCGACATTGTCCGCGGTCTGCGGCATGGCATCGACGCCGTACATCTCCTTCATCTTGGGATTGATGAAGCGCCAGCCAATTGTGGTGTCCTCGATTTTCTGGGTCCGGCCGAAGGCGGTATCGGCCTTGCCCATTACGTAGGGCGCGCGGGTCATGGATTCAACGCCACCGGCAATGGCCAGTTCCATCTCACCGCAGGCTATCGCGCGGAAAGCGCTGCCCACCGCGTCCATGCCCGAGGCGCAAAGACGATTGAGCGTCACACCTGGCACGGTTTCCGGCAGCCCGGCTAGCAGCGCGGCCATACGCGCGACGTTGCGGTTGTCCTCGCCGGCCTGGTTGGCGCTGCCCATGAAGACCTCTTCAACCGCCGCCGGGTCGAGCCCGGGGTTGCGTTCGAGCAGCGCCTTGATTGGCGTGGCAGCCAGATCGTCGGTTCGCACAGCGGCCAACGCGCCGCCGAAGCGGCCAATCGGCGTACGGACTGCATCACACATAAAGACGTCGCGTGTCACTCGTCACCTCCAACTTGTCCATGGGCCGCAGCGGTGCGTGCTTCCAGGGCGCGCAGCGCTTGCAGTTCAGTTTCGGTCGGTACCGCGGTTTCGCCCAGTTGATCGGCGAAACGAATGGCCCAGCCGGTGTTCTCGATCACCTGTTCGCGGGTCACGCCCGGATGCAGCGAGGTCACCACGAATTCGTTGGACCCCGCTTCGGGCTCCATGATGCAGAGGTCAGTGATGATCCCAACCGGGCCATTGCCGGGCAGCCCGAGCTGCTTGCGATGCTCACCGCCTTCGCCGAAACCGACCGAGGTGATGAACGCCAGCTTGTCGACAAAGGTGCGGTGCGACTGCTTGAGGATGATCAGCACCTTTTTCGCCGACCCGGCAATTTCCGGCGCCCCGCCCGCCCCTGGCAAGCGAACTTTCGGTTGGTGATAGTCGCCGATCACCGTGGTGTTGATGTTGCCGTACCTGTCCACCTGGGCAGCACCGAGAAAGCCCACATCAATACGTCCGCCTTGCAGCCAGTAGCGGAAGATCTCCGCGGTGGGGACCACGGTGTCGGCGGTCTCGGCCAGTTCACCGTCGCCGATGGAAAGCGGCAGCACCGATGGCTTCGCGCCGATCGGGCCGGACTCGTAGATCAGCACCACGTCCGGCGCGTGGGTCAGGCGCGCCAGGTTGGCGGCCTTGGATGGCAGACCGATGCCGACGAAGCAGACGCTGCCATTTCCCAGGCTGCGGGACGCGGCCACGGTCATCATTTCGTTGGTGCTGTAGTCCTCGACCTGAGCAGTCATCACTTGGCCTCCTGCTGCGCGGCCAGCTTGGACTGGAACGCTGGGAAATCTTCGGTGCCACGGATGAATTCATCAATCCAGGCGGTGAAGGTATCGCGGTCGCGAGCGATCGGGTCCCACTGCTGGTAGAAGCGATTGTCGCGCTCGTAATAACCATGCGCGTAGGACGGATGCGCGCCACCGGGCACCAGGCACACAGCACTCAGGGCCCAGCTGGGCAAGACGCAGGCATTCATCGGCGCCTGCAGGTCGTCGACGATCTCCTCGACGGTGACGATGCAGCGCTTGGCCGCCAGCGCCGCTTCCTTCTGCACACCCAGAATGCCGGCGATCAACACGTTGCCCTTGCGATCGGCCTTCTGCGCGTGAATCACGGTGACGTCCGGGCGCACGCTGGGAACTGCAGCCAGGGTTTCGCCGGTGAACGGGCAGTCGATGAATTTGATCATCGGGTTGACCTTCGGCAAATCGGAACCGAGATAGGCGCGCAGGACGGCAAACGGCAGTCCCGACGCACCGGCAACGTAGGCGTTGGCCAGATCGGCATGGCTGTGCTCTTCGATTTCCAGCGGCTGCGGCCACTGCTTTTCCACCGCATCACGCAAACGGTGCAAGGAGCCCACGCCCGGATTGCCGCCCCAGGAGAACACCAGCTTCTTCGCGCAACCGGCGCCGATCAGTAGGTCATAGACCAGGTCGGGGGTCATCCGCACCAGGGTCAGGTCCTTCTTGTCCTGACGGATGAGTTCATGAGCGGCGGCGGTAGGAATCAGATGCGTGAAGCCTTCAAGCGCAACGGTGTCACCGTTGCTTACGAAGCGATCCACTGCTTCGCGAAGGGAAAGGAGGTCAGCCATGGGTCAGTCTCGTGTGAATAGCGAAATGCGCGTGATGCGCTTGCGATCCACACTACCCATCGAGCCCCGCCGGGACAATCCGATAATCGATTAGCCGTGCGATTACCGAACACTAACCTCGGCACCTCGGTCCGACCAAGTCAGGGTACCCTCGCCATCCGCAGTACTCGGATAGCGGCTGCAGCATCAGTGAAACAGACGGGTACTCAGCTCCTGGCTCGCCTCCAGCAACACCGGCAGGAAGCGTGTCTCAAGCTCCTGCTTGGTCATGCGGCTGGCGTGGGTGCCGACGTTCAGCGCGGCCAGCACTTGGCCCGCAGAATCCTTGAGCGGCACGGCCAGCGACCGCAGGCCGACTTCCAGCTCCTGGTCAATGATCACCCAGCCCTTCTGGCGTATCTCGGCTATCGAGCCACGGATGGCCTCGGGCGTATGCAGCGTACGGCTGGTCTTGATCTGCAGATTGGCATGTTCCAGATAGTCGTCCAGCGCCGCATCATCCAGTGCCGCCAGCAGAATGCGGCCCATGGAGGTGCAGTACGCAGGCAGCCGGCTGCCGACGCTGAGATCGACCGAAATCAGTCGCTGTGGCGTGGCAGAACGCGCCACGTAGAGCACTTCATCGCCTTCCAGTGTTGCCATCGAACAGGCTTCGTGGAGTTGATCGCTCAGACGGTCGAGGATCGGCTGTGCGGTGACCGCCAGCGGCGTCGAGGACAGGTAGGCATGGCCGAGGGTCAGCACCTTGGGCAGCAGCGAATAGGTGCGCCCGTCAGTGGTGGCGTAGCCCAGCTTGATCAACGTGTGCAGGCAACGCCGCACCGCGGCCCGGGGGATTTCCGTGCGGTGGCTGATCTGGGCAATGGTCAGGTGGCGCTTGCGCTCCTGAAACGCATGTATCACCGCCAGCCCCCGCGCCAGCGAGGTCATGAAATTGGGATCGCCGGTCAGCGCTTCGATGCGTTTGGCCGGCGACGCGATGATGGCCGGCGCCATCGGAGCAAGACTGGGGCGGGATTCGTTATTCATGGCAGGCGTCCTTGGCGAAAGCGATGGGCGATTATCGTACTGTCGTTCGATAATCGCAGAGCTGATCACTTAAAGCCAAGGGCTGTAGCTGTTACAAAAGTTGCCAGGTGTAGTTGAAGGTCAGCCGATTTTCGTCGATATCGCTGCGATAGTTGGAGCGCGCGGTGACGTTGCGCACCCGTACTGCCAGATTCTTCAGCACGCCGCTCTGGAAGGTGTAGCCAAGGTCCAGATTGCGCTCCCACTCTTTGCCCTCGAAGCCACTGCCGGTGTCCACATTGTTGCCGCGCAAGTAGCGCAGCGTGGTCACCAGCCCAGGAATGCCGGCAGCGGAAAAGTCGAAGTCATGCCGCAACTGCCAGGAGCGCTCATCAGCGCCAGCGAACTCGTAGGTGGGCACTTCGTTACCCAGCGGGCTGACATTGTTGAAGACCCGGGGAAAGGCATCGTCGCCAAACATCGCCTGGTAGCCGACCGAAAAGGTGTGGCCTCCACGCTTGGCCGACAGCAGCGAAAACAGCGCCTGGTTGTCGATTTCACCCAGCATGCGCTCGCCGTCCTCCTGAGAATCATAAAAGCCGAGATTGGCGCCGAACGCCCAATCTCCCACTGGCTCACTGTGCTTGAGGTTATAGAAACGCTGGTTGTAGATGTCCTTGAGCTGCGCATACCAGATCCCGGCGCTGGTGCGCTTGTCGTTGAAGGCATAGTCCGCGCCGGCATAGTTGAAGCGATCAGTCTCGGCATAGCCACCCAACTGCGGGACATGGCCGAGCTTCGCGCGCATCTTGCCGTCACCCGCTTCGTTGAGCACGCTGGCCGAGCGGAACTGACCGGCCAGCACGGTCAGGCCGTCGATTTCCTGGGATACGAGACTGGCGCCTTGATAGGTCGGTGGCAGCAGGCGGATGTCACTGAAGGTCAGCACTGGCAGGTTCGGGGTCAGCTCGCCGAGCTTGAGTTCGGTCTTCGACAGCCGGGCCTTGAGCGCCGCGCCAATGCGACCGAAGTCATCTGCCGCGTTGCCATCACTGCCGGTCGGAAGCAAGCCGGTGTTGACCCGACTTCCGCTGCTGTCGAACTTGAAGCCGAGCTGGCCAAGCACATCGACGCCAAAACCGACCGTGCCTTCGGTGTAGCCCGACCTGACGTCCAGAATGAAACCTTGCGCCCACTCCTCCGCTTTGGATTGCTGGTTAGGCCCGACAATGTCGGAGAAATCGCGACTGAAGTAATAGTTTCGCGACTGCAGTGTTGCCGTCGTGCCGTCGATGAAGCCCACCTCGGCGGCATGGGCTGCACAAAGGCTGAGGGTGGTGCCGATAGCCAGGGCGATGCGGGACGGTTTTAACTTGTTTGTCATCGTTATGGACTCGTTGTTGTTGTTTTTCAGGTACACGCCGCCGTACCGCCAGCATGTGAGCGGGCAGACAGACGAGGTTCAGGTGGAAGCGGTGTGGCTCAGCGCGTTGGCTGTTTCTCGTCAAGTACCGGAGTGCCAACCGATGCGGTTGGCCGAGGCCGTCGCGCCGCCAGCAGCAGATGAGCGGCCAGGCCGAAGATCAGCCCCCAGAATGCTGCGGACAAACCGAGCAACGACATCCCGGAGGCTGTCACCAGAAAGGTGATCAGTGCGGCTTCGCGATCCGCTGGCACTGACATCGCAGCGCTCAATGCACCGCCGATGGCGGCCAGTAGCGCCAGCCCAGCCAAGGCAGCGATCAGTGCCGCGGGAAACGCCGTGAACACCGACACCAAGGTCGCGCCAGAAATACCCAGCAACAGGTAAAACACCCCGCCGGAGACGCCGGCGACATAGCGTTTGGCCGGATCCTCGTGGGCTTCCTTGCCGGTGCAGATGGCGGCGGTGATTGCAGCCAGGTTCAGGCCGTGGCAACCGAACGGCGCCAAGATCAGCGAGCCCAACGCAGAGCTGCTGATCAAGGGGCTCGCCGGCGTCTGGTAACCGTCGTTACGCAGTACCGCCATGCCCGGCACAAACTGCCCGGTCAGCGCCACCATCACCAGGGGCAAGGCCACGCCCACGACCTGCCAGCTGAATTCGGGGGTGATCCAGACCGGTGTCGCCAGGCCGATCACCAACGCCTCGCTGTGCAGCTCGCCGCTGGCAACGGCCATGGCAACGCCTACCACCAGCACGGCCATCACGGCATAGCGCGGCATTGCCCGCTTGAACAGCAGATAGGTTGTGAACATCGCCAGAACCAGGCCGGGCTGATCCTTGACTGCCACGAACAGCCCAGTGCCGAAGCGAAACAGAATGCCCGCCAGCATGGCCGCAGAGATTGCTGCGGGCAGCTTGCGAATGATTCGGTCAAATGCGCCCGACAGCCCGACCAGCAGCACGATCAGGCTGGAGACCAGGTAGGCGCCCACCGCCTCGTTCAGGCTGATGTCGGGAAGCATACTGACCAGCAATGCCGACCCCGGCGCTGACCAGGCAATGATGATCGGCACGCGGTAGCGCAGGCTGAGAACGATGCCCAGCACACCGCTCCCGATGGACACCGTCCACACCCAGGAAGACAGAATGTCGCGCGGCAAGCCGCCCGCCTCCGCCGCCTGGAAAATGATCACCAGCGGCCCGGCGTAGGAAATTATCGTCGCGATAAACCCGGCGACCACCGCCGACAGGGAAAAATCTTGGTACAGCGCTTTCATATCGCCTCGCACGTCAGGCATGGCACTCCGTGACAGTGTCCGGAGCGCTCTTGTTGTTGTGGTCATGCAGTGAGCCCGTTGAACGTAGGGTGTATGCGCTTCACCATCCACCTCCGACACCGCATGCAGCCGGTTGATGAAAAGAGCGTCACCCACCCTACGTTGGCGTTGCCGTAGCGATACGTCGATCCACAGCGCCGACCCGCGCATTCGCCACGCTCACCTGACGCATCTTTGTGGGGATGTCCCTTCAGCCATCCACGTCCGGCACCGCATGGAGCCGGTGGATGAAAACGGCGTCATCCACCCTACGGCCACATCGCTTGGTGTCGCATCGATTTACGGCGATGACCGCCGCAGCCAATCTTATCGGCCTTTCCGATCACGCCTCCTGCAAGGCGCGCGGGCGGTTGCTGCGTTGCTCGGCGGTCGGTGCGGGCGCCTGCTGCAACTGGAAGTCGAATTCGACTTCGGCAAACCGCCCCTGCACCCCGCGAGCCTGCGCCGCCTCTGGATCGTCGTTGAAATGGATGTCACCGATCAGGCCGTCACGGGTGGCGTAGGCGAAGTCGTCCCACAGGTACTTGTCGCCGGCCAGGTTGATCTGGGTGGTCAGATGACGATGACCCGGTGCGGATATAAAGAAGTGAATGTGCGCTGGGCGCTGCCCGTGCCGGCCCAGCTGGTTCAGTACTTCCTGGGTTGGACCATCCGGCGAGCAACCGTAACCGGACGGCACGATGCTGCGAGCGCGGTAGCGGCCTTCGGCATCGGTGATGATGCGGCGGCGCAGGTTGTAATCCGTTTGGCTCTTGTCGAAGTACGAGTAGTTGCCCTGGGTGTTGGCGTGCCACAGGTCCACCGTAGCACCGGCCAGTGGTTTGCCATCCGGCCCGGTGACCTGGCCGTGAAGGAACATCACGGTCGCGACGCCATCTTCGCTGCCGTCATCCATACGCGCTTCGCCTTCCACGATCGGTGCGCCGGCGACATACAGCGGGCCCTCGATGGTGCGCGGGGTGCCGCCAGTCAGGCCGACTTCAGCGTCCTTAGCGTCTTCGAGCAGATCGAGAAAATGCTCGAGGCCGAGCCCGGCCACCAGCAGACCAGCTTCATTGCGGCCGCCGAGGCGGTTGATGTAATCCACCGCTTTCCAGAACTCATCCTGAGTGATCTCCAGGTCTTCAATGATCCGTGCCGCATCGGACAGAATGCGGTGGGTCACGGTCTTCATGCGGGTGTTGCCCTGGTCGTTCTGAAAGCCGCTGGCTTCCTTGAAGAATTGCTGAATTTCCGGGGAATGGGAGATTTTCACAGTCATGGCTCAGGCCTCATCTTGTAGTTGTGGTGACGCGATTAGCTGGCCGGCGCACGCCGGCCTTTGAAATTCGATCAGCTGTCGTCTTCACGAATCGAGGACGGATGCCGGCACAGCGGGTTGACCTCGATTTCCATATAGGGGAACAGCGGCAGCTGCATCAGGGTGTCGTGCAGCTCCTGCACGCTGGCCACATCGAACACGCTGTAGTTGGCGTACTGACCAGCGATGCGCCACAGGTGGCGCCACTTGCCCTCGCGCATCAGACGCTGGGCCAGTTCCTTCTCGTCGGCCTTGAGCTTGAAGGCCTTGCCCGGGTCCATGTCGACGGGCAGTTTTACGGTCATCTTTACGTGGAACAGCATCGGTTCAGCCTCCGGTTATTTGCGACTGAAGAACGCCAGGCGCTCTTCATCGAGGGTCAGGCCAAGGCCCGGCGTGCGAGGCACTTCCAGCTGGAAGTCGCGATAGACCGGTGCGTCGGTGACGATTTCTTCGGTGAGCAGCAGCGGCCCGAACAGCTCGGTGCCCCACTGCAGTTTGTTCAGCGTGAGGAAGGCATGCGCCGAAGCCAGGGTGCCGATGGCGCCTTCGAGCATGGTGCCGCCGTACAGCGCGACGCCTGCGGCTTCGGCGATCTGCGCGGTGCGCAGCACGGCGCGTGGGCCGCCGTTCTTGGCGATCTTCAGGGCAAAGATGCTTGCGGCGCCGTCGGCGGCCAGGCTGAAGGCATCTTCGACGCTCTCGATGGATTCGTCGGCCATGATCGGCGCGGGGCTGCGCTGGTTCAGCCTGATCTGCCCGCCGCGGTTGATCCGCGAGATGGGCTGCTCGATCAGATCAATGCCGTTGTCGCCGAGGATGCAGCAGGCCCGCAGCGCCACCGACTCGTCCCACGCCTGGTTGACGTCGACACGCAAACTGGCGCGCTCGCCGAGGGCCTGCTTGATGGCGATGACGTGCTTGAGGTCGGCATTCACTTCACCGGCGCCGATCTTCAGCTTGAAGATGCGGTGGCGGCGGATATCGAGCATGCGCTCGGCCTCTTCGATGTCCTTGGCCGTGTTGCCGCTGGCCAGGGTCCAGGCGACTTCCAGGCTGTCACGTACGCGGCCGCCGAGCAGCTCGCTGACCGGCAGCCCGAGCCGCTTGCCCTGAGCGTCCAGCAGCGCGCTTTCGAGGCCGGACTTGGCGAAGGTGTTGCCCTTGGCGGCCTTGTCCAGCCGCAGCATGGCGGCGTTGATATTCGCCGCATCCTGACCCACCAGCAGCGGGCCGAGGTGGCTGTCGATGTTCTGCTTGATGCTTTCCGGGCTCTCGTTGCCGTAGGCCAGGCCACCAATGGTGGTGGACTCGCCGATGCCTTCGATACCGTCACTGCACTTCGCGCGGATGATCACCAGCGTCTGTTGCTGCATGGTGTGCATCGCCAGCTTGTGCGGGCGGATGGTCGGCAGGTCGACGACGATTGCCTGAATGCTTTCGATCAGGATGGGGCTCATATCGATTTCCGATTTACCAATGTCAGGGTTCACGCCTTAGCCGCCGACAGCACGACTGGTGCGGCTTCCGGGCTGTGCTTGCTGGAGATGGCGAAGGCGGTCATGGCCAGTGCGGCGACGACGCCCGGCACGGCGAAGGCCATGAAGTTGAGCTGCAGCGGCAGGTTGATACCCAGCAGCGCACCACCCAGCAGCGGGCCGACGATGGCGCCGTTGCGGCCGATTCCCGAGGCCCAGCCAAGTCCGGTGGAGCGGATCGACAGGCCATAGAACTGTGCAGCGGTCGCGTACAGCAGGATCTGCGTGCCGATCACCGTGGCGCCGGCGATGAAGATCAGGGTGTACAGCACCGGCATCGGCGTCTTGAAGCCCAGCAGGCTGATCGAGGCCACCGACACGGCGAAGAACACCACCACGACTTTCGACAGGTTGAAACGGTCGCCCAGCCAGCCGCCGAGAATGGCACCGGCCATCCCGCCGAAGTTCAGCGCCAGCAGAAACGACAGGCTGGAACCCAGGCTGTAACCCGCGTTGTCCGTCAGTTTCGGCAGCCAGGAGCCAAGCGCGTAGACCATCAACAGACAGCAGAAGAACGCCAGCCACAGCGACACCGTGCGCACACCACGACCATCACGAAACAGCTCCAGCACCGAAGCGCTCTTGCCCTTCACGTCGGTCATTACCAGTTCATCGCCTGCGGACAGCTGGCGGCTGGGGTCGACCTTGTTCAGCAACGCACGGGCCTGCTCACTGCGGCCCTGGCGGACGAGGAAACCCACCGACTCCGGCAGATACCAGAGGATCACCGGCAACAACAGCAGCGGCACGGCAGCAGCGAAGAACATCGCTTCCCAGCCGAAGCGCGGCAGCATGTAGATTCCGAGGCCGGCCGAGAGCATGCCACCCAGTGAGTAACCGCTGAACATGACGGCTACCAGCGTGCTGCGCAGTTTCTTCGGCGCGTACTCATTCATCAGCGCCACCACGTTGGGCATCAGCCCGCCGCAGCCGAGGCCGGCGAGAAAGCGGAAGATGCCGAACTCGGTCGGTGTACTGGCGAAGCCGTTGAGCACGGTGGCCCCGCTGAACAGCACGAAGCACACTGCGATGCCTTTCTTGCGGCCGATGCGGTCGGCCAGAGTGCCGAACACCAGCGCGCCGAACATCATGCCGAACAGCGCATAACTGCCGAGGGCGCCGGCTTCCAGTGGGCTCAGCCCCCACTCTTTCATGATCACCGGCAGCACCACGCCGTAGATGAACAGGTCGTAGCCGTCGAAGATCAGTAGCAGTGCGCAGAGGCACACGACCAGCCAGTGGAAGCGGCTGAAGCGCGCGTTATCGATGATTTCGTGAACATCTACTTTTCGCATGGCAAGACTCTCTATTGTTTTTGTTAGTCGCGGTTCGGCCGCAACGGTAGCGCTGCAAGCCCGAGGTGCCCTGACGTCGGCCGGTCAGACCGTTCTCTGTGATTCAGCCGAGGTCGCCACCACCCACCGGCAGCGTCACGCCGGTGATGTAGGAAGCGTCGTCCGAAGCGAGAAACAGGATGGCGCCGGCCTGCTCGTCGACTGTCCCGTAGCGTTTCATCAGCGATGAGTCGACGGTTTGATCGACGATCTGCTGGTACCAGATCTTTTCCTGCTCGCTCTGCTCGGCGGCGTTGCGCGGAATGCGGCGCGGCGGCGCCTCGGTCCCGCCCGGCGCGGTGGCGTTGACGCGAATGCCGCGCTCGGCGTTCTCGAAGGCCAGGCACACGGTCAGCGCATTGACGCCGCCCTTGGCCGCGCCGTAGGGCACGCGGTTGAGGCTGCGGGTGGCAATAGAGGAAACATTGACGATGGCGCCCGCGCCCTGCTCCAGCATGTGCGGCAATGCGGCGTGGCAGCACCACAGCGTGGGAAACAGCGAGCGCCGCACCTCGGCCTCGATTTCGTGCTCCTGGTAATGCTCGAAGGGCTTGGCCCAGATGGTGCCGCCGACGTTATTGACGAGGATGTCGAGGCGGCCGAACCGTTCTTGGGCAGCATCCATCACCCGATGGCAGTCCGCGAACTGTTCGAGGTCGGCAGTCAAGGTCAGCACCTCGACACCCTTCGCCCCTAGCTCATCGGCCAGTTCATGGACCAACTCAGAGCGGTCGACCAGCACCAGCCGGCCACCCTCTTCGCCCATGCGCTCGGCAACACGCCGACCGATACCCTGGGCCGCCCCGGTGATGACGGCGACCTTGTTCTGAAAACGTGTGTTCATCTACCTTTCCTCAACTTGCTCGAAGCCAGCGCACCCAGCCTTGTAGGAGCGAGCTTGCTCGCGAAGCTCTTCGGTGCGGTGATCCAGACGGTTGGCGGCGTGCCGGCCCATTCGCGAGCGAGGGCTCAGCGCCCCTCTCGCTCCTACAGAAAAACCTTGCCCACCTTGCCCTCAAGCGCTGGCGGCAAACTTCTCGTAGTAGAAGTTCGCCGGCTCCAGCCCCTGCTCACGAATGAACTGGCTGACCGCCTCGACCATCGGCGGCGGGCCGCAGAGGTAGATGTCCACTTCACCGTCGTTGAGGTGCCTGGGCTCGATGTGCTGGGTCACGTAGCCCTTCTGCGGATAGGCGCTGTCCGGGCTGGCGACGCAGGCGCTGTAGGTGAAGTTAGGGATGCGCGCGGCGAAGGCCTCGAGCTTGTCCATTTCCACCAGGTCGTGGTCGTGGGTGACGCCGTAGATGAGGTGCAGGGGATGCTCGCTGCCGTGCTCGGCGATCTTCTCCAGCATCGCGGTGAACGGCGCGAGGCCGGTGCCGCCCGCCAGCAACAGCAGTGGCCGCTTGATTTCGCGCAGATAGAACGCGCCAAGCGGGCCGGCCAGGTTGACGCTGTCGCCCGCCTTGGCAAGGTTGGTCAGAAAGCTGCTCATCAGCCCGCCCGGCACGTTGCGAATCAGGAAGCTGACCTCGCCGTCCTTCTGCAGCGAACTGAAGGAATAGGCGCGGGTCTGGTCGCTGCCAGGCACCTGCAGATTGACGTACTGCCCAGGCAAAAAGGCCAACTGACTCAGCGACTCGCCTTTGATCGACAGTGCGATGGTGCTCTCGGACAGCTGCCGCACATTGCTGATGGCAGCCTGGTAGTTGGCCTGCTGGGTCTTGCAGATGTCAGAAGCGGCCGGCACGCGAATCACGCAGTCGCTTTCGGCGCGCATCTGGCAGGTCAGCACGTAACCCTGCTCGGCTTCGGCTTCGCTCAGCGCGTCCTCGATGTATTCCTCGCCGAGGTCGTAGCGACCGCTTTCGGCGAAGCACTTGCAGGCTCCGCAGGCACCGTCCCGGCAATCCAGCGGGACGTTGATGCCTTGGCGGTACGCGGCATCGGCGACGGTTTCGCCTAAGTTGGCGTCGATGAAACGGGTGACGCCGTCTTCGAAGTTCAATGCGATCTTGTGAGTCATGGCGGCGCCCTCAGAGGTGGTACACGTCGATCATCTGGCGGATGTAGTCGTTCTTCAGCACGACCTTCTTGGCCTTGATCAGCGGGTTCTCGCCGCGGGTATCGAGGGTGTAGAAGCTGGTGCCGTAGAAGTGGTCGACCGTCTTGTAGCGAAAGCTCATCGTGTGCCAGTTGAAGCGCAGCTTGCAGACGCCATCGGCCTGCTCGAGCAGTTCGAGGTTGCTGATGTTGTGGCTCGTGCGCGTATCCGGAATGGTCGCGCTGGAGCGCTCGGTGCGGATGCGGAACACCCGATCTTCCAAGCCACTGCGGTTGCCATACCAGATCAGCGAGATTTCGCTCATCGGGTCCTGGGTCAGCTGGTCGCGATCATCCCAGGCCGGCATCCAGAAGGTGGCGTCCGGCGCATAGAGTTCGAGCCACGCGTCCCAGTCCTTGTCGTCCAGATAGCGCGCTTCGCGGTAGAGGAAGTCGCGCGCGGCGTCGTAGGAAAGAGTCATCACGCACCCTCCACGTGGATCAGCTGGTCCTGCTCTTCCTTGAGCCCCTTGATCATTTGCTGCTGCCAGTAGTGGTGCTGCAGCACGAACAGGCCTTCATCCTCGGTACGTGCGCCGCTCATCAGCGGATGCAAGTCGATTTCCTGCGCGCCCTCGTCGGCGCCGTCGATCCAGTGCTTGGCACCGCGGGACATGTCGTTCCATTCCATCGCCCTTCCGGCGAAGCCCTGCTGGCAGGCGCGAAATTCTTCCAGGTCGTCGGGGGTGGCCATGCCGCTGACGTTGAAGAAATCTTCGTACTGGCGGATGCGGCGGGCGCGGGCTTCGGCGCTCTCGCCCTTGGGCGCGATGCAGTAGATGGTGACTTCGGTCTTGTCGACGGAGATCGGCTTGGCGATGCGCAGCTGCGAGCCGAACTGGTCCATCAGGTACAGATTCGGGTAGAGGCAGAGGTTGCGGGAGTTCTCGATCATCCAGTCGGTCCGCGCCTGGCCGACCTCGGCGATCATCTCGTCGCGGCGGGCGTACAGCGGTCGGTCTTCCGGGTTGTCCCAGCGGGTCCAGAGCAACAGGTGGCCGTTCTCGAAGGAGTAGAAACCACCGCCCTTCTTGCCCCAGCCGCCGGCGCTCATGGCGCGGATGTCGTCACCGGCCTCTTTCAGCTTTCGCTGCTGCTGGGTGGCGGCGTAGTTCCAGTGCACCGCGGTGACATGGTAGCCGTCGGCGCCGTTTTCGGCCTGCAGCTTCCAGTTGCCTTCGTAGACGTAGGTAGACGAGCCGCGCAGCACTTCGATGCCCTCAGCGGACTGGTCGACCACCATGTCGATGATCTTTTTCGATTCGCCGAGAAAGTCCTCCAGCCGCGCGACGTCTTCACGCAAGCTGCCGAACAGGAAGCCGCGGTAGGACTCGAAGCGCGCGACCTTCTTCAGGTCGTGGGAGCCGTCGCAGTTGAAGCTGTCGGGGTAGCCGGCTTCTTTCGGGTCCTTGACCTTCAGTAGCTTGCCGGAGTTGTTGAAGGTCCAGCCATGAAACGGGCAGGTGTAGGTCGCCTTGTTGCCGCTCTTGAAGCGGCAAAGCATGGCGCCGCGATGGCTGCAGGCATTAATGAAGGCGTTGAGTTCGCCCTCCTTGTTGCGAGCAATGAAGACCGGCTGGCGACCCATCTGGGTGGTGTAGTAGTCGTTCTTCTCGGGAATCTGGCTCTCGTGAGCGAGGTACAGCCAGTTGCCCTCGAAGATGTGTTTCATCTCCAGATCGAACAACCGAGGGTCGGTGAACATCTCGCGCTTGCAGCGAAAGACGCCCTTCTCTTTATCTTCTTCGAGCAGCGAATCAAGGTAGTCGAATCCCAGGGACATGGCCGGGGCCTCCATTGTTATTGTGTCTACGTGATGAAGGCTACGGCGCGGGAGACGGCATCAATATCCGATTCCTGCAGCACCTTTATCCGCTTTCTGCAAAACAATGGAGAGCGTGGCCCGAACAGGCCGGACGACCTTGCGCAACAAGCCGTGACGCCATAAGCGGCGCCGGGTGATCGCGTCAGTGCGGATTACGAGAGGAATTGATCAGACGTGCCTGCCTTCAGGGCTGGCTCATGACCGCTGTAATCTTCTCGGCCAGCGCGTCCATATCGAACGGCTTGCCCAGTCTAGGCAGGTTGCCGGCGCCCCCTCCGAGTTTGTCGGCGTAACCGGTCGCGAGAATTACTTGCAGTTGCGGATAGCGGTTCCGGATGAAGTCGGCCAGCTGTATGCCTGTCATCTGCGGCATGGCCTGATCGGTCAGCACCAGATCGACCTGATGTTGCGTCAGCACCTCGATCGCCTGCTCGGCAGAGCTTGCCTCGATCACCTCGCAACCAAGCTCCTCGAGCATTGCCGCGGTCGTCATCAGCACCAGCGGATCATCATCGACCACCAGCACTTGCAGCGCCATCAGGCACTGTGGCTCCGGCTGCTGGACGCTGTCAGGCTTAGCCGGTGCAACCGCACTGACCGCCAGGGGCAACCACAGCTCGGCGGTGGTGCCGCGGCCCTTCTCGCTTTTGAGCAACAGGCGCCCGCCCGACTGAGCGGCCAAGCCATGAACCATCGAGAGTCCCAGGCCCGTGCCCTTGCCAACGCCCTTGGTGGTAAAGAACGGTTCCATCGCCTGTGCAAGCGTCGCCTCGTCCATCCCCGAGCCTTCATCGGTCAGTGCCAGGCACACGTAGTTGCCCGGCTCCAAAGGCCCCTCATTGTTATCGAAGCGGTGTTCGCATGCGGAAATTGTGACAGTGCCGCCGTCGGGCATTGCGTCCCGTGCGTTCACAGCCAGATTCAGCAGCGCCAGTTCGACCTGATTGGCATCCGCCAGGACGGGCTGGAGCGAAAGCGGAAAGCGCGTTTCGATGTCGATACAAGGTCCGAGCGATTGTCTGAGCAGATCCGCCATGCCGCGCACCAGAGCAGACAGCTCGACCAACTCGAGGTGCAGTTCCTGGCGTCGTGCATAGGCCAGCATGCGCTGGGACAGCGATATGCCCCGCTGCGCACCCTGGATGGCGTTGTCCAGCAAGGGAACGACTCTCGGATCGCCGTCCACACGCCGACGGACGATTTCGAGGCCGCCGCGCACGGCCATCAGCAGGTTATTGAAGTCATGAGCGATGCCGCCGGTCAGCCTGCCGAGCGATTCCATCTTCTGCGCCTGGAATAGCGCCTCGCGCGTCTTCTCCAGCGCGCGCTGCGCCTCGACCGTTTCGGTGATATCGCGGGTCACCTTGGCAAAACCGATCAGAACGCCGGTCTCGCTGCGAATCGGGTCGACCACCACGCTTGCCCAGAACCGTGAACCGTCCTTGCGCACCCGCCAACCCTGACTCTCGAACCGACCATCGCGCAACGCAGTGGCGAGGCCTCGTTGTGGCGTGCCGTTCTGCCGATCCTCCTCGGTGAAAAACAGCGAGTAGTGCTGACCGATCACTTCATCGGGCCGATAACCCTTGATGCGCTGTGCGCCGGCATTCCAGTTGGTGACGAGCCCGGTCGGGTCCAGCATGTAAATGGCGTAATCGGTGACGCTCTGCACCAGCAGCCGAAACTGCTGTTCGCTCTGTTTCAGCGACTCTTCGGCCAGCTTGCGCTCGGTGAGGTCGCGGGTGATCTTCGCAAAACCAATCAGGCTGCCATCCGGCGAGCGGATCGGGTCGACCACCACATGACACCAGAAGCGCGAGCCATCCTTGCGCACCCGCCAGCCCTCACCCTCAAAACGCCCACTCGCCGCCTGGTCCAGGGTGCGCTGCGGCATGCCGGCCGCGCGGTCTTCAGCCGTGTAGAAGCGGGAGAAGTGCTCGCCGATTATTTCGGCCTCTTCGTAGCCCTTGAAACGCTTCGCGCCGGCGTTCCAACTGACGACCCGACCATCGATATCGAGCATGTAGATCGCATAGTCGGTTACCGCTTCGATCAGCAGGCGGTATCGATCATCGACTCCCATCAGCGTGTTCGAAGAGGCAACACCTTGCATGCAAATATCTCTTGCCGAGTGATTTAGTCGCGATTATGACCAGCGTTGGTCGCAAACGGAAATGCGCCGATAGTCAGCTCCCTCATCACCATAGGCATTTGCGTAACGCCAGAGTTCTGCCAGCGGCCGCGGGATTGGACCGGCTGACCAGCGCTGTGCTATCGGTGACAGCGCACCCTCGATTGCGCTGCACCCAGGCGTGCGCCCTAGTGATGTTTGCGTAACGTGTCCGACGGCAGCTCGCCGAAGGTGCTCTTGTAGCTTTCGGAGAATCGTCCGAGATGGAGGAAGCCGTAGTCCATGGCAATTTCGGTGATGTTGCGGACCTTGCCCGAGGGATCGCTCAGGCGCCCATGGATGTGCTCCAGCTTGCGTTGGCGGATGTAGGACTTCGGCGTGGTGCCAACCTTGCGCTCGAACAGCGTGTACAGCGAACGCGCGCTCATGTTGGCCAACTGCGCCAGCTGCTCGATCGAGATGTCGTGTTTGAGGTGTTCGTCGATGTAATCGGTGATGCGCCCGAACGACGGGCAGCTCTCGCTCAGCGGCTCACGGTAGATGTTATTGGCCAGGGTGCAGAGCAGCTTGGAAGCGATGATGCGGCAGTACTGATCCTGCAGCTGGGGGACGCAATGTTCAGCTTCAGCTTCCTGGCAAATCAGGCCCAGCAGGCTTTCGATACCTTCGAGCTGCTTGAGCTCGTAACGGCTAGCGGTAAATCGGATGCCCTCACCGGGTGATCGCCACTGGTTATCGGCGCAGGCCTTTTCAAGAAACGAAGCGGGTAACTTGACGATCAGCTTCTCGCAATCGTCGGAGTAGGTCAGGTCTACCGGGTCGTCCGGGTTGATCAGCAGCAGCTCGCCTGGGGTGAAATAGTGCTCCTGTCCACGACCTCGCCACAGGCAATGCCCGCGCTGCAGCAGTTGCAGGTGGTAGATGGTTTCCAGAGCTGGCGAGGTGACATGGACACTGCCGCCGTAGCTTAGCTTGCAGAGATCGAGCTTGCCGAAGGTGCAATGGCTGAGGCTGGCTTGCGGGTGGCCCGTGCGCGGCAGCTGAATGCAGTGCGTGCCGACGTGCTGATTGACGTACTCCGAGACCAGGTGAGGGTCGACCCGGTCGAAGATCCGGCTTTTGCTATTCAGCAGATTGTCCATCGCGAGGCACTCTTTGTAGTTTTTATAGTGAGGCTCAGCTGCTGTGGAGCAGCTACGCCAGTCGTCACCACTATCGTAGCCAGACGGCTCGACAAGGTGCGAAGCATAAAAGGTGAGCCCAAGCATAGGAGATAGGACCACAGGCCAACATCAAGGGCGGCCGGTAACCGCACGCTTTCGCTCGCTTCCGACCGGTGTGCCTGCATACAACGCATCACGGCTAATCCGCGCATGCTTGAACAGCATGTGCTGCAAAACGAAAAACGCCTCGCGCAGACCGCCGCGAGGCGTTGATCGTAGACAGTTCCAGCAGTGTTTAGACCGAGAAACGGCCCACCAGGGCGCGAAGGCCGACCGCTAGTTGTGCAAGCTCCTGGCTAGCCGCGCTGGTCTGGTTGGCGCCGGCAGAGGTCTGCATGGACAAATCTCGAATATTCATCAGGTTACGGTCCACTTCTCGAGAAACCTGCGCTTGCTCCTCAGACGCGCTGGCTACTACTAGATTGCGCTCACTGATGGTAGCGATGGCCGCCGCGATCTGATCCAACGCCTTCCCGGCAGCCTGCGCCACAACCAGAGTCGAATGGGCTTGTTGGTTGCTTTGCTGCATGGCATGCACGGCACTTTCGGTTCCATGCTGAATGCCACCGATCATCTCCTCGATTTCCTGAGTCGATTGCTGAGTACGATGCGCCAGCGCCCGGACTTCATCGGCTACCACGGCGAAGCCACGTCCGGCATCACCAGCACGGGCAGCCTCGATCGCGGCGTTTAGCGCCAATAGGTTGGTCTGCTCGGCGATCGCACGGATCACATCCAGGACCTTGGTGATATCACGCACCTTGTCGGCCAGCTCACCCACTTGCCCAGCCGTTGTGGTGACGCCTTGTGCCAGCTCGTTGATGGACTGAACGGTGCGGCTGACCTGCTGCTGGCCCTCACGCCCCGACTGCTCCGATTGCTTGGACGCTTCGGCTGTTGCCACAGCGTTACGTGCGACCTCATCCACGGCCGCCGTCATCTCGTTGACGGCGGTAGCGGCCTGTTCGATCTCGCTGTTCTGCTGAAGCAAGCCACGGCTTGCATCCTCGGTGACCACGTTGAGCTCTTCGGCGGCCGACGCCAGCTGGGTGGAGGAGTCCGAAATACTCATGATCGTTTCACGCAGGCTGGCCTGCATGCCTTGCATCGACTCCAACAAGCGTGCGGGTTCGTCTTTGCCGACAACGGTAATGGCTCGGGTCAGGTCACCGGCCGCAATGACTTCGGCTACCTGCACTGCTTCAGCCAGCGGCTGAACGATGCTGCGGATCAGCAGCCAGGCCAGGAGCGCTGTGACTAGGGCGGCTATAACGATGGCGGTGATGACCGCTAGACGAGCCCCTTCATAGGTATCGCTGGAGCTTCGCGTGGCGCTGGCAATTCCCTGGGAATTGAAGTCATTGAGCACTCTAAGCGATGTCATCAGCGCTTCGGCGTCGTTGATGAAGGTCTGACCGAAGTAATTGAGCGCGTCTTCCTTGCGGCCTTGAGCCACATAGTCAGCAACCTGTTTTTGGCTCGTCTGGTATGTCTCATAGACGCGCTTGAAGTCTTCGAAGAGCTTTGTGAACGAGCCCCCTGAAACACCGGACATTGTTTCCCCCTTACCATAAGGGATAGGCAAACGGTCGTGTTTATGACTACCAGCAAAGACAGACATATCGAAGTGCTCGGCCAGGAGCGGCGTCGCCGCTGGAGCGTCGAGGAGAAGCTCACCATGGTGCGCGAGAGCCTTGAGCCCGGGCACAGCGTCTCAGTGGTCGCCCGACGCCATGGCATCAACCCCAACCAGCTGTTCCATTGGCGCAAGCTCTATCAGGACGGCAGCCTGTCGGCGGTCAGCGCAGGAGAGGCTGTGGTGCCGGCCTCGGAGTTGGCTGACGCAATGAAGCAGATCCGCGAGCTGCAACGGATGCTGGGCAAAAAGACCATGGAAGCTGAAGTGCTCAAGGAAGCGGTGGAGATCGCCCGCTCGCGAAAATGGATTGCGCACTCACCCTTGTTGCCGGGGGACGACCAGTGAAGCTGGTCAGCGAAAGTCTCGGTGTGTCGCGCTCGCAACTGACGGCTCGAATCAAGCAGGCCAATGAAGGCAAAGGAGCCCGTCGTAGGCGTATCCCTGACGATACGGCTCTGGTGGAGCGGATCAAGGCCTCAATCTCCGACTTGCCCAGCTATGGCTACCGCCGGGTCTGGGCGCTTCTACGTAGGCAGGCCGAACCGGCGGTCAATGTGAAACGGGTTTATCGGGTCATGCGCGACCACGACCTGCTGCTGGAGAAACGCCGCAAGCAGCCCGGTGTGGCTCGTCGTCATGAAGGCCGAGTGGCAGTGGGCGAGAGCAATACCCGTTGGTGCTCGGACGGTTTTGAATTTCGTTGTGACGATGGCGCCAAGCTGCGTGTGACCTTTGCCTTGGACTGCTGCGATCGCGAGGCCATCAGCTGGGTAGCCAGCTCGAGAGGCTACAGCGGTGACGACGTCCGTGACGTCATGCTTGAAGCCGTCGAGAAACGTTTTGGACAGGCACTGCCTGCCACTCAGATTCAATGGTTGAGCGATAACGGCTCGGCGTACACCGCCGAACAGACGCGGGCCTTTGCTCGGGAAATCGGCTTGATACCGCTGACCACGCCAGTGTGCAGCCCGCAGAGCAACGGCATGGCGGAGAGCTTCGTGAAAACGATGAAGCGCGATTACATCGCCCATATGCCACGGCCGGATCGCCAGACAGCGCTACGCAACCTGGCGATTGCTTTTGAGCATTACAACGAAGAGCATCCCCACAGCGCACTGAAGTACCGCTCGCCTCGGGAGTTCAGGCGGTTGGCTGTAACATCAACTTAACAGGGTTGCGGTGTCCGGTTTGATAGGGGCAAGTCCACTTTGTTTCCTCCGCACCCGTAAGGTACTTCGCATAATCCGCGCTTCGCTGGCTTATCTGTCCGGCAAGCTCCGTCAGACCGGCCTTGCTTTCGGCAACGGCCGCTTCGTCGGTGAGACTTGCCAACCGCAATGTGTGGATGCGCTGGCGTAGAACAGCCTGGTTTATCTCGTTGAGGTTGGTGACCGACGGCACCCAATTACCGCCTACATCCTTGCTCGCCATGTCCATCTTCGACATTTGTGTAAGAGAGAACACCCCCACACACAACAGCAAGAATGCAACGAGGCCGAAGCTAAGTGTTGCGCGCGGGGCGATACCAATATTGCGTAGAAACATGCATGTCACCTGTCCGTAAATGAGCCAACTGCGCACCGCGTGCTAAATGGCTGGGTGCTGGCGGACAGCCGTTGAGGTTCGGCCCGTCCATGCTGGCTTATCGGTTGTGTGCTGTAGACCTTTAGCGCCAATCATCCGTGAGGTAATACTTGTCAAGATAGAGCGGGGAGCGGGGTAATCGCCTGCGGCAAACCGTCATGCGCAGGGATAATCCTTGCTCCCACGTAAAGCGTCGGCGATAGCCTGCGCCGCGACCGACAGCTCATGACCCGGTTTAGTCAGGATGCCCACCGGCTTCTCGATCACCGGATCGCTCAGGGCAACACAGCACGCACCGAGTTCCAGCATCTGCTGACGACACAGCGCCGGAACGGCACTGACACCCAGGCCGCTGCCAACCATGCGCCCCACCGTTGCCAATTGATGACTCTCGAACTGCACCGGCAACTGACGACCGCGCGGACGCAGATGGTCTTCGAGCATGACGCGCACCGTCGACGGCCGCTGCAAGGTAATGAAGGGATGCTCCAGCAAAGCGTCCCAGCTCACTTCGGCCTGGCTTGCCAGCACCGAATCGGCCGGCACCACCGCCACGAAACGGTCGATGTACAGCGGGGTGAACGTCAGCGGCGTGCTGGGTTCAGGCTCGAAGGCGATCCCGATTTCCACCTGGCGGTCACGGACCATTTCCATCACCTGCTCGTTGATCACGTCATGCACGGTGACGCTGATCGAGGGGTAGCGGTCGCGAAAGGTGCGCAGTACGGCTGGCAGCAGATTACCGGCGAAGGACGGCATCGAGGCCAGCGTCACCCTGCCCTGTTTCAAGGTGAAACGCTGGCGCAGCTCGTCCTCGGCGTTGTCCCAGTCGGCGAGCAACCGACGCGCCAGGGGCAGCAGCGCCTCGCCTTCTGGCGTCAGGCTGACGGCCCGCGTGGTACGGCTGAACAGGCGCCCCCCGAGCCCGTCCTCCAGCGCCTTGATGGTCAGGCTCAGCGCCGATTGCGACAGGTGCAGCCGCTCGCAGGCCTGAGCGAAGCTCAGGGTGTGGGCCACGGCGAGAAACGCACGGAGTTGTTTGACGGTCATCGAATCGGATCCGGGAGAGCGCATGACGGCGCTTTGTTTCGTTTTATCAATCAATCGAGCTTAAAAATCAACTTAACAAATCCGTCATACAAGGGAACACTCGATTGCAGCTCACCAAAACAACCCAACAACAAAAAGGAATCGTTTATGGCTGGTTTCGACAAGCGCGTGAATTCCTATGCCGAGGCGCTCGACGGGCTGGAGGACGGCATGACCGTCCTGGCCGGCGGCTTCGGGCTGTGCGGCATCCCGGAGAATCTGATCGCCGAGATCAAGCGCAAGGGCACCCGCGACCTCACCGTGGTTTCCAACAACTGCGGTATCGACGGCTTTGGCCTCGGCGTTCTGCTGGAGGATCGGCAGATCCGCAAGATGATCGCCTCCTACGTCGGCGAGAACGCGCTGTTCGAACGGCAACTGCTCGATGGTGAACTGGAGGTCGAGCTGACCCCCCAGGGCACCCTGGCCGAAAAGATGCGCGCAGGTGGCGCGGGCATTCCCGCCTTCTATACGGCGACCGGTTACGGTACGCCCATCGCCGAAGGCAAGGACGTACGCGAATTCAACGGTCGCCCGCACATCCTCGAATACGCCATCACCGGCGACTTCGCCATCGTCAAAGGCTGGAAGGCCGACCGCTACGGCAACGTCATCTACCGCCACACCGCGCAGAACTTCAACCCGCTGGCGGCAGCCGCCGGGAAGATCACGGTGGTCGAGGTCGAGGAAATCGTCGAGCCCGGCGAGATCGATCCCACCCAGATTCACACGCCCGGCATCTACGTCGACCGCCTCATCTGCGGCACCTTCGAGAAGCGCATCGAGAAGCGCACCGTCCGCGCCTGATTAAAAGAATAAGAGGAACAGACCATGGCACTTTCCCGTGAACAAATGGCCCAGCGCGTCGCCCGCGAACTGCAGGACGGCTTCTACGTGAACCTCGGCATCGGCATCCCGACGCTGGTCGCCAACTACGTGCCCGAGGGCATGGAAGTGATGCTGCAATCGGAGAACGGCCTGCTCGGCATGGGCGCCTTTCCCACAGAAGAAGAACTCGATGCCGACATGATCAATGCTGGCAAACAGACCGTCACCGCACGCGTCGGCGCCTCGATTTTCAACTCCGCCGTATCCTTCGCGATGATTCGCGGCGGGCATATCGACCTCACCGTGCTCGGCGCTTTCGAGGTCGACGTACAGGGCAACATCGCGTCCTGGATGATTCCCGGCAAGCTGGTCAAAGGCATGGGCGGCGCGATGGACCTGGTCGCCGGCGCCGAAAACATCATCGTGCTGATGACGCACGCCTCCAAGGATGGCGAGTCCAAGTTGCTGGCCAAGTGCACCCTGCCGCTGACCGGCGCCGGCTGCATCAAGCGCGTGCTGACTGACCTCGCGTACCTGGAAATCGAGAACGGCGCCTTCGTCCTCAAGGAGCGCGCCCCAGGCGTGAGCGTCGAGGAAATCGTCGCCAAGACTGCCGGTGAGCTGGTGGTGCCGGATCACGTACCGGAAATGACGTTCTGAGCGCACACGTTTCCTTGTAGGAGCGAGCTTGCTCGCGAAGGCTCTACAGAGCCCGGCGAGCGCCCGCTCTCTACAACACCCGACTTAACCGGAGCAAGAACATGCAAGACGCCGTCATCGTAGCCGCCACCCGCACCGCCATTGGCGCCTTTCAAGGCAGCCTGGCCAACATCTCCGCACCGGATCTCGGCGCCGCAGTGATCAAGCGCCTCCTCGAACAGACCGGGCTGGATCCTGCCGAAGTGGATGAAGTCATCCTCGGCCAGGTACTCACGGCCGGTTCCGGACAGAACCCCGCCCGTCAGGCGTCGATCAAGGCCGGCCTGCCCCATGCGGTGCCCTCTTTCACTTTGAACAAGGTCTGCGGCTCGGGCCTGAAGGCGCTGCATCTGGCAACCCAAGCCATTCGCTGCGGCGATGCCGAAGTGATCATTGCCGGGGGCCAGGAAAACATGAGCCTGGCCCCCTACGTCCTGCCCAAAGCCCGCACCGGCTTGCGCATGGGCCATGCAGAATTGGTCGACTCGATGATCAGCGACGGCCTCTGGGATGCCTTCAACGATTTCCACATGGGCATCACCGCCGAAAACCTGGTCGACAAGTACCAGATCAGCCGCGAAGCCCAGGATGCCTTCGCCGCGTCATCTCAGCAGAAGGCTGTCGCCGCCATCGAGGCCGGGCGCTTCAAGGACGAGATCACGCCCATCGAGATCCCGCAGCGCAAAGGCGAGCCGCTGCGTTTCGACACCGATGAGCAGCCACGCGCCGGCACCACTGCCGAGTCCCTGGCGAAACTCAAGCCGGCGTTCAAGAAGGATGGCTCGGTTACCGCCGGCAATGCCTCCAGCCTCAACGATGGCGCGGCTGCGGTACTGCTGATGAGCGCAGACAAGGCCAAGGCCCTCGGTTTGCCGGTGCTGGCCACGATCAAGGCCTACGCCAATGCTGGCGTCGACCCGGCGATCATGGGCATCGCGCCGGTTTCGGCCACCCGCCGCTGTTTGGACAAGGCGGGCTGGTCGCTGGACCAGCTGGACCTGATCGAAGCCAACGAGGCGTTCGCCGCCCAGGCGTTGTCGGTCGGCCAGGAACTTGGCTGGGATGCCGAGAAGGTCAACGTCAACGGCGGCGCGATTGCGCTGGGACATCCCATCGGCGCGTCGGGCTGCCGCGTACTGGTCACGCTCCTGCACGAAATGATCCGCCGCGACGCGAAGAAAGGCCTTGCCACGCTCTGCATCGGTGGCGGTCAGGGCGTCGCGCTGGCTCTCGAACGTCACTAAACGGACAACGCCGGCTCATAGAGGAGGACCGACACCACGCCGTGCAGGCTCACCAAACCCTAGCAATAAATCGGCGCACGCCACGCACGTGCGCCGCCTATAAAAAAGAAGAACAACACAGGATCAACGACCATGCTCAGTACCGTTACCGCCTTGAGCGTCAAGCTCATTCAGCGATACCTACCCTCACCCTTCGTTTTTGCGATTCTCCTCAGCCTCATCGTGCTTGCCGCGAGCATGCTCGTCACCGGCCAGGGCCTGCCTTCAATGGCGAAACACTGGGGCACCGGCTTCTGGAACCTGCTCACCTTCGCCATGCAGATGGCGCTGATTCTGGTGACGGGCCACGCCCTGGCCAGCGCACCCGCCATCCATCGCCTGCTTGCAGGCCTGGCACGGACCGCACGCACACCGGGCCGCGCCGTGGTGCTGGTCACGCTGGTGGCCTTGGCCGGCTCCTGGATCAACTGGGGTTTCGGTCTGGTGATCGGCGCGGTGTTCGCCCGCGCGCTGGCCCGTGAAGTTAAAGGCGTCGATTACCCGCTGCTGGTCGCCGCGGCCTATTCGGGCTTTCTGATCTGGCACGGCGGCCTGTCCGGTTCAATCCCGCTTTCGCTGGCCACCGGCGGCGCGGATCTGGAGCGCATGTCTGGCGGTGTCGTGACGACCGCCATCGGCGTCGGTGACACCCTGTTCACCGCCATGAACCTGACGATCATCGCGCTGCTGGTGATCGGTTTGCCGATCCTTAACTGGGCCATGCATCCGAAAGACCCGAAGGTCGCGGACCCGGCGAAACTGCTCGATCCCGCCCATGAGGCCCTGCCGCGCAATACCCTTGCGCAGCGCATGGACGACAGCCGCATCCTCAACCTGATCATCATTGCGCTGGCGGTGGTCTATTTCGGCTACTACTTCGCCGAGAACGGCTTTGCCCTGACCCTGAATATTGTCATCGGCCTATTTCTGTTCATCGGTCTGGCACTGCACGGCTCGCCGGAGCGCTACATGCGCGCGGTGCAAGACGGCATCGGCGGCATCAGCGGCATCGTTATCCAGTTCCCGTTCTACGCCGGGATCATGGGGATGATGATTGGCGCCAATGTCGAAGGGCTGTCGCTGGGTCGGCAGATCACCGACACCTTCATCGCCTGGTCATCGGCCGATACCTTCCCGGTGCTGGCTTTCCTCAGCGCCGGTCTGGTCAACGTCTTCGTGCCGTCGGGTGGCGGTCAGTGGGCCGTGCAAGGGCCAATCATGCTGCCAGCCGGCCAGGCGCTGGGTGTGACGCCCGCCGTCACGGCCATGGCGATTGCCTGGGGCGATGCCTGGACCAACATGATCCAGCCGTTCTGGGCGCTGCCTATTCTCGGCATCGTCGGGCTCGGTGCGCGCGACATCATGGGCTATTGCCTGCTGATGCTGGTTTATTCGGGCATCGTCATTTCAGGCTGTCTGTATTTCTTCGGCTGAAAAAAAGGGCTGGCGCCGCAATGGCCCAGCCCTTCTTGTTTATACGCTTGGTTACAAACCGGCTAACAAGCTCGCTGCTTTATCTCAGACCAGGCGGAATCGGCTGACCTGAGCCTGCAACTCGCCGCCCAGCCGAGCAAGATCGGAGCTGGCAGCTGAGGTTTGCTCCGTAGCCGCTGCGGACTGATCCGCCACATCGCGGATTTTCGACACGCTGCGATTGATCTCCTCGGCCACCGCACTCTGCTGCTCGGAGGCTGTTGCGATCTGCTGGTTCATTTGCTGAATGCTTGAAACCGCATCGTTTATGGCCTTCAGCGCCTCACCGGCCAGTTGTGCTGCCTCGACAGTCTGATCCGCAAGATCGCAGCTTTTCCCCATGACCTCCACGGCGCCTTCAGTCCCGCTCTGCAGCGCGACGACAAGCTGCTCAATCTCCGACGTAGACTGCTGGGTTCGGCGCGCCAGCGAACGCACCTCATCTGCCACCACGGCGAATCCGCGCCCGGCCTCACCCGCACGAGCCGCTTCGATCGCAGCGTTGAGTGCCAACAGGTTCGTTTGGTCGGCGACGTTCTTGATCACATCAAGCACATTGCCGATACCGGCACTGTGGTGTTTCAACCGCTCAATGGATTCGGCGGACTCACTGACAGAGCGGGCCAGCTCCTCGATACGCCCGATGGTCTGTTTGACAACCGAATGGCCTTGCTGGGCCTGTATGTCCGCAGACGACGCCGAATGTGCAGCGGCCTCGGCGTTACGGGCCACATCCTGAACGGTCGCAGTCATCTCGTTCATCGCGGTGGCCACCTGGTCAGTTTCAAGCTTTTGCTGGCCTACACCGACACTGGTTTGCTCAGTCACGGCTGACATTTGCTCAGCGGCAGTGGCGAGTTGCGCGATGCCGTCTGACAGCCGCGTTATGAGTGACCGCAGACTTTCACTCATTTGCTGCATCGCCTGCATCAACTGGCCGAGTTCATCTCGGCGGTCGACAGCGAGATTGGCAGACAGATCGCCATCAGCGACGCGACGTGCGACGGCGACAACCTGTTGCAACGGACCGACAATCATCTGAGTAATCAACCCCGCACACAGCACGCTAAGGACCAATGCAAACAGGGTGGCGCCGATCAGCACCATTCGAACCTGACGTTGCTCGGTGCGTAGCTCCTCGAGCTGGCTGGCATAGGCCGTCTGGGCAACTTCCACGATAAGCCGAGCGCGCTCGGTCAAGGCTTCCTCGCTGGCAACACGCTCCGACTGCGCCTTGCGATAATCGAGAAACTCCGACCGATACTGGTCCAGGCGGGCAAGCGCCTGACTCAGTGCTTCGCTACTGCGACCGTCCGGCAGGCTGTCCTTCAGCTCCCGGCCTGCCGTGGCTGAGGTGTCGAGCTGGGCAAGCAGGGCCTCCGCATCGCGGTCATTGCCGCCGATTACAAAGTTCTTCTCCAACCGCCGGGTATCGAACAGCTGCTTAGCGAGATTCGATGCCTGATTGGACAGGGTCAGGGTCTGTATGCTTTCGTCATCACTAGTGGCGACGATCTGCTCTTGAACCCGTCTACGCAGTTCCGCCTCGGCTGCATTGAAACCTGCAAGGGCCTCACGAGCCGCCTCCTCCATGTTGTCTTCAGCAATCTGTCGTTTGCGCATGGCTTCAGCGAATTCAGCAAGGCGGGTCTGGTACTCCTTACCGTCCTGCTCGATACGATCCATGAGCTCGATGCTATGCGCACTTTCGAAAGCGTTACGGGCGTCCTGAGCGACAGAGATGGTTTTCTCGACAGCTTCTCTCGCCTGCTCCAGAAACACCGTTTCTTTTCTTAACAGGAAGTTCTTTTCACCCTGACGGGCATCGGCAACCAACGCTTTGATTTCTGCAACATGGTTGAGCTTGGCAAACCGCTCGAACACCGAATCCAGTGCCTGGTAGCTTATCCAGGCGATCATCAAGGTGATGAACAGCACCAGGCCAAAGCCTGCCAGCAGCTTTCGCCTTACGCTCAGATCAAGTAAGAGACTACGTAACCCTTTCATGGGAACCTTCTTTGAGTTTTACAAAACAGGAACGGGACGGACCGCTTTGTATAAGTTTTGCATAGCAAGGTCAATATATCAGCGCCATTATTACGGCGCACAGGCGACGACTGGCATTGCGATGAAACGGATTGTTAGTCCGGTAGGGTGGATGTCGCTCGGTGGAACGTTACCCGGTGGTCGTCACCTGGTGTTTCGCCATCCGGTGGATCGGTGAAGCGTGATCCACCCTACGTGAGCATGGGGATGGGTGGGCCAGGGGCTGTAGCGCTATTGAAGGGCTGCCGAATTGTCTTCGGCTGATAGGCTAAGGCCGGCACTTTGAGGGCTGGCCTGCGCTAACGGAAAACCCCGCAAATGCGGGGTTTTCCTTGAGTCCAATTTGATCTGGCGAGATCAGGCCGCGTCAGATGCGGAACTGGCGCACCAACCCACCCAGACGTTCACCCACATTGGCCAGGTTGCGTGCGGTCTGCGCGCCCTGCTGAGTTTCTTCAGCAACGTTCTCAACGGCTGTGGCGATTTGATGGACGCTGCGGTTGATCTCTTCAGCCACTGCGGTCTGCTCTTCCGCCGCGCTGGCGATTTGCGCGTTCATGCCGTTGATGGTGGCGATGAGGTGAGCGATGGCATCCAACGAAGCGCCTGCCTGGTTGGCCTGGGCACTGCTGGCATCACCCGCTTCGCTGGAGCGACCCATGGCGGCGACGGCCTGTTTGGCGCCGGTCTGCAGGCGATCGATCATGCCCTGGATTTCCTGGGTGCTCTGTTGGGTGCGGCTAGCCAGCGCACGAACCTCGTCGGCTACGACCGCAAAGCCGCGCCCCGCCTCACCGGCACGCGCCGCCTCGATGGCAGCGTTGAGCGCCAACAGGTTGGTTTGCTCGGCGATCGAACGGATCACGTCGAGCACACCCACGATGGCATGCACGTCCTGCTGCAGCGCATCCAGTGAAGTGCCGCTGCTGCGGATCTCTTCAACCAGCGAGTGGATCTGGCGAATGCTGGAATCCACCACGGCTTTCGCCTGTTGGCCTTCCTGATCGGTTTTTTGTGCAGCTTCAGCGGCGCCTTGGGCGCTATGGGCGACTTCCTGCGCCGCGGCCGACATCTCGTTGATTGCCGTGGCGACCTGATCGGTTTCCTGGCGCTGGGTCTCCATGGCCTTCTCGGAGCGCTGTGCCTGGGAAGCGACCTCGGCGACCATGCCGGTCAGTTGGCCGGTCAAATCCGCGACCTGGCTGACCATGGTGTGGATCTTGCCGACAAAGCGGTTGAACGAGCCGGCCAGCTGGCCAAGTTCGTCACTGCGATCTTCCGGCAGGCGGTGAGTCAGGTCACCATCACCAGCCGCGATGTCATCAAGCTGGGCGCGAATGACCTGGATCGGCTTGACGATGGAGTTGCTGATCACCACGCCAGCGATACACAGCGCTGCCAGCATCACGCCAGCGATGACCAGGATGCTGGTAAGGATCGAGTTGACCCGGCCATCGATTTCCGTCCTCACCTCGCTCAAGGCCGATTCAATGTTGTCCAGGTTGATCGCCGTACCCAGCGCCAGGTCCCACTTGGGCAGGTAGTAGCTGTAGGCAAGTTTCGGCACCGATACCTTGTCGTTACCGGGCAACGGCGATGAGTAATTCACGAAGTAGGTGTTGTTTTTCGCTACGGCCACCAACTCACGGTTGATGTAGACGCCGTTGGAGTCGCGACGGTCGCTCAGGTTGGAGCCTACATCCACCGGACTCTCGCCGCGGAACAGCCGAACCACATTGGAATCATGGCCGAAGAAGTAACCGTCCTTGCCGAACTTGATCTTCCGGAGGATGGCGATGGCCTCGGCACGACTGGCCAGATCCCCTTGCGCGGCCGGCTCGTAGAGGTGAGACACGCTGCTCACACCAATCCGCATGTAATCCTCGAGTCGTGTCCGAGCGTCGTCGATCATCCGCTCGCGGACGGTCTCGATCTCTTCTTCAGCCAGGGAATGAAGGATCTGGGCAGCCGCACCGCTGAGAACCAACGCGAACAGCGTGACGGGCACCAGTGCGAGAAGCAGGACTTTAATTTTCAAGGTGAGACGCATGGAGTGGCATCCAAGATGTGTGAGTACTGATGAGTCATCGGCTGACCAGGCGGGAACTTGACGCCGAAAAATCGTCTCTGGTCGATCAAGCGACGAACAGCGCACTTTTCGGAAAATAGCCTTCGCCAACGCTTTCCTTCATAGCCGTGATTTTTTTCATGAGCCGCGGACAGCCGAAACCGAGCGCCCTCCATCGGTGCGCGATTGTTGTGCGTGCGGCAACCTGACGCCTCTAATTACCACCCGCTTCCCCAATATCCCGCAAGTGCTCTAGAACAGCCGTTTCGCTTGATTTCACAGGCTTTTCCGCCCGTCCGGATTGGTTATCCGAACAGATAAACGGCGCAACTTCTTCTAACAACTCTGTGTCGCAGTTAACAGACCATGCACTGGTTTTGTGTAGTTGCAACTGTTCGCAACAGAGCTGCGTTGAAGCTGGCGCGAGTGACTTCCAGTAGTACGCCAACGGCTCTTGTTCGATATGGAGTGGGTCGACGTTCACCGTTCTAAGGGACGGTTGTTAATTGTTCAGGGATAGGGAAAAAGAACGATGCTCTTCAATTCGATGGTGTTCATCGCCGGGTTCCTTCCGGTGGTGCTTCTGGGCTTCATTCTCCTCGCAGGCTCCGGCAGACAACGTTACGCCGCGATCTGGCTGACGCTAGCATCACTGGTGTTCTATGGCTGGTGGAACCCCGCTTACGTGCCGCTGCTGGTGGGCAGCATGGTGGTCAACTACCTGATAGGTGGTTACCTGATGCGGCGGCCCTCGCGGAGCCTGCTGGTTCTCGGTGTGGCGGCCAATGTCGCGTTGCTGGGCTACTACAAGTACACCGGCTTTCTCTTCGGCACGCTCGACAGCGCCTTCGACCTCGGATGGTCCGTGGGCGACATCATCCTGCCGCTGGCGATCTCGTTCTTCACGTTCCAGCAGATCGCCTATCTGGTCGACGCGCACGACGGTGAGGTCGCCGAGCATGATTTCGTCAATTACTGCCTCTTCATCAGTTTCTTCCCGCAGCTGATCGCTGGTCCCATCACCCATCACGGCGAAATGCTCAAGCAGTTCAACGACAGCAGCACCTTCCGCCCGCGGCTCGACAATATCTCGCTGGGCCTGACTGTCTTCGTGCTCGGCCTGTTCAAGAAGGTGATCCTCGCCGACCCGCTGGGGGAAAACGCCTCGCCAATCTTCGCGATTGCCGCCGATGGAACGGTGCCTTCGCTATACGACGCCTGGTACGGCGCGCTCAGCTATACGTTGCAGATCTACTTCGACTTTTCGGGCTACAGCGACATGGCGATCGGCCTGGGATTGATGTTCGGCCTTCGCCTGCCGGTCAATTTCAACAGCCCGTTCAAGGCGCATAACGTCATCGACTATTGGTCGCGCTGGCACATGACGCTGACGCGCTTCCTCACGGCCTACATCTATAACCCCATCGTGATGCGCATCACCCGCGCACGGATGGCCGCCGGTAAGCCGTTGCCACGGCGAGGCAAGATGAGCCTTGGGACCTTTGTCGTACTGATCGCCTACCCCACCGTGCTGACCATGTTCATCTCGGGCGTCTGGCACGGTGCGGGCTGGCAGTTCGTGGTGTTCGGTCTGTTGCACGGCTTCTATCTGGTCGTCGTCCACGGCTTCCGCGCCTACAAGGCGCGCCGTGGTTTGCCGCTGGACAGCGACAAGCTCTGGCATCACACCGGCGCAGTCCTGTTGACTTTCTTCTGCGTCGTCGTGGCCATGGTGTTTTTCCGGGCCAACAGCGTGACCGCGGCGATGGCGATGCTGTCAGGCATGGCTGGCTTGAGCGAACTGAGCACCAAGTTCGATAAGTCCGACTACCTCACCGTCGCCGTGCTGCTCGCCTTTGTCTGGTTCATGCCCAACGTGCAGCAATGGATGGCCGGCTTCCGCACTGCCCTGGACGCCCAACCGCGCGAGAACTGGCTGCTGCGCTGGTTCCCGATCGCGGTATGGAGCCCGACGCCGGTCATCGGCTTGGCCGTGGGCGTGCTGGGCTTCTTCGCCCTGGCCGTGGCGTTTTCCGTGGCCCCTACCGAATTCCTCTATTTCCAGTTCTGAAACCGTCTACAAGTAAGGAGTGACACGCTAATGGATCAGCTTCTCTGGTTAGCGCAACACCCTGATCTTGGCAGCGCTATCGGCGAGGCCAAACGCGAAGCCGACCCCTTCACGCGTCTGGATCTGGCCGCGAAGCTGGCCGGCTACCGCCGCGATTTCACGCTCACCACCCGGCTGGACCGGCTCGCAAGCGAAGGCTTGCGCGCGCTCGCGAACGGCGAAACGACCAGCAGCGGGCTGCGACCGTTGCGCATCGCCCTGCTGTCATCGCATACCGTGGATCATCTGGTGCCAGCGATTCGTGTCGCGGGGCTGCAGCGTCGCCTGGCGCTCTCGGTGCACGTCGCGCCCTATGGCATGTACCGTCAGGCGCTGCTGATGGACGACGCCGAGCTCGCCAACTTTGCCCCGCAACTGATCGTCCTGGCGCTGGATGCGCGAGACGCGCCCCTGCAGTTGCCGCTCGAAGCCTCGCAGGCAGACGTCGACGCCGCGGTCGCCGAACGGGTCGACGAGTTGCGCCTGCTGTGGCGCCGGGCACGCGAGCGCTATGCCGCCCAGGTCGTCCAGCAAACCATCGTGCCCGCCGACCCTCCGATTTTTGGTTCATTCGAAGCGCTGGTTCCGGCCTCACCCTACGCACTCATCGATCGCCTCAATGCGGCCATCCGTGCTGCAGCCCGAGAAGACGGCGTATTACTGATGGACCTTGCCTGGGAAGCCGCCCGTGGCAGTTATGGCGACGGCCTGGCCGAACCGGTGCGCTGGCATCAGGCCAAGCAATTGGTCAGTCCGAACCTGGCGCCGCTGTATGGCGACCAACTGGCTCGCATCGCGGCCGCCAGCATCGGTCTGTCGCGCAAATGCCTGGTGCTGGACCTGGACAACACCCTGTGGGGCGGCGTGGTCGGTGACGATGGTGTAGACGGCATCCATCTCGGCCAGGGTTCGCCCAGCGGCGAAGCCTTCCTCGCCTTCCAGCGCTACGCAGCACAGCTGGCGCGCCGCGGCATCATCCTCGCGGTGTGCAGCAAGAATGATCTGAGCGTGGCCGAAGCGGCGTTCAATCATCCCGAGATGGCGCTCAAGCGCGGCGACATCGCGGCCTTCGTCGCCAACTGGGAAGACAAGGCTGGCAACCTGCGGCGCATCGCCTCGATGCTCGACATTGGGCTCGACAGCCTGGTGTTCGTCGACGACAACCCCGCCGAGCGCGACATCGTGCGTCGCGAGCTGCCGGAAGTCGCGGTGCCGGAACTGCCGGATGACGTGGCCGACTACCCGGCACGCGTGGCCGCCGCCGGGTACTTCGAGGCCGTCTCCTTCACCTCGGACGACGCCACACGCGGGCGCAACTATGTCTTGAATGCTGAGCGCAAAGCCGCGATGAGCCAGGCCACCGACATGGAAGGTTATTTGCGCGGCCTGGAGATGGTACTGACCGCCACCCCGATCGGCGCCGCCGAGCTGGCCCGCAGCACGCAGCTGATCAACAAGACCAACCAGTTCAACCTCACCACGCGCCGCTATAGCGAGGCGGAAGTCGAGCGCATCGCCAGCGACCCAGCGGCGGTGGCACTGGCAATCCGCCTGGCCGACAAGTTCGGTGATAACGGCCTGATCAGCGTCGTCCTGGCGCGCCCGGATGCAGCTGTCGCTAGCGACGAGCTGCTGATCGACAGCTGGCTGATGAGCTGCCGTGTACTGGGTCGCCAAGTCGAAGACGCGGTGCTCGATGTGCTGACCAACGCCGCCACCGCTGCCGGCTATCGCGCACTGATCGGTGAGTACCGGCCAACCGAACGTAACGGCATGGTCGCGGAGCATTTCCCCCGGCTGGGCTTCGTCCTGCATCCCGCCCCCGCTGACAGCACCCGTGACGCCACCTTCTGGCGGTACGAATTCACCTCCCCTCGCGCGCCCAACCATTACATCGAGGTATCGGCATGACCGAAGCAGAAGTACTCAAGCAACTCACCCCGGTTTTCCATGATGTGTTCGATGACGACAGCATTGTGCTGTCGCCAGAAATGACCGCCAACGACATCGAGGGCTGGGACAGCCAGACCCACGTGATGCTCACGGTCGCCGCCGAACAACGCTTCGGCATCAAGTTTCGGACGGCGGAGCTCGAGTCGCTGCGCAACGTCGGCCATTTCGCCCAAGTAATCAGCGCTAAGCTGGAGGGGAAATAATTCATGATCCAGACAGCAGATGTGCCCAGGGACGGGAGCAATGCCGAACAGGGAGCAACCAGCGCGGCCAGCGTGCCGGGCCGGGTACGTTCGCGGTATCTGCTGTCGTTGTTTGCCGGGCTGTTCGGCGCACTGGCGATATTTTGCCTGACGCTGTTCGCGCTGAACCGGACCGGCAACCTGCCCCCCCCAGCGTTCTCCAATATTTCCTGTGTCGATGAAAAGCTCAGCTTCCTGCGCGACAACCCGATCCAATCGCCGAATTTGCTGATCATCGGGTCTTCCGTGGCCTGGCGCCACGTGGACGGCCATGTGCTGACCGAGGCATTGCCCGGGGTGCGCCCCATGAACGGCGCCTTTTGTGGATTGTTCGCCAACCAGTCGACCTACGTAGGGCATTGGTTGCTAGACCGCCAGCCCAGCATTCGCAGTGTGGTGATGATTGCCGACCCACAGGATTTCGCCGGTTGCTGGCGTGTACCTACAGCGGTGCTCAACCGTGAGCACGTCGACCCTTACGTTTATGAAAACGCCTCACCTTGGGGCCACTACATGCGTTACTTCTCGCCGAAGTCGTTGGCGCGCAACGCGTTGACGGTCAAGGCTCAACGCGCCGGAGAAATCGAGTGGGACCCGCTCGTGTTCAACCGATTCGGCGATGGCCCGCTGGTGACCAGCAATACCCGTGAGCTGCTGTATGGTCGCCCGGAGCCACTGGATGCCAGCTGCTTCGCGGCTCTGGGCAAGATGAGCGCGCGCCTGGCGCAGGAAGGCCGAGAGCTGATGGTCGTCTCCACACCGCTGCACCCGCAGTGGAAGGAAAAGTACGATCCAGACGGTACGTTCCTGGCCGACTTCGACAAGCAAATCATGGAAACCCTCAACGCCACTGGTGGCACCTACTGGAACGCCGACAAAGACTGGAACACGCCGGTGTCCTCCTTTGTCGACGCGGTACACCTGCGCTGGTCAGTCGTCCAGGGATTCACCGCAGCCCTGGCCGAGCAGATGCGCGACGCCGCAATCGCGCCTGTCCCATCCTCGACGCTGGAAACCGCGAAGCTGCCCTGATTGGCTGCCCTCGAAATCAAAAAGCCCGGGCTGTCTGCACATGCCCGGGCTTTTTGCTAAACATGCTTACGTTAAGCAGGCATCACGCGACCGCGACATTCGCCAAAGCCGATGGATGCCTGTCCATCCCGACGGCAACGTGCCTTGAGGATGATCTCGTCACCATCTTCCAGAAAGGTGCGAGTTTCGCCGCTGGGCAGTTCCAATGGCTGTTTGCCGCCCTGGGTGATCTCCAACAGGCTGCCGAGGCTTTCAGGGCTGCTACCGGACAAGGTTCCGGAACCGAACAGATCGCCGGGTTGCAGGCTGCAGCCGTTGACGCTGTGGTGCGCGACCATCTGCGCCACGGTCCAGTACATGTTCTTCGTACTGCTCAACGCGATGCGCTGTGCAGGCTGGCCCTTGTCGCGCATGGCCTCGGTCAGCAGCAGCACTTCGAGTTCGATATCCAGCGCGCCCTGCTGCTGGTCCTGCTCATCAAACAGGTACGGCAGCGGCTGCGGATCGCCTTCGGGCCGCACCGGTTGCGCACAACGGAACGGCTCGAGTGCTTCCGGCGTTACCACCCATGGCGACACGCTGGTGGCGAAGCTCTTCGAGAGGAACGGGCCAAGCGGCTGATATTCCCAAGCCTGTAGATCCCGCGCCGACCAATCATTGAGCAGGCAGAACCCGGCGACGTGACTGCTGGCTTCACCGATTGGGATCGATTCGCCACGGGCATTGCCTGCGCCGATCCAGATGCCCAGTTCCAGCTCGTGGTCGAGCCGCTTGCTCGGCCCAAAGCTCGGCTCGCTGGCGCCCGGTGGCAGGGTCTGACCGTTGGGACGCTTGACGGTTACGCCGGACACGTCAACCGTCGAGGCACGCCCGTGATAGCCGATGGGCACGTACTTGTAGTTGGGCAGCAAGGGATTGTCCGGCCGGAACAGCTTGCCGACGTTGTTGGCGTGATGGATGCCGACATAGAAGTCGGTGTAGTCGCCCACTTTGGCCGGTAGATGCATCTGGCAGCGCTCCATGGGGTGCAATAACGTCTCGCCCATGCCCTGAAGACTTTCACGCTGCGCGCTACCCTCGCCGAGCAGATCCAGCAGTGCACCTCGCAGCGCCTTGCGTGCAGGCGCTCCGAGCGCAAAGAAGGTGTTGAGGCTGCTGTCGCTGGCCGCTTTCGCCGCTTCTAGCGCCTGGCCGTCGAACAAGCTGGCTTCGCAGGCGGCGCGTAAGTCGAGAATGTAATTGCCAATGGCGACGCCACCGCGTGGCTGGTCGCCGTCACGGCTGAATACGCCCAAGGGCAGATTGGCGAGGGGGAAATCCGAATGGCCATTGGCCGACTCGACCCAGCTGCGTTGCTCTAGTTGTGCGGTCATGTCATTTCCCGTTTTTATCGAATGTCTTGGTCAGGCCGGCCCAGCAGCTGTCGTAATCGCTCTGCAGCTGCGGGCTTTCCAACGCCTGACGTGTGGCACGGAGCACCTGGCCGGTCTCGAACATAAAGGCCATGGTGTTCTCGATCTTGTGCGGTTTGAGTTCGGCCTTGATCGCCTGTTCAGTCGACACATGATCCGGGCCGTGGGCACTCATGCAGTTGTGCAACGAGGCACCGCCCGGTGAGAAGCCATCGGCTTTGGCGTCGTAGGCGCCATCGATCAGCCCCATGAACTCGTTCATCAGGTTGCGGTGGAACCATGGCGGGCGGAAGGTGTTCTCCGCCACCATCCAGCGCGGCGGAAAGATCACGAAGTCGATATTGGCCATGCCATGAATGGCACTGGGTGACGTGAGCACGGTGAAAATCGACGGATCGGGATGATCAAAACTCACGGTGCCGATGGTGTTGAAACGGCGCAGGTCGTATTTGTACGGCACGTTATTGCCGTGCCAGGCGACCACGTCCAGTGGGGAGTGATCCAGTTCGGTTACCCAGAGTTCACCGAGAAACTTCTGCACCAGCTGTACCGACTCGTCGCGCTCCTCGTAATGCGCAACCGGCGTCAGGAAATCGCGCGGGTTAGCCAGACCATTGCTGCCGATCGGCCCCAGGTCAGGCAGGCGCAGCGCACAGCCATGGTTCTCACAGACATAGCCGCGCGCCGTCGAATCCAGCAGCTCGACCCGAAACCGCATACCACGCGGAATCACTGCAATCTCCAGCGGCGCGACCTCAAGCACGCCCAATTCCGTGACCAGCTTCAGCACGCCCTGCTGCGGCACGATCAACAGCTCGCCATCGGCATTGAAGAACACCCGCTCCATCGACTGATTCGCCGCGTACCGGTAGATGCTCGCCCCCGCAGGCTGGTTGGGTTCAGCATTGGCCACGACGCACGTCAGGCCGTCGAGGAAATCAGTCGCGGCTTCGGGAAAGGGTTGCGGATTCCAACGCAGTCGATTGGGCGTGACGGGACCCAGCTCTGCGCCGAGTTGCCGCTCCAGGCGCTGGTATTGGCCGTGGTTGGCCGATGGTCGAATACGGTATAGCCAGGTTCGCCGTGCTTCACTGCGCGCCACCGTAAAAGCGGTGCCGGAGAGCAATTCGGTATACAGGCCGTAGGGCACCTTTTGCGGCGAATTCTGCCCGACCGGCAATGCACCCGGCAGGGCCTCGCTGCTGAACTCGTTGCCGAAGCCGGACAGGTATCGAGAGGTTTCGCCCATTTGTTGTTGTGGTTGCATAGCCATCTCTCATTTCGCGTAATGCGTTTACGCAAAAAGTAATTTGAACTCACCAGGGCGTCAAGTTATAAACAGCGCCTCGATAAGCGAGCCCGCACAAACAGGCATTTGAATTCATGGCAGACAGCAACGCGGACACGGCGCCACGGCGGCAGAAGGTACAGGCCGCAGAGGTAGGTACTGACATTCTCACTGCTCTGGCCGAACTGGCCCCGGCGACCTCTCTATCGCGCCTGGCCGAACATGTCGGAATGCCTGCCAGCAAGGTCCATCGCTACTTGCAGGCCCTGATGGCCAGCGGCTTCGCCGAACAGGATCCGCTGACGAACCATTACGGGCTGGGCCGCGCTGCGCTGTTTGTGGGGCTGGCCGCGTTGGGCCGACTGGACGTCGTCAAACTGGCAACGCCGCATCTGGCGCAGTTGCGTGATGAACTCAACGAAACCTGCTTTCTTGCGGTTTGGGGCAACCGCGGTCCCGCCGTCGTGCACGTGGAGCAAGCCGTGCGCGCCGTGACGCTGGTGACGCAGGTGGGCTCGGTGCTGCCTTTGCTGGGCTCATCGACCGGGCTGGTGTTCAACGCCTTCATGCCCAACGCCGAGACTGCGCAACTGCGCGAAGAGGAACTGAAGCTTCCCTCGGCGCCCACCCCTGCAGCCCTCCTCGCCGCCATGAGCGAACTGCAACGCACCCACATCCAGCCCGTACACGGCCTGTTGATGGCTGGCGTCAACGCACTCTCCGCGCCGCTGTTCAGTGGCGACCAGCGGTTGGCAGGCGTGATCACCATCGTCGGTGGCGAGCCCGGCTTCATGGCCGAAGCGGATGGCGAGGCAGCGAAGCGACTGCTGGCAGTCGCGCGCAAGATCAGCGCGCGGATGGGTGCCTAACGGCAAACAGGAGGAACGGCAGCAGCGAATGCTCCTGCGTCAATGGCGCAAATTGACCGGTGGCCGGCAAAGGTCTAGCGTTCGTCTGTCTTTTCCAGACCCGGAGGCATCATGGATATTCAAATCCGACCGCTTACGTCATTCGAAGGCAGCAGCTGGGAGGTTCGCTTGGACCGAAACAAGGTCACGTTTCGCAGCGAGTCCGAGGCCCGAGCTTTCGTTCAGCTCCTCGAGTCGCGCCTATCAGCGCCCCATCAACTACCCGACGTCGCCACCGATCTTCAACTCCACAGCCGAGCTGGCTGATCGCATCAGGCAGGGTTGCATGTAGCAGTGCCAGCACCCCTGCCTCCCTTGTTGGCTAACGTCCGCCGACACCAACCTCAGATACGCAGCGCGACGCCCAGTCGCAATTCGCGGCCAGGCTCGTAACTGCCGCGTACGCCTTCATAGCCGGGAATGTTTTCGAAATCTTCGTTGCTGGCGTGATCCAGGTACTGCTTGTCGAATAGGTTCTTCAGCGTCAGGTTGATTACGAGTCGGTCGTCGCTTAACGCTGACCACTGGGCATAAAGTTCGTGTACGCGGTAACCGGGTTTATCGAGGGTGCCCACACCGATCCGCAGCGAATCGACAGCCGTGACGAAGCGGCCCTGCCAGCCGCAGCTCAGCCTGTCAGTCGCACGATATTCGGCAAAACCGATCCCGGTGTCGCCCAGGGTCGTGCCCAACCCGTTGCGCTCGTAGACATTGAGCTCCTCACCGTCCAGCTCGACATCGTTGTGGTGGTAGCTCAGCCCAAAGACGCGAAGCAAACTCTATTTCGACCAGTTTGCTTGGCGGTGTATAGCGCATCGTCAGCCCGGACGATCAAGCTACTGGAGTCATCCACTGCTGGTATGGCGGACGCAACCCCTACGCTTACCGTGATTCGTACCGGGCCGCGGTCAGTTGGAATAACGGCATTCTCAACCGCCACCCGCAGCTTTTCAGCAACGAGCACGGCGCCTTCTCCGTCTGTATGAGGGAGAATCAAGCCAAACTCCTCACCTCCAAGCCTGCCAAATACGTCATGCGTGCGGAGCACGGCGCTGCATAGCGACGACAACTCTTTCAATACGACGTCACCAATCGGGTGCCCGTACGTATCGTTCACCTGTTTGAAGAAATCGATGTCAAGCAACACCAGGCTGAGCGGCGTACCGTGGCGCTGCGCGCGGCCTAGTTCGCTTTCCAAGGTTTCAAGAAAATCACGCCGGCTTCGAGCCCCTGTCAGCAGATCGATGCTGATGATCTTCTGCAGCGAGTCATGTGCACGCTTTAGCGCCGCCGTGTTTTTTAGATGCCGCTGCGTAGCGAAGTAGAGAAACGAAGCGAAAGCGAGCAGCAAGATCGAAATTGCAGCGGCACAGAAAATCAAGAATTGACGTCGTTCACGAGACGCTGCCAAGTATTCAGCGGGTGAAAGCTGGACGATGACAACCAGGCCGGCTTCCTTCAGACGTCGATACGCGGTCAGGCGATCAAGATGGTCGATGGCGCTCGGTCCTCGATAGAAGCCTTTATCGGGTTTCGTGCTATCGAAATAGGGACGATCCCCAGGCACCACCATCCCGTCCAGGCGCGCATCAAGGTTAATCGAAGATGCCGCTGCGCGTGGCACCCTGTCCAGGCCGACCAGAGCGATCAGCCCATGGCTCCCAATGTTGATCTGTTTGTAGAAATCGGTGAAGAACGTAACCGGAATCGAAAGAACGACCACCCCGGAAAATTTTCCGTCCTTACTGACCGGTCTGGTTAACTGTATGGACCAGATTCCCGAGACGCGGCCGAGTATCGGTTTACTCACGAACAGCTGGTCTTGCCCAAGGTTGTCTCGGTGCACGCGAAAATGTTCGCGATCGCTCAGGTCGACTTTTTTGGCCAGCGGGTCCAGAGACGAGCCAACCAACCATCCCTCTGCATCTATCAGTGCGAGCTGGCCGACCAGAGTCTCGTACCGTGGAAGTTTTGTTTTGGCTATCGCTTGAAACGCGTCAGGGTCCTTTACCAGCTCCTCACGCACGTCCTGTATCAAGGCGTCGGCGTAACGCACGACACTGTGTACATGCTCTTCGAACGCTATCGCCAAATTCATCGCGTCATTGCGAGCGGCTTGTTCTACCAGCTCACTTTCATGTTTTAGCCAAGCGTTAAGGATGGCCCACATAGGAACCAGCGTCGCCAACAGCGCAGCGACAACCACGAGCCCGGCCTGAGCCTCGGTAGAGCGACGTCGGAACAATTTCAATCTCCAGAGCGGCGTCTATACAGTTGGGCAACTACGCGTCCACCAAGACAGCGAAATACCTGTAGGGCTATCGAATGACGCCGCTATAGAGCCGTAGAGTCAAAATGCTATCACCCTTAATCAAACCGTCAAAAATAATTTCCAAAAATATGGTGCCGCATGGCTAGCGGAAGGAGGTCAGACGGATGCGCGGGCCTAGGCCCAGCGCTTCACGGGTGAAAACCTCCGCGCCCAGGGAATAGAGCGCGGCGATAAGCTGGCGTAACCGCAACGGTATTCTCCACTGCGCTCGCAGGGCTGATCCAAAGCTGGCGGAGCGTTCGCGCAAAGCACAGTAAATTTCGTCCTCCGTCAGTTCACCACTGCTATCCAGCCATCCCTGCAGGCTTCTAAGCAGCGCAAGCTCGCCGATGTTGTGCAGCCAGCCCGGCCGTGTAGGAGATCTCTGTGTCGAGTTTGAGTCTGCTCCAACACCTAGCGTCAGGGCAACGGGTTCCCTAACCCCGGCTCGTTCGGGTCGATATCTGGCGTGCTTTTCGGCGGGTCTGAGGGCTGGGTGCCCTTGTCATGTCCAGAACCGGGTTGGACATCTGGATTATCGGTAATGAAATCAGGCTCAGGAGAATGGCTGGGGTTCTGGTCCTGCCCCGGCACCGGTTGTTGATTGTGGGGTCTGTCAAGCGGATCGATACTCATGGAACACCTCCCGTTAACCATATGTGGTTCCAAGATTCGATGCAGTTGCGGGTGATTGGTGCCAGCCGCAGGTCGTGCCGCAGAGTTTGTCCAAACCGCTCATCCACCTTGGTGGCATTTGCCATTGTTGCGGGCACCACGCAGCGCCAATATCCGGACAACCCAATAACAACAAGATCCAGGAGCCAGCCATGCGCGACCATGCCACTGCGGCCAGCGAATTCGACTTTCAGCAGACGGTCTCGGCCATCCTCAGCGGTGATCTCTCCGCCATGAATGCCTGTGCCGAGTGTTGTGACCGTCACGCCGATTCGGACAAGGTCGCGCTTATCTGGGAAGGCCGCGACGGCCAGCGAGCCACCTGGACCTTCGCACAGCTCAAGGAAGCCGCGGCGCGCTTCGCCAATCTGTTGGACAGTTACGGCATCAAGCCGGGCGATACCGTAGCAGGTCTGTTGCCGCGCACCCCCGAGTTGCTGGTCACCATTCTCGGCACATGGCGCGCTGGCGCTATTTATCAGCCGCTGTTTACCGCCTTTGGCCCCAAGGCGGTTGAGCATCGAGTCAAGGAATCCGGCGCCAAGCTGGTCGTCACCGATGCCGCCAACAGCGAGAAGCTGGACGCCGTTGAAAGCGCCCCGCGCCGCCTGGTTGTAGGCGATGGTGCCGACGACTTCTGGACGCAGGTCAACCAGCAATCGAGCGAATTCGAGCCGGTGCTGCTGGCGGGTGACGCACCCTTTCTCGCCATGTTCACCTCCGGCACCACCGGGCCGGCAAAGCAGCTGCATGTGCCGCTCAAGGCCATCGTCGCGTTCGTCACCTACATGCGCGATGCAGTCGATCTGCGACCCGAGGACAATTTATGGAACATTGCTGATCCTGGCTGGGCGTACGGCCTGTATTACGCCGTCACCGGGCCGCTCGCCATGGGCCATTCGACCTTGTTTTACGAAGGCGGCTTCACCGTCGACAGCACCTGCCGCGTCGTCAATGAATACAAGATCACCAACATGGCCGGCTCACCCACCGCGTTCCGCCTGCTGTTGGCGGCCAAGGACGAGGTCGAGGGCAAGATCAAGGGTCGCCTGCGCGCCGTGAGCAGCGCAGGTGAGCCGCTCACCCCCGAAGTGATCCGCTGGTTCAGCAGCGGCCTTGGCTGCACGATCCACGACCATTACGGACAGACCGAACTCGGCATGGTCCTGTGCAACCACCATGCGCTGAGCCATACCGTGCGAATCGGCACGGCGGGCTACGCGATGCCCGGGCACCGCGTCGTGGTGATCGATGATCAACAACGCGAGCTGGAGCCCGGCAAACCGGGAATGCTCGCGCTGGACCGCAACCAGTCTCCCCTGCTGTGGTTCAACGGTTATGCGGGCACCCGCACCAAAGCCTTCGTTGGGCATTACTACCTGAGCGGCGACACCGTCGAGCTCAATGACGACGGCAGCATCAGCTTCGTTGGTCGCGCCGATGACGTGATCACCACATCCGGCTACCGGGTCGGCCCTTTCGACGTGGAAAGCGCCCTGGTGGAACACCCGGCCGTGATCGAAGCGGCGGTGATCGGCAAGCCCGATCCGGAGCGCACCGAACTGGTGAAGGCCTTCGTTGTGCTGCATGCGAGCCACAATGCCGATCCAGCATTGGCCGACGAGCTGCAACAACACGTGCGTCAGCGCCTTTCCGCCCACGCCTACCCGCGCGAAATCGAGTTCGTCAGCGAACTTCCGAAGACCCCGAGCGGAAAAATTCAGCGATTCCTGCTGCGCGACCGAGAAAAGTCAGCGCAGCAACCCACGACAGCAGCGGCGAGCTGAACCCAGACGGTCGGCACCTTACAACCTGGCGGCGTCAGGCTGCCGCCAGTCAATGCTATCGGCGTCGCGTAAGCCTTCGGCGGCCCAGGGTGGCCGCTTCTTTTTGGCAGTCTGCATCACGGGCTGCCAAGACCTCGCACCGATACCGGGCCATACGGCTGTCGTGCCGAAGGACACCAACCTGAGCCGGCGATACAAGGATTCTCATGACCGTTTCGACCGAAGACCGCATTCTGCCCACCGAGCACGGCGACGTATTCACGCGGCGCTGGCGCACCCGTCATTCGCGTAGAACGCCCATCGTCCTGATGCACGATTCCCTCGGCTGCGTCGAGCTGTGGCGCGACTTTCCCGAGCGCCTTGCTGTGGCCACCGAGCGCGACGTCATTGCCTACGACCGGCTCGGCTTTGGTCGCTCCGCAGCGCATCCGGGTGGCTGGTCGAACAGCTTCATTCGCGACGAAGCCGAGCGGTACTTTCCGCCAGTGCGGCACGCGCTGGATATCGAGCATTTCATCGCGCTCGGCCACAGCGTAGGCGGCATCATGGCCGCCAGCCTAGCCGCCCATCACCCTGACAATTGTCACGCGCTAATCACCATCGCCGCCCTTGCCTTTGTCGAAGATCGAACCTTGCAAGGCATCCGCGCCACCCAAGCGGCATTTGCCGAACCGGGCCAGGTCGACCGCCTGCGCAAATACCACGGCGCAAAGGCCGAGTGGATTCTCTGGGCCTGGATCGACACCTGGCTGTCGGACAGTTATGCCAACTGGACAATCGAAGAAAGCGCCCCGGGCTTCGCCTGCCCGTTACTAGCCATTCATGGCCGGGAAGACGAATACGGTTCGCTGGATCATCTTCACCGCGTCGCTGCGCTGGGGAGCGGCGGCGTGCAAAAGCTTCCGCTCGACGGCTGCCAGCACGTTCCCCATCGTGAGCGGCCTGAGACAGTGCTCGACACGGTTGCCCGCTTTCTCCAAGAGCAAGGTGAAGGACGGGTGCAATCAATCAACCGTTTATCGCGCGCTTGAATAGAAGGCCAGCGCGGTAGCCGTGATCAGGATCAGCGCCATACCCACGATTTGAAGGCCGCCCAGGCTTTCGTTGAGAACTGCAACGCCGAACAGCGTCGCACTCACCGGCTCAACCATTGCCACCACTGAAGCGACAGATGGCGCGGTATGGTGCAGGCCGATGATATACAGCGTGAAGGACAACCCCGCGCCAAGTACGCCCAGTAGCATGAACAGCGGCCAGCTCGGCGAACGGAAAACAGCCATGACCTGGTTGGCCTCGACAAGCCAGATAAATATGACAAGAATCGCCTGTGGGGTGCCGTGCGGCGCCGCATATTTGAAGCCGAAAATGAACACCGCATAGGACAGCCCTGCAAGCAGTCCGGCGCCCGCGCCGATCAACGTGACGCCACCCGCGTCATTCTTGTAGACGCCTGTCAGCAGCACGATGCCAAGCATCACCATCCCGATCGCGACCCACTTCAGTGGAGTCGATCGTTCCAGTTTGAGAACGAATGACACCAGGTAAACGAACACTGGCGCGCAATACATCAGCGTCGCTGCAACGGCTACGCTGCTTTGCATGATGCTTAGGAAATAGAAAGCGAAGTTGCCGGCTACACCGAGTCCTGCGATCACCGACCAGAACCAGAGTTTGCGGTTTGCCAGTCCGCTGGCACCTGGTCGCAACGCTAGCCAGAGGAGAACAAACAACAACCCGATGACGCCTCGAAAGAACGAAACGACGAACGCATCCCAGCCATCGCTCAAGAGAACACCGGCGATCCCGCCCGATATTCCCCAGCAAAGCGCCGCCATCGCCACAAGCACCGTGCCCTTACGCGCCATTGCCATAGCCTCGTCCGGAGTGGCGACTGCCCTGTCACTTCGACTAACCCTGTCCTCTGTTCGATACTCGCAAGCCAAGGCCGTTCGTATGCCCAACGCAGCCAGACCGTCCGGTTATGCATCGAAGTCGCCTGATCAGTACGGCTTTTGGTAACCAGCAGAAGCAGGTCGTCTGCCTGCGGCAGCCGACGGAGACCTGCGTCCGTACGGGACAACACGGTCGCAGCCAATGAAGCGACCTTTAGTACGCTGGTCATCTGTTTTTCAGCTATGACTGTCGGGACAGGTTCGATCCGACCATTGACCAGAGGAAGCCAGATGGAGCGATTCACCGGTGGTTGCCTGTGCGGCAACCTGCGGATTGTGGCGATGGGCCGCCCGAAGCGGGTTGGCCTATGCCATTGCCTCGATTGCCGAAAGCATCACGGTGCCCTCTTCTACGCCGCCGCGGTGTTTGCGCAGGATGCCGTGACGATCACCGGCGAAGCGCAGGACTATGCCGGGCGACATTTCTGCCCCCGCTGCGGCTCGTCCGTTTTCGCACGCACAGCAGACGAAATCGAAGTGCATCTGGGTTCCCTCGACGCTCCTGATCAACTGATGCCCAGTTACGAAAGCTGGACGGTTCGTCGCGAGGCCTGGTTGCCGTTGTTTCCGCTCACGCGGCACGAACGGGACCGTGATACCAACGCTGACGAGCCGCCCCCTGAGTTGCAGACCTAAAGAGCCCTTTCGGCCATCCGCATCGCTCGCCACAGCACGGCAGATCTTCGAAGCCAGGGCACCGCGCGGTGCAACCACGGTGCCGAGGGGTGTGACCCAGCCTGTTACTGTTTGTCGATTCGAGTGACGACGGCGTTCATCCCTTTCGAAACAAAGTCGAACTCAACCTGGTCACCCTGCTGCAAGGTCCGGAGTTGATCCGGCGTTGCCTTGAAGCCCATTGTCATGGATGGCCAGCCGAGTGCTTCGACCGAGCCGTGAGCGATGATGACCGAGCCCTTTTCCAGATTCACTTTCTTGACCGTGCCGGTGGCTGTAGCGGCCTGTCCGGCCGCCTGCTGGTCCGTTTGCATGTTCATGCCTTTGTGGTCCATCGGCATGCCGTCCGTGGGTTGCTTGTCGGCGGCATAGGCAGCAGGTATCAGGAAGAATGTCGCAAGACAGATGTGCTTGATGTTCATGAGTGTGCTCCTGCGGAGTTGATGGAGTGGTGTGGGATGGTCGGCAATTGACGGCGGCGCATCAGCAAGTACGCCGCCGGCAGCACGAACAGGGAAAGCAAGGGCGCGGTAATCATCCCGCCGACCATGGGCGCGGCGATGCGGCTCATGATTTCGCTGCCGGTTCCGCCCCCTAAAAGGATGGGCAACAGACCGGCGATGATGACTGCCACTGTCATGGCCTTGGGGCGCACACGCTGTACGGCGCCCTCGCGGATCGCGTCGAGCAGGTCGGCTTCATCTCGCGCACCGGCGTTGAGGCGGTCTCGCCAGGCGTTCGTCAGGTACAGCAACATGATGACGCCGAACTCAGCGGAAACCCCGGCGAGCGCGATGAAGCCAATACCGGTCGCGACGGACAGGTTGTAGCCCAGTAGATACAGAAACCAGACCCCTCCGGTCAGGGCGAATGGCAGCGTGGCCATGATCAACAGCGCCTCGCCGAAGCGGGAAAACGTGAGATATAGCAGAACAAAGATGATCAGCAAGGTGGCCGGCACGACCAGTTTCAACTTGGCGTTGGCGCGCTCCATGAACTCAAATTGACCGGAATAGCTAATGCTCATGCCGGACTCGAGCTGAACACTTTCGCTGACCCTTTGCCTCAGATCGCTCACCACAGCAGCCATGTCACGACCACGAACATCGACGTAAACCCAACCCGACAGCCTGGCGTTCTCGCTTTTAAGCATCGGTGGGCCGTCGGTCACCTTGACCTCGGCGACCGTGCCCAGGGTGATCTGGCTGCCCTGCGGCGTGTAGATAGGCAGGTCGCGCAGATCTGCCAGCGAGTCGCGCCACTCTCGACCGTAGCGAAGGTTGATCGGATATCGCGCAAGCCCTTCGACAGTCTCACCGATGGTCTGGCCCCCGATGGCACCGGCCACGATCGATTGCACATCCGCTATGTTCAAGCCGTAACGTGCCGCCGCGACACGATCGATGTCCACATCGATATAGCGCCCGCCGGTCAGTCGCTCGGCCAACGCCGAGCTGACACCGGGCACGGTTTTGGCGATTTTCTCGATGGCCAAAGTGGCGTTGTCGATCTGCGCCAACTCGGTGCCATACACCTTCACCCCGATCGGGCTCTTGATACCGGTCGCCAGCATGTCGATGCGGTTTCGAATGGGCGGGATCCAGAGGTTGGCCAACCCAGGCACTTGCACCGTGCGGTCCAGCTCCTCCACCAGTTTTTCGGACGTCATTCCTTCGCGCCACTGATCCTTCGGCTTGAACTGGATGGTCGTTTCGAACATTTCCAGCGGCGCAGGATCGGTTGCGGTGTCGGCTCGCCCCGCCTTGCCAAACACGCGGGCAACCTCTGGAACCGTTTTGATTAGCCGGCCGGTCTGCTGTAACAGCTCGGACGCCTTTTGCGCCGAGAGGCCCGGGAGTGCAGTGGGCATATAGAGCAGGTCACCTTCGTCCAACGGTGGCAAGAACTCACCACCGAGTCGACTGGCAGGCCACAAGCCCGTCAGAAAGACCAGAACCGCCACCAGCAACGTTGTCTTTGGCCAACGCAGCACCGCGTCCAAGGCAGGTTTGTAGATCCAGATGAGGCCTCGATTGAGCGGGTTGCGTTGTTCATCCGGGATTTTGCCCCGTATCCAGTACCCCATGAGCACCGGAACCAGCGTGACGGACAACCCGGCAGCGGCCGCCATTGCATAGGTTTTGGTGAAGGCCAGCGGACCGAACAGCCGACCTTCCTGCGCCTCAAGGGTGAACACTGGGATGAACGACAGGGTGATGATCAGCAGGCTGAAGAACAGGGCCGGTCCGACCTCGACGGCCGCCTCGGTGATTACCTTCCAATGCTCCTGGCCTTTAAGGGTGGAATCTGGGTAGCGCTTGTGCCACGCCTCGATGTGCTTGTGAGCGTTTTCGATCATGACGATGGCTGCGTCGACCATCGCTCCGATGGCAATGGCGATGCCGCCCAGGGACATGATGTTGGCGTTGATACCCTGCCGCTGCATGATCACGAACGCGATCAGGATGCCGATTGGCAACGAAACGATTGCCACCAAAGACGAGCGCAAATGCCAAAGGAATAGCGCGCAAACCAGTGCGACAACGATGAACTCCTCAATGAGCTTGTGGGTGAGGTTTTCAACAGCGCTGTCGATCAATTTGCTGCGGTCGTAGGTCGTGACGATTTCAACACCCGGAGGCAAGCTCGCTTTGAGTTCGTCGAGCTTGGTCTGGACCGCTGCGATGGTTTCCCGCGCATTTTTGCCGCTGCGCAGAATGACCACTCCACCGACCACCTCCCCCTCGCCATCAAGCTCGGCAATGCCGCGGCGCATCTCTGGGCCGAGCTGAACGTGTGCAACGTCTCCGAGGGTTACCGGCACGCCACCATCGAGACGCAGCGGAATGGCTCGAAAATCGCTCAATGTCTGCAAATAGCCGGTCGCACGAACCATGTACTCGGTTTCTGCCAGTTCCAGAACACTCCCGCCGGTCTCACGGTTCGCCTCGTCGATGGCCGTTGCAATCTGCTGCTGCGTCACGCCCCGGCTGGCCATGCGTACCGGGTCGAGTACCACCTGGTACTGCTTGACCATCCCGCCTATGGGTGCGACTTCCGCCACGTTGGGCAGCGTCTTGAGCTCATAGCGCAGGAACCAGTCCTGCAGAGAGCGCAGCTGTGAGAGGTCATGCCTGCCCGTGCGATCCACCAGCACATATTGGTAGATCCAGCCGACACCCGTGGCATCTGGGCCTAAGGCGGGCTTGGCCGCGGCGGGCAGCCGGCTTTGTACCTGACTCAGGTATTCCAGTACCCGCGAGCGGGCCCAGTAGAGGTCAGTGCCGTCCTCGAACAGGACGTACACGTAGCTGTCTCCGAAAAACGAGTAGCCGCGCACCGTCTTCGCGCCTGGCACCGACAACATCGTTGTGGTCAGTGGATAGGTGACCTGGTTTTCGACGATCTGAGGCGCCTGGCCCGGGTATGGGGTGCGGATGATGACCTGGACATCGGAAAGGTCAGGCAAGGCATCGACCGCTGTGTTCTTGACCGACCAGACGCCCCAGGCCACCGCGAAAACAGTGGCCAGCAGAACCAGAAATCGGTTGGCGACTGACCAGCGAATCATGGCTGCGATCATGGCTGGCCCCCGAGCTTCACGATGCGCTCGATGATCAGGCCCTCGTCAGTTTCACGCACGCCAACGCGGACACGGTCACCCGACTGCAAGCCTGAGGTAAGCGATGGATCGGCAACCGGAAAGGCCATGGTCATCCCAGGCATGTTCAAGGTCTTGAACGGCCCATGCGACAGGCCAACCATGCCGTCTTCCAGCCCCACAATCGTGCCTTCAGCCTCATGCAAAGCGGATTCGAAGGAGGACTTCGGCTGTTCCAGGCTTTGCGCGGTCAGTCCGCGCAGACTCGCCTCGGAATCAAGCAGGAACTGGCCGGACGCAACGACCTTCTGGCCGGCTTCGAGCCCTTCAAGTATTTCGGTTCTGTCATCGAATTCCCGACCGATACGCACCTCGACGGGACGGTAACGGCCTTCATCCTCCGCCAGCATGACCAATGCCCGGCGACCGGTCCGAATGACCGCCTCGGAAGGAATGACTAAAGCCTGCTCGACGTCGCGATTCAAGGTTACCTGCGCCGTCATGCCGGGGCGTAGTCGCTGTTGTGAGTTAGGTAGCTCGACCCGGACACGCACCGTACGGCTATCCAGGTTGGCTTGCGGCAACACGGCCTGAATCGTCCCTTCCAAGGATTCACCGGCAAAGGCCGGCAAGCGCGCGGTTACCTTTTGCCCTTGTGCCAGATGACCGACCTGGGCCTCAGGCACCGCCACCTCCAACCAAACGGTGCTCAGTCCATTGATGCGTGCAAGTGATGCGCCGGCAGGTACTGTCATGCCCTCGCGAACATCGAGACTGCTCAACACGCCAGCAATCGGGCTGGTTACGGTCCAGACCGCGCGTGTCTTGCCGCTCCGTTGCAGTTGCGCAATGACCTCTGCTGGCATACCGGCGAGGCGTAACCGCTGCCGCGCCGCGGCCAACAGCTGGGGTTCACCGACGTCTCGGAGCGCCAGATATTCTTCCTGTGCCGCGGCCCATTCCGGTATGAGCAGATCGGCCAGCGGCGCCCCCTTGTCGATCACATCCTCAGGTGCACGATCGTAAACGCGCTCGACGAAGCCTCCAGCGCGCGCCTGCACCACCGCCACGTCGCGCTCGTCAAACATCAATGCTCCGGTGGCTTCAAGCGACTGACTGATCGACTCACGCACAGCCGTCGCCAAACGAATGCCGAGGTTCTGCGTGACGCTCGGGTCGATCTTCATCGATGCCCCGTCGCTGCCTTCATCGGCATAACGCGGGACGAGCTCCATATCCATGAAGGGTGACTTGCCCGGTTTGTCGAATTTCTGCTGCGGGACCATAGGGTCGTACCAATAGAGCACTGCCCTGCCCTCATCATCAGCTGCTTGTGCCAAGGCTGCGGTGGGCATCACGGCTGCCGCAGTCGCACCGATCATCACACTGAGTACGAGCGCCAGCTGTTGTATGTGGAAGCTCATGGTTGGGTATCTCCAAAGGCGAAATGCAAGCGGGCGTTGCTCAGCGAAAGGTCACGAGACGTGTCGATGCGACGCAGACGGGTTTCGACGAGCTGGCGGCGCGCATCAATCACAGCGATCAATTCGCCTTTCCCAGCGCGGTAATCGGCCATGGCCAGGTCGACCTTCTGTTCTGCGAGCGGCAGCAGGGTTTGTTCGAGGCGCGTCAGTACCCGAGACAAGCGCTGATACTCAGCCAGGTTGGCGGTCAGCTCCTGGTCATGCATACGTAACGTCGCCTGGCGCTGAGCCTCGATCTGCGCGAGCCGTGCCCGCTCGGCAGCGATCTTCGGGTCCTGTCGCGAGCCGGTGAACATCGGCAGGTCGAAGCTGACGCTGAGGTTCACCATGTCGCCGTACTCCCGCCCCCGACGCAGGTAGTCGACGCCCCAACTCCAGTCCGGAGTTTTTTCGGCGATGGCCTGGCTGACGTTTGCCTCGGCCTCGCGCGTCATCGGACCGAATGCCAGCAGTGCCGGATGGCGGTCGAGGTTGTGCTGGTAGTGAACAGCGTCGGCGGGCCATTGCGGCCAGACGCCTGTCAGCGGCTGGTCAGCCGGCTCGCCTATCCACCGGCGTAATTCGGCCCGTGCAACCACCTGGTTGCGTACCAACTCATCTTCCTGTTCTGCCAGCAAGGCGGCTTCCTGCTTGGGAAGCACGCTGTCAGCGGTCTGGCCGCGCCCGCCAGCAATACGCGCCTGAACAGCCTGGGAAAACAGCTTGTTCTCGCCGTAGAACTGTTGGAAAAGACTCAACTTCTGCTCGACCGCGAAGCTAGCGACCCAGGCCTCGGCAGTCGCTTGACGAACACTGAGACGCTCGATGGACTGCTGCACGCCTGCAAGCGCGACACCTGCCTGCGCAGCCTCGATCCGAGCGCGCCGTTTCGCCCGATTCGGTACATCTTGCATGACGCCGACCATTTGCATGGTCATGGCCTCTTCATCGAGCCGCCAGCGTGTGTCGCCTTCGATGGGTACGTTTTGCAGCCCAAGCCTGAGCTTCGGATCGGGGAGCTCGCCTGCCGGAATCGCAGCGCTACGAGCAGCGTGGAGGTTGGCAGTTTGCGCGGCTAACGAAGGTGCCTGCTGCTCGGCCAGGCTCAACGCCTGTTCCAACGTTAGAGCTGACACGAGCCCGGGAAACGAGAGCGCGCCCATGATCAAGGCGGCCACTTGATGGGGCGCCCAGCGAATAAGGAGTTTCATTTAAAAGGATTCCTGATCTTCCATGCGGGCCAAAGGGCGCGCGGTAACCGACCCGAATGCTCACATTCGGGCGGGTTTCTAGAATTCGATCGGAATCAGACGCGGGGTGGGTGCCAGACGGCGTCCAGAAGACGGGAAGGGATCTGGTCGTTATAGGGTGTAGTCACGGGCTTGGCTGCAGGAATCACGTCCGCCTTGACCGCCGCAATCTGAACGAGGCTGGAGGTTTTGCATTCTTGCCCATTCTTGCAGACGGTCGTTGGGCCTTGATCCTTTCCTTCACGACAATCTTGATCAGCGCCGTCCATGCCGTTCATGCCTTCCATATCAGCCATCTGGTGATGTACCGAAGATGTGGCCGGCATGAGTAGTTGCGCCATCCCATTGATCGGAAGCGTAAGTACCAACAGCAGGATAAGGAAGGAACGCATGTTGACGGTCATGGGCTCAGCCTATGCGGCAACGCAGAAGCAATCAATAAGACATTTGGTCGCTCTGCAAGCTGCGTAGTCACTTGCGCTCTGTTCTTGTAAACGCATGCATTGATCGCGACAGCTATTCATCACTGCCCCGTTCTGCGTCTGGCCTGATCGTTTCGCTGATCACACATATGGCGAAGCCGCACCGGCAGCAGCCTTATGCCGCTGCTGGTGGGCTTGAAAGCGCGGTGAAACAACTGGATCGATTGGAACGGCAACAAGAGTCGGTTGCCGTCTCGGTGGTTACTCAGTGGTGCTGAGCACGCCGCGCTTAATCTGATCACGCTCGATGGATTCGAACAGCGCCTTGAAGTTGCCCTCGCCGAAGCCGCTGTCGCCCTTGCGCTGGATAAACTCAAAGAACACCGGCCCCAGTACCGTGCCGGAGAAGATCTGCAGCAGCAGCCGCTGCTCGCCATCTTCAACTGCACCGTCCAGCAGAATGCCGCGGGATTTCAGCTCTTCTACCGGCTCGCCGTGGTTGGGCAGCCGCCCCTCGAGCATCTCGTAGTAGGTTTCCGGCGGCGCAGTCATGAAGACGGTGCCGCTGGCCTTCAGCTTGTCCCAGGTCTCGATCAGGTTGTCGGTGAGGAAGGCGACGTGCTGGATACCCTCACCGTTGAACTGCATGAGGAATTCCTCGATCTGCCCAGCGCCCTTCGACGACTCCTCGTTGAGGGGGATGCGGATCATGCCGTCCGGCGCGGTCATGGCCTTGGAGGTCAAGCCGGTGTACTCACCCTTGATGTCGAAGTAACGGATCTCACGGAAATTGAACAGCTTCTCGTAGAAGTCCGCCCAGTAAGCCATGCGGCCGCGGTAAACGTTGTGGGTCAGATGGTCGATGAGCTTCAGGCCAGCGCCGACCGGATGACGCTCGACGCCCTCCAGGAACACGAAATCGATGTCATAAATCGAGCTGCCCTCACCGAAACGGTCGATCAGATACAACGGCGCTCCGCCGATACCCTTGATTGCCGGCAGGCGCAGCTCCATCGGACCGGTGGGCAGCTCGATAGCCTGAGCACCCAGCTCCAGCGCGCGGGTATAGGCCTTCTGCGCATCCTTTACACGGAACGCCATGCCACATACTGAAGGCCCATGCTCAGCCGCGAAATAGGCTGGCAGGCCTTTCGCCTCGCGATTGACGATGGCGTTGATCTCACCCTGACGGTATAGCGCCACATCTTTGGATCGGTGGTTGGCGACATGGGTAAAGCCCATGCTTTCCAGTACCGGCTCGATGACGTTCGGGGTGGGCGAGGCAAATTCGATGAATTCGAAGCCCATAAGGCCCATGGGATTTTCAAACAGGTCGGCCATGATTGGCTCCTTGGAATAACGGTACGTTAGCGAAATTGACGTTATGCGAAGGTCAACTCGGCGGCGCACAGGAAATCCCACGGACGCTGCGACCCAGATGGTCGCCCAGGGTCAATCGAAAGCCCAAGATCTTCATTTCAGCAGCTCATCCGAACGTCAGACGCGGCCATCGGCCTGCCTTCCTGGCTGCGCTTTAGCCTGCTGGACAGCCTAGCTCCGCCAGCGCGCAACGGCTTCACCGGACCGGCCAAGCTCAACGACCTGGCGGCCACCTGGACGGTCCGAAGTCGAGCGGACGCGGTGAACTGGAAAAAAGCGGATGAACCCATATTCGCTGCCATGGCTGCACAGAAGGCGCGCCGTTTCTACGCGGCGCTCTATTATTTTTTTGCGTAATCGAATTACGTTTAGCGAAATCTGCGGGACGCATGTCCAACTGTCAAGCCCATGTCGCGTGCCGCTTATCTCCCGCCTCGAACGAATACCGCTGCGACGCTGCCGAATCTATGGCTAACGAAACGAGGCAAACAGGCTCTGCTGTGGCCAGAACATCGCGTTTATCCGACGAGCATCACCTGTCCCGCCCGCTACGCCCTCAAGCGGGCGTCATATTCAACGGCTGAACAAAAAGGAACGACCATGAATCGACTTTTCGACAAGAGCGCCCCGCAAAACGTGCACGGCTGGGAACGCAGCGCCTCCGTTGCGGGCGGGCTGGTTATGCTGGGCAGAGGATTGCGTCGCGGCGGACTGAGCGGCCTGTTGCAGCTGGCGATGGGTGGCATGGCTTTAGCGCGCGGCATCAGTGGGCGTTGCGAGGCCAAACGTATCCTGACCGCTAGCGAGCCGCAGCCACGCCAGGTAACCGCCGACAAGCAGCGCTACAGTCACATGCCATTGGACTCTGAAGTACACAGCCCAGACTTCGCCGAGCCGGATGTGAACCTACCTGATGCCACGCCAATGGGACATGAAACGCATCCGGGGGAGCGCCGTGGCACGTAGTGAGATGCTGCGACGGCCGAACGCCCTTCAATCAACTGTGCTGCTCCAGTGCAACTAGGCGGTGGGGCCGTGCCGGCATAAAAAACGGCACTGATGGCCCTTTAGCCAGGGCTGATTAGAGTCCCGCCGAACGGCAGTTGTCGGCTTTCTGACGCCGTGGTATCTATGCGCCGTATTCTTGTCACATCTCGTGACATTTTGGGAGACGGTCGTGGATATCATCAAGGCAGATAGCGGAAACCCGGATCGGTGGGGAGTCGTTTATTCCTACGGTAGCGTGTTAGCGGTTTTTGACAACGAGCTGGATGCTCAAACAGAAGCCAGCGGCTTCGGAGGCGCCGTGGTGCGCCTTGCTTGCAGCCTCTGGAACCCTCTTGATATGGCCGCTGAAGGCAGCATGACCGGGGACCAGTCTCAGCTCGCGTGAACCGGCACGTCGCTCATGCCAGCAGGGTGAAGGCTATGCCCTCACCCGCTGAACCTTCTTCGGTCAACTGCATCGGCGCTGCGATTGGCAGCGTCTCTTGCACAGTGCGAGATTCGTGGTGATACGGGACGAGGCCGAACCCGGTCCGCTGAAACTCCACGTAACCGTATCCGTCGGCCCAGACCTCCGCCTCGTCCTGGGCTCTCATTGCAGAGCCTGGCGCAACAGCGTTGGCTGAACGTCTGTTTCGATCCGCTGCAGCACTTTTTGTTGTTGCTGGAAGATGATGTCCAGCACGCGGCTGGGCTGAACTTCGATGTCGTCGAACGTGATCAGCTGCCCCGGCTCGACAGCTCTCTTGAGAACCGTGTTGCGCAGCAGCCCGATGGGTACGTGATCGAGCTCGTCGGCAAGTTTGACCGCTTCGCCGCGAACGTCGAACCCACCTATCCCGCGGCCGATCATCTCTCCAGCCTTCATCTCACGCTTGGCGATTGCTGCGACACCCAAGGTGGGCGAAACAGAATTGTTCAGCAGCACGCCGCCACCGGCAAGCACCCGCCGTACGGTCTTGCCGACTTCGAGCGAGCAGAGGTGAAAGGGTCGTGTCAGCACGTAATACGGCCCAGGCCCGAGCTTGAAGTATTCGATTGCTGGCGCCTGCATTTCATCGTGCCGGCACACCAGAAACACGCCGCCCGCCGAATAGCCATTGGGCAGTACGTAGTCGACAATTGGCTGTCCGACGCCGTCTGCGATCAGCCCGAGAACATTGCCGCTGACGTTGAGATCGGTCGACGCCAGTCCTTCCAGACCCCGCCGGGTAATGGTCGCGCCAAACCCGTTGCCTACCACGACCTGCTCGATCTGCACCTTGGTGCCATCGGTGAAGGATGTGGTCTGCTCAATGCTGATGCCCTGGCGCTTGGACCAGTAAGCCATGTCTTCAGGACTGGGGTTGTGGTTCAGGTAGCCCTTCATGTTGCCGTAGACCAGCGGCTGAAAGCCCATCTGCAAGGCTTCTTCGCGCAAAGCGGCGAGCGATCCTGGCTGGTCCCCTTCGGCTTCGGTCAGGAATCCCTTGCCGGACAGGTAAGACCCGGTCGTGACCTGTAGCTCGGCGTTGATGGTGACCACCGGCACCCCGGCTTCGAAGGCGCGCTCGATCACTTCGGTACCGAAAAAGACGTCACCTGTGCACTCGACGATCACATCCGAGTTGGCAATGAGATCGTCAATGGAGTTGGTCAGCGCGTCGGCCAGCGGAAAGCTACTCAACGTTGCGACGCTTCTACGGGTCAAGACCCGGCTGATTTTCAGATCCTGATAGTGCTGCATGATCAGACGAACGAAACAGTGCGAGATCATCCCTGTACCCGAAACACCTACTCTCTTGATCGTTGCATCTGCCATGGTGAAATCCCTTCGAAAAAGTCCTGATTCTCGGACCGTAATATTTGGAAAAAGTTTTTGGTTCAGCCGCACGCTTATTCGCCTGTTGCGGACCGTCTGGACGTCGACAGCTGCGCCGGCTGCTCATGGATACAAAACGGATAGGCCTTGAACGGAACGCGGCTGGGCGAAGGCCCGAAGGGCACGATCGGCATATCGCTGATTCGCCGTATTACATGCCGCAATTCATCTCGCCAGTGCTTGGGGCGAATACCGAATGTCTCCTCGATGAGCGAACAATCGAGCACGGACCAGGCTGGCCGCAACGCAGCCCGAGGCAGGCTCGAGCTAGGCACCGGCCGCACACGGGGGGCCGTATCGATCAAACCCGCCGATTCGGCTTCCTGGAACACCTGACCGGCAAACTCGGCCCAGCTGCACGGAGACGCGCCGCTGTAGTGATACAGACCCCACTGCAGATCGCCGTCACGGCAATAGCGCAGAGCCAGTTCGATCAGTACGCGTGCAACGCTGCGTGCGCGGGTCGGGCAACCGATCTGATCGCTGACGACGGAGATTTCCTCCGTCTTGTTGCCCAGATTGAGCATCGTTTTGACGAAGTTATTTCCGCGCTCACCGTAGATCCAGCTGGTCCGCAGAATAAGGTAGCGGTCAAGCGTCTGGCTGATGACCTGCTCGCCCGCGAGACGCGTGGAGCCGTACACACTGTTCGGCATCGCCTGGTCGGTTTCACGGTAGGGCTTGTCGGCGTCACCGGAAAATACGTATTCACTCGACAGATGGAGCAAGGGAATACCGAACTGTCGGGCGGCTGCAGCCAGGTTGGCAGCGCCGTCGCGGTTGACCGCCTGAGCCTGTGCCACTTCCGCTTCGGCGTGATCCAGGTTGGTGTACGCCGCGGCGTTGATGATAAGGGCAGGCTTATGAAGCTCGATGGCCTCGCGAATGTGCTCCGCGCGGGTAATGTCCAGTGCCTGGCGAGACAAGCCGATGGCATCCAACCCGAAGCTGGCAGCCTGATTGGTCAGGCAATAGCCGACCTGCCCTTCCGCGCCACAGACGAGAACCCGCATGTTGGTGTGCCCCGTACGGATAGGCGTATCGGCCAACGCATCGGTGCGGGTAACCGTGACTGGAGCGGTATCTGGCCGCTGTTGGATGGTCTGCTCAGCTGTCTCGCCTGACCGCTTTGGGATCAATTCCCGCACGCTCACACCCAGCGCCTCTACCGGCGCATCGGCGGGCTCCGGAACCGGTGCGAAGCTGAAGCTCTCCATCAGCCCGGTGAGGATGATGCGTGCCTTGGCAATCTGACCTCGCATCAGCATCGCAGCAACCAGACTTAGTCGTGATGAGAATAGGCCTAACACCCGTCGCTTGCGGAAGTACCGGCGTGCCACAAACAGCTCGTTGCGTACCAGGTGCCGATGCAGCGCAATCCGACTGGGGTCGGGCTCGCGCAGAATGTCGATGGCACCGCTGACACGCCGCAGGTGCAGGACCTTGCTAGCAACCACGAGGTAACCCGGCGTGTCCTGGCTGATACGCAACGTGAACTCGGTGTCGTCTCCCCACATGAACATCGGGGCCAACGGCACGCCGTGCCGGGCCAATGTTTCTCGCGGTACCAGGATCGATACATAGGTGGCTGGTCGCACCGGCACTACACCGAGGTGCAGCAACGCGGGCCAGTTTTCGTAATCAATGGCATTGGTACGCTCATCAATTCGCGGCACATTGGTGAGCAAACCCGCCTCGGTAAACGCCCTCGACAGCAAGAAGGAGTGTGGCTGTTTGTGCTCGGCAAGCCGCTGATCCGCTTCGAGCAGTTTTTCCAACGCATCCGGTTCAGGGATCACGTCATCGTCCATCATCCAGACAAAATCAGCGCCCTGCTGATAGGCCATACGAAACCCGGCACTGAAACCACCCGAGGCGCCGGTATTGCGGGACAGCACATACACTTTGAGATTGGCGACTTCCGAGTCGAGCAACACCTCTTCAGTACCATCGTTGCTGGCGTTATCGACTACGATGATGGCGTCACACGGACGGCTCTGGGCTCCGATCGCTTCCAGACAGCGCTTAAGCAAATCCTTGCGTTTGTACGACAGCACGACAGCGTATATCTGATCCATTAGAGCGCTCGGCATCCGAATTAGTAAGTTGGGTCTAAACACGACAGACGACCCGACTGTTTGGCGGTCGCGGGCGCTGCGGTGCGTGATGGGCTTGAGCCACTACGCTCAGCTCTGACCGAGGAAGATCAACGGGGTTCAGTGAATTGCAACCAAATGTGGCGGACTAGATCGCACCGACGCCGATCCTGTGAAAAAGCCGAATGGCCGCTGGCGCACCGGTTTCCTATCGCCTGGAGCATCAAGCTGAACTCCGGCCCAGGTTATTCGCAGCGCGTGGGGACGAAACCAGCGGCGGCCTGCCCGAGGATCTGATGGCAGCATCGAGCATTCCTCGAACTCAACGCGCCAGCCCTGTTCAGATGAGTAAGCCACTAAAACGGAGAAGCAGAATGAAGAGACCTTTATTAGCGCTCATCAGCTTGGCGTTCGCTCTGCCTGCCCTCGCTCAGGAGCCTCTGGTCGTCAAACGTTTGAACGGTATGAACCTGGAAGTGGAAGAACTGGGAGTACCGCAAGCGTCCTCAGACAAAGTCGACTTGCGCGGCGTGCCCGCCGTCAAGATTAGCAACCACAGCCAGGAAATTGCGTCGTGCCAGTTCCACGCCTTACCCGAGGAAACCGTGATGACCGCTGCGCCCGCAATGTCGATCAGTCCAAACGAGCAAGCGGTGGCCAGGGTGCCCGGCAAGTATTCGAGTGGTGGTCCGATTGCCCTGTTGGTGTGCCAGCCGGAGGGCGTATAGCTTCGGTTGGCCAAGGATCGAAATCAGGTACGGCAACCCCGACACGCCGCTTGGTCGGCACACTACATCAGGAGACGGTCATGAACAGATCCTTTTTTAAGTCACTGGCGGTGACCACGTTGCTTGCCGCCGCCGCCCAACCGGCATTGGCCCAGTGGCCGGCCGGCACGCCGCGAGAAGATACCGGTTCGCGTCCGAGCCCAATGGGTGTTCCTACGCCCATGGAAAAGCTTGAAACCCACCGCAATGAGCAAGGTCAGATCGTCACCGAGGACGGCCGGATAGTTCAAGGCATGCCGGAGCGCGACAGCGTCCCAAACCGCAACCTGCACAAGACCGAGCAGGAAACAGTGACAGAAGACGAATCGCACTACTCCGCCACGCCTGGCGAGCTGGAGTAGCCCCACGGCAAATGATGGGAAGCGTTTGCTTAGCCAGTGAGCCCCAGGTGTCGACGATACTGAAACGGCGCTTGGGGCCTCTCACAGCCCACCACTAGAGCCAGACGAAGCCCCAGCACTGCCCGACCTCGTGTCGTTCGGCGATGGCTCGGCCAATTGGCCAATTCCGCTCAATAAACTTGGCTCAATGGCCGATTCAGGAAAGCATTCAATGAGCCGCTCGATGCTGGTTGGACGACTGATCACCGCTTTGTCGATCAGCCTTCTCTTGGCTGGCTGCGCCGGGACCGAACGTCTCGACACAGCAATGGCAACGATCAACCGGGACTACAGCCGTCTACAGGACGAAGCCTTGCTGCTCAACATCGTGCGCCGCAGCGTTTCGCTACCCGCCCACTTCACGACCGTGACGACCATCCGTGGCCGCAGCCGCCTTTCGGCTGGCGCCAACCTGACGCTGCCGTTCGGGGGCGACGCGCCATCAGATTTCAGTTTCAACCCCCACATGGCGATCGAACAAGGGCCAGGGTTCGACGTGTCGACCCAGGACAACCAGGAGTTTTACCGCGGCTACGTGGCGCCGATCAGCACCACTTCTCTTGCTTTCATGCTGCGCCAGGACTACGCACCGGAGCTGATTCTGTCCCTGTTCCTTGAAAGCGTGCACTTCCAAGGTCCGAAGGGAACGGAGCGCTTCTACAACAATCCGTCGAAGATCAGCGATTTCAAACGATTCCAGCAAGTGGTGAGCCGCCTTGTCGACCAAGGCATCACCATGGAAAGTGCCTTTCTCGTCAGCCGCTACGGGCCAGAACTTGAACTCAAGCAAGCGCCCTCCATCGACCAGTTGATTTCCGCACGTAAGGAGAACCTGGCCGTCAGCACGCGAGGCAATAATCGCTACCAGCTCACCGAATCGGTTGAAAGCGCCCGGTTCTGCTTCGTCCGTCCTCAGGAGAACCTGTTCAAGCTTGCCCGGTGCAAGCTGGAAAGCCGAAAGGAGTTCCAGCTGGGCGACCCGGACTTCTTCGGCAGCGTCGGTGGCGGCCGTGTGTATTTCGAAGCCGAGGGCATCGGCAAGGTCGAGTTGCACACCCGCTCACTCGCCGAAGTGTTCGACTATCTGGGCGAGTGCGTGCGGGAGCAGGAAGCCAACGGCACCTTGCTAACCGTCAGAACCCACGCCGGGCAGCAGCCGATCATCCGCGTGGAGCAAGGAATGACGATGAACGCGATGGTCCGCGCCGAATTTGCTGGCGACGAATACTGGATCCCCAAGGGGGCAGACGGCGGACAGTCCGGGGCCGTCCTTTCGATGGTTTCGCAATTGCTGGCACAGGCCCAATCGGTTGAGGACATGCCCATCAACAACACCATCAATCTGATTGGCCAGTAACCGTTGCGGCTGTATGACCTCATGTCGATAACTGAATTTTTTTTAGAACTCTCAGAGCTGACGGGTTACGAAAACTATGTCAGCGCCATCCTCTGGTGATGACTACCCCAGTAAATTGCAGAGGAGAAGCAGCATGAACACGAAATGGCAAAAAGCAGTTGGTGGTATCGCCCTGGCAGCGGCCCTTGCAGGCGGCTCGGCCATGACTTATGCAGCAGATATGGACTACGACGCCTGGGATGCCGATAAGTCCGACTCCGTGGACTACAACGAGTGGGATACCGGGTTCGACAATCAAGGCATGTTTTCCCGTTGGGACGCTGATCGAAACGGCACACTCTCCGATGAGGAATATGGCCAAGGCGTCTACAACAGCTATGACCGCGACAAGAGCGGCGACTGGAACGAGGAAGAGTACAACCGCTTCCGTGATGACGCCGGCGATGAAGGCTGGCTCGACGTCTGACGTTGCCGCGTTAGCTTCAATCGCGATGTAGCAGCCGCCCCCTCATGGGGGCGGTCGTGTTTTCGGGCTTCGACTTTCTCCAGCGCGATGCCAGTCATCGCGCCAATGGATGGAACGTCCCGCGCAAGACAGGCTCCCATTTTTGGTCTGCTGATCGATCTATGGGAGAACCTCGATGACACAACAATCGCAACACAACCGCAGCATCCATCTCGCCTCGCGCCCGCACGGTGCACCCGCCGCCGATAACTTTCGGTTGGAAACCGGTCCGGTGCCGAGCCCCAACGACGGGCAACTGTTGCTGCGTACCGTTTATCTCTCGCTGGACCCCTACATGCGCGGCCGCATGAGCGCCGGGCCGTCCTACGCGCCACCCTTGGAAGTGGGCGATGTGATGGTCGGCGGTACGGTTTGCAGGGTCGTAGAGTCCCGCCACGCCGACTACAAAGAAGGCGACTGGGTGCTCAGTGGCAACGGCTGGCAGGACTATGCTGTTTCCGATGGGACCGGCCTGCTCAAACTTAGCCAGGACATGCAGCACCCTTCCCATGCCCTCGGTGTGCTGGGCATGCCCGGTTTCACCGCCTACATGGGATTGCTCGATATCGGCCAACCCAAGGCCGGCGAAACGCTGGTGGTAGCCGCAGCCACCGGCCCCGTTGGCGCTACTGTCGGACAGATCGGTAAGCTCAAAGGCTGCCGGGTTGTCGGCATCGCCGGTGGTGCTGAAAAATGCAAGCATGCGGTCGAGACGCTTGGCTTCGACGCCTGTATCGATCATCGCGCCGAAGATTTTGCGCAGCAATTGGCGAACAACTGCCCAGACGGGATCGATGTGTATTTCGAGAACGTCGGCGGCAAAGTATTCGATGCCGTGCTGCCACTCCTCAACACCAGCGCACGGGTGCCGGTCTGTGGCGTCGTCGCGCAGTACAACAGCACCGACCTGCCAGACGGTCCGGACCGTTTGCCATTGCTGCTCGATACCATCCTCAAGAAGCGCATGCGTATGCAGGGCTTCATCATCTTCAACGACTACGGGCACCGCTACGACGAATTCGCCCGTGACATGAGCGCGTGGTATGCCGAGGGCAAGATCAAGTATCGCGAGCAAGTCGTCCAGGGACTGGAAAATGCGCCCGAGGCGTTTATCGGTCTGCTCGAAGGCAAGAATTTCGGGAAACTGGTCGTGCAGGTCGGCGAGGCCTAACGCCTTCTAGCCGTTCGGCACGTGTACGCACGGCTCGTTTGGTGGATTGAAGCGTAACGTCGCTCGACCCGCTCAACGGCCGAAGCAGGGGTCGGCGGCGCCCAACTATCCGTGGGCAGCCGCCGCCTCATTATTTTCGCGAGCAAGGACTCGGCGTTCCCCTCGCGCCTACAGCTGCACCAGCGAAACCGCATGATTTCGTAGGCCAGCTTGCTCGCGATCCGCACTGAAACATCAAGCGATGTCGGGCAAGCTTAGCCTTGACCCAGCCCAGCCGACATTTCGCAGCGGCGCGCATCCCTAGCCTGTTGCAGATGCGGCGGCCGCACGCCGGGGATCGGCTTGGCCAAGCGAATCTTCAGGAACTCGGTAACGTCCGCATTGAGGCCCCGCCCTCCTCCATAAGGAAAGTTGTTGTCGTTGGTGACCAGCAAGGTGCGTGCATCCAGCGGCAGCACGCTTTCGATAGTCACGTAGGGAAAGGTGAACGACCGCTGGCCGTCGCCGTTCAGGTCGTCGGGGTCGGCCAGCTGCATCAGGTCGACCACTTCGGTTTTATGCACGGCACCACCACTGGCGACACCACGGATGTCGATCAGGTAGATCTTCTTGAACGGGGTGCCGTTGGTAGCGGTAGCGCCATTGCGCTCGATGACCAGAAAGCGTGTCTCGTCGATGGCGGTCATGTCACCGATGGCGTGCTCCGGCGCCTGCAGGCGATAGAAGAACACCTTGCCGCTATAGCGCTCCTGATCGATGTCGAACTCGTTGATTCGCAGGGTGCCGGCCGGATCGCCGCTGACGGATTTTTCCAACAGCGCGTACAGCCGATCGCCGCGCGGGTTGATCGCCATGCCCTCGAAGCCACCTGACCCACCCAGATTGGCGGTTGCGCGCCCAGCCACTACGTCCGCATGCTGCGGCGCGTAAACGCCCGGTAGCGAGATGGCGCTACGGGTAACGGTGCCGGAGGCATCGGTCTTCACCAGGTACGGACCGAACTCATCACCAAACCACATGGCGCAGTTCTTGTCGCGGCGCACGGACTCGACGTCCAGGTCGGCGCCCGTCAGCAGGCGACCGAAATCGATGGCACTGTCTACGCGCGGTTTGGAGCCGTCGTTGTAATAGAAGCGGTAGTCGGCCTGAATCGGCAGTTCCAGCTTTTGATTGATGTCGTTGAGCGTCAGGCGCGACGGATGAGTGAAGCGAGCCAGCGGCGCACCGCTGAGATAGTCGCTGGCGCTGACCTTGCCGCTGCCGCCGCTGGCGGTGCGGAAATCCGGCCGCACGCTGTAGAGCCGCAACAGCGTATCGGCAGAGTTCGTTTGCCCACCGAAGCCGTTGTCGGTCATGAATATGAAGCTGTTTTCATCTGCGCCCGGCAGCACGGCGGAAAAGCCCTGTACCGGCTGGCGGTTTTCATAGGGTGGCGCGAAGGTGCCGTAGGGGTTCGCGTTGGCCATTTGACCCGACGTCGGGCCGTCGGAGAACGTATCGGCAGGCATCATCGCCCAACCCACCAGGGTATTGGTGGCAGCCATGGCGGGGGCAGAGATCGCAGCGGCAAGCGCCACGACCAGCGGCTTCGGGATTCGCATGTTGGGTGTCTCCATCCGTTTGGAGCCTGCGCCGTGCGACATGCGCGGCGCTCTGGCACCGGAGAACCACCTTAGAAAGTCACTGTGTCAGGAATATGGCTATAGCTGAATAAGCGTCATTACGCCGGCACCGTTCGGCGAAAAGCACCGTACGGCTAGGCCACAAAGCGCGTCAGGCGACCTCATGCCCTCGCGCCGCCTGAGCGAGATAGAACCAGGTCTGAGTATCAAGCTGCAGCTCGGCGCCCAGCAGCGCTTCCTCGATTCGCTCCCAGCGTAGGCTACCGAGGATCGGGACCGGTTTGCCGGGCAGCTTGCGCAGCCAGGCCAGGGCGACCTGATTGGCTGTGGCATTCAACGCCGCACCAACCTCGTCGAGCGCACGCAGCAATTCAGGACCGAAACGTCCACCACCCATCGGCGACCACGCCAGCACATGCACGCCTTCGCTTTCCATGGCGTGCAACCGACCATCCCACGCGGCGTCCTGCGCCTGCAGTGACAGCTCGATCTGGTTGCAACGCAGCGGCAGCTCCCGCGCCAGCGTCTGGCAGTGCAGCAACTCCGCATTGGAGACCCCGAGCCAGCCGATCTTGCCGCTGCCGACCAGATCATCCAGCGCCCGCGCGACTTCATCGACCCGCAGCAAGGGATCGGGGCGGTGCAGCAGAAAGCCGTCGAGGCGCTCCACGCCCAACCGCTTCAACGAGCCCTCCACCGCCTGGGTGAGGTAGTCCGCCCGGGTGTTGTAGTGCTTGACCTGCCAGCGCGAGCTGTCCTGCGCAGCGGGCACGATGTCGGCCTTGCCGATCAGCTGGACCTGCTCGCGCAACGCCGGGCGCAGTTGCAATGCCGCGCCAAAATGCGCCTCGCACTCACCAGCACCATAGATATCGGCGTGATCGAAACCGCTCAGGCCGCGCTCCACACAGCGCTCGATGAAGCCCAGCAGCGCCTGCGGCTGCGCCAGTTCGGGATATTGCATCAGGCGCATCATGCCCAGCAAAAGAGGTTGTTCGACGACCTTGTTCAAGTGATCTCCAGTTTCGTCAGGGGATGAGGCCAGCCGCAAGAATAACGATGCCGCGACCGGAAGGTCGTGTACTGACCGGTCCCAGGACGCAAGGTTCTGCTCCCTGATCGCAACGCTTAGCGAATCGCCCCAAAAAAGGGAGCTTTTCGCGAAGACCGCACCTTTGTGGTTCAGCTTTGACTGTGGGCTGAAGCCCACCCTACAAAAGCCTTGTCCCGTAGGGTGGGCTTCAGCCCACCAACCCCGTGCAGCTCCACCCTCACGCCCTGCTTTAAGGTCGCTGGCACGCAACCTGCTATGGCCTATGCAAAGCCTGCCGACAGATTCGGCAGCGTCTCCCGCGGTCAACGAAGACCATCAGCCACGAGTGGCACGGGACGGGTGCACCGGGCAACGTCGCTCGCCAGCACCCCACAAATCCTAATACCAGGCAAAGGCGCCTGGAGCTGCACGACAGCTCCAGGCGCCTTTTTTGTTTTTGTACGACGACGCCGCAAACGGCTTCGACGGAGGAACCGGTCATGAACGCAATCGTCACCCCGATCAAGAGCGAAACGCTGATCGTCATTGGCAACGGGATGGTGGGGCATCACTGCGTCGAGCAGCTGATCGAGCGCGGCGCACTGAGCCAGTACCAATTGCATGTATACGGTGAAGAACGTCAGCGCGCCTACGACCGGGTGCACCTGTCCGAATACTTCGGCGGCCGTGATGCCGACTCACTGGCCATGTGCGATGCCGACTATTACGCCGCCCACGGCGTGCATATGCACCTTGGCGTGCAGGTGTTGGAAATCGACCGTGAACGCAAGGAAGTGGTCACCCGCGAAGGCCGCCAGCCCTACGACAAGCTGATTCTGGCGACCGGTTCCTACCCGTTCGTGCCGCCGATCCCGGGTGCCGAGGGCAATTCGCGACTGGTCTACCGCACCCTGGATGATCTGGACGCCATCCGCGCCGCCGCCAGCAACGCCAAGCGCGGCGTGGTCGTCGGTGGCGGACTGCTCGGGCTGGAGGCGGCCAATGCGCTCAAATCGCTCGGCCTCGAAGCCCATGTGGTCGAGTTCGCCCCACGCCTGATGCCGGTGCAGCTGGACGAGGAAGGCGGCAAGGCGCTCAAGGCCCGCATCGAAGCGCTGGGCGTCGGCGTGCATCTGTCCCGCGCCACGCAGGAAATCGTCATCGGTGAGGAATACGCCTACCGGATGAACTTCAACGATGGCGACCATCTGGAAACCGATCTGATTGTCTTCTCCGCCGGTATTCGCCCGCAGGATGCGCTGGCCCGCAGCGCCGAACTGGACATCGCACCGCGCGGTGGCATCGTGATCGACGCTGACTACCGCACCAACGACCCGTCAATCTTCGCCATCGGCGAATGCGCCTCCTGGAACGCCATGGTCTATGGGCTGGTCGCGCCGGGGTACACCATGGCGCGCAACCTGGCCGCCCTGCTCTGCGGCGAGCCGCACCAGCCCTTCAGCGGTGCGGACATGTCGACCAAGCTCAAGCTGCTCGGCGTCGACGTCGGCTCCATCGGCGATGCCCACGCCGCCACACCCGGCGCCAAGAGTTATCGATTCATAGACGAAGCGAATGCGAGCTACCGCCGCCTGGTGCTGTCCGAAGACGGCAAGCGGGTGATCGGTGCGGTGCTGATCGGCGACAACAGTTACTACGACACCCTGCTGCAGTACGCACAGAACGGCATCAAGCTGCCGGCTGATCCGTCCAGCCTGATCCTGCCTCTGTCCGATGGCGCACCGACGCTGGGCGCCGATGCGCTGCCGGACACTGCGACCCTCTGCTCCTGCCACAACGTCACCAAAGGTGCGGTGTGCTGCCAGGTCGATGCCGGCATCACCGATCTCGGCGAACTCAAAGCCGCAACCAAGGCCGGCACCGGCTGCGGTGGGTGCAGCGCGCTGCTCAAGCAGGTCTTCGAGCATGAACTGACTGCCCGTGGCGTCGAAGTCGACAAGAGCCTGTGCGAGCACTTTGCTCACACTCGCCAGGAGCTGTACGGCATCGTGCGCGTCGAAGGCATCATCAGTTTCGCTGAGCTGTTGGCCAAGCATGGTCGAGGTCATACAGGCTGCGACATCTGCAAGCCGGCGGTGGGCTCGATCCTCGCGTCCTGCTGGAACCAGCCGATCACCGATCCAGGCCTGATCCCGCTGCAGGACACCAACGACACCTTCATGGCGAACATGCAGAAGAACGGCACCTATTCGGTAGTGCCGCGCATCGCCGGCGGTGAGATCACCCCGGACAAGCTGATCGCCCTCGGTGCCGTCGCGAAGAAATATGACCTCTACACCAAGATCACCGGCGGCCAGCGCATCGACCTGTTCGGCGCTCAATTGCATGAATTGCCGGATATCTGGGGCGAGCTGATCGAGGCCGGTTTCGAGACCGGACATGCTTACGGCAAATCCCTGCGCACGGTGAAATCCTGTGTCGGCAGCACCTGGTGCCGCTACGGCGTGCAAGACAGCGTCGGCATGGCGCTGCGCCTGGAGGATCGCTACAAGGGCCTGCGCTCGCCGCACAAGATCAAGTTTGGTGTCTCCGGCTGCACCCGCGAATGCGCCGAGGCACAGAGCAAGGACATCGGCGTCATCGCTACCGAAAACGGCTGGAACCTGTACGTGGCTGGCAACGGCGGAATGCGCCCGCGTCACGCGGAGCTGTTCGCCACTGACCTTGATGACGAAACCCTGATTCGCTACATCGACCGCTTCCTGATGTTCTACATCCGCACCGCGGACAAGCTGCAACGCACCTCCGTGTGGCGCGAATCCCTCGAAGGCGGACTCAACTATCTCAAGGAAGTCGTCATCGACGACAGCCTGAATCTCGCCGCTGAGCTGGAAGCGCAGATGCAGTTGGTGGTCGACCGCTACGAATGCGAATGGGCCAATGCCATCAAGGACCCGGAAAAACTCAAGCGCTTCCGCACCTTCGTCAACGACCAGCGCGGCGACCCGGACGTTCACTTCGTCAGGGAACGCGGCCAGCGCCGCCCAGCACATGCACACGAACTTCACCTGATTCCCGTCACTGAGGAGGTGCTCTGATGAGCCAGTCCAACGCCGTACGCATGCAACCGAGTGAAAACGTCAGCTGGCGGGCGCTCTGCAGCCGTCGCGATCTGGTCGCTAATTCAGGCGTGGTCGCCTGGCTCGATGACGAGCAGGTCGCACTGTTTCACCTGCCCGAAACCGAGACGGGTGAGCAGGTCTTCGCCATCGCCAACAGGGACCCGAAATCGGGCGCCAATGTCATTGGCCGCGGCATTCTGGGGCAGCTCAAGGGCGACTTGGTGATCGCCTCACCGCTGTACAAGCAGCACTTCCGCTTGGCTGACGGCAGCTGTCTGGAGTACCCGGAACAGCAATTGCAGGTCTGGCCAGTACGCCTCAATGGCGATGCGGTGGAAATCGCCGCGGCCTGACCGCGGCGCGGCACAACGAGCAGCGATACGCCTACGGCAGGGATGCCCCTGCTTTGCCAACACAACCAGAGAACCGAAAAATGTCCTACATCGTCCCTTCGGAATTCGTCACCAAAATGGTCGACGCCGGTGAATCAAAGGTTTTCATGTCCACGCGGGACACGCTGATCCGTGCATTCATGGCGGGCGCCATCCTGGCACTGGCTGCGGTGTTCGCCGTGACCATCACCGTGCAGACCGGATCGCCACTGGTGGGCGCAATGTTGTTCCCGGTCGGTTTCGTCATGCTTTACCTGATGGGGTTCGACCTGCTCACCGGCGTGTTCGTCCTCACGCCGCTGGCCTTGCTGGACAAGCGACCGGGCGTAACCGTCAACGGCGTGCTGCGCAACTGGGGGCTGGTGTTTCTGGGTAACTTCGGCGGTGCGCTCACCGTCGCCTTCATGATGGCCTTCGTCTTCACCATGGGCTTCTCCACCGATCCGGGTCCTGTGGGCGAAAAGATCTCGCACGTCGGCGAAGCGCGGACGCTGGGCTATGCCGAGTTCGGCGCCGCTGGCTGGTTCACCATCTTCCTGCGCGGCATGCTGTGCAACTGGATGGTCTCGATGGGCGTGGTCGGCGCGATGATCTCCACCTCGGTCAGCGGCAAGGTGATCGCCATGTGGATGCCGATCATGCTGTTCTTCTTCATGGGCTTCGAGCATTCGGTGGTGAACATGTTCCTGTTCCCCTCGGCGATGATCATGGGCGGCAACTTCTCGATCATGGATTACATGGTCTGGAACGAAATTCCCACGGCGCTGGGCAACCTGGTCGGCGGCCTAGCCTTCACCGGCCTGACGCTCTACACCACTCACGTACGGACCGCACCGAAGCGCGCGTTGGTACGCTGATCGATGGTGAACCCCGGGCAACCGGGGTTCGCTGCATCCAATGAGCAGTCAACTCAAGGTCACGGTGGGCCAATACACCGACAAGGGCACCAAGGAAACCAACCAGGATTTCCACGGCATCTACATTCCGAAAGAGCCACAACTGAGCAGCAAGGGCATCGCCATTGCCCTGGCGGACGGCATCAGCAGCAGCGCCGTCAGTCACATTGCCAGCGAGTCAGCCGTGAGCGGCTTTTTCGCTGACTACTACTGCACGTCCGACGCCTGGTCAGTGAAAACCTCGGCGCAACGGGTGCTGATGGCAACCAATTCCTGGTTGCACTCACAGGGGCAACAGAGCCCCTATCGCTTCGACCCGGATCGTGGCTACGTGTGCACCTTCAGCGCGATGGTCATCAAATCGACCACGGCGCACCTCTTTCATGCGGGCGACTCGCGTATCTACCGCGTCCAGGGCGCTGCGCTGGAGCAACTGACCAATGACCACCGCATGTGGGTCTCGGAAGACAAGAGTTACCTGAGCCGCGCATTGGGCATCCACCCGCAGCTAGACCTGGATTACCGCGCCGAACCTGTAGAAGCGGGCGACATCTTTATCCTGGCCACCGACGGCGTTTATGAGTACATAAGCGCGTCGTCGATGCTCGGCGCTATCGTCCACAACATGGATGATCTCGATGCAGCCGCTCGGGCGATCGTTGCGCAGGCACTGGAACAGGGCAGCGACGACAACCTCACCGTGCAGATCCTGCGTATCGACACGCTTCCCTTGCAGCAGCCGGACGAGCTGCTGCAACAACTGACCGAACTGCCCTTCCCGCCCATTCTCGAAGCCCGCGCGGCATTCGACGGCTACACCATCGTGCGCGAGGTGCACGCCAGCAGCCGCAGCCATGTGTATCTCGCCACTGATGATGAAACCCAAGCGCCGGTGATCATCAAGACGCCCTCGATGGACCTGCAACGAGACGTGCAGTACCTGGAGCGGTTTCTCACGGAAGACTGGGTGGCGCGACGCATCAACAGCGCGCATGTAGCCAAGCCATGCTTGCAGACCCGCAAACGCAACTACCTGTACAGCGTCAGCGAATACATTGAAGGCCAGACGCTGGCGCAATGGATGATCGACAATCCCCGCCCGGATCTGGAAATCGTGCGCGGCATCGTCGAGCAAATCGCCAAGGGCGTTCGCGCCTTTCACCGGCTGGAAATGCTGCATCAGGATCTGCGCCCGGCCAACATCATGATCGACGCCACCGGAACGGTGAAAATCATCGATTTCGGTTCCACTCGCGTGGCCGGCCTTATGGAAGTGGCTTCGCCCATCGAGCGCAACGAGCTGTTGGGCACGGCCCAGTACACGGCGCCGGAATACTTTTTGGGTGAAGGTGGCAGCACCCGATCCGACCTGTTTTCGCTGGCGGTGATCACCTACCAGATGCTGACCGGTGCCCTGCCCTACGGTACTCAAGTTGCCAGCTGCCGCACCCGTGCGGCGCAGAACAAGCTCAGCTATCAACCAATCCGCGAACGCGATCGCGGCGTGCCGGCGTGGATTGATGACGTACTGCGCAAGGCGCTGCATCCGGACCCTTACAAACGCTATGAGGACCTGTCGGAGTTCGTCTTCGAGCTGCGCCAGCCGAACCAGGCTTTTCTAAACAAGGCGCGCCCGCCACTTCTGGAGCGCAACCCGGTGCTGTTCTGGAAAGGCGTGTCTTTGGTGCTGGCAGTTACCGTGATCGTGCTGCTGGTTCGTTAAGCAACCGCCTCACTCGGAGCGATGTGGCGCGTACACGTTAAGCGCGGGATCGGTGACGCCGTCCTTCGACGGATCGAGAATCCAGCGCAGCTGGGTCACCAGCTCCTCGCAATTCTCGCCACGCTGTTGCCAATCCTGAAAGGCGATACGCGCCGCCGCCAGCGACGACTCGGCGACCTGCTCGGCCTCGGTCGTGGCATCAGCGGGCTGCCACTGATCGAAGACCGATTTGAGCGCATGTTGTGCCTCTTCGACGCCCAGCTCGCCATCGGCCCAGCGTGACGTGATGTCCTGAGCTTTCTGCAGCGCGGTCACCGAGGGGTTGGACGATTCCATTTTTGGGTTTCCTCTAGCTAATGCTTGTATTGCTTGGAGTCCGGCCGCGTTTGCAAATTCGCCCCGCCGATCAGCCGCCGCGCGATCACTGCAGGCGCCGCTAACCGAAGAAGACCTAGCGATTGGCCAGGTTGCCGTTCGGCCCCTGATCGGAACGTCTGCAGAAGATGAGCTGCCAGATCTGAAACAGCCTTGTTTTGGTTGTTGCTTTGATCTTCAGCACACCTATGGCGAGGCCTGACCTTGACTCCCACTCCTCCCGGCCAGCCGGCCGATGTCGTCATCGTCGGCGCAGGCATCGCCGGTCTCTCCTGTGCAGTGCACCTGGCCGATGCTGGCCTGCGCGTCGTCGTGCTGGAAAGCAGTGACGTACCGGGCGGTCGCGCTCGCAGCTGGGCCGACCCCGCCACCGGTTTCGAGGTGGATATCGGCCCTCATGTGCTGCTCAATAAATACGCAAACATGCAGGCATTGCTGGAACGCCTGGGCACGGCTCATCAGATTTGCTGGCAAACGGAGGAATTGCTGACGGTACTCGACAGGGGCAAGCACCTGCGATTCAAGGTCGGCGGTCTGCCCGCACCGCTGCACTATGTGCGCAACCTGCCGCAGGTGCTGCGCAACGTCCCGCTGCGTCACTTGCTGAGCAATATCCGTTTGGGCTGGCGCACCATGCGCAGCTCACCGCGCGAACTGATGGCGCTGGATGACCAAAACGGGCGCGACTACTTGCTGAGCGCCGGCGTCAGCCCCGGCTTTATCGACTGGTTCTGGGCGTCGGCGGCGATGGCAATCCTGAATGTGCCCGTCGAGAAATGCTCGGCCGCATCACTGATGCGCCTGCTGGCACAGGGCCTGGGGCATAACGACCTGGCCTTCGGCTTTCCAAAGGTCGGGCTCAGCGACCTCTATGCCTGGCCGGCGATTCGAGTGCTACAGCGCAACGGCAGCGAGGTACGCTTCGGCTGCGCTGTAAATGGCCTGGTTCGACAGGGCTCGAACGTAACCGGAGTAACGCTTGCCGATGGTTCCAGCGTCGAAGCGTCAGCGGTGGTGCTGGCCGTGCCGCCCACCGCTATCGAATCGGTGCTGCCTCGGCAACACTCGCTAACGATGACCGCGGCAGGCTTCGAGCCCAGCCCCTACATCAGTTGCTACCTATGGTTCGACCGCATGCTCAGCGACGCTCGTTTCTGGGCGCGCCCCTGGTCGCCGGGTTGCTTCAACACGGACTTCTACGACCTGTCGAACATCCGTGATGGCACCACCGTGCCTGGCTCCATGCTCGCCACCAACATCATCTGGAGCCACCGCGCCGCCGAGCTGTCGGATCGGGAAATCATCGACGCAACGCTCGCGGAAATCGCCGACTTCGCCCCCGCAGCACGACAGGCCAATCTGATAGGCACAGCGGTGCACCACATCCCGATGTCGGTTCCCTGCGCGACCCCCGGAATCGAAACCCGCCGACCGGCAATACATCAGGAAAAAGGCCTGTTCATCGCGGGCGACTGGGTCGACACTGGGCTGCCGTTCTGTATGGAAAGCGCTACCCGTGCGGGAGCGCTCGCGGCAGAACAGCTGCTGGCAGAGCGCGGCATCACAGCGAAGCTGGCGTTACCGACACCGGTGCCTGGAGGCCTTACCAAATGGCTCAGGCGCAGTGACGGCCCCGATGGCTTCTAGACTCCAAACGCAGCATCCATCGCCCTAAGCCCGACGCTGAGCAGTGGCTGACGACCATGGAGAGCGGCCAGCGGACCGGCCGGATCGATTGTCCAGTGTGCCCGCCCCATACGAAGCGCGCCCTTGACCGTGCACCGGGTGCGCAGCGGCCCGCCGATGCCAGGCTGGATGACGAAACCGCTCATTCGTGGCCTTACTGGCAAGGCAGCACCGGCTTCGAAGCTCAAAGCGGCTACGGATTGATCATCAAGTATCATCGTCCCGGTGAACGCGCGCTCAGAGGCCAGCGTTTCGAAACGCGCCAACTCTTTGGGGATATGCCAGAGGCGGCGGCCGCCCTCCGCCGACATAGCGTCGTTTACCCAGATCGCCGTGACCGAGCCTGCCGGCACCAGCAGCCCTTTTCCTCGAATCAATACCGCAACTGCCAACTCGTCATAGCGCAGCGTGCCGCCGCTGTATTGGGCCCAGATCGTTGCAATAAAACGCGTTGCCAGCGATCTTCAGGATAGGCAAACCAGGATCTGGCGCGAGCTGGCCCAGCGCTGTCTCCGGCAGTTTCCACAGAGACAAGCACGCCGCACCTCGAAGCTGCCATGGCGCGCGCGGAAAGGCCGCTTGCTCATGCTCGGAATTCATCGCGTCCACTATTGGCCTCACTCACGGCATGCATTGGTTGGTCCTCAGTCGACAGCGCTGAGATGCCGTCGATCCGAGCAATCGCATCGCGCACGCCCAGAGGTCATATCAGAAAGAACGCTATTGCTCGGGCCCTAGGCATGCACCTGATCCATCTCTTTCTGCCGCTGTACGACAACGACCAGCAGCCATTACCGAAGTCGCTGTTCTCTGAGGTCCGAGACGGCCTCATCCATAAGTTTGGTGGCCTGACCGCCCAAAGTCGCGCCCCTGTCGACGGGCTATGGCAAGAAGACGGCAGCCATGCCGTGCGCGACGATCTGGTTATTTATGAATGATGACGCCAGAGCTGGACCGTGCCTGGTGGACGGAATATCGCGAGTCACTGGAGACCCGCTTTCGTCAGGAACATATCTTGATCCGCGCCCAGCAGGTCGAACTGCTGTAAAGCGGCGCTCCTTCTTTTCTGATCCGCTCAGTAAGAAGCACGGCGGCCCGTCCGCAGCCACCTTCGCAGCCGGAGATCGGATTCGAGCCTCATTTCACGCCACCGAGCCCTGCACAAAACCATGAAAATTTAATGAACCCTGATGGCTGAGCGCTGTCAGTCCAGTCTGCAGGACTACAGGGTCACCAGCCCAACCCAGGGAGAAAGCATCCTCCCGCTTACGATCGGCACATCCGGCGCCTACTGTTCGACTTGTCGAAACGCGCTGCTGGCGCACCTCGCCAGCCCGGAACTCCGCTTATGTCCGGCCCGTTCATCAGGGCCTCCATTTTTGCCAGCGCGAACACTATTCATGTCCCTATCACGTCATCTCGTTGCACTTTTATCCCGTATTTCCTGGTCCGCTACTCAACGCCGCGCCTTTAGCGCCGGCCTGATGGGTACGCTGCTGGCGGTCATCACGCCAGCCCATGCTCAAGAAGCAGGCAACGACCGCTGGGTCAGCGACACCTTGAGCACCTATGTCCGCAGCGGGCCCACCGACGGCTATCGCATCGTTGGCAGCCTCACCTCCGGTCAGAAGGTCGAGCTGCTGGATACCAGCGGAGACTACAGCCAGGTTCGCGGTGAGAACGGCGACCGTGTCTGGATCCGCAGCAGCGACCTGCAGGAAGTCCCTGGACAAGCAGAGCGCCTGCCACAGCTGGAGCAGCAGGTTGCCGAGCTCAGCGAAGAATTGAAGACCATCGACGACAGCTGGAAGGCCCGGGTCCAGGGCATGCAAGAGACCCTAGATTCGCGCAAGACGCTGATCGATGAACTGGAAGCACGCCGCCTGGCCCTGGATGAAGCCCTCACCGCCACCGAATCTGAATTGCGTGACGCCCAGGCGCGGTTAGGCGACGAAAACAATCAGGTGTTGATGCGCTACATGGTCTACGGCGGCAGCATCGCCGGCGCCGGACTGCTGGTGGGCCTGATCCTTCCCGCCATGACCCGCGGCCGCAAGCGCAACGACCGCTGGTTCTGAGGATCTGTTGGAGCTGAGCTGCAGGCCCTCAGCTCAGCTCCGCTACCCGATTCGGTACAGCCACGTTGAACGCCGACAGCACCGGTTGCGCCTGCGCGGTGCGCTGGGCTACCTGTTCGGGCGTCATCGGCCGGTCCAACAGAAAACCCTGCAGCGTCTGACAGCCGAGGTCGGTGAGAAAGTCTTGCTGCTCCGCCGTCTCCACACCTTCCGCGACGACCTCCAGCCCCAGCGCCTTGGCCAGCGCGATGATCGCCGAGACGATCACGGAGTCCTCGTTGCCCGCGCTCATCTCCTTGACGAAGGCGCGGTCGATTTTCAGCTCGCTGGCCGGCAGCCGCTTGAGGTAGAGCAGGCTCGAATAACCGGTGCCAAAATCATCGATCGACGCCTTGATGCCCAGGTCGGTAAGCCGCTCCAGCGTTTCGATGGTGGTGTCCGGGTTGCGCATGGCCACGGTTTCGGTGACTTCGATGGTCAGCATCTGCGGCGCAATGCTGTGTCGCTCGATCGCCTCGGTGACCACGCCAAGCAGATCCGGCTGTTCGAACTGAACGGCAGACAGGTTGACCGCGACGGTCCAGTGGCTGAAGCCCTGCTGATGCCACTCGCGGAGCTGCCGGCAGGCCTCGTTCAGCACCCATTTGCCCATCGGGATGATCAACCCGGTCTTCTCCGCCAAGGGCAGAAACGCATCCGGAGCGAGCAATCCTCGCCGCGGGTGCTGCCAGCGCAACAGTGCCTCGAAGCCGCGTACTGGCCCGGCCGGCGCTTCGAACTTGGGCTGATAGTGCAACCGCAACTCGCCATTGGCCACGGCCAGACGCAGATCGTGCAGCAGCTGCAACTGTTCAGCCGCATTGGCATTCATCGAGGCCTCGAAAAAGCTGTAACCGTTACGGCCCGCACTTTTGGTGTGGTACATCGCCGCATCAGCATGCAGCAGCAGGTCGCGCCCCACCTCGCCATCGCCCGGGTAGACCGCGATGCCGATGCTCAGCGACACGCTGAGTGTGTAACGCGACAGTACGAACGGCTCGTCGATGCACTGCACCAGTTTCGCCGCCAGGGTGGCCGCATCGTCCGGGCCCGCGATGGAAGCAAGCAGGACGAACTCATCCCCACCCAGGCGCGCCAGCGTGTCCTGTGCTCGCACGCAGCTGCGCAAACGCTCCGTCACGCTGATCAGCAGCTGGTCGCCGATGTGGTGACCATACGCATCGTTCACCGCCTTGAAGCCATCCAGGTCCATGAACATTACGGCAAAGACGGTGCTCTCACGCTGCGCCACCTTCAAAGCCTGGCTCAGACGATCCTCCAGCAAGAGACGGTTCGGCAGGCGAGTCAGGTTGTCATGCAGCGCCAGCTGCATCAGTTCGGAGTTGGCCTTTTCCAGCGAGCTGGCCAGCACCGACGTGCGCGACTGCAAACGCGCGTCGAGGATCGAGACGATCAGCGTGATCGCCAGCACGGCCAAGGTCAGCACGATGACCAGCAACGCCAGCCAATCGGTATCGACGCCGTTGGAGGCCCCACAAAAGCTGCCTTCGGGAAAGCTCGCTGCTGCCATGCCGGTGTAGTGCATCCCGGCAATCGCCAGGCCCATGACCAGCGCCGCCAGACCGCGCCAGAGGCGCATGCGGTGCAAGTTGGCACGTAGCCGAAACGCCAGCCACAGCGCTGCACCCGAAGCCAGCACGGCGATCAGCACCGAGGCGACTAGCCATCCCATGTGATAGTCAATCCCCGGCTGCATGCGCAGGGCCGCCATGCCGCTGTAGTGCATCACTGCAATACCAACGCCGATCAGCAGGGCGCCGTGCACCAGACGACTCCAGGGCATCTCCTGCTGGCAGACCAGCCACAGCGCCAGCGCGGACGCCCCGATGGCGATAATCAGCGAGCCGGCGGTGATCAGCGGGTCATAGCCCAGCGGAATCGGCAGGCTGAACGCCAGCATGCCGATGAAGTGCATGGACCAGATTCCCAGGCCCATCGAAAACGCGCCGCCGACCAACCACAAACGCGCCGCACGCCCCTCTGCGGTGGCAACCCGTCCCGCCATATCCAGCGCGGTATAGGACGCCAACACCGCAACGACGAATGAGAAGAACACGAGGATGTGGTTATAGCTACCGACCAGCATTGGCCTGTCTTCCTGGAAAAAGGGCGCGAATCTTGACCGAAAAATCAGTAAAGGCGAAGTGCCAGCTGTCAGGTCTGGCCTCACGAAGGGTGCAGGAGATGCAACGGTCCGTACACGGCTATCGGCTTTCGCCCAATTCCCTGAATCAGAGCCTGCGGCGATCCGCCAGACGGTCGCTCAGGGGCCGCTTGGGGCTGATCGCTTCCGCCTCGGCTGGCATGGCTTCAGTCACTTCGATTCAGGCGGCGGAAAACCTTGACCCAACCAGCAACTTGAGGCGAAATGCCAGCTTCCTACCTGTTAACGTGAACTGCTCGCACGATTGTCTCTTCGCGGCGGAATCGCCGAAGCTCACAACGATTCCCAAGCTGGCGTTGCCACTTCAAACGACCGCTCCCGACAGCCGCTTTTGGCTGGGTTAAACAAGCTGCACCGATGACACCGCTCCGGCCGTTGGGTTTTTCGACCCAACCGGAACGCCTGCAGGCAATTCGACTCAAACCCGACTATCGCTGCATCTCTCCCAAAAAGGACTCGCGCCAATGGCTTCTTTGCAACAACGTACCTTCAACGTCATTGCCAGCAACGAGCAGCAACTGCTCAACAGCTGGACCGGCGAACTCGAAGCCAGCGGCATGTACCGCAACGTCAGAATCGAGGAGTTACGCCAGCAGACCGGCGAGTTCATCCGTTTGCTGGTCGCCGGCGCGGGCCAGACCGAGTCGACCGACCTCAGGGCCTCGAGCTGGGAAGACATGCGCCAGTTCCTCGAGCAGCTGTCCCACAGCCGCGTCCTGCTGGGGTTCGATTCGCAGCAAACCGCTGGCTTCATCTTCTCGTTCAAGCGTCCATTGCTGCCGCTGTTGCAGACCGAATACGCCGATGAGCCGGGGATGCTGGGCGAGCAACTTTGGGCACTGTCCGAGCTAATCGACCAACTCGGCCTGCACACGGTGCGCGCCTTCCAGAAATCCCGAGAAGCGGTCATTAAGCGCCAGCAAGAAGAACTGCTCGAGCTGTCCACTCCGGTGGTCAAGCTGTGGGATGGCGTCCTCGCGCTGCCAATGATCGGCACCCTCGACTCGCAACGCACCCAGGTGGTGATGGAGTCGCTGCTGCAGCGCATCGTCGACACCGGTTCTGAAATCGCCATCATCGACATTACCGGCGTGCCGACCGTCGATACCCTGGTGGCTCAGCATCTGCTGAAGACCGTCACCGCGATTCGCCTGATGGGCGCTGATGCAATCATCAGCGGCGTTCGCCCCCAGATTGCACAGACCATCGTGCACCTGGGCCTCGATCTGCAAGGCATCGTCACCAAGGCCTCCCTCGCCGACGCACTGGCACTGGCGCTGCGTCGCTCCGGGCTGACTGTCACGAAGGCGGTGTAATGGAGCGCATCCCAATACTCCGAATGGGCGAGTTTCTGCTCGTCACCATTCAGGTCGACATGCACGATCAACTGGCAATGACGCTGCAGGACGACCTGGCCGAACGCATCAGCGCAACGTCCGCCAAAGCGGTGCTGATCGACATCTCCGCGCTGGACATGGTCGACTCGTTCATTGGCCGCATGATCAGTTCGATCTCCGGCCTGTCGAGCATTATGGACGCGGAGACAGTAGTGGTCGGCATGCAACCCGCCGTTGCGATTACCCTGGTCGAACTGGGCCTGACATTGCAGGGCGTCAGCACCGCGCTCAATGTCGAGAGAGGCATGCAGTTGCTGCATAAGCGGATGGCCGATAAATGACCGTGCGCCGCAGCGGCAGCACCCCAGTACGGATCGAACAGGACGTGGTACTGGCACGGCAGGCGGTCCGCAAGCTGGCTCAGGATTGCGGCATGCGCTTGATCGATCAAACCAAGCTGGTCACCGCAGTCAGCGAGTTGGCCCGTAACACTGTCGTTTACGGCGGCGGCGGCGATATGGACTGGGAGATCCTGGACGAAGGCACACGAACCGGCATCCGGCTGACCTTCCGTGACGAGGGTCCAGGCATTGCTGACATCAAACTGGCCTTGACCGATGGCTGGACCTCTGGCGGCGGCCTTGGGCTTGGGCTGACCGGCGCCAAGCGCCTGGTGGACAACTTCGAGCTCGACAGTACCCCGGGCCTCGGCACGCGCATCAGTATCACCAAATGGTCATGAATATCAGCGGCTCCACTACGACCGTTCTGCCGATCGAGGATGACAGCCAGGTGGGCCATGCGCGCCGCGTCGCGCAAGCGCTGGCCCAGCAGCTGGGATTCGCTGATGTCGATGCTGGCCGGGTGGCGCTCGTTGCCACCGAGCTGGCCACCAATCTACTCAAGCATGCTCACCACGGCGCGCTCCACCTGCGCGCGATTCCTGCCGAGACCGGGAGCGGCATCGAACTGGTCGCGGTGGACCGAGGACCAGGATTCGACCCCGGCGAGTGTATCGCCGATGGGTTTTCCACGGGCGGAACCCAGGGAACCGGGCTCGGCGCATTGATGCGCCAGGCACAGGTGTTCGACATTCATTCCGACAGCCGAGGTTCGGTCGTGCTGGTGCAGGTATTCCCTCGCCATGTCTCGCCCCCGCCGCTTCGCTTCGGCGTCAGCCAGCATTCGCTGAACAACGATCCCGCCTGTGGCGACGTCTGGCATCTCGCGCTCGACGGCTCACGGATCAGCGCGCTGGTGATCGACGGCATCGGCCATGGCGAAGACGCCGAGCGGGCTGGCCTTGCCGGCGCTGCGGTCTTCGCAACGGCACCCTTCATCGAGCCGGCCGCCAGCCTGCTCGAAATGCACCAGGCCATGAATGGCACCCGCGGCGGCGCAGCAGCCGTTGCCCTGTATGACCCCCGTGTCGGCAAGGTTCGCTTTGCCGGTGTTGGCAACATCGGCGGCGCCCTGCTCACGGCCGAGAAAAGCCGCGGCCTGGCCTCGCATCCCGGCATCGTCGGCTCGCAGTTTCGCAAGGCCGTCGCTTTCGACTACCCGGTCGAGACCCAACACCAGGTGCTGATCATGTACAGCGATGGCTTGCAGTCGCGCTGGGATCTGCGCGACTACCCCGGCCTGATCCATCGTCATCCGGGGATCATTGCGACGCTGCTGCACCGCGACTTCTGCCGTGGCCGGGACGACGTGACCGTGTTGGTGGTTGCTCTGGAGGCAAACCATGACTGATTCGACGCTACCTGATCTCACCGAGCAGCTGCGCAGCGAAAACCAGTTGCTGCGTGCCGAACTGGAGGAAACCAACCAGGGCGTGTTGGCCCTGTATGCCGAACTCGACACCCAGGCCGAGCAGCTCCGACAGGCCTCGGATTTGAAAAGCCGCTTCCTGTCCTATATGAGCCATGAGTTCCGCACGCCGCTGGGCTCGATTCGCAGCATCACCCGCCTGCTCAGCGACGAGCTGGACGGCCCGCTCAGTCCCGAACAGCACAAGCAGGTCCTGTTCATCAGTGGGGCTGCCACCGAACTCAGCGATATGGTTGACGATCTTCTCGATCTCGCCAAGATCGAAGCCGGGCGCATCACGATCTCGCCCGCCTGGTTCGACATGCTGGATCTGTTCGCGGCGTTGCGCGGCATGTTTCGCCCGATCGTCGACGCCAACGCGGTAGACCTGATCTTCGAAGAACCTCAGGACATGCCCCGGCTCTATACCGATGACAAGAAGCTGGCGCAGATTCTGCGTAATTTCATCTCCAACGCACTCAAGTTCACCCTGCACGGTGAGGTACGCATTTCCGTGCGCCCTGAAGGTGAGGGAGAAGTCCGCTTCGCGGTGACAGACACTGGCATTGGCATCCCCGAGGACCTGCATGGCAATTTGTTCGAGGACTTCGTCCAGATCGACACGCCCCTGCAGAAACGTTTGCGCGGGACCGGCCTGGGTTTGTCGTTGTGTAAACGCTTTGCCGAACTGCTCGGAGGCCGGGTTGGCGTCGAGAGCACGCCGGGGGTTGGTTCGACCTTCTTCGTGATCATCCCCGTCGCCATTTGCACGGAGCCGGTCGATGGAGCCTAAGAGCAAGCTGCTGGTCGTCGATGACAACGCCGCCACGCGCTACGCTATACGCCGCGTGCTGGAGCGGCACGGCTATGCAGTGCTCGAAGCCGGGACGGGCAGTGACGGGCTTGACCTGATCGCCAGTGAGGAAATCGACGCACTGATTCTGGACGTGAACCTGCCCGACATGAGCGGTTTCGACATCGTCCGGCAGTTGCGCAAAGACGACCGTACCCGGCTGCTGCCGGTCATCCACGTCTCCGCAGCGTCGATCCAGACCGGCGACATCATCACGGGACTCGACGCCGGAGCTGACGCCTACCTGATTCACCCGGTGGATCCGGATGTGTTGCTCGCCACGCTTCGCACGCTGCTTCGGGTTCGCGACACCGAGCATGCGCTGCGTGAAAGCGAAGCGCGCTTTCGCGACATTTTCTCTCAGGTCGCAGCACCGATCGCCGTCATCGACCCACAACTGCGCATCCACGAAAGCAACCGAGCGCTGTCGTTGCTGTTGGGCGACCAGCCAGAGCCATCCGATCTGACCGCCTGCCTTGCCGAAGGGCAGGAAGCCAAACTGCAGACACTGCGCGAAAGCCTGGCCAGCGGGTCTCGCTGGCATGACACGCTGATCATGCACGCGGGCGGCGGACGCCGTGAAACCCAGTGGCAGGTGTCGCCGTACCGCGCTTTCGAACTCGGGCTGGTGGTCATCGAGGACATCACTGAGCAGCAACAACGCGAGCGTTCCCAACGGCAGGAGCTCGACAATGCCAACAGCGAACTCGCCCGTGAAGTGGCCGAGCGCGTCCGCACCGAAGGGCAGCTGATGCAGGCGCAGAAAATGGACGCGCTGGGCAAGCTGACCGGCGGCATCGCGCATGATTTCAATAATCTGCTGACCGGGATCATCACCGGCATAGAGCTGCTGAAGAAACGCGTGCACGAAGGCCGCACCGATGCTGTCCTGCGCTTTGCCGACACCGCGCTGAATTCGGCCCGCAGCGCCGCATCGATGACCAATCGCCTGCTGGCCTTTGCCCGCCAGCAACCCTTGGATGCACGGCCAGCCGACCTCAACGACCAGATCCGCTCGCTTGAGGAGCTGTTGCAGCGAACCATTGGCGAGCATATATCGCTGAATCTGGAGCTGTCCGAGCAAGGCGCGGTGGCACAGGTTGACGCCAACCAGCTCGAAAGCGCCATCCTTAATCTGGTTATCAACGCACGCGATGCCCTGCCCCGTGGCGGCAAGATCACCATCCGCACCGCGAGCTTGCGGTCAGAGGGCGATGCGGACCTGGCAGATGGAAACTACGTCGTGCTGACAGTGGAGGACGACGGCACCGGTATCGCACCGGAAGTGCTTGGCAAGGTGTTCGACCCCTTCTTCACCACCAAGCCGCTTGGCCAGGGCACAGGCCTGGGATTGTCATCGATCTACGGGTTCGCCCGACAGTCCGGTGGCGAAGCCAGGCTTAGCAGTGTTGTCGGCGAAGGCACGGAAGTCTCGCTGGTACTGCCCGCCGCCACTGCCACCCAGCCGGCCGCTGCCTCGGTCAGCGACACGCCGCTGGGCAACGGCGAGCACGTACTGATCGTCGAGGACATGCCGGCAATCCGCATGTTGGTAGCCGAGATGCTGAGCGAGGCTGGCTATCGATGCAGCCAAGCCGCCGATGTCGCTACTGCGTTGTCGGTGTTGCAGGACGACACCAGCGTCGATCTGCTTTTGACGGACGTGGGGCTTCCACAGCTTTCCGGGCGGGACCTGGCTGACGCAGCGCGAACTTATCGCCCGGCTCTACCTGTGCTGTTCATGACGGGTTACGCCGAGAACGCGGTGCGCCGAGATCGCTTTCTCGCTGCCGGAATGGACATGGTGGTTAAGCCATTCCAGATCGACGAGTTGCTCGGCAAAGTGCGGCAGCTGCTTGATCAGTCAGCAACTCTCGCTGCGGACTGATCGGGCAGAAGCACCAGCGACGCTATTTCTGGTTCTTGCCAGCCTTGTCAGCCGCGATCAGGTCTCCCCAGTCGCCGAACTCGTACCAGTCGTCGCCCATCATTTCAGCCGGATGCTGAGTCCTGCCGGCGCCATTGCCGCAGGCCAGGGAGTCGGCGGGGCAATAGCGATCGCAACCCCAGCAGATGCGCTCAGGATGCGGCGGGTTGAGTGGGAATTTCTTGGCCATGCAGGCCTCTGGATTCGCTTGATAGAAGCCCTCAGGCTAAACAGACCTCCGCTGGCTGAACTTGACCAGGCTCAAGATCGGCCATTCCCGACCAGTTCGTAACGGCTTGGCAGCGCGCCCAATCGCATCCCTTGGCCATCCGAGTTGCCCTTCTTCGGACCTCGCGAGCTGAACCCAGGCCAATCGAGCCGCTCTACTTAGTCATTGCCGCAATCAAGCGGCCGGACCAGAGGGCCTGTTTTTGCCACAACTTCAGGCAATGGGATTGTCGATGAGCGTGGGCCTGCTATTGGTCTGCGCAGTCGTGATTGGCATCGTAGGTACCCGTCTGACGCGGGTAGTCGACGAACTCGCCGACCGCACCGGCATGGGCGAAGCGATGGCTGGCGCGATCCTGCTGGGAATGGCGACGTCCCTGTCCGGAATCGTCCTGTCCGTTACAGCTGCCTGGCAAGGGCAGCCAGAATTGGCGATGAGCAACGCACTGGGTGGCATCGCGGTGCAAACGTTATTTCTGACGGTGGCCGACCTTGCCTTGCGGCGGGTCAACCTCGAGCACGCCGCTGCTTCCATCGGCAACCTCATGCAAGGCACGCTGGTGTTGTGTCTGCTGTCCCTGATCCTCGTCGGCAGTTTTTCGCCAGACGTCACCGTGTGGGCGATCCACCCGGTTACTCCACTAATGCTGCTCGGCTACCTCTATGGCTTGCGCGTAATAGCAAAGGGCCAAAACGAAGCCATGTGGCTGCCAGCGCGAACTCGCGAGACCCGCGAGGACACCCCCGACGAACAGTCAACGAACCGCTCGCTGACTTCGCTCTGGGTTCGCTTCGTGATCATGGCTGCGATACTCGGTATCAGCGGCTGGCTGCTGGAAGCGTCGGCCAGCGAGATTGCATTGCATACCTGGCTCAGCGAAGCGGCAGTGGGCGTCCTATTGACCGCCGTGGTGACGTCCCTGCCGGAACTGGTCACTTCGGTCGCGGCCGTCAGGCGTGGCGCCCTGACGCTGGCCGTCGGCGGCATCATCGGTGGCAACGCGTTCGACACGCTGTTCGTCGCTGCCTCGGATGTCGCCTATCGCGACGGTTCGATCTACCACCATATTTCCAGCAATGTTCTGCTCTGGGTGGCCCTGTCGATATTGATGACCGGCGTGTTGCTCATGGGCCTGCTACGCCGAGAGAAGCACGGGCTGGGCAAGATCGGCTTCGAAAGCGTCACCTTGATCGGCTTGTATTTCGCCGGTGTGGCCATGGTGCTCGGCAAAAGCCAGCTCGGCTGAGCGCGGTCAAAACAACCCGAGTTGTTCGTCGATCAACGCGCTGAAGCTGTCGTTGACGAACGGCAGGATGGCATCGGCGATGGGTTGCAGCTGGCGGCTGACGTAATGGTCATAGTCGATCGGTGCGCGCCGCACTTCCAGTGGTTCCGGGCCGGCCACGGTGATCAAGTAGCTGATCCAGCCGCCATTCTGGTACTGCCGCTGACGACCATGCTGCAGGTTGTATTCATCGGCGATACGGGCGGCACGCACATGCGGCGGCACGTTGCGCTCGTAGTCATCCAGGCGCCGACGCAGGCGCTTGCGGAAGATCAGCAGCTCGTCCAGCTCGCCGGCCAGCGTCCGCTGGACGTAGCTGCGCACGTAGTCTTGGTAGGGCTCGCGATTGAAGATCAGTCGATACAGTTCCTGCTGAAACTGCTGGGCCAATGGCGACCAGTCGGTGCGCACCGTTTCCAGCCCTTTGAAGACCAGGCCATCAGTGCCATCGGCGCGGGTGACCAGCCCGGCATAGCGCTTCTTGCTACCCTCCTCCGCGCCGCGAATGGTCGGCATCAGAAAGCGCTTGAAGTGGCTCTCGAACTGCAACTCCAAGGCGCTATGCAGACCGAACTCGCGCTGCAAGTGCTCGCGCCACCACTGGTTGATCTGCTGCACCAACCCCTTGCCGATGCGCGCCGCGTCCTCGTCGCTGTGGGCGCGCTTTAGCCAGACGAAGGTGGAATCGGTGTCGCCGTAGATCACACTGTAGCCCTCGGCTTCGATCAGCTCGCGGGTGCGCCGCATGATCTCGTGGCCGCGCAGGGTAATCGACGACGCCAGCCGCGGATCGAAGAATCGGCAGCCGCTGGAGCCGAGTACGCCGTAGAAGGCGTTCATGATAATTTTCAGCGCCTGGGACAGCGGCTTGTTGCCTTCACGCTTGGCCGACTCTCGGCCTTCCCAGACGCGCTCGACGATGGCCGGCAGGCAATGCCGCGAACGCGAGAAGCGCGCACCACGGAAGCCCGGCACCGAGTCGCTGTCTTCCGGTTGGCGCATGCCTTCGACCAGCCCCACCGGATCGATGAGAAAGGTACGGATGATCGAGGGGTAGAGGCTCTTGTAGTCCAACACCAGCACCGACTCGTACAGGCCCGGCTGAGAATTCATGACGAAGCCGCCAGGGCTGGCCTCGGGCGGCCGCTCACCGAGGTTCGGCGCGACGAAGCCCTGGCGGTGCATCAGCGGGATATAGAGGTGTTCGAAGGCTGCCACCGACCCGCCGCTACGGTCGGCTGGCAACCCGGTGACGGTGGCTCGTTCGAGCAAAAAGGTCAGCAGTTCGGTCTTGGCGAAGATGCGTGTGACCAGTTCGCAGTCCTTGAGGTTGTAGCGCGCCAAGGCCGGCTTGTCCTCGGCGAACATGCGGTTGATTTCGTCCATGCGCTGATAAGGCGTGTCGATCGCCTTGCCCTCTCCGAGCAAGGTCTGCGCGACATTTTCCAGGCTGAACGAGGGGAAGCTCCAGGTGGCCGAACGCAGGGCCTCGATGCCATCGATGATCAGCCGCCCCGCCGCTGCGGCGAAAAAGTGGTTGCCTCGGCTGCCGTGCTCGCGCCAGGCCATTTCCTCCCCGCCGCGGCCCAAGCGTAGCGGCACCTGATAGCGCTGAGCCTGATCACGCAGCACCCGCAGATCGAACTGCACCAGGTTCCAGCCGATGATGCCGTCTGGGTCATGCCGCGCCATCCAGCCGTTCAACCGTTCGATCAGCTGTTTGCGGCTGTCGCAATATTCCAGTTCGAAATCCACGCCGGAGCCATCGCCGTTGGCCGGGCCGAGCATGTAGACCTGCCGCTGGCCGCAGCCTTCCAACGCGATGGAATACAGCTCGCCGCGCATGGTGGTTTCGATATCCAGCGAGACGAGCCGGAGCTGTGGACGATAGCCCGGTGCCGGTTTGATCTGCGCCTCCAGCAGCACACCGTCGGCATCCGGCTGGCCGGTAAAGCTCACCGGTGCGGTAATGAAGCGCTCCATCAGGTAGCGCTCCGGCGGGCGAATGTCGCCCTCGTACACATCCAGTCCTGCACCGCGCAGGCGCTTCTCAAGATTCATCAACTGACGGTGCTGCTTGCAATACAGGCCGACCACCGGGCGATGGCGGAAATCGATCAGGTTCAGCGGCCGCAGTTCGACGTCGCGCTCGCCTTTGAGCAGCAATTCGACCTTGCGCTGCTGCGTCGCCGGAATGAAGGCAACCGAAGGCTGGTACGGCACGCGCAAGCGACGCGGGCCGGTATCAGTCGCCAGCCAGAACTCCACTTCGGTGCCGGCCGCCGTATCTCGCCAATGCCGGGTCAGCACGAAGCCCTGCTGCAGATCCACCGTTCGCGTACCTCACCCATTCGAAGCCGCCCATTCTACGTGGCATCAGCGTGTCGAGGGCGCCAGCGCGACGGGCAACTTATACGATTTCTTTTCTGGCAAGTGCTCGTCTTAATGGCGTGTTTATCGCCTTATCGCTTTGACAGGCTGCAAATCACTGTCGATACTCGACGAGGTTGTACGATGACTGACCTAATAATAACAATGGAATCACCATGCCTTACTCCAGTACGCCGCCACCGGCCTGTCTCTCGCTGTCGCCCTGTTCTGTTCACAGCCCACCATTAGCGCCCCCGAACGCCTCTCCGCGGGAAGTCGCGCCTGCATCCGCTCGACATCACGCCTCCCCTGATAAAGCCTGAAGGACTCCGCCATGACAGCACGTAACAACGACTCCACCACCAATGGAGAACGCCGCGCTTTTCTGAAGTCTTCCTTGATGGTTTCGGCCGGTGTCGCCTCCATGGGCGGCCTGGGCCTGTCCCGGCTCGCCGTCGCCGAACCCTTGACCCAGCGCTATCCAGACGAACTGGTAGAGATTCTCGACGAGAGCTTCGCCAAGTACAGGCTGTTCAACGCCAGCGTCGAGAAGATCGCCAGCGGTATGCGCTGGGCTGAAGGTCCGGTCTGGGTGGGCGACGGCCGCTACCTGCTGGTCAGCGATATCCCGGAAAACCGCATCATGCGCTGGGATGAGATCACTGGCTCGTTCGATGTCTATCGCCAGCCCTCGAACCACTCCAACGGCTTGGCGCGTGACCTACAGGGCCGGCTGCTGACGTGCGAAGGCTCAACCACCACCGATATCGGTCGCCGTGTGACCCGCACCGAGCCCGACGGCAGCATCACGGTGCTGGCCGATCGGTTCGAGGGCAAACGCTTCAATTCGCCCAATGACCTTGCGGTGCGTCAGGACGGCTCAGTGTGGTTCACCGACCCACCCTTTCAGACCGGCAACTATTACGAAGGGCACAAGATCGAAACCGAGCTGCCAGATGCGGTCTATCGCATCGACGGTGCAAGCGGCGCCGTGACCCGAGTGATCGACTCGATTTCCGGCCCCAACGGGCTGTGCTTCTCACCCGACCAGAACACGCTCTATGTAGTCGAAGGGCGCGCCAAACCCAACCGGCTGATCTGGGCCTACCCGGTCAATGAGGATGGCACGCTGGGCGAACGCCGCAAGCACATCGAGGCATCGGCGTATGGCGCACTGGATGGCATCAAGTGCGACGAAGACGGCAATTTGTGGTGCGGTTGGGGTAGCTCAGGCGCCCCGGAAGCGGTGACCGCCGACCTCGATGGCGTGATGATTTTCAACCCGGCGGGCAAGGCCATCGGCAAGATCCGGCTGCCGGAACGCTGCGCCAATCTGTGCTTCGGGGGCGCCAAGGGCAACCGCCTATTCATGGCCAGCAGCCATTCGCTGTATGCGCTCTACGTCAATACGCGCGACGCGAGCTTCGGCAAGTACGGCAGCTGAGCAGGCGCCGTTCCTTTCAACCGAGCTAGCTTGCGTAGGAGCGAGCGTGCACGCGAAGAGCTGCCCCACCAGGCTCAACGCATTCGAGAACACGCTCGCGCCTGGAGGTTGGCGTGCGGCCCGAACGTTCTACTCGCTCAGGCAACCGACGCATCCTCGCCCAAATGGATCACCCGCGCCGCGCGCAGCATGCACTTGGTCATTTCGGGCGGTGAAAACTTGGTCAGGATGTCATTAGCACCGGCGGCCTTGGCCTTGTCGGTGCTGATGGTGCTGTCCAGCGAGGTGTGCAGCAGCACATAGATAGAGGCGTAGTCGGGATGTTTCCGCAGTGCCTGGGTGAAGGAATACCCGTCCATTTCAGGCATCTCGATATCCGAGACCACGCAGTTGATCGCCTCGTAGCTATCCTTGAAGCTGTCGAGTTTCTCGAAGGCTTCGCGGGCGCTGCGCACCGCATGGCAAGTGATGCCCATCTTGGTCAGCGCCGATACCGACATGTGAATGGCCACCTGGCTGTCATCGACGATCAGCGCGCGGGTTTCGGTGAGCAGTTGCGCGTCCTGGTCGTCCAGATGAGAAATGTCGGCCTCTCCCGGAACCGGGGCGATGTTGTGAATGACCTTTTCCACGTCGAGGATCTGGATCAGTTCGCCATCCACTTCCGCCGTCCCGGTAATGAACGAGTTGGCGCGCGCGCCGTAAGGCGGCGGCAGGATTTTCGACGTCTGGATATGCACGATCTTGACCACCGCCTGGACGTGCAAGCCCTGTTTGGAACGGCTGATCTCGGTGACGATCAGGCAGCCGCCTTTGGGGTCCTGCAACGGCGCCATGCCGATTGCCAGGCTGAGGTCGATCACCGACAACGGCTGGCCCCGCAGCGTAGCGACGCCTCGGACGTGGGGATGCGATTCGGGCAGCCGAGTGAGCGACGGCGTCGGAATGATTTCGCTGACCTTCAACAGGTTGATCGCCATCTGCTTGCCGCTGCGCAGCGTGAACAGCAAAAGCGATAAGGCGTCGGTAGCGGATGCGTTGTTCATGAATGGTCCTGTGGAAAGCCGGTCTCGTGCCGAGATGTAACCTCGCTACAGCCTTGTCGGCAGCCGTGCGCAAATCTTCAGTGGAATCGACGCAGACCCGACGAGTTGCAACCGCTCCCCTTGACTCAACAGCGCTCGAAAACCGCCGCGATACCCTGTCCACCACCGATGCACATGGTCACAAGCGCGTAGCGCCCCTGAATGCGCTGCAGTTCGTGGATCGCCTTGACCGCAATGATTGCGCCGGTCGCGCCCACCGGATGACCGAGGGAGATACCGGAACCATTGGGATTGACCCGCGCCGGGTCCATGCCCAGCTCTTGCATCACCGCGCAGGCCTGGGCGGCGAAGGCTTCGTTGGCTTCGATCACGTCGATCTGCTCGAGGCTGATCCCGGTGCGCTCCAGCACCTTGCGCACGGCCGGCACCGGGCCGATGCCCATGAACGCCGGGTCCACGCCCGCATGGGCATACCCGACCAGCCTCGCCATGGGCTTGAGCCCCAGCGCCTGCGCACGCCCGGCCTCGGCCAGCACCAGCGCTGCAGCACCATCGTTGAGCCCGGAGGCGTTGCCCGCGGTCACGGTGCCGTTGTCCTTCTTGAACACCGGTTTCAGCGCCGCGAGGCGTTCGGCGGTCAGGTCCGGACGCGGGTGCTCATCGGTATCGAACAGCACGTTGCCCTTGCGCGTCGTGACTTCCACCGGAACGATCTGCTCACGAAAGCGGCCGCTTTCGATTGCACGGGCGGCACGCTGTTGGCTTTCCAGGGCCAGGGCATCCTGCTGTTCGCGGCTGATGCCATAGCGCTCGGCGACGTTCTCCGCGGTGACGCCCATGTGGAACTTGCCCCAGGGATCATGCAGCAAGGTGTTCATGTAGTCGATCGCCTGGCTGTCACCGAGGCGCGCGCCCCAGCGCAGGTTCGGCAGGATGAACGGACCGCGGCTCATGCTTTCCGCGCCGCCACCGATGGCCACATCGGTGTCACCCAGCAGGATTGATTGGGCCGCCGAAATCACCGCCTGCAACCCCGACCCGCACAGGCGGTTGACGTTGAAGGCGGGGGTTTCCAGCGGAATACCGGCATCCACCGCGGCCACGCGCGCCAGGTAACCATCGCGCGGTTCGGTGGGGATCACGTTGCCCATCACCACGTGGCCCACAGCGTCAGCGGGCGTACCGGAGCGTTCCAGCACGCCGCGGCAGGCCGTGGTGGCAAGGGCGATCAGGTCGACATCCTTCAGCGCACCGCCAAAGGAGCCGATCGGGGTGCGCATGGCACCGACAACGACGATTTCACGTTCAGCCATGGGGGCCTCTTCGAAGCAGGGAATCAGGCGCGCCGCCAGGAGCCGGCGCACGGAATCGCCAGATCCTAGCGAAGTCCGGCTACGGAACAATAGCCATTGGCGCAGAACTGCTGTGCAGCATTGCAGAACCGGGCGGTCAGCCGGCGTCGCTAATCTGAAGATTCAGGCGACTAAAGCGTGGCTGGGTGACCCGCCTTATGGCGCCGGCAGCGGTTGCGGCGCCATGGCATCGCTGACGATCAGCCCGCTCTGGGTCTGCCGAGCGGCCTTGTCTGCTCGCTTGCGCGCACTGATGGTCGCCACGCACTGGTCATCGTTGTTGAGGATGACGATGCACTCCAGGCACTGGATGCACTCGTCATAGTCGATACGCCCATCGCGCTTGATGGCGCCGATCTCGCATTGATGCTTGCAGTGCTGACAGGGTTGGCCACAGGCGTCGATGCGCTTGAGCCAGGAAAACAGGTGGAACTTGCCGAGCATCGCCAGCCCTGCGCCCAGTGGACAGATATAGCGGCAGTAGAACTTGTGCACGAACAAGCCGAGCCCGAGCAGCACCACGGCATAGAGTACGAACGGCCAGGAACGGACGAAGAACAGCGTGATGCTGGTCTTGAACGGTTCCACTTCGGCGAGCCGCTCGGCCAGCGTCAGTGAATAGAAGGCGGTCGGCACCAGACCGACGAGGATCAGGTATTTCAACCACTGCAAGCGCTGATGGCTCCGGTCGGAAATTTTCCATTGGCGGATGTGCAGGCGCTTGGCCAGCCAGCCGAGCATTTCCTGCAACGCGCCGAATGGACAGAGCCAGCCACAGAACACGCCTCGCCCCCAGATGAACAGGCTGACAAAGGTGAAGCTCCAGAGGATGAAGATCACCGGGTCCATCAGGAACACGCGGATATCGAAGTTCTCCCCCAGCGCCAACAGCAGGGTGAAAATGTTTACCACCGAGAGCTGACCCTGGGCATAGAGACCGATGAACACCAGGGTGAACAGCAAAAAAACAGCGCGGAAGAGATGGAAACCACGGCTGTGCTGGCTGATGCGATGCTGCCAGATGAACACACCGCTCAGCAGAAGCAGCGACACACCAAGCACGCCGATCTGCCACATGCGCTCCTGCCACATGCGCAACCAGATGGGCGTCGGCTCGACTGCGGCCTGTGCCTCTTCGATGTTGAACAGCGCCTGGTCGAGCTGAAAGTCGCGGGTGAACGGCGTGCTGCTTTGCACCAGATGGTTGCGCTGCAGCTTGACGTTCAGGCGCAATCCCGCAGGCTCGGCAGGGTTGAACGCGCTATGTGTCTTGATGCGGAAGATCTGCGCCTCGACCTCATCGAGCGGCGCATCGAGCAGGTCCATCACCGCGCCGTTGTTGAAATTCATGTCATACAGGTCAATGGCGTGGCCGTTCTGCATCAGTACCAACCGGCTGGGCGATGTGGCTGGCACGAAGTCGTCCGGCACATGGCGATACATACCCGAGGAGAGCACCAGCACCGCTTGCTCGCCGGCTTTCAATTCCTCGTTGAGCTTGGCGAAGCCGGCGTCGCCCAACAGATTGCGGCCAATGCTTGGCGCGTTCAGGTAGGCGAAGTAGAGGTCGGTGAAGGGCTGCGTATCGCTCTCCGGCTCGATACCCAGGTAACCCTCAATGGAATGACCCAAGCCGCGTTCGACCTCCTCGCGGCTGATCGTCCAATGCTGGAGATAGCCGCGCTGCAGCAACTGTGACCAGTCGAGCGGTTCATAGAGGTCGGGCTTTGCCGTGGCCAAGGGTCCGCTGGCAAATCCTTCGAGCAACTTGCGGGCCACGCTCAGGGCTGACAGCAATACGGTTTCGTTGAGGATCACTACCGACACCGTGGCCTTGCTCACCCCATCGATGCGGGCAATCGACTCACTTCCGCTCGCCCCTCCCTGTGCACCGCCCACCACAATGGGTATGCCAATCGATTTCTGTTGGTACTGGTCGACGAAGTCGAACAGCGGCTGTTCCCCAAGTCCGTGTAGGAAAACCGGCTCGTGATGTTCCAGAACCTTCACCCCGGCCAGCACACCCTGGGTGTCCATGCCGATCAGCAGACGGATCGGTTTGCCGGAAAAGCCCTGCAGGTTTGAATAATCGGTGGACTCGAATGCATAGCCGAGCAACTCGTCCAGCTGATAGACGCTGTGCACAGGCGGATTGTCCTGCTTCGGCTCGATGCGCGTGGCTTTAGGAAAAAGCTGCTGTATCTGCCCGTCCAGCCCCTGTGCGAACAGCGTCGGGCTGGCCAGCACGCTCAGCAAAACTAGCATGCGGAAAAGAAGGCTGGCGCAGCGAGTCATGGATGCCTCTTGGCTGTTGTTATACAGCCATGCTATCCGCCGCTCGCGCCCCCGCCATGCGACTTGCTGGCTGGAACGCCAGTACTTCAGTCTTAAATTCGATGTGCGCCCGTCGTTCAACATCTTCGGCACGGAACGATGCACGCCGTCACCGGGCCCAAGCTAGACAACCCAAACGGGAGGCCCAGCGATGACCAAGGCAGTCAAACCGGACGCCGAACAACCCTACTTCGACGCCCCTGCCCATATCCCTGGCGGTAGCGATCACCAGATTCCGCACAGCCACCGGCTCGTGTACCGCGACTACGAGGTGATCGTCCACCTCACCGGCTACGAGTACGAGACCTTCGGCGAGACTCTCTGGGCCGCGGGTGCCGAGGTGGTCAAAGAATTGGAAATCGTCGTCCCGGTGAGCGTCGACCAGACGCAGCATTACCGCAGCTACGACGAAGCCTTGGCGCACGGCACGGCGCTAGGCAAGCGGCTGGTTGACGGGCTCTGACCGGCGACCGCCAAACCTCTGAACATTAACTGGCTGCAGCATGCAGCCAGACCAACCAGACCAACCAGACCAACGGGAGAATCCATTCCATGAACGACAACAACGCGATCGTGCGACACGACGAGTCCCAGCAGCGCTATGTCCTTGAAGTCGACGGCAAGGAACTGGGCGTCGCCAGTTATCAGGACAAGAGCGACCGTCAGGTCTTCACCCACACGGAGGTCGATCCGAGCCTGGAGGGCCAGGGCATGGGCAGCAAACTGGTTCGCGAGGCACTCGATGACGCCCGTCGTCGCGGCAAGCGCATCGTGCCGATGTGTGAGTTCGTTGCGGCCTATGTGAAGAAGCATCACGATTGGGACGACATCATCGCCGCGCAATAAAAGCACGCGGAGGGGCAAGCATTTACCGCTCAGGCGAGTACCATGCCGGCCCCTGAACCGAAGCGCTTCGCATGACCTGTACCAACCGCAAGATCGATCACCTTCGCCGGCAAATTCCGGGTTTCGCCTGCGAACCCGGCTGCCACGATTGCTGTGGCCCGGTCACCGCCTCCTCGGAAGAAATGGCCCGCTTGCCGCACAGGAGCGTTGCCGCGCATGACGCGGCGATGGCGCACTGGAACTGCGTTCACCTCGGGCCGAACGGCTGCGAGGCTTACGAACAACGCCCGTTGATCTGTCGGCTGTTCGGCACCACGGCCAGCCTGCCCTGCCCTCGGGGCCGCGGTCCGGAAATCCCCACGACTCCTGAGGTGGAAAAGCAGGTGCACCAACTTATCGCCAGCACCCGTCAATTGCTGGTTTAAAGGCGTAGCCAGAAAAGACATCACGAGAGACACGATGAGCAACGAACTCCGGATTGAAGACATCCAGCTCGGCGACGGCAAGGCCGTGGTCAAAGGCGCCCTGATCACCACGCAATACCGTGGCCAACTCGAAGACGGCCGTACCTTCGACTCGTCCTATGATCGCGGCAAGCCGTTTCAGTGCGTGATCGGCACCGGTCGCGTTATCAAGGGGTGGGACCTGGGGCTCATGGGCATGAAGGTTGGCGGCAAACGCAACCTATTCGTCCCCGCCCACCTCGCCTATGGCGATCGGCAGGTAGGTGAGCACATCGCGCCGAACTCGAACCTGCTGTTCGAGATCGAGCTGCTGGAAGTGCTGACCCGTGACGACTGAACATGAGAGTGATATCTGAGCAGGCATCCGCCCGCTTGCGGGATTGAACAGAGAGAGCGGCCCGTTCAGCGGCCGCTACACAAACAGACGTATTCGCACCGATGACGGCTGCAGCCCGAGGCGCAGCCGTCAAGCAGGTCAGGCGTGGGCCGGTTGACCGCTAGCGGCCGGAGTCGACGACCGGGCCCTGCCTATGGACTCGCTCACCACGTCACCCAGCATGTCGGCAGTAATGGCGCAGAGCGTCCAGCCGAGATGGCCGTGGCCGGTGTTGTAGAACACACAGGGTGAGCTGCCGCGTCCGACCTTGGGCATCATGTTCGGCATCATCGGCCGCAGGCCAGCCCAAGGCACCACGCTCTGAGTACTGACGCCGGGGAAACATTCGGCCACCCAGTCCACCAGCGGACGGATCCGATCAGCGCGGATGTCGCGGTTATAGCCGTTGAACTCGGCGGTGCCGGCTACCCGAAGGCGGCTGTCACCCAGGCGGCTGGTGACCAGCTTGGTTTCATCGTCCAGCAAGCTGACGGTAGGCGCTGCTGCGCGGCTGGTCTCGTCGTTGAGGTTGACCGTGATCGAGTAGCCCTTCACCGGATAGATGTTCACCCGATCGCCAAGTTGGGCGGCCAACGCGCGGCTGGCGGTGCCGGCACAGACAACGATGCCATCGAACTGCAGACGCTCTTCGCCACCCGAAGCCGCGACGGTCACGCTGGCACCCTTGCCATCGGTGGCAACGGCTTTCACGTTCTGGTCGTAACGGCAGTCGACGCCTAAGCGTATGGCGGCTGCCGCGAGGCCGTTGGTGAACATGTGGATGTCGCCCGTGGAATCGCACTCCGTGTAGTAGCCGCCATAGTATTGCCCTGCCAGCGTCGGCTCGATGGCACGCATTTCGTCTGGTGTCACGCTGCGCCGGGGTAAACCGCCCTGAGCCAGCAATGTCGAGACTTTGCCGGCATGCTCGAAACCGGCCTTGTCGCGGTAGATGTGCAAGATGCCGGCCTTTTTCAGGTCGAAATCAATGCCCTCTTCCTCGGCCCAGGCGAACAGGTGCTCCCGAGCAGCAATAGCCATGCGAGCCGTTTCGATGGTGTTTTGGCGGTACTGCGGGATGGAGCCGATGAACTCGGCGAACCAGGACAGCTTGTGCCAGCTGGGCTTGGGATTGACCAGCAGCGGTGCATCGCTTTTGAGCATCCACTTGATGCCCTTGAGAATGGTCGACCAGTGATTCCAAACTTCGGCGTTGGAGGCGGACAGCTGACCGCCATTGGCAAACGAGGTTTCCATCGCTGCGTAGCGATGCTTCTCCAAAAGAGTGACGGCGAAACCACGCTTGGCCAGCGCGTAGGCAGTGGTGATACCGGTGATACCGCCACCAATGACAGCTATCTTTTTCATGCGTGCAGCTCCAGAACGTCAAGGGTCAGAGCCCGTCCGCGACATGCGGATCAGGCGCCCCCTCTGTTCTGGACCTGAGAGTTTCACGAGCGGCGCTCGCTTGCTCCTTCGGTGCGACGGGCGACGACGGGCCCGGCGGCTCTTCAGAGTTCACCTGTGATAACGGTCCTTTTGCCTGAGAGTTTCCGGGGCGGTTGCTCCTTCGGCGCTGCACACGACCAAGCCGCTGCAGTCTCTCCCGATATCACTTCTTTGCCATGAGCGGCTGCTCACCGCGGTTCTACCATTACAGCTTTGCACAATGCGCGCCAAGCGACACTCGCTCGCCGCGGCTGGCTGCAGCCGCTCTACTGACCCTAAAATTGCACAGCTACGGTGCAACAATCAGCGCGCGTTGCAGCTACATACGCGTTTCTACCGCAGTTCCGGGACAGAAGATAGCCCCGCCCCATCGTCGCTTGGCCTCAGCCGCCGACTATCTTAATCAGCTGGCTCAGGTCGACCGGCTTGGTCATATGAATATCGAAGCCTGCCGCCAAGGCCTGCTCTCGATCACTCGGCTGGCCCCAGCCGGTGATGGCAATCAACCGCACATTGGCGCCGGTGGGATGGGCGCGGATCATCCGCGCCACTTCGTCACCCCGTTGGCCGGGCATGCCGATGTCCAGCACCACAATCTCTGGCTTGAGCTGCAGATAACGTTCAAACGCTTCGATGCCGTCAAACGCCAAGTGCACCTCGTGGCCCTCCAGTCGAAGGATCTCGGCCATGGTTTCGGCAATGTCCCGGTTATCGTCGGCAACCAAAACGAGCCGCTTATTCAGCGTGACGCTTTCGCTGAGATCACGGCTTGCGTCAGCAGTGCTGGCAGACAGAACCGGCAGGGTCAGGCTGAACTCCGCGCCGTGGCCGAGCCCTTCGCTGCGTACCCGAAGGTCCGCTCCGTGCAGCTTCGCCAGGCCTTTGGCCAGTGCCAGGCCGATCCCCAGGCCGGAATTGATGTGAGTCCCGGCGACGGGCACCTGCGCAAACCGTTCGAAGATCAATCTGAGGTGTTCCCGCGCGATACCCAGACCGTTATCGATCACCGAAACCTTGGCGGTGTCACCATCCCGTGTCGCCGTGATGCGAATGCAGCCGCCGTTGGGGGTGAATTTAGCGGCGTTGTTGAGCAGGTTAGTCAGAATCTGCTCGAGGCGAAGAGGATCGGCGTCCAGCACAATAGGACTGGCCGGCAGCGCCACGACCAGCTCATGTTGCTTTGCCTCGATTTTCTCTCGGGCAGTCTCGATGGCCGCCTCGATGATGGTTCGCAGATCCACCTGCTCCTTGCGCAGAACTAGCTTGCCAAGCGTGATGCGGGAGATGTCGAACAGATCGTCGAGAAGCAGCGCCATATGCCGCACCTGCCGCTCGATGATTTGTTGGCTACGGAGTTTCTGCGCATCGCTTGCCGCCGCAGAACCAAAAATGCCGGCAGCCAGGCGAATGGGTGCCAGCGGGTTGCGCAGCTCATGGGCCAGGGTCGCGAGAAACTCATCCTTGCGCCGTGCAGATTCACGAATTTCCTGTTCGTGATGCTTGGCCTGGGATACGTCAGCGAACCATACGGCCAGGCTTTGATCGAACGGCGTCGCGATCAAACGCACCCAGCGCTCGCTGTCAAACCCGGTGCTGCGCAGTTCCAAATCACGCGGTTGCTGAAACCGGGCCGCCTCCAGCAAGGTCTTCAATGCTTGCGGATTGGCGGCCTCGCCAAGCACCTCGCGCAGTCGCCGCCCAGTCAGCTCGTCGACTGTTCCGCGCAGGCTGGATGCGCCAGTGAGGTTGATGAAATCGAAGCAGAAGTCGTCCACCTCGCCCGCCGGGTTCCGATGGGGCGATAGGACTGCAAAGGGCACGGTGGACGAGTTCAGCGCTACCTGTAGGCGCTGCTCCAACATGCCCGCCTTGGTCTGCACCCGCGCCCGGTCGATGAATACTGCGGCCAGGCCCGCTACGACATCGGCCAGCCGAATCTCTCGTTCCGTTGGGGATCGCGCCTCTTTGAGCTGTACCGTAAGCGTCCCGAGTACGCTGTTGTCGCTGTGCCGAATGGGCGTGCTGTGAACCGAACGAAATCCCTCGCTGCGCGCAACGGAGACAAACTCACGGAAGCAGGGGTCGGCTTCGGTATCAGTCACCACCACGCGCTCCCCTTTTTGCACCGCTATACCACAGGCACCCAGGCCGGGCTGCGCTTCATCCATGATCGCCAACGAAGCAACTGAAAAGCCCCTCGAGGCATGAATGCGCAAGGCGGCCGAACCGTCGCTGAGCGCCAGCAGCCCATGCGCGGCGCCGTGCAGCGTGCACAGGGCGTCAATGATCGCTTGCAACTGGTCGCCCAATGCAGGCATCTGTAGCAGGCGATTGCTCAGGTCCTGGACCAACTCCAGATCGCTGACCTGCTGGGTCAGATCCTGCTGCGCCAGCTCCAGCCGCGAAAGCATGTTGTCACGCTCGGCCTCACTCGACAGACGCGCCTGCGCGGCGCTTTCGAGCGCTCGCCCAACTTCACGGATTTCTTCGATCTCGCTTTCAGGCGCCTTGAACGCCTGCCCGTGGCCAATCGCCTGAGCCGCCCGCCGCAGATGCCGCATCGGGACGTTGATCCGACGTGTTGCGAACAGCGCCGCCGTTACCGCAAACACCAGCGACAGCAGCAACCCGCCACCGTAAAGCGTATAGACACGCGTCGCCCCGGCTTCGACAACTTCGGTGGGAACGCCGGTCGCCACCACCCAGCCGGACGGCTGCAATCTCACAAAAGAGGTGTAGACCGAATTGCCTTCCATGGTCATGGACAGGCCGATCCCTTCCTCGCCGGAGTTCTCCTGCAGGATGGCCGCCAGCGTGGGCGAAGCCGGCATCCCCAGCGTCTCCTCGTGATTCAGCGAGCGCGCGATACGCAAACCATTGGAGTCCAGCACAGTGTTGACCCAGCCGGCCGGCAGCCTTCGGTTGGCGATCACATCAGCGACACCCTGGGGCCTGAGCACTGCAGTCAGTACGTAGTGAACTGTGTCGCCTTGGTGTACTGGCACACGCAAAGGGACGCCCCAGACGCCGCCGGGTCCCTTGCTCATGCTCCCAACCTGCGGTTTGCCTGTTCGGATGACCTCAGCGAAGCTGCGCGGCTCGGCGATGGTTCTGGAAGCTGGAGGATTGTGCAGCGAAACCCGCCTCAGCACCTCGCCTTCCGGACTCAGGATCAGCAAGGCGTACCAGCTGGGGACCGAGGGCAACACGCGGCGAACCATATCGGCGAAGCCATCAATATCGCCGTTATCCAGCAGGGGCGACTGCGACAGTGCCTGGAGCACGTTGAGCGATCGGCTCAGCTCGACCTCCACAGCCGTCGCGGCGAGGCGCGTAGCTTCAAGGCTGCGCTGCTTGGCCAACTCCGTCTGTTCAGAGACGATCGAGAGCATGCCCAGCCCGGCCACCAGGGCCAGCGGCAGAATCCCTGCCAATGCAATGGTCAACAGGCGGCTGCGCAACGGTACCGACCGTCCTGATTTGGCTCCCGTTGCGTGATTCAAGATATGACTCCCTTTGACGCCCAGACGGATCAGCCGCGAAATTCTGCCGAAACGAGTACAGCGTGGTGCGCGGCGCGCTAGCTTAAGCGATCGTTTAACGGCGCGCATTGCACTTGGAAACTCGGGTGCCAAACAGGTTCCATTTGCCTTGGACGGTGCCGTGCCACACCCGAGCAGGAATGCATCAACATCAAAAATCAGCCAGGAGCCAGCCCCATGCTTGAACTTCGCCCAAGCTTTGAGTGTTGCAATGCTGATCTACCTCCCGAATCGGGGAAGGCGCTTTCCCCAGGCCATTTACCGGGCCGTTCGGGCGTCACTCGTCCCGAATGCACGTCAACAGCGCATTCAGCGTTGAGTCACCGTACTCACCGCTCATGGTGAGCGCACGGCGACCCTCCGGCGCGATGATGGTGATGGGCGTGGTATCCAGGCCTGGCGAGGCTTCGGTTTCGCCGGGATGGAGCTGGCACGCCACCTTGAAGCGTTCGTGATTGGTAATCAGGACCTGCACCAGCCCGGACTCGATACCGGGTTGGGTGTCGGTTTCGAGCTCACTGACCTCGACATCGACACGCAATTCATTCAGCTCACGTTCAAGGTGCAGCGGCTCAGCCATGGCCACCGCCGGTAGCAGCAATAATCCCAGCGTCAGAAACGGATTCATAGAAATCTCCAAGGCTTTACTCAAACCATATGGAACCACTGCCGGGCCGAGGAGTTCGCGTGCAGTGCTGCCAAGCCGGGCGCCTAGGGGCCAATACCCTCCTCGAGATGCAAGAAGGCCCGCACATGGCGGGCCTCCTGGTCTTGCTTGCGACTGCTTACTTCGGCAGTTTGAAGGTGATGAAGCTGGCGCGGCCGTCGCGCAGTACCCGCATCGATACTGAACGGTTCTTCGGCAGATCCTTGACCACCTGGCTGAACGTCTTAACGGAATCTATCGCTTCGTTGTTCAGGTGCGTGATGACATCCCCCGGCCGCAGGCCGATCATCGCTGCCGGGCCCTGGCTGATGTCGTTGATCACTACGCCACCGGAGATCTCCAGCGCCTGACGTTGCGCGTCGGAGAGTTCGGTAACCGAAACACCCAGGCGGTTATTGCTCTGGCTCTTGGTGCTCGAACCATCTGCAGAGGCCAGCACGTCGCCATCCTCAGGCAGCGCACCGATGTCGATGTTCAGCGTCTTGCGCTGGCCATCTCGCACCACTTCCAGCTTAGCCTTGCTGCCTGGCTTCATTGCGCCAACCAGATGCGGCAAATCACCGGACATATCGATCGACTTGCCATCAACGCTCAAGATCACGTCGCCAACTTTCAGGCCGCCCTTGGCAGCCGGACCGCCATCCATCACCTGGGCGACGAGCGCACCAGCAGGACGCTCCAGGCCGAAGGATTCGGCGAGGTCCTTGTTCACTTCCTGAATGACGACACCAAGCCAACCGCGGCTGACCTTACCGTCTTCACGCAGCTGATTGGCCACGTCCATTGCGACGTCGATCGGGATCGCGAACGACAGGCCCATGAACCCACCGGAACGGGTGAAGATCTGCGAGTTGATGCCTACCACCTCGCCGTCGAGATTGAACAGCGGGCCGCCCGAGTTACCCGGATTGATCGCTACGTCGGTCTGAATGAACGGAACGTAGCTTTCGTTCGGCAAGCTGCGACCTTTGGCGCTGACCACGCCGGCTGTCACCGTGTGATCGAAACCGAACGGAGAACCGATCGCGACCACCCACTCGCCTGCTTTCAACTCTTCGGAGCTGCCAATCTTCACGGTCGGCAGGCCATCCCCTTCGATTTTCAGCAAGGCCACGTCGCTGCGCGGGTCGGCTCCTACGAGCTTGGCCTGCATCTCGCTACGATCCGGCAAACGCACCATGATCTCGTCAGCGTCGGCCACAACGTGGTTATTGGTCAGGACATAACCGTCCTCAGAAATGATGAAACCCGAACCCAGCGACTGAGCTTCGCGGCGACGCTCGGGCTGCTGAGGCATCCCGCGCTCGAAAAACTCGCGGAACATGGGCGGAATGCCCTCTAGGTCAGGCATTTGTGCCTGCGCGTGGCCGCGCATCGGCTGCTTCTGCTTGGTGCTGATGTTCACCACCGCGGGCGAAGCATCCTCCACCAGAGGCGTGAAGTCCGGCAGGTCAGCGTGGGCAATGAGCGTCTGTCCAAACAGCGCTACACCGGCCACGGCAGCCAGGAAGTTTCTACGAAGAATCATAGGGACTGGTCTCTCCACGATGAAAAAATGGGGTTAACAACGACCGGTCTCGCGCCACAGCCGATTCCTGGTCAAAAAAAGCAGCGGGTTGCCGCATGCACAATGGCTGACTCTAAGCTGACAGCCGGTTTGCGGCAAACCCACCCAAGGGAGCTGGCTGTTCCGTCAGCCTGAACCAGACTTTACGCCGAAGACAGTCAGCTTCGTGTGTAGCGGGCGTAAAGGAAAAGTAAGGTTTCAACAGCAGCCCTCGCATTCAGCGTCACAAAAGCTCTATTTCCTCTGCTGGTTTGAGGTGTCCAACAGTCCGGCGGCGTCTGCAGCCTGACACACCCGCTGATAGTCGTCCGGCATTGTCAGCGCCGCCTCTGCACGTCTGAGTGCCATCGAGGCATGTCGGTTCGCTGCAAGAGCAACCGCCGCATCGCCGAGTCGACCCAACGACGCCAGCGCTTGCTGCAAGCGTATGCACACCTCGATGATCGCAGCGCCGTCCCGTGCGATGGGTGTAAAGAAATCGTCGAGCATGTCCGCTGCGCTCAGCCCCGGCGCGAATACGCGGTCGAACTTTGGATCTTCTGGCGGCGTCGGCCTGGACAAGTGCGACAGCACGCGAACGCCCCGCCCAATCACATCAACTGCGGTGCCTTGGTCGTTGATGGCGGGCGACAGCGCACGCGAGGCGACCTCGGCCATGACGATAATGCCGTACCGGGGGTCTCGGTCGAAGGTCCGCTGCGCGCCGATGACAAAAGCATCGCGCAGCGCGTCGTCGCAGTCTTCACCGATCCCCACCGACCAGGCGATCGGCTGCGACGGCTCCACAAAGATCCCGGGAAGAACGCATATATAAACCGCGCGATCCTCCGACTGGGTCAGTTCGCCCAGCGCGGGCATATCGATATGCTGCACGAAGCCGATCTTTTGCGGATACAACGGGCGCGCGCCCGGCAGGGCTTTGGGATCGACTTCCAGCGGTCGTCCGCCCAGAAAGGGTTGCTCCATTCGTTGGCACAGCGCCTGGGTGGCGGCCTTCTCGACCCTGGCCGTGGTTTCGGCAACGCGGCCCAGCCCGGACAATTGATCAATCCAGCGCAACAGCGCGTACACCACCAGGATGACCACGAAGATCGTCGCCGCGAACAGCACTACGCGCCCGTTGTCGCCGTAAAGGCCGGTGCTTAACGCGATGATGCCAACCAGGCTGAAAATGAACGAGCCGACAAAGGTTGAGAGCGTGTTTTGTGTGGTCGGGTCTTCGACCAACAGGGAAATCGCGCGCGGCGTGACGTTGTTCGTTGCCGAGCCGTAGGCCGCCACCATGATGCTCAGGGAGAAGGTGGTGACGGCGAGCATGCTGGATGCCAACACGCCGAGAATGTTGTCGACCGCATCGGAACCGATCTTGGTCGGCACGTCGTCGGGAATATAAGGCGCTGCCACCAGCGCCACCAGCGCGGTAGCAATTCCCAATACCGAATACAAGCTGGCCCGGAACCAGGGCCGCTTACTGATGCGGATGACAAACCACTTCCAACGCTCAATCATCTGTTGCTCGCAATACGTCCGTTTCACTACAGACAAGCGCGCTGAGGGACCGTTGCGTAGGCTTGGCGGTTTCTTGCCGCCCCGGTCGCCAGCGCTTAGCGGGCCAGCGCCTCGACCGTTGCGGGCAGGTCATGCATGTGATTGATCACGGCGACCACACCCAGCTCCCGCAATGCCTGGTCATGCCCGGCCGGGATGTGGCTGGCGCCAGTAAAGCCGATCACCTGCATGCCTGCCGTACGCGCCGCCAGCACGCCAGTCGGGCTGTCTTCGACGACCAGACAATGACCCGGCGCGACGCCCATGCGCTCGGCAGCCAGCAAGTACACGTCGGGCGCCGGTTTCGGTGAGCGGACCATTTCGGCGCAGAAGATATTGCCAGCCACCCGTTCGGTCAGGCCGGCACGCTGCAGCGATGCTTGAACGTTGTGCAAACGGCTATTGGATGCCACCGCCAGCGGCAGCTTGATGGCCAACAGCGCTTCGCGCACGCCCGGGATCGCCTGGACTTCTTCCGCCACGACCTTCTCGCTCTGCCGGCGTAGATCGGCATCGAAAGTCTCCGGCATGGTCAGGTCGAAGCGTTTTTCAATCAGATCGATGATGCTCGGGACGGTCAGACCGAAGGTACCTTCCAGCGCGGCATGCAGCTGCTCGGCGGGTACATGCAGGCTCAGGGCCTCGAACAGGACGCGGTGGCTGATGATTTCACTGTCGACGATCACACCGTCGCAGTCGCTGATCAGCAAGTCGATAGAGGCCATCGAATCTCCCGTTGTGAATGCGCAGAACGGCGCGACGACTCCGGTTTGGAGACAGCGCCTTGGACTGCAAACGGTGCGCTGAGTTTAGCCTGCGACGGTACAGCGGTCGCTCAGTCATACCGCCTCAGCGAATGCCCAACATCCGGTCAGCCGACCAACGCCCAGCGCCACGGCCGATTACGACCAGCATCAGGCCGATCCAGGTCAGGTGCGTAGGCCAGGCATCGGGGTAAACGAAGAGCTGGATCACCAGCGTCATGCCCAGCAAGGCCAAGGCCGATAGCCGCGCCAACAGGCCGAGCACCAGCAGCAGTGGGAACAGATGCTCGGCATAGGTGGCCAGATGCGCGGCAAGATAAGGCGACAACAGCGGCAGCGCGTACTCGGTTTCGAACAGGCTGAAGGTGCTGGGTTTGATTGTAAGAAAGCCGCTGACCTTGGTCCGCCCGGAATAAAAGAACACCGCGGCGATGGCCAAGCGCGCCACCAGACCCAACATCGAGTCGCTGATGTGGTGTTGCAGCCATACGGCGAGTCGATTCCAGTGCTGCAACGGACTCGATGTCGGGCTGGCTGGGTTCCTGTGCAGGGTATGCATGTCGGTCACTCCAGTTGCTGATCAATCGATGGCGAAGACCCGGGCGGCAAACAGGCTCGCCAACAGCGCATTGAAATCCAGCGCGGGCTGGGCCTCGAGCGCGAGATCCGATGCGCTGGCAAGCGTATGGCCATCGGCGCAGGCGTCGAGAAAGGTACAGCCGCCAACGCTCAAGGGCTGCCAGGCGACACGGTTCTCTCGCCGGCAGAGCAACGTGCCCTCGCCCTGCCAGAGCAGCGGATCGGGCAGTTCGATGACTTCGCGGTTGCAACGCCATAGGCTGAACGCCGGCAAAACGGACCAATGCCAGCGCGCCGCTGCATGGGGTCGCAAATGCAATTCGGCCAGCTGGATCGGCGTCATCGAGCTCAGCGTATGCAGTTCCAGTCGAGGTTCTTCCGCCGCGGCAAACGCCTCAAGCCACAGGCGATCAAGGCGCGCGATCTCGGCGAGGTACGGTAAATCGCGGGCAGGTTCGAAACGCTGCAGAAAGTCTGCAAAGCCATCGCCATAGCTGATCAACTGCGGCTGGGTTGGAGGGCACTGCTGCGCGAAAACGCAGGCCGCTGCGCTCATCCAATCGGCGCCTACCAGCCGCTCAACCGTCGGAAAATTCGCGCGCAAGGCATCTACACATCCTTTCATCACGGTGTTGCGGTACACCGCGAACCCCGGCTGCGCGATAAGCCTCGCCAGCCAATCAGCTGGGGGGGCGGCAGCGGTCGAGTTAGTCGCCATGGGTTCGTTGGCCCATAGCGCTTCGATCAAGCCATCCTGAAACTCAGTGAGTGAGCGCGTCATGCCGCCCTCCTCCTTTCCAGCAGCCGCTGCGCGTGGTCGCGCTCGACCAACAGTTCGGCGAAGGTTGGCACCTGGTCGTCACGTTCGATCAGTGTTGGCCGCGGACCGATGCGCTCGTTCAACCGTTCATAAAGCGACCAGACGGCGTCAGCTATCGGCGCGTCGTGGGAGTCGATCAATAGCAGTGAGTGCTCCGAGCTGTCCTGCCTATGTCCGGCCAGATGCACTTCCAGTAAGGCATCAGCGGGAAAACCATCGATATAGGCAGCGGCATCGAAGCCGAGATTGTGCGCGCTGACGTGTACGTTGTTGACGTCCAGCAACAGGCCGCAGCCACTGCGGCGCGACAGCTCGGTGAGAAACTCGATTTCATCCCACTCATGCCCGTCGAGGTGCAGGTAGTGGCTGGGATTTTCCACCGCAATCTGTCGCCCGAGGCGTTCCTGGGTGCGCTGAACGTTGTCGACGATACGGTTCAAGGCCGCACCGGTACGTGGAAACGGCAGCAGATCGGGATTGTACTGACCTCGCCAGGAGGACCAGGCCAGGTGTTCGGAAACCAGGGCGGGCTGAACGCGCTCGACCAGCGTCCTGAGGCGTTGCAGATGGGCCTCGTCCGGCGGGCAATCGGCCGCCAGCGACAGCGATACGCCATGCAGTGAAAGCGGATGGCGCTCGCCGATAGCGTCTAGCCAGGCCAGACGAGGACCGCCGCCGAGCATGTAGTTCTCCGGGTGCACTTCGAACCAGAGCCCCGGCGCTGTACAGTCGTGCGCCGCCTCATAGTGCTCGGGCTTGAGTCCCAGGCCTGCTCCCAGAGCCGACACGCTCATGCGGAACCTCCTATCAGGATTCGATCGGCGTCAGCGAACCCATGCCTTCGGGTGTCTTGATCGAGGTGCAGGTCCCTGCGGGTACGTTCTTCCAGGCATTGCCCTGGTAATCCACCTTCGAACTGCCGGCGCAGCTGGTGCCTGCACCAGCCTTGCAATCGTTCTGACCGGCGAGCGCGACGCCATAGCATTTCTCCATGGCGCCTTCAGTCTTTTCCGCAGCCGTGGCGCCGGCGGCGATGGATGCAAGGGCAACGGCTGCAGCAGCAAGGGCGAGATTGTTCATCGGTTGTTTCTCCATGCGGTGTTGCTGCCAGTGGTTTTACTGGCAGCTCGACCAGTAGTTCGCCCAGTACGGTTGATTGGTTACAGCAGGAGCAAGAAATATATTTTTGAGAATTCTTCCTTCTCGACCTACCGTAGCGGCGCGTCCCGCCCTGCCGTTGGCTGGAGGCAAAGGACGGGCAGCATCGATTTTTTCCTTGCGTGTAACCAGAGCGACCGATGCAACGAACTACCAGTCACGAGGCGTTGAAGGCACGCGAAACCCATCTGCAACAGCTGCTACTGCTGGGGCTGGACGGCGACGAGGCGGCGTACCGGCAATTCCTGACGCTGCTCAGCGCACATCTGCGCAGTTTTCTCAGGCGCAGGCTGCAATCGCCCGAGGTCGAAGACCTGCTACAGGAAGCGTTGCTGGCGGTGCACAACGCGCGGCATACCTATCGGCCCGAGCAACCGGTGACAGCCTGGGTACAGGCGATTGCCCGCTACAAACTGATGGATCATTTCCGGGCCCATGCAAGGCACGACGCCTTGAATGATCCCCTCAGCGACCAGGCAGAGCTGCTGGCCGACGAAGATCACCAGGCCCAACAGGCGCAGCGGGACCTGGCGCGGCTGCTCGAACAACTGCCGGACAAGCAACGCTTGCCCATTTTTCACGTCAAATTACAGGGGCTTTCGGTGGAAGAAACCGCTCGACGTACCGGACTTTCGGCTTCAGCAGTCAAGGTGGGCGTTCACCGCGGACTGAAAGCGCTGGCCGCCCTGATTGGAGGTCATCGATGAAGACCGACGAGCTGATCAACATGCTCGCCAACCACGCACCGCCCGTGGATCGGCAGATCGTCACGCGCCGTTTTGGTACAGCCCTGGTCATCGGGCTGGCGCTGGCATTGCTGGTGTTACTGACGGTCTTCGGCATTCGCCCGGACATTGGGCAAGTCGCGGCGACCCCGCTGTTCTGGGCCAAGCTTGCGCTGCCGGCGAGCCTGCTTGCGGGTGCTCTGCTGGTAACCACGCGGCTGGCCAGACCGGGAGCGTCTGTGGGCAACGGCTGGGTCACTGTCGCAGCGCCGGTGGTAGCGGTTTGGCTGGCGGCGTTGGGCCTGTTGCTCAGCGTTTCGGCCAATAACCGTTGGGCACTGATTTTCGGAGAAACCTGGCGAGTCTGCCCGGTGAACATTGCGCTACTGTCGATTCCAGCGTTCGTCTGCGTGTTCTGGGCAATCCGCGGCTTTGCGCCGACCCGGCTGCGTCTTGCCGGCGCAGCCGGGGGGTTGTTGGCCGGTTCGATGGCAACCCTAGCCTACAGCCTGCATTGTCCTGAGATGAGTGTCGCCTTCTGGGCCGTCTGGTATGTGCTCGGCATGCTCATACCCACCGCCGTCGGCGCCCTCCTCGGCCCACGACTGTTGCGCTGGTAAGCCGCACAACGCGCATTTTCTTCAATACCGCGGCAGTTCCCGCTCCTATCGTCGCGCTGATGTTCATGCGTACTTTCAGGAGCTTTCGATGAGTCTTTTGCTGTCCATGGCCGCCTTCGCGCTGGCTTCCTCCATATCGCCCGGCCCGGTCAACATCGTCGCGCTAAGCGCTGGCGCGCAGTTCGGTTTGCGGCCAGCCATGCGTCACGTCAGCGGCGCAACCATTGGCTTCACGCTGCTACTGTTGCTGATCGGGCTGGGGCTGAACGAACTTCTCGATCATTGGCCCTGGCTGACCGAGTCGATCAAGCTGGCTGGCGTGGCATTTCTGCTGTACATGGCGTTTCGGCTGGCCGCAGACAACGGTCGCCTGAATGCAGACAAGCCTGCGATGCGGCCGACGCTGCTGTATGGCGCAGCGATGCAGTGGCTCAATCCCAAAGCCTGGCTGGCCTCGGTAGCGGGCATGGGCTTGTTCGCTGCCGCGGGCGACGCGCCCTCAGTCTGGCGCTTCGCAGCGATCTACTTCGTGATCTGCTATGCCTCACTGGCGTGTTGGGCGTATGCGGGCACCTTCCTGCGGCAACATCTCGACAAGCCCGCACGGGTACGGCTGTTCAATCGGGTGATGGCAGCGCTGCTGGTCGCCAGCGCGGCTTACCTGCTGCTGACCTGACGGGTGTCGTGGCGCACGTTTCGGCTTCCTGTCCGATAGTGCCCGGGCGTGGCGGCCAGCAGTTGCTTGAAGGCGCGCTGCAGGTGCGCCTGGTCAGCAAACCCCGCATCCAGCGCCACATCTGCAATAGGCCGGCCACGCCGCAGCTCGGCGCGCGCAAACTGCACGCGCCGATTGGTCAGATAGGCATGTGGCGTCATCCCGAACTGTTTTTTGAAAGCGCGAATGAGGCTCGACGGTGAGACGCCTGCCATGAGGCTGATCTCGCCCAGCTTGAGGGAGCGCTGATAATTGTCGGCAATGAACTCGGCGGCGCGCTGCAGTTTCAGGTCACTCTCCGGGACGCCGACTTCGAGCCCCAGTCGCTCGTGCAGCAGAGAGAACAAAGATACGGCGGCGGTTTCCTTTTGCAGCAAGTCGGCGTTGTCGTCGATGAGCACCGTATGAAAGCGGCGAAAGCCCGACTGTAGCAGCGGATCGCGGGTCATTATTGGGGCGAAGCAGCGGAAACCGCCGCCCCCCATCCCCAGGTCGTCCTGCAACTGGCTCAACCAGCCAGCATCGACATAAAGCATGCGATACGCCCATGGCTGGTTCTGGATCGGATTGCAGGCGTGCACATCGCCGGGGTTCATTAGCACCAGCGTGCCGGCTTCGACGCGGCATTGATGTTCGCCGTTGATGTAGGTACTGGCGCCGCTGTCGATCAACCCGATGGAGAAGGTTTCGTGGCTGTGCCGCGCATAACAGACGCGGCGGCCATCTTCCACAGTGCGCGACTCGATGAACGGCAGCGCCTCATCGCGCCAGAAACTGGACGCCGACGCTGAACGAGACTGGGCGAGGACGTGCTGATGCATGGTCGAAGCTGTAACGGCAGTTGGGAACCTCAGCGTAGCCGAAAACGGGGCGGTTGATTGGCAACCTGCTGTGTTTCGGCAAGGCCAGCAATGGCCTTCGGAACAACGGGAACGGCCATCAGAGAATTTCAAGCCCCTCGCACTTGTAATCACCAATGAAGATATCGTCCTGCAGCACCTCGCCGTCGAGGTTGAAGCAGAACAAGTAGCTCTCGGTTCGATCACCTATCTCGACGCTTTTCAGGCCAACGCACTCGTTGGGATGGCCCGGCAGGATCTTGAACGATGAAATACCCCGCTCAGGAACCCGCTGACCAACCTCAAGGGTTCGGATCTGGCTGAAGTCTTCGTTGGCAATAATCAAGGTGTTGGCGCCACGCTCCCGCTCATCGATCGCCTCGTCGAATGGCTCGGTCGAGATCTTGCGCGGAAAGAAAAGCCATTCACGGCGATACGGGTGCCACTCGGCCGCCTCGTGGATCACATAGCCGTCCGGCCCGACGCCCAGCGCGTCGCGGATGCGTTGATAGCGCTCCGACCAGTCCACGCTCTGTACGGCGTAGTGGCGGTCGAGCAGCTTCACCCACTCCTCAGAGGCCCTCTTGCCGTGGCTGCCGACGACCAATTGGTCGTTGTAGAGCGTTGCCCACTCCGCTTTGAAACCCTTGAAGGCTTCGTCGCCGCTGCCGGTCATGAGAATGTTACGAGGCACCAGCTGGTTCTGGTCGCGGATTTCACAGACCAATCCGGTGCGGTCGTCGAAGGTCACCAAGCGCTTGCCGAACATGGCCAGCTCGGAAAATTCAGCGCCGCGCCCGCCCTCGGCGATCAGGCTGACCAGCTGAAATTCGCCACCCTCATGCTCAGGGATGTCCTCGAAACGGTAGTTTGGCTTGCCCGTTTGCAGATCGACGTCACGGTGCAGTCGATCATGGCGCAGGGTTGATTGCCAGGCGATTTGGCCGCTGTCCAGTTCAACCTGGGACGCGTGGTCTTCATCTGTGATGATGGCCAGCAGGTATTCACGGGTGGTGCTGTCGTAACGTTCGAGTCGCCGAACGTCGAAGTGCGATTCGCTCATGAGGTCAGGTGCTCGTCGGTGTTTGGCGCCACCGGCACGCCCGGTGGCTCGTCAGGTTTCGGACAGCGGGAACCTCGCAAGTTCACCGGCAGTGATCAGCACCTCAGCGGCTGCAGAACGGCTGCGTCTGTTTTACTGTCGGAACCTGAACCACGTATCCAGATGGGACCGCATGATTTTTCAGTTCTCAAATCGACAGCGTTCGACTGTCGACTCGCACGCGCCAACGCCGACTCTCTCCAGCCGGGCTGCGCGCCGTCTCGCCGTTACGCTCACCAGCGCCTTGATGCTCGGCCTGGCCGGCTGCGGCACGCAAAAACCGGAGGTGCCTGCGCCCCGGCCGGACGAAGTCCGCGCCAAGATCGTCCGGCTGATCCCCAGCAACATCCCGAATCGACAGGGCTGGGCCACCGACATCTACGCCGCCTTCGATGCGCTGGCGATCCCGCCGACTAACGAGAACCTCTGCGCCGTCCTGGCCGTCACGGTGCAAGAATCCACTTTCCAGGCGACCCCACCGGTCCCAGGCCTGGCGAAAATCGCCCGCGATGAGATCTACCGGCGCGCGTCCCGACTGCATGTCCCACGCTTTATCGTAGATGCGGCCTTGGACGTTCAATCACCCAACGGCAAGACCTACAGCCAGCGCCTCGCGGCGGTGCGCACTGAAGAACAGCTGAGCGCAATCTTCGACGACTTCCTCGACATCATGCCGCTCGGCAAACAGCTGTTCGGCACGCTCAACCCGGTCAAGACCGGAGGCCCCATGCAAGTCAGCATCGCCTTCGCCGAAGACCGCGCACGCGCCTATCCCTATCGCCGGGAAGGCTCTATCCGGGATGAGGTGTTCACGCGCCGCGGCGGTATGTACTTCGGCATTTCACATCTGCTGGACTACCCCGCTAGTTACACCCAGCCGCTGTACCGCTTCGCAGATTTCAATGCCGGCTGGTATGCCAGCCGCAACGCCGCGTTTCAGGCCGCGGTCAGCCGCGCGAGCGGGATCAAGCTGACCCTCGATGGCGATCTGATCATTCATGGCAGCAGCAAAGCCGGCCAGACCGAGCGTGCGGTTCGTTCGCTGGCGGGCAAGCTCGACATGAGCGAGACAGCGATTCGCAACGCCCTGGAGCGCGGCGATACGCACGGATTCGAGAAAACCACGCTGTATGAGCGCGTGTTCGCCTTGGCTGATAAGCGTGCAGGAAAGCCTCTGCCCCGCGCGGTGCTGCCTGGCATTCGGCTGGAAAGCCCGAAGATCACACGCAACCTGACGACCGCCTGGTTTGCCAATCGAGTCAATGATCGCCATCTGGCGTGCATGAAACGCGCAGGCCGTTAGCGGGAACATTTGTTAACGGCACCCCCTCGCAGTAAAGGTATTGCGAACTCGGAGCCTTCATGTCCCAGCTGAACATTGCACTTGCCATCATGGGCGGCGTTGCCGTCTGTATTGCCTTGCTGTCGGCGCTGATCAAGCGTAGCCCTGTATCCGAGCCGGCGCTCGCCGTGCTGGTCGGCCTTGCCGTCGGCCCATATGGCTTGAGTTGGCTCGATCTTGCACGCTGGGGCGACAGCTTCAGCATTCTCGAGCAAGCGGCGCGGCTGACGCTGGCAATCGGGCTGATGGGTGTTGCCCTGCGCCTGCAGCGTGCGGCGCTCAAGGCCATGCTCAAGCCCGTCATGCTCTTGCTGACCTTCGTCATGCTCGGTATGTGGCTGGTGTCATCCTTGTTGGCCGGTTGGCTGCTGGGGTTATCGCTGTGGGCAGCCCTGCTGCTGGGTGCAGTGGTTACACCCACCGACCCGGTAGTCGCCAGCTCGATCGTGACCGGCAAGTTCGCAAAACAGCACCTCCCCTTGCGGCTGCGCGACACCCTGTCGGCGGAATCCGGAGCCAACGACGGCCTGGCTTACGCCTTCGTCATGCTGCCAATTCTCATGCTCAGCCATTCGCCTGATCAGGCCTGGTCGCGCTGGCTCATCGAGTCGGTACTGATCGGCATCGGTGGTGCCGCGCTGATGGGCGCGATCGTGGGTTTTGCAGCTGCCAAGCTGCTGGCCTTTGCAGAGCACAAGAAGCTGGTAGCCAGTTCCTCTCTGCTGGGCTACACCGTGGCGTTCTCGCTATTGACGCTGGGACTCGCCAAGCTGCTGCACACAGATGGCGTGCTGGCGGTATTCGCAGCGGGGCTGGCGTTCAACCTCTTCAGCGAGAAGCACGAAGAGCAGGAAGAAGAAAACATCCAGGAAGCAGTGGCAAAGCTATTCACGCTGCCGATGTTTGTGATCTTCGGCATCGCTCTTCCCTTGCACGAGTGGGTAGCGCTGGGATGGCCGCTGGTGGCGCTTGCGTTGCTGGTTCTGCTGTTGCGCAGGCCTCCGGTGGTGATGGTGATGTCCAGCACCTGGCGCCATTCGCTCAATTCCCGCGACTCGCTCTACCTCGGCTGGTTCGGCCCGCTGGGTATCGCCGCGATCTACTACGCCGCGCTCGCCCATAGCCATCTGCACGATCCGCTCTATTGGCATGCGGCGAGCGCGTTGATCTTCGCATCGATCATGATTCACGGCGTGTCCGCGGCTCCGCTCTCACGTCTGTATGCACGCCATCCCGGCACAGCGCCGCGAGGCAGCGCTCACCTGGACGAGTAGTCTGGCTGAGCCAAAAGTTTGGAAACGGGCGGACCGCGTTGGGACGAGCCGATCAGCCAATCAGCCCCATCCCCGCAAGCACGAAGGCGCCAACCGCCACGATTATCCCGAGAACGATGGCTGCTCCGTCTCGGGTGGTGATACCCAGACCGAACAGGCAGATGGCCGAGAACGGCGCGGCGCTGGCGAAGGGCAACAGCTCAAGCGGAGGCACCGAGGTCGCAAGCACGACGCAGAGCACCGCAATCACTCTTAGAAAGCTGTTGCTGGTGGCCCAGACCAAACGCTTGCTGCTCACTTTGTCCAGCCAGCGCACAACCGGACGGATTTTGTTCAGGCCCTTCTCAAGCTTCTGACCGCTGACCGAGCGATGCGCGAGGAATCCGGGCATCCAGAAATGATGCCGACCAAACAACATCTGGATGGCGAACAACGCGACGATCAGTGCGAGCATGCTAGGCACGCCGGGGATACCGCCGACCGGGCTGATCTCGATGATTGCAGGAACGAACAGGAACGGCCCGAAACTGCGCTGACCGATTTTGTCCTGAATGTCGCCAACCGATACCTTAGATTGGTTATCGCCTAACTCGACGACACCGTCGATTACTTGTTCAAGACAGTCATGTTCGTGTTCGCGCTTGTTGGTCTCAGTCATGCGGTCCTCCTCGTCGCAGTAGGGCTGTATACGGCAGGATGCCTGCTGCGACACTTAAAAGCACTGTTCCGCTGACATAATTCTCTGATGAGCTACGGCAAGTTATTTGTGGTCACGAAACAGCCAAAGAACAGTCACAGCCTTGTTGCACCAAACTTGTACAACTTACAACCATGCGACTTGCCATCATTACCGTGCCGCTTAATTAAACGGCATAAAAAAACGGAACTTGCTTAGCAAGTTCCGTTTATGTTCGCTTACGTTAGCAATAATGCGTTAACGTATTACGACTTGCGGCCGCCACCGTGGCTGTTTTCGCCGCCTTTCTTACCGGCTTCAGAGGCCTTCTCGCGGTCGTTGGCAAAGTTGCCACCGCTGTTCTGGCCGCCTTTCTGGCCGGCTTCAGAAGCTTTCTCGCGGTCGTTAGCGAAGTTACCGCCGCTGTTCTGGCCGCCCTTCTGGCCGGCTTCGGAGGCGCGCTGCGGATCGTTGGCAAAGTTGCCGCCGCTGTTGTGACCGCCTTTTTGCCCAGCTTCGGAGGCCTTTTCGCGATCGTTTGCAAAGTTACCCGGATTTCCGCTCTTATCGTTCGACATGAGATTACTCCAGTTACTTGGTGGTACTTAAAATGGCGACTGCTCTGCAGCCGCCTCACTATCTCGGAGGACAAGAGCGGCCCAAGAGTTCTAAAAAAAAAGTATATCTAGATGAACGGCGTACAGTTCAAACTGCCATTACAAGCGCAACACATAGACAATAAATAATTGCATTTAGATAGCAACGAAACGCTAGATGCCCCACCCGCGCCAGTTACACCGCTATATATAATTTTTCCACACTCGGCGAGCCCAACGATCAAGGTATGCGATCCAAAAACGCCGTTCATCGGCGCGCCGAAACGGGCTGGGTTTGTCAACAACCTGTAACCGAATCCGGGCAGTCTCGGAGCCATGGAAAGCCGCGACGGCTGGCGCAAGGATGCGACTTTTTTCAGGACCACCAACCACTCGACCGAGACATTGGAGGCCACATGAGCAGCAAAACTCTAGAAACCCTGGTCAAGCGATCCGACCTCAACCCCAAGCAGCCGCTTGAGTTCTGGAGGCAGCTGCGGCGCTGTAAGACTGACTATCGCCCAAGCGCGGCGGCACTGGCGAGGCGTGCGTCGATGGACCTCGAGTGCTGCGCGGCCGGCCGATAAGCATCGTCTAGCCGGCATACCCCGTACGTCGCCCTTACGTCGCAACAGAACAAACAGAAACGGGCTCAACGTTGAGCCCGCAGGCACGCAGGTTTAACAGTACGCCTGCCCTCTCATGATGAGCGGCTGAGGTCGAAAGCTATTCGCTCTCTCGTTCAGATACGACGCGACCACAACCCTCAATCGAGCCTGTACCGCCGAAGTGAGCAGAAGGCTTCAGCAGCGGTTTGGTCATCGCTCACGCCTGAGTGGCGCGCTCCTGACGGAGCAAAAGCCAGACGATTCCGAGCGCGCCTACTGCCACCACCGCAGCGCCAAGAAAGATGCTCTGCATGCCGATGTAAGCCGCTAGTACGCCCATGATCGCGCCAGACAGCCCCAGCGACAGGTCGAAGAACATGGCGAAGACGCTGAGGCCCGAGCTGCGATTGGCCGTTCCCACGCGCGACACTACGCCAACCCCCAGCGCGGGATAGAGCAAGGACAGCCCGCAGCCCGTCAGCGCGGAGCCTGCCAGGGCAAAGCTGGGCGCCTCCGCAAGCCAGAGCAACAAGAGCCCGAAAATCTCCACCACCAGGCACACCATCGCCACCGAATAACCGCCGACGCGGTTGATGAGGTTCGGACACAACAACCGCGTCCCGATAAAGGCAAACGCAAAGGCAGTGAGGCACCAGGCCGCGCCATCCCAACCGCGGGCGTTGTAATAAAGTGCGATGAAAGCGGTCAGCGTGCCGTAGCCAATGGTGGCCAACGCCAGACTGATACCAGGCGGTGCGACCTTCCACAGGACTTTGCCGAATGGCAAGCGCTTGCCCGGATTCAGCGGTGCATCACCGCGCCGCCAAGCCAATGCGAGGCCCGTCGAGGCAAGCGCCATCGTCACGGCCCCTAGGCTCCACAAGCCCAAGGATTGAGTGAGAAAAACACCAAGCGGTGCGCCGATCCCGACGCCGCCGTAAGCCGCCACGCCATTCCAGGAGATCATTCGCGCTGTGCTTTCCGCGCCCAGTCGGCTGATGCCCCAGCTGATCGCCGATATGCCAATCAGGCTTTGCGCAAACCCGAGAATCAACCGGCTGCCGACCATCACGGCGATGCTTGCCATCGGCCAGGATTCCAGCAACGCCGACGCGAGCAGCAACAGGCCACTCAGCAACCCGGACGCCATGCCGATCAACACGGTTTTCTTCGCCCCTCGCTCGTCTGCCAACCGTCCGGCAAGCGGGCGACAGAGCAAGGTGGTCAGGTACTGCGCACCGATCACGATGCCGGCGATAGCAGTGTTGAAGCCGAGATTTTCATGGATGTAGCCCGGCAGCGACGCCAACGGGATGCCGATGGAAATAAACGAGATGAAGTTGAACACCACCAGAGACAGGATGAAGAAGGTGTCGTTGGCATGAGGTTTCGCAGCGGGCATCGGATCGCCTGTTGAGATGAGCGGAAGGAATATGACACGGCGGGCCAAACCGACCCCGGCGCCTATGGAGCGCCGAGGTAGCGCGCGGGTCGTCCGAGGTTAGGACCACTAAGTGATTGGTCCGATCTTGCCCAAGCGGAAGTCATCATACAACCACCGTCAGGCCGATGGCGCGCTCGATTCAGGTCTCGCTCGCCACAGCTGCGACCTTCGGCCGGCGCCATTGGGGCAAACCGATCAGGATTACCGCGCTGACGATAACCGTCATCGCCAACCACTCCTCAGGCCCGATGCGCTCACCGGCAAACGTGATACCCAGCAGGACCGCCACCACCGGATTTACATAGGCGTAACTGGTCGCCGCTGCCGGTCGCACATGCTTGAGCAGATACAGGTAGGCGCTGAACGCGACGATGGACCCGAGAAACGTCAAGTAAATCAACGCAAGCCAGCCGCCCATGTCTGGCATCTGCTGTAGGCGTTCGCCGCTCACCAGGCTGCCGAACAACAACACAGCGCCACCGACGAGCATCTGTGCTGCACTCGCCATTGCACCGTTCGGCAGGCTGAGGTGGCGACTCCACATCGAACCGAACGCCCAGCTCGCCGCTGCGAGCAACACGATCACCGCGCCCAGAGGGCTGGCCTGAAGGTTGTGTCCTAGATTGAGCAAGCCGATGCCGATCAGCCCCAGCAGGATCCCGCCCCACTCCAGACCCGTGGTTCGCTGGCCCCAGATCAAGCCGAACAGCAAGGCAAACAGCGGCACGGTCGCAATCGCCAGCGCCGCAACCGCCGACGCTACCCCAAGGTGCTCGGCAATGGTGACGCCGCCATTGCCGCAACTGAGCAGAAGGAAGCCGACGAGTGCACATGACCGCCACTCCTTGGCGGTCGGCATCGGGACACCGCGCCAGCGCAACCAGGCAAACATCAGGCTACCGGCCACGACGAAACGCAGCCCGGCCAGCAGCATTGGCGGCCACGATTGGACGCCGATACGAATTACAAAATAGGTCGAACCCCAGATCAGATACAGGGCGGCAAAAGCGCCCACGAGCAGCAGCGGAAAGCGGCGCGAAGACATGACGTGAGGCCCGAGCGGGTGGTGGGATCGACCATTCTAGATAGCCCACTTAGCCAAGAATAAGCACAGTCAGCTATTTGTTTAGCGGTGCAGTTAGGCGCACCGCCTCACTGCTTAGCATTTATTGAGGCCGAAGGGATCATCAATGCTGTGGCTCGGCTCGGTGAACCAGCGCGGTCCACTCTCGCTCATGTAGAAGTGGTCCTCCAGGCGAATGCCGAACTCGCCGGGGACGCAAATCATCGGTTCATTGCTGAAACACATGCCGACGTCGATGGGTGTCTGGTCGCCGCGGACCAGATAGGGGCTTTCATGGATTTCCAGCCCGATCCCGTGACCGGTGCGATGAGGAAGCCCCGGCAATTGGTAATCGGGACCGAGGCCGCAGGCTTCGAGCGCGCCTCGCGCCGCCTCGTCCACTTCTTCACAGCGCGCACCCAGGCGGGCCGCCGCAAAGGCGGCCAACTGTGCGTCCTTTTCGAAGGTCCACAACGCTCGCTGGTGTTCGCTCGGCTCGCCGAAGACGTAACTGCGCGTGATGTCCGACAGGTAACTGTGCACACGACAGCCCGTGTCGATCAGGACCATGTCACCGCGCTTGAGCGTCTGCGGGTACTTCACACCATGGGGAAACGCACTCGCTTCGCCGAACAGCACGATGCAGAAGGTTGACCCTGGCGCACCGACTGCCCGGTGCGCCAGCTCGATAAACCGAACCACTTCGGTGGTGCTTATGCCCTCGTACAGGATGCTCGCCGCCGCTTTGTGCACTTCCAGCGTCATGTCCTTAGCCCGTTGCATCAAGGCGATCTCGGCACTCGATTTACGTTGCCGGCAATAGCTTGTCACGGCGCTCGCATCGGTGAAGGCGTAGCCTGGATCCAGCAAGCGCAGGCCGTCGAACATGAAAAACGGCAACGACGGACACAGACCAATGCATGGGCGAAGACTGGTGTTCGGCTGGATGCCCATGCGCTGCAAACAGTCGAGCAACAAACGATAGGGGCTTTCGTGCTCCTGCCACCCGTTGACTACACCACCAACCACCATGAAGTCGCGAATCGTGCCCTCTTCGAAGGCCGGCGCCAGGTACGCCAGCGCACCATCGGCGGGCAGGATTGCACCAACCATGCGCTCGCTCGGGCTCCAGCGCACGCCGGTGAAGTACTCGAGATTCGCGCCCGCGCTAAGAAAAACGGCGTCGAGGCCAAGCTGCCTCATGCGCCGCTGTGCCTTGTCGATACGGTCTCGGTACTCGTTTTGCGCTATCGGCTCGACGCCATCCAGCATGTTGCGCAAGCGCCCAAGCGCTTCTTCCTGCGTGCTGCCGCCGACACCGATGGTCATGCCTGTTCTCCGAAACCAGCCGAAAATGTTCGCCGAATTTAAGTACAGCTTAAATTTTCTGGCAAAGCTTTTTTCTGCCGTGCCGTGAAAAAGCCAAGATCAAGGCTGGCGCGAGCCTGTCCCGCTGGCCGTATACTGGCCACTTTCACAAGGCGAATTTCATGACAGTCGACCGTATCGGCGAGCGATTGCGTCGTCACAGGCGCGCCGCGAACAAGACCCTGAACCAGGTAGCCAAGGAGTCGGGGCTGACGGCGAGCTTTCTGTCCCAGGCCGAACGTAACCTTACGGGTGTCTCGATTTCGTCGCTGGCGAACATCGCAAAATCGCTCGGCGTGCCGCTCAATTCGCTGTTTGATCAGCCCAGCCAACCGCAGCCCGATTCCCACCAGGGCGAACGCGTTCGTTACACCATCGAAGGCCAGCCGCTGGCTTACGAGCGCCTGTCTACAAGCTTTCCAGGCAATCTGCTGAACGCCGTCAAAGTCAGCATGCCAGTGGGTTACCAGTCCGAACTCATTGCCCACGAAGGCGCCGAATTCGCCTATGTCCTCTCCGGACGGATCATCTACACGGTCGATGGCCGCGACTATCCGTTGGCCAGCGGCGACTCCATACATTTCGATGCGGGCAAGCCTCACCACCTCGCCAACGTAGGCGATCAACCGGCCGAAGTGCTCACCGTAACGACCATGGGCCTGTTCGACGATTTAACCACCCGCTAGCTGGCACCGCTATTGCTTGATCTCGATACCTGAAGCTCGCCAACGAAATTTAGCAGCGCTTAATTTCTGTTGACCGGGTTTTCAGCATGACTTAATTTCGAGGCAGGCTAGGCTGTGATCTTCAAGACGCAGCCGCCAACAGTGTTCTGCGCCGAGCGGGCGAACCCCCACGGCGACACCGGCGTGCAGTGAGCCACTGTTCGGTCCACGAGACCAACCCTCGATGAACATAAAAAAGAATGAGGTTTGCATGCGAAACACTCTCTCCATCCGAGCATTGCTCGCCGCGGGACTGATCCTCGGCTCGCCCCTCAGCTTCGCCGCCAGCAGCCTGGTGTACTGCTCCGAGGGCAGCCCCGCCGGTTTCGATCCCGGTCAGTACACCACCGGTACTGACTTCGACGCCGCCTCGGAAACTGTATTCAACCGTCTCGCCCAATTCGAACGAGGCGGCACTCGCGCCCTCCCCGCGCTGGCAACCAAATGGGAGGTCAGCGATGACGGTCTTACCTATACCTTCCATCTGCGTCCCGGGGTCAAGTTTCATACCACTGACTACTTCAAGCCCAGCCGCGAGTTCAATGCCGACGACGTCCTCTTCACTTTCCAGCGCATGCTCGACAAGGAGCATCCGTTCCGCAAGGCGTACGCCAGCGAGTTCCCCTATTTCGTCGACATGGGCATGGACAAGAACATCACCAAGGTCGAAAAGCTCGACGACATGACGGTCCGCTTTACCCTCGACAAAGTAGATGCCGCCTTCATACAGAACCTCGCGATGAACTTCGCCGCGATCCATTCAGCTGAATATGCCGATCAGTTGCTCCAAGCCGGCAATAGTGAACAGATCAACCAGAAGCCCATTGGCACTGGGCCGTTCGTGTTCAGCCGCTACCAGAAAGACGCTCAGATCCGCTTCAAGGGCAACAAGGAATACTGGAAACCCGAAGACGTGAAGATCGATAACTTGATTTTCGCGATCACTACCGACGCCTCGGTCCGCGCGCAGAAGCTTCGTGCCGGGGAATGCCAGGTCACGCTCAACCCTCGCCCGGCGGACATCGAAGCGTTGCAGAAAGATCCCAACATCGAGGTACCGAGCCAACCGGGCTTTAACCTCGGTTACATCGCCTACAACGTTGAGCACGAGCCACTCGGCAAGCTTGAGGTGCGCAAGGCGTTGGACATGGCCGTCGACAAGAAATCCATCATCGAGGCCGTCTATCAGGGGGCCGGCCAATTGGCTGTGAACGCCCTTCCGCCCACTCAGTGGTCTTACGACGAGAGCATCAAGGGCACCGAATACAACCCGGAAAAAGCGCGCGAATTGCTTAAACAGGCAGGCGTCAAGGAAGGCACCGAAATCACCCTGTGGGCAATGCCCGTGCAGCGCCCCTACAACCCCAACGCCAAGCTGATGGCGCAAATGATCCAGGCTGACTGGGCAAAGATCGGGATCAAGGCACGCATCGTGAGCTACGAGTGGGGCGAATACATCAAGCGCGGCCATGCGGGGGAACATGACGCCATGCTGATCGGCTGGACTGGGGACAATGGTGACCCAGACAACTGGATGAACACTCTGTACGGCTGTGATGCGGTGAATGGCAACAACTGGTCCAGATGGTGCGACGCGACATACGACAAAGTGGTCAAGGATGCCAAGCGCATTACGGATCAGGCTGAACGCACAAAGCTGTATGAACAGGCACAGCAGATCATTCAGGAGCAGGTGCCCATCACGCCTATCGCCCACTCCACCGTCTACCAACCGATGCGCAACAGCGTGGAGGGCTTCGAAATCAGCCCCTTCGGGCGCAACTCCTTCTATGGCGTAGAAAACAAGCGTTGATAGTAGCGAAGCCAGGCCTGCTCTCGGGCTTGCCTGGCTGACCTCCTTTGCACGTTTTTTGACTGCCGGTCCGCACAGCCAAGCGTCATCAGCCCAACGATAGTCGCGAACTTGAGTACGGCGATCGAGGCTGTGCTGTTGCGTAGCCATAGTTTTACCAGGAGTTCTGCAATGTTCAGCTTCATAGCCCGCCGCGTGGGTCTGCTGATACCCACCTTTTTCGGCATCACGCTACTCACCTTTGCCCTGATCCGCATGATCCCCGGGGACCCGGTGGAAGTGATGATGGGAGAGCGAAAAGTCGATCCGGAGATGCATGCCCAGGCGATGGAGCGGCTGGGTCTGAACAAGCCGCTTTACCTGCAGTATTTCGATTACATCGGCAATCTGGCGCAGGGTGATCTTGGCGAGTCGCTGCGTACACGCACCAGCGTCTGGAAAGAGTTCACTACCCTGTTTCCCGCCACCCTCGAGCTTGCCTTTGCGGCACTGATCATCGCCGGCACCCTGGGCCTGCTGGCCGGCGTGGTCGCCGCACTTAAACGTGGCTCGCTGCTCGACCATGGCGTCATGGGCGTTTCGCTCGTGGGTTACTCGATGCCGATCTTCTGGTGGGGGCTGATCCTCATCATGTTTTTTTCCGTAGGCCTTGGCTGGACGCCTGTTTCGGGGCGTATCGATCTGCTTTACGACGTACCGCCCGTCACTGGCTTCATGCTCATAGATACCCTGCTAAGCGGCGAAGACGGCGCTTTTCTGGATGCCCTGCACCACATGATTCTTCCGGCTGTGGTGCTGGCAACGATTCCCCTGGCGGTCATCGCACGGATGACGCGCTCGGCGATGCTCGAAGTACTACGCGAAGATTATGTCCGCACGGCTCGGGCGAAAGGTTTATCGCCGAACCGAGTGGTGTTCGTTCATGGGCTGCGCAACGCGCTGATCCCCGTCCTGACCGTGTTCGGCTTGCAGATCGGCACCCTGCTGGCCGGAGCCGTACTGACCGAGACCATCTTCTCCTGGCCGGGCATTGGCAAGTGGCTGATCGAATCCATTGGCGCACGCGACTACCCAGTAGTGCAGAACGGCATCTTGCTGGTCGCCTGCCTCGTCATCCTGGTCAATTTCACCGTGGACATCCTCTACGGCCTGGCCAACCCCCGTATTCGCTACCAGCGCTAAGGAGGCCGAAGCATGAACAGCATCGAGACCCTGCCGGCCGCCGAACCGACTGCTTATTACCCGTCACCCCTTCGGGAGTTCTGGAGTGCCTTTCGCCGCAACAAGGGCGCACTGGGCGGCCTGATCTTTATGGTGTTGCTGGTTGCCTGCGCCCTGTTCGCACCGGCTTTGGCGCCCTACAACCCCAGCGAACAATTTCGCGACTTTTTGCTCACCCCGCCAGCATGGCAGGAAGGCGGGACGGCGCAATTCATACTTGGCACCGACGAGCTCGGGCGGGACATGCTTTCGCGGCTGATCCACGGGGCGCGGCTGTCGCTGCTGATCGGCCTCGCTTCGGTCGTCTTTTCACTGCTGCCCGGCATCCTGCTCGGCCTGCTGGCCGGCTTTTCCCCTACGCGGCTGGGGCCGTTCATCATGCGCTTGATGGACATCATGCTGGCCCTGCCCTCGCTGCTGTTGGCGGTAGCGATCGTGGCGATCCTCGGCCCAGGTTTGATCAATACCATCTTCGCCATCGCCATCGTCTCCCTGCCCTCCTACGTGCGGCTGACCCGGGCGGCGGTGATGACAGAACTCAACCGCGACTACGTGACAGCCTCGAAACTCGCTGGCGCCGGCACCTTGCGCTTGATGTTTATCAGCGTATTGCCGAACTGCATGGCACCACTGATCGTACAGGCCACGCTGAGTTTTTCCTCAGCGATTCTCGATGCCGCTGCGCTGGGCTTTCTCGGCCTTGGCGTGCAGCCGCCGACGCCCGAATGGGGAACCATGCTGGCCTCAGCGCGCGATTACATCGAGCGTGCCTGGTGGGTGGTGTCGCTACCCGGCCTGGCGATCCTGCTCAGCGTGCTGGCCATCAACCTCTTCGGTGACGGGCTGCGTGATGCGCTTGATCCCAAACTGAAGAACGCCGCATGAGGAGTCTATCGATGCCTGTTTCAAGACTCCACACGAGGAACTATCACTCATGAGCCTCCTCGAGATTCAAAATCTGTCGGTGAGCTTTGGAGACGACGGCGCGCCACCTGTGGTGGACGGGCTAGACCTCAGCGTCGACAAAGGTGAAGTGCTGGCCATCGTCGGTGAATCCGGCTCTGGAAAGTCAGTCACGATGATGGCCTTGATGGGACTGGTCGATGCGCCGGGCAAAGTGGCGGCTGATCGTCTCCAATTCGCTGGCCAGGACTTGTTGACTCTCAAGGGGCGCCAGCGCCGTCGAGTGATCGGCAAGGACTTGGCCATGGTCTTTCAGGACCCGATGACCGCGCTCAATCCAAGCTACACCGTGGGTTTCCAGATTGAAGAGGTGCTGCGACAGCATCTGGGCCTCAAGGGCAAAGCCGCTCGGCAGAGAGCACTCGAGCTGCTCGAGCGGGTTGAGATCCCCGGCGCCGCCAGTCGTCTGGACGCCTACCCACATCAGCTGTCCGGCGGCATGAGCCAACGCGTTGCCATCGCCATGGCCATCGCCGGAGAGCCGCAGCTGCTGATCGCCGACGAGCCGACCACAGCACTCGACGTGACCATCCAGGCACAGATCATGGATCTGCTGCTGAGCTTGCAGCGCGACTAGAACATGGCGCTCATCCTGATCACTCACGACCTGGCCGTGGTAGCCGAAACCGCTCAACGCGTCTGTGTGATGTATGCGGGCCAAGCGGTCGAGACCGGGCGCGTACCAGAGCTGTTCGACGCACCCGCTCATCCGTACACCGAAGCGTTGCTCGCCTCCATCCCAGAACATTCGAACAGTCGGCGTCTTGCGACCTTGCCGGGCATCGTCCCAGGTCGATACGACCGCCCGGCGGGCTGCCTGCTCTCGCCACGTTGCCCTTACGCTCAACCACGCTGCGGAGAACGACCGGCACTGGAACCCTACGACCGCGGCGAGGTGCGCTGCTTTTACCCGCGCAACATGACACCTGGCGAAGCACCTGAAGTGCTGCCCGAGTCGCAACGTCCTAGTCAGCCACCCGGAGAACACCATGTCTACTGAGCCGTCGACAGGCAGCGTGCTGTCCGCACGCGAGCTGACCCGCCACTACCAAATCTCACGTGGGCTGTTCAAACCACACGCCACCGTACGCGCACTCAACGGCGTGTCCTTCGAACTGGCGTCCGGCGAAACGCTTGCGGTGGTGGGCGAATCCGGCTGCGGCAAGTCCACGCTTGCACGGGCTTTGACACTCATCGAGGAGCCGACGTCCGGATCACTGCAGATTGCCGGGCAGGAAGTGGCAGGCGCGGACAAGGCTCAACGCAAACAGCTACGCCGCGACGTGCAGATGGTGTTCCAGAATCCCTACGCCTCGTTGAACCCAAGGCAGAAGATCGGCGACCAGTTGGCTGAACCGCTTATTATCAATACCGGGCTGTCACGCAGCGAACGCCGGGAGCGCGTGCAGGCGATGATGCAACAGGTCGGGCTGCGTCCCGAGCACTACCAGCGCTATCCGCATATGTTCTCTGGCGGCCAGCGCCAGCGCATCGCCCTTGCGCGGGCCATGATGCTCAATCCGAAGGTGCTGATTGCCGACGAGCCGACTTCGGCGCTGGATGTGTCGATTCAAGCGCAGGTGCTGAACCTCTTCATGGATCTGCAGGAGCAGTTCAACGCCGGCTATGTCTTCATTTCTCACGATCTGGCCGTGGTACGTCACGTCGCGGACAAGGTATTGGTGATGTATTTCGGCAGCCCGATGGAAATGGGGCCAGCCGAGCTGATCTACACCCGCCCGCTACACCCCTACACTCAGGTGCTGCTGGCCGCGACGCCAAGCATTCGGCCTGACTCGACGAAGCCGAAAATCAAGGTCAGCGGCGAACTGCCCAACCCGCTCGACCCACCTACCGGCTGCGTTTTCCACACCCGCTGCCCTCACGCTACCGAACGCTGCAGTTCAGAAGTCCCGGCATTCCGCCCTTTGGACGACAGGCTGGTGGCCTGCCACTACGCCGAGGAGGTGGGCTCGGTACCCCAAACCGCTTCGGTAGCCTGAGGCGAGTCAGGCCCGCGAGTTGCTTCATGAACTCAAACGAAAAAGGCCCCAGAACATGGGGCCTTTTACTTAAGAGTGACAGAGCCGGTGAAATTCGACGCCGTCGCCTATATAGATGGCGCATAGACAAACGTTCAGCTAAATGGCGATCTGTCGTTCTCTAAAGCGCTCGAGCAGAGCCGGCCGTAGTGCAATGACGTCGAGTTCGATCACGCTAATCAACCCTGCCAATTGCGCTCGCGTAACCGATACGCCACACGGGAGCCCGGTCAAGACCAACGACTCCCCTGTCAACTCATCCAGCAGCATCGCCTGGATGGTCTGAGGAGAATCCATTGTGGCCGTGAACAACAGCGGCCTGAAGTGTTCCCGCACGAGCGCCAAAGCCTCGGGCAGCCTAATCCGGATCATCTGACAATTCCTTTTGTCCGAGCGGAAATTTTAGTTGCCAAGCGCACTCACCGCTCGCCAAAGAAACGCCAACCACCTCACATTAAGCACGGGGTCACGTCAATCGTTGGGCAGAGGCCACGAGCTCGCTCAAATTGTCCCATCTGCAGGGCTCACGCAGTGCGCCATCGCTCAACGCCTCACAAACTAGCTGGGGCGGGCGAAAATCGCGGCTCTGGCGTCGTAGGTCGGCTTTCGTCCTGCCGCACTCGCTCCCTTGGACCAATCTGGGACCGCTTACACAGCCGTTCCCGTAACCCAGAAACGCTGAAGGCCCCGGAATACGGGGCCTTCAGTTCGCGATATGGCGGAGGAGGTGAGATTCGAACTCACGGAAGAGTTTCCCCTTCGACGGTTTTCAAGACCGTTGCATTCAACCGCTCTGCCACTCCTCCGCAGAGAGCGGGCGCAATAGTACCCGAACGAAACAGTCTGTCAAACACTGTCGTTAGGAGGAAACAAAAGCTCTGCTATGATCCGGGGCAATTCACCTCAGGCTGAATACATCTACAGGAGTGTCGCCATGCTCAAGCAACAGTACGCACCTACGCATACGCAGGTTGAACAGAAGGAAGTCAGCCGCGTTCTGCGCAACACCTACGGCCTGCTGGCCATCACCCTGGGCTTCAGCGCCTTCGTCGCCTACATGGCGATGCAAGCCAACGCAGCCTACCCGAACATCTTCGTGGTGCTGATCGGCTTCTACGGCCTGTTCTTCCTGACCGTGAAGCTACGCAATTCCGCGTGGGGTCTGCTTTCGACTTTCGCCTTGACCGGTTTCATGGGTTACACGCTGGGGCCGATCCTCAACATGTACCTGGGCACTGCCAACGGTGGTGAGCTGATTGCCTCGGCGCTGTCGATGACCGCTCTGGTCTTCTTTGGCCTGTCGGCGTTCGTGCTGATCACCCGTAAGGACATGAGCTTCCTTAGCGGTTTCATCACCGCCGGTTTCTTCGTCCTGCTTGGCGCGATGGTCGCTGGTTTCTTCTTCGAGATCAGTGGTCTACAGCTGGCGATCAGCGCAGGCTTCGTGCTGTTCTCTTCGGTGTGCATCCTCTACCAGACCAGCGCGATCATCCATGGCGGCGAGCGTAACTACATCATGGCCACCATCGGCCTGTACGTTTCGCTGTACAACCTGTTCATCAGCCTGCTGCAGCTGATGGGTATCATGGGTGGCGACGACTGATCAGTACCCATCGAATCAGCCCGCTTCGGCGGGCTTTTTCGTTTCTAAAGCTGGCGTATCATGTCAGGCAGTCATGCAACGGTGGCCCATGAAATTCGCAATTGCTCTGTTTTCCCCCGCCCACTCCCCCGCCTCACGCCGCGCCTTGCGTTTCACCGAGGCGGTGCTGGCGGGCGGGCATGAGGTCGTCCGGCTGTTTTTGTATCAGGATGGTGTACACAGCGCGTCGGCCAACACATTGACCGCGCAAGACGAACTGGATATCGCAGAGCAATGGCGTCAACTCATCAGTCTCCACCGGCTCGACGGTGTGGTCTGCGTCGCCGCGGGTCTGCGCCGTGGCGTACTGGATGAACAGGAAGCCAAACGCCACCAGCGCCCTGCAGCGAACCTTGCAGCGGGTTGGGAACTGTCTGGGCTCGGCCAACTGCACGAAGCCAGCCAGCATGCCGACCGCCTGGTCTGCTTTGGAGGCCACTGATGGCGCGCTCGATGCTCATCATCACGCGGCAGTCGCCCTGGTCCGGTCCTTCCGCACGCGAGGCACTGGATATCGTTCTGGCCGGCGGCGCGTTCGAATTGCCACTCGGGCTGTTGTTTCTCGATGATGGGGTGTTTCAGCTAGCGCCTGCTCAGAAGGCCACTCAGCTGCAGCAAAAGGACCTGACGGCCAATCTGCAGGCACTTCCCATGTTTGGCATCGACGCGCTGTACGCGGCCAAGCGCAGCCTCAGCGAGCGCGGGCTGGATGAGGCCACGCTGTCGCTGCCGGTAGAGTTATTGGACGATGCCGGCCTACGCGCCCTTATTAACCGCTACGACCATGTGATCACGCTCTGATGGCAACTCTCCACCTGCTTTCACACTCCCCGTTTGCAGATAGCCGCCTGGCCAGCTGCTTGCATCTGGTCACTGCCGACGATGCGCTGTTGCTTTGTGGGGATGCGGTATATGCACTGAAGGACGGCACCGCCCAGCGGAAAGCGTTGGATCTGATGCCCGAGAGCATCGCGCTGTTTGCGCTGGACGAAGACGTGACCGCCCGTGGCATCAACTCCCTGCCGTCGCGCCTGCAGCAGGTCGACTATGACGGCTTCGTCGAGCTCTGCTGTCGTTATGACCGGACCAATTCTTGGCTATGAACGGGCTGATCATCAATGGCATAAGCGTTGCTGTGGATCAGGAAGGCTTCCTGGTTGATCTTAACGATTGGAGCGAGCCGGTCGCAGCAGCACTGGCGAACGCTGAAGGGATCACCCTCCAAGCCGAACACTGGGAAATTCTCTGGGTGCTGCGCGAGTTTTATCAGGAGTTTCAGCTATCGCCCGCAACGCGTCCGCTGATCAAGTACACCGCATTGAAACTTGGCCCGGAAAAGGGCAACAGCATGCATCTGAACCGCCTATTCAAAGGCACCCCTGCCAAGCTGGCTGCAAAGCTGGCAGGCCTGCCGAAACCGAGCAATTGCATATGAGCCTGGTCACCCCTGCCGAACATCCTTTCGCCGTCTTCGTCCGCATTCTCGGCAAAGGCAAGCGCGGCGCCCGTGACTTGACCCGCGAAGAAGCGCGCGAAGCCATGGGTATGCTGCTTGACGGCAAGGCGGAAGACACGCAGCTCGGCGCCTTTCTCATGCTGTTACGGCACAAGGAAGAAAGTGCCGAAGAACTGGCAGGATTCACCGAAGCCGTGCGCGAGCGTCTGCAAGCGCCAGCAATCGCGGTGGATATTGATTGGCCAAGCTATGCCGGCAAGAAGCGTCATCTGCCCTGGTATTTGCTTGCTGCGAAATGCCTGGCACAAAACGGCATTCGGATTCTGATGCATGGAGGTGGCGCGCACACCGCAGGGCGGATGTATACCGAGCAGCAGCTCGAGCTATTAGGTATCGCTAGTTGCCACGACTGGGCTGAAACTGCCAATGCTTTGGATAAAGACAACCTCGCTTTCATGCCACTCGGTGCTTGGATGCCGGAGCTTCAGCGCATGATCGATCAGCGCAACATTCTCGGCCTGCGTTCCCCTATCCATTCGCTGGCTCGCATCCTCAATCCACTGAGTGCCCGCTGCGGACTGCAGAGCATCTTCCACCCGGGCTATCAGGCAAATCACAGGGAAGCCAGTCGGCTGCTGGGCGATACCTCAATAGTGATTAAGGGCGAAGGGGGCGAGATCGAGGTCAACCCCGATGGCGTTGCGCACCTGTACGGTACCCAGGCGGGCGAGTCTTGGGACGAAGACTGGCCGGCGCTTTCGCCGCAACGTCACGTCAAACCTGCGCAGCTCGATCCGCAGCATCTGGTTGCTGTCTGGCAAGGTGCCGAAGATGCCTACGGCGAGCTTGCAGTCGTTGCGACGATGGCCTTGGCACTCCGAGGCCTCGGCCACCCGCGTGAAGCAGCGTTCGATCAGGCTCGTGAGTTCTGGGCGCATCGGAATCTATCGACCTGAACGATTGGTTTGACCGGGCTTTACGACTCATCAATCGAGCCGTGACACCTACACTGTTTTTAATTCGAAACCGTGGAGGTGAGCATGGGACTTCTGGTTGACGGCCAGTGGCAAGACCGCTGGTACGAAAACAGTAACGATGGGGAATTCCAGCGAGAGCAGGCCCAACGGCGAGACTGGATCACCACGGACGGTTCGCCAGGGCCAGATAGCCGCCCCGCCGTTCAGGCACAAGCTGGTCGCTATCATCTCTATGTCTCGCTGGCCTGCCCCTGGGCTCATCGCACCCTGATTTATCGCAAACTGAAACAGCTCGAGCCGCTGATCGACGTTTCGGTGGTCAGCTGGCTGATGGCGGAGCACGGCTGGACATTCGACCAGCAACGGGGCTCGACTGGCGATGCGCTGGATGGCCTGAGCTATCTGCATCAGCGCTATACCGCTGATGACGCTCAGTACACCGGCCGTGTGACGGTTCCGGTGCTTTGGGATAAGCAGGAGCAACGCATCGTCAACAACGAATCGGCCGAGCTCATTCGCATCTTCAACGGCGCTTTCGATGATCTGACTGGCTCGAGGCTGGATCTCTACCCAGAGCCGCTACGTGCCGAGATCGACGTCCTCAACGAGCGCATCTATCCACGCGTCAACAATGGCGTCTACCGGGCCGGGTTTGCGTCAACGCAGAAGGCCTACGAAGCAGCATTCGATGAATTGTTCGCCGAGCTCGATTGGCTCGAACAGCGTCTCAACGAGCATCGTTACCTGACCGGCGAATACCTGACGGAGGCGGATTGGCGTCTGTTCACCACCATCGTTCGCTTCGATGCCGTCTACCACGGTCACTTCAAATGCAACTTGCGACGGATCGAGGACTATCCCAACCTTTCGAACTGGCTACGAGAGCTGTACCAGTGGCCGGGGATTGCCGAGACCGTCGACTTCACCCACATCAAGCACCACTACTACGCCAGTCACCGGCATATCAACGGCAACGGCATCGTACCCAAAGGCCCAGAGCTGTCGCTGGACCGCGCGCATGATCGGGATCGCCTGGCCGGAAAGGGCATCTGGTCGCGCTAAGGCCGCGACCGTCTCGGAGGCCGCGATAGTTACCTGTCGCGGTTCTGAGCGCCTTCGAACCAAGCAAGTTTTTCGCGTAACTGCACCACCTCGCCAATGATGACGAGCGTTGGCGCCTGCACCTGTTCGTTGGCCACTCGCTCGGCCAGGTTGGCGAGCGTTCCGGTAAACACTCGTTGATTGATCGTGGTTCCCTGCTGGACCAAGGCAGCGGGGGTATCGGCCGCGCGACCGTGTGCGATCAGCTGTTGGCAGATAACCGGCAGACCGACCAGCCCCATGTAGAACACCAGGGTCTGGCTGGGCGCGACCAGTTCTGACCACGGCAAATCGCAACTTCCATCCTTCAAATGCCCCGTCACGAAGCGTACCGACTGAGCATGATCACGATGGGTCAGCGGAATACCGGCATAGGCCGCGCAGCCACTGGCCGCGGTGATCCCGGGAACGACCTGGAACGGCACGTCGTGCGCCGCCAGCTCTTCGATCTCTTCGCCGCCTCGCCCGAATATGAACGGATCGCCACCTTTGAGCCGCAACACGCGCTTGCCTTCTTTGGCCAGGGTAACCAGCAACTGGTTGATCTGATCCTGCGGCACCGCATGCGCTGCGCGCTGTTTACCGACATAGATGCGATCGGCATCGCGCCGGCACAGGTCGAGGATAGCGGGCGCAACCAAGCGGTCGTAGAGGACCACGTCGGCCTGCTGCATCAGGCGCAGGGCACGGAAGGTCAGCAGATCAGGATCGCCCGGTCCGGCACCGACCAGATAGACCTCGCCCAGGGTTTTCGGCTCCGCACCGGACAGTTTTTCCGCCAAGAGCCGCTCGGCCTCTTGCGCCTGACCAGCGAGCGCACGCTCCGCGACGCTGCCCTGGAAGACTTCTTCCCAGAACACACGCCGCTGCTGTACGTCTGCAAATTTGGCCTTGACCTGGCTGCGGAATTTCTTCGCCAGGCCTGCCAGTTCGCCATAGACCGCTGGCACCCAGGTCTCGATGCGCGCTCGCATGAGGCGCGCCAGCACGGGAGCATCACCACCGCTGGAAACAGCGATCATCAGCGGCGAGCGATCGACAATAGCTGGAAAAATCACCGTACACAGCTGCGGCGAATCCACCACGTTGACCGGCATGCCAAGCGCCTGGGCATCTTTGGATACCTGCTCATTCAGCGGCTCGTCATCGGTCGCAGCGATCGCCAACACGCAGCCTGACAAGTCGCCAGCGAGATAACCTCGAATGATTGTCTGTCCGCCGCCTTGCGCTACCAGTTCGCTCAACTGCGCCTCTACTTCCGGGGCGACAACCCGCAGCACGGCGCCCGCTTCTGACAACAAGCGAGCCTTGCGCAGCGCAATCTCCCCACCGCCGACGACCAGTACCGGACGGCCCTTCAGATTGTGGAAAAGCGGCAAAAAATCCATGGACCCGTCCTGGTGAAAATATGAGATAGAGCCATCTCAAACCTTACGGCTGTGACGGCCCTTGTCGAGAATCAAGAGAGCCCGGATGGTCGTTCGGCCATTTCCCTGCGAAGCACATCACCCGTCTCTCTGCACCTGCGTCGGCACGCTATCGAAGGGTCAACCGATCACTTCGATACCGCCCATGTAGGGCTTGAGTGCCGCCGGCACGCGGACGCTGCCATCGGCCTGCTGGTAGTTTTCCAGCACTGCGACCAGCGTACGACCTACGGCCAGCCCGGAGCCATTCAGCGTATGGACCAGTTCGGGCTTGCCCGTTTCCGGATTGCGGTAGCGTGCCTGCATGCGGCGCGCCTGAAAGTCGCCGCAGTTGGAGCAGGAAGAGATTTCACGATACTTGTCCTGACTCGGCACCCAGACTTCGAGATCGTAGGTCTTAGTCGCACCGAAGCCCATGTCACCCGTGCACAGCGCCAAAACGCGATACGGCAGTTCCAGCAGCTGCAGTACCTTCTCGGCGTTGGCCGTCAAGCCTTCCAGCGCTTCGAACGACTGACCCGGCTCGACGATCTGAACCATTTCGACCTTGTCGAACTGGTGCTGACGGATCATCCCGCGGGTGTCACGGCCAGAAGCGCCCGCTTCGCTGCGGAAACACGGCGTATGCGCGACGAATTTCAACGGCAGCTGCTTGGCATCCAGGATTTCGCCGGCAACGATGTTGGTCAGCGAGACCTCGGCGGTGGGAATCAGATAAAGGTCAGCTTCGTTCTCACGGCTGATCTTGAACAGGTCCTCTTCGAACTTCGGAAGCTGGCCGGTGCCTTGCAGCGCCGGGGCCTGGACCAGATACGGCGTGTACGCCTCTTCGTATCCGTGCTCGCCGGTGTGCAGATCCAGCATGAACTGCGCCAGGGCGCGATGCAGACGGGCGATCGGCCCGCGCATCAGCGCAAAGCGCGCACCGGATAGCTTGGCCGCGGTCTCGAAGTCCAGCCAGCCGTGCTGCTCGCCCAATGCAACGTGGTCTTTCACTTCGAAGTCGAAGGCCTTGGGCGCACCCCAGCGACGAACTTCGACGTTCTCATCTTCATCTTTGCCCACTGGAACCGATTCGTGCGGCAGGTTCGGCAGGCTCAGCATCAACTGATCCAGCTCGCTCTGGATGCCTTCCAGCTCGACTTTTCCGGCTTCGAGTTCTGAGCCCATACGGTCGACATCAGCGAGCAACGGCGCAATGTCCTCACCACGCTGTTTGGCCTGACTGATGGATTTGGAGCGAGCGTTGCGCTCGGCCTGAAGTTGCTCGGTACGGGTCTGCACGGTCTTGCGCTGGGCTTCAAGCGCCTCGATACGCGCGACATCCAGCTGGTAGCCGCGGGTCGCGAGGCGGTCGGCCACGTCTTGCAGCTGTGTGCGTACCAGTTTCGAATCAAGCATGGTGGGTCTCGTCTATGGAAGCTTTGAGGAAAGGCCAAGAAGCGAAGTTTACTGTGATCCAGGCCAGGTTCATAACCTGCCAAGCGTAAGTCCGAGCCAAGCGGCCAACAGACCACCGAGCACACTCACGCCTATGTAACCGAAAGCTGTCGCGGGTTGGCCGCTTTCCAGCAGGCGCAAACCGTCCAGCGAGAAGCTGGAAAACGTCGTTAACGCACCGAGAAAGCCAACGATCAACCCGCTGCGCATCTCTGGGGACAGTTCGGGACGGTGCAGGAAAGAGGCGTAGAGATAGCCAATAAGCAGACAGCCAAGCAGATTCACTGCGAGGGTTGCGAAGAAAAAGTGCCTAGGCCACTGAGTGGAGACCCATGTCGAGACGCCGAATCTGATCAGCGTACCTACAACACCGCCGGCGGCCACGGCCAGAACCATGCGAATCATGTTTTTCTCCGCTGCCGCGGGCTTTGCTGATCGAGACGTGCCAGATGCTCAAGTTTGTCGCGGATTTTGCTCTCCAGACCACGCGGTACGGGGTCGTAATAGTGGCGCGGCTCTATTGCTTCTGGAAAATAGTCCTCACCCGCAGCGTAGGCGTCAGGCTCATCATGGGCGTAGCGATATTCGTTGCCGTAACCCAGCTCTTTCATCAGCCGGGTCGGCGCATTACGCAGGTGCAACGGAACCTCCGCCGAGCCGTTCTCCCGAACGTCCCGCATCGCTGCATTGAAGGCGCTGTAGACCGCGTTGCTCTTCGGTGCGCAAGCAAGGTAGACGATCGCCTGGGCGACGGCCAATTCGCCCTCCGGACTTCCCAGCCGCTCCTGCACATCCCAAGCCGACAGACAAAGGCTCAGCGCCCGAGGATCGGCATTGCCAACTTCTTCACTGGCCATACGGACCACACGCCTGGCGATGTACAGCGGATCGCAACCACCGTCGATCATTCGTGCAAACCAGTACAACGAGGCATCCGGATTCGAACCGCGGACCGACTTATGCAAAGCCGATATCTGGTCGTAGAAGGCCTCCCCCCCCTTGTCGAAGCGCCGCCGGCTGTCGCCCAGCAGATCCTGCAGCAGCTCGACGCTGATCTCGCCGCCCTCTTCGGCCAGGTCCGAGGCGTTTTCCAGCAGGTTCAATAGCCGTCGTCCATCACCATCAGCAGCTGCCATGAGGATCTGAAAACTCTCATCCGGCAGGCTCAGATGGAGGTCGCCCAATCCCTTAGACTCGGTCAACGCGCGCGTGACCAGCCTGCGTAGCGCAGCCTCGTCGAGGCTCTTGAGCACATAGACCCGGGCACGCGACAACAAGGCATTGTTAAGCTCGAACGACGGGTTTTCGGTGGTGGCACCGATGAAAATCAGCGTGCCATCTTCAACGTAGGGTAGGAAGGCGTCCTGCTGGGACTTGTTGAAGCGATGCACCTCATCAACGAACAAGATCGTACGCCGTCCGTATTGGGCCGCTTGCTGCTTTGCAATCTCCACGGCCTGGCGAATCTCCTTGACGCCCGCCAACACTGCCGAGACGGTCTCGAAGTGCGCATCAGATACTTTGGCCAACAGGCGCGCTAGGGTGGTCTTGCCGACTCCCGGCGGCCCCCAGAAGACCATTGAGTGCAACGCACCCTGCTCCAGCGCCTCACGCAACGGTTTGCCACGCGCCAATAGGTGCTCCTGCCCGACATATTCGTCAAGGCTGGCGGCGCGCAGGCGTGCGGCTAGAGGTTGAGCGACAGGTTCACGGCTGAACAGGTCCATCGGCGACGGAAGCCTCTGATGCAAACGGCCTGCGGGAAAGCAGGCCGTTTGGGTAAACGGAAAAGCAAACGCCTGTTACTCGGAGATGACGTCGGCCCCATCGGGAACTTCGAAGGTGAACAGCTCGGCCTTGAGTGGCTGGTTCAACTTGACGCCTTGAAACAGGATATTGGTGCGTTGGCCAACGCCGTCAACCATTTGCATGTCGTTGATCACGCCACCACGAAACGACAGACGAAGGCTGTCGAACAGTGTGTCCTTGGCTTTCGGCTTGAGCGTGAAATCGACCACTTCCCCCGCCTCCTGGTGCGACACCTCGAAATTCTCATTGATTGCCGATACATCGCCCGACAACAGCAATGCAGGGGTATGGGTCAAGCGCTGGTCCAGTGTCTGGATGGTGACTTGCTCGAGATCCGGGTCGTACAACCAAACTTTCTTACCGTTAGAAACCAGCAACTGCTCCATCGGTTCATCGGTATGCCAACGAAACTGGCCCGGGCGCTTGAGCGCCATTTCACCGGAGGTCTCCTGCAGCTGGGTTCCGGTGCCATCCAGAGACAGCTGGGAAAAGCGGCCGGTCAAGGTTTCAGCCTTCTGCAGCAGGCCAGTCAGGCGCTGCACTGAGGCGGCCTGGTCAGCATGAGCCGGAACAAGTGTGAACAGCAGAGCGGATGCAAACAGCGCACGAATCAATTGCATGAAGCCCTCGGCGACCTAGTCGCGGGTAGGGGGCGGCGCGAGCACTTCGCGCGAGCCGTTGGTGTTCATAGAGGTCACGACGCCCGCCATTTCCATGGATTCGATCATCCGTGCGGCGCGGTTGTAGCCGATCTTAAGCTTGCGCTGAACGGCAGAGATGGAAGCCCGGCGACTTTCAGTGACGAAGCGTACCGCCTCATCGTAAAGCGGATCGTCTTCACTGTCCTCACCGCTGCCACCCTCGCCTCCACCATCGAAGCCACTTCCCGAGTCTTCCACGCCGACCAGGATCTCTTCGATGTAATCCGGGGCCCCGCGAGCCTTCCAGGCCTCGACAACACGATGTACCTCTTCATCGGAAACGAACGCGCCATGGACCCGAATTGGCAGACCGGTTCCCGGCGGCAAGTAAAGCATGTCACCGTGTCCGAGCAGTTGCTCGGCACCGCCCTGGTCGAGAATGGTCCGCGAGTCGATTTTGCTTGATACCTGAAACGCCATACGGGTTGGAATGTTGGCCTTGATCAGGCCGGTGATCACATCAACCGACGGCCGCTGGGTCGCCAGGATTAGATGGATGCCTGCCGCCCGTGCCTTTTGGGCAATACGTGCGATCAGCTCTTCGACCTTCTTGCCGACGATCATCATCATGTCGGCGAATTCGTCTACCACGACCACAATGGTTGGCAGTTTCTTCAGCAGCGGCGCTTCGTCTTCCATGCTTTCGCGGCGATACAGCGGGTCGGTCAGCGGAGTACCCGCCTCTTCCGCTTCCTTGACCTTGCGGTTGAAGCCCGCGAGGTTACGTACGCCCATGGCCGCCATCAGCTTGTAGCGGCGCTCCATCTCCGCCACGCTCCAGCGCAGTGCGTTGGCCGCTTCCTTCATGTCAGTCACGACCGGACACAACAGGTGCGGAATGCCTTCATAGATCGACAATTCAAGCATCTTTGGGTCGATCATGATCAACCGCGCGTCTTCCGGCGTGGACTTGAAAAGAATCGACAGGATCATCGCATTTACGCCGACCGACTTACCCGAACCGGTGGTACCGGCAACCAGGAGGTGCGGCATCTTTGCCAGGTCAGCAATCACCGGCTTACCGCCGATGTCGTGGCCAAGCGCGATGGTGACTGGCGACTTGGCATCGTCGTACGGCGCGGACGACAGTACCTCCGAGAACCGAACAATTTGCCGGTCCTCGTTGGGGATCTCGATACCGACGGTAGTCTTGCCGGGGATCACCTCAACAACGCGCACGCTGATAACCGCTAGCGAGCGGGCCAGATCCTTCGCCAAGTTGGAGATGCGGCTGACCTTGACCCCGGCGGCCGGCTGGATTTCGAAACGAGTGATCACCGGGCCCGGATGAACCGACTCGACGATGACCTCGACGCCAAACTCCTTCAGCTTGATTTCCAGCAACCGCGACATGGCTTCGAGCGATTCTGGTGAGTACTGCTTCTGCTGCTTTTCCGCCACGTCCAGCAACGACAACGGCGGGACGCTGCCTTCGATTAGCGGATCAACGAACAAATTGGCCTGCTTTTCCTTCAGCACTCGCTTGCTCTGCTCGACCGGCTTGGGCGGTGCAGCTGCAGGAATCACTGGAGGCGGGCGCTTGTCGCGCTCGCTCATGTGCTTGCTCAACGACTCCTCGCGCTCGAGCAGCCGTTCCTTGACCTTGGCGCGCTCTCGGTGATCTGGGAGCGAGCCAGCGACGTCGTTTACCACATCGTCGGCTTCGCGCAGCTGCGCAACAACCTGCTTACGCTCGTTACGAGCGGACCACCAGCGGCTAAAGAAACTCTGTATCAGCTCTACCAGGTCGAGCGTAATCTTGCCGGTCAGGTCCATCACCTTGAACCATGAAAGGTCCGTAAACACCGTCAAACCGAACAGGAAGAATGCCAGCAGCAGCAGCGTGCTGCCCTGAACGTTCAGCGCGGCCTCGGCGAGCTGTCCCAGGCTTTCGCCCAAAGCGCCGCCCGCCGAAGCAGGCAAACCATCCGCAAACTGAAAGTGAATATAGGCGAGCGCAGATCCGGAAAGAATCAGAAAGACGAGCCCGATCAGCCTCCAGGAAAACAGCCACCCGTTCCAGCTCCAGGGTTGGTGCCGTGCGCGAAAGACCTGCCAGGTTTTGACGCCTAGCAACAACGGAAACAGGAAAGCAAAGTAGCCGAGCGCCATGAACAGCACATCGGCAAACCAGGCGCCGGCACGGCCGGCGGCATTCTGAACCTGCTGGACGTTGCTGGTATGCGTCCAACCAGGATCGGAGGGATCATAGGTAAGCAGCGCCATCCAGAGGTAGGCACAAAGCGCGCCGAGCGCGATCAGTGCCCCTTCTTTGAGGCGGTAATGCAACTGCTGTCGCCAGACGGAAGCTGGCGCGGTAGAGGAGGTATTCTTCAAAACGCTCTATTTCCTGCGCCCGCGGCGCGCTCTATGAACCGTAGTCAGCCTGAACCTGGACATTGTACGGGTTTGTCGATTCGATGGCATGCCGGTTCCGTGCCGGCTTGGGCTTTTGTCCGTGCTTCGGTGTAGCATAAACGCCAGTTTTTAAAACGTGACTCGACTGGAGCACGCTTCTCTATTGGTAACAAAGGCTTATGAGGGCTTTTTATGAATGAAGTCAAGCATTCACGTCTGATCATCCTCGGCTCGGGCCCGGCCGGTTATACCGCGGCCGTATACGCGGCCCGGGCCAACCTGAAACCGGTAATGATCACCGGCATTCAGCCCGGCGGCCAGCTGACCACCACCACTGAAGTCGACAACTGGCCAGGAGACGTCGAAGGTTTGACTGGCCCAGCGTTGATGGAGCGGATGCAAAAACACGCAGAGCGCTTCGACACCGAAGTCGTGTTCGACCATATCCACACAGCTGAACTGCAGCAGCGGCCCTTTATTCTCAAGGGCGATAGCGCAACGTACAGCTGTGATGCGTTGATCATCGCCACCGGAGCGTCCGCCCAGTACCTCGGCTTGCCCTCAGAGGAAGCGTTCGCCGGACGTGGCGTGTCGGCATGCGCCACCTGTGACGGGTTCTTTTACCGCAACCAGGTTGTGGCGGTGATCGGTGGCGGCAATACCGCTGTGGAAGAAGCGCTGTACCTCTCGAATATCGCCAAAGAAGTTCACTTGATCCACCGCCGCGACAAGCTTCGCTCCGAGAAGATTTTGCAGGACAAGATCATGGAGAAGGCAACCAACGGCAATATTCGACTGCATTGGAACCATACGCTGGAAGAAGTGCTTGGTGATGCGAGTGGCGTAACAGGCGTAAGACTGAAGAGCACCGAATCCGGCGACGAGCGGAACCTTGAACTGGCAGGTGTCTTCATTGCTATCGGGCACAAGCCCAACACCGATCTTTTCCAAGGCCAACTTGAGATGAGAGACGGCTACCTCGTCATCAAGGGCGGCAACGAGGGAGATGCTACCAGCACCACCATCCCAGGCGTATTTGCTGCAGGCGATGTGGCCGATCACGTTTATCGCCAAGCCATCACTTCGGCCGGCGCCGGCTGCATGGCCGCGCTCGATGCCGAAAAGTTTCTGGACCTGTAACCCTTCTCCGGGCGGATGCCCCCATCCGCCCCGTGGCTATCGATATGCTGACCTGGCTGCAGCGCGACAACCTGTCGTTCCCCCCACTCGAAAAAGCCATGCGTGAGCCCAACGGGCTTCTCGCTGCAGGAGGCGATCTATCGCCTGAACGCTTGCTGGCGGCCTACGGTCATGGCTGCTTCCCTTGGTATCAGGAAGGACAGCCACTGCTCTGGTGGTCACCCGACCCGCGCACAGTGCTCTATCCCGAAGAGCTGCATGTCGCCCGCAGCCTGCGCAAGAAGTTACGGCAAGGAACATTCAGCATCACCTTCGACCAAGCGTTTCGAGACGTCATCGAAGGTTGTGCCGGCCCGCGCAACTACACTGACGGCACATGGATCACCATGCCGATGCAAGACGCTTATTTGGAGCTGCATCGGCTCGGCATCGCTCACTCAGTCGAAGTCTGGCAAGACGAACGGTTGGTCGGCGGCCTCTATGGCCTCGCAATGGGTCAACTATTCTTCGGCGAATCGATGTTCAGCCGTACGACCGACGCATCCAAGGCGGGATTTGTGGCACTAGTGGAACGTCTCAGAGACTGGGGATTCAAACTGATTGACTGCCAGATGCACACGCAACACCTGGCCAGTTTCGGCGCGAGACCCGTACCCAGGCAAACCTTCGCCAATACGCTCGCCAGCTATCTGGATGAACCCAGTACAGCCCGATGGGAGTCCTAGTCGACGAAGCCAAGCTGACCTACACTGACTTCAAGATTTTCGAGAGCTGACCATGACTTCACTGGCTCGTCTCAAGTTCTACGCCACCCAGCCTCACGCCTGCAGCTACCTGCCCGACGAACAGGCCACCACGCTCTTCCTCGACCCCAGCCAGCCGATGGACGTACAGGTGTACGCAGAGCTGTCCGAAATGGGCTTCCGCCGCAGCGGCGACCACCTCTACCGCCCGCATTGTCAACGCTGCACAGCATGCATCCCTGCGCGGATACCGGCCGACGGGTTACAGCTCAATCGGCAGCAGAAACGCATCCTCAAGCGCAACGCCGACCTGACTGTGAGCGACGTCCGCCCTTCGTTCAGCGAAGAGTACTACGCGCTCTACGCAAACTATATCGAACAGCGCCATGCAGACGGCGACATGTACCCGCCAAGCAGAGACCAGTTCCATACCTTCCTGGTGCGTGATCTGCCCTTTTCTCGCTTTTACGAGTTCCGCCTGGAAGGCCGCCTGCTCGCTCTGGCAGTGACCGACCTGCTGCCCAATGGGCTGTCCGCCGTTTACACCTTTTACGACCCCAGCGAGGAACGCCGTAGCCTTGGTCGCTTCGCGATTCTCTGGCAGGTTGGTGAAGCTGCCCGCCTCGGGCTGAAAGCAATCTACCTAGGCTACTGGATCAAAAACTGCCGTAAAATGAACTACAAAACCGAATATAGGCCGATTGAACTGTTGGTTAACCAGCGCTGGATAACTCTAACCTGAGCCCTTGGCTCTCGGGGCCCTTTCAGGCACAATACTTGCCGCTTTTACCCGGGCATTCTTCGTACCGGGTCTATCATTGGACACCGAGGGTTTTACTGAATGTCGAAAGAAGACAGCTTCGAAATGGAAGGTACTGTCGTCGACACCCTGCCTAACACCATGTTTCGTGTGGAGTTGGAAAATGGGCACGTCGTTACTGCGCACATCTCCGGAAAGATGCGCAAGAACTACATCCGGATTCTTACCGGTGACAAGGTTCGTGTGGAACTTACGCCTTACGACCTGAGCAAAGGCCGCATCACCTACCGCGCCCGCTGACAGGACGCGAGCATGAACGCCCGGCATAGTCCGGGCTTTTTTGTTTGTGCTCATACCACGACCTTGATCATCTCAATCGACAGAATGCAAAACGCTGGGTAGCTCCAGCTTTGCGCTTCGCCATCTTGATCAGAAAAAAACGCCCGACTATGCCGGGCGTTTTTTTGTTTCCATCACCTCAATGCGTTAAGCCAACTCAGCAGACGTCTCAAAGTCAAAGTAGGGCTCGCCATCACGAATATCGATGTGCACGACACCGCCGTGTTCGGCCAGTTCACCGAACAGGATCTCCTCAGCTAGTGGCCGCTTGATCTTGTCCTGAATCAGCCGAGCCATTGGTCGCGCCCCCATTTGCACGTCGTAGCCGCGCTCAGCCAACCATCCGCGTGCCGCATCGGACACTTCGAGCGTGACATGCTTGTCCTCGAGCTGCGTCTGTAGCTCGATGAGGAATTTGTCAACGATGCTCTTGATGACCTCATGGCTAAGACGGCCGAACTGGATGATCGTATCCAGACGGTTGCGGAACTCAGGCGTGAAGCTCTTCTTGATCACTTCCATGGCGTCGGAAGCGTGATCCTGATGTGTAAAGCCAATGGACGCTCGTGCAGCAGTCTCCGCGCCCGCATTAGTGGTCATGATCACGATCACGTTACGGAAATCAGCTTTACGGCCGTTGTTATCCGTCAACGTGCCATGGTCCATGACCTGAAGCAGCAGGTTGAAAACCTCTGGATGCGCTTTCTCGATCTCATCAAGCAGCAATACGCAATGCGGCTGTTTTGTGATGGCCTCTGTCAGCAACCCACCCTGGTCGAAACCGACATAGCCAGGCGGCGCGCCGATGAGTCGAGATACGGTATGCCGCTCCATGTACTCGGACATATCGAAGCGTACTAACTCGATCCCAAGAGCCCGCGCCAACTGGCGGGCAGCTTCTGTTTTACCCACACCGGTGGGACCAGCGAAGAGAAACGAACCTACTGGCTTGTCTGGAGCTTTGAGCCCTGCCCGTGACAGCTTGATTGCCGTCGCCAGAGAGTCGATTGCGTCATCCTGACCAAACACCGTCAGCTTCAAGTCGCGCTCCAGGTTTCGCAGCAGCTCCTTGTCTGATGTACTTACATGCTTGGGGGGAATGCGAGCGATCTTCGCTACGATATCCTCGACCTGCTCGACTTCGATTCGAGCGACGCGCTTGTCCTCGGGCTGAAGCCGCTGATAAGCGCCCGCTTCATCGATGACATCGATGGCCTTGTCAGGCATATGACGATCATTGATGTAGCGGGACGCAAGCTCTGCCGCAGCGCGGAGAGACTCATCGCTGTATTCGATGTTGTGGTGCTGCTCGAATCGACCCTTCAACCCACGCAAGATGCCAATGGTGTCTTCAACCGATGGCTCGGACACATCGACCTTCTGGAAGCGCCGCGCCAGTGCACGGTCCTTCTCGAAGATGCCGCGAAATTCCTGGAAGGTAGTCGAGCCAATGCATCTGATCTCGCCAGAAGACAGCAACGGCTTGAGAAGATTGGACGCGTCCATTACCCCGCCAGAGGCCGCGCCTGCACCGATAATGGTGTGAATTTCGTCTATGAACAGGACAGCTTGCGGACGCTTGCGAAGCTCGTTCAACAGCGCCTTGAAGCGCTTCTCGAAATCACCGCGATATTTTGTACCAGCGAGCAAAGCCCCCAGATCAAGCGAATAAACGACGCTGTTGGCGAGCAGCTCGGGCACCTGGTTATCTACGATACGCTTGGCCAGGCCCTCGGCAATCGCAGTCTTGCCCACACCAGCCTCACCAACGAGCAACGGGTTGTTCTTGCGACGGCGAGCCAAAATCTGCGCGACCCGCTCGACCTCATGTTCACGCCCAACCAATGGGTCGATACGGCCTTGACGCGCCAGATCATTCAAATTGCTTGCATAGGCATCGAGTGGATTTCCGGCTGCGGACGAATCGCCGCCCTCCTCATCTTGCATTTCCCCGTCGCTTTCAGGATTGCCGTTGTTACCAGGCACCTTGGAAATGCCGTGAGCAATGTAATTGACGACGTCAATGCGGGCGACATTCTGCTGCTTGAGCAAAAACACCGCCTGGCTTTCCTGCTCACTGAAAATCGCAACCAGCACATTGGCGCCTGTGACCTCACGCTTGCCCGAGCTTTGAACGTGGAACACCGCCCGCTGCAATACTCGCTGGAAGCCTAGGGTCGGCTGGGTTTCGCGCTCGTCATCGTGCTGCGGAATCAGAGGCGTAGTGGAGTCGATGAACTCCTGTAGGTCATGACGCAGTTTATCGAGGCTGGCTCCGCAGGCGCGCAACACCGTTGCGGCCGCTTCATTGTCCAGCAGGGCTAGCAGAAGGTGCTCAACCGTCATGAACTCATGACGCTTGGTACGTGCCTCCTTGAAAGCCAGATTCAGAGTGACTTCGAGCTCACGGTTCAACATAGCTTTCACCTCTTACCCAGCAGTCGGGTTAACCGTCCTTCTCGATCTCACAAAGCAAAGGATGCTGGCATTCTCTTGCATATTGATTGACCTGCATTGCTTTGGTTTCAGCGACGTCGCGAGTGTAGACGCCACAAACGGCCCGCCCTTCGGTATGAACCGCCAGCATGATCTTGGTGGCTAGCTCCCGATTGTGATTGAAAATTCCTTCCAGCACCTCCACGACGAAATCCATCGGCGTGTAGTCATCATTAAACATGACAACTTTGAACATCGGTGGTGCCTTCAGCTGCGGCTTGGCTTCTTCGACCGCCAGGCCAGAGGAGTCGTCGTCCGATGGCTTCGGACGATCTTGATTGAATACTAGTCGAATCTCTGGAAATGCACGCATGCGTATAACAGTTCTAGATCGGGGCGCCGAGGCCGGGTAAATAGAAGGGCTTCACAGCCACCTGACGAGTCGCCTTGACTATCGGCAAAACGATGATACAAACAGTATGTGCCACAACGGCAACGGGCTGCGCATGTGGGCCATGTGCTGCATCAGCGCGGAATGAAATGGATGTTACTCCAGTGATGGACTCCTTTGCAGAGGGATAACAGCATGCTAAGCGGTAAGGTCAAGTGGTTCAACAACGCTAAAGGCTATGGATTTATCGTAGCAGACGGCGGCGATGAGGACCTGTTCGCCCACTACTCTGCCATTCAAATGGAAGGGTACAGAACTCTGAAAGCTGGGCAAGCGGTCATGTTCGACATACTGCAAGGTCCCAAGGGCCTGCACGCAACCAACATTCGGTCGCTGCAGACCACTGCGGAGGCGGTTGCACCTGCCTCACAGGGCTCGACCGTAGACGCCTGATGCCAGGCAACAAAAAGGCCGATCATTGATCGGCCTTTTTTGTGTTGCTCCCTCAAAACTACATGTGGGAGATCATGGCATCACCGAACTCCGAGCAGGACATCAGCTTGGCTCCGTCCATCAGACGCTCGAAATCGTATGTCACCGTCTTGGCAGCGATAGCGCTTTCGGTCGATTTGATGATCAGGTCAGCTGCTTCCACCCAACCCATGTGACGTAACATCATTTCCGCCGAAAGGATCAACGACCCTGGGTTGACCTTGTCCTGCCCCGCATACTTCGGCGCCGTGCCGTGCGTGGCCTCGAACATCGCAACTGTGTCCGAGAGATTCGCCCCCGGAGCAATACCGATGCCACCCACTTCAGCCGCTAGAGCATCTGACAGGTAGTCACCGTTCAGATTAAGTGTGGCGATCACATCGTACTCGGCAGGGCGCAGCAGAATCTGCTGAAGCATCGCGTCAGCAATGGCGTCCTTAACGACAATGTTCTTGCCTGTATTAGGGTTTTTGAACTGCATCCATGGACCGCCGTCCAGCAACTCTGCACCGAACTCGTCGCGCGCCACCTCGTAGCCCCATTCTTTGAATGCGCCTTCGGTGAACTTCATGATGTTGCCCTTGTGGACAATGGTCACTGACCTGCGATCATTGTCGACTGCGTATTGCAGCGCCTTGCGCACCAGACGCTTCGTCCCTTCCAGAGAAACCGGCTTGATGCCTATGCCGCAATTTTCAGTGAAGCGGATCTTCTTGACACCCATCTCTTCAGTAAGAAACTTGATAACCTTTTCGCACTCAGGCGACCCGGCCTTCCACTCTACCCCTGCGTAGATGTCTTCAGAATTCTCACGGAAGATAACCATATCGACGTCTGCGGGCTTCTTCACCGGGCTGGGTACGCCTGTGAACCAGCGTACGGGGCGCTGACAGACATAGAGATCAAGCTCTTGGCGTAGCGCAACGTTCAGCGAGCGAATGCCACCGCCGACCGGGGTGGTCAGAGGGCCCTTGATCGACACCACAAAATCGCGCACGACCTCCAGCGTCTCCTTGGGCAGCCAGGTATCCTGGTCATACACCTGCGTCGCCTTCTCGCCCGCATAGATTTCCATCCAAGCGATCTTGCGCTCACCGCCGTAAGCCTTCTCTACGGCAGCATCGACTACCTTGATCATCACTGGGCTAATGTCCACGCCAATACCGTCACCTTCTATATAAGGAATGATCGGATTGTTGGGTACGTTCAGGGTGTTATCGGTATTGACGGTGATTTTGTCACCGCTGGCAGGCACCTGGATCTTTTGGTATCCCATGCTGGACTCCGTTTTTGTGGTTAAACATTAAACAGTGGTCATCTTCGAAGAGTAACCCAGTTGAATCGGCCTAAACCATATGTTCGTTCGTCGTATGGCCAGGGCATTCTTTGACAACGGGCGGCAGTGATATACTGCTTAGGTGACTAACGAGTCATGAGAGGCAGCTAATCTCCGACGAGATCCTCGCCCCTGAACCGCCAGGCTGCCAACCGCAGCCGGTCGGTCAAATACTCAACACTCCAGTGGTGCTGCATCCAACATCATCGCGGCGAACCTCGAAACTGGCACGGCTAACGCAGCCAGGGCGCCTACCTGCGCACATCGAAGTTCTGTGCACGCTCAGCAAGAGAGAGTCAACTCTACATGTCCACCCGCTCGAAGATTATCTATACCTTCACCGACGAAGCCCCGGCGCTGGCCACCTATTCGCTTCTGCCCATTGTAGAAGCCTTTGCCGCCTCCGCTGATATAGCCGTCGAAACACGTGACATCTCTCTCGCAGGGCGCATCCTTGCAAGCTTTTCCGATCAGCTGGGTGCCGACAAAGCGGTTGAAGATGACCTGGCCAAGCTTGCCGAGCTGACTAATCAGCCGGACGCCAACATCATTAAGCTCCCCAACATCAGCGCTTCCGTGCCTCAACTCAAGGCGGCCATCGCTGAACTGCAAGCATTGGGTTATGGCATTCCCAATTTTCCAGAAGACCCGCAGACGGAAGCTGACAAAGAAGTGCGTGCGCGTTACGGCAAGGTGCTCGGTAGCGCCGTTAACCCGGTTCTGCGCGAAGGCAACTCGGACCGACGCGCCCCCGCAGCGGTAAAAGCATTTGCTCGCAAGCATCCGCACTCGATGGGCAAGTGGAGCAAGGCGTCGCAGTCGCATGCGGACTACATGCGCGGCGGCGATTTCTTCTCCAGCGAACAGTCCATCACCATGGCAGCAGCCGGTGATGTGCGCATCGAGTTTGTCGGCAAAGATGGCAAGGTTGAAGTCAAGAAGCAGCTCGCCTTGCAGGAAGGCGAAGTGCTCGACGGCATGTTCATGAGCTGCAACAAGCTGCGTGAGTTTTTCGAGCAAACGCTGCAGGACTGCAAAGAAACCGGCGTTATGTGGTCCCTGCATGTCAAGGCGACCATGATGAAAATCTCGCACCCGATCGTCTTCGGCCACGCCGTTAGCGTTTACTACAAGGACGTCTTCGACAAGTACGGCGAGCTGTTCAAAGAACTGGGCGTCAATCCGAACAATGGCATCAGCAGCGTCTATGACAAGATCAAGTCGCTGCCCGACTCCCAGCAGGAAGAGATCCTTCACGACATCCACGCCTGCTACGCCGAGCGTCCTGAAATGGCGATGGTGGATTCTGTCAAGGGCATCACAAACCTGCACATTCCGAGCGATGTGATCGTTGATGCGTCCATGCCCGCCATGATCCGCAACTCGGGTCAGATGTGGGGCAAAGACGGAAAGCAGAAAGACACCAAGGCGGTGATGCCAGAGAGCACCTATGCCCGCATCTATCAGGAGATGATCAACTTCTGTAAGACCAACGGTGCGTTCGATCCGGTAACCATGGGCAGCGTACCGAACGTCGGCCTGATGGCGCAGAAGGCCGAAGAGTACGGCTCCCATGACAAGACCTTCGAAATGCAAGCTGACGGCACCATGCGCGTCGTGCTGGCCGATGGCGCCGTGCTGATGCAGCACGAAGTGGAGAAAGGTGACATCTGGCGCGCGTGCCAAACCAAGGACGCGCCGATTCGCGACTGGGTCAAGCTGGCCGTTACCCGCGCGCGCCAATCGGGCACGCCGACCATCTTCTGGCTTGACCCAGAGCGCGCGCACGATCGTGAACTGCAGAAGAAGGTTGAAGCCTATCTGCAGGAGCATGACCTGAGCGGGCTAGACATTCGCATCATGGGCTACAACGAAGCCATCCGCGTGAGCATGGAGCGCTTGATTCGTGGCCAGGACACCATTTCCGTGACCGGCAACGTGCTGCGCGATTACCTGACCGACCTGTTCCCGATCATGGAACTCGGCACCTCGGCAAAGATGCTGTCGATCGTTCCCCTGATGGCAGGCGGTGGCATGTACGAGACCGGCGCCGGTGGGTCCGCACCCAAGCATGTCCAGCAGTTGATCGAAGAAAACCACCTCCGCTGGGACTCGCTCGGTGAGTTCCTGGCGTTGGCCGTGTCGCTGGAAGAGACGGGCATCAAGACCGACAACGTCAAAGCCAAACTGCTGGGCAGAACGCTGGATGCTGCAACCGGCAAGCTGCTCGACAACAACAAGTCGCCCTCTCGTCGTACCGGTGAGCTGGACAACCGCGGCAGCCACTTCTACCTGGCGCTGTACTGGGCGCAGGAGCTAGCAGCACAAACCGACGATACTCAACTGCAGGCCCGTTTCGCGCCCCTGGCGAAGCAGCTACAAGACAACGAGCAAGCCATTCTCGCTGAACTGGCCGAGGTTCAGGGCAAGCCCGTGGAGATCGGCGGCTATTACCGCTCCAATCCTGAGCTGACCAGCAAAGCGATGCGTCCTAGCGCAACGTTCAACGCCGCGCTAGCCGCCCTGGCTTGATCTTCGCTGGCGGTACTGCTTCATGAAACAAAGAAACCCCGGCGCTAGGCCGGGGTTTCTTTTTACAGTGCCCGCGAAACGCTACCATCGAAGTCTATAGACGAGCTGAGGCCGAACATGAGCTGGCATCCACACATAACCGTGGCGACGATTGTCGAGGTCGATGGCCGCTTCCTTATGGTCGAAGAATCAAAAGGCGGCCGTTTGGTACTGAATCAACCGGCGGGGCACCTTGAACCCCACGAAACATTACGCCAAGCCGCGGTGCGCGAAACCCTAGAGGAAACCGGCTGGGAGGTCGCGCTCGTGGGTCTAGTAGGTATCTACCTATACACTGCACCTAGCAACGGCGTGACCTACCAACGCGTCTGCTTTGCGGCCACTCCGGTTCGCCATGAGCCGCACCGCGAACTCGACAGCGGCATTGTCGCAGCGCTGTGGATGACTCGAGACGAACTGGCCGACCAACCGGAACGTTGGCGCAGCGAGCTGATCCTGCGCTGCATTGATGACTATCTGGCTGGCCCGCCACACGATCTCGCCGTGATACGAGACTGAGCGACCTTAACCGCTGGCTTGACCGGCCTGTTAGAATTGCACGCTTTGCAGTTAACCCTGAGTCTTTATGCCTGATTCACCGTTCGTTGCCCCTGAAAACCTGCGCGTCATTGTCGGCATGTCCGGCGGTGTCGACTCGTCAGTTTCCGCTCTGCTTCTCCTCGAACAGGGGTACCAGGTCGAAGGCCTGTTCATGAAGAACTGGGAAGAAGATGACGGAACCGAGTATTGCACTGCTCGGGAGGATCTAGCCGACGCCCAGGCTGTCTGCGACAGGATCGGCATTAAACTGCACACGGCAAACTTTGCCGCTGAGTACTGGGACAACGTGTTCGAGCACTTTCTCGCTGAGTACAAAGCAGGCAGGACGCCGAATCCCGACATCCTTTGCAACCGCGAGATCAAATTCAAGGCGTTCCTTGATTATGCACTGGCGCTCGGCGCCGACCTGATCGCGACCGGACACTACGTGCGGCGACGAGACATCGATGGGCGCAGCGAGCTGCTCAAAGGGCTGGACTCGAACAAGGACCAAAGCTATTTCCTTCACGCTGTTGGCGGCGAGCAGCTGAGCAAAACCTTATTCCCGGTGGGGGAGCTGGAAAAGCCAGCGGTCCGGGCAGTTGCCGAAAAGCACGGGTTGGCGACGGCGAAAAAGAAAGACTCGACCGGAATTTGCTTCATCGGCGAGCGCCGATTCAGCGATTTTCTCAAGCAATATCTGCCTGCTCAACCGGGCAACATCGAAACGATAGACGGCGAAACCATAGGTCGCCATCACGGCCTTATGTATCACACCATCGGCCAGCGGCAGGGTTTGGGTATCGGCGGCCTTAAGGACGCGAGCGACGAGCCTTGGTACGTGTTAAGCAAGGATCTCGAGCGCAACGTGCTTGTAGTAGGTCAAGGCAATGACCATCCCTGGCTGTTCTCGCGCGCCCTGCTCGCCTCAGAAATCTACTGGGTCAATCCGATCGAACTGACCGCCCCCCTGCGGCTCACGGCGAAGGTTCGCTATCGGCAGAGCGACCAGACCTGCACATTGGAACAAACCGCCAACGGCTATCGAGCGGTGTTCGACGAACCTCAACGCGCTGTAACGCCTGGCCAATCCGTGGTGTTCTACGATGGCGACGTTTGCCTCGGTGGTGGCGTGATCGAGACCGCAGAGCCCTGGTTCGCCGGAGCCCGCCCATGACGCCACGACAGGAACAACTGGTAGCTCTTGGAGCTGTGTTCGAAGCTGCAGCACTGGTCGATCGAATAGCCCGAACCGGTCAAGTGCCGAACGCAGCCCTGGCGAACCTGTTGGGCAGCCTGTTGGTGCGAGAGGACAAACCGGCTTTGGAGATCTATGGCGGAGATGACTTGAATCTCCGCGAGGGCTATCGCGCCCTTGTCGGCGCACTGGAGCGAGACACCAGCAGCCTGCAACGCGAGCCGCTGCGCTATGCGCTGGCGATGATCGGCCTGGAACGACAGCTGGATAAACGCCGTGACCTGTTGCAGGTGATCGGAAGCCGCCTAGACCAGATACAGCAGCAGGCCGATCACTTTGGGCTGACCCACGAAAACGTAATCGCCTCTTTTGGCGGTTTGTACCAGGACACACTGAGCACCTTTCGCCAGCGCATTCAGGTCCAAGGCGACATGCGCCATCTTCAGCAGAACGACAACGCAGCAAAAATACGCGCACTTCTGCTGGCAGGGATTCGTTCAGCGCGGCTCTGGCGCCAGCTCGGCGGGCACCGCTGGCAGATGGTATTCAGCCGGCGCAAAATGCTCGACGCGCTATATCCCATGCTGAAATCTGAATAACCGCAACACGGAGCGCAACGTGCTTACTGGCCACAGCGGCAATTAGCCGTCCGCTTCGTGTATAATCTGCGCCCTCTTTTCGTCGCTCGACTGTCCGAGAATGCCCTCTATGCAGCTTTCCTCGCTCACCGCGGTTTCCCCTGTCGATGGCCGCTACGCCGGCAAAACCAGCGCCCTGCGCCCCATTTTCAGCGAATTCGGCCTGATTCGCTGCCGCGTTCAGGTTGAGGTCGGCTGGCTGCAGCGCCTGGCTGCACACGCCGGAATTCCAGAGGTGGCGCCTTTCTCGGAAGAGGCTAACGCACTACTCAATCAGCTTGCCGAAGACTTCCAGCTGGAACATGCCGAGCGTGTTAAGGAATTCGAGCGAACCACCAACCACGACGTAAAAGCGGTGGAATACCTCCTCAAGGAGCAGGCCAAGCAGTTACCGGAGCTGGCCAAGGTCAATGAGTTCATCCATTTCGCATGTACCAGCGAGGACATCAACAACCTGTCCCATGCTCTGATGCTACGCCAGGGTCGAGATGAGGTTTTGCTGCCCCTAATGCGCCAGTTAGCGGACGCAATCCGCGCCTTGGCTGTCGCGCATGCAGACGTACCAATGCTCTCCCGTACCCATGGTCAGCCCGCTTCGCCCACCACCTTGGGCAAGGAACTGGCTAACGTGGTATATCGCCTGGAGCGTCAGATTGCGCAGGTTGCGGCGGTGCCGCTGCTCGGCAAGATCAATGGCGCCGTCGGCAACTACAATGCTCACTTGTCGGCTTATCCCGACGTTGACTGGGAAGCTAACGCGCGAGAATTCATCGAAGGTGACCTTGGACTCTCCTGGAACCCTTACACCACACAGATCGAGCCTCACGATTACATTGCCGAGCTGTTCGATGCCGTGGCTCGATTCAACACGATTCTTATAGATTTTGATCGCGACATCTGGGGCTACATTTCGCTGGGCTATTTCAAGCAGCGCACCGTTGCTGGCGAAATTGGCTCCTCGACCATGCCGCACAAGGTCAATCCGATCGATTTCGAGAACTCGGAAGGCAATCTCGGTATTGCCAACGCACTGCTGAGTCACTTGGCGAGCAAGCTGCCCATCTCACGCTGGCAGCGTGACCTGACCGACTCCACCGTACTGCGCAATCTGGGAGTTGGCTTTGCTCATAGCATCATTGCGTACGAGGCAAGCCTCAAAGGCATCGGTAAGCTGGAGCTCAACGAAGCGCGAATTGCCGAGGACCTCGACGCTTGCTGGGAAGTACTGGCCGAGCCGATCCAGACCGTCATGCGTCGGTATGCCATTGAGAATCCCTACGAGAAACTCAAGGAGTTGACCCGAGGCAAAGGCATCAGCCCCGAGGCGCTGCAGACTTTCATCGAAGGCCTGGATATGCCGGCCGAAGCCAAGCAAGCGCTGCGCAAACTGACCCCGGCCGCCTACATCGGCAACGCCGCCGATCAGGCCAAGCGGATCTGAGCGAACTCATTATTTGCACGCCCGGCTGTGCCGGGCGTTTTTATTTGCAGCTCTTAAACAGAGCAAGGTACCTGGCATGACTTCCGACACCCCTTTGCAAATCCTTGGCGGGATCAGCGCGCGCGAGTTTCTTCGTGATTATTGGCAGAAAAAACCTCTACTGGTCCGCCAGGCAATTCCCGGGTTCGAAAGCCCGGTTTCCCCAGACGAGTTGGCCGGCTTGTCTCTGGAGGAGGAAGTCGAGTCACGCCTGGTCATCGAACATGGCGAAACTCCGTGGGAGCTGCGCCGCGGCCCCTTCAGCGAAGATACCTACCAGAACCTGCCGGAGCGTGACTGGACGTTGCTGGTCCAGGCCGTCGATCAATTGGTGCCGGAAGTTGCCGAGCTTATCGAGCACTTTCGCTTCCTGCCCAATTGGCGGATCGATGACGTAATGGTCAGCTTTGCAGCGCCGGGGGGCGGTGTGGGTCCGCACTTCGACAATTACGATGTATTCCTCCTCCAAGCGCATGGCCAGCGTCGCTGGCGCGTAGGTCAGATGTGCGACAGCGAGAGCAAAATGCTCAAGCATGCCGACCTGCGCATACTCGCGGATTTTCAAGGCACCGACGAATGGGTGCTTGAGCCAGGCGACATGCTTTACCTGCCGCCAAGACTGGCTCATTTCGGTACCGCCGAAGATGCGTGCATGACCTACTCGCTAGGCTTCAGGGCTCCCAGCGCAGCGGAAGTCCTCACCCATTTCACTGACTTCCTGGCGCAGTTCCTGCCTGATGAGGAACGCTACAGCGATGCCGATATGCTTCCGATCGAAGACCCGCACCAGATCCAAAGCGATGCGCTGGATCGCCTGCGCGCGATGCTCACCGAGCATATGGGCGACGAGCGATTGCTGCTAACCTGGTTCGGCCAGTTCATGACCGAACCGCGCTATCCGGAGCGAGTGCAGGGTCCGGAAATCGACGAGCAGGCAATGCTCGCAGCATTGGATGATGGCGCCATACTCGTGCGAAACCTGAGTGCGCGCCTGGCCTGGAGTGAAGTGGACATCGGCTTGTTGCTGTTTGCCAGCGGTCAAAGTCGGTTGCTTCCAGGTCATCTGAAGGAGCTATTGAAAATGGTCTGTTCAGCCGATGCGCTCCATGCCGAAAATCTCGCTGGCTGGCTGAGCGACGAGGATGGGCGTAATCTCGTGCTGCAACTGGTCAAACAGGGAAGTCTGGAGTTTGCTGATGAGTGATATAGAAGTTCGCATCGCCGACTGGCAGCAGGATAACGCCGACCTACGCCGGATTAGGGAAACTGTGTTCATTGCTGAACAGTCCGTGCCCCCGGAACTGGAGTGGGACGCAGATGATGTCGAGGCCGTGCATTTCCTTGCCTTGGAAAGCGGCTATCCGATTGGTACCGCGCGACTGCTTAATGACGGGCACATCGGTCGCGTTTCGGTATTACGCGACTGGCGCGGAATGAACGTCGGCGGCGCACTGATGAAAGCGGTCATTGAAGAAGCCGAGCGGCGCGGCCTCAACGAACAGCGACTCACCGCCCAAGTGCATGCCACATCGTTCTATGAGCGCCTTGGCTTCGAAGTAGTCAGCGAAGAGTTCCTCGAGGCCGGCCTTCCCCACGTCGATATGCTACGAAAGAGCCACTAGCCATATGATGCATGACGACCCGGATCACTCTATCAGCGCAGACGCCCCGTCGTTGATCGAGTTCCAATTACCGGGTCGCTTCCAGATTGGTAACCCAGCGGCACAGCCTGCTCTTCAACAAGAATGGCAAGCCGCGCCGTTTACGCTAGGTGTCAGCACTACAGTTCAAGCTTTCGATGACATGGGCGAAGCTCGTAAGCATGCGCTTGCGCTGATTGAGCAGGTCAGGCGCAGCCTGAGCATCTATACGCCGGACCTGGAACCTTGGCTGTACAACCACAGCTGCATTCAAAAGGCATGCTCGCAGTTTTTACGGGCCCATCCACGCAACCGCTTGCGTATCTTGGTGGGCGACTCGTCTCGCGCAATCAAAGAAGGTCACCGCCTGGTCACTCTGAGCCGTAGATTGACTAGCAACTTGCACATTCGCCGCACTCATCAAGATTATCAACTACAAACCTCCGCGTTCCTTGTGGTCGATGGGTGCGGCATGCTGATTCGCCCGAATGCGGATCAATTCTCTGGTCATGCGCTATACCGAGCCCCTGGTCGCGCTCGCCAACAGCTAAGGCTATTCGACGCCGCCTGGGACCGCAGCCTTCCTGATCCCGATATGCGGAGCTTTTTGCTATGACTCGTCGCTTTTTCGCTGCTTGCCTGTTAGTCGTTAGCTCGGCGCTAAATGCTGCGACAGAGGTAATTCCACTGGACTTCCGAATGGCGGAGGACGTGCTACCGATCGCCCAATCAGTTGTAGGGGATCAGGGCAAAGTCAACGCATATGGCAACCAGCTGATCGTGAACGCGCCGGCCGCTGTGATCATTGAGCTGCGCGATGTGCTGTCCAAGCTAGATACCGAACCTCGCAGGCTTCTTATAAGTGTCGATACCCAAAACTCGGCCGCAGGCAGCGAAAGTGGCTATCGGGTCGACGGCACAACCCGCATCGGTGACGTTGAAGTCCAGAGCGGAGACGGCGAGAAGAGAGGCAGAGACCAGGCGCGCATCATTCGTCGCAGCACCAACAGCCAAGGCGGAGGTGTTCAACAGGTCCAAGCCACCGAGGGTTATCCTGCATTGATTCAGATAGGCCAAAGCGTACCAATCACCACCACGGGGGCCGATGGCTACGGGCAGATCTATCAACAAACTCAGTATCGGGATGTCACTCGCGGTTTCTACGCCACCGCTACGGTTCAGGGCGACCGGGTGCAGGTTACGATTAGCAGCCATAACGACCGTATGAGCGCATCCCAGCCAGGCGCAATCAACGTCCAGCAAACCGATACTCGGGTCAGCGGACGGCTCGGCGAATGGATTGAGCTCGGCGGCGTTGACGAATCTGCAAACTCCAGCGAGAACGGAATGCTACGCAGATATTCCACAGCCGGCAGTCAAGACCTTTCCCTACGACTGAAAGTAGACACGCTGAATTAAGAAAGTTCAGCAGACAAATAACGCTCGGTTAAGAAATGTAGTGCTTACCAAAGTTCACTACAAAAACATTTGACGAACCATTTTAGCCGGAGCATCATGGCCCCGCTCCCGCTAACCAGAGACTCTGAAAGGGTCTCCGGATCGCGCTCAGCCAACCAGCAGAGGCGTTCCGTGACTGTACTGCCCACAAGGCGGACTGACGAGGTTGCGACTGGAACGAGTCGTCCTGAGGGACGGGGAAGCGATTAACGCATCAGCTCGAGACATAAGTTCGCTGATCCACTCAACGGCCCCGCGTCGCTGTGTGTTGGAATGCCACGATCATTCCACAGCTAACCGAATCCTCTTGCGGTCGTAACTGCATACCCTCCTCCTCTTGGTTCAATCCTCGTCTCGGTCGATATTTCGACGCTCTGCCACGTGTTGCCCGCTTCATCAGCGCAAGCACGTAGGTTTCAGTGGGAAAAGTCGGTGCTCAACCAAACACGAATTTCTTTGAAGGATTGACCATGTCCGCTTATCAAAACGACATCAAGGCCGTTGCCGCTCTGAAAGAAGCAGCTGGAAGCAGCTGGAGCGCGATTAACCCCGAATCCGTAGCACGTATGCGTACACAGAACCGTTTCAAGACCGGTCTGGAAATCGCGCAGTACACTGCCGACATCATGCGCAAGGACATGGCTGAGTACGACGCCGATACGTCCGCCTACACCCAGTCGCTAGGCTGCTGGCATGGCTTCATCGGTCAGCAGAAACTGATCTCCATCAAGAAGCACCTGAAAACCACCAATAAGCGTTACCTCTACCTGTCGGGCTGGATGGTTGCCGCACTGCGCTCCGAGTTCGGCCCGCTGCCGGACCAGTCGATGCACGAGAAGACCGCAGTCTCCGACCTGATCGAAGAGCTGTACACCTTCCTGCGCCAGGCCGACAGCCGCGAGCTGGACCTGCTGTTCACTGCTTTGGACGCCGCTCGCGAAGCCGGCGACACTGCCAAGGCCGCCGAGATCCAGTCGCAGATCGACAACTACGAAACCCACATCGTCCCGATCATTGCCGACATTGACGCTGGTTTCGGTAACCCGGAAGCCACCTACCTGCTGGCCAAGCGCATGATCGAAGCCGGCGCATGCTGCATCCAGATCGAGAACCAGGTTTCCGATGAGAAGCAGTGCGGACACCAGGACGGCAAAGTAACCGTTCCTCATGCCGACTTCCTGGCCAAGATTGCTGCCGTCCGCTATGCATTCCTCGAGCTGGGCATCGACAACGGCGTCATCGTTGCGCGTACCGACTCCCTGGGCGCCGGTCTGACCAAGCAGATCGCAGTGACCAAAGAGCCGGGCGACCTGGGTGACCTGTACAACTCCTTCCTTGACTGCGAAGAGATCACCGAAGCCGACCTCGGCAACGGCGACGTTGTGATCAAGCGTGAAGGCAAACTGCTGCGTCCTAAGCGCCTGCCGAGCAACCTGTTCCAGTTCCGCAAAGGCACCGGCGAAGCACGCTGCGTACTCGACTGCATCACTTCGCTGCAGAACGGCGCGGACCTGCTGTGGATCGAGACTGAGAAGCCTCATGTTGGTCAGATCGCTGCCATGGTTGACGAGATCCGCAAAGAGATCCCGAACGCCAAGCTGGTCTACAACAACAGCCCGTCCTTCAACTGGACCCTCAACTTCCGCCAGCAGGTGTTCGATGCATTCGCTGCCGAAGGCAAAGATGTTTCCGCCTACGATCGCGCCAAGCTGATGAGCGTCGAGTACGACGAAACCGAACTGGCTCAAGTTGCCGACGAGAAGATCCGTACCTTCCAGAAGGATGGGTCCGCTCATGCCGGTATCTTCCACCACCTGATTACCCTGCCGACTTACCACACTGCCGCACTGTCGACCGACAACCTGGCAAAAGGGTACTTCGCTGATCAGGGCATGCTGGCCTATGTCAAAGGTGTACAGCGTGAAGAGCTGCGTCAGGGTATCGCCTGCGTCAAGCATCAGAACATGGCTGGCTCCGACATCGGCGACAACCACAAGGAGTACTTCGCTGGCGAAGCGGCTCTGAAGGCAAGCGGTAAAGACAACACCATGAACCAGTTCCACTAAGAACTGAATATGGCCCAGGCGCCGCCTGGGTCAGTGGTGTAACAGATGTCTTGGCATCTGCATAAAAGCTGCCCCTATATGGAGCAGCTTTTTTGTTTGTGTACGACACGAAACGAGCCCCAGTAACCCCGATCTCGCCCCTTCCCCTCGCACCCTCCTTGCGCTACCCCCCGGACAGAGCACTGCCCTGCTGACAAGCCGATCACAGGCGTTCTGCATTCATCGCGGCGCTCACAACTTGCACGACAGCGTGGAGATCTTTAGACCATCTCAGTAGGCATGCTCGCCGCCCCTGCTTACTAGTGTTATGGGGAGCTGTGATGTTGCGCACGACAGCGCTGTATGCCAACAAGCTGGAGAGCTAACGTGAACGCGGTATCAGCCAGATGAAAGGTATATCTGATCTCGCATGCACAGCCCACCGATAGGTAGACCTTCAGGTCTACAACGGACGAAACTAAAGCAAAAAAAATCCGATGCCGGAATCTGGCATCGGATTTTTTGAAAAGCTTAGAAGGAGCCCAAGACTAAGCAGGGCACCTACCAGCTAGCGAAACAAGATACGAATTAACGAACCTGTGCTTCGACTTCAGCTTCTACACGACGGTTGATCTGACGGCCTTCCTCGGTGCTGTTGTCAGCAACCGGGCGGGCTTCACCGTAACCGACCGAATCGACACGCTGGCTTTCAACGCCGTACTGGTTGACCAGCACCTCGCGAACAGCCTGAGCACGACGCTCGGACAGACGCTGGTTATATTGATCGGTGCCCACCGAGTCGGTGTGACCTTCAACGGTGGTGTTGGTCTGAGGGTACTGCTGCATGAAATCAGCCAGGTTCTTGATGTCGTTGTAGCTCTCTTCGCGAACGCGGGCCTTGTCAAAATCAAACTTGACGTCCAGCTCGACGCGAACGAGTTCCGGCTCTGGCTCTGGCTCGTTGTCGACCATTGGCGCCGGTGCTGGCGCAGGGGTCGGCTCGACCTGTGCTACCTGCTGCTGAGCACCACCACCGAAGTTCAGACCGACACCTACGCCAGCCATCCACTCAGCTTCGTCCGCATCGATGTTGTACATGCCGTCAACACTCGCCTTGGCGAAGAAGTTTTCGGTGAAGTAATACTTCACGCCAGTACCGACGTTGGCGAAGGTGCTGTGATCACGACCGCCACGGGCAGCTTGACCAATGCTTTGGTGAGCGGCACCTGCGGATACGTAAGGACGCAAACCAACGCCCGGCTGGCCGAAGTGGTAAGTGGCGTCCAGAGAAGTCAGGCTACCCTTGATATCTTTGTGCCCGCCTGCGCCGACCGGGTCCCGGGACGTCAAGTCGTGGTATTCGCCGTACGACAGACCAAGCGAAACGTCATCAGTCAGGAAGTAGCTAGCGCCAGCTCCGTACAGTTCGCCGTCACGCTGAACATCGCGCGAGCTATCGGTGAAGTAATGCTTACCGAATGCTTCCACCTCTACGGCACCTTGGCCCTGGGCCAGCGCGCTAATAGAAGTGGCGGCAACCAAAGAACCAATTACAACGCCTAAGGTGTTTTTAAGCTTCATCCGTAAATCCCCATCTGGTGGTGAGTATCAGAACAATCTAAGGAAACCGGCTAACTGCAAGCCCAAGCTGTTCGCTAACAATAGGACAGCTTAATGCCGTTAAGTTTCAGCGATTCCCGAAAATTTTTCGCGTAATTTATCTAGCGCCCGCTTGTAACGCATCTTTGTTGCGCTTAGTCCCATGTGCATGATGTCGGCAATTTCTTGGAACTCCAGTTCTGCCACAAAGCGCAGAACGAGAATCTCCCGATCGATCTGGTTCACATGGACCAGCCACTTGTCTAGCTCCGGCCTTTCTTCAACGTTCGGCGCCTTTTCCTCAGACGCCTCTTCCACCGGATCAAGGCTCAAAGCATCAAGTAAGCGGCGCTTGCGGCGCTCTTTCCGGTACTGAGTAATACACTCGTTGTATGTAATGCTATATAGCCATGTCTTGAACTTCGATTTACCTTCAAAGTTCTTTAAACCATATAAAACCTTGAGCATGACTTCCTGACAAACGTCATCAGCGTCTCGGTCGTTTCCTAAATAACGCGCGCATACGTTGAAGAGTGTACGCTGATAACGGCGCATAAGCTCTTCATAGGCCCTCGTTACATGAAACAGCTCCGCATGGGCGCGCTGCACCAGCTCCTCATCGGAGAGCTGGCGGGGGTCGTAGCTCATGGTCGGCGGATGGGTTTTAGTCAAGGCGCTTCGAACCGGCAATAATCGTGGCCGCCGTTCGCGGTATCCCGCAGAAGAGGCTGCGCACTTTAACAGAATACCGGGCCTAACGGCTGCCTACGCGCTGCTCTAGCAGCACTCTATTTGCAACCGAGATCAGCTCACCTTCATCGGTAAGCAGCAAGGTCTTTGCGGTTCCAATCTCTTCGATCGAACCCTCCAGCCCCTCGATGCGCACCCTTTGGCCAACCTCGTAAAGTTCACGAACGTAAATGCCGGCGAGAATCTGACTCACCAACTCTCGGCTACCGAGACCGAAAGCCAACGCAACCGCCAGCCCGACAGAGATCAGTGCAATTGCGATGACGTAATTAAGCAGCTCGGTCTTAACCTCCAGCTGGCCGATTGCGACGGAGATAATGATGATGATCACTAACCCCTGCGCGATTCGTCCAAGCCCGGCGGAATATTCAAGGCCTACGCTTTCAGCAGCGCCTCGCACCAAACCGTTGACCAGCTGCGCCAAGAGTATCCCAACCAACAAGATCAGCCCCGCCCCGAACACCTTGGGGACGTATAGCGCGAGCATATCGAGCGTCGCCGAAACGCGAGCGAGCCCCAGAGATTCCGCAGCAGACACCAAAAAGATCAGCAATACGAACCAATAGACGATCTTGCCAATCAAGGCCGAGATCGGCATGCGAATACCGGCACGCCCAAGCAACTTGGTTGCACCGGTACCGGCAACCAACCGGTCCAGACCCAGTTTTGCCAGGACCTTCGACAACAGAGTGTCCAGTAACTTGGCGACGACAAAACCAACAGCCACTAGCAAGAGCGCCCCGAACAAACGAGGAATGAAGGCAGCGATAGGTTGCCAAAGGGCGCTCATAGCACCCAGCAAGCTCTGGCTCCAGGGATCGAGTTCCATGATCAGTCGACCTTATTGAAAGTAGTACGGGAACCGGAATGGCGTCGAGTCACAGCCGATGTGTGCGGTGCGCCGGCGCTAAACGCGATCAGCACAGCCTGTAGCCAATGCCCCATCAGGCCAAACAGGTCGCCAGCGCCCACCTGTCGGTTGGCCGTTTTCAGTACACGATCCAAGCGGGTGTCGTCATGACGCTCCGACTGCGTGTTAAGCATGTCCCGCAGGGATTCTTCAAAGGGATCGTGCATGTTTACCTCTGCAACAGTGAGACTCTGACGGCACAGCCATATCAGTAGTCACATCACACCCATTTCAATCGGCGGAAGATCCACCATTGGAAACAGGCCACCGCACCAATGAGCACACAAGCCACTGCAAATCCGTAAGGATGTTCGGACCCTGGGATGCCGCCCACGTTTATCCCAAGCAAGCCCGTGAGAAAGCTCATCGGCAGAAAAAAGCCGGTAATGATGCCGAGCAGGTACATGGTTCTGTTCATCCGCTCGCGCATTCGCCTTTCTTCTGCTTCTAGCACTAGATTGACTCGCTCACGGACCAGCTCCAACTCCTCCAGGTAGCGAATCAACCGGTTGCTCAGCTCGTTCCAGTAATCTGTATCGTCATCAACAAACCACGGCAGACGATTGCGCGTGAGCTGCGCGTATATCTCGCGCTGCGGTAACAGAAAACGGCGCAGACCAGCCGCCTGGCGCCGCAACGACAGCAACTTGTCTTGAGGTGGTGTATATCGTTCATCCGTCTCGACTCGGTCTTCTTCTCCATCCAGCTTTTCTGTCAGAACGGCAACGAGCTCATCAACCCGCTCGGTCAGCGCGTCTGCCAGGGCAAGCAATACTTCGGATGCCGTTTTCGGGCCGACACCAGCATCAAGCTGCTGGAGCACCACTTCGGTCGAGCGCAACGGCCGCAGGCGCAACGAAATAACCCTGCGCGCATCTGCGAATACCCGTAGCGAAACCATGTCCTCGGGCTCCGCGTCGGGATTCAGGTTGACGCCTCGCAGAAATAGCAGCAACTCGTCGCCAGGCAGCGCAAGCAAACGTGGACGAGTATTTTCTTCCAGTAACACGTCGCATGCGAACGCGCTCAGGCCGCTCCGGTCGCGCAACCAAGCCTGGGCCTGAGCCTGACTGCGATCCCAATGAAGCCACAAGCTTTCATGCGCGGCTAACTCCAAAGAGGAAATGTCTGAATAGGCAATTCTGCGTGCACCACCTTGCCCGTCTAACACAAGGGCATGTAGAAGCCCTGTACGACCTATTTCGTCAGGCAACGGTCCCGCCTCCTAAGAATCGTAAAAAAGCCCGGCATAACCGGGCTTGATCAACCAACCGCTACCGGCTAGTCGGGCATCTTCAGCTCTTCGGGCGAAACGATAATGCCGTTGTTGTCGGCATAAACGTATTCACCAGGGCGGAAAGTCACTCCACAAAAGGTCACCGGTACATTGAGGTCGCCTATTCCGCGCTTGTCGGTTTTCATGGGATGGGTGGCCAGCGCCTGGACGCCCAATTCCGTTTGCGCAATCACGTCGACATCACGGATGCAACCATAGATCACCAGCCCCTCCCATCCATTGCGCGCTGCTTTCTCAGCAAGCATGTCCCCGAGCAATGCACGACGCAGCGAGCCGCCACCGTCTACCACCAGCACCTTGCCTGCGCCGTTTACATCTACCTGCTCCTTGACCAATGAATTGTCTTCGAAGCATTTGATCGTGACGATCTGACCACCGAAGGAGTCGCGACCACCAAAATTGCTGAACATCGGCTCCACCACCTGGACCAACTCAGGGTAGGCATCGCATAGATCAGGCGTGATGTATTGCATGGTAAATCTCCTCAAACATGAAACGCGTCAGGCTCGGTCGCCAACATGCTTCAAAGATAAGCAATTTGCCTACCCGCACTGGTTTCCAGCCTCAATGGCTATAGCAGCATTAGCGGAAGCGGCATGCGTCGCGACAGAGATAATGGCATTGGCAGATAGCCCCGCTTTTGCTCAACGCAAAAAAGGGCGGAAACCGCCCTTTTTGCCGTGCTGTGCTTATTTGATCTCGGCGTCAGCCAGGAAGAACCAGGTATCGAGCACCGAGTCGGGGTTCAGCGATACGCTCTCAATACCCTGCTCCATCAGCCACTTGGCCAGGTCCGGGTGATCGGAAGGCCCCTGACCACAAATGCCAATGTACTTGCCCGCTTTGTTACAGGCTTCGATCGCATTCGCCAGCAGCTTCTTGACTGCAGGGTTACGCTCATCGAACAGGTGGGCAATGATGCCGGAGTCACGATCCAGACCAAGCGTTAGCTGGGTCATGTCGTTCGAGCCAATGGAGAAGCCATCAAAGAACTCGAGAAACTCATCGGCCAACAAGGCGTTGGAAGGCAGCTCGCACATCATGATGATGCGCAGGCCGTTCTCGCCACGCTTGAGTCCGAACTGACCGAGAATATCGATAACCTGCGAGGCTTCGCCCAGGGTGCGCACGAACGGCACCATCAGCTCGACATTGGTCAGCCCCATCACGTCGCGAACCTTGCGCATGGCACGGCACTCGAGCTCGAAGCAGTCGCGGAAGGATTCGCTGATGTAACGCGATGCGCCGCGGAAGCCGAGCATCGGGTTCTCTTCTTCCGGCTCGTAGAGCTTGCCTCCGATCAGGTTGGCGTATTCGTTGGACTTGAAGTCAGACAGCCGCACGATGACCTTTTTCGGCCAGAATGCCGCAGCCAGTGTACTGACACCTTCAACCAACTTCTCGACGTAGAAGTCGACCGGGTCGCCGTAGCCGGCAATACGTTTTTCGACACTGCTCTTCACGTCGGCCGGCAGGCCATCGAAATTGAGTAGCGCCTTGGGGTGAACACCAATCATACGGTTGATGATGAATTCGAGACGCGCCAGACCGACGCCTTCGTTGGGTAGCTGGGCAAAATCGAAAGCGCGGTCCGGGTTACCGACGTTCATCATGATCTTGAACGGCAGTTCTGGCATCGCATCGATAGAGTTCTGGCGGATATCGAAGCCCAGTTCGCCCTCGAAAATCAGACCGGTATCGCCCTCGGCACAGGTGACCGTGACGCGCTGGCCATCCTGCAGCAACTCGGTGGCATTACCGCAACCAACAACGGCGGGAATACCCAGCTCGCGAGCAATGATGGCTGCGTGACAGGTACGACCACCACGGTTAGTTACGATGGCGCTGGCGCGCTTCATCACAGGTTCCCAATCTGGATCGGTCATGTCGGAAACCAGCACGTCGCCCGGCTGAACCTTGTCCATCTCGGAGACGTCGTGAATGATCTTGACCGGACCGGCGCCGATGCGCTGACCAATAGCACGGCCTTCGACCAGTACTTTTCCTTTCTCCTTCAGCAGGTAGCGCTCCATGACGTTCCCGCTGCTGCGGCTCTTGACCGTTTCCGGGCGAGCCTGGACGATGTACAGCTGATTGTCATCGCCGTCTTTGGCCCACTCAATGTCCATCGGACGGCCATAGTGCTTCTCGATGGTCATCGCCTGATGGGCGAGATTGGTCACTTCCTCATCGGTCAGGCAGAAGCGCATACGCTCAGCCTGATCAACCTCGACGGTTTTGACCGACTTGCCGGCGCTGGCCTCTTCGCCATACACCATCTTGATCGCCTTGCTGCCCAGATTGCGACGCAAAATGGCAGGACGGCCCGCTTCGAGGGTGTGTTTGTGTACGTAGAACTCGTCTGGGTTGACGGCACCCTGTACGACAGTTTCGCCGAGGCCATAGGCACCCGTGATAAACACGACGTCACGAAAGCCTGATTCGGTGTCCAGGGTAAACATCACGCCAGCCGTGCCGGTCTCGGACCGCACCATGCGCTGAACACCTGCGGACAGCGCAACCAGCTTGTGGTCGAAGCCCTGGTGGACGCGGTAGGCAATCGCACGGTCGTTGAAGAGGGATGCGAAGACTTCCTTGGCGGCACGAATCACGTTATCCACGCCGCGTATATTCAGGAAGGTTTCCTGCTGGCCCGCGAATGAGGCGTCCGGCAGGTCTTCAGCCGTCGCCGAAGAACGAACCGCGACCGCCATGTGGTCGTTGCCACCGGCCATCTCAGCGAATGCGGCACGAATGTCGGCATCGAGCTTGGGAGGGAATTCGGCTTCCATGACCCAGCCGCGAATCTGTGCGCCGGCTTTGGCAAGGGCATTGACGTCGTCCACGTCCAGCGCATCGAGAAGCGCGTGGATTTGCTCGTTGAGACCGCTGAGCTCCATGAAGTCACGGTAGGCCTGGGCGGTAGTGGCGAAACCACCAGGTACCGAAACTCCCGCACCTGCAAGGTTGCTGATCATCTCGCCGAGGGAGGCGTTCTTGCCCCCTACACGCTCAACATCATGATTGCCGAGCTTATCGAGGGAAACTACGTACTCTACCAAGGTGATCTCTCCACGTTGTGTTGGAAACTCGGTTCGTGCCCATCCGCGGCACGGTGGCCTGGCCCTGCAAAATAAGTAACAATGCCAGCCAATCGAGGCTCGGCGAAGGGGCCTACTATAGCTGAGAACCGTTCTTGACTTAAGGTCCCATGCGCAATGAAACGAACTGCATTTTTCATATCCGACGGTACCGGGATTACAGCCGAAACGCTCGGCCAAAGCCTGTTGGCACAGTTCGAAACCATCACGTTTACCAAGCTCACACGGCCATATATCGATACGGCTGAAAAAGCGCGAGCAATGGTACAGCAAATCAATAAAGCGGCGGAAAGCGACGGCGCGCGGCCGATCATATTCGATACGCTGGTAAACCAGGAAATCCGCGACATCCTGGCTGAGTCCAATGGCTTCATGATCGACATCTTTTCTTCCTTCCTTGCCCCGCTGGAACATGAACTGATGTCACGTTCTTCCTATTCTGTCGGCAAATCCCATTCGATCAGCCATAACGCCAACTACATGGAGCGAATTGACGCCGTCAACTTCGCCCTGGACAACGATGACGGTGCCCGCACGCACTACTACGACAAGGCGGATCTGATTTTGGTCGGCGTCTCCAGGTGCGGCAAAACGCCCACCTGCTTGTACATGGCGATGCAGTACGGCATCCGGGCCGCCAACTACCCGCTGACCGAAGACGACATGGAGCGACTGCAACTTCCGAGCGCGCTCAAGACTCACCGCGACAAACTGTTCGGCCTGACCATCGACCCGGACCGCTTGACCGCCATTCGCAACGAGCGCAAACCCAACAGCCGATATGCCAGCTACGCCCAATGCGAGTTTGAAGTTCGCGAGGTAGAGAACCTCTTCCGCCGCGAAAACATCAACTACATCAACTCCACGCATTTCTCCGTAGAAGAGATATCCGCCAAAATCCTCGTGGAAAAAGGCGTAGAGCGTCGACTCAAATAAGCGCCGTTCTGCTAGACAACAAAAAGCCCGCTTAGTGCGGACTTTTTGTTTTTCGTGCTCAACAAATTTGAGTTTTGCCAACGCCGAGTTGCGTCATTATGTCGGCAACGACTTAGAACGCGTCGCCAGGAACGCGCACCCAGCCCTCCATAAGAACCCTGGCGCTCCGACTCATGATCGCCTTGGTTACTGACCATTTTCCTTCAGCCTGTTCCGCCTCGGCGCCGACGCGAAGCGTGCCGGAAGGATGTCCAAAGCGCACTGCCGTCAGCTCGCCGCCACCGGCAGCCAGGTTAACGAGAGTACCGGGCACCGCCGCAGCCGCACCGATAGCAACCGCACAGGTCCCCATCATGGCGTGGTGCAACTTGCCCATGGACAATGCGCGCACCAGCAGATCAACATCGCCTGCTTCGATGATCTTGCCGGATGACGCTCGATAGGTTTTCGGCCCCGAGACAAACGCAACCTTTGGCGTGTGCTGACGGGTCAAGGCCTCTTCCGCCGTCCTGATCAACCCCATACGCAACGCACCAGCAACTCGAATCGCTTCGAACCGCGCCAACGCCTCGAGAGTGCCATTGATGTCTTCCCGCAGTTCGGTGCCCTGGTAACCGATATCCTGGGCATCGACGAAAACCGTTGGGATACCCGCACTGATCATGGTCGCCTTGAGCGTACCGATGCCGGGAACCTCAAGATCATCGACCAGGTTGCCGGTTGGGAACATCGAACCGCCCTCCTCGCCGTCGTCGGACGGATCGAGGAATTCCAGCACGATCTCGGCAGCCGGGAAGGTCACGCCGTCCAGTTCGAAATCGCCGGTCTCCTGCACCTGGCCGTTGATGACCGGCACGTGGGCGATGATGGTCTTGCCAATGTTGGCCTGCCAGATCCGCACCACGCAGGTGCCGTTCTGCGGAATACGCTCGACGTCCACCAGGCCGGCATGCAGCGCGAACGCACCGGCGCCGGTTGAAAGGTTGCCGCAGTTGCCGCTCCAGTCGACGAAGGGCTTATCGATCGACACCTGACCATAGAGGTACTCGACGTCGTGATCAGGCCGGCTGCTCTTCGACAGGATGACGCATTTGCTGGTACTGGAGGTCGCACCGCCCATGCCGTCGATATGCGCCGAGTAAGGATCGGGGCTGCCGATAACACGCATGAACAGCCTGTCGCGCGCAGCGCCAGGTACTTGGCAGCTTTCCGGCAAATCTTGCAGGCGGAAGAACACGCCTTTGCTGGTGCCGCCACGCATGTAGGTTGCGGGAATCTTGATCTGGGATTGTTGCGCCATGGGTGAGTCCTGGCTGGAAAATGAATGGACGGTCGGGTGGATCAGGCTCGGCCGGCCCACCGGGACCGGCACGGTGGGTGGGTGGAAGCAGGCCATCCACCCGACGGGTTCACGCAGTGGTTGACGCGAGGAAGTCCTGAGCGAAACGCTGCAGCACGCCACCCGCCTGGTAGACGCCCACCTCGGCCGCGGTGTCGAGGCGGCAGATGACCGGCACGCGAGTTTCTTCACCATTGTTGTGGTGAATGACCAGAGTCAGGTCGCAGCGCGGCGACAGTTCGCCTTCGATGTCGTATGTTTCGGTGCCATCGAGGCCAAGGGTCAAGCGGGTAGTACCCGGCTTGAACTCGACCGGCAATACGCCCATGCCGACCAGGTTGGTGCGATGAATACGCTCGAAGCCTTCGGCCACGATCACCTCGACACCGGCTAGTCGCACGCCCTTGGCCGCCCAGTCACGCGAACTGCCCTGACCGTAGTCGGCACCAGCGACGATGATCAGGTTTTGCTTGCGGTTCATGTAGGTTTCGATGGCTTCCCACATGCGCATCACCTTACCTTCGGGCTCGACGCGGGCGAGCGAGCCCTTCTGCACCTTGCCGTCGACCACAGCCATCTCGTTGACCAGCTGCGGGTTGGCGAACGTTGCCCGCTGTGCAGTCAGGTGGTCGCCGCGGTGGGTGGCGTAGGAGTTGAAGTCCTCCTCCGGCAGGCCCATCTTCGCCAGATACTCACCGGCTGCTGAGTCCAGCAGGATGGCATTCGATGGCGACAGGTGATCAGTAGTGATGTTATCCGGCAGGATCGCCAGCGGACGCATGCTTTTCAGCGTGCGTTCACCAGCCAGCGCACCTTCCCAATACGGGGGACGGCGGATGTAAGTAGATGTCGGCCGCCAGTCGTAGAGCGGGCTTTCAGCTTCCTCGATGGTGCCGAGGTCGAACATCGGGATGTAGATTTGACGGAACTGCTCGGGCTTCACCGACGCAGCAACAATGGCGTCGATTTCCTCGTCAGATGGCCAGAGGTCCTTGAGCGTGACCGGATTGCCATGCTGATCGGTGCCAAGCACGTCCTGTTCAATGTCGAAGCGCACAGTGCCTGCGATGGCATAGGCGACTACCAAGGGTGGCGACGCCAGGAACGCCTGCTTGGCGTACGGGTGGATGCGACCATCGAAGTTACGGTTGCCTGAAAGTACGGCCGTGGCGTACAGATCACGGTCGATGATTTCCTTATGGATCTTTGGATCCAGCGCACCGGACATGCCATTACAGGTCGTACAGGCGTAGGCGACGATGCCGAAACCGAGCTTTTCCAGTTCAGTCAGAAGGCCGGCGTCTTCCAGGTACAGCTTGGCGACCTTGGAACCTGGAGCGAATGAAGTCTTGACCCAGGATTTGCGCACCAGACCCAACTCGTTGGCCTTCTTCGCCAGCAGGCCGGCCGCGACCACGTTGCGCGGGTTGGAAGTGTTGGTGCAGCTGGTGATGGCCGCGATGATCACTGCCCCGTCCGGCAGCAACCCTTCAGCCTCTTCGGCCCGCGCCGCAGCCAGCATATCTTCGTCAGCAATGCCGCGCTCGTGCAGCGCCGAGGTCGGCAGACGCTTGTGCGGGTTGGACGGGCCAGCCATGTTGCGCACTACACTGGACAGGTCAAACTCCAATACGCGCTCGTACTCGGCCCCTTCCAGCGCCGTCGCCCACAAGCCGGTTTCCTTGGCGTACTGCTCGACCAGCGCGACCTGCTCCGGCTCGCGGCCAGTCAGTTTGAGGTAATCGATAGTCTGTTGGTCGATGTAGAACATCGAAGCCGTTGCGCCATATTCCGGACACATATTGGAGATCGTCGCGCGGTCGCCAATCGTCAAGCTGTCAGCGCCTTCACCGAAGAATTCTACCCAGGCCCCGACCACGCGCTCCTTACGCAGGAACTCGGTGATCGCCAGTACGATGTCGGTGGCGGTGATACCCGGCTGGCGCTTGCCAGTGAGCTGAACGCCGACGATGTCGGGCAGGCGCATCATCGACGGCAGGCCGAGCATCACGGTTTCGGCTTCCAGACCGCCGACGCCAATGGCGATCACACCCAGCGCATCGACGTGCGGCGTATGCGAGTCGGTGCCGACGCAGGTATCCGGGAAGGCCACGCCACCGCGCGCCTGAATCACCGGCGACATCTTCTCCAGGTTGATCTGGTGCATGATGCCGTTGCCGGCCGGGATCACGTCGACGTTCTTGAACGCGGTCTTGGTCCACTCGATGAAGTGGAAGCGGTCCTCGTTGCGGCGCTCCTCAACGGCACGGTTCTTCTCGAACGCATCCGGATCGAAGCCTGCAAATTCGACCGCCAGGGAGTGGTCGACGATTAGCTGAGTCGGAACAACCGGGTTGACCTTCGCCGGGTCGCCGCCCTGCTCCGCGATCGCGTCACGCAAGCCGGCGAGATCGACCAGCGCGGTCTGGCCGAGGATGTCATGGCAGACGACGCGCGCCGGATACCATGGAAAGTCGAGGTCGCGCTTGCGTTCAATGATCTGCTTCAGCGAGTCGGTCAGCGCTTCGGGCTCACAGCGACGCACCAGCTGTTCGGCCAGGACGCGGGAGGTGTAGGGCAGCTTGCCGTAGGCACCCGGCTGAATGGCCTCGATAGCCTCGCGGGTGTCGAAGTAGTCAAGCCCAGTGCCTGGCAAAGGTTTGCGGTGTTCTGTATTCATGCCGGAAGGACCATCCAATAAATTCGTAGGGCAAGGCGAGGGAGCGCCGACCGTCGGAGCCCCCCTGACGATCAACGCTCAGCGAGCGGGACGACCTTGCGCTGTTCTGGGCCGACATAATCGGCACTCGGCCGAATGATGCGGTTGTTGGCCCGCTGTTCGATTACATGGGACGCCCAGCCAGTGACACGCGAGCAAACGAAGATCGGCGTGAACAACTTGGTTGGGATACCCATGAAGTGATAGGCAGAGGCGTGGTAGAAATCGGCGTTGGGGAACAGTTTCTTCTGCGCCCACATGGTTTCGTCGACAGCGACCGACACCGGATAGAGCACGGTGTCGCCGACTTCGTCAGCGAGCTTCTTCGCCCACACCTTGATGACTTCGTTGCGTGGATCGGACTCCTTATAGATCGCGTGACCGAAACCCATAATCTTGTCTTTGCGCTCGAGCATGCCGAGGATGCCCTGAACCGCTTCTTCCGGGGATTTCCACTGCTGGATCATATCCATGGCCGCTTCGTTAGCACCGCCATGCAGCGGACCGCGCAGCGAACCGATCGCGCCGGTGACGCAGGAATACATATCCGACAGAGTCGAAGCACAGACGCGCGCAGTGAAGGTCGAAGCGTTGAACTCGTGCTCGGCGTACAGGATCAGCGACACGTTCATCACCTTGACGTGCAACTCGCTCGGCTTCTTGCCATGTAACAAGGCCAGGAAATGCCCACCCAGGGTGTCCTCATCGCTGCTGCATTCGATCCGCGCCTGTTCGTGAGTGAAGCGGTACCAGTAGCACATGATCGCCGGGAAAGCCGCCATCAAACGTTCGGCCACATCCCGCTGCTGCTCGAAGGAGTGCTCGGGCTCTAGCGTGCCGAGCATGGAAGCGCCGGTCCGCATCACGTCCATCGGGTGAGCGTCGGCAGGGATTCGCTCCAGCACTTCCTTCAGGGCGGCAGGCAGATCCCGCATCGTCTTGAGTCGCGCCTTGTATTCACTCAGCTGCTGTGCGGTCGGCAGCTCACCGTAGAACAGCAGATAAGCGACTTCCTCGAACTCGGCCTGTGCGGCCAGATCACGCACGTCGTAACCACGGTAGGTCAGTCCTGCACCGGTCTTGCCAACCGTGCAAAGAGCGGTCTGCCCGGCAACCTGGCCACGCAGGCCGGCGCCACTCAATACTTTTGCTTCAGCCATTGCCTTCTCCTTAATTGGATTTGTTCTGGATACTGCAAACTGCTCATCAAGCCGGACGGGGCGACTGCCCCCCGCGTTAGCTTTTCTTCTGGGCGAACAACGAATCGAGGTGCTGCTCGAACGCGTGGTAATTGATGCGATCGTAAAGCTCCATGCGGGTCTGCATGGTGTCGATTACGTTTTTCTGCGTACCGTCACGGCGCAATGCCGTATAGACGTTCTCGGCCGCCTTGTTCATCGCGCGGAACGCGGAAAGCGGGTACAGCACCAGCGAGACATCGACACTCGCGAGTTCCTCGGTGGTGTACAGAGGCGTTGCACCGAACTCAGTGATATTGGCCAGGATCGGAGCTTTCACCCGATCTGCGAACGTTTTGTACATCGCCAGTTCGGTGATGGCTTCGGGAAAGACCATGTCAGCGCCCGCCTCGATACAGGCTTGCGCACGATCAAGCGCCGATTCCAGCCCTTCTACGGCCAGCGCATCGGTACGCGCCATGATCACGAAGCTGTCGTCGGTCCGCGCGTCCACAGCCGCCTTGATCCGATCAACCATCTCCTGCTGCGAAACGATTTCCTTGTTGGGGCGGTGACCACAGCGCTTGGCGCCCACCTGGTCTTCGATATGGATAGCCGCAGCGCCGAACTTGATCATCGACTTGACCGTACGTGCCACGTTGAAGGCCGAGGAACCGAAGCCAGTATCGACATCAACCAACAGCGGCAAGTCGCAGACATCGGTGATACGGCGCACATCCGTCAGTACGTCATCAAGCCCGGTTATGCCGAGGTCAGGCAGGCCGAGCGAGCCGGCCGCCACGCCGCCACCCGATAAGTAGATCGCCTTGAAGCCAGCACGCTGGGCCAGCAGAGCGTGGTTGGCGTTGATAGCGCCGACCACCTGCAGGGGATGCTCGCTGGCCACCGCGTCACGGAAACGCTGACCTGGGGTAGGAAGTGTCATGCCTCACCTCTTGGTTGTGATGTCTGTTGCTGAGCAGCCAAATAATGCCGCTCGATATTGCGCTTGGAAGCGCAGATGTGGCGCCGCATCAGCAGCTCGGCCAGCTCGCCGTCGCGGTCGGCGATGGCGTCGAGAATCCGGTGGTGCTCGGCAAATGCCTGACGCGGGCGGTTGGGCGTTGCGGAGAACTGGATGCGGTACATACGCACCAACTGATACAGCTCCCCACACAACATCTGAGTCAGCGTGCGATTGCCGCTGCCCTGAATGATCCGATAGTGGAAGTCGAAGTCGCCTTCCTGCTGGTAATAGCCGACGCCCGCCTGGAATGCCTCGTCTCGCTCATGGGTATCCAGAACGCGCCGCAGCTCATCGATTTCCGCCTCACTCATGCGCTCGGCGGCGAGTCGGCAAGCCATGCCTTCCAAGGACTCGCGGATCTCGTATAGCTCGATCAGCTCGGCATGGTTGAGCGATACCACCCTGGCGCCAACGTGCGGCACACGGACTAGCAGCTTCTGCCCCTCGAGACGATGTATTGCTTCACGCAGCGGGCCGCGACTGATGCCATAGGTACGAGCGAGCTCAGGTTCCGATATTTTGCTGCCCGGTGCGATATCGCCTTTTACGATGGCTGCCTGAATCCGTCGGAAAACGTGCTCGGAGAGCGTACCGCTGTCCACCTGATCGGAGCGAGGGACTTCCAGCGTATCCAGCATATTGTCGACACCTCAACCTTAATAGCCATACGTTAGCCCCTGAAAACGCGGCAGGTCAATAATACAAAAGTAGATTGTCGACAATCTATTCACCTACAAGAGCTAACCACGGCACGCCTAACGCCGCAGCACGGCTTGAGCCTAGCCTCGCGATCAGCCGCCCATGCTAGAATGCGCCGCTGTATATGCCACGCCCGGCGCTCGCCTCGACGTGCTTCACTATGGCTGTTGTCCCGGCCACTTCCTCGACTCGACTACCTGGATTTATGAGCACCAAAACCCGCCTTCTATTGCTCTGTCTCGTAAGCGCTCCGTTTTGGGCACAGGCCGATGAAAAAACGATCTACGGCCTGAATGAGCACGTGGCGTTGCCCGATTTCGGTCTTGAGGTGCCAGCCAAACTAGATACAGGCGCACAGACTGCCTCGCTCAGCGCCCGCGACATCGAGCGCTTCAAGCGCAACGGAAAAAACTGGGTACGCTTCTACCTGGCTATTGATGAGGCCCATAACCGGCCAATCGAACTCCCCTTGCAGCGCATCAGCAAGATCAAACGTCGCGCTGGCGACTTCGATCCAGAGGAAGAAAAAACCTATACACCTCGCCCGGTTGTTGAACTCAATCTCTGTATGGGCAAGGCTAAGCGAAGCATTGAAGTGAACCTCACGGACCGAAGCGCATTCCAATACCCACTTCTAATCGGTTCTGAAGCGCTTGCTCGCTTCGGTGCCCTGGTCGACCCTAGCCTTAAGTACGCTGCTGGCAAGCCCGGCTGCATTATCGAATCCGAAGCTGACGAGTAACCCCATGCGCGCCCTTACACTGCACCTGAAAATATTGATTCTTTTGCTCGTCACGCTGGGCATCGCAATCACTGCCTACCAGATATTCATCTTGGGCATCCCGGTTACTGAAGATGAAACCGATGACCTTTGGAACATAGACGCCAAGGTTGAATTTCAGGCCAACCCGCGCGAGCCGGTGAAGCTGCAGATGTACGTGCCTCCGCTTAACCAGGAATTCGTCAGCCTCAACGAGAGTTTCATTTCCAACAACTATGGTGTGAGCATCAACCGCGCCGACGGCAACCGCCGGGTTACCTGGTCAGCGCGGCGCGTCAATGGCAAGCAGACGCTTTACTACCGACTGGTCCTGACCAGGCGCTACAGCGGTGAACAGACCAAGGCTACCGGCCCGATTTTCCGCGACAGCATTCCGGTTGAAGGCGCTGAAAAGATCGCCGCAGAAGCATTGCTTTCGCCGATACGCCAGCATTCGGCCGACGTTGAGACCTTCATCAGCGAAGCCATAAAGCGTGTCAACAATGCCAACGATGACAACGTCAAGCTGCTGCTTGGCGGTGACGCTTCCACGCCGAACAAGGCACGGGTGATCGAGCTGCTGCTGTCCATAGCGCACGTCCCAATGGAGCGCGTTCATACGGTTCGACTGCAGGCCGACATGGCTCAGTCCCCCGAACTCTGGCTGCGGAGCTTCAACGGCGACAAATGGCTGTATTTCAATCCGGAAACCGGCGAGCAAGGTTTGCCTGATGACCGTCTGGTCTGGTGGACCGGTAACGAGCCACTGCTGAACCTCGAAGGTGGGCGCAACCCGCAAGTTACCTTTACGCTCAACAGCAGCGAAATGAATGCCATCCGCCTGGCAAAACTGACTGACGAAAATACCGACGCCGACTTCCTCGAATATTCGCTTTACGGCCTGCCACTGCAAACTCAGCAGACCTACCAGATCATGATCATGATTCCGATCGGTGTTCTGGTCATTCTGATTCTGCGCAACCTCGGCGGTTTGCAAACACTGGGTACCTTTACGCCAGTGCTGATTGCGCTGGCCTTCCGTGAAACCCAGATCGGTTTCGGCATCATCCTGTTCACCATCATTACAGCCATGGGCCTGTCGCTGCGCTCGTATTTGGAGCATTTGAAACTTCAAATGCTGCCGCGCCTGTCCGTTGTGCTCACGTTCGTCGTGGTGCTGATCGCGGTGATCAGCCTGTTTAGCCACAAGCTCGGACTTGAGCGCGGGTTGTCCGTTTCACTGTTCCCGATGGTCATCCTGACCATGACCATCGAACGCCTCTCCATCACCTGGGAAGAACGCGGCGGCGGCCATGCATTCAAGGTTGCGGTCGGTACACTCATCGCAGCTGCGCTGGCGTTCGTTCTGATGAACATTCCGGAACTGACCTACTTCATCTTCACTTTCCCGGCGGTCCTGCTGATCATGGTCGGCTTCATGCTTGCGATGGGTCGTTATCGCGGCTACCGCCTGACCGAACTGTTTCGTTTCAAAGCCTTTTTGAAGGATTGAGCCATGTTCGGTCTAATCAAGACGTGGAAGGCCCTCGAAGCCAAAGGCATCATGGGCATCAACCGCCGCAATGCGGACTACGTGCTCAAGTACAACAAGCGCAACCTGTACCCGATCGTCGATGACAAGATCATCACCAAGGAGCGCGCAATCGAGGCTGGTATCGATGTCCCGGAAATGTACGGGATCATCGAAACCGAGCGCGATATCGAGAAGCTCAAGGATATCGTCAAGGACCATACCGACTTTGTGGTCAAGCCTGCGCAGGGTGCGGGCGGTGACGGCATTCTCGTCATAGCCGATCGTTTCGAGGGTCGTTACCGGACGGTGTCAGGAAAGATCCTTACTCACGACGAGATCGAGCATCAGATTTCCAATATCCTCACCGGGCTGTATTCGCTCGGTGGGCACCGTGACCGCGCCCTGATCGAATACCGCGTCACGCCCGACCCAATCTTCAAGAGCATCAGCTACGAAGGGGTTCCGGACATCCGCATCATTGTCCTGTTGGGCTACCCGGTAATGGCCATGCTGCGCCTGCCGACCCGACAGTCTGGCGGCAAGGCCAACCTGCACCAGGGCGCCATCGGCGTTGGAGTAGACCTGGCAACAGGGATTACGCTACGCGGCACCTGGCTGAACAATAAAATCACTAAACATCCGGACACCACCAACGCCGTGGACGGCGTACAACTGCCGAACTGGGACGGCTTCATGAAACTTGCAGCCGGCTGCTACGAGCTTTGCGGCCTTGGCTATATCGGTGTCGACATGGTGTTGGACGAGGATAAGGGGCCGCTGATTCTCGAGCTCAACGCTCGCCCCGGCCTCAACATTCAGATCGCTAACGACTGTGGCCTGACCCACCGCGCCCACGCCGTGGAAAAGCGGGTCGAGGAGCTCAAGAAGGATGGGGTGCAGGAAACCCCCGAAGAGCGAGTGCGATTCGCTCAGGAGCTGTTTGGCCACATCCCGGCTCACGACTGAGCCTGAGCCCGGCTCACTGGCCGGGCTTCCTCCGAACGAAACAGATCATGCCCCTCTGCTCGCTCCATGCCCTTCCCTATCGCCCCGATCCAGCTTTCTGGTTCGAGCGCATCCGCCATGCGCCCGGCGCAGTGCTGCTTGACTCCGGCCGGCCGGTTGCCGAACGTGGCCGATTCGACTTGCTCAGCGCATGGCCAATACAGGTTCTCGAACCTAGCGCGTCAGAAACGGGCATCGCATTTTTTTCGAGGCTGCGTGAGGCGCTCCGCTCATTAGGTGATGCCGAAGCGCCGCCGAACGCCGATGTTCCCTTTATAGGCGGCCTGCTGGGCTATCTCAGCTATGACTTCGGCTCACGATTGGAAAAGTTTTCAAATGATGCTGCCGACGACCTGGCTCTTCCCGATGCTCGGTTCGGCATCTATGCCTGGGCAGTGGTGAACGATCATCAACGTCAATCCACGCACCTGGTCTTTCACCCATCAATGGATCAGACGGAACGCGATCGCCTGACCACGCTGTTCGAAACGGATTGGCAATCTCCACCAGTAACGTTCAGCCTGTCGTCTGCCTTCACAGCCGACCTGAAACCCAGCAAGTATCAAGACGCGATCGAGCGTATCCAGCATTACATCCAAGCAGGTGACTGCTATCAGGTGAACTTCGCCCAACGCTTTCAAGCCACCTATAGTGGCGACCCATGGCGGGCGTTCCGCCTCCTACGCGACGCATGCCCGACCCCCTTCGCTGGCTTTATGGCGACCGAAGAAGGAGCCATTGTGAGCGTGTCACCTGAGCGCTTCCTGCGCGTGAGCGACAGGACAGTCGAGACCCGCCCGATCAAGGGCACTCGCCCTAGAAAGCTCGATCCTCGAAGCGATCAGGCACAAGCCGACGCGCTGATGGCCAGCACAAAGGACCGGGCAGAGAATCTGATGATTGTCGACCTGCTTCGCAACGACCTGGGCCGCAGCTGCGAAATCGGAAGTATCCGCGTGCCGGAGCTGTTTTCCCTGGAAACCTACCCCAATGTGCATCACTTGGTTAGCAGCGTCAGCGGGCGACTTGCAACGGGCAAGGATGCGCTCGATCTGCTCACCGGCGCCTTTCCCGGCGGATCGATTACAGGCGCACCGAAGATCCGCGCGATGGAGATCATTGGAGAGCTAGAGCCGACTCGCCGCGCCATTTACTGTGGCTCGCTACTTTACCTGGATGTGCGTGGCGAAATGGATAGCTCTATTGCGATCCGCACCCTGCTGTTCCGAAAAGAAGACGTCTACTGCTGGGGCGGCGGGGGCATCGTGGCAGATTCAGCCTGGCAGGCTGAGTATCAGGAAACCCTGGATAAGGTGAGCGTGTTGCTGGGAACGCTGGAGACAACGCTAGAAGCATAAGGCTCCACGGCGGCTGGGCATGCTGCCGTGGAGCCATTTTTTTTACAGCGTCAGCTTGCGGCTAGATGCCTTGATGAATTCTTGCTTGAGCGCATCGAAGGTATGCACCGCGGGAAACTGAGGGAACTCTCGGATGACGTTGTCCGGCGCATGGAAGAGGATGCCGGCATGCGCCTCGGAGAGCATGGTGGTGTCGTTGTACGAGTCGCCTGCTGCGATGATGCGGTAGTAGAGGCTCTTCAGCGCGACCACAGACTGTCGCTTGGGATCTTTCTGGCGCAGCTGATAGTCCACGACGCGATCCGAGTCGTCGGTGATCAGACGATGACAGAGCAGCGTAGGGAAACCCAGCTGACGCATCAGTGGCTGCGAGAACTCGTAAAAGGTATCGGACAGAATTACCACCTGGAAACGCTCTCGCAGCCAGTCCACGAAATCGACGGCACCATCGAGCGGCTTCAACGTGGCGATGACTTTCTGAATGTCTGAGAGCTTCAGATTGTGCTCGTCCAGAATCCTCAGTCGCTGTTTCATCAGCACGTCGTAATCAGGAATGTCGCGCGTGGTCGCCCGCAGCGATTCGATTCCGGTGGCCTCGGCGAAGGCAATCCAGATTTCCGGAACCAAAACACCTTCCAGGTCGAGACAGGCTATTTCCACGGGCGCGCTCCTTACAGCAGAAAAATTGAAGCGGCACTCTAACGGCATGGACCCAGCGAAGCAACGCGTCGCTTATTCCACAAATAGCGGTATGTAGACCTGAAACGTTATTTAGCGTCATAACAACTGTTTGTTAACATCGTCGCCAGCAGAGCGCGCCAAGCGCCAACCAAGGAAGCCGCCTGATGAGCCAACCCATTGATGTAGCCGCGCTGGCAGCCTCCTATGCCGGCAAATCCCCGCAGGACATTCTCAAACTTGCCTTTGACCTTTTCGGTGATGATCTGTGGATCTCGTTCAGCGGGGCTGAGGACGTCGTGCTGATCGACATGGCCTGGAAGCTGAACAAGAGCGTGAAAGTGTTCAGCCTCGATACCGGACGACTGCACAGCGAGACCTATCGCTTCATCGAGCAGGTTCGCGAGCACTACGGTATTCCCATCGAAATCATGACGCCCGATCCGGCACTGCTACAGCCTATGGTCAACGAAAAGGGGCTGTTCAGTTTCTACCGCGACGGCCATGGCGAGTGCTGCGGAATTCGCAAGATCGAACCCCTGCGTCGCAAGTTATCAGGCGTTCGCGCTTGGGCAACAGGCCAGCGCCGCGATCAGAGCCCGGGTACGCGCAGCCAGGTTTCGGTGCTCGAGATTGACAGCGCGTTTTCCACACCCAGCCACAGCCTGTACAAGTTCAACCCGCTTGCGCAGATGTCCAGCGAAGAAGTGTGGGGCTACATCCGCATGCTCGAGCTGCCATATAACAGCCTGCACGAGCGCGGGTTTATCAGCATTGGTTGCGAGCCGTGCACACGTCCGGTGCTGCCCAATCAGCACGAACGTGAGGGACGCTGGTGGTGGGAAGAGTCGACCCAGAAGGAATGCGGTTTACACGCTGGCAACCTGATCGCTAAAAGCTAACGACCGACGCTAGCCTTTCTCGATGAAGGGGCTTACGAATGGCCCCTTGTCGCGGCTTGGCACCGAATGTTCCCGTTTCGCCCGCTCCCTGCCTCTTGTCGAGATGGGCCTAAAAGGTTGGCAGGTCGACGTTCATGAACAGTTCATCCAGCTCGACCTTATTTTTGCAATGCACGGCTTTCTCGAGCATTTCGCGATCGAGATGCGGCGCAAAAGTTTCAATGAAGTCGCACATGAAACCGCGCAGAAATGTGCCGCGACGGAATCCGATTTTGGTCACGCTTGGTTCGAACAGCTCGCTCGCATCGAGCACAACCAGGTCCGGGTCGAGCTTTGCATCGACGGCCATGCGCGCAACGATCCCGACACCCAATCCGAGGCGCACATAGGTCTTGATGACGTCGGCATCAGCGGCGGTAAAGACCACCTTCGGTGACAGCCCCCTGTGGCTGAAGGCCTCGTCCAACTTGGACCGTCCGGTGAAACCGAACACGTAGGTCACGATTGGATGCTCGGCCAAGGCTTCCAGCGTAAGCTTCTCCAGTTTTGCCAGCGGATGCCCCTGCGGCACGACGACGCAACGGTTCCAGCGATAGCACGGCATCATGACCAGGTCGCCGAACAGTTCTAGCCCCTCGGTAGCAATAGCGAAATCGACGGTTCCATCTGCGGCCATTTCTGCAATCTGCATTGGGGTGCCTTGGTGCATATGCAGCGAAACGTCCGGGTATTGCTTGATGAATGCACTGATCACGGGCGGCAGTGCGTAACGCGCTTGCGTATGGGTGGTCGCGATGCTCAGCGTGCCGCGCTTCTCGTTGGAGAACTCCTGGGCGATCTGTTTGATGCTTTCGCATTTGCGAAGGATCTCTCCAGCGGTGGTGATGATCCGCTCACCAGCTGGCGTAACCCTGGTCAGATGCTTTCCGCTGCGCGCGAAAACCTCTACGCCCAACTCATCTTCGAGCAAACGAATCTGTTTGCTGATACCAGGCTGCGAGGTGAACAGGCTTTGCGCTGTTGCCGAGACATTGAGGTCATGATGCGCCACCTCCCAGATGTAACGCAGTTGCTGAAGCTTCATAGAGATCCCTCAAAGGCCAATGGCGCCCGGACGCCACCCATATTTTTATAACTTTAAGCACCAGAACGGCGGAATTCTAGGCCATTTCCGTATGAGTCGCCTGCAGATATCGAGCCATAGACTGCTTCCGCCCTTCGCCAAGGCAGAGCGACAAGCCCAACCCTCGCTCGTTATAGGTCCGCCAACCCAATCGCATTTCCGGGCCAGTCACATAACCCGTATCTGGCGGTCCTATTGAGCTTAGCAGCCGAGAAGCGAACCACTACGGCACCGAGAACCGCCCAGCGGACATGACCCGCCGGGCGGGTTGGCGAAAATCGTCAGAGCGCGCGTGCTGACAGGAAGCGCAGAGCCTGGTAAAGCGCCTCGGTCTTCGGCATTGCGAATCCCGCGCCTGCCGCAGCAGCCAGCGGAGCGGCGTAGATCGCATCAAGCTCCATCGGGCGACCGTGTACATGATCGTGATACATGCTCGGCAGATAGTTGGGCATGTGATCGGTGGCCATCAACATTCGGTCCACCAGCGCATCGGGCAGCGGTTCGCCACAGGCGGCAGCAGCTCCACAGGCTTCCAGCATGATCGATCTAACCAGCGCTCGGCTGTTAGGATCTTTCATCAAGGGTTCCGTACCGGCGTCGAGCAATACGGAAAGACCGTTATACGGCAGATTCCAGACCAGCTTCTGCCAACGCGCCTGCGCGAGGTTCGTAGCCACATTAGAGTCGACACCCGCCGCACGAAACATTGAAACACCCTCTTCAACCAAGCTCTGCTGCTCAGCGGCGCTGGCCGGGCCGGAGTGGTAGCCAAGATTCACTCCACCAAGCGCCTGGTGCTCCACAACGCCTAACGCTGATCGATAGGCGCAGATGAAACAGAGACCGCCCAGCAGATGGATGTTGTCTGACAGCACCTGGCGCAGGGTCTCCTCAACCCCCAGGCCGTTCTGCAACACCACAACTTTGGCATTTTCCGCTGCAGCCTCGGCGATCAGGGGAGCCAAGTCCGAATTGCTGGTGCTTTTCGCGCCAATCAGCAGCCAGTCGCACTTGGGCATTTGCGCAGCAGCGCGGTAGGCCTGTACCGAGTCCAGGTGCATCGAGCCATGCACCGCACTGTTTATCTGCAGCCCATTCTGCAGAACCGCCTCGTATTCGCTTCGCAAAAGGAAATGCACATCGTAACCAGCCCGGGCGAGCATCACGCCGTAAAAGCCGCCAATAGCGCCAGCACCGATAATTCCGATTCGAGATTTGGGAGCAGTCATGCGGGAACTCCAACTACAGATCAGTGGGACGCCATGGTTGGCGCACGTTAAACGGTCACCTTATCAGTGTCCCCAGGCAGCGCCCAGCAGCTATGGATAGCTGCCTGGCACGCCAGCCACCGGCGATATGGCAGTCCGACTTCAAGATGATTGTCGAGGCAGCGCAATACGCGATAAGGTTCCGCTTCCCCGCTGCGCCCTCAAGCTCTGCTCCGCCGCACCGGGATTGGCTGGCGGACGGCATCTGTGATTGACGAGAACACGATGGCTGATTTACCGATCGATGACCTTAACGTTTCTTCCAACGAGACACTCATTACGCCTGAGCAGTTGAAGCGTGATATTCCGCTGACCACTGCAGCGCTGGCGACCGTCTCCGAAGGGCGCCAGGTAATACGCGACATTCTCGACGGCAAGGATCATCGCCTGTTCGTCGTGATAGGCCCCTGCTCGATTCATGACCTGAAAGCCGCGCATGAATATGCCGAGCGTCTAAAAGTGCTTGCCGACAAGGTCTCGGATACTCTGTTCCTGGTTATGCGTGTCTACTTCGAGAAGCCACGCACCACGGTCGGCTGGAAGGGCCTGATCAACGATCCGTACATGGATGACTCGTTCAAGATTCAGGATGGCCTGCATATTGGCCGTCAGCTACTGCTCGATCTCGCAGAAATGGGCTTGCCGACCGCTACCGAAGCCTTGGACCCAATCTCGCCGCAATACCTGCAGGACCTGATCAGCTGGTCGGCCATCGGTGCGCGGACAACCGAATCCCAGACTCACCGGGAAATGGCATCAGGGCTGTCGTCTTCGGTGGGTTTCAAAAATGGCACCGATGGCAGCTTGACCGTAGCGATCAATGCGCTGCAATCCGTATCCAGCCCACACCGTTTCCTGGGTATCAACCAGTCCGGCGGGGTCTCCATCGTCACGACCAAGGGCAACGCCTATGGTCATGTGGTGTTGCGTGGCGGGAATGGCAAGCCGAACTATGATTCGGTCAGCGTCGCAGTCTGCGAACAGGAACTGAGCAAAGCCGGCATCAAGCCCAACATCATGGTGGACTGCAGCCATGCCAATTCAAACAAAGACCCAGCCTTGCAGCCACTGGTGATGGACAACGTGGCCAATCAGATCCTGGAGGGTAACAATTCGATCGTTGGGTTGATGGTGGAAAGTCACCTGGGCTGGGGCAACCAGCCCATTCCCAAGGACCTCGGCGATCTGAAATACGGTGTCTCGATCACCGATGCCTGTATTGACTGGGAAGCAACTGAAAAAGCCGTTATTGGCATGCACACGAAACTGAAGGACGTACTGCCCAACCGCGCCCGCAGCTGACGCTGTCAGAATCGAAAAAACGCCGGCTTGCCGGCGTTTTTTATTCCCGGTCGAGACCGTCCGAGGAAGCACCCTGCCGTTCGATGTACCACTCCACATACGAACAGGATGGAATAACCGTATAGCCCTCCCTCGCGGCGTAATCCAGCGCATGCTGGGTCAATACGGCCGCAATACCTCGACCACGCAGCGCATCGGGTACGAAGGTCCGGTAGATATCCAGAGTTTGTTTGCCTAGATCAACATAGGCCAGATACGCGCGGTGACCATCCACGGTGGTCTCGAACTGATGGCTCGTTCGATCATGATGGATGTTTAGCTGTTCGGTCATCTCGCCTCCTCTGCAGGCTTGACCTGCCCTGTTTGTTTGGAAACTACGTGCAGCGTCCACACGTATTCTCCGTTCTTATTGTTAGCTGGACGACGCATGCTACCGCCAGGTAAGACTTGGCTTCAATTGCTTAAATCAGTAGCCGCCGCGCAATAAGCCGAACGAGCCGTAATCAAATGACCGACGCAGATGAAAACTGCAACTTTTCGGTACTCACACCGGTCCATGTATCGAGTGCAGCGGCTGACTCTGGCTGTTTTTCAGCCAGTTTGACCAGCAGTTGCCGTTAAATGAATGAGCATGCAGAAAAAATGTGGTAGCGGCTGCTTGGCTCAGTTTACTTAGCGCAACTAATCGGTAGTATGTGCGCGCCAACTTTCCATAACGGGAGTTGCCATGGATTTCATCCTTAAGGGGAACACGATGAACAACGTTCTGAAATTTTCTGCTCTGGCTTTCGCCGCAGTTCTGGCCACTGGTTGCAGCAACAGCATGACCAAAGAAAGCGAAGCCCGCCTGACCGCGACCGAAGACGCCTCTGCCCGCGCTCAAGCGCGTGCCGACGAAGCGTACAGCCGTGCCGACGAGGCACTGCAGGCTGCTCAGAAGGCCCAGCAGACTGCTGACGAAGCCAATGAGCGTGCACTGCGTATGCTGGAACGCGCCAGCCGCAAGTAAGCTTCAGGCAAAGAAAAAGCCGACCTGCCATCAGGTCGGCTTTTTTATGCGCGCCAGATTCTCCTGACGCGATATACAGGCGCGGATTCTAGAAGACGTGCTCTTCATGAGTGGCCAGCGCTTGGCCCCGCTCGGCAATCTGGATAGGCAGGCCATCCTCGCCAGCGATGATCTCACGAACCATTTCCCAATCCAGCTGGAGGGAACCTGAAGCCTCATCACGCTTGAGCAATGTATTGATAACCACCGCATGCTTGTCCATGAGTGTCATCGGTTTCTCTTCGTCTTGAAGTGGCGTGTGTGCTTCCAGATAGATCTTGCCCTGGCTCACACCAAATTTGTATGGCTCATCGATGATCCGCACCGGGGTGCCGACCTTGACCAAGCCCGCCAGCTCTAGCACGTTGTGGTTGAGCATACGGAAACAGCCATGACTGACGCGCATGCCGATACCGAATTTCTTGTTTGAACCGTGGATGAGATACCCGGGCAACGCGAGGCTCATCTTGTAAGGACCAAGCGGATTATCAGGTCCTGGCGGCACGACCTTTGGCAAAGGATCGCCATCGGCAGCGTGTTCATCGCGGATAGATTGCGGCGGGTACCAAGCCGGATTGCTTGTCATGGCTGAAATCCGTGTATTGCCCACCGGGGAGCCCCACCCCTCACGCCCGATGCCGAGCGGAAAAGTGTGCACCACGTTTTCGCCTTCCGGGTAGTAATACAGACGGTACTCCGCAAGGTTGATCACGACGCCTTCTCGCGGTCCGGGCGGCAGAATGTACCGCGTCGGTAGGATAATGTCGGTTCCTTCACCCGGTAACCAGGGATCCACGCCTGGGTTTGCCGCAACCAGTTCCAGATAGCCCAGGTCATGCGTCTCGCCGAGTGCAGCAAACGTGTCCTCGTAATTGGCCTTGATCACCTGAATCTGCCCAACCACGTCCTCACCCTCTGGAGGTAGCGGTAGTTCGAGAGCGACAGACTGGCCGGCCGAAAGCAAGGCTGCGAGTGACACACTGGAGGCGACTGCAAACGCACGCGAAAGCATTCAGGGGTTTCCTTGGGAAAGTGTTCGTGTTGGCGGCGATTGTACTCGAACCGCTGACGGCCGCCGAGCTACCAGGCGCTGACGGCAGACGGAAGGCCTTTACGCTGTGCGCTAAGTGCTTCACGGCAAGCGGGACAGAGGCGGCGATCTTTCAGAATCGAGCGCTCTATGTCTTGCCAGAGCGGGCGCGCTGGAAGAAAACCGCCACAAAGCGTGCGATCAACCTGACCATTCAACTCAAGTTGCCGTAATGCCAAGTGCAGCCGATTTTCGCGGCAGGCAAACAGATCGAACTGCTCGTCTGGAACGATGAGGCGATAGGCAAAAAGGGTCCAGGCTGGGCGCGGCATCTGAGGCTCCGATTCGAGGGGCGCGACAGTAGCCGCGCGCACGTTTCAAAGCAAGGGTTCGAGCACCGGCCAGACGTTGTCCAGCAACTGCTGCTGCGCACTCGCAGTGGGATGGATTCGATCGGCTTGCATCATGCCCTCAACGCCCCCTACACCTTCGAGAAAAAACGGGACGTATGGAAGGTTCTGCTCGTCTGCAAGCGAGTCGAACGCGTCGGCAAATGCACTTGTGTAACGTTGCCCCAGGTTGGGAGGCAAGCGCATACCGAGCAACACGATCTTGGCATCGGCCTCGCGTGATAGGTCGACCATGGCTGACAGGTTTTGATTCAGTTGTTTCGGCGGCTGACCACGGAGCCCGTCGTTGCCACCTAATTCGATAATGACTACTTCCGGATCATATTCCTCCAGCAGCGCAGGCAACCTCGCCAGCCCTCCAGCGCTGGTGTCACCGCTGATCGAAGCGTTCACGACGCGATGATCGAGATTCTCTGTATCAAGGCGTTGCTGAAGCAGCTGTACCCAGCCCTGGCTGGTTTCCAGCCCGAAAGCGGCGCTGATACTATCCCCGACCACCAGCACCGTTCCCGCCAAGGCGCCGTGAGCCCAGCACAGCAAAACCAGGACCCCACCTTTCAACCAATTTCGCATCGGAATCTCCATGAGCGCCAGCATTCTTTACGCCCGGAACCTTAGCAAAGCGGTACCCAGCGCGGAAGGCGAGCTGGCGATACTAGACGATGTGTCGTTGAGTCTCGACAAGGGCGACAGCCTTGCGATAGTCGGCACTTCCGGTTCTGGTAAATCGACACTGCTCGGCTTGTTGGCTGGCCTGGACCTGCCCAGCTCTGGCGAGGTCCACCTGGCCGGCCACCTGCTTGGCGCACTCGACGAAGACCAGCGGGCACGTGTGCGAGCGGAACACGTCGGTTTCGTCTTTCAATCGTTTCAGCTGCTCGACAGTCTCAACGCCCTGGAGAACGTCATGCTGCCGCTGGAACTGCATGGCCGCCGTGACGCACAGGCGAAAGCTACCGAACTGCTCGACCGGGTTGGCCTAGGCGCGCGTTTGCACCATTACCCGAGGCAACTGTCAGGTGGCGAACAACAGCGTGTCGCCGTGGCCCGCGCATTCGCCGCGGAACCGGCGGTGCTGTTCGCTGATGAGCCGACCGGCAACCTCGACAGTCATACGGGCGCAACCATCACCGAACTGTTGTTCGAGCTCAACCGCGAACGCGGCACGACGTTAGTGCTGGTGACTCATGACGAACGCTTGGCACAGCGCTGTCAGCATCTGCTCCGCCTGGAAGGCGGTCGCCAACTCCTCGACGAGTTGAGCCGATGAAAAATGTACCCGCCAGCCGCTTGGCAACGCTAGCGCTGCGTCAGCTGTTGCGCGATGCGCGCGCCGGTGAGTTACGCGTATTGTTCTTCGCGCTGTTGATCGCGGTCGCAGCCAGCACGGCTATTGGCTATTTCGGCGCTCGCCTGAACGACGCCATGCTGCTGCGTGCAACCGAGTTTCTGGGCGCCGATCTCGTGCTGCGCGGCAGCGCGCCGGCCGAACCCGAACAGGTCAAGGCAGGCGAGCAACTACAACTCCAGCACGCTCGGGTGGTTGAGTTCTCCAGCGTCGTCGCAACGGATGACAACCTGCAGCTGACCAGCGTCAAAGCCGCTGACGATAGCTATCCGTTACGCGGAGAGCTTCGCAGTGCAGCAGCGCCCTACCAGCCAGAACAACCAGGTCCTGGCCCGCAGCCAGGCGAAGCCTGGGCCGAAGCGCGCCTGTTCGCCGCCCTGGACCTGCAGATCGGCGATCAAATAGAGGTGGGTAACAAGCCGCTGCGGCTGACCCGCGTACTGACTTACGAACCTGATCGCGTCGGCGATTTCTACAGCTTGACGCCACGCGTGCTGATGCATCTCGACGATCTCGAGGCCACCGGCGTGGTCCAGCCCGGTAGCCGTGTAAGCTATCGCGAACTCTGGCGCGGCTCGCCCGAACAGCTGGGAGCTTATGAAGAGCGCATTAAAGCCGAGCTCCAACCACATCAACGCATCGAGACAGCCAAAGACGGCAACCGCCAAATCGGGGGTGCGCTGGGGCGCGCCGAGCGCTACCTGAACCTGGCCAGCCTGGCCGCCGTGCTGCTCGCGGGTGTCGCAGTGGCCTTATCGGCGGCGCGTTTCGCGGCGCGCCGCTTCGATGCCAGCGCGCTGTTGCGCTGCCTCGGTCTGTCACGCCGCGAAGCACTAATGCTCTATTCCCTGCAACTCGCCTACCTCGGCCTGTTTGCCAGCACGGTTGGCGCACTGCTGGGCTGGGCAGCGCAACATGGGTTGTTCTTCCTCCTGCGCGAACTTGTGGTCAGCGAAGTGCCACCGGCCACGCTCTGGCCGGCCCTGGCGGGAATTGCAACCGGCCTGGTTGCACTGGCCGGTTTCGCACTACCGCCCCTGGCAGCGCTCGGTCGTGTGCCACCGCTGCGGGTACTGCGCCGCGACATGCTGCCGATCCCGCCAAGCTCCTGGCTGGTGTATGGCGCCGCCGTCATCGCCCTTGGCGTGATCATGTGGCGGCTCAGTCTGGACCTGAAGATTACCCTCGCGCTGCTGGGGGGTGGTCTGCTCGCCACCGCGATCCTTGGCGGATTGCTTTTGCTGGCACTGAAAGGGCTGCGTCGAGCGCTTTCCGGGGCGTCGCTGACATGGCGTTTAGGGCTCGGGCAACTGCTCCGACACCCGCTGGCGGCGGCTGGTCAGTCGCTGGCTTTCGGCCTGATCCTGCTCGCCATGGCGCTAATAGGGCTGCTGCGCGGCGAATTGCTCGACACCTGGCAGAACCAATTGCCGGATGACGCCCCCAACCATTTTGTTCTGAATGTCCTGCCCGCCGACCGGGACGCATTCGCCGCACGCATCGAGGCACTCTCCGATCACGTCGCGCCTTTGTATCCGGTGGTACCGGGTCGCTTGGTTGCCATCAACGGCGAGCCGGTGCGCCAGCTGGTCAGCAAGGAAAGCCAGGGCGAACGCGCGATTCGTCGGGACCTGAGCCTGACCTGGGCCCAGGAATTGCCTGCCGACAATCGCCTAACCGCCGGCCAATGGTGGCCCTCAGCGCGAGGCGAACTGCCTGGCGTGTCGGTGGAAGCCGAGCTGGCCGAGAGTCTTCAGGTACAGCTGGGTGACCGACTCAGCTTCACAGTTGGTGGCCTCACCCGCGACGTCAGCGTGACCAGCCTGCGGGAGGTCAACTGGGACAGCTTCCAACCCAACTTCTACATGATCTTCGAGCCACAGACCTTGGAGGATATACCCGCCACCTACATGACCAGCTTTCATCTGGCCGAAGGAAAGGATCGCGAGCTGGTACAGCTAGCCAGGGATTTTCCGTCCGCAACGATATTGCAGGTGGAAGCCTTGCTCAGCCAGTTGCGCAGCATCCTGTCGCAGGTTTCGCTAGCGGTCGAATATGTGCTGATGTTCGTGTTGGCGGCAGGCCTAGCGGTATTGTTCGCCGGTCTACAAGCGACGCTGGACGAACGGATTCGTCAAGGTGCACTGCTCCGAGCACTCGGAGCGGAGCGAACGTTATTGATCAGAGCCAGACGTACCGAATTTGGGGTATTGGGTGCCGCCAGCGGTGTACTTGCCGCATTGGGTTGTGAACTGGTCAGCGCCCTGCTCTATCACTTCGTCTTCGATCTTCGCTGGCAGCCGCATCCATGGCTGCTACTGCTACCGCTGATCGGCGCGCTGCTGGTCGGTGGGGCCGGCGTGCTGGGAACGCGTCGAGCCCTTAACGCCAGCCCGCTAGACGTGCTGCGTGAAAGCTGACCAGAGCAGGCGGTGCGTTTTTCAGCCTGTAGAATGACCAGCCTGTGCCTGAACTGGAAATACCATGAGCCGTTATCGTCCGCCTCGCCCTGCCGGCACCCCTCTAATCACCCCTGAAGGCGAGGCGCGGCTGCGCGCCGAGCTGCACGAACTGTGGCATGTGAAGCGACCACAGGTTACCCAGTCGGTCAGCGAGGCGGCGGCGCAAGGTGACCGTTCGGAAAACGCCGAATACACCTACGGTAAGAAGATGCTGCGCGAAATCGACAGCCGCGTAGGTTTTTTGACCAAACGACTGGAAAAACTCAAGGTCGTCGGTGAACGACCCAGCGACCCCGGCAAGGTTTATTTTGGCGCCTGGGTGACAGTCGAGGACGAAGATGGCGAGCAGGCCCGCTACCGTATTGTCGGGCCAGATGAGCTGGACCTGCGCCAGGGGCTGATCAGCATCGATTCGCCGTTGGCGCGCGCCTTGGTTGGAAAAACGCTGGATGCTGAAGCCCAGGTGCAAACGCCCACCGGACCAAAACTCTGGTACATCGTCGCGATCGCCTACCCATGACCAACCAGTTATCTTGAGACCAATCAGTCACGTATTTCTTCGATCTAGCGCCTAATTTCGGCTAATTTATAAATCGTCACTTTCCTACCCAGCCAGATGTTCCATCTGGTAACAGACGCCTCGGTGGCCGCCACCAAGCCCGGCGACCATCCCGCAGGCGGAACGCCTGCGCTAGAGCCTCCTATCTATATCGCCTGGCAAACTGGCACGAATGCTGCGCCTGTAGCCACTGCAGTACGCGCTACGCGCGGTGAATGGCGAGGGATTGCCCAATGTCCAGTCACCCTTGATTGAGTGCAATCATGAATAAGAACAAGACTGTGTTCGCTCTATGCCTCGGAACCTTCGTGGCAATTTCAAGCCAAGCCCAGGCCGGCCTATTCAGCTCCAGCGGCTACACCCAGACGCGTTACCCGATCGTGCTGGCGCATGGCATGCTCGGCTTCGACAGCCTGCTTGGCATCGACTATTGGTACGGCATTCCCCAGGCGCTTCGACGTGATGGCGCACAGGTTTACGTTACCGAAGTCAGCCAACTCAACACCTCGGAGCTGCGTGGAGAGGAACTTCTTCAACAAGTCGAGGAGATCGTTGCGATCAGTGGCAAACCGAAAGTGAATCTGGTCGGCCACAGCCACGGTGGGCCAACCGTGCGCTATGTTGCCGCCGTTCGTCCCGACCTGGTCGCGTCGGTCACCAGCGTAGGCGCGCCGCACAAGGGCTCCGACGTTGCCGACCTGTTGCGCAAGATTCCCGAGGGCTCGGGTGGCGAAGCCATACTCGCCGGGCTCATCAACGGCATGGGGGCATTGATCCATTTTCTTTCGGGAAGCCCCAGTACCGAACCACAGAATTCGCTCGGCTCACTTGAATCACTCAACAGCGAAGGCGCCGCCCGTTTCAACGCGAAATATCCGCAAGGGGTTCCGACCAGCGCCTGCGGCGAAGGCGCGTACAAGGTCAATGGGGTGCGCTATTACTCCTGGAGCGGCACCAGCCCGCTGACCAACCCGCTGGATGTGAGTGACGCCATGCTGGGCGCCGGCTCGCTGGCCTTTGACGAAGCCAATGACGGCCTGGTTGGCCGCTGCAGCTCGCATTTGGGCATGGTTATCCGTGATAACTATCGGATGAACCACCTGGATGAGGTCAACCAGGTGCTTGGACTGACCAGCCTGTTCGAAACCGATCCTGTGACCATTTACCGCCAGCACGCCAACCGCCTGAAGAACGCAGGCCTCTGAGGCTCCGGTGGGGCCGCTCGGCCCCACCTCCTGACCACAAGGCATCCTGATGAAAATGCTTGCCGTCCTGTTCGTATTGACACTTATCCTCGGCGTCGCGATGTACGGAGGTGTCCCGCCCGACCCTACGCCTGCTCAAGTCCTTGGCCGCCCTCAGCCCGTTCAGATCAACACTAGCGAGGTCAGTCCGCAACAAAGCCCAACACCCACCCGGAAGCTGCCGCGGGCTGACGCGATTGCCCGTCTACCGGACTCTTTTGCAGGTACACGGGTGGACGGCCGACTACGGGCTGACGCGGGCGGAAGCCTGATCATCGATGCGGAGATACGCCGTGTTTTCGATTACTTCCTGGCCTCGATTGGTGAGGAACCGCTCGAAACCAGCGTCGCCAGGCTACGTCGCTACATCGAAACGCAGCTCCCCAAGCCTGCAGCGGACCATGCCATCCAGCTGCTGAGCCAGTACCTGGATTACAAAAGGCAGCTGCTGTTGCTGGAGCAGCACCATACGCAACGGGCCGACATAGACGCCATGCGCGATCGCCTTCGCGCGGTTCAGCAGCTGCGTGCGGGAATCTTCGATGATCGGGTCCACCAGGCATTCTTCGCGCTAGACGAAGCGACTGACCGCTTCACGCTAGAACGCCTGGCCATTCGGCACGACGCAACGCTCGACGCGTCAGGCAAAGGCGCGGCATTGGACAGGTTGCAAGACAGCCTGCCAGCGGAACTGCAGGATACAGTGGCGGTACAGATGCAAAGACAACTGAGCGAGCAGACACGTGCGCTGGCAGCCAACGGTGGCAACCCGGCAGATCTGCGGCAGCTACGCCAGCAGCTGGTCGGCAACGCAGCCGCAGCCCGCCTGGAGGAACTCGACCGTCGGCGCCAGGCATGGCAAAGCCGGCTCACCGCTTATAACCAGGCGAAACGCCGGATTGAACGCAGCCAGGGACTCGGCGAGGCGGATAAACGTGCCGCCATCGCCCGTTTGGCGGCCGAGCAATTCAATGAGAACGAGCGCCAACGACTGCAAGCTGCTGAGCAGCTGCTCGCCGCCAAGCGCGGCTAAGGATTCAGTTACTGGAAGCGCTCTGCGGCCCGCCTTCGAGTAGGTACCGCTCCCGGGTGTAGGCCAGGTAGTACTTGTTCACGGCATTGACATAGCTGACCACACCCATACCCATGCTCGACATGGCAACGCGCTCAACCTGGAAAAACCACTGGTCCGGGTTAAGGCCTCGACGGCGGGCCTCGGAACGCAGGCTCTGGACCCGCTGCGGTCCGAGGTTGTAGGCCGCCAGCACAAACGCCATGCGCTCGCGCTCATTCAGCCTGGGACTGGAAAAGAAGGTTTGGCGGATATTTGCCAGATACTTCGCGCTGGCAAGCACGTTGTTATCCAGTTGACCGATATCCTTCACACCCATGCTACGAGCGGTCGACGGCGTCACTTGCATCAGCCCGGTGGCTCCGCCCGCACCGCGCGCCGACGGATCGAGCGTCGACTCTTTGAAGGCTAGCGCAGCCAGGTTGAGCCAATCGATCTGTTGCTGCTGGGCATGCCGCTGCAAGGTCGGACGGACTTTTTCCAGGCGCTGTCTGCCGACACGATCCAGTGGATACTGCACCCGATAGAGCCTGCGATAGACGCGAACGAATGCTGCATCCTGGTTATCAGGCGCGCTGTAGGTTTGGAGGAAACGGTCGACGCTCGCACTTAGCATTCCCGCATCCTTTTGCACAAACCAGTGCATATCGGCGGGGTCGCCCAGTGTCAGCTGCGATTCGATGCGCAGCTTAGGCAATACTTTTGCCCAGCGCTCTGCAATGGGCTGCTCCACCACGGTAGCCGGATAGACGCCAGCCTGTACCATCTCCAGTACGTCCTCCACCGCCAATGTGGGATCAACCCACTCGACGGCGATCGGTGCCCGTCCAGCTTGCATCAGGCTCCGATTGAGCTTCTCCAGCGCGGGACCCGCCGCACTGCCGGCCGACAGCGCCAGGCTACGACCTGATAGTTGCTCGAAGCTCTTGTAACGAGGGCCACCCTGTCGACTCACCAACACCATTGGCACCTGAGCGATCACAGCACGGCTACGACTTATCCGGCGCGCCGCGCCTTGCGGCAAGATCTCTCCAGGGGCAACCAGATCACCCTCACCGCGTTGCAGCGCACCGAGCAACTGGTCCTTGGCCTTGGGAATGATCTTCAAGCTGATCGGCGTGCCCTTCGAACCACGATTGAGATACTGCTCGAAGGCGCGCAGGCGCACGTATTCCACACCGATGGGCTCGCCTTTGACCTCGCCGGAACTGTTGCGGCTTTGATTGACCAGAACCCGAAGAACGCCACTGCGGCGAATATCAGCGAGATCGCGTACGGTATCCGCCGACTGCCAGGCTGGAGGCCCCATCACCCGAGCAACCGCCGGCCAGGGTGCAAGCACCAGCAGACACAGCAGCAGGGAAAATAATCGGGTCATTTCCGGGTATCGGCTCGAATGAGACAAAATGCACAGCGGCACCCCGCCGCAAGGTGGCGAAGATTCTCATAGCCTTTGCTTGGCCGCCAGCTGCACCTTTCAATAGACTTTAATTAACTTCTGCAACCACCTGATTTTTATCTATATATTTTGATCTTATAAGCGAGACGCTTCATGCAACTTGTCGACATCGGCGTCAACCTCACCCACCCAACGTTTGCCCGTGACCCCCGTGCGGTTGTGGAGCGCGCCTACACAGCGGGCGTCACACAATTGGTTTTGACCGGCACTAGCCTTGCTGAAAGCGAAGCAGCACTGGCCCTCTGCCGGGAGCTGGATGAAGGCCGGCAACGGTTGTTCTGTACCGCAGGTATCCACCCTCATGACTCGAGCCAATGGACGTCCAGTACTAGCGCACAGCTCAAAGCCCTACTCGCCGAGCCCGAGACGCGCGCGGTCGGCGAGTGCGGACTGGATTTCAACCGGGATCTGTCCCCTCGCGCACAGCAGGAGCGGGTCCTGGAAGAACACCTGCAGCTGGCAGTAGAAACCGGCCTGCCGGTGTTTCTTCACGAGCGCGACGCCGACCAGCGTCTGGTACAAATACTTCGGCCGTTCCGTGACAAGCTCAGCGCTGCGGTCGTGCACTGCTTTACCGGCGAGAAACGCGCGCTCTATGCCTACCTCGATCTCGACCTCCACATCGGCATCACTGGCTGGATATGTGATGAGCGCCGCGGCACTCACCTGCATCCACTGGTGCGCGAAATCCCTGAAGCTCGCTTGATGCTCGAAAGCGATGCACCCTACCTGCTGCCACGCACGCTGCGGCCGAAACCTAAAGGTGGCCAGAACGAGCCGGCATTTCTTCCTGAAGTACTCCGTGAAGTCGCGCAGCATCGAGGTGTCAGCGAGGAACAGCTGGCGCAGAGCACGACGCGCTGTGCTCAGGAATTCTTCCGCATCGCGCCGCTGAACGAACACTGAACTGGCTCAAGCCCAACCACTTTCGGCCGTTAACAGAACGGGTTCGCAAAAAGGCGGAGATGCCACTGCGCGACGAACGTTCCGGTCATCGACATAAGAAGAGCATGCAATGGCTTTATGGATTCGCGATCTCTCACTGAAGTACAAGTTCTGGGCGCTGAACCTGGTGTCGTTTGCTACGACGCTGCTACTGGTGCTCTTTGCCCTGCAACTCGAACAGCAGTCGCGAAGCCACGACGCTCAGAACAATGCGCAGCAATTGGGGGCTCTACTACAGGCCTGGCCAGAAGGCTCCGCAATACCCAGGGACGCCGACATTCAGGTATTTCCGGCTGGTCAGGCAGTTGCGATCGAGGGGCAACCTGTAACCGCGCGCCAAGGGTGGGTTGCAATCGAGCATGACCGGCTGTTCGGCAAGACACCGATCGTGGGCACCCAACTGGTAGCCCGACCGGACGGGGACACCCTGGCCGTGCTGGCTCGTGTGCCCAGCACCATGCAGCTGCTGGGTGAACATTTCTTCAGCTATGCCATTGCTGTTGCTGTGCTGATGTTGGTGCTGCTGGCCGCATCACAGTTGTTGATCCACTTCCTGCTAAGCCATCTCAACACGCTCAAGAACGTAATGGTGCATGTCGAGCGCAGCGGCGACCTGTCGATGCGAGTACCTTTGGCCAGCGGTGATGAGGTCGGCGAGATGGCTGCGGCATTCAACGCAATGCAAGCCGGTTACCAACGCATTGTTAGCACCGTTGCCCAGGCGGCGACCCGGCTCGATGACGGAGCCGCTCGGCTGGCATCAAGCATGAGCGAGGTCCGCCAGGGCATGCTCGGCCAGCAGAGCGAAACCGACCAGGCAGCAACTGCAATCAACGAGATGACCGCCACTGTCCACCACATCGCCGAACACGCCAGGGAAACGCGCGACCAGTCTCAGAGTGCCGACCGCCTCGCGGGCAACGGGCAAAATGTCGTGGGACGGGTCGAGCGCTCTATATCCAGCCTGTCGCAGGGCGTCCAGCAAACGGCCGAAACAATCGGCCAGCTGGCGGCCGACAGCCAGAAAATCAACGGCGTGGTCAGCGTTATCCACAGCATCGCCGAACAAACCAACCTGCTAGCACTGAACGCGGCGATTGAAGCCGCACGTGCCGGTGAAATGGGCCGCGGCTTCGCTGTGGTTGCAGATGAAGTGCGCAGCCTGGCCAAACGCGTTCAGGTATCGACTGACGAAATCACCCAGATGATCACCGGCCTGCAAACCATGACCCGCGACGCCGTCGAATTCATGCAGGAAAGCTCACTCAAGGCAGACGACTGCGTGCGCGAAGCGCGCGAGGCAGGACTCGCGCTAGAAGCCATTACTGCTGCAGTCGCACAGATGCGCGAAAGCAACACGCAAATTGCCGTGGCCGCTGAACAACAGAGCGAAGTTGCCGAGGAGCTGAACCGCTCAGTCACCGGCATTCGCGACGTCACCGAGCGAACTGTCCAGCAAACCGTCGAATCGGCAAACACCAGCGCAGAACTCGCGGCGCTCTCCGGCGAACTCAGCAAAGCGATTCACCAGCTCAAGCTTTGACCGCCTCAGCACGTACGGATGACCTATTAGCCCGCTGGCGTAAGAGCCAGCGGGCGGCGCTCTGCTTATCCGAAGACGGTTACCGTCTGTCGACTCAGTGCAACCAGTTGACCGCTGCCGGTCCATAACGCGGCCGCGCAATGACCGTAGCCGTCCTGAGCGTGCTCGATCACCGCTCGGTACCGGCACCATTCGTGGGTATCGAGTATTGGCAGTGGCTGGACAAATTCGATGGTCCAGGTCAGCGAACTGCCCGGCGCGAAACTGTTCAGGTGTGGCAGCACGGCCGGTGGCCATGCGTCAACGAGCGCAAGCAGATGCGAGACGGTTACTGGCTCCCGGTCGACCTCGCCACGCTGACGAACCCATCCGCCCATTTCTCGCGATGTATTACCTGAGAAAGGCAGACCGCCAATGCCCCAGCGCATGACCAGATGGCGGGTGAACTCAGGTGTCGCACCGCTGATGTAGGGCAGCTCCTGGCAGGCCTCCACCGGCGGAAGTTCTGGGGCCGGCTCAGCCTCCACCCTGACGGCGGAGACACGCGCTGCGCCGAAGCTGCCTTGCACCAGCGTCACCACCTGGCCGTTCTGGATGGCACGGCCAAGTACCTGACTGACCGCCTTGCCTTCACGCAGCACTTCAGCCTCGAAGCTGACGGGCACATCAACCGCAAGCGGCCCAACAAAGGTGATCGACAGCGACCGCACCGGACGATCACTCGGCACTTTCGCCTGCATGGCCTCAAATACCAGCGCCGCGGCCAACCCTCCAAAACCGGCCCGGCCTTGCCCCCAACTGGCAGGCACGACGACATCTTGAGGGGTTTCACGCACGGCTTGTAGCAGTTCGGACAGGGTCATTCCTACCTCGACTCGTTGTTATTGCGGTTCATCTTATCGCTGCGCGGACCAGCGGAGGCATCGCCGAACAGTTGGTGATGTCATGCCATCTCGAGCAGCTATAGGTTGTCGCCGTCGATACCACCCCGAGGCTTGCTCACAGTGGCACGCCAAGGCAGCTGGCGTCGCAAGCTTCGGAGTGCAGTCTTCATCTCGGCCAGGTCGGTCGGCTGACCCGCATAACGGGCCTGTTCGTACAGTCCAGCGAACGCTTGAATCTGGGCGGCAGCACCTGGCAGCCGCGCTGCTGCACGTTGGGCGAAGTCGCGCGCACCCTCGCCTGCGTGCCGCGCCACGCCATGCCGCGCCAGCAATTGTTCGAAGCCCTGAAACTGGCGCAGTTGCGCATCTTGTTCCCGGCGCCAAGGTTTCAGGAGCAGAAGCGCCAGCAGGACAACCAGCAACGCCCCCGTGGCGACCATCAGTAGACCGAGCTTGCGGGAGTCGACTTTGCCGAACAATCCTTGCAGTATTTCCAGCTGCCGTTCGCCCTGGTAATTAAGGACCCAGCGCTGCCAGCCGTAATTGAGGCTGTCCCAGCCGAAACGCAGGTCGTTCAGCCAACCAATGTCGCGGTAGCGCCGGAGGTCCATGATGGCGCCTTCGATCAGATCCTGCTCAGCGTCAAGCGCCTCCTCCAGCCCGCGCTCGATCCGTTCCGGTGCGACCTGGAATGTCGGATCCACGCTGACCCACCCGCTGCCCGCCTCCCAATATTCAACCCAGGCATGGGCATCGAGTTGACGCACCGACAGGTAGTTGCCCGAAGGGTTGACCTCCCCACCCTGATAGCCAGCGACCACCCGCGCAGGGATACCGGCCGCGCGCAGCACGAAGGTCATCGCGCCTGCGTAATGAATGCAAAATCCGTTCAGCGTATCGAAGAGAAAACCGTCGACGATGTCCTCGCCCACCGGCGAAGGTCGCAAGGTATAGCTGTACGGCTGCTGGTTGAAATGGCTGAGCAGCGCTTGCACCGTTGCCTTAGGCGTCTGATGCGCGCGTCGCAGCTCCGCCGCCCAGGCCCTACTGCGTAAGTTCCCAGTGGCCGGCAGTTCCAAAGCCCTTCCCAGAACAGCAGGTCCAGCATTTGGCTCGCGCAGTGCCTCCGGCCAGGAAGTCGCCTGGTACAACAGCGGTTTGTCGACTGGCCGAGGGCGCGCCAGGTGGAAATCACTCATCAGTCGCACATCGCCCGCGTCGACCTGCGCTACGTCCAATCCATACAACCACGGCCGCCCACTGGGCTGCATGACAATGCTATATGCAACCGGTGCGCCCCGCGGTGACCATTCTGGGGTCTGCGGAAGCTGCGATTTGAAAGATTGCGACCATCGCCTTCCATCGAAACGCTCAAAGGTTACTGCTCGCCAGTACAGCTGATCCCTATCAGGGATCGGCCCCTCGAAGCTGGCGCGAAATGCCAGGGCACTCGAGCGACTCAGCTCGGCCATATCGCCTGGCGACATGCTGTCAGCCAGGCCGGTAACGCCGCGATCCTTCGGCTGAGGCAATGACCAAAGCGGCCCTAGGCGCGGAAACAGGACGAACAGCACCAGCATCAGTGGGATCGCCTGCAGGAGCAACGAACCGGCCAGTCGCAACGTCGGCCAGGGATGAGTGCCCGCAGGACTCTGCTGTAAGCCGATCATCGCGGCTAGCAGCGCGATGATCGGCGCCAGGCTGTAGATCCCGGCGAGCAGGCCGTCATTGAACAGATAGCTGGTGACCACGGCAAAGAAACCAAGAAAGACCAGTACCAACGCATCGCGACGACTGCGCATTTCCACCAGTTTGAGAATAAACGCCGCGATCAGCAGCACCACGCCTGCATCGAGCCCGATCAGCCCGCCGCGTGAGAAATAAACGCCAAATGCAGCGCCCAGCATCATCAGTGCCTTCATCCAGCTCCGTGGGTATGGAGCGCGCATGCGGAAGATCTGCACCCGCCAGATCGCGCAACCCAGCCAGAGGCCGATGATCCACAGTGGCAGATGAGCCAGATGCGGCAGGATGACCAGCACCTGCGCGACCAACAGCCAAACCAGGCCGTTGCGTGGGATAGGCTGCAAGCTGCTCATTGCGGCACCGCCGATTCTTGGCCGAATAGCGCCAGTGCTCGCAGACAACGGTTACGGTGCTCCACGCCCACAGCGGCCTCGATAGTGGTATCCGCTATTCGGAGGGCGAAGGGTTGCTGGCGCGACGACAGTTCCACGACCCAATGACAGAGCAACGACAACCGGGATTCGATATCACCGGCGAGTTCATCGAAATCCAGTAGCGGGTCCTCACCGGACAGCGCAGCGAAATCCTTCACCAGCAAGCCTTGACCGCGGGAATAGGCTTTCCAGTGCAATCGTCTTTTCGAGTCGCCTGGTTGCCAGGGACGCAAGCCCTGGTAATCGTCGATGCCGCTGCCCAGCGCCCGCGAACCTTCACCGCTCTCTTCGTCCAGCCCGACGGCCTGGGGCAGATCACCCGCGAGTGGGCGTGGGTACACCAGCGCGGCGAGCTGCAAATCCACCCAGCTCCACGCCACGAGAATGCCCAAGGGAAATCTACTCTCAACGCGCAACCGTCCTGGTCGTAGCCAGCCACGGCGCTCGGTGGGCAGGCTAAGCTGCAGTTCGCAGGTGCCTGCGGCCGGCACGTCAACCAACTGCAGACCGCTTTTGGGCCATCCGACCGAGACGGCTTGGTAAAGGCGTCCGCGACTCTCCAAGCGCACCCGCAAACACGCCTGCTCGCCAAGAAAAACCGCCTCAGCCCCCCCTGCCTGCAACTCGAGACCCGCCAGGTTGCGCCAGGTATGCAGAATCGCCACGACAAATACCGAGCCCAGCAAAAACGTCAGGGCATAAGCCAGACTGTTCTCGTAGTTGATCGCGGCAAGCAGCATCAACAGCAGCGCGACCAGGAAGCTCATCCCGACCGCTGTGGGCATGATGAAGATACGCCGCTGGTTGAGGCGTACGCTAGGACCCGGAGGGATGCGTTTGAGCAGCCAGCGGTCTCGTATCCGTGGTAGCACTCGCATAGCCGCTCCCCGTCAGCCCAGCAGCGGCGGCATCACAGCGCCGGCACTTCGCGCAACAGCCATTGCACCAGCGCGCCGCCGCCATGCCCGGTGGCATCGGCGCGTTCGCGCAACCGATGGCCGACCACCGAGGGCAGTACCGCCTGGACGTCTTCCGGAATCACGTAATCTCGGCCGTCGAGAAAGGCCCAGGCACGGGCTGCCGCCAGCAGCGCCAGGCTGGCGCGAGGTGACAGGCCCCAGGCGAATTGCGGCTGGGTGCGCGTGGCCTCGACCAAGCGCAGGACGTAATCGACCAGAGCATCACTGACGCGAACAGCGCTCACCGTCTGCTGGATAGCAGCTAGCTCGGCGCGATCCAGCTGGGGTTGTAACCGAGTGAGCAAATCACGACGCGAATCACCGAGCAGCAACGCTTTCTCCGCCGCTTTGGCCGGGTAGCCCAGCGAAAGGCGCATGAGGAAGCGATCCAGCTGGGATTCGGGTAACGCGAAGGTGCCGCCAGAGCTGACCGGGTTCTGCGTGGCGACCACGAAGAAGGGCTCCGGCAAAGGTCGCGTCGCGCCCTCGATCGTTACCTGCCCTTCTTCCATGGCTTCAAGCAGCGCGCTCTGGCTTTTCGGTGTGGCCCGGTTGATTTCGTCAGCCAGCACCAACTCGGCGAAGATCGGTCCAGGGTGGAATACGAACTGACCGCTATCCTTGTCGAAAACAGAGGTACCGAGGATATCGCCGGGCAGCAGGTCGGAAGTGAACTGGATGCGCTGGAAGTCCAGCCCCATGACCTTTGCAAGCGCATGGCTCAACGTCGTCTTGCCCATGCCGGGCAAGTCTTCCACCAGCAGATGCCCCCTCGCCAGCAGGCAAGCCATGGCCAATCGCACCTGCGATTGCTTGCCGAGCAGCACTTCATTGACCGCCCTCAGACAGACATCCAATCGGGTGCGCATGCAACTCTCCTTTGTTTTATCCGTCGATCCTACTGACCCGGCCTAGCGAACTTGTGATATGACGCTTGACCCTGCGTGCGCTGACGTTGTGCCTCATCAGAGCCGGAAACGCGCGCCATCACCCAAGCGGTCGGAAACGTACGCGCCCACTAGGGTCGCTGCATCTCGAAACGCTCGCGCGTATAGCTATATGCTGCACCGCCGAGCCTGCCGACTAGATCGAGCCGCGCGGAATCAACACGACCGCGCTCATCTAGCACGCGGTCATCGATATGCGCCAACAACACCTCAGCGAAGATGAGCTGACAATTGGGCGACTCGGAAGGATACGGCAGGATCTGCGCGACACGGCATTCGAAGGCAACGGGTGCGCCAGAGACCCGCTGCACCTTCACAAGGCTCGCGGATTCGCTGGCAATCCCGCAGTGTTCAAATTCGCTGATGCCATGAGGCAATGCAGCCGCAGAGGCGTTCATCGCTTCGGCTTGCTCTGCACTGACGAGCTGCACAACGAGCTCCCCCGTTTCGTGCGCGTTGCGGGCGGTATCTTTCGGCAAGCCGTCCTTGAGTCCGACGTTGATCAGCAGCGTTGGCGGGTTGCTGCTGATCACCTGGAAAAAACTGAAAGGCGCAAGATTGCTGACGCCTGCGGACGAACACGTCGAGACCCAGGCAATCGGTCGGGGTGTGATGGTGGACGCCAGCCAGCGGTAGGCCTCGACCGGCGCCAGGTTGGAAAAATCGAGCAGCATGCGGATTCCTACTGAGTCGGTCTGGCACTCGGCCAGAACCGATGGATAAGAAGTGGCAGCCGGACGGCTGCCACAGAATCGCAGCGGTATTAGCGGCCTGCGCGCGATTCACGCAGATAGAAGCGCGCCTTCTTGGCCTTCTCCACGCAGCCCTGGTAAGCCTCGAATTGTTGCTGGGTCTTGGCGCCAGTCAGCAGTGCCATCGCCTTGGAATAGCTAACCGTGCCGGCGAACCCTTCCGCCTCGGCCAGGCTCTGCTCTTCCCAAGCGGCGTTCAGCTGAGATGCGCAGCTGTCTCGATAGGCCGTCTTGGCGGCGCAACCGGTAAGGGCAAGTGCCAACAGTGATAGACAGATAATGTTCTTCATCGATACATCCTCTTTTCCGAGACCTGCTCAGTTTTGTTGAACCGCGGCGCGCTCGCGCAAGAATTCCACGACCGCGTCCTGTTCACCTGCGAATTCGATCCGGGCGGCCTTGCTTTCACGCTGGTAGGCGTACATCGGATCGTAGTACTGCCTTAACAACGTCTCGATCCACTCGCGGTGGAGATCAACCGAGCCGGTACTCGCTTGCTCGGCAAGCGCCTGATCCATGATTGCCGCCAGCCGGGTATAGCATTCGCCGCCAAGCCGCCTGCTGATATTGACCAGACTTTGCTGCAAACGCTCGGCAAATGCGGTGAATCCTTCTGCGCCGAACTCAACGGTGAACTCTGCACAGAGGTCGATTACATAATCCTTGAGGATCCGGTCCACACGTCCATCGAAACTGTCTTCGAGCCAGACCAGCGGATAGTGCTGCATCCCCTGAAATAAGGGCAGCGGAATCGAACAACGACCGACCAGCCGCGCTTCATCCTCCAAAACGAATTGCCTTGCACCCGCTTTCTGCATCTTCAACAAGCGAATCGCCAGGGCGTTCTCGAAGTCGATCTGCACCGGCTGCGGTGTGGCGCGCTTGCCGAAGCTTGAGCCGCGATGATTGGCAATGCCTTCCAGATCGACTCCGTCGTCCAGGCGTGCCAGCACCTCGGTTTTACCCGTCCCAGTCATACCGCCGACCAACACGAAATTGTCATGCGCGGCGGCATGCTCAATGGTTTCAAGCAAAAAGTGCCGCATCGCCTTATAGCCACCGGTCACGCGCGGATAGTCGATCCCCGCCTCGGTTTTGAGCCACTGCTGCACCAGCTGTGAACGCAACCCACCGCGGAAACAATAGATGTAGCCCTGAGGGTTATTGCGCGCGAAGTCGGCCCAACCTTGAATGCGCTCGGCCTTGACTTGACCACTCACCAACCGGTGGCCCAGTTCAATCGCCGCTTGTTGCCCATGCTGCTTGTAACAGGTGCCAACCTTCTGCCGCTCGAGATCGTTCATCAGCGGCAGGTTGACCACGCCCGGGAATGCGCCTTTGGCAAATTCCACAGGCGCTCGCGCGTCCATCATCGGTACATCGTTAAGGAACAGCTCAGCAAAGTTATCGGTATCACCACGCATCAACGTACCTCAACGGCATAGGCGCCAGCTTCGATCACTTCGCCGATGGGCTTGAGCGTCAGGCCAAGTTCGGCGGCGACCGCGAGGAACTCCGCCTCGCCTTCCGGCGCGACCGCAACCAGCAATCCGCCACTGGTCTGCGGGTCGCAAAGCAGCTGTTTCTGCACCTCGTCAATGGCGGCGATGCGGTCGCCATAACTGTCGAAGTTACGGCCGGTGCCACCGGGCACACAGCCTTGCTCGAGGTAGTACTCGACGCCGTCCAGACGCGGCACACAGGCGTAGTCAATGCGCGCGGTCACAGCGCTGCCATCGGCCATTTCAACCAAATGGCCAAGTAGCCCGAAGCCAGTCACATCGGTCATCGCCCGCACGCCGTCGAGTTTGCCGAAGCGGCTGCCGGGCGTGTTGAGCGTGCACATCCAGTCTCGCGCCCTGCCGACATCCTCGGGCCGCAACTTGGCCTTTTTCTCCGCAGTGGTGAGGATGCCGATTCCCAATGGCTTGGTCAGATAGAGTTTGCATCCAACCGTGGCCGTGTCGTTGCGCTTCATCTGGCTCTTGTTGACCAGGCCGGTGACCGCTAGACCAAAGATCGGCTCGGGCGCGTCGATTGAATGCCCACCCGCCAACGGAATGCCTGCGGCTTCACACACGGCGCGGCCGCCTGCGATGACTTCTCGGGCTATTTCCGGCGGCAGCACATTGACGGGCCAGCCAAGGATGGCGATCGCCATCAGCGGGTCCCCGCCCATGGCGTAGATATCACTGATGGCATTGGTCGCGGCGATGCGGCCGAAATCGAAGGGATCATCGACGATCGGCATGAAGAAATCCGTAGTCGATACAACCCCGCGCTCTTCATCGATGCCATACACCGCAGCATCATCACGCGAGGCGTTTCCGACCCACAAACGCGGATCGAGATTCTGTGCCCCGCTGCCGGCGAGGATCACGTCCAGCACCTTGGGTGAAATCTTGCAGCCGCAGCCGGCACCGTGGCTGTATTGGGTGAGGCGGATGGGTTCGCTCATCTGGGAAAGGTCTCGTGATGCTGGCAAAACGGGTGACGATTGTAGCAAGGCTGGTCACCGCATCGCTGCGCCATGGCCAATCGGGTTGCAATGAAGCGGCCGGCTCCTCGGCTTTAGCTTGAAGCTTGCAGCCCGAAGCTTGAAGCTACAGCCCCATGCCAAAGGGAGAATCACATGGGCAACAAGGTCGCACTGGTATTGGGTTCGGGAGGCGCACGCGGTTATGCGCATATCGGCGTGATCGAAGAGCTTGAAACACGGGGGTACGAGATCACCTGCGTCGCAGGTTGTTCGATGGGTGCAGTCGTAGGCGGTATTTACGCAGCAGGCAAGTTGGAAGAGTACCGCGAATGGATCGAAAGCCTGGATTACTTCGACATGCTGCGATTGGTTGATCCGAGTTTCAGCCTCGGGGCGATACGCGGCGAGAAGATCTTCGGACGGATCCGAGAGATGCTCGGATCGGTCAACATCGAGGATTTGCCGATTCCGTTCACGGCCGTTGCGACCGATCTGACGAACCAGCAGGAGATCTGGTTCCAAGAGGGTAACTTGGAACTGGCCATGCGTGCCTCGGCAGCCATCCCAAGCCTGTTCACGCCGGTCATGCAAGGCAACCGAATGCTGGTCGACGGCGGGATACTCAACCCATTACCAATCGTGCCGGTGGTCTCAAGCCACAGCGACATCATCATCGCCGTCAACCTCAACGCCAATAACCATCGACAATACCCCCTGCCGGAAGTGATCCGACCAGGACGCTTCGATGCCATGGTCAGCTCGATCAGCTCGCACCTTCCGTTCTGGCGCAGCAAGGGGCTTGAAGAGCATATAGCCGAACTCACTGCTGTCGATGGGCCTGGCGCGAGCCAGCCCCCGGGCGCCCCGTCTGGGCAAAGCGCGCCGAAGTCGGCCGAGGGTTCGATGGTGATCGACGTGGGTGGCCCGGCATCCTTGCTGGAACTCATCAACCAGAGCTTCGAGGTGATGCAATCCTCACTGACGCAATACAAGATTGCCGGTTACCCACCCAACGTGCTGGTCAACATTCCCAAGCGCGCCTGCCGTTTCTACGAGTTTTACAAAGCACCGGAGCTGATCAAGCTGGGGCAGATAATTGCCAGCGACGCGCTTGATAAGTACGAGCGCGAACAGCTCTAAACAGGGCGCCTGCAATCAGCAACAACCGGCTAGTCGCGAACTGCTGCATCGTTGGATTGATTGCCCGGTAGTTTTGCTGGCGTGACGACCCCAGGCACTTCCTTGACCAGCCAGTCTTCCAGCAGGCTGTAGGCAACTGCCAGCAGCGTCGGGCCGAGGAACAGCCCCATGAAACCGAACGCCAGCACGCCACCAAACACGCCAAGCAGCACCACAACCAATGGCAGGTTGCCTCCGCGACTGATCAGGTAGGGTTTCAGCACGTTGTCCACCCCACTGATGATGAACATTCCCCAGATACCCAGGAATATCGCCATGCCGTACTGCCCCTGCCAGGCGAGCCAGAGTGTGGCGGGGCCCCAGACCAAGGGTGGGACCATCAGGAAACTGAAAGCGAACGTCAGCAGACCGAGGATCAGTGCACCGGGTACGCCTGCAATGCTGAAGCCGACGTACGCCAGAATCGCCTGGGCGGCAGCAGTGCCGATCACACCGTTGACCACACGCTGAACTGTCCCAGCCACCAGCTCGAGATAATGATCAGCGCGATCGCCGATCAATCGGTGCAGCAGGCTATGGACGAATGCAGCCAGTTTTGGCCCGTCGCGATAGAAAAAGAACACGAGTACCAGGCTGAGCGCGAGTTCCAGCATCCCCCCGCCTACGCGCGCGCTGCGCACCAGCAACCAGTTGCCGACCTGACCGACATAGGGCCGGATCGTCGCGAAAAAGGCCGTCCCTTGCTCGTCCAGCGTGTTCCAGATATTCAACAGGTTGTCGCCGATCAGTGGAAGCTCAGCGAGCCACGCCGGCGGTGCTGGCAGCCCCTGCACTTGCAGGTTGTGCACTAGCACGTTGAACTCGCGGATCTGGTCGGCAATGTTGAATCCGAGCCAGACCAGCGGCACGGCTACCAGCACCATCCAACCGCCGGTCAACAGGGTTGCGGCGAGCGTGGAATTGCCCTTCATCCAACGGGTCAGCACGCGCATGATCGGCCAGCTGGCGAATGCCAGCACCGCCGCCCAGAATAGCGCCGAGGCAAACGGGGCCAGCACCCACACACAGGCACCGAGCAGCACCAGGAGCAGAATCTGCACCAGCAGACGATCGTTGTTAAGCATGGTGTTACCTATGGAAGAAGGCGGAGCACTTTGGAGCAAAGTGCACCAGAAGCAGTGGCTATTGCAGTCTGAAATATACCCTCAACGCAACAGCGTCATACGCAGCCCACCCTCGTCGGAGGCCTCCGCCTCCATGCGCCGCGCCTTGATTCGCTCCTGGGTAAGCGCTTCGTACCAAGCCGCAGCGCCTTTGCCTTTCAGCGAGACCCGTATCGTGCTGTCGAGCCGCAGGACATTGGCCAGCAGCGCGCCCCACTCCGCCGTGGGCTCTTGCGGCAATCGAGGCAGCCAGAGTTCGCCGGTGCTTTTCAACTGACGCAACAGGGTGCCCGGATTTGGCAGGATGATACCGAGCGGCTGATCAGGCACAAACTGCTCCACGTGCAGATAAGGACGACCGTTGCCACGGGTTACACCGTATAGCGCCATCAGCCGATCCGAATCGCCTGGCAGGCGCGCCAGCAGATAGGCTTGCCTCGCCTCTGGGCCGTACAGCGTCGAGCGATGAAACACCTCGTTAGCCCATAGACTGCTCGATCCGCACTCACGCCCCTCACACCAGAAGAGCAGTTCAGCGCCCTCGTTCAACAGACGATTTCGTCCACGCTCGAATGCTTCGATGCCGGTATGGACATCGGGCAGAAGATAGGTAACCGCCGTCAGGTGGCCGCTGGCGGCGATCTGGTCGCTCATGCGTAGCCGCCCGCTGATACGCCGTATCGAATCCAGCGGATAGGTTCGGTCCAGCACGTCCCGCTCTTTGAAGCCCACGATTTCAGATTGCGGGTATCGCGGAAGCAAGTCGAAGTCTCTGCTGCCCGGCAGATCCGCCGCATCAGCGGTGCTGATAGCCAAGATCAGCGCTGTTACCCATCTAACTCGCATACGACACCTCAATGGGTCACCACCGACGGCAGGGTCCGACCCTTGGAGGTGGCAGTGGTATGGAGGTTGGTCATTGCGGTGTTCCCTGCTGAGGCGATAGCCCAGCGTCACCAGTTGGCAAATGCAAGTCAAGCGGGGCTTTGCGACAGATTCTTGCGTAATCCCGTGCTAGCTCGATTCACCCTGCGAAGAACGGGTTGAAAACTGCCGCCACCGCTTCGGCCCCGACTTGATCATCCAAGTGCAGGTGATGGCCGCCGGGCAACCGATGCAGCACGAATGGCAAGGCCTGGGTCAGTTCGAGCATGGCCGGCTGGGTCAGCAAACCTTGTTCTGCCAGCACCAGGCTCGCCGGACAGGCCACGCCATGCACGAATGCCAACGCGTGGGCACGAGTCAGGCGCATCGACGATGGCAGCATCAAACGCGCATCAGTGCGCCAGGTATAACCGCCGGGAACCGGCATCAGCCCTCGCTGCGCGAGCCGCTCGGCCGCCTCGTGGCTGACCGCCCCCACGCCTTTCATGCGCGCCGCGACAGCCTGCTCGAAGCTGGCGTAGACCGGCTTTCGCTTGTCGTCGACGACAAGCAACTTTTGCAGCGATTCCCCAAGCTTTTGCGGCGCCGTTTCGGCTTCGCCGGTATAGGGAATCACCCCATCGATCAGGGCCAGTCGCTCGACCCGATCAGGCATGGCACCGGCCAGCAACACCGACACGATGGCGCCCATCGAGTGCCCCAATAAAGAAAACCGCTTCCAGCCAAACTGTTCGGCCGTCTGCAAGACGTCGTGCGCGTAGTCCCAGATGTTGTAAGCCGCCCCGAGCGGTCGATGATCGGAATGCCCGTGCCCTGGCAGGTCTAGCGCAACGATCCGGACGCCCTCAAGCAACGGCGCCAAACGCGAAAAGGTGGCCGCATTGTCTAGCCAGCCGTGCAAAGCAATGACCGGCTGACCGTCCTCCGGACCATACAGGTGAGCCGCTACCTCGATATGTGGCAGGCTCAGGCGGATCTCTTCGAACGTGACACTCATGCGGCACCCCGCCTGTCCAGTTCGGTCCAGCGACCGAACAACTGCCTGAGCAGGGCCGCGGTTTCACGCGGTCGCTCGAGCGGAAACATATGCCCGCCGGGCAAGGTATGCGCCTCGCCGTGGGCAACCAGCCGTAGCAGATAAAGATGATGGGGCAGCACAACTCGGCTTTCACGTCCCCGCACGACAGCCAGTGGCATCTTCAGCGCATGGGGCCAGCCGGGCGTCACATGCGGCACGCTGCGATAGATACGAATTTCAGTCTCCGGGTCGAAGCGCAAACGCACCCCTTGAGCAGTCGGCTCGAGCCCATGCTCGACATACGCATCTAGGCAGGCAGGATCGAAAGCGCGAAACAGTGCTTTGCTGGCGAAGTAACGCCGCGCTTCGTCGACGCAACTGAACTGTTCGCGACGACCAAGGGTACGCCCCGCGGGCGTCAGACGATCAATGAAACCAAAGCGTTTACCCGCCCAGATCAAGGTTTGATCCAGCCAGGTCGGCATAGGCGAATCGAGCATGACCACCCCGCGATAAAACTCCGGGCGTTGCAAGGCGGCGTGATAGTGCAGCATTCCACCAAGCGAATGCCCGACTCCCCAGACCGGCTCCTGCAACGCCGCTAGCTGTTCAACCAGCTCCTGCACCAGATTCTGCCAGTTGTCATCGACCGGGAAGCGCGGGTCATGACCGTGCTGATCGAGGTGGGTAACTGCGTACTCGGGCGTCAGGTCTTCAAACAGCTTGCGATAGGTGGCAGATGGAAAACCGTTGGCGTGAGCGAAAAAAATGCGTTGCGTCATGAGTTATAGGCGCTGGATGGAGACGACGGCCATTGTCTGGCGCCCCTTCCCTTAACGGCAATCGGCCGAAGCGGCAGAAGCAAAGGCAGTCCTGCCAAATAGAGCGCCTACGACGCCTACATAGGCTGCGGACTGTTTTCGCCAATCGGCACGACCGCAACAGTCAAACGCGAGATACAGCTCAGCTTGCCGTCATCCCCGTGCAGCCGTATGTCCCAGACGTGGCTGGACCGTCCCAGATGAACCGGACGACAGACCGCGGTGACACGACCGCTGCGTACCGCGCGGATATGGTTGGCGTTCACTTCGAGGCCGACACAATAAAATCGGCTCGGGTCGATGCATTGGTAGCTGGCCATGGACCCAACGGTCTCAGCGAGCACTACCGAAGCACCGCCGTGCAGCAACCCATAGGGCTGGTGAGTACGGGAGTCCACGACCATGCTGGCCGTTAGGCAATCCTCCTCGACTGCTTCGAAACGAATATCGAGCAGCTCGACAATGGTGTTCTGACGGTTGGCGTTGAGTTGTTCGAGGCTCGGTGGTCGTTGCCAAATGCTCACGTTTCGCTCCTGTTTTTGTTTTGTCTGCAGCAAGTCACTTGCAGTTGCAAGCGCAGCATCGATAGTAGCTAGTGCAATTAGACTGGATGCCGCAGCGCAACCAGGCGCATCAACCCCGCCGCAACGTGCTCCCCTTCCAACTCAGCCAGGCTAGCGGTTGCCATCGGAATGGGCGCGTCGCGGTGACCACTGACCAGCCACCCGCCGAACACACCGACAAAGGGCTGATGGGTGACCAGCAACACGTGCTGTTCGCTACGACGATCGAGATAAAGCAGCGCATCGGCCGGATCAGATTCCGGCGTCAACCAGGGTACGGTTTCCACCGATCCGCTAAAACCAAGCGCCTGCCGGACGATCTCAGCGGTCTGTTGGGCTCGCTGATAGGGACTTGCCAGAATGGCCTGCAGCGGTTGCCCTTGTAGATGCGCGGCGGCGCGCTCCACTTCGACTCGGCCCGCAGCGGTGAGGTTACGCTCGGCATCGGTCCGGTCGCGTGGCTCGGCTTCGCCGTGGCGCAACAGCCACAACATCATGGCTGCGGCTCCTGTTTTGGCGGGGCCGGCTGCACAGGGGGCACCGATTCCCTATCGGCCGGACGCGGTTTCGGCCAATCGGACATCGGCCAAGGCTTGCGATCGGTATTGAACGTGCCGAAACGGCCTATCTGCGCCACGTACTGGCTGAGGCTGTCACCGAACTCCAGCAAGCTGTCATTGGCTTTGCCATTCACAGCCTGCAGCACCAGCTGCGCCACGACTACAACCAGCAGGGCCAGTTCGGCCAGCTGCCAGACAAAAAAGAAAATCAGCATCCAGAGTGCGCGCAGAATCAGCGACTCGCGCTCTGCGCTGCGTTGTGATGTGTTCATTGGTAGCTCCGTTGTCGTATCAGAAACCGTCAGTGGAAATGAAATCCACGTCGGTCTTCGGTTCACCGCGCATCAGCAGCGCTATCACCTGATCCAGCGTACGCCCCTCAAACAGAATGGCATGCAGACCCGCGACCAGTGGCATGTAGACCTGTAGCTCCTCGGCCTTGGTCTTCAATACCTTGATGGTATTGACGCCTTCGGCCACTTCCCCCAGCCGCGACACCGCCTCATCGAGACTCAACCCCGCACCAAGAGCATGGCCCACCTGAAAGTTACGACTCTTCGTCGAGGTGCACGTGACGATCAGGTCTCCCACCCCTGCCAGCCCGAGAAACGTCATCGGATTTGCGCCGAGCCTAACAGCAAAGCGAGTCATTTCAGCCAGGGCGCGCGTGATCAGCATACTGCGGGTGTTTTCGCCCATACCGAGGGCCGCAGCCATACCAGCCATGATCGCGTAAACGTTTTTCAATGCTCCGCCAAGCTCGACGCCAAACCGGTCAGAACTGGCATAGACACGAAACGTGCGCCCATGCAGCGCCTGCTGCACGCAACGGCAAAGCGCCTCATCGTCGCTGGCGACAACCGTCGCGGTCAGTGCATGCTCGGCTACTTCTCGCGCCAGGTTAGGTCCTGAAATCACCCCGATTCGGGCTTGTGGCGCGATTTCTTCCAGGATCTGGCTCATCAGCATGAAGCCCTGGGCCTCGATGCCTTTCGTAGTGCTAACCAACATCTTCCCCGATAGATGATCAGCGAAAGGGGACAAGGCCTGCCGCAAGGCGCTGGAAGGCAATGCTACGAAGATCAGCTGACAGTCAGCCAGCGTCTGCCCAAGGTCGGTGACAGGGCAGACGCCTGGCAGCAGCGTCACACCTTTCAGATAGCGCGGATTCTGGCGGTGCGTGCGAATGCTCTCGGCCTGCTCGGCATCGCGCATCCACAATCGGACGCTGTGGCCGTTCTCGGCAAGCAGGTTTGCTATAGCGGTTCCGAAGCTGCCGCCGCCAAGCACCGCTATGGGTTGCTGTTCAGTCATGGGGGATCCGTTTAGGCACAGGGTGCAATGGTCAGCATTATACGTAGCGCTCCGCACGCAACCAGTGCAAACCCTGATGCCAGCAGAATCATCCGATTACAATTTCCGGTCGCGCCGAGCGACAGCGAAAGACCGTGTGGCCAGGCTTGCGTTGTCAGCATCCTGGGGCGGCATTCCCCAATGGTCTATAAGAGGCAGAACGTCACATGGTCGTTGTCACGGATCAGGAGTGTTAAAGTATCGGCCCGTTTCTACCGTGGTGGTCTCTTGGTTGGTCGAAACGAGCGGTACCCATGTCCCTGTGCTGTGACTTTCAGCGCAAGGCGGCAGTCTATGACTAGTCTTATGGCCGGACTCGCTTATTCGAGTCGGATGAACGCAGCAAGCCCTCCATAAAGGGACCATTGAGGAATACGCATGACCAAACAACAGGCCTTTACTCGGGAAGATCTGCTCCGTTGCAGCCGCGGCGAGCTGTTCGGCCCCGGTAATGCGCAACTGCCCGCGCCGAACATGCTAATGGTTGACCGCATCGTTCATATCAGCGAAGTCGGCGGCAAGTACGGCAAGGGCGAGCTGGTTGCAGAGCTGGATATCAACCCTGATCTCTGGTTCTTTGCCTGCCACTTCGAAGGTGACCCGGTCATGCCTGGCTGCCTGGGCCTCGATGCCATGTGGCAGCTGGTCGGCTTCTATCTGGGCTGGCAGGGCAACCCGGGCCGTGGTCGTGCGCTGGGTTCTGGCGAGGTCAAATTCTTCGGTCAGGTCCTGCCGACCGCCAAGAAGGTTACCTATAACATCCATATCAAACGCACCATCAGCCGCTCTCTTGTCCTCGGTATCGCCGATGGCACCGTTAGCGTGGATGGTCGCGAGATTTACAGTGCCGAAGGTTTGCGTGTCGGCCTGTTTACCTCTACTGATAGCTTCTGAAGGACTTCCGCATGCGTCGCGTCGTAATCACCGGCCTGGGTATCGTTTCCTGCCTCGGCAATGACAAAGACACCGTTTCCGCCAACCTACGGGCCAGCCGCCCCGGTATTCGCTTCAATCAGGCCTATGCCGATATGGGCCTGCGTAGCCAGGTCTCCGGCTCGGTTGATCTGAACCTCGAAGAGCTGATCGACCGCAAGGTTCTGCGCTTCATGGGCGATGCGGCAGCTTATGCCTATCTGGCGATGCAACAGGCTCTGGAAGACTCAGGCCTCAGCGCTGAGGATATTTCCAACCCGCGCATCGGCCTCATTGCAGGATCCGGTGGCGCTTCTACCATCAATCAGATGGAAGCCATCGACATCCTTCGCGAGAAGGGCGTCAAGCGCATCGGGCCATACCGTGTACCGCGCACCATGAGCAGCACAGTTTCCGCTTGCCTGGCGACGCCGTTCCGGATCAAGGGCATCAACTACTCCATCGCATCGGCCTGCGCCACCAGCGCGCACTGCATCGGCCATGCGATGGAACAGATCCAAATGGGCAAGCAGGACGTCGTCTTTGCCGGCGGCGGAGAGGAAGAGCACTGGAGCCAGAGCTGCCTGTTCGACGCCATGGGCGCCCTCTCCAGCCAGTACAACGAGACGCCGGAAAAGGCCTCGCGCGCCTATGATGCCAAGCGTGACGGCTTCGTCATTGCGGGTGGTGGCGGCATGGTGGTGGTTGAAGAGCTGGAGCATGCGCTAAAGCGCGGCGCTAAAATCTACGCGGAAATTGTCGGCTACGGCGCGACCTCCGATGGCTACGACATGGTCGCACCGAGCGGCGAAGGCGCGCTGCGCTGCATGCAGCAGGCGATGGCCACGGTTGAAGGTGATGTCGATTACCTGAACACCCATGGCACCTCCACTCCGGTGGGCGACGTCGCTGAGAGCAAGGCCGTACGCAACATGTTCGGTGACAAGATCCCAGCCATCAGCTCGACCAAGAGTCTGTCAGGCCACTCACTGGGCGCCGCAGGTGTTCACGAGGCGATCTATTGCATGCTGATGATGCAGGGCAACTTCATTGCCGGCTCGGCCAACATCGAAGAGCTCGATGCAGAAGTCGCTGACCTGCCAATCGTTCGCGAAACCCGCGAAGATGCCAAGATTGACACCGTCATGAGTAACAGCTTTGGCTTCGGTGGCACCAACGCAACGTTGGTACTGAAGCGCTGGAAAGGCTGATCAGCACAGCTAGTAAACGACAACGGCGCCTCAGGGCGCCGTTGTTGTTTGTGGATGTTTTATATGCCGTCATCTCCAGATCGCGTAACCGGACCGGAACGCGACCTGGACGAAAGCAGTAGATCAGGAAGCCTGCACCTGTCCTTCCACATCTCCATGCGCTATGCATGATGCTGCTGTGAACAGCGCATCCGTCGAGGAGTTCAGCGCGGTCTCGGCCGAATCCTGAATTACTCCGATGATGAAGCCGACTGCGACGACTTGCATCGCCAAATCGTTGGAAATCCCAAATAGGCTGCAGGCCAGTGGGATCAGCAACAGCGAACCGCCAGCGACACCAGAGGCACCGCAGGCACAAACCGCCGCGAGCAGGCTGAGCAAGATCGCCGTCGGGATATCCACAACGATGCCCAGCGTGTTCACGGCTGCCAATGTCAGCACCGTAATGGTAATAGCCGCCCCAGCCATATTGATGGTCGCACCAAGCGGGATCGAAACCGAGTAGGTGTCCTTATGCAGCCCGAGGCGCTCGCACAATTGCATGTTCACCGGGATGTTGGCTGCCGAGCTGCGGGTAAAGAACGCAGTGATACCGCTCTCCCGCAAGCAGGTGAACACCAACGGGTAAGGGTTGCGGCGAATCTGCCAGAACACGATCAAGGGGTTAACCACCAGCGCCATGAACAGCATGCTGCCCACCAGCACCATCAGGAGCTGCAGGTAACCGGCCAGCGCGGCAAAGCCGGACTCGGCTAAGGTCCCCGCTACCAGACCAAAGATACCCAGCGGAGCAAACCCGATGACGACCTTGACGATCAAGGTAACGCCTTCCGAGACATCGGCGATCAGATCGCGAGTGCTCTGACGCGCGTGCCTAAACGCAAACCCAAGTCCAATCGCCCACGCCAGGATGCCGATGAAATTACCTTCGATCAGCGCATGGATCGGGTTATCCACGACGTTGAACAGTAACGTTTTCAAAACAGCCGCGACACCTGCTGGCGGTACGACGTCATTGGCTTGGCTGACCAACGTCAGGCTGGTCGGAAACATGAAGCTGGCGATAACGGCAACGGCTGCCGCACTGACCGTGCCCAACGCATAGAGCACCAGAATCGGACGAATGTGCGTCGGCTGTCCGCGCTTGTGATTGGCCAGCGACGCAGTGACCAGAACGAACACCAATACCGGCGCAACCGCCTTCAATCCTGCGACGAACAGACTTCCCAGCAAGCTGACTGACGCTGCGGCCTCGGGCCACAGCCAGGCCAGAAGACAGCCCGCAACAAGGCCGACCACAATCTGCGTGACCAGACCGATACGGTTATAAGCTCGAATTAGAGGAGATGAGGCATTGGACATAGCGAAGTCTCGGCGTAGACGGCTGGATCAGGCGAGGCCCATCGCCCTGGAAGCGACAGCCGAAGCCCTGCGAAAAACGCCGGATGGTACGCATCTCCGCCCGTTCTGCCCAGCTTTGGGGCAAACCGGATGGACTGACCTTGTAGCACAGTGCAGAACACGAAGCCCTTTGCGGGGCGTCGCCGAAACAAACCGGGTCATGGTAAATCGTACTACCAGCTCGTTTAGATTAATCCCAGCGATGCCCGCTCCTGGCTCGCCGCGCAGGCCTGGTTAGCACCCGCAAATAGCTAAAGAGACAGGTCACGAATCTTGATCAATAAGCAGGAACGGACACCTCTAAATCCTGGCGTCAAGAAGGGGCTAATTAGGGGTGAAGCCGGACGAGCAGCCATGGAGCCAGCCGACGCTACACCCGTTTACCGCACCTCCGCCTGCCGCTTACGCGGAAGTACAGCGAGAAAATTGTCACGCGCCACTTTGCGTGCCACGGCCTCGGGCAACGCATCGAGGAAAGGATCAAATGCGCGCATCGCCTCTCCCAAACCTTCGAAGCGCCCCACAACATCTGAACCAATCATGAAGCGCGTAGGATGCCGCGCGACCAAGGCCACCCAGTCGGGATCGGGTGCGCCTGCGCTGTCCAGCAGATACGGACGAAGCATAGTCCATGACAAATCGACGTATAGATTCGGATAGTCATCGAGCAGGCGTTTGACGGTAGGTAGCAGGAAGTCCAGCTTCTTCTGGTGACGATGAAGCTCCTTGCTGGTACCAGCATGCGCCCAGATAAAGCGTGTATGCGGGTGGTTACGCAGCGGCTCTTCCAGTTCAGCCAGATAGAGCGGATTGCGCTCGCGCTTGGAGGTGATGTTTGAGTGCAGCATGACCGGCAAATCGAACTCGGCTGCCAGGTGGTAGACCCGCGTCAACGCTTCGTTGTTGGCACGGGGCGTATCGCCCTGAGTCAAAGCCGTCACATCATCATGCCGCGTGAATATCTCACCAAGTCCCTGCCACAGTCCTGGGTCCATATCGAGCATCCGACGGATATGCGCGTCGGCGTTCTTGTCATTCGGATTGAAGCCCGATAGAAACGGATGGAAGCGCTTGCGCTGCTCTTCGTCTAACTCCTTGAGCGCCGCAGCGACCACCACATCGGTCGCACTGTACCAGTAGACGGCCGCGTCATCGCCCGCGTAGTAGCGAGGGCGTTTGGGCTCATTCTCGTGCCATTTCTTAGCGACCGGTATACCGCTGATCATCACGTGATCGATGTCGCCCTTGTCCATGGCCTTGAGCAGCCGGTCCATGCCATCGCTTTCCTGGAAAAAGTCGACGAAATGCAGATGGGCGTCGCTGTAGTGGTAGTCCCGTGCCTGTACCGGTGCGGCCGAGACAACCAGGCAAAACGCGGCGAGACAGTTTCGTATGTTAAGCAACCGATGTCCTCCTGATGAGCACGCAGATAGACCGTCCAGTCGCTTGGCGGTTCATAACGCTGTTACAAGCGAGCCGCGCTTAATGCCTGATTTACCCTGGTTCTTTCAGCAAACGCAGCTGAACGAAAAAGGCCCGTCAGTGACGGGCCTTTTTTGCGGCAGATCAGGTTAAGCGGATAACTCAACCAACAGCTTGTTGAGGCGCTGCACATAAGCTGCAGGGTCCTTCAAGCTGTCCCCTGCCGCCAAGGCTGCCTGATCGAAGAGGATGTGCGAAAGATCGGCGAAGCGATCTTCATCCGGCTCGGCGTCGAGCTTTTCAATCAGCGGGTGTGCCGGGTTGATCTCGAAGATCGGCTTCGATTCCGGCACCTTCTGTCCGCTGGCCTCGAGGATCTGGCGCATCTGCAAGCCCAGGTCTTGCTCACCAATCGCCAGTATTGCCGGCGAATCAGTCAGGCGGTGCGATACGCGCACTTCAGCAACCTCATCGCCAAGCGCTGTCTTGAGACGCTCTACCAGGCCTTCCTTTGTTTTGGCGATCTCTTCCTGAGCCTTCTTGTCCTCTTCGGAGTCCAGCTTGCCGAGGTCCAGATCACCGCGGGCGACATCCACGAACTGCTTGCCATCGAATTCGGTCAGGTAGCTCATCAGCCACTCGTCGATACGATCGGTCAGCAGCAATACCTCGATACCCTTCTTGCGGAAGACTTCCAGATGCGGGCTGTTCTTGACCTGCGCATACGACTCGCCGGTGAGGTAGTAGACCTTGTCCTGCCCATCCTTGACGCGAGCCAGATACTCAGCCAGCGACACGCTTTGCTCGCCGGAACCATCGTGGGTGGAAGCGAAACGCAGCAGACTGGCTATCTTCTCCTTGTTCGCGAAATCTTCCGCCGGGCCTTCTTTCAATACCTGACCGAACTGCTTCCAGAAGTTCTTGTAGTCCTCCGGCTTGTCCTTGGCCAGCTTGTCCAGCATGTCCAGCACGCGCTTGGTCAGCGCCGACTTCATCGAATCAATCACCGGATCCTTCTGCAGAATCTCGCGGGACACGTTCAACGATAGGTCGTTGGAATCGACTACGCCTTTAATGAAGCGCAGGTACAACGGCAGGAACTCATCGGCCTGATCCATGATGAAGACCCGCTGGACGTAGAGTTTCAGTCCTTTGGGTGCTTCTCGCTGATACAGGTCGAACGGCGCACGGCCAGGAACGAACAACAACGACGTGTATTCGAGCTTACCCTCAACTTTGTTATGACTCCAGGCCAACGGATTCTCGAAGTCGTGCCCGACGTGCTTATAGAACTCCTGGTATTCCTCGTCTTTCACCTCGGTGCGTGGACGGGTCCAAAGCGCACTCGCTCGGTTGACGGTTTCCCACTCGGTCTCGGCCGGCTTGTCTTTCTCCTCACCATGAAACTCTTTCGGCAATTCGATCGGCAGCGCGATGTGGTCGGAGTATTTCTTGATGATGTTGCGAAGGCGCCAACCGTCGGCAAACTCTTCTTCGCCAGACTTGAGGTGCAGAACGATGCGAGTGCCACGTTCCGGCTTTTCGATGTTCGCAACCTCGAAATCGCCCTCGCCTTTCGAGGACCAATACACGCCTTCTTCTGCAGATGTACCGGCGCGGCGGCTGAACACCTCAACCTGCTCCGCGACGATGAAGGCGGAATAGAAGCCAACGCCGAACTGACCGATCAGGTGTGAATCCTTCTTCTGGTCACCGGTCAGGTGCTTCATAAAATCAGCCGTACCCGATTTGGCGATAGTGCCCAGATGGGTGATGACGTCTTCACGGTTCATGCCGATGCCGTTGTCTTCGAGAGTGACGGTCTTGGCATCTTTATCGAAGCTGACACGAATCTTCAGATCGGCTCCGCCCTCAAGCAGCTCAGGCTTGGCCAGCGCTTCGAAGCGCAGCTTATCAGCAGCATCCGAGGCGTTGGAAATCAGCTCGCGAAGGAAGATCTCCTTATTTGAATACAAGGAATGGATCATCAGGTGAAGCAGCTGCTTCACTTCGGTCTGGAAGCCCAGGGTTTCTTTGTTTTGAGTCTCCACACTCATCGTCTTGCAAACTCCACATCGTCAATGGCACGGACCGCGACTGCGGCGATGACAAGCAGATGGGGGCTTGGCGCTAAAATTCAAGTGCAATGCATGCCTGGGTGCCATTGCAGACCTTGTACAGCGACTTCCTGCTAGGCCCACTAAGGCTCGAGTAGCTCAAGCCGAACGATATCGTCGGGGCTGAGATTGAACACTGCCTCCCCCGGCCCTTTCAGGCGTTGCCTGATAGACAGGTTGCCGTCCCGATCAAGCCCTTTGAAGCGCCCTTCCGCAACGCCACCGCGCTTGGTATGGGCGCGTATTTGCCGATGTTCGTAGCGTTCCGGATTGCGCAGCAACCGCGCCAGAGAGAACCGCTGGCGGCGATCGATTCGGGCCGAAGCGGCGCTATCGGGCAGTGGTGCTGCTTGGGTCGTAGCAACCTTTGGCTGGGTTTCGACTGTAGCCTTCAGCGGCGGATAGGTATCGTCGACGACCGCCCAGCCTTGGTCACCCTTGTGCATATTGAGTTCGAAAAGACTCGGCGAACCTTCAACTTCGGCTTGCACCGAGAGGATCATGCTCGACGCAGGGAAGGAAACACCAGGCAGCGCCCCGATGGTCACTGCCCGCGTCTCGAAGCGTCGCTGCAGATGATCCTTGGCCACATAAGCGAGCGTGTCAGCCGAGTCATGCGTCAGATCCACCTGGCCCGAACGATAACGCAGGTTGTCGGTGAACAGTTCGATGTGTCCACTGAGGCTCGTGTGGTAATGGGCCGGCAAGACCAGATGGAAGTCACCGGCCAGCTTGTTCGGCGGCACCGGCTGCAGATCCAGATGTAAGGTGTAGCCGCTTCGAACTCGGCGCGCCTCAGGTAGCTGTTGTTCTGGACGCATCCAGTTGATTTCGATTTCCGGGACAGCACCGGTGTCCTCGGGAAGCACATCGACCTGCACTGCTCCAGGCGGATTTTCGCCAAGGCGAATGCTCACTTCCTGCTGGGCAAACAGCTGATCCCCATCACGCAATATTAGTACGCCATCCGTGAGACTGCCAACCCTAGGCTCGAAGGGTCGGCCATCGAGCTGCCCGTGCAAGCGAAAACTTAGCTGCTGGCCCTGCACTTCATCCTGCTCGAGCCACTCAAGGCTGGTGATGGCTGCGATTCGCTCCGGATCGTGGCTGGCGAGCAATGTAAACCCAACTACAAGAGGGATGAAGCCCAAAGCGGACAGCCCCACCGCCTTCCGGGCGTTATTCCAGTGGCGCGCGATATAGAGCAGAGTCACCGGGGGTAGCAGACAGCCGACGCCCCACAACAAGCCCGTACCGAACGCCAGAACGATCAACCAGATCAGACCGACTACGATCAGCAGCAGCCCACCCAATATCAGCAACGCATCCATTCAACACCTTCGAGACAACTACAAGAGACACCGGCCAGGCCTATCAGGGCTCGTTGACCTTGAAGTGGCAACGTGCAGTAGCGATCGGTTCGGCCTGATTGGTTTGCCAGGCCGTCACGGCAACATTGGCCACACGGCGTCCCTGGCGCCAGACCTGGCAGGCGGCGAAGGTGTCACGATAGTGACCCGCTCGAAGATAATCTATCGAGAAGTCGATGATTTTGGGCAAATGTGGCGCGCCCATGAACATCAGCAGATGGAGCATTGCCGCATGCTCCATGAAGCCAGCAATCACGCCGCCGTGGATGGCTGGAAGCGTAGGATTGCCGATATTGTCCTGGTTCTTTGGCAGCCGAAACACCATCTCATCGCCCAGCCGCAAGCACTCGATACCGATGAGCCTGGCGTACGGCACCATATTCAGAAGCACATCGTAATCATTGCTGGCGTGAGCCTCACGGACCAGCGCGTCCAGGTCCGGAACACTCATTGCGGTGCCTCCGGTGCTTTCATTAGGCTGTTCTTGCCCATGCGCATGAAAGCACCCACAACGTGTGCAATCGGCTCGTTGATATCACGCTGATAAGCGACTCCACGGGTGAAAATGACTGTCGGTGTTACGCGGTAGCACTCAGCAAAGCCAAACACATCATGATTTGGTTCGGCGGGATGCATGTAATCAATGCGTAGATCAAGCGTGGGACAGATCTCGAGCTCAGGGAGTGCGCACGCCGTGGAGATACCGCAAGTGGTGTCCATCAATGTCGTGATCGCCCCGCCGTGGACGCGTCCGGTCTCAGGATTGCTGACGATCTTTTCACTATAAGGAAGGCACAACGTGAGCCCCTTGGCGCTCGCATGCTCGACACGCATGCCCAGGACCTGACAGTGGCGTAACAGGGAAAGAAAGCGCTGGGTGCGCTCCAATATCAAACTATCGCTCATGCGAACTCTCAAAAGTCCAAACCACAGAGTTTACCGGCTCTACTGGCTAGCCCCTCACTCCTTGGGCGGCTCGATAGGCAAGGTTGGCGTGAACACCATGACTTCAAGCACATCGGAATGAAACTCTCGGCGATACAAGACCAGTACCACCCCGGTCGTTACCGTCATGAAGAACCAGGGATGAATGAACCAGGATAAGGTAGCCATTCCGAAGTAATAAGCCCTCAGGCCGAAGTTGAACTGGTTTGCCGCCATCGAGATGACCCTTGCAGCCCGCTCGGCGAATGACTTGCGCTCAAGGTCACTCACGTTGCGCTCACCCGCCATCGGCGCCGAGGCAACCAGCACAGCAGCGAAGTTGTACTGCCGCATGCACCAGCTGAAGGTGAAAAACGCATAAACGAACACCACCGCCAACGCCAACAGCTTGATTTCCGAAAGCCCACGGCTGACCGGTTGCGCGAACGGCAGATCCGCCAACAACGAAACAGCACGTTCGGACGCGCCCAGCGCGGTCAGTATGCCAGCCAGAATGATCAAAGTGCTGGATGCGAAAAATGCCGCGTTGCGCTCGAGGTTGCCGATCACGTTGGCATCGGCGATGCGGTTATCGCGCAGCAGCATGCGCCGCATCCAGTCCTGCCGATACAAATGCAGGACACTGGCCAGGCACGCGGTGTCCCTGCCCCGCCAGCTTGCGTAGCGGGTGTAGCCGGCCCAGCACAGTACGAACCACACGACAGCAATCAGATGAGGCAGCAAATGATTGGGAATGAGCATGTAAACCCCTCTGGACGCATGCGCCTGATTATAGCCAGCGAAACCGCTTGCTAGGCGTCTCGCGAACCAATCGTGCGGCCGAGTCAACCGGCATTATGATGCGAGTCGGCGTTGACCAAGCAGCCGATCCACGGCGAAAGCGATCGCCAGAGTCACCAGCACTGGAACCAGCCAACCCATGCTCTGCGCGGCCAAGGGGAGCCTGGTAAACAACACGGGAACCAGGTCGGTGAAGCCCGCCGCCGACATCCCATCGGCAACACCGAACACCAGCGTGACGGCCATTACCGGGATGAACACCCGACTGGGCGAAACCCAGCAGCGATCCAGCAGACTCAATGCGACCAACATGATCGCCAGCGGGTAGAGCCCGACCAGCACGGGCACTGACACACTGATCAGCTGGGTCAGGCCCTGATTGGCCACCAACAGGCTGAAAAGCGTGAATACCACGGCGACAGTGCGATAGCCGACGGGCATCAAGCCGCTGAAGAATTCGCCACAGGCGGTCGTCAAACCGACTGCGGTTGTCAGGCAGGCCAGCGTAATCACGACTGCAAGCAGCAGACTGCCCGTAGTACCAAAGGTGTGTTGCACGTAAGTCGTGAGGATCTGCACGCCGTTTTGCGCCTCACCGGCAATGCCCTGACTAGTTGCGCCCAGGTAGAACAGCGCGAGGTACACCAGCGACAGACCAAGCGCGGCTATGGCGCCAGCAATCATCGAGTAACGGGTCACCAGCGCCGGCTCGGATACGCCTCGATCACGGATGGCGGTCGCGATCACAATGCCGAATACCAGCGCGCCCAAGGTATCCATGGTCAGATAGCCTTCTAGAAATCCTTTCAGCAGGGGACCGTTACGGTAGCTCTCGGCTGTGGTCCCGATGTCGCCAGCCGGCGCGAACACCGCAGCGCCGCCCAGCACCAGCAACGCAGCCAGTAATACAGGCGTGATGAACTTGCCGACCCGGTTCACCAACTGACCTGGATTTATCGCCAGGAACAATGTCGCCGAAAAAAACAGAACCGTATAAACGAAAAGGGGGATAGCTGCGTTGCCGGTAAAGGGCGCAACGCCCATTTCAAACGACACCACTGCCGTCCGAGGCGTAGCGAACAGCGGGCCAATGGCCAGGTACACCGCTACCGCCAGCAGCGTGCCGGCGCCACGCCCTAACGGGGCGGTCAAGCGATCCATGCCGCCGCCGACCCGTGCCAGCGCGACCACAGTCAACAAAGGCAACCCGACGCCAGTCAACAGAAACCCCAGTGCTGCAAACCAGAGCGAGTGCCCTGCAGCCAGCCCGGCACTGGGTGGAAAGATAATATTGCCTGCGCCGAGAAACAGCGCGAACGTCATGAAGCCTAGGGCCAGCAGATCAAGGCCTTTCAGTCGAATCATTGAACTATCCCACTACAGAAGGTTCTGGCACGACACGCACCAAGCGTGAACTCCCGGATACGGCTCATGCTGCGCCGCACGAAAAAAAGCACGCACCTTAATCGAAATGACTAGCGAGGGCGAGGAGTCGTACTCCCCAAAACGAGATGGCGCGAGAAGATGGACACCCTAGGCATACTCGCTCGGACCAAGCCAGAACGCCGTTTATCGTCGTGCAGAAACGAAGATGCCAGTCAGACGAGCTGACTGGCATCGGGTGCCCCTAGGAGGGGATCAGGCCTGCTTGGCGTCCCAGCCAGTGACTTCCGCCAGCGCCTTGCCGATATCGGCGAGCGAACGAACAGTCTTCACGCCAGCGTCTTGCAGCGCTGCGAACTTCTCGTCCGCGGTGCCCTTGCCGCCGGAAATGATCGCACCGGCATGCCCCATGCGCTTGCCCGCCGGAGCCGTCACACCAGCAATGTAGGAGACTACCGGCTTGGTAACATTGGCCTTGATATAGGCAGCTGCCTCTTCTTCGGCGGAACCGCCGATTTCACCGATCATGACGATCGCTTCGGTCTGCGGGTCTTCCTGGAACAACTTGAGGATGTCGATGAAGGTCGATCCTGGAATAGGATCGCCGCCGATACCCACACAGGTGGACTGACCGAAACCAGCGTCGGTGGTCTGCTTGACCGCTTCGTAGGTCAGAGTGCCCGAGCGAGACACGATGCCAACCTTACCCGGCATGTGGATGTGACCCGGCTGGATACCGATCTTGCACTCGCCGGGAGTGATCACACCTGGGCAGTTCGGGCCAATCAGGCGAACACCCATTTCGTCACACTTGATCTTCACTTCGAGCATGTCGAGAGTTGGGATGCCTTCGGTGATGCAGACGATCAGCTTGATACCGCCGAACACTGCTTCAAGAATGGAGTCCTTGCAAAACGGTGCCGGAACATAGATCACTGATGCATCCGCGCCAGTCGCTTCGACTGCTTCTTTAACCGTGTTGAATACCGGCAGGCCCAGATGAGTTGTGCCGCCCTTGCCAGGAGTCACGCCACCGACCATTTTGGTGCCGTATTCGATGGCCTGCTCGGAGTGGAAGGTACCTTGCGAGCCGGTGAAGCCCTGGCAGATTACCTTGGTGTCTTTATTGATCAGGACGCTCATTACTTGCCCTCCGCGGCTTTGACGACTTGAATGGCCGCATCGGTCAGGCTGGTTGCACCGATGATATTCAGACCACTTTCACCCAGCATCTTGGCGCCGAGTTCAGCATTGTTGCCTTCGAGACGGACGACCACAGGAACCTTGACGCCGACTTCCTTGACCGCACCGATAATGCCTTCAGCAATCATGTCGCAACGGACGATGCCGCCAAAGATGTTAACCAGGACAGCCGCGACGTTTTCATCGGACAGGATGATTTTGAACGCTTCAGTCACGCGCTCTTCTGTAGCGCCGCCGCCGACGTCGAGGAAGTTCGCCGGCTTGCCGCCGTGCAGATTGACGATATCCATGGTGCCCATGGCCAGACCGGCACCATTGACCATGCAGCCGATGTTGCCTTCCAGTGCAACGTAGTTGAGCTCCCACTTCGCTGCGTGAGCTTCGCGTGGGTCATCCTGGGACGGGTCCTGCATACCGCGCAGTTTGGGCTGACGATAGATCGCGTTGCTATCGATATTCAACTTGGCATCAAGGCAGTGCAGATTGCCGTCTTTCTTGACGACCAGCGGATTGACTTCGAGCAGAGCCAGATCGTAGTCGACGAACAGCTTGGCCAGCCCTACAAAGATGTGGACGAACTGCTTGACTTGATCACCCTTCAGGCCGAGCTGGAATGCCAATTCGCGGCCCTGAAACGGCTGAGCGCCGACGAGCGGATCGATGGTCGCCTTGAGGATTTTTTCCGGCGTGTCGTGAGCGACCTTCTCGATGTCGACGCCGCCTTCGGTGGAGGCCATGAAGACCACCCGGCGTGTGGCGCGATCGACCACGGCGCCCAAATACAGTTCTTTGTCGATGTCGGTGCAGGCTTCAACGAGAATCTTGCTGACCGGTTGTCCGTTGGCGTCGGTTTGATAGGTCACCAGGCGCTTGTCTAGCCACTGCTCGGCGAATGCGCGGGCTTCGTCCTTGCTACGCACGAGCTTGACGCCACCCGCCTTGCCACGACCGCCAGCATGTACCTGAGCCTTAACTACCCACTCGGTACCGCCAATCTGATCACAGGCTTCAGCCGCTTCTTTGGGGCTGTCGATCGCATAACCTTTGGAAACCGGCAATCCGTACTCGGCAAACAGTTGCTTACCCTGATATTCGTGAAGATTCATCTTAGCTACCGTTCGGTTTGATGTGCATCAGACGCCACATTGCAGCGGCGTCACCTCAAGTCGCTGAAAACTATCGAAGATACCTTTCAGGGACCTGTCATACCTTGCTTGAAGGTATTCGACGGCCGCGTCAGGCCTATAAAGCCCAGCGCGAGCCGCCGCTTGTTGCTGCGCTATTAGCGCTTCTTGCGGTTGGCGATGTGAATCGCGTGACCATTCACCGCCAGCGCAGCTTCGTGCAGCGCTTCGGACATGGTCGGGTGAGAGAAGACCATCATGCCCAGATCTTCGGCGCTGGTACCGAACTCCATGCCAATGGCGCCCTGCTGAACCAGCTCGGCTGCAGCCGGCCCCATGACATGCACACCCAGTACACGGTCGGTTTTGGCGTCAGCGATGACCTTGACCAAGCCCGCCGTATCGTTGGCAGCCATGGCACGGCCACTGGCAGCGAACGGGAAGGTGCCCACGTTGATTTCAACGCCTTCGCTTTTCAGCGCCTGCTCAGTCTTACCGACCCATGCGATTTCCGGATGGGTATAGATGACCGACGGAACCAGGTCGTAGTTCATTTGCGATTTGTGGCCCGCGATCCGCTCGGCAACCATCACACCCTCTTCCGATGCCTTATGCGCGAGCATCGCACCACGGACCACGTCACCAATGGCATAAACGCCTGGAACACTGGTCGCGCACTGATCGTCGACAAAGATGAAGCCACGCTCATCCATGTCGACGCCTGCGTCAGCGGCCAGCAGATCGGTGGTCACAGGACGGCGACCAACTGCAACGATCAGTTTGTCGAAGGTCTGCTGCTGCTCTCCCTCAGCGTTGGTGAAGTTGACGATAACCTCGTCACCCTTCACCTCCGAACCGGTCACACGGGCGCCCAGCAGAATATTCAGGCCCTGTTTGCTCAGGACCTTGAAGGCTTCCTTGGAAATTTGTTCGTCGGCGGCCGGCAGGAACTTGTCCATGGCTTCGAGTACGGTGACTTCTGCACCCAGGCGAGCCCAGACCGATCCCAGCTCGAGACCGATGACACCGGCACCGATAACGCCAAGCTTCTTCGGCACGCTCTGGAAGTCCAGAGCGCCCGTCGAGTCGACAATGATCCTCTGATCGACCGGCGCCGGCGGGATATCGACGGGCTTGGAACCGGAGGCGAGGATCACATTCTCGGCACCGAGCACCTGTGTGCTGCCATCCAGGCCAGTGACCTCGACCTGCTTGCCACTGAGAAGCTTGCCGTGACCCTCGAACACGGTTACACCGTTCGCCTTCATAAGGCCGGCAACACCGCCAGTCAGGTTTTTAACGATCTGATCCTTACGGGCCACCATGGTCGGAACGTCCATGGCCACTTCGCCAGTGCTGATGCCGTGAACCTTGAAGCTCTCGTGGGCTTCATGGAACTTGTAGGAGCTGTCCAGCAGCGCCTTGGACGGAATGCAACCGACGTTCAGACAGGTTCCGCCAAGCGCGGTCTTGCCTTCCTTGCCCTGATATTTTTCGATACAGGCGGTCTTCAGACCCAGTTGCGCTGCGCGAATGGCTGCAACATAACCACCGGGGCCGGCACCGATCACGACGACGTCGAATTTCTGGCTCATTACGAATCCTCTTGAGTGCAGCTAAAAAATCAAAGGCCGCAGACAGCAGGCCCGGCACTTGCCTAGCCTGCTAACTGCAGCCCGTGACGCTTGTTAGATGTCCAGCAGCAAACGGGCCGGATCTTCCAGCAGGTTTTTGATGGTCACCAGGAAGCTGACCGCTTCCTTGCCATCGATAAGGCGATGGTCGTAGGACAACGCCAGATACATCATCGGTCGGATGACCACCTGGCCGTTAACGGCCATCGGACGCTGCAGAATGTTGTGCATGCCCAGGATAGCGGCTTGCGGCGGGTTGACAATCGGGGTCGACATCATCGAACCGAAGGTGCCGCCGTTGGTGATGGTAAAGGTGCCGCCAGTCATCTCATCAATCGACAGTTTGCCATCACGCGCTTTCTTGCCAAAAGTGGCGATGCCGCTTTCAACTTCGGCCAGGTTCATCAGCTCGGCATTGCGCAGCACCGGAACGACCAGACCACGATCGCTGGAGACAGCGACGCCGATGTCCTGATAGCCGTGGTAAACGATGTCGGTACCGTCGATCGACGCGTTGACCGCGGGGAAGCGCTTCAGCGCCTCGACGGAAGCCTTGACGAAAAAGGACATGAAGCCCAGACGCACGCCGTTGTGGGTCTTTTCGAACAGATCCTTGTACTTCGAGCGCAGCGCCATGACCTCGGTCATGTCGACTTCGTTGAAGGTGGTCAGCATCGCCATGTTCGACTGTGCTTCAACCAGGCGCTCGGCAACCTTGGCGCGAAGGCGCGTCATCGGCACGCGCTTCTCGGTGCGGTCACCAGCAGCAGAAACAGGGGCCGATGCTGCACTAGTGGCGGGCTTGGCGGCTGCCGGAGCCGATTTTTTGGCATCGATGGCAGCAACCAGATCTTCTTTGGTTACCCGCCCATCCTTGCCAGTGCCCTTTACGCTGTTCGGATCGATGCCGTTTTCTTCGGCCAGCTTGCGCGCGGCAGGCGCGAGGATCGCGTCTTCTTCACCCGCTGCAGGTGCCGATGCTGGAGCGGCTGCCGGAGCGGCGGCTTCTGCAGGCGCAGCAGCTGGAGCTGAAGCCGTAGCGCCAGCGTCCAGCTTGCCAAGCAGCTCACCGCTGAGCACGGTGTCGCCTTCGTTTTTGGCGATTTCGGTCAGCACGCCATCCGCTTCGGCTAGCACTTCCATAACAACCTTGTCGGTCTCGATGTCGACAATCAGTTCGTCACGCTTTACCGCATCGCCCGGTTGCTTGTGCCAGGTCGCAACGGTGCCGTCAGCAACCGATTCCGGAAATTGAGGGGCTTTGATCTCGATAGCCATTAGCTGGGTCCTATTTGATTCGGTTTTTACATCGAGGCCGCGGTGTCCGCGGCCTCTTGCAAGAATGATTAAATGGTGAAGGCGTCCTGCAGCAGTTTTTCCTGCTGTTCGGCGTGCATGGAGGCATAACCGACTGCAGGTGCTGCAGAGGCTTCACGACCCGCGTATTGCAGGAACAGCTCCTTCTTATGCGCGACGGCAACGCGACGCATATGATGTTGGCTGCAATACCAGGCCCCCTGGTTCATCGGCTCTTCCTGGCACCAGACGATGCTCTTGACGTTCTGGTAAGGCGCTAGCACCTCAGCCAGATCATCTTCCGGGAACGGATATAGCTGCTCCAGGCGAACAATGGCGATGTCTTCGCGGCCTTCGTTGCGACGCTTATCCAGCAGATCGTAATAGACCTTGCCGCTGCACATGACAACGCGTTCGACCTTGCTCGGATCGATCTGATCGATTTCCGGAATCACGGTCAGGAACGAACCTTGGGTCAAGTCTTCCAGGGTCGACGTTGCCAGCTTGTGACGCAGCAACGACTTCGGCGTCAGCGCTACCAGAGGCTTGCGCAGCGGGCGGATCGCCTGGCGGCGCAACATGTGATAGACCTGAGCGGGCGTTGTCGGCACGCATACCTGAATGTTGTGCTCGGCGCACAGCTGCAGGTAACGCTCCAGCCGCGCGGACGAATGCTCCGGCCCCTGGCCTTCGTAACCGTGCGGCAGCAGCATCGTCAATCCGCAAAGACGGCCCCACTTGTGCTCGCCACTGGTGATGAATTGGTCGATGACGACCTGAGCACCGTTGGCAAAGTCACCGAACTGCGCCTCCCACACCACCAGTGCATTAGGCATGGTAGTTGCATAGCCGTACTCGAACGCCAGCACCGCCTCTTCCGACAGGAAGGAGTCGTACAGGTCGAAGCGAGGCTGCCCTTCGTAGAGATGCTGTAGTGGGATGTAGGTGCCACCATCCTTCTGGTTGTGCAACGCCGCGTGGCGGTGCGAGAAGGTCCCGCGGCCAACGTCCTGGCCACTGATGCGAACTGGATGACCTTCGAACAGCAGGGTCGCGTAAGCCAGTGTCTCGGCATAGCCCCAGTTGATAGCAAGCGCGCCGGCACCCATCTTCTGGCGGTCTTCGAGAATCTTCGACACTTGACGTTGAACGACGAAGCCTTCCGGCACCGCCAGCATCTTGCTGGACAATTCCTGCAGCGCTTTTAGCTCGAAACGCGTGTCGTATCGAGCAGTCCAGGTATGGCCCAAGTACGGCCGCCAATCGACGAACAGCTCCTTGTTCGGCTCCTTGACCAAGCTCTTGACCACGTGAAGACCGTTATCAAGCGCGGCGCGGTATTCGTCGACCTTGGCCTGGACCTGATCATTGTCGAGCACGCTCGATTGCGTTAGAGCATCGGCATACAGCTCACGCGTGGTGCGCTGTTTGGCGATTTTCTGATACATGAGCGGCTGAGTGCCGCTGGGCTCGTCCGCTTCGTTGTGACCGCGACGCCGATAGCAGATCAGGTCGATGACGATATCGCGCTTGAACTGCATCCGGTAGTCAACAGCAAGCTGGGTGACAAACAGAACCGCTTCAGGATCATCCGCGTTCACGTGGAAGATCGGCGCCTGAATCATCTTTGCGACGTCGGTCGCGTACTCGGTGGAGCGCGCGTCCTCCTGCTTGTTGGTGGTGAAGCCAACCTGGTTATTAATCACGATCCGGATGGTGCCGCCCGTGCGGTATGCACGAGTTTGGGACATCTGGAAGGTTTCCATAACGACGCCCTGCCCCGCAACGGCGGCGTCACCGTGGATGGTGACTGGCAGTACCTTGTCACCCACCGCATCGCAACGACGATCTTGACGAGCGCGAACTGAGCCTTCAACCACTGGCGACACAATTTCCAGGTGCGAAGGGTTAAACGCCATCGCCAGGTGTATTTCGCCACCCGGAGTCATGACGTTGGAGGAGAAACCCTGGTGATACTTAACATCACCGGAGCTGAGCCCTTCGACCTTCTTGCCTTCAAACTCGTCGAACAGGTCGCGTGGGTTTTTACCGAAGGTATTGACCAGTACGTTGAGACGGCCGCGGTGGGCCATGCCAATGACGATTTCCTTAGTGCCGTAGGAGCCTGACCGCTGGATAATTTCGTCCAGCAACGGAATAAGGCTCTCACCACCTTCCAGACCAAAACGCTTGGTACCCGGATACTTGGTACCCAAGTACTTTTCGAGACCTTCAGCAGCTGTAAGGCGCTCAAGCAGGTGGCTCTTGATTTCAGGCGAAAAGGACGGACGTCCACGAACGCTCTCGAGCCGCTGGATAAACCAGGTGCGCTGGTCTGAATCGACGATGTGGGTAAATTCAGCCCCGATAGTGCGGCAATAAGTCTCTTGCAGCGCCTGGTGAATCTCGCGCAAAGTGGCCTGATCTTTGCCCATGGCAAGGTCGCCGGTACGGAACACCGTATCCAGATCTGCGTCGGTCAAGCCATAGTTATTGATCGCCAGATCAGCTGGAGCCGGGCGCTGTTGCAAGCCAAGCGGGTCGAGCTGGGCAGTCTGATGGCCACGCATCCGATAAGCTTGGATCAGACGCAGGACTTCGACCTGTTTCTTCTCATGCTCGCTACTGACGCTGGCGGCTGAAGCAGGCTGAGCACGACGTTGGTTCTTTGCCAACAGTACGAAGTGATCGCGGATTGTCGAATGCGATACATCGGCCGCAGCGCCACCGCTGACCGGCAGCTTCTGGAAATAGGTGCGCCACTCTTCGGGCACAGCGTTGGGATCGTGCAGGTAGAGCTCGTAGAGCTCTTCCACATAGGCAGCGTTACCACCGGATAGGTGGGCACTGTCCCACATGCGCTGCATTACGCTTTCTTGCATGTCTGGTCACCTTCGATAAGGAGACACCACCAGCGTGGAGACCGCAGCATGACTTCCCAAGTTCTGAAGCAGCGACCCAGGTAAAGCCACTACGGACCGCGCAGATAGTTTCCGAGAACCACCCCGGATGCCCCTGCTGGTCATCAAATTTTCAGAGCGAAACCCCGGCTTTGTGAGCTGGGATTCCTACTAAGACTACGGCGCCGAGTTTGAACTCTGGCGCCGTAGGTGTCGCGGTGAAGCATTAAGGATCTGCAACTACTATCAATAACCGCAGACACCTCGGGGGGCATCAGGTTGCGCTCTGCAGCAGCATGTTTCGAACATGGCCAATGGCCTTGGTCGGATTCAACCCTTTCGGACAGACGCTGACGCAGTTCATGATACCCCGGCAGCGAAACACGCTGAACGGATCGTCTAGCGCAGACAGACGGTTCTCGGTTTCGGTGTCGCGGCTGTCGGCCAGGAAGCGATAAGCCTGCAGCAGCGCAGCGGGCCCGAGGAACTTATCTGGATTCCACCAGAAGGACGGGCAGCTCGTCGAACAACAAGCGCAAAGGATGCACTCGTACAGACCGTCGAGCTTCTCTCGATCTTCCGGACTCTGCAGACGTTCGATAGCCGGAGCCGGTGTATCGTTCATCAAATAAGGGCGAACCTTCTCGTACTGCTTATAGAAGATGCCCATATCCACCGCCAAGTCACGAATAACTGGCAAACCAGGTAGCGGACGAACCACAAGCTTGTTGCCTTTGACTACAGACGAGAGTGGTGTGATGCAGGCCAGCCCATTCTTGCCGTTCAGGTTCATGCCGTCAGAGCCACAAACCCCCTCACGGCATGAACGACGATAAGAGAAGCCCTCGTCCTGTTCCTTGATGAGGGCGAGCACGTCCAGCACCATCAGGTCCTTACCATCGGTATTGACCTGAAAGTCCTGCATGTAGGGCTTGGCGTCTTTATCCGGGTTATAGCGATAAACGCTCACTTGCAACATATCAGCGACCTCAGTAAGTCCGAACCTTAGGTTCGAAAGTCGGAACAGTCTTCGGAGAGAAGTTCACGGCACGCTTGGCTACGCGCTTCTCACCCGGGAAGTACAGGGTATGGCACAGCCAGTTTTCGTCATCACGCTCTTCGAAATCCTCGCGGGCATGCGCGCCGCGCGATTCTTTGCGATTCTCTGCAGCGATGGCAGTTGCTTCAGCCACTTCCAGCAGATTCTGTAGCTCCAGCGCTTCGATACGGGCGGTATTGAAGGCTTGGCTCTTGTCAGAAATCTTCACATTGGCGATGCGCTGGCGGAGATCAGCAAGCTGGGCAATGCCCTTCTGCATGTACTCGCCGGTACGGAATACACCGAAGTAGTTCTGCATGCAGCTTTGCAGCTCTTTACGCAGCGAAGCGACGTCTTCGCCTTCGGTCCGCTCGTTCAAGCTGGCGAGACGACTCAGCGCAACGTCCAGATCGGCCTCAGTCGCACCGCGATGCTCGATACCGTCCTTCAGCGCTTTTTCTAGATGAAGACCGGCGGCGCGACCGAATACAACGAGGTCAAGCAGAGAGTTGCCACCCAGACGGTTGGCGCCATGAACCGATACGCACGCCACTTCGCCTACCGCGAATAGCCCTTCAATGATCTTGTCATTTCCATTGGCATCCTGGGTCATTGCTTGACCGTGGATGTTAGTGGCGACGCCACCCATCATGTAATGACAGGTCGGAACTACAGGCACCGGAGCAGTGACAGGATCGACATGCGCAAAGGTTTTCGACAGCTCGCAGATGCCCGGTAGACGGCTATGCAGTACTTCCTCACCCAGGTGATCGAGCTTCAGCATCACGTGGTCGCCATCTGGACCACAGCCGTTGCCAGCCAGAATTTCTTTAACCATGGAGCGAGCAACTACGTCACGACCCGCCAGATCTTTCGCGTTCGGCGCGTAACGCTCCATAAAGCGCTCGCCGTGCTTATTGATCAGGTATCCACCTTCACCACGGCAACCTTCGGTTACCAACACACCGGCACCAGCGATGCCGGTCGGATGGAATTGCCACATCTCAATATCCTGAACCGGCACACCTGCGCGCAACGCCATGCCAATACCGTCACCGGTGTTAATCAGCGCGTTAGTGGTCGATGCGTAGATACGCCCTGCACCTCCGGTAGCCAAGACCACAGCCTTGGACCGGATATAGACCGTTTCGCCATTTTCGATGCAGATCGCGATGATGCCCACGATGGCGCCATCCTGATTCTTCACCAGATCCACGCCATACCATTCGTTGAGGAAGGACGTGCCCGCCTTCAGGTTGGCCTGATACAGAGTGTGCAGCAGCGCATGACCAGTACGGTCAGCGGCCGCGCAAGTGCGAGCAGCCTGCCCACCTTTGCCATAGTCCTTCGACTGACCACCGAACGGACGCTGGTAGATGCGACCCTGCTCGGTTCGGGAGAACGGCAAGCCCATGTGTTCCAGCTCGAAAACAGCCTCCGGACCAACGGAACACATATATTCGATAGCATCTTGGTCGCCGATGTAATCGGAGCCCTTAACGGTATCGTACATGTGCCAGCGCCAATCATCGTTCGGGTCAGCCGAAGCGATCGCACAGGTGATGCCACCTTGTGCGGATACGGTATGCGAGCGGGTCGGGAAAACCTTGGTTACCACAGCAGTTTTGTGACCACCTTGGGCCAACTGCAGTGCGGCGCGCATGCCCGCACCACCGCCACCAATAATGATGGCGTCATAAGAAAGAGTACGAATGCTAGCCATGGATCAGATACCCCAAAGAATCTGCACGCCCCAGACGAAGAAGGTGAACATAGCTATGCCACACACCGCCTGGAAGAGAAAACGCACGCCGGTAGCCCACTTACCGATTGCCATGCTGGTCAGGTAGTCGGTGGAAATCGTCCACATACCAACCCATGCATGAACACTGAGGGCAACGAGTGCAAGGAGACTGAAGATGCGCATCCACTGAGCGGAGAACAGCGCATGCCACTGAGCGTAATCCAATCCCGGATTCGCAATGAGGTATCCGATCAGAAAGAGAAAATAAGCCGCCAGGACCACCGCTGAAACGCGCTGGGCCATCCAGTCATACAGACCCGAACGGGAAAAGTTGGTGACATTGGTTACCATATCCAAACTCCCGCCAGAACGATCAGCACTGCCGATACGGCCAAAACGATTTTCGAGCCCAGCTTCCCGCCTTCCAGCGTTTCGCCATGGCCGGTATCCATGACCAGATGGCGCACACCGGCCACCAGGTGATACAGCAACGCAGAGAGCAAAGCCCAGACCACCAGCTTCGCCAGCGGACTACCGAGATACGCCTTCACCTCTTCAAAGCCTTCGACAGAAGACAAAGAGACATCAAGCGCAAGCAGCAGGACGGCCACACCAACAAACAAGATCACGCCAGAAATGCGGTGAAGGATTGAGGTGTAAGCAGTGATTGGGAGTTTTATTGTCCTAAGATCTAGGTTTACAGGTCGTTGGCTTTTCACGGCTTTTTTTCACACTTGAGAGCCCCGAAACCGCAGGGCAAAGTTGTTGGGAAGAGCACGCAGCGGTACCCGCCACCCACGAGTGACAACCCACAGGAAACTGCCTGTAAGGCCCCTGCCGGTCGGTCGCCGATTATAAACAGTTAGGTCGCTAATGACAATGTGGTGAAGTGCCACTAAAGGCGGATGGCGCCTCGGTTTGTAATTCGCGTAAATAGCTTTTTCTGTGTTGCGAATTCACCCCTAACCCCCTCTACAACTGGCCGCTCGCCCAAATTGACTTTGTGATTTATCTCACTATAGTGATGCGGGCCCTGCGTGGGGGGCCATGATGATTCCAAGCATAAAACAGGAGGCCATACATGGCTGACAAAAAAGCGCAGTTGATCATCGAAGGCGCAGACGCCATCGAACTGCCCGTTCTATCCGGCACCGTAGGGCCCGACGTAATCGACGTACGAGGCTTGACCTCCACGGGTCGCTTTACCTTCGACCCCGGCTTCATGTCCACCGCCTCTTGCGAATCCAAGATCACCTATATCGACGGTGACAAAGGAGTTTTGCTTCATCGCGGCTACCCGATCGAGCAGCTGGCCGAAAAAGCCGATTACCTCGAAACCTGCTACCTCTTGCTGAACGGCGAGCTGCCTACTGCTGAGGAAAAAGCAAAGTTCATCAGCACCGTCAAGAACCACACGATGGTTCACGAACAGCTCAAGTCTTTCCTCAACGGCTTCCGTCGTGATGCACATCCGATGGCCATCATGTGCGGTGTTGTAGGCGCGCTCTCGGCCTTCTATCACGACTCTCTGGATATTAACGACCCGCACCACCGCGAAATTTCGGCGGTTCGCCTGGTCGCGAAGATGCCAACACTGGCCGCCATGGTTTACAAGTACTCCATGGGCCAGCCGATGATGTACCCGCGTAACGATCTGAATTACGCTGAAAACTTCCTTCACATGATGTTTAACACACCTTGCGAAGTGAAGCCGATCAGCCCGGTTCTTGCAAAAGCCATGGACCGCATCTTCATTCTGCATGCGGACCACGAGCAAAACGCCTCGACGTCCACCGTACGCCTGGCCGGCTCGACCGGCGCCAACCCGTTCGCCTGCATTGCTGCTGGTATTGCAGCGCTGTGGGGCCCGGCACATGGCGGCGCCAACGAAGCCGTACTCACCATGCTGGACGAGATCGGCGACGTTTCGAACATCGAAAAATTCCTTGCCAAGGCCAAGGACAAGAACGACCCATTCAAACTGATGGGCTTCGGCCACCGCGTCTACAAAAACTTCGACCCACGCGCCAAGGTCATGAAGCAGACCTGCGACGAAGTACTCAGCGAACTCGGCATCAACGACCCGCAGCTCGAACTTGCAATGAAGCTTGAAGAGATCGCGCTGAACGATCCCTACTTCGCCGAACGCAACCTCTACCCGAACGTTGACTTCTACTCCGGCATCATTCTCAAGGCGATCGGCATTCCAACCAGTATGTTCACCGTGATCTTCGCGCTTGCACGTACTGTCGGCTGGATTTCGCACTGGAAAGAAATGATTGCGATGGGTCAGAAGATCGGTCGTCCACGCCAGCTGTACACCGGCCACCCGCAACGGGACCTGAATCGCTAAGGCAGCGCGAACCGCCTTACCCTGAATAGACCAACAGCTTTTTAGGGTTAGCTACCTCAACGCCCAGTGCAGCGCACTGGGCGTTTTTTATTTCTGGACCGAATCGGTCCGCACCCACCATTGTGATTGCCGATCACTCCACACCTAGCTTACCAGCCGATTGAGACCGTGACGCTGCCGAGGCAGCACCTCATTTTCGCTGACTCACTCCCTCAGAACGCCCTGCTGGTAGCCGCAACCCTCATCATCCATGCCGCGCTGGATGCACTGATTTAGCTCGGCTGCAGCACTGGCGTCCCGAGCGAGAATTAATACATAGCACGCCTGAGCCGAGGCAGGCGTCCGATAGCGGGCACGAGTGAGTGACACAAAAAATCGACGAGCAGCTTTCCCCTCCGCGCCACCTCCTGACGCATCGCTACGTCCAGCTTGCCGCCCCAGACCTTAGCGCCCCAGAACCGGCTGCATTTTATGTCCTACAGCCAGCCAAGGCCGCACGCTGCCAAAAGCTGCACCAGTACAAGCATGAATCCAAGCCGGCGAAGCTTGGGGCGCTCCCAGGCACAGCCGGGCAGTAGCACGACTCGCTGACACTAAAGGAGTCAGGGCGCCTTCCTCAGCACCAGGACAACGAGGAGGGATATGATGAGGCCGCTAGCCGCAAACGACACAACACCACTGAAGAGTGGTGCGCCTCGAGCTACCGCAATTTTGCCGTCAGAGAGCCATACCGAAGCGACAAAACCATTACCACGCATCGCCACCCAGCAGGAGCTGCTAGATTTGTAGCCCGAGCGCTCACAAACCCGGCAGACCACAGCGGCAAGCAGAAAGCGGGAAAACTCTGAGGCATCGCAAAACCTCAAACATAAAAAAATCCAGTCACCGTTAAGTGACTGGATTTTCTGGGGACTTTTGGTCGGGACGGAGTGATTCGAACACTCGACCCCTTGCACCCCATGCAAGCTTTCCAAAGACAGTGAAAACGCCTAACCATTTGATTTTAAACGTTTTACCAGTACAGTCTATCGAATTTGATTAGTGTAAATTGACAAAAATCTGCGTCTTTGACAACGCAAAACTGCGGCTTCCAGAGGAGTTTTGCAGCTCATAAAGGGTGATTATAGCCATGCCCGTGGGCAATCCCGGCATACGCACCACTGGCCACGACACCTCAACGATGATGCCTTTTTAAGGCGGACTTCTTGCGGAGCCAAGCGTATTGGACGGGGTCAATACTCAGCAGCTGTCCCATCACAGACTCTCGTTTCTCCGGAGGCATACGCCCCAGAAGTGAGCGAATCTCCGACTCGATGCTGCCTGGTTTCGCACCCCGCTCCTCGGCCTTTGTATACCATTCGTGACCCAGAGCAATGTTGCCCATCTCAATATTCAATGCCCCGAGAAGGGTGCACGGGCGAAAGCTATTCGGCAAAAGTCGATAAGCTTCGTCCGCCAACTGAAGTGCTTCGTTGTGGCGACCTAGATCTCGCAGCACCCCACCATGCGTAGTGCGAACTGCCGACTTCAGCTTGGTTTGCTTGAGAGCACCATCCTGGATCTTTACCAAGAGGTCATGCGCTTCGCGTGAGGCATCGCATTTGCGCAGGTGTCCACTGGCATTCACTAACTGCCAGACATCGCCCGTCTTGCGAAACTCACCCAGGTAGTAGTCGGCCTCAAGACGATTATGGACACGCAGGATTTCCTCAGAAGCGTATCCCCTGCCCTCGCTTTTCAGCCAAACAGCTTCTTCCTCGGAAAGCCGCCTTGCGCTATCCAGCTTGCGCAAAATCGTCATCACTTGCTTGAAGTCGACCTCGTCGACGAAGCCGTCAATACCATAATTTTCTCGTAGCTCGCGATTCTTTTGGCGAGCGATAAATTTCGGATCGCTTTCGCGCTGGAGCCTTTCGGCATGAAGGCGAGCCATCATGGCAGCGTGGCGAGCCTCAGCAGCTTCCTGTTCAACCTGCTTCTGTTGTTCAGCTGCCTTCTGTCGCACTAAAGCAGCGGCAACCCTGGACACCTGTTCGACTGGAGCAAGCTGGAGAAACTGTGATTCAGAAATCTCGCCGGTAACGAATTGCGCCAGGGTCTTGAGCCCGTTTTCAGTCAGGAAACGCTGCCCTAGGACACTCAAAGAATTACCCCGGGCAAAGGTCTCCAAAAGGTTAGACAGGCGAGAACCAGACACAGAAGAACCCGGCATGTCATCGACCCAGAATCGTTTGGCGAGGGTCAAATGGTTGTCTGACATCAGCACTCCATGCTTCGATAATTGAACAACGTATCAGCGTCAGGCTATGCAGCTCTTTATATGAGCACCTAGAAAAAATTTCTCAACCACCTCATAGCCCCTAACCTAGCGAACGCCTAACGTTCTCAGAAAAACACATCCGCTGGGACGCCAAAACGAACCGAGAGCGCACGAATGTGCCGTACATTTAGCTGGCGTTTACCTGCCAAAACCTCAGAAATAACTGACTGAGTACCGACCTCAGGCAAGTCGCCTTGGCTCAGGCCATGCTCCTGCATGAGGTAACGAAGTACCTCCACTCCGCCCACTTTGGGTAGTGGCCTATGAAGCTCATCGTAAGCTTCGATCATGTCACCCAGCTGAGAAGCCAGGCTGCCCAGCGGATGATCTTCATCATCGCCGACCACGGCCAGCAGCTCATCCAACGCCTCAACCAGAGCATCATAGTCATCTTCGCTCGTCGGCTTGGTGAGTAGCGGTGCAACGTAACGCCAGTGCTCACAAGCCTGCTTGATCAATGCGGACATGATTACTCCCTCCACTTGCCTTTGTCGTATTCAGCATGATCCAGCACATGCTGAATAAACACCTTCTGTGCCCTGTAATGAACGATGGCAATCAGCCGCAGCTTGTTGCCGCCGATGTCGAACACATGCTGAGGCCCTACCTTGTCAGTCGCCGGAAAGAGCCTCTTCATCTCAGCGAAATCTCGCGGCGCACTTGCCTTCACCAGACGATACCAAGCCTCAAGCGCAGTCGCCGAGCGAGGCCATTTGGCCTGAGCCTCCCAGATACGCTTCTGTGTAATGACGTGCATAGCCCCTCTATCGCACCTTGCGATAGAGGCATGGTAACGCGCCCGCCATAGCATCGCAAGGTGCGATATCTGATCCATCGATCATAAAAATATCATCAGCTTTAGCTAGCGATGTTCCACCATACCAAGAGGGACAGATTCAATAATCCTAGAAGAGAAACCAGCCAAATAAATGCAGTGAGCTTTCGCAATACTATCGAATTATCTTGCTGCTTCCTCAGCCTGGTCGGGTCATCATCAGTTGATTTATCTAAAATAGACTCAACTCTGGCCAATCGAATAATAATATTTTGCACATCTGAATTTGATGGCCTACCAGCCCTGCGCTCGACTCGATTTACCTCATAAGTCAATGCCTCCACAATCTCAATGAGTCCAGGCGTTCCATCGAATCCGTTTATCAAAATCTCAATACGATCCAGCTTCCGGGCCGACTCATTCAAGAACTCCAACTTATCAATTATCTCATCTGCGTGCTCAAACAGAAGCCTTAAAAGATTTTCATGTTTCGTGAGAGGCCTGGCGTTAATTGAGTGCATCTTCGGCCTCGCCAAACAAGGCGCTAAAAGCGTCATCTAACTGACCCGATGTATTTACCGCCTTCTTAGCAACATTAAGCAGCCTTGCATAGCGAAAATATTGCTCGGAGAATTTCGCCACCTTTCTCAAATCAGCCTTTAGTTTATGCAAACTATTCTCAGCTAAAACACATGCCTCATTCAATGGCATTTTTAAGCCAGCCAAATCCGCATAGATATCATTCTCAAAAACCATACAATCCGGATTAGCAATAAACAATCAAACTCCTTAGCAGCATTCAAAACGACAGGGAACTCTTCCTCAACACTCCGACGCACTCGATTAAATACAATCTGAATCTTACTTTTATCAACTCCCATTGCTGCAAGCATACGCGCAGTTAAAATTGACTCATCCTGCTCCTTCGAGCCAGGCACGGTAGGTATAAGAAAAAAGTCAACCTCATCATATCCCTGATTCAACGACGTTAGCCCTGCAAAAAAATCCTCAGCGTTTGACGCACCCACATCTACAACCAGATCATCATTCACCACCAGCTCTAAATATATTTTCCTAAACTTCTCACCACGTACCGTCTCAAAATCATCAACCAGATCTTTGGTGTCTTGATTGATTGACTCAACAATTAGGAGTTTGGCGTTATTCATACGAGGCACAAGCAGATGCGCAGCCAATGTTGACTTCCCTACATTACCACCTATACCAGCTACAATAATTTTCATAAACAATCACCTATTATTAAACATAAATTTATTGAAATCTTTTTGGTTAAATATTTTGCCATCAGCCGGTTCCCTGCTAACCGTCGCCTTTAGTCTTGAAGCTCCCTGTCCTCTGCTCTGGATTTGGCCCTGCCTGCTCTTTAATAGCCCACGCCCTGTATGCCAAAGATATTCCTTATACTCTTCAGATAAATCGCTAAGCATGTATCTATACAAACTTGAAATAGATACCTGCACACCAACCCCTCTCAGAACCAAAGCCATATCGCTTAGAGTCACATACTCCTTGAGCAACTTAACTAGAGCATCCCTGTGCACATGAAGCGATATTCTTGCTTGCCCTTTAACCATAACTCCCCCTTACTTTTATTAATCATTACAGCAATCCGCGGGCAATGGAATCTACCGGCCGAGTTAATTTCAGTTATAAAACGATAAATATTTGAAAAGCATCGGCGACAGCTGAATCAACAAGACAAGAGACGAAAAGACTCGACAACCAGAGACCGCACTAGAAATGAAGAAAAAAGACATGAACAGAAGAGGAATACATCTAACACTGTTGCCGCTGACCGAAAACTGACCCAGTAGAGGCTGTTCTGCCGACTGAAAACTGACCCAGGTGTTCAACTGCTTCTGCTCAATTTTTGAGCAG
>NZ_JBNNMD010000003.1:0-775713 GCF_050272435.1 Pseudomonas sp. NPDC047961 | reverse complement strand
TGGTAGTGTGGGGTTTCCCCATGTGAGAGTAGGTCATCGTCAAGCTTCTACACCAAACCCCCGATCTTCGTAAGAGGATCGGGGGTTTGTCTTTGGCGTTTGGAAAACTCGAAATCCTCACACTGCCGTTTTATCCCACATGATCCTTTAGCTCGCTCCTGCGTTCAGAAGTTGCTTCAGAACTGGCGAGCGATCGTGCGTCCTCAGATCAAATGATACGACTTCGACAGCTCCGGTGAGGCACTCTGCCCGGAGGCATCACTGTATCGAAGGCTCACGCCGAGGTGATGCAGGGAACCATTGGATCGGTATGGGCTAGCCGGCGGTTCTAAATATGAGCGCTCACGCTGTGGCGAGCTGTATAACAGTTAGAATGCTCATGCCGAGGCGTAGCCGGAGAACACCGCTGCGTAAGGTAAACGCGACCCAAGACATCGGGTGGCTGACGGTATCGCCTATCGGTCAGTGCCTAGCAGTAGCAGTTGACGCGGCGAGCCGCTCAGTTCAGCTCAGCTTGTAAGCGCGGTCGCACTAAGGCGGTACAGCGGGGGAGTTTGAAGCTGAACTAACCAGCTCGCACCAGTGGCAAGCTGGTTAGTTTTCGATCTTGTGATCAGCTGACTGGCTCGACCTCTTTAGCAGGCCTTTGACCAGCTGCGACGTCAAATGGCTCGGCTTGCTCACGACGCCTGATGAACTTCCAGTCCGCCTCGTCGATGTAGATTCCGCTCGGGCCGCTGCCGCCTTCCAGGTCGATAGCGACGTGTGCTGAGACCTGCGGTTTAACCGAGGCGAGGATCGGCACGAAGCCAAGCTGCAAGCTGGTTTCGATCAGCGCCTGCTGGTTACGCTCGTCGATATCGGCGGCTTCGTCCAGGTAGTAGGGCAGACGAATGCGGCCTGCTTGCTCACGATCCATCAGGTGCAGCAGCAGGTACATGTTGGTCAGCGCTTTGATGGTCATCGTCGTGCCGTTGGACGCTGCGCCGTCGATGTCGGTATGAATCACCGGTTGGCCGCCGACCTTGGTGATTTCAAAAGCCAGCTCGAACAGATCTTTGAGGCCGAGCTGGTTGTTGTTGGCAGCAACCAAGCGTGCCAGGTACTCCTTGGCTTCCTCGTTCTTGCTGTCCTGCTCGCTGCTTTGCTGCAGGTCGAAAACCGAGAGCGTCTCGCCTTGCTCGTATTGCCCGGCGCTGTGGATGATCTGGTCGATGTGCTTAAGCGCATCCTTGTTCGGAGCCAGCACGATGCGGAAGCTTTCGAGGTTGGATACCTGACGCTTGTTAATTTCGCGGTTGAACAGGGCCAACTGATGTTCAAGGCTGTCATAGTCGCTGCGGATGTTGCGCAGGGTTCGGGCAATGTCGGTAACCGCGGCGCGGCGCGCCTTGGCCAGTGTGAGGGCTTCGTCCTGGCGATGCGCGTAGGCGTTCACCAACAGCTGCAAGCGGCGCTCCGGATCCTCTTCGCTGTCGAACTTGGCGACGCCCTTGAGGCGAACCTGCGCATAGAGCGCTTCGATCTGCCCGTCGACGCGCTGCAGCGCTTGCCAGCTGTCCTGATAGTCGTTGAGCAGCGGTTGCAGGTTGTCTAGCGAATCGTCCACTGGATCCATGAATGGCGTGCCAAAGGGCAAATCTGCTGGTAGCAGCTGGCGACGACGCAGCGCGTCTTCTAGCGTGCGCTCCTTGGCTTCCAGATCCGCCAGCTGACGGCCGACCAATTGCAGTTTTGCCGACAGGTGCTGGACGCGTTCGGTAAAGGCATCGCTGGTTCGCTTGAGCTCGTCCTGCGCAGCCTCCGCCTGCGCCAGCTGCTCGAGCTTGCTGCCTTCCTGGGCCGACAGCGTCTGGCAGCGGCGGAAGTCTTCCAGCGCTTTCTGCGAATCGAGGACCTGCTGGTAGAGTTGTTCGGCCTGAGCCTTGCTGGCGGCGCGGTCGATTGCCACCGAGTGCTGCGCCTTCAACTGCTTTAGCTCGCGCTCGAGACGATCCTTCTGGTCACGCAAAGCAGCACGGTCGGCCAACGCCTGAAGGGCCGGCGGTTCGATATGCGAGAGATCGATGGAGATGCCCGGTGCCTCGAATCGCTCGCCCTTAAAGCCGTCCAGGACCGCTTCGAGTGATTTGACCCATGCTTCGCCATCATCCAGCGCGATACCTTTGTCCCCTAGCGGCAGGCTGAACAGCTGCCCGTTGAACAGCCGCATCAGGCGATCGACGTCCGCTTGTGAGAACTCCTCGCGCAGGCGCGAATAGCTGTTGTTGTCCGCATGGTCCAGTTGCAGCCGGACCGATTTCAGGCGTTTCTCCAGATCGCGCAGACGCTCGTCTAGATCTTCGCTGGAGAACTGGCGCGATTGCGACAAGGCGCCTGCCAGCTCGTCATGAGCGTCCTTGGCGGCAAGCAGCTGTTGCTCCAGCACGTGAGCATCCTCGACCAGGGCAAAGCGGTTTTTCAGCACCGCCAGTTCGCCCAACCAGCGCTGGATCTCGCTGATTTCGCGTTCCAGTCGCATCAGCTCGGCCGTGCTGCCGCGCTGTTCGTTCTGTAAACCGTCCTGCTCGCGGCGATAGTGCTCAGCCTGGATGACCAATTCTTCCTTGCGCGCGCCGGCATAGTCCTGCCAGGTGCCCAGCAGCGAGTCGAGCAAAGGGGACAGGCGATGCAGCTTGCCGCGCAGCAGTTCACGCTGGGCCACGCCCGCAGCCAGCGCCTCGACCAGCGGACCGGCCGCAACTAGTGCCTGATAATCCTGCTCCATCCGGCGCACGTCGCGGAAGGCTTCTTCGGTGGCGGCGATGTAGTCGACGCTGCCGGAGCGCAGGCTGTGCTCGAATGCATCGAGGAATAGCTGCTTGAGCTTGGCTGCGGTGATCTCGCGCATGTGCAGCAGGTTGATGAACAACGCGCGGAAGGTTTTGAGGCTCTGCTCGCTGGTCGAACGCAGCGGGATGAGCGTCATGTCCAGCGGGATTGCGGTGTGGCCACCGACTAGCAGCCGCCGCAGCTCGTCTGGCTTGGCCTCGTAGGCCTTGATGCCCGCCCGCTCAAGATTGGCGAACAGCTCGCGTTGGCGCAGGCAGGTACCGTTCTGCTGGTAGTGGTCGAGGTCCAGCGAGCCCTGGTAGACAAAGAACTGGTGACCGAAGCCGCCGCCCGGACCGCGGCCGGCAACGCCGATCACGTGAGGGCCATGGGGCAGGGCGACTTCGACGAGGATGTAGCTGGTGTCGCTGGCAAAGTAGAACTTGCGCGACTGCTCCAGGCTGTACTTGCCAAAACTCATGTCCGACATGCGCGCCAGAATCGGGAACTGCAGGGCGTTGATCGACGCGGACTTGCCGAGGTTATTTGCGCCATATACCGACAGCGGCGTTTCCAGCGGGAACATGCCGAGGCTGTAGCCTGCAGTGTTTAGCAAAGCAAAGCGGCGGATGCCGTAGCGTTCCTGGCTCATGCTTCAAGCTCCTTTTCTTCAGCGATGGCACGTGCCAAGGCATCTTCTTCGGAATCGTCCGGGCCACGGTCGAGAAGAATGATGTCGTCCTCCTCTTCTTCCTCGGCGATAAGCTGTGGTGCGGGCAGTGGCAGGTCATTGCTGTGCAGGCTCGCCGCCAGGTCGCGGTCTTGCTGAACGGACAGGCAAACATCGAGGAAGCGGTGCATGGGCGGCAGGAAACGGTAGATGCCGTTGCTGTCTTCGGCGAAGCCCAGCTGCGTCAGGCGGCGGATTACCTTTTCCTCCAATTCGTCCTGCGTGGTGACTTCAGCCTGCAGAAACAGGTCGCGGTACTTGTCGAGCAGCGCCGGCAGCTCATCTCGGCCGAGGGTGCCGCCGTCCAACACCGCGAGGGGATCGCGACCCTGATCAGCCAAGTGCTCGACCAGGATGAAGGTAAACAGCGCCAGTCGCTGTGCGGTCTTGTTGACCTGTGCGCCCATCTGCTCGGGGACAAAATAGTAGAAGCCGCGCGGATCGCAGACCAGTTCGAAGCCGAGCGCCTTGAACAGAGCGCGGTATTGGTCCTGCATGCTGGACAGTTGGGCGTAGCACTCCGGCTCGCTGCGAGACAGGTGATAGCCCTTGAAGAGCTCGCGGAAAATCGGCGCCAGCTGGGTCATTTCTTTCAGATCAATGTTCATACGCAACTCAGTCAATCATCGTGTGAGCAGGCACGAGGCGCTTTTCACGAAAAGGAATCGAATCGGGGCGGGCGATACATCGCCAATGGGGCGCGACCTCAACCATCAGCATTGGCCAGCAGCGCAAAGGAGCTAAGGCTGACCTGATGCTCACGGGTCAGGTACTCGCGCCGCTCCAGGCGGTCGCGTTGAAAGCGCGCATCGCGGGACAGCCGTGAGAACCAATAGAGCAGCTCATCGGTCGCGCCATCCGGCTCCTGCTCCAGCAGCCATTGCATCAGGTCCGGCAGTGGCAGCGCCTGTTCGCAGCGGTCGAGCATCTCCCGTGCGGTCAGTGGCGACCGCGGTGCATCGGTCTTGCGCTTGCTGCCAGCGCGGGGGAACTGCGCCGGTTTCGGCTCAAAGCGGGCCAGGGCGTAGACGTAGGCTTCAACCTGGCTGGCCGAGCCGAGAAAGGTGCTCTGCGGCCGGGTGAACAATGGCAGTGAGGCCTGCGGCACCGCGTCCAGTCCTTTCTTGCGGATGGCTGACAAGGCCAGCGCGGCGCCTCGCGTCACCGCATTGTGCCGACGGGCTTCCTCGCGCAAGGGCAGCAACAGCTCGCGAGCGTGACGCAGGGTGAGCTGGGCGGTGCTCTGCATTTCCAGAATTCGCGCATGAGTGCGCAGCAACAGGTCGTCGTCAACCAGCTGGCCAAGCCGCTGTTGCTCGCCGAGCAGCTTCATCAGCACCTGTTCGACGCGGTAAACGCCCTGTTCGAAGGCGCCGTCAGCCGCGACCAGCTGAATCATCGGCTCTACGTATTCGTCCCAGGTCGCCAGGACCTCGGCGTAACGCTGACGCAATGGAATTTGCCGGTCACTGGTCTTGGCCCGATCGGCGACACCGATGAGCGCTTGTTCGTCGTTGGCGAGCTTTTTCAGCACGTCACGTACGCGCATATCGAGCAGGCGCAGCTGGCGCGCGAGATCCTGCCCGTCGCGGATCTCGAAGGCGTCTTGGATGTGGCCGGCCAGGCGTTCGAGATGGCGCAGGTACGCTTCGATTTCCAGGCACAGGCCAAGTCGGTGTTCGCGGCGCAGGTAGGCGAGGAAATCGTGAATCTGCGCGTTCAGCTCGAAGCGGTTCGGGCTCTTCGCCACCGGGACCAATATGTCCAGGCGAATCCATTGATCGAGCAGGGCAGTGATGTCGGTGGGCGTTCCTTCCGGCAGTTGCGCAGCGAGCTGATGACGAAGTTCGATCAGGCTCAGGGTGCCGGCATCGAAGCGCTCGCACAGCGGCTCGAGCAATGTCCAGTGTTCGGCGAGGGCGCGCAATACGCGCTTGGGTTCGATCATCGAGGCGCCAATCCAGCCATGAAAAAAGGCGCAAATTGTACTGCATCACTGCTGGCGTGATGGCAGGCGGAGACGATCGGATGCGCCCTGATCGGCATTTGGATCAGCAAACAGGACCGTTCACCGGGACGTCATCGATCAGAGGTAGCGTGCGGCGCATCGCTGCCGTTCACCGATTTAGTCGCGACCGAACATCATGAAAGTCGACGAAGTGTCGAAATGCTATTTCGGTATGCGCCAGTTATCGGCACAATTCGCCCTTTTTTCCAAACGGGAAGCGGCCGGCTTCCTGTCGGCGACCTTCGAGGGGCACGCACACATGATCAAGACGCCGTACTACCTCATCGACAAACAGAAACTGTTGGGCAATCTCGAAAAGATTGCCTACGTACGCGAGCAGTCCGGCGCCAAGGCGTTGCTGGCTCTTAAGTGCTTCGCCACCTGGTCGGTTTTCGACCTGATGCAGCAGTACATGGACGGTACTACTTCGTCGTCACTCTATGAGCTCAAGCTCGGTCGGCAGAAATTCGCTGGAGAAGCGCATGCTTACAGCGTGGCCTGGGCCGACGATGAAATTGAAGAAATGGTCGCTAACTGCGACAAGATCATCTTCAACTCCATCGGCCAACTCGAGCGCTTCGAGGCCGCCACCGAAGGCACCATTCGGGGTTTGCGCGTGAACCCCCAGGTCAGCAGCTCCGACTACTTGCTCGCTGATCCGGCACGCCCGTTCAGCCGCCTGGGCGAATGGGACCCAGAGAAAATCGCCGCGGTCATGAGCAAGATCTCTGGCTTCATGTTTCACAACAACTGTGAGAACGGCAGCTTCGAGCTGTTCGACAAGATGCTCACGACCATCGAGGAGCGCTTCGGCCCTCTGCTTGAACAGGTCGAGTGGGTCAGCCTCGGCGGCGGAATCCACTTCACCGGGGAGGGCTACCCACTCGATGCGTTCTGCGCTCGCCTGAAGGCCTTCTCCGGAAAGTATGGCGTGCAGGTCTACCTGGAGCCGGGCGAAGCGGCGATCACCCTCAGTTCCTCGCTGGAAGTGACGGTGCTCGACACCCTCTACAACGGCAAGAATCTCGCGGTCGTCGACAGCTCGATCGAGGCGCACATGCTCGATCTGCTGATCTACCGCCTGAACGCCAAGATGGCGCCCAGCGACGGCGAGCACAGCTACATGGTGTGCGGCAAATCCTGTCTGGCCGGCGACATCTTCGGCGAGTACCAATTCGATCGTCCGCTGGCCATCGGCGATCGGCTGTCGTTTATCGACGCGGCGGGTTACACCATGGTCAAGAAAAACTGGTTCAACGGCCTGAAAATGCCGTCCATCGTGGTAAAGCAGCTCGACGGCAACGTCGAGGTAGTTCGCGAGTTCGACTTTGATGATTACCTGTCCAGCCTTTCCTGAGGCGGCGACTTAAGGAGTGACAAAACAATTGAAGAAAAACGTTCTTATCATTGGTGCAGGAGGTGTCGCTAAGGTGGTGGCCCATAAGTGCGCGCAGCACAACGACGAACTCGGTCGTATTGCTATCGCGTCGCGCAGCATCTCCAAATGCCGGGCCATCATCGACAGCGTGCAGGCCAAGGGCGGATTGAAACAGCCCGGTGAAATCAAGGCCTACGTGCTGGACGCGCTTGACGTAGAAGCGACCAAGGCGCTGATCCGTGAAACCGAATCGCAGATAGTCATCAATGTCGGTTCAGCCTTCCTGAATATGGCTGTGCTGCGCGCATGCATCGACACTGGCGCCGCGTATCTCGACACGGCAATCCACGAAGAGCCGAACAAGATTTGTGAAACCCCACCGTGGTATGGCAACTACGAGTGGAAGCACCTGGCCGAGTGCCAGGAAAAGGGCGTCACCGCCATTCTGGGTGCTGGCTTTGATCCGGGCGTGGTCAACGCTTACGCCGCCCTGGCACAGCAGGAGCACTTCGACACGATCGAGTCGATCGACATCCTGGACGTCAACGCCGGTTCGCACGGCAAATATTTCGCGACCAACTTCGACCCGGAAATAAACTTCCGCGAATTCACCGGTCAGGTCTACAGCTGGCAGAACAGCCAGTGGACGACCAACACCATGTTCGAGGTCAAGCGCACCGACGACCTGCCGGTCGTGGGCGAGCAGAGCCTCTACCTGACCGGCCATGACGAGGTGCATTCGCTCTCCAAGCACCTCGGCGTACCGAACGTACGCTTCTGGATGAGCTTTGGTGATCACTACATCAATGTCTTCACCGTGCTGAAGAACCTCGGCCTGCTTTCCGAGCAGCCGGTCCGCACAGCCGAGGGCCTGGAAGTAGTGCCGCTCAAGGTGGTGAAGGCCGTACTGCCCGATCCCGCTTCGCTGGCGCCTGGCTACACCGGCAAGACCTGCATCGGCGATCTCATCAAAGGCACCAAGGACGGCCAGCCGCGCGAGCTGTTCATCTACAACGTGGCCGACCATGAAGAGGCCTACGCCGAGACGGACAGTCAGGGCATTTCCTACACCGCTGGCGTGCCGCCGGTTGCTGCCGCGCTGTTGGTAGCGCGTGGAGAGTGGGATGCGCAGCGGATGGTCAACGTCGAGCAACTGCCGGCGCAGCCATTCCTCAAACTGCTCGACGCGATGGGCCTGCCCACGCGGATTAAAGACGAGCACGGCGACCGCGCTTGGGATCAATAAGCCAGCCACGAGCTGCACGTAAGAACGAAAGGCCCCGCTGCTTCAGCTGCGGGGCCTTTTTGCTTTGGGGACTAGGGGGGATGTAAAAGCAACATCCACCCTACGAGCCAAGGCGGGCATTTCGGCTTTCGTAGGGTGGGTGTAAAAAACGACATCCACCCTACGAATGCAGCTGTGCCTTCCCGCCTTGTTCATTTCACGCGACAATCCACCGTCTACAAGCGCCCCCTCAGAGGCGCTCGGCAGCCGTGAGGATTTGACTATGAGCAGCAACGACCGCGTCATCATCTTCGACACTACCCTGCGAGACGGTGAGCAGAGTCCCGGCGCTTCTATGACCGGCGAAGAAAAGCTGCGCATCGCCAAGGCCCTCGAGCGGCTGAAAGTGGACGTGATCGAGGCGGGCTTCGCCATCGCCAGCCCTGGCGATTTCGCTGCGGTCAAAGCCGTGGCGGATCACATCAAGGACAGCACCGTCTGTAGTTTGGCCCGTGCCGTGGATGCCGACATCGAGCGTGCCGCTGAAGCGCTGGCCGGTGCCAACTCTGGTCGCATCCACACCTTTATTGCCACCAGCCCGATCCATATGCAGTACAAGCTGCGCATGCAGCCGGATCAGGTGGTCGAGCAGGCCGTACGTGCGGTGACCAAGGCGCGTAACCTCTGCGCTGATGTGGAATTCTCGTGCGAGGACGCCGGCCGCTCGGAAATCGATTTCCTCTGCCGCATCATCGAAGCGGCCATCGATGCGGGCGCGCGCACCATCAACATTCCAGACACGGTCGGCTACGCCATCCCGCACCAATATGCGGAGACCATCCGCCAGCTGCTCGAGCGCGTTCCCAACGCGGACAAAGCCGTCTTCTCCGTTCACTGCCACAACGACCTGGGCCTGGCGGTGGCTAACTCGCTGGCGGCGGTCGTTGCCGGTGCGCGGCAGGTCGAGTGCACCATCAACGGCCTGGGCGAGCGCGCCGGTAACGCCGCGCTGGAGGAGATCGTCATGGCGATCAAGACGCGTCAGGACCTGCTCAACGTGCACACCCGCATCGAGACCGAGCACATTCTCAGCGCCTCGCGTCTGGTGTCCGGCATTACGGGCTTCCCAGTGCAGCCGAACAAGGCCATCGTCGGTGCCAATGCCTTTGCTCACGAATCCGGCATCCATCAGGATGGCGTGCTCAAGCACCGCGAAACCTATGAAATCATGTCCGCGCAGTCGGTCGGCTGGAACGCCAACAAGATGGTCATGGGCAAGCACTCGGGACGTGCCGCCTTTCGCGCGCGGCTCGAGGAGCTGGGTATCGTTTTGCCGGGCGAAGGCGAGCTGAACGCGGCTTTTGCCCGCTTCAAGGAGCTGGCCGACAAGAAGCACGAGATTTTCGACGAGGATTTGCAGGCACTGGTTTCTGACACGCTCGCCGAGGACGTGCAGGAACATTTCAAGCTGGTGACGCTGGAAGTGGCGAGCAAGACCGGCGAGGTGCCGGACGCCAAGCTCGTGCTGAACGTGGATGGCAACGAGCAGGCTGCGGCAGCTCAGGGTTCTGGGCCGGTCGACGCAACCTTCAAAGCCATCGAGTCGGTGGCCAACTCGGGCGCCACACTTCAGCTGTACTCGGTTAACGCGATCACCAAGGGCACTGACTCGCAAGGCGAGGTCACGGTGCGGTTGGAGAAGGGCGGACGTATCGTCAACGGCAACGGTGCCGACACCGATATCGTCGTGGCCTCGGCCAAGGCCTACCTCAATGCGCTGAACCTGATGCAGGTTGGCGCCAAGGCTCATCCACAGGTGACCGGGGTTTGATTACCGAAAGCCGGCGTCGTGCCTTCCTTGACGCCATGCAGATCACCACCTGGCTGCCGCGAGCCGAGCTGCCCTTTGCCGCGCCTTCGCGCCCGGAGCTCTTGCAAATCGTCGAGACGGCATCCGAGCCCGCGCCAGTCGTCGAGCTTCAACCAACGCCACAGCCGAGCCGCACAGCGCCCGAGCCGGCAGCGCCCGAGCCGGCAGCGCCTGCGACGGCTGCTTCGGCCAGCCCGGCCGCAGATGCGGTTCGCTCGGTCATGCCACGCATCGCCGTGCCCGAGCCGAAAAAACCTGCGGCGAAGGCCCGCGAAGCGCAGGCGGTTACCGCCGAGCAGAAAGCCGCCGTACCGCCCCCTCGCTTCGCCTTGCAGCTGCTGCGTGCTGGCAATGTGCTGTTGCTGGTCGAGCTGCCGACGGGTGAGTCTTTCCAGAGCCGCGATCCTGCTTACATCCTGCTCAAGGACTTGTTGCGTGCTGCCAGGCTACCGGACAGCCCACAGCAGGTTGGAGACGGTGAGCCGATTCGCTGGCCGCTGCTCCATCGCGGCAGCCTCGATCAGGGCGGCGAAGCTGCACGTGACTACGTGCAGGGCGTGGTCGCGGCCGAGTTGGAAGAAATGGGTTGTGCCTGCCTCTGGCTGATCGGCTCGCCTGCGCTGCGGTTTGCTGGCGAAGTCGAGGCGGACGCCTGCTATCGCGAGCTGACAATCGAAGGCTTAGGCGTTGCGTTGACGATGCCGGGGCTCGAGCAGTTGATGGAGCAGCCCGGCAGCAAGGCGCAGCTGTGGCGAGCCATGCGCCGCAGCATGCCGCGCTGGGTGATCGGTTTGAGTGGATCCACGAGTAGTGTTCATGAGTGATGCAGTGAGCTTCCGCCCGATGACCGCGGCGGATATCGAAACCGTTCTGAAAATCGAATACGCCGCTTTCAGCCACCCCTGGACCCGCGGCATCTTCACCGATGCGCTCACCGCCTACGAGTGCTGGGTTATGTTCGAGGGCGAGCAGCAGGTCGGCCACGGCGTGATCAATGTCATCCTCGATGAAGCGCATCTGCTCAACATCACTGTCAAACCACAGAGCCAGGGTCACGGGCTTGGCTTGCGACTGCTGGAACACCTGATGCAACGCGCTCAGGAGCGTGGCGGGCGCGAATGCTTTCTTGAAGTGCGCGCGAGCAACACCTCGGCTTATCGCTTGTATGAGCGTTATGGCTTCAATGAGGTGGGGCGTCGCCGCGGTTACTATCCATCTGCCGAAGGGCGGGAGGATGCGTTGGTAATGGCCTGTACGCTGATCGACTGATCAAGCGAAGGTCTGACGCAAGAAGGCCCGATTCGAAAGAGTCGGGCCTTCTCCTTTATCGTCTCCATACATCCGTTGCGTACGGCAGACAGCCGGTTGCGCGAGGCTACTGTCCTGGCGCCTTGTCCCGGCCAGAATCCAGCGGGGCGTCGCCGCCAAGCTCGTTGTCGTCCATCACATCGTCATTTTCGTGTAGCACAGCGTCACCGCCGCCAAGACCGGTGTCCGGATCGCCATCTGCCGGGCCGTCCCAGGGCTTACCGTCCAGTGGGTTGGAGCGGCCTTCTTCGGCCTCGTCCAGGTCCACGTCGGCACCGATGCGATGCTCCGAAACTTCACTCAGATCCTGGTCGGCCGGCCCGCCATGGCCCGGCTCGTGCGGCGAGCGGGACCCATCGTCGGGAATCAGCGTCTCTGGCGCCATGTCATCCATGGTGGTCTGCCCGCCAGGTACTTCGCCAGTCGTCATGCCGGCTTCGGCTACACGCTCTGGCGGAAACTCGTCCTCGAGTTCTTCGGCAGGAACTTCATCCCCGATGCGGCCTTTACGGTCGTCCCGATGCTGGTCGAAATCGAGCTGTTCGATTGAACCCATGCGGTCCTCGGTAGTGTCGATTTCCGATGGGGTGTAAGGCTTGGAATCGTTCATGACAACCTCCTGCTAGAACTCTGGTCTTGCAGTTTGTGACCCGGTGACGATGTGAAGATTCAGGCCGGCCGCTGGCCGGTTCCGCCTTTATGAACCAAGCTGCAGTGGCCGTGCATGTTGAATTACAGGCGGCGGCCGCGATAAAAAACGCGAACCACCACCGTTGATCGGGGGTCCCAGTTGCATGAGTAAACAAAATGATCAACCCGAGCTAGAGGCTCGGAGCTGCGCTTTTTTCTTCGATGTTGATGGCACGCTCGCTGATATCCAACCGCGGCCTGAACTCGTTTTCATCCCCCCTTGTTCACTGGCGGCGCTGGAACGGCTGAGCGCCAATGGCATTCCTGTTGCGGTCGTGTCGGGCCGGCCGATCAGCCAGCTCGATGCGCTGCTCACGCCTCTGCAACTGCCCGCCGCCGGCGTGCACGGCGCCGAGCGTCGTACCGCTACCGGCGAGTTGCAAAACCTGACCCTCGATAATGACGTGTTCGACGCCATCCAGCGCGAGTTGGCGCAAGCATGTGCCGAGCATCCTGGCCTGACGCTGGAGAACAAGGGCGTCGCCTTTGCGCTGCATTTCCGCCTGGCTCCTGAGCTTGAAGAGACAGCGCGCGGCGTGGCCGAAGATTTCGTGGCCCGTTATGGTGAGGTGCTGGCGCTACAGCCTGGCAAGTGTGTGTTCGAACTCAAGCCGCGCGGCGCCAGCAAGGGTGAGGTCATCCGAACCTTCATGCAGGAGGCGCCGTTTGCTGGACGGACACCCGTCTTCATCGGCGATGACCTGACCGATGAGGCAGGCTTCTCGGTGGTCAACGAACTGGGCGGGGTCTCGATCAAGGTGGGCACAGGTCCGACCGAAGCCATGCAGCGGCTGGCGTCAGTAGAAGCCGTCGCCATCTGGCTCGACGGATTGCAGAGCACGCTGTCCGAGCCGCAGCAACATCCAATAAAACCAGACTGAAGCGAGAACTACATGAGCCGACTAGTAGTGGTTTCCAACCGCGTAGCGCCGATCAAGGCGGGGAAGGTCGCTGCTGGCGGGCTTGCAGTTGGCGTTCACGACGCATTGCGCCAAGCTGGCGGTATCTGGTTTGGCTGGAATGGCGATGTAAGCAGCACCCCGCAAACCCGTACCGAGACCGTTGGCAATATCACCTACGCCACGATGGGCCTCACCAAGCAGGATTACGACCAGTATTACCGTGGATTTTCCAATGCCACGCTGTGGCCGATCTTTCACTATAGGATCGACCTGGCGCGATACAACCGGCAGGAGTACGAAGGCTACAGACGGGTCAACGCCATGCTGGCGGAGAAACTGAAACCGCTGCTCGAACCTGACGACATCATCTGGATCCACGACTATCACCTGATTCCCTTCGCCGAAGCTTGCCGCCAGCTCGGCATCCGCAACCGCATCGGTTTCTTCCTTCACATTCCGTTTCCGCCGCCGGAAATCCTGACCGTCATTCCGCCGCACAATGAGTTGCTGAAAACACTTTGCTTCTACGACCTCATCGGCTTCCAGACGGAAACGGATCGGCTCGCCTTCCAGGACTACATGACCCGCGAAGTGCGGGGAATTCTTGAGTCCGATGGAAGCCTGACAGCGTATGGTCAGAATTTCCGCGCCGGGGTGTATCCCATTGGCGTTGTCCCGGATGAGATCCAGACGCTCGCCGAGTCCTACAAGGGCCGAAGCAAGCCCATGCGGCGCACCACGGACGTCGATCGCAAGAAGATCATCAGCGTGGACCGGCTGGATTATTCCAAGGGCCTGGTCGAGCGGTTCAAAGCATACGAAGCGTTCCTGGACCGATACCCGGAACATCGTCGCGCTGTCGAATTCATCCAGATCGCGCCGACGTCGCGTTCGGACGTAAAGACCTATCAGCACATTCGTCAGCAGCTGGAAAGCGCAGCGGGCCACATCAATGGCTGGCTGTCGGACCTGGACTGGACGCCCCTTCATTACCTCAACAAAAGTCATGATCGGAAAACCCTGATGGGCTTGTTCCGCCAGTCCGACATCGGCTTCGTCACCCCGCTGCGCGACGGGATGAACCTGGTCGCCAAGGAATTCGTCGCGTCTCAGGACCCGGAAAATCCCGGCGTACTGGTGCTGTCGCGCTTCGCCGGGGCCGCTCGCGAGCTGACGTCAGCGCTGATCATCAATCCCTACGATTGCATCGGCATGGCCGAGGCGTTGGACCGGGCGATGCGTATGTCGCTCACCGAGCGCAAGGATCGCTACGAGCACATGATGCGGGCAATACGCGCCGCTGACCTGGACGCCTGGCGCGACAATTTCCTGCGCGACCTGCGCGCATTTTCCTCCCGCCCGAGAGCTGAAGTTCCTTCGAATCCGCTGTTCACCGTCTAATGCTGTGACGCACCGGTCTGCGTGCTTGTCAAAACGCCGACCGGTTCGTAACGTGCATGTCGGAATGGAAGGGGCAAGCGATGAGCAACGAGCTTCAACAGTTATTCGAGAACAATGCGCGCTGGGCTGAAGCGATCATCGAAGAAGACCCTACTTTCTTCACCAAACTGGCCAAGCAGCAGCTGCCGGAGTACCTCTGGATCGGCTGTTCCGATGCCCGCGTGCCTGCCAATGAGATTGTCGGCCTGCTGCCCGGCGATCTCTTCGTTCACCGCAACGTCGCTAACGTCGTGCTGCACACCGACCTCAATTGCCTATCGGTCATTCAGTACGCGGTGGATGTGCTCAAGGTGAAACACATCCTCGTCACCGGTCATTATGGCTGCGGCGGTGTTCGCGCTTCGATGCGTGACGATCAGCTCGGCCTGATCGACGGCTGGCTGCGCACCATCCGCGACCTGTACTACGAACACCGCGAGCACATCGCCAGCTTCCCCACCGAAGAAGCACAGGTGGATCGCCTCTGTGAGCTCAACGTTATCCAGCAGGTGGCCAACGTCAGCCACACCAACATCGTCCAGAACGCCTGGCATCGCGATCAACCGCTGTCCGTGCATGGTTGCATCTACGGCATCAAGGACGGCATCTGGAAGAACCTCAACGTTACGATCAGCGGTCTTGATCAGCTGCCGCCGCAGTACCGCCTCCGCACGCGTCGGCCGGTCTGATGGAAGGGCGTCAGGGATGGGCTTTCGCCGGCCTGCTGCTCGCTGTGCTCTGCTGGAGCGGCAACGCGCTGGTGGCGCGCGCCTTTCACAATGCAATACCGCCGCTGACCTTGTCGTTCTGGCGCTGGGTGCTGGCGACCTGCCTGTTGCTGCCGTTCGTGGCGCGCTCCATCTGGACACACAGGGCCACGCTACGCGCTGCGGGTTGGCGGCTGCCGGTGATCGCCGCATTGGGCATCAGCAGCTACAACTCATTGCTGTATTCCGCGGCGCAAAGCACCGAGGCTATCAACCTCACCCTGGTCAACACTTGCCTGCCCCTGTTCACCTTCATCGGCGGCGGCCTGCTGTTGGGTGAATGGCCAGCCCGTCGCGCCTGGTTCGGCATGGCCATCGCCGCGTGCGGGCTGGTCTACCTCATCAGCCGCGGCAGCTGGGATGCGTTCACCCATTTGGCCTTCAAGGCCGGCGATCTCATCATGCTCGCTGCGGTTCTGGTATGGGCGCTGTACACCCTGTCGCTACGGCGTTGGGGCGCCTTTCTCCAGGTTCCGCCCTTGACACTGCTAGGCGTGCTGATGGCAATCGGTACGCCGTTTATCCTGCCGTTCTACCTGTTCGAGCTCAGTCATGTCGGGGGGTTCGAACCAAGCCCGATCAACCTCGCCGTCATCGCCTATACCGCGATCTTCGCGTCGCTGGTGGCTTATCTTTCCTGGAATCACGGCGTCAAAACCGTCGGCGCGGCGAAAGCGGCGATGGCGACGTACCTGATGCCGGTATTCACCGCGATTCTCGGCTGGCTGCTACTGGGGGAAGGCTTGCAGCTGTTCCACTGGGTTGGCGGCGGACTGATTTTTGCCGGTTTGCTGCTGGCAACCCAGACCCGCGTGCGCAGCGTGATTTCGAGGTGAACAACGTCACGGCGGCGGTGCAGTCTGATGCTGGGTGAATGCGCCGCAGCGGTCTGCGGCTCATCGACGTTCAGTTTCCAGTGCCGCACCTTGGTTGTGCGGCGCTGGGGGCAGGCTACGGCGCGCGGTAGATGGCGCACAGCTTGTGGCCGTCAGGGTCGCGTACATACCCCAGGTGAATCGCGCCGAGGCTGCTTTCGCGCAGCCCCGGCGGCTCCTCGCAGGTGGTGCCGCCGTGAGCGACGGCTACGTCGTGAAATGCCTGGACCTGCTCGGGAGAGTTGCATTTGAAGCCAATCGTGCCGCCATTGCCTACGGTCGCTTCTTCACCGTTGATGGGCTCGGTGACACCGAACAGGCTCCCGTCGTGTCGGTAGAAGAGGCGGGTATGCCCGGAGGGGCCCGTGTTGCGGATCGGCTCGCCTGCGCCGAGTAGGCCGAGCACGGCATCGTAGAACCGCTTCGACCGTTCAATATCATTCGAACCGACCATTACATGGTTGAGCATGGGGGCCTCGCTAGGTGGTTTGGGTTGTGCGGCTATCGAGCGTGCAATGTAGCACCGGCACGAAGCGGGTGGTCAAACGGCGGATAGGGGGGCGGATCAGGGTGTACAGCGTCATCCCGCGTCGGCTCGTTCGGGGCACCCACAATCCTGGCAGGCCTCGGTCGCTAACCTAGTGGCATTTCCCCGTCCTTTCCGACTTCCCGGTATCGTGCCCGCAGCACTTCGGCCAGTCGCTGCATGGCCAAGTCTTCGCCGTGGAAAAGGCGACGCCGCAGCCACTCTTTCATGCCGGCAAATAAGTCGACCAAGTTGCCTCGGGTGGAACCCGGTTACGGTACTGAGAGAGCGCACGGTCGGTTTGTTCGCAGATACCCTTCGACTCGCCGATCACTGACTTCATCTGGGCCCGGATGTAGACGTTTAGAACCGCAAAAATAAGCTGTCCCTTTTTCGCCCTCTCCGTCAATCTACGATCTGCACCACAGTTGTTCGTTTTCAGAATTGGAGAACGAGCGTGCAGTGCGGGTCATCACGAGCGTTTTATGCAGCCTGGGCCAGAAAGCAGCCCGCTCGCCAGACTTGATTTGACCCAGAGCAGCCGACAGTACACGATTACTTAGCCCCGGTGCGCAGCAAGGTCCACGCATCTTCAATACCTTCCGTTGCCTGGTGAAGGCAAATGGCCAATTCTTATCTATTGGCTTAGCCAAAGCCCTCCTTTCCGATCCGCATACTGCAATGTTGTCGCAGCTACGGGAGCTCTTATGGTTGCGCCTCATCCCGCCAACGAAGTTGAGCGTCTGCAACTTCTTCACGCGCTTCAGATCCTCGACACCGATCCAGAGCCCGTTTTTGATCGTTTGACCCGCCTGCTCGCCCACACGCTCGGCACGCCAATCGCGCTGGTCTCGCTGATCGATGAGCACCGTCAGTGGTTCAAATCCCGCGTCGGGCTCAATGTTAGCGAGACCCCTCGTGACCAGGCGTTTTGTGCACACGCGATCCTTGATGGCGAACCGCTGTTGGTAGTTCCCGATGCCTATCTAGACGAGCGCTTCGCAGATAACCCGTTGGTATTAGGCGCACCGCATATTCGCGCCTACGCCGGTGCGCCAATCCGAACCCAAGGAGGACTGGCGCTCGGTACGCTGTGTGCCATTGATACGCGACCGCGTGCGTTCACTGCGGTCGAGCTACAAATTCTCCAGGATATGGCAGACATGGTCGCCCGCGAGATGCAACTTCGCGAGACTCTGTTGCTGGCCCGCTCGCAGCTAAGTCAGGCCGACGAACTGCTGGTGGAAAGCGAGGAGCGATACCGCTCGGTATTCGAGCTTGCTTCGGTGGGCATCGCAATCGTCGCGCCCGATGGCACTTGGCAGAGTGTCAACGAGCCTCTGTGTCGCATCGTTGGTTACAGCGCCGCCGAGCTTCTGAAGATGACTTTCCAAGACATTACTCACCCGGAAGACCTGGACGACGACCTAGACCTGGTGCGCAAGCTCGCCTCGGGCGAGTTAGATGCGTATCACCTAGAAAAACGCTATGTGCACAGGGAAGGCCACGCGGTCTGGATCAAGCTGAGCGTTAGCAAAAAGCTCTCCGCGCAAGGTGAACTTGAATATTTCATCGCTGTAATCCGCGACATCCAGGCGCGCAAGGAGGCGGAAGAAGGGCTTGCCGTGCTCCGTCGGGAACTGGAAGCGCGGGTGCAAGAGCGTACCGAACAGCTATCGCAGTCCAATCGGGAACTCCGCACTGTCATAGATAGCCGGCAGCGGGCCGAGCAGGAGGCCCGAGACCGTGAGGTCGAACTGGCCACCGTTATCGAGCATGCCACTGACGCATACATCAGCCTTGACCAGAATGGCGTCGTGCGAGCATGGAATCGGGCGGCTGAAGAAACCTTCGGCTGGAGCATCAGTGAAGCGATTGGACATACGTTAGACCAATTGATCGTTCCGTCGGAGATGCGGGCGGCGCACCGTGCGGGGATCGCGCGCTACTTGGCAATAGGCGAATCAACATTGCTCGGTCGCCGGCTGGAGCTGCCGGCGTTACGCAAGGACGGCTCGCACCTGACCGTCGAAATGTGCGTCCGCGCGTTGCACTTGGGCGGCAAGACACTGTTCAGTGCGTTTCTGCATGACATATCTGAGCGCAAACTCCATGAGGCTCAGCGGGAGAGCGAGGCGCGGCACGATGCACTAACAGGCCTGTTGAACCGCCGCGGGCTCACCGAACTACTACCGATTGCATTGTCGCGGGCTGACCGCTCGGTTTCCGATCTAGGCTTGCTATTTATCGACCTCGATGGATTCAAGGCTGTGAACGATACCTTCGGGCACGAAGCCGGAGACGAGTTGCTGCGCGCAGTCGCTGTGTTATTGCAACAGTGCGTACGGGAGAGCGACAGCGTGGTACGGCTGGCCGGAGATGAGTTCACCGTGCTGCTAGAGGGCTTGGCCAACTGCGAGTCTGATGCACGTCTGGTGGCCGAAAAGGTGCTCGCTGCAATAGCTCAGCCGATCAGTACCTCGCATGGCCTGGCTAACGTGAGCGCCAGTATCGGCATTTCCTGTTACACAGCCGGTAGCGACAAAGACGCGGCGCAACTGATGCGTGAAGCGGACGAGCGCATGTACCAAGCCAAGCGCGCGGGCAAGGGACGGGCGTTTTCATGGGACGACGCCTCGCGCGCTGCTGTCCTCTAGAGACAGTGGCCGTCACGCTTTGCGTTGCCGGGTGCCTAGACGCTGACAGAGCAAGACCAGAGCTATTCCTCTCAGCTGGCCTGAACCAACCCACCCCTCGGCTTCGTGCAAGCCGATGGGCTGCTGGAGACAGTGGGTGTTCGGCTTCAGAGATCACCGAACAGGAAGGGGGTGCGTTTATGTTTGGAGACCGAGTGTTCCGGTGTGGCCGGGGTTTTTACCCCTTCTTCCCAGCCCACGGCGCAACGATTTGCAAATCTCCAACAAGCAGCTGAGATGCAACCATCCACACCACAGCACCTATCAACGCCAACGACAGATGCCCAACCACGATGCCGATCGCGATCTGTTTCCAAAGTCCGGCATGTTTGTCAGCATTGGCGGCAACGGCTAGGTAGGGCGTTTCGCGCTCGGCGCGGATGTTGTCGAAATCGTCTCTCATGGTGCGCTCTCGGTGCGGTTGGCTAAACGGCGGCCAAAAAAAAAGGTTCAGCTTTCGCTGAACCCTTTCTTGAATTGGTGGCTACGCAGGGACTTGAACCCCGGACCCCAGCATTATGAATGCTATGCTCTAACCAACTGAGCTACGTAGCCAAGTGGCGCGCATTATTCGCGTCGCGCAGTTGTGTGTCAACCCTCCTGGTGCGCTTTTTCTGCCTGCTTTTTCAAATGCTTATGCCGCCGGTCCGACCGTTGCCGGTGCGCTGTCGATCAACCCCAATTTCGGCGCGAACGCGAGGCTGGCCAAGTGCTCGTTGCGTACCAGCGTGGCGTTCTGTTGGATCTACTTGGTCAGCCAGCCGCAGCCAGGTTGGCGGCAAGGTGGTCGCGCTTGGTGGTCATGCTCAGAGCTCGCTAGGAGGCCCGCCGGACTAACGTCAAGTGTTGCAGCCGCTTGGCTGTCTACTTCTGCGTTGCCGCACTACCCACGCGCATCGGCTGTTTTTCCGATTACTGAGCGAATGCCAGATCCAGCAGGCCTGTGCGCGTCATGATGACCGGTCCGAACGATGCAGGGTCGGGCCTGCCTAACTTTGCAGGCACACCTGCGAGGAGATCATCATGCTCAGCACTACCCATCCAAGCGATCCGCCGCTGTATCCCTGGCGGGTGGACGAATCGCCAATGAACGACCTCGACGACGCCGAGAGTGATACCGAGCTGGACGATGGCGGCGTTCTGCCGGACGAAGTGCTTGAACAGCTGGAAAAAGAGCCGCCACCGCCGGATCCGATGCCTGACCCTGGTGTGATGTAGCGGTTCGCTTGCCTCTAGCTGCATGGCTTGGATGTGCCGAGCGCTGCCAAAGGCTCTCCAATCGCGAGGGCCGTTACACGCAGCGGGATGTCGTAGCTTGCACGCATTTGGGGTGGGGCGGACTGGTCCGCGGGCCTGGTGCTTCTTTAGATCAGACCGCTTGCGTTTGACTGCGCGCATACGGGCCAAATATCGGGCACACCAACCGCAGGGTTCGTTCCGCTAAAACTCTATGCGCTCGTTCACTTGTCTGCTCGTATCAGGACGGCTGTGCCGTCCCCGAGAGGCGGAGCCAGATGGGCCTATTCCCGTTGTGATGTTTCGATTTCGAATACGACTGTTATGAGGTAAAAGCTCCGAGGTACCCTCCTTGAGGGCAAGTCGTGTGTCCAACTGAGGTGGTGCGTTTCCGTGCATGTTGCCTTTCAACTACTTGTCGATACCGATACGCAGCCCGTTCGCTGGAGGCATAACAATGCTTCCCCCCTTTGCTCAAGAGACGTAACGCATGAACAGGCGGATATTGGTTGCGGTGCTGCTGATTGGCTTGCATGTATTCGTCGGTGTCACGCTGATCCCTGATCTTGCGCTTGGGCTGTTCGGCAGCGTTTTAGCGTGGGGCTATCTTGTGCTTTCGGCTGTACTGATGCGCTACGGCGTGCTGGTGCGAGGGGCGGGCAGTGCGCTGCTGGCGTGGTCTGGATTGCTGGCGATGGGGATCTTTTCCAGCCTGGCGATATTCGCACTGCTGCGAGCCTTTGCATTGGTGTTGGCTTCACTGCTGGGCTGGGAGTCGGCTGCAATTGCGCAGGGCTCGGCGCTGGCGGTCCTAGTCGCGGTTGCAGCCGTTACCCTGTTCGGCGTGCTCAACGCCCGGCGCACGGCTCGGGTAGTCGTGCGCGACATCGCCTTGCAAGATCTACCGGCGGCACTGGAGGGTTTCAGCATTGTGCAGCTCAGTGACATCCACGTCGGGCCGACAATCAAACAGGGATATATCGATGCGATCGTCAGGCGGGTCAATGGACTTTCTCCCGATCTGATCGTTATCACTGGCGATCTTGTGGACGGCAGCGTTGCCGATCTGGCCGATGACATTGCGCCGTTGGCTCAACTGAGCGCCCGTCATGGCACTTACGTAGTGACCGGCAACCACGAATACTATTCCGGTGCCGACAGCTGGATTGCCGAGTTTGAGCGGCTGGGTATGGCAGTGTTGCTCAATCGTCATGTTCAACTCGAACACGACGGTGCTCGCTTGATATTGGCTGGCATCGCCGACTATTCAGCTGAGCTGTTCCGGCCCAGCCATCGAAGCGATCCGATCGCTGCGTTTGCGGGCGCGCCCGATGACGTGCCGCGCTTACTGTTGGCGCACCAGCCGCGTTCGGCTCAGGCGGCAGTTGAGGCTGGCTGTGATCTGCAGTTGTCCGGCCATACGCACGGCGGCCAATTTTGGCCGTGGATGCATTTTGTGCGCTGGCAGCAGCCGTGGGTGGCGGGGCTGCAGCGCGTTGGTGACATGCAGATCTATATCAGCCGTGGCACGGGTTACTGGGGACCGCCGCTGCGCTTCGGGGCGCCGTCGGAGATAACCCGGATTCGTCTGGTCAGGGCTGTTTGAGTGATGAGCTAGCTCGCTAACAGCTCGCGGCGCAGTAGTACGTAGTCCTGACCCTCCTGTTGCCCACGGCGCATCGGATTGCGCGTGCAGTGTGCGGCAAAGCCGGCATCGACAAATCGGTACGGCAGGTGCTCGTCACGACCGGCGGGAATGCCGAGGCGGGTGGTCTGGATGATATCCGGACGCGCACCGATGTCATCCAAGCGCAACTTGGTAGGGTCCAAGCGCTGGGCATTCCACTCCGTTACCTTCAGCCCCAGCGCCTTGCATAGCAGCGTCTGGCCAGAGCAGAGGCGGGTCAGGGGACGTGGGCCTCCCGCGGCGGCGGGGCTGTTAGTGCGCATGCGTTCGATAGATTCTTCGCAGGACAGCGAATCGACCCAGGGGTATCCGGCCTTGATGCAGACCGCATTCCCGTCCCCCTGTACGCTGAAGTTCAGTGAGTCCCCGCCCCGCGAGTAATACAGATAGAGATGGCCGGCCGGCATGAACATGGCACGCCGCGAGGGGCTGTGGCCGAGCGAAGAGTGACTGGCTTTCTCGTCGATGTAATAGGCCTCGGTCTCGATGATGCGCGCCGACAACCACAACCCGTCGACGCAGTGGCGAATTACGGTACCGAGCAATGCCTGAGCGACAATTTGCGCGTCCCGGTCGAAAAAGGCGTCGTCGAGGTGCTGTAGCGGTGGTTCGGTGAGGCTGTTCATCAGGGCTCCGGCTTCGGCAGGTCTGCCTGTTCCGACCGCATAAGCGGGGCGAATATTCCGCGCTTGATCAACAGATTCCGTACCGGTCGTCAGCCTAATGTTTGAAAGCGGGCGCTTCCCTGAATTTTTACAGCGACGACTTCTTACCTCGGAACACAAAAAAGCCTCGCGTGAGCGAGGCTTTGAGCGCGGCAATCAATGAATGCCAATGTGGCAATTTCGCTTAAACGTTGAAGCGGAAGTGCATCACGTCGCCATCCTTGATGATGTATTCCTTGCCCTCCAGGCGCCATTTACCAGCTTCCTTGGCGCCGGCTTCGCCTTTGTACTGGATGAAGTCGTTATAGGCGACCACTTCAGCGCGGATGAAGCCTTTCTCGAAATCGGTGTGGATTACGCCTGCGCCTTGAGGGGCTGTAGCGCCGACTTTCACAGTCCAGGCGCGGACTTCCTTCACGCCAGCCGTGAAGTAGGTTTGCAGGTTGAGCAACTCGTAACCGGCGCGGATCACGCGGTTCAAGCCGGGCTCTTCAAGGCCGAGGGACTCAAGGAACATGTCCTTTTCTTCACCATCGTCGAGCTCGGCGATTTCCGCTTCGATCTTGTTGCACACCGGTACCACGAGGGCGCCTTCTTCGGCGGCGATTGCCTTGACCACATCCAGGTGCGGGTTGTTCTCGAAGCCGTCTTCGGCCACGTTGGCGATGTACATGACCGGCTTGCTGGTGAGCAAGTGGAAGCCCTTGGCCAGTTGAACATCATCATCGCCCAGCTTCTTCAAGAGCGTGCGGGCCGGCTTGGCTTCGGTGAAGTGGGGGATCAATTTTTCCAGCAGCGCTTTCTGCGCTACGGCTTCCTTGTCGCCGCCCTTGGCGTTGCGGGTCACGCGCTGCAGTTGCTTTTCGCAGCTGTCGAGATCGGCGAAGATCAGTTCGAGTTCGATGATTTCGATGTCGCGCTTGGGGTCGACCGAGTTGGAGACGTGGATGACGTTTTCGTCTTCGAAGCAACGCACCACGTGGGCTATTGCATCGGTCTCACGGATGTTGGCGAGGAACTTGTTGCCCAGACCTTCACCCTTTGAAGCGCCTTCGACGAGGCCGGCGATGTCGACAAATTCCATGGTGGTCGGCAGGATTCGCTCGGGCTTGACGATGTCGGCCAAAGCCTGCAGGCGAGGATCGGGCATCGGCACGATGCCACTGTTCGGCTCGATGGTGCAGAAGGGGAAGTTTTCCGCAGCGATTCCGGACTTGGTCAGTGCGTTGAACAGGGTGGACTTGCCGACGTTGGGCAGGCCGACGATGCCGCAATTGAATCCCATGGTGTCTTGCCTCGGTGTTGGCTGGCAGCTCTGCGCTACCGGCGTTGCCAAACTGCGTTAAACGGCTTCGTGATGCGCTGTAGTGCAAGCCTTCCGCTCAGCCGTTGCTTTGTCTTGCGTTCCTGCGTCGAGTTCGATCAGGCCTTCTGGCTGTGCAGACGCTGCATTGCACGCGTCCAGTCACCGGCGAGAATTTCGGGTAGCACGTCGAAGGTGAAGTCGATGCTGGCGTCCAGCTTTTCGCGCTCGGCCTGGGGCGCTCGGCCCAGTACGTAACCGGTCACCAGGCTGCTATGACCTGGGTGGCCGATGCCCAGCCGCAGGCGGTAGAAATTGTTCTGATTACCGAGCTTGGCAATGATGTCGCGAAGCCCGTTATGCCCGCCATGGCCGCCGCCTTGTTTGAGCTTGGCGACGCCGGGGGGCATGTCGAGCTCATCGTGGGCAACCAAGATGGATTCGGGGGGAATTCGGAAAAATCCGGCCAGTGCCGCCACCGCTTGACCGCTACGGTTCATGAAGGTGGTGGGGATCAACAGGCGGACGTCTTCGTCTTGGTGGCGAAACTTGCCGACCAGGCCGAAATACTTGCGATCGACGCTGAGATTGACGCCCTTGTGGGCAGCCAGACGCTCAACGAAAAGGGCCCCTGCGTTATGCCGGGTCTGGTCGTATTCAGGGCCCGGGTTACCCAGGCCGACGATCAGTTTAACGGCAGTCACGACAGAGGCCCTTCCTCAGGTGATGGCGAGTGGATTACTCGGCAGCGCCTTCTTCTTTCGGAGTGTCTTCCTTGTTCACGCGCGGCGCGTGAACGTTGGCAACCGGCAGATCGCTCCCGTGTGCCAGGGCGACCAGCTCAACGCCGTTCGGCAGCTTGAGGTCGGTCATGTGCAGTACCTGACCGACTTCAACGTTGGCCATGTCGACCTCGATGAACTCAGGCAGATCCTGCGGCAGGCAGGAGACTTCCACTTCGTTGATGTTGTGCAGGATCTCGCCGCCTTGCTGCTTAACGCCTACCGAAGTTTCCTGGTTCAGGAAGTGCAGCGGTACGGTAGCAGTCAGCTTGTGACCTTCGACGACACGGACGAAGTCAGCGTGCAGAACGAAGCCTTTGGCCGGATGACGCTGCAGCGCCTTGATCAGAACGGACTCGTTCTGGCCGTCGACGTTCAGGGTCAGTACGTGGCTGAAAGAGGCTTCGGTTTCCAGCAGCTTGGTTACGTCTTTCAGCAGCAGGCTGATGGATTGCGGAGCCTTGTCACCACCGTAGATTACGGCTGGAACGAGGTTGGCGTTACGACGCAGGCGGCGGCTCGCACCTTTCCCCAGGTCGGAACGCACTTGGGCATTCAGAGTGAAATCAGTCATTGTGTTTCTCCAGGATAACAACGCACCCGAAACGCTCGCGACCAGCGCTACCGGGCGGTTGGGCAAAAAGCCCCGCACGAGGCGGGGCACATTTTCGTTCTGCGCAAAGGGCTAAGCGTTTGGCTTAGCGGAACATCGCGCTGATCGATTCAGCATTGCTGATGCGGCGAACCGCTTCAGCCACCATTGGCGCGATGTCCAACTGGCGAATACGGGTACAGGCTTGCGCCGCTGCGGACAGCGGGATGGTATTGGTCACGACCAGCTCGTCGAGGACCGAACCTTCGATATTCTCGATGGCGCGACCGGACAGAATTGGGTGTGTGCAATACGCGAAGACCTTGGACGCGCCATGATCTTTTAGAGCGGTTGCGGCATGGCACAGGGTGCCGGCGGTATCGACCATGTCATCGACGAGGATGCAGGTACGGCCTTCGATATCACCGATGATGTGCATCACTTCGGACTGGTTGGCTTTGGGACGACGCTTGTCGATGATCGCCAGATCCACACCCAACGATTTGGCGACAGCACGAGCTCGTACCACACCACCGATATCGGGGGAGACGATCATCAGGTTCTCGAAGCGCTGAGCCTGTATATCGTCGACCAGGACCGGGGAACCGTAGATGTTATCTACCGGCATGTCGAAGAAGCCCTGGATCTGGTCAGCGTGCAGGTCGACCGTGAGTACACGGTTGACCCCGACCACATCGAGCATGTCAGCCACGACTTTAGCGCTGATCGGCACGCGTGCGGAGCGCGGACGGCGATCCTGACGGGCATAACCAAAGTAGGGAATGACGGCTGTGATGCGAGTGGCGGAGGACCGGCGGAAGGCGTCTGCCATCACAACCAGTTCCATCAGATTGTCATTGGTGGGCGCACAGGTCGGCTGAATCAGAAAGACGTCCTTACCACGAACGTTCTCGTTGATCTCGACACTGATTTCGCCGTCGGAGAACTTTCCGACGTAGGCGTCACCGAGAGGGATATGCAGCTGACGTACAACACGCCGGGCCAGGTCGGGGTTGGCGTTCCCCGTGAAGACCATCATCTTGGACACGCGCAGTACCTGCCTGAGGGTGGATCCGATGAAACAAAAAGCTGTTCAAAAGGCCAGGCGTTTTGAACAGCTCTCGTGATGTTTGGCAGGGGCGGCTGGATTCGAACCAACGCATGCCAGGATCAAAACCTGGTGCCTTACCGCTTGGCGACGCCCCTGTAGATGTAACCCTGAAAGTGCTTGTCCGGTTGTATTAACCCCGAAAGGTTATGGCAGGGGCGGCTGGATTCGAACCAACGCATGCCAGGATCAAAACCTGGTGCCTTACCGCTTGGCGACGCCCCTGTAACCTACAACCTCTAACCACTTGCTTCCTGTGCCAGCTGCGCAAGCTTTCGGTGCAACATCGAAATATTGCGGCCTTGAGCGACGAATGCTGGTAAATCGGCTGGAAGTTGGCGGCAAACTCTATCAGCCTCACCCTTGTTTGGGAAGCTCCCAAACAAACAAGCTCCAGTGCCGGTCATTCTTGCTGGAACAAATTTGTTCAACAAGCTCAAAGCGTTACGAACTTCTGGGTAACGCCTCTCGACTACCGGCTGACAGTCGTTATGACCGCCCCCTGCAAGAAGGCTGCGAACTGTAATGGCCGGGGTATTGCGTGTCAACTCTGGGTCGGAAAATATTTCTGCTGTACTAACAGAGACTTGCGGGGCGATTACGAGGTACCAGGGTTCGTTCAATTCGACTGGTTGCAGGCGTTCACCAACCCCTTCGGCAAAGGCTGCGCGGCCTCTAACGAATACCGGAACATCAGCGCCCAATGCCAAGCCGATCTCCGCCAGCGTGTCTTCGCCCAGGTGGGTCTGCCAGAGGTGATCGAGGCCAAGCAGGGTGGCGGCCGCATCGGAGCTTCCACCGCCAATACCGCCGCCCATGGGCAAGCGCTTGCTCAAATCGATGTCAGCGCCTTGAGTGCAGCCGCTGCGCGTCTGCAGGAGGCGTGCAGCGCGTACGATCAGGTTGCTGTCATGGTCGACGCCCGGGAGGTCCGTATGTAATCGGATCTGTCCATCGGCTCGAGGTCTGAAAGTCAGCTCGTCGCCATAGTCGAGAAACTGGAACAGCGTTTGAAGCTCGTGGTATCCGTCGGCGCGACGGCCGAGGATATGCAGCATGAGATTGAGCTTCGCTGGTGCGGGGAGTGTCAGTGCGAGCATCAGCGTCCGAGCTGGCGCGGCTGCCAGTCCTTGACCACCAGTGTGATTTTCAGGTCACGACCTGCCAATTTGATGCGATTTGGCAGCGGATAACCGTCCTCCTCGGTATAGCCCAAGTACTGAACATCCCAACCATCTTGCTTCAGGCTGGCTAGCTGCCCGTTGGCGTTGAGGGCGATGCGGCTGCGGCTGTCCGGAGCCGGCAGGCCGCGTACCCACCAGAGCAGGTTGGAGACGGGTAGCTGCCAGCCCAGCTGGCCTTCAACCAATGCTTCCGGCGAGTCGGCCTCGAAGCGTCCCTGGCCGGCAACTTCCAGCGCCACCGCATCGGGGCGTCCAGTCAGGCGCGTAGCGCCCCGACCTAAGGGGCCGGAGAGACGAATATCGAAATAATCCTGGCGCTGCAGCCAGAACAGGGTGCCGCTGCCCGAATCCTGCGGTGCCTGAATACCTATTTTGCCGCTGATCTGCCAGCCATCGATCTCGCTGATATGGGCTTTATGGGTTTTCCAGTCCTCGGCATTGCCGGGGCCCTCAACTGACTCCTGCGGACCGAGACCGGCGCAGCCAGCCAGCAGCAAGGCGAGGGTGGGGGTCAGCAGGTTACGCATCAGCTTCATGGGTCAGGGTTTCTCCGAGCCTGTCAGTCGTTTGATGGTGTCACGCAGGACTTGGCTGTCGGGCTGCGCCTTCAAGGCTTTCGCCCAGATGGCCCGCGCCTCTCGCTGATCACCCGAAGCCCAGAGCACCTCGCCGAGATGAGCGGCAACTTCATGGTCGGCAAAGCGTTCATAGGCTTTGCGCAATTGGGTTTCGGCTTCTTCGAGATTGCCCAGGCGGTAATTGACCCAGCCGAGGCTGTCGAGGATGGCGGCATCATCAGGATTCAGTTGGTAGGCCTGCTCGATCAGAGTTCGGGCTTCATTGTATCGGTCGGTGCGGTCAGCAAGCGTGTAGCCGAGAGCGTTGATGGCCATGGCATTGTCTGGCTCGCGCTCGATGATGTAGCGAAGGTCTCGTTCCAGCTGAGCCAGATCGCCGCGCTTTTCGGCAATCATCGCTCGGGTATAGAGCAGGTTCAGGTCGTCCGGAAATTCAACCAGCGCCTGTTCCGCCAGTTTCCAGGCTGCTTCGATCTGTTGCTGCCCGGAAAGCGCTTCCAATTCGATGAGGTACAGCTGTATGGCGTAATCGGGCTGCTCGTCCCGAGCGCTTGCCAGCAGCTGTGACGCTTCCTGGTTGCGGTCGAGAGCGAACAGCAGCTCCGCCTGCATCAGTTTCGCCGGCAAATATTCGTTGCCGGGGCCGACCTTGGCAAACGCGGCCAGTGCCTGCTCGTGCTTGCCCAGCTCACGGTAGGCTCGGCCCAGATTGAAATGAGCGGCGTCGAGATGGCTCCCGCGCTCGATCAGATCTTCCAGGTAAACAATGGCTTCACGCCAGGCTTGCGCTTCGAGGCATACCAGGGCCATCGAGAAGCGCAAGTCATCGTCGCTTGGGTATTGTTGGACCAGCGTGGCGAATTCACCCATGGCTTCGTCGAGCCGATCCTGTTCCACCAGCAAGCGGGCGTAGGTCAACCGCAAGCGCTTGTCTTCGGGGTGCCGGCGAAGGCTTTTTTCCAATAGCGGTATGGCTTCGTTGCTGCGCTTCAAAACCTGCAGCAGACGAGCCTGGAGCAGAATCGACGGGATCTGCTGCTCGCTGGCTGGTTGCTCCTCGAGCAGCGCGAGTGCTTCTTCAGGACGGCCGTCCTGTTGCAGCAACACGGCCTTGCCGAATTTCAGTTGGGGATTGTCGGGATGCTTTGCCAGCAGTTGGTCGAAACTCTTGAGCAGGCCGGTGCGCGTGTCCGGATCGGTTTCAGCGGCGGACAGTGCTAGGAAGTCAAAATGCGTGTCGCCCTGACCCCGGAGCACCTTCTCCATGAACGAGAGGGACTCTTCGTAACGCCCCGCGCGTGCCAACTGAACGGCTGCAGCGCGCTGGGCGTCGAGATTGTCCGGTGCATTGTTCGCCCAGATGATGGCCGTATCGAGCGCCGCTTGGTCGGCGCCGAGGTATTCGGCGATGCGGAAACCGCGCTCCGCGACGCCGGCATCCTGCGTCGCGTTGGCCTGCTGGACATAGGTGCCCAAGGCGATATCGAAGCGATTCCGCTGGCCGGCCAGTTCTGCTACTAGCAATGCATACAGGGTATCGCCGCTGAACGAGCCATACTCGTTGGGGCTTTTCGCCGCAGGCTCCGTCGTGACCTCCTCGATCGGCGGGCCGCTGTCCGGGGGGCTCTGCATGAAGCTTTGGCAGCCACCGAGAAATAGGACGGCGCTGAGGGCGAGGAGTTTTTTCATAGGGAACATCAGGCTGGTCTGCGGTCGCGGCATGATGACACAAGCGGCCAGGCAAGCACACGGGCTGGCCTGCGAGGCGAGTGGACGGCTCGATAGGTACAGACAATGACAGGCAACGGTTGTTCTAGGACAGGCGAAGTAGGAGAATCGCGCGCTCCGTTTTCGAATCAGCGACCTGCATGACCTTCATCGCGCTTGGCATCAATCACAAGACCGCATCGGTGGACGTGCGAGAGCGTGTGGCGTTCACGCCTGAACAGATGGTCGAGGCGCTGCAGCAGCTGTGTCGAGTCACGCCCACGCGTGAAGCAGCGATTCTATCGACCTGCAATCGCAGCGAGCTGTACCTCGAACAGGACCGGATCGAAGCCGATGCGGTGCTGGCCTGGCTGGCCAACTATCACCGACTGAGTCTCGATGATCTCAAGGCGTGTGCCTATGTTCATATCGACGACCAGGCGGTGCGGCACATGATGCGTGTTGCCTCCGGCCTGGATTCCATGGTGTTAGGGGAGCCGCAGATTCTCGGGCAGATGAAGTCCGCCTATGCTGTGGCGCGTGAGGCCGGTAGCGTCGGCCCGCTGCTGGGGCGTCTGTTTCAGGCCACCTTCAGCACCGCCAAGACCGTACGTACCGACACCGCCATCGGGGAAAACCCGGTTTCAGTCGCGTTCGCTGCGGTCAGCCTGGCCAAGCAGATCTTCGCCAACCTCGATCGCAGCCAGGCGTTGCTGATCGGCGCTGGCGAGACCATCACCTTGGTCGCTCGGCACCTGCATGAGCAGGGCGTCAAGCGCATCGTGGTGGCCAACCGTACCCTCGAACGCGCGAGCGCGCTGGCCGAGCAGTTCGGTGCTCATGCCATCTTGCTTGCTGACATTCCGCAGGAGCTCTACAACAGCGATATCGTCATCAGCTCAACCGCCAGCCAGCTGCCGATTCTCGGCAAGGGGGCGGTCGAGCAGGCGCTGAAGAAGCGCAAGCACAAACCGATGTTCATGGTGGACATTGCCGTGCCGCGCGATATAGAAGCGCAGGTTGCCGATCTGGATGATGTCTATCTCTACACCGTTGATGATCTTCATGAAGTGGTGGCAGAGAATCTCAAGAGCCGACAGGGCGCTGCACAGGCCGCCGAAGAGCTGGTTGCGGTCGGGACTGACGATTTCATGGCGCGGCTCCGTGAGCTGGCGGCTGTGGATGTGCTCAAGGCTTATCGGCAGCACGCCGAACGCCTTCGTGATGAGGAGCTGCTGCGTGCCCAGCGGTTGTTGGCCAATGGCGGCACGCCCGAGGATGCACTGGCGCAGCTAGCTCGAGGACTGACCAACAAGCTGCTGCACGCGCCCAGCGTTCAGTTGAAAAAACTTTCTGCCGAAGGGCGTGTTGAGGCTCTGAGCATCGTCCAGGACCTCTTTGCCTTGCAAGACAGCACGGACAAACCATGAAAGCGTCGCTGCTCAACAAACTCGATACTCTGCAGGACCGCTTCGAAGAGCTGACAGCGTTACTGGGTGACGCTGAAGTGATCAGCGATCAGCCCCGTTTTCGCGCCTATTCGCGCGAGTACGCTGAAGTCGAACCGGTCATCGCCACCTATCGCGAATTCCTCAAGATGCAGTCCGACCTTGAGGGTGCTCAGGCATTACTCAAGGACAACGATCCGGATGTTCGCGAGATGGCGGAGGAAGAAGTCGCCGAAGCACGCGGGAAGCTCGAGGCGATCGAGGCTCGGCTGCAGCGCATGCTTCTGCCGAAGGATCCCAAGGATGGGCGTAACGTCTTCCTCGAGATTCGAGCTGGCACCGGTGGCGACGAGGCAGCGATCTTCTCTGGCGATCTGTTTCGTATGTATTCCCGCTACGCCGAGCGGCAAGGCTGGCGCGTCGAGATCCTGTCCGAAAGCCCGGGTGAACACGGCGGCTACAAGGAAGTGATCTCGCGAGTCGAGGGCGATAACGTATTCGCCAAGCTCAAGTTCGAGTCGGGCGCGCACCGGGTTCAGCGCGTACCCGAAACCGAATCCCAGGGACGTATCCATACCTCGGCCTGCACCGTTGCGGTCTTGCCGGAGCCGGACGAGCAAATCGCCATCGAAATCAATCCGGCTGACCTGCGCGTCGACACCTACCGCGCCTCCGGGGCTGGCGGTCAGCACATCAACAAGACCGATTCGGCGGTGCGTATTACCCACTTGCCCAGCGGCATTGTGGTGGAATGCCAGGAAGAGCGCTCGCAGCACAAGAACCGTGCTCGGGCCATGGCCTGGTTGGCCGCCAAGCTGCAAGATGTGCAGGACAGCGCGGCGCACAAGGAAATTTCCGATACGCGCAAGTTGCTGGTGGGCTCGGGCGATCGTTCCGAGCGTATTCGGACTTACAACTTCCCACAGGGGCGCGTTACGGATCACCGCATCAACCTGACGTTGTATTCGCTCAATGAAGTGGTCAGCGGCGCAGTTGAGCAGGTGATCGAACCGCTGCTGCAGGAATATCAAGCCGATCAGCTTGCTGCGCTGGGCGACTGACCGCTCGCTTATCGGCGAATCCTTCCGGTTGTTGATGGCGGCGTACCACTGAGTCCTGGAAACCCGAACATGGCGACAATCGACTACCTGCTGCGTGCCGCCCAGCTGCCCGACTCGCCGAGCGCCAAGCTCGATGCCGAGTGGCTGCTCGCAGCCGCGCTGGGCAAAGGGACAAGCTATCTGCGCACCTGGCCTGATCGCGAGGTGCTACCCGAGGTCGAGGCTCGCTTTGCGGCTTACCTTGAGCGTCGTCGGCTTGGCGAGCCGGTGGCTTACATTCTGGGCCGCCAGGGATTCTGGAGTCTCGATCTCGAAGTAGCGCCACATACCTTGATTCCGCGACCGGACACCGAACTGCTGGTTGAAACAGCGTTGGAGATGCTTCCAGCTGGTCCGGCGGATGTGCTCGATCTGGGTACGGGGACCGGTGCGATTGCCCTGGCGCTTGCCAGTGAGCGCTCCACTTGGCGGCTTACCGGCGTGGACCGCATCGGCGAAGCCGTTACGCTTGCCACCCGTAATGCTCAGCGACTTGGGCTCGGCAATGTGGGGTTTATCGAGAGCCAGTGGTTCTCGTCGCTCGCGGGCCAGCGTTATGGATTGATCGTCTCCAATCCGCCCTACATTCCCGCCAGTGACCCGCATCTTTTGCAGGGTGACGTGCGCTTCGAACCGAGCAGTGCGCTGGTGGCGGGAGGAGATGGACTGGATGACATCCGGCTGATCATCGAGCAGGCGCCTACTCATCTGCTTCCGTCCGGCTGGCTGATACTGGAGCACGGTTACGACCAGGCGATGGCGGTGCGGACCCTGTTGTTCGATGGCGGTTTCGTCGATGTCGCTAGCCGCAAGGATTTCGGTGGCCACGAGCGTGTCAGCTTCGGGCGGCTGCGATGAACCCAATGAGGAGTGGTGCATGCTGAGCGATGACGAGCTGCTGCGTTACAGCCGGCAGATCTTGCTGAGACAAGTTGATATCGAGGGCCAGCTCAAGCTTAAGCAGAGCCGTGTGCTGATCGTCGGGCTTGGCGGGCTTGGCTCGCCCGTCGCGTTATATCTCGCCGCCGCCGGTGTCGGTGAACTCCATCTGGCGGATTTCGATCAGCTCGATCTGACCAATCTGCAGCGGCAGATTGCTCACGACACGCCATCGGTGGGGTTGCACAAGGTGGACTCGGCAATGGCTCGGCTATCTGCGCTCAACCCTTTGGTCAAGCTGGTGCCGCACCGCGCCGCGATGGATGCCGACACGCTTGGTGCCGCTGTGGCAAGAGTCGACCTGGTGCTGGATTGCACGGACAACTTTGCGGTTCGTGAGGCTGTCAACGCAGCGTGTGTAGCGGCCGTGAAACCGCTGGTGAGCGGCGCGGCCATACGGCTCGAAGGGCAGCTATCGGTGTTTGACCCTCGGGTCGAGTCCAGCCCCTGCTATCACTGCCTTTACGGCCATGGCACCGAGGCTGAGCTGACTTGCAGCGAGGCTGGCGTGCTCGGGCCTGTCGTCGGGATGGTGGGTAGCCTGCAGGCGCTTGAGGCAATCAAGTTGCTCGTCGGTTTCGGTGAGCCTTTGATTGGCCGCCTGCTATTGGTGGATGCGCTGTCCAGTCGTTTCCGCGAGCTGAAGGTCAAGCGCGACCCGGCCTGCGCAGTCTGCGGAAGCGGCCGTGTCTGACAATGGGCCGATTGGCGTTTTTGATTCTGGTGTGGGCGGGCTGTCGGTGCTCCGGGAAATTCGTGCCCGCCTGCCTCATGAATCGTTGCTGTATGTAGCGGACAGCGGTCACGTCCCCTACGGCGAAAAAAGCCCGGCGTTCATCCGCGAGCGCTGCCGGGCCATCGCTGGGTTTTTGCTTGAGCAAGGCGCCAAAGCGCTGGTGCTGGCCTGCAATACCGCAACGGCCGCAGGAGTGGCGGACTTGCGTGAGCAGTATCCGCAGCTGCCATTGATTGGGATGGAGCCCGCCGTCAAACCGGCCGCCCGGGCAACCCGCAGTGGGGTGGTGGGCGTGCTGGCCACGACGGGCACCTTGAAGAGCGCCAAGTTTGCAGCGCTGCTCGACCGTTTCGCCAGCGACGTGCGCGTCATTACGCAGCCATGCCCTGGGCTTGTCGAGCGTATCGAAGCCGGGGAGCTCGCTACGGCAGGCACCCGCGCGCTGCTTGAGAGCCTGGTTCAGCCATTGGTCGAGCAGGGCTGCGATACGCTGATTCTCGGCTGCACCCACTATCCTTTCGTAAAGCCGCTGCTGCGCGAAATGCTGCCCCCTGAGGTCGCTCTGGTCGATACCGGTGCCGCGGTCGCACGGCATCTCGAGAGGTTGCTGGCGGCCAGCGGCCAGCTAAGCGACGGGAATGCCGTCATGCGCTTCTGGAGCAGCGGCGACCCCCGGCGATTGGCCTGCGTTCTACCGGTACTTTGGGGCGAAAACGGTACAGTTTCATACTGTTCTGTTTAGGAACTCCCCGTGCTGGCCGGCCTCTGTATTTGTAAGGATACTTAGCAAGGCAAGCGACACCAACATTCCAGTAAGGACATTCCGTATGACAAAACTGATCTCCCTCGCCGCAGTTGCGGCTATTTCTCTGGGGCAGGTGGCTGCCGTCCATGCACTCGACCTGACTGCTGCCGTTGGCCGCACCGGCGAGTCGACGACGACCTATCGGCTGGGTGCGCAATTTGACTTCAACCGTAGCTGGTTCCAGAGCAGCGTAGGTCGGCTAACGGGCTACTGGGATGCAGGCTACACTTACTGGGAAGGCGACGAGACCTCTAGCAACCACAGCGTTTCGCTCGCACCGGTATTCGTCTATGAATTCAACGGCGGGTCAGTGACGCCTTATCTCGAAGCGGGCATCGGCATCGCAGCGTTCGAGAATACCGAAGTGGAAAACAACGGCCTGGGCTCGTCTTTTCAGTTCGAGGACCGCTTGGGGGCTGGCCTGCGTTTCGCCGGCGGACATGAGGTTGGCGTGCGAGCCATCCATTACTCCAACGCCGGCATCAAGGACCCCAACGATGGTATCGAAAGCTATGCAGTGCACTATCGAGCCTCGTTCTGATAGCTAAACGTGGAGGCTGATGGCGCTGTCGTCAGCCTTCCAGATAAGCGTTTGCTGAGCCCTTGCGCTCGTCCAGGCAGTCATCCGAGCCCAGCTCGAACTCCCGGCAGATAAGCGGCCGCTGAGCGTAGATGGCGCAGCGCATGCTGTCCCGGTCGAGCGCTACGCACCACCCATCGTCGAGGCGGCGCATTACTTGGCCGCCCCAGTCATCTTCCTCGATGAAGCGTTCCGGGACGCCAGTGTCGGTCAGCAGCAGTACTTCGAGGCGACAACAGCACGCGGCGCAGCTGCTGCAGCTGACCGTCTCGTCGGGCAACTGGCGGTGGGGAATGGCAGATTGAGTCATCGCGGCAGTCTACGCGTCTTGCATCGGGATAGCTGCATGCCGCTAATGTCGCTGAGAAGCTAAAAGCCAGCACTGTTGTGCTGGCGCGATAGGCTAGCTGTTTTCTTCGATTTGCTTGTTTTTCCAGCCTTCACCGCCGGGCAGCACCAAGTTGAGTAACAGCGCGATGATGGCGCATAACGAGATACCGGACAGGCTGAATTCCCCGTAGCCGAACGTCATGCCGCCGATGCCGAACACCAGCGTCACGGACACGATGATGAGGTTGCGCGCTTCGGCCAGGTCCACCTGATGGCGAATCAGTGTGCTCAGGCCAACCACCGCGATTGAACCGAACAGCAGGCAGAGGATGCCGCCCATGACTGGCACCGGAATGCTCAGCAGCCCAGCTCCAAATTTCCCGATGAACGCCAGGACAATGGCGAACGCCGCCGCCCAGGTCATGATTTTCGGGTTGTAGTTCTTGGTGAGCATCACCGCCCCGGTCACTTCCGCATACGTGGTGTTAGGCGGGCCGCCGAACAGTCCCGCTGCTGAAGTCGCCAGGCCGTCACCGAGGAGCGTGCGATGCAGACCCGGTATCTTGATGAAGTTGTTGCCCGTCACGCCACCAATCGCCACCACGCCACCGATGTGCTCGATAGCGGGTGCTAGCGCGACCGGGACCATGAACAGAATTGCACCCCAGTGGAATTCCGGTGTGACGAAGTTCGGCACCGCCAGCCAAGGTGCCGCCGCGATTCCGGTTGTATCCACGACACCAAACGCGAACGACAGACCATAGCCCACAGCGACGCCAGCCAGGATCGGCACCAGCCGGAATAGACCTTTGCCGAGTACAGCGACCAGCAGGGTGGTCAACAGGGCGGGCATTGAGATCATCATGGCCGTGGTGTAGGGCACGAGCTGAGCGCTGCCGTCACCGGCTTTGCCCATGGCCATATTTACTGCGACGGGCGATAGGGCGAGGCCGATGGAGATGATCACCGGTGCGATTACTACGGGAGGTAGTAGCCGGTCTATGAATCCAGGGCCTTTCAGGCGCACCGCAAAGCCGAGAAACATGTAAACGATGCCGGCCGCTACCACGCCGCCAAGTACCGCTGGCAGGCCGAAGTCACCCTTGGCGGCGATGATTGGCGCGATGAAAGCGAAACTCGACGCCAGGAATACGGGTACTTGGCGTTTGGTGACCAGTTGAAACAACAGGGTGCCGATACCGGCGGTGAACAGCGCGACGTTGGGGTCCATTCCGGTAATCAGCGGCATCAGCACCAGCGCGCCGAACGCCACGAACAGCATCTGCGCACCGGCCAGCACCTGGCGTCCGAGCGGTTCTTCCATGGGTTGCGGCATCTCAGATGTCCTTCTGCTTGGTGCCGAAGATCTTGTCTCCGGCATCGCCCAGGCCGGGCATGATGTAGCCGTTCTCGTCCAGGCGGTCATCAATGGAGGCGGTATAGATGGTGACGTCTGGATGTGCCTTTTCCACGGCCTCAATGCCTTCCGGTGCAGCCACCAGAACCAGGGCGCGGATTTCCTTGCAGCCGGCCTTTTTCAGCATGTCGATTGCTGCAACCATCGATCCGCCGGTTGCCAACATCGGATCGATGATCATCGCCAGGCGTTGGTCGAGATCATCGACGAGACGCTCTAGGTAAGTGTGCGCCTGCAGAGTTTCCTCATTGCGTGCAATGCCGACCGCGCTGACCTTGGCACCTGGTATCAGGCTGAGTACGCCGTCGAGCATGCCGATGCCCGCACGAAGAATCGGCACAACGGTAATCTTCTTGCCAGAAATCTTTTCAACCTGGACCGGGCCGCACCAGCCATCAATGCTGTAGTTTTCCAGCGGCAAGTCGCGAGTCGCTTCGTACGTCAGGATCGAACCAACCTCCTGCGCCAGTTCGCGAAAATTCTTGGTACTGATATCGGCACGGCGCATCAACCCAAGTTTGTGGCGAATAAGCGGGTGGCGGATCTCTCGAGTGGTCATGGTTGGCTCCGGCGGTCAAATAAACCGGCGTAGATTAATGCATCAGGGTGTTAGCGGCTATTGATGTATCCGAGAGGGCTTGCCCTGTGCCTGGCTGCATCGGTATCGTCGCGCCCCTTATTTGAGGGCGGCTGATCGAGCTGCTTCATCTTTCAACTGTATTGGAGCATCGCCATGTCCGTCGATCTTGCACACGTCCGCCAGATCATGGCTGAAGCCGACTGCCTTTATTCCGACCCCGAGGTCGAAGCAGCAATCGACGCGGTGGCCGCGAAAATCAATGCTGAACTGGCCGACCGAAACCCTGTGGTGTTCTGCGTGATGAACGGGGGGCTGATTTTCTCCGGCAAGCTGGTTACCAAGCTGAATTTCCCGCTGGAACTCTCCTACCTGCATGCGACGCGTTATCGCAACGAAACCAGCGGAGGGGAGCTGTTCTGGAAAGCCAAGCCAGAAATCTCGTTCATGGATCGTGATGTGCTGATTATCGATGACATCCTCGACGAAGGGCACACGCTCGGCGCAATCATTGATTTTTGCCGGCATGCCGGCGCTGCCGCTGTGCACACTGCGGTGCTGGTCGATAAGGATCATCAGCGCAAGGCGCGTCCAGATCTTAAGGCTGATTATGTTGGGCTCAGCTGCGTCGATCGCTACGTGTTCGGCTATGGCATGGACTACAAGGGTTACTGGCGGAACGCGCCTGGCATTTTTGCTGTTAAAGGCATGTGACGAGTTACCCGCTGGCACTAAGTCGCGCATCTGAAAGCGTCCGGATCGCGGCTTCTGACCTAAGCGATAAAAAAATGCGCGGTGGTCTTTCTAGCCTCGATCTAAAGGCTTCCTTCCGACAGGCTGTCTCGCCCAGTCTTAGCGCACCTCGGCAGCGGTTCTGGTCTCCGTGAGCGTTGGCGTTCCATTCCCTTCCGGCTGTTTCGTTTCGCCCCACGCGTTGCGCTTTGGTAACGCTCTTGCGCATCGCTGCGAGTCTATTCGTCGCGGCGGATAGTGCCTGTGCCCGTGTAAAGCTCGGCTGTTCGAGTAAACGAGGACCAGTTGCGCTCAGCTCCGCCTAAATCCTCGCGAACAGCATCGCAACTGCTCTATTTAGAGGGTTGCGTCTCTTTGACTGGCGGCTAAGCTCTCGGATAGCTTCGTCGAAGGCCATCCGCTACGCTGGCAGCTATCCGGTTGTAGGCCAGTGCTGGGAAGGCCATTCATACTTAAGAGTGACAAAGCAAATCAAACCTTAGTGCGCTTAACCCTCTGCCTTCGTGTGGTTAGGGTGAACGTACTTCGAACCAACCAGGAGCGCCTCATGACAAAAACAACAAGGCAAGGAATCTTCCAGCCCAAGACCCTGGCCCTCGCGGTCGCGTTGGGCACTGCATCACCCGCTTACGCTGTCACGTTCAATATTGGGGAAGTGGAGGGGCAGTTGGACTCGGCGATGTCGATCGGCGCCAGCTGGTCGACGACGGACCGGGATATGGATTTGGTAGGTATCAATAATGGCGGTACTGGATACACGCAGACTGGTGATGACGGCCGTTTGAACTTCAAGAAGGGCGAGACCTTCTCCAAGATTTTCAAAGGTATTCACGATCTTGAATTGCGCTATGGCGATAGCGGTGCCTTTATTCGTGGCAAATACTGGTACGACTTTGAACTGAAGGATGAAAACCGTCTGTTCAAGGACATCAGCGACAGCAATCGTAAGGAGGCTGCGCAATCCTCCGGTGCTCAAATTCTCGATGCTTTTCTCTACCACAACTATTACTTGGGTGACCTGCCTGGCACCGTCCGCGTTGGTAAGCAGGTTGTTAGCTGGGGCGAAAGCACGTTCATTGGCAACTCGATCAACTCGATCAACCCGCTAGATGCAGCGGCGTTCCGCCGTCCTGGCGCCGAGATCAAGGAAGGCTTGATCCCGGTAAACATGCTTTATGTGTCGCAGAGTGTTAGTGATCGGTTAAGCATGGAGGCGTTCTACCAGCTTGAGTGGGATCAAACGATTGTTGATAACTGCGGTACCTTTTTCGGTAGCGATGTAGCGCAGGATGGGTGTGATAACAATTATCACGTTGGGAATCCTACCATTGCCCCGCTTCAGCCCCTTGCCGCTGGGTTTGGACAAGGCTTCGATGTGACATCGGAAGGGATCGTCCTGCCACGCGGCGGCGATCGCGATGCTCGTGACTCTGGTCAGTATGGTTTCGCGTTTCGGTGGCTGGGCGATGCCACCGAATATGGCCTTTATTTCATGAACTACCATAGCCGAACGCCGATCGTGAGTACGCAGACCGCATCGGGGATCCTCGATGTGCCCGGTAGTCCCGCTTTTGGTGGGGCTGTTGCCGGTGCGGTTGCTGTTGCGAATGGTCCATGTGATCCCGCGGTTTTCGGTCCTGGGACGCCTGCTTGCGTACTAGGTGTGGCTGGTGGGTTACTGCAGTCTGCGGCATTAGGTAACGGCAAGTACTACCTTGAATACCCAGAAGATATCCGGCTATACGGAGCAAGCTTCTCGACGACGCTGCCGACAGGTACGGCATGGTCCGGCGAAATTAGTTATCGTCCGAACGCTCCGGTACAAATCAACACAACCGATCTCAGTCGTGCGCTGCTCAATCCGCTATCGATAGCTAATACCGGCTCGGCAGCATCTCCCGTTGCAACTGCCGAGGGAGCTGATAACCGTGGTTATAACCGTAAGGAGATCACTCAGGTCCAGACGACCTTCACTCATTTCTTCGATCAGGTATTGGGCGCTGGCCGAGTAACTGTTGTAGGGGAGGTTGGGTTCGCTCATGTAGGTGGCTTAGAAAGTACAAGCGATCTCCGCTATGGCCGTGATGCCATTTATGGCACCCCGGACGATGCCGGCCAGCTTGCTGCGTACGGTGATGAAGGCTTCGTAACTGCCAATTCTTGGGGCTACCGCCTGCGTGCACTTGCGGATTACAGCAACGTATTCGCTGGCGTAAACCTCACGCCAAACGTGTCCTTCTCTCACGATGTGGACGGTTACGGACCGAACGGTCTGTTCAATGAAGACTCGAAAGCTGTGAGCGTCGGCGTCGACGCGGTCTATCAGAACCGCTATACGGCCAGCCTGTCCTATACCGATTTCTTCGATGGCGACTACAACACGCTGGTTGATCGCGACTTTCTTGCCCTGAGCATGGGCGTGAACTTCTAAGGAGGCTATTTCAGTATCGCCGTACGGAGCTCTTATGAGAGCTCCGCTACGCGCCAGTCTACATACAAGGCCTCCGGCCAAAACAAGATCAAGAGGAACTGGAAGCGTATGAAAACAACAAAAAAATTATTCAGTGTCTTGGCCTTCTCGCTGCTGGCAAGCAGCGTGATGGCTGCAGTCTCTCCAGAGGAAGCCGCAAAGCTCGGCAATACTTTGACTCCACTCGGTGCCGAGAAGGCGGGTAACGCCGAAGGAACGATTCCAGCCTGGACAGGCGGGTTGTCCACCGATGCCGCACCGCTGGATGACGGGCATCTGACCAATCCCTTCAAAAGCGAACAGCCTGAGTTCGTTATCACCGCGCAGAATGTCGATCAATATAAGGACAAGCTGACGGCGGGCCAGCAGGCGATGTTCAAGCGTTATCCAGAAACGTACAAGATGCGGGTCTTTCCAACCCACCGCACTGCAGCAGTGCCAGACCGCATCTACGAAGCAGCCAAAAAAAGCGCTTTAAATACCGAGTTGGTTGACGGTGGTAACGGTATCGCCAATTTTTCCGATAGCCGCTACTACGCATTCCCTATCCCGAAGAACGGCCTGGAGGTCGTCTGGAACCATATTACGCGGTACCGCGGTGGCAACGTTCGCCGTAACATTGTCCAGGCAACCCCACAAACCAATGGTAGTTACACCTTGGTGCACTTCGAAGACGAAGTGGCTTTCCCTAGCGACATGACGGATCTGGATGCAGAGCGCGCGAAGAACGCGCTGCTTTTCTTTAAGCAGCGGGTAACAGCACCGTCGCGTCTTGCTGGTAACGTTCTGCTCGTACACGATTCGCTGGATCAGGTGAAAGAGCCGCGGCAGGCCTGGATTTATAACGCCGGCCAGCGTCGTGTGCGTCGTGCCCCGCAGGTTGCCTATGACGGTCCAGGTACCGCAGCAGACGGCATGCGGACTACTGACAACTTCGACATGTTTAGCGGTGCGCCTGATCGCTACGATTGGAAGCTGGTCGGTAAGAAGGAGTTGTATATTCCATACAACAGCTACGAGATCAATTCTAGCGACGTGCAGTACAGCGACATTCTGAAAGCCGGTCACGTCAATCAGGATCTCGCGCGTTACGAGTTGCATCGTGTCTGGGAGATCGAAGCCAACCTCAAGGAGGGTGAGCGCAACATCTACGCCAAGCGTCGTTTCTTCGTAGATGAAGATACCTGGACTATTGTGCAATCCGAGTTGTACGACGGCCGCGGCCAATTGTGGCGCGTCGGTGAGGCGCACATGTTGCAGTACTATCAGCACAAGGTGCCGGCCTATGCCTTCGAGGCGCTTTACGACATTATCTCGGGGCGCTATATCGCCATCGGCTTGAGTAATGAAGAACCAGCGCACGAATTTGGCTACAAAGCGTCCGCCCGCGACTTTACGCCTGCTGCATTGCGTAATGCAGGGGTGCGCTGATCAAGTAGCATCTGTACGGTGAATAAGGCGGCCAGTTGGCCGCCTTTTTTATTTTCGGCTCAGCAGGAGTGATATTTTTCAGCCATTAGAGATCGGTATCCAACCAGTCCGGGTGGTTTTGCTTGCAAGGCGAGTCGACAAAAGCGCCACAATCGTGCAGGTTATTACCGCGCAAGCGCATCGATACGACCATGTCGACTGGCCCTGGAATAGGTGCTGACGCAGCGCTCAATGCGCTTCTCAATGGACTGATACGAATAAGAGAAACCTCGCTATGTCCGTACGCTTCAACCCTGGTGCCCTCAGCACAGAAGCCGCCGCGCAGGTTCAAGTTGCGACTATTCCACGTCTCCCACCGCTGCATATACCAAGGCCACGACTCGTCGATGCACTGCTCGAGGCCCGTTGTCGACTGCGTTTGATCTGCGCACCCGCCGGGTTTGGCAAGAGCGTACTCATGAATGAGTGCGCGCGGATGGTGCCTGCCGATACACATCTCGTATGGCTTGATCTCGGCGGCAGGGCTTTCTCTGCTGAAGCTCTGTGTTCACAGCTGCGCCGGGTATTAAGCGGTACAACTTCAGAGAGCGGGGACGTTCAGCAAGATCTCATCAACCTACTGAATGATTTTCCGCGGCCGCTTTGGATCATGTTGGATGATTATCCGAGAGAGGTAACCGCGCCGTTCGACGCCTGCCTCGACTTGCTTATCGAAAGGGGGCCCGAATCCGTCAGCTGGTGGGTTAGCAGCCGTCGGCAACCCGCTTGGAAGCTACCCAGGCTATTGCTGCAAGGTGACTTGTTCGAGCTGGAAGCCGAGGCGCTGGCGCTGACGGCTAGCGAGCTGCGGTTGTTGCTCAAAGCACACCGTCTGGAGCTCGCCGATGACACGTTCAAGCAACTATTGGCGGGCAGCGAAGGGTGGTTGGCGGGTGTCAGTTTGCTGTTATTGAATGCAGATGAGCAGGCGGTTCGTGAGCGGTTGACCGCCGGTACGTCATTGTTGCGGGATTATGTGCAGCGCGAAGTGCTTGAGGGGCAGAGTGAGGATATCTGCCGCGCGCTGTTCGCGTTGGCGCGCATGCCGCGCTTTTCATCGCAGCTGTGTGAGCATGTCCTCGACGGCATAGGAAATGACCTTCTCGATGTACTCAAGACGTCCCAGCTGTTCATTCGTCAAACCGATAACTGTGGTGAATGGTATCGCCTGTGGCGGCCGCTAGCGTTGATGTTGCAACGCATGCCCGGTGTAGCATCACCCACCCAGACGCACCTGCGTGCCTGTCAGTGGTTTGCCAATCGCGGTGAAATGCGTGAGGCGGTGGAGCATGCCCTGTGGGCAGGACAGCCAGAAGTCGCAGCCAACTTCTTACAGCGCTACGGGCAGGAGCAGCTGCTCATCGGCGACAACGTTTCGCATTTCATGAAGTGGCGTAGTGAACTTCCGCAAGATTTGTTTAACAGCACGACCCGGCTAATCGTGTTGCATGGCTGGGCTTTAATCATTTCGGCTCGGTTAGACGAAGTCGATGACTGCCTCGCCGATCTGGCCAAGTTCTTTCCTCAACCCGATGCTCGACGTCAGGCGCAGCTGCTTGCTCAGTGGCAAGCGTTGCGCGGTTTTCTAGCGCGTTTGCGTGGCGAGCCTGAGGCCAGGGATTATTGCCTTCAGGCTTTGGAGGTCCTGTCTGACCACGCTTGGGCGCAACGGGTGCTTTGTTATCAGGCGTTGTCCCAGCAGGCGATAGCCGAAAGTCAGCTCGAGTTGGCCCAACATTACAATAGCGAAGGCATGAAGCTTGCGCGGCTCAAGGGTAGCGTGCTGTATGAAGCGATGCTTAGCATCGATCGAATCCAACTGCTGGAAATTACCGGCGAGTTCGAGCGAGCCGTTGGAGTGCTCGAAGAGTCGCTGATGGTGCTACGCGACGGTGTCGGTCATAGCCCGATCATCGGCCGGCTGAAGCTGCTACGGGGCCATCTCCTGGCCTATCAGGGGCTCGACGAGCCTGCCCGCGAGGCGTTTCAGCAGGGTCGAGTCGAGACGGAAACCTGTGGTGATTCATATGTATTCTTCGGTTATGCCGGGCTGGCGGAGCTGGCAGCTCGCAATCAGGAATTCCCTACGGCCTACCATTGGCTGCGAGAGGCCGAGCGGTTGGCCCAGTGGCGACACGTGCCGGAGGCCCGTTTCCGCGGCATTCTGCCGTTGATAACTGGACTGACCTGGTTGCATCAGGGGCAATTGAAGAAGGCCAGGGCGGTGTTTATACAGGTCCTCGAACTTTACGATGGGCACACGTATATCGCCCCTTCTGGGTTCTACGAGTTGCTGCCGCGGGTTCAGCGCTACCTTGCGGTGATCGACCTACTGTCCGACCGGGGTGCGTTGGCCATCGACACGTTGCGTGAACTTATCGAGCAAAACCTCCGTTCTCAGCGGTTGGGGCTGGCTTGCGAGTGTCGCTTCACGCTCGCCGAAGCGCTTCAAATGGATGGCCAGCATGACGAAGCGGAGCTGGAACTTCGCAAAGCGCTCGGCGAGGCAGCAAGGCAGCATCTGGTCAAGCCGTTGTACGAGTTGCAGCATCGCCAACCACAATGGCTTGCCAAGATGTTGCCTGCAGGAAAGGGGGAAAGCCTGCGCGATCGTTTGCTGCAATTTGAGCGAGAGCCTGAAGAAAGCGCTGCCCCCGGCGATGAGGCCATCCTGAGCAACCGCGAGCTCACGGTCCTGCGTCTCATCGCCCAGGGCTGTTCGAACCAGGAGATTGCCGAGCAACTGTTTATTTCTCTGCATACAGTCAAGACCCATGCCCGACGAATCAATACCAAACTCGGGGTGGCCAGACGTACGCAGGCGGTCGCACGAGCCAAGGCTTTGGCCTGGCTGTGACCCTCGGGGAAGTAGGGCTAGATGCTTGCCGCGAATCGTGACAGGCGCCGGCTGCACTGTTCCGGCGGAGGGAGGCTAACTATTGTTCTTGTTTAGTCAAAAGGTGATCGCCGGAGGTGCAGAGCCTCCCGGCATTACTGTGCGGCTGAGCGCGAATGCTTGGTCAGGCGATAAGAGCTGGTTTGGCCGCCTCGTTCGATGGCGAGGCTGAACTGCAGGCTGGTGATCAAGCGTTCGAGCTGATGCTGGTCCCGCCATTGGCTGGAGCTGATGAAACGCTTCACTGCCACACCTGCCGTGTCGGTCAGGGTCAGCAGAATACTTCCGTCGGGTTTCTGGATGCTGAAATTGACGTTGTAGTCTGGCTGAAACACATCGCTGATTTTCTGGAAAGGACTGTTCATGCCGGTACCTGATTGGATGACTGCCCCCAATGGACCTAGTACCGATTAACTAGTTTCGCCCGCTGGACGTGTTCCTTGCGACGGATCACCGCAGGGCCATAATATCTCAGGATGGTGTGGCGGAAGCTGGCAGCTCCTCCAATGCCTCCGGATTGTTTTTAAAGGCCTTCGCAAACAGGTCACGGTGTCGGGCCATAAAGATGCCGATGTCGTCGGCCTGCTGTTCGCTCAGTGAAGGCGTAGCCTTCTGCAGTGCCGCAGCCAGGGCTTCGGCCAGCTCGAGCATTTTGTCGTGACGATCGGCTTCGGCTTTATCCATGAACAAGCGCTCCAGGTCCCGGCTGCTGCGGTACACAACTTCGACGGCCATCTGCCACCTCGGCTCAAATGAATGGAATACTGTTTATTCATACAGCATAAGCTGCCTGGCGAAGATTGAAAAGCGTCGAGGTGTCAAACTGTCAGCTCAGTTGGCGAAGTGGCCTCGAAGCCGCTCGGCGCGAAAGTCTAGGTTGCTGCTCCGGTAGCCTGAGCGCAACGGTGGTAGCGGGGCGCAGGATTGCCAGCGTTCGCCGGGTTGCAGGTCCCCCGGGCCACGGTATTGCGGCGCGTCATAGTTGGAGGTCACCAGATTAAGGCTGGAACCCGGAGAGTAGGCGGCTACCTCCCAACTCAGTTTGCGCATTGGCTTGGGGCTATGGTTGTCCAGAATGATGAGCAACGGCTGTCCGGCCGGGCAGCTCGTCGGTGCATACGACATCCGCAGCTGGAGTTGAGCAAGCAGCTGCTCTTCCCGTTGTTCTTGCCAGATCACCCAGGCCGCAACGATACCAAGGCCAAGCAGCGCTCCCAGCGAAATCGGTACCGCCCGAAGGGGGTACCGAATCAATAGGATCAGCCAGGTTGCGACTAGAAACGCGCCGATCAGCATGGCGAGGGGGCGCGCGAATAGTTGACCATGAAAACCTCTTTTCACCGTGATTCGGCAGACATCCTAACGCTGGCTCGCACGGGGTGCGACTTTCAATTGCCAGGCATGTGGCCGTGGTGCCTGCGGATGCTGTTCAAGCATCTCTGTCGTGGCGGGCGTGGCTAGCGAGCCGCTCAAGCGCGGCCCTGAGCTTGGGGTCCTTAATGCCACGAGCGGTTTCCTGGATATTGTCTGCTGCACGCGCCGACAGTGCTGGCGGCGGCCCGGGTTTGTGCCGCGGCGTTTCGGGGGGCTGTACCTTGAACTGGATACGGCTCAGGCCGCTGAATTCTTCCAGACACAGCAGTTGCCGTTGTAAGCGTCGTTGTTGGTAGCGCAGTCGCGTTGCCCAGTGGCTGTCGGTAACGATCAGCAGCAGTGTCCCTTCGCGCCATGAGGCCACACGACAAAACTCTCGTGCTGCGGGCTGCAACTGGCCGTCGACCAGTTGCTGTAGTCGATCCAGCCGCTTCGCTTCGCCAAACAGCGCTTTTAGCGGTTTGGCCTCGCGCAGCAGCGACGCAGAGGCTCGGGCCGGCAAGGGGCGAAACGACATGGTTGACGCTCATGAGTGAAGAGCCGGCATATTAGCAGAACCCTGCAATAGCCTTCTGATCGCGCTGTCACCCCTCAAACCTACGACCGGATCGCCTGGTTCCTGGCGCCATTGGCTGACTCAGGCGCGCAGTAGGCACCTTTCCTCTCGGACGTTTCCGAGTAGAATGCCCCCTTTGCACGAAGCCGTGGTGGCCCTGCGGCCGTGCCTCCATCCCCAGCATGGAAGTCTTTGTCGATATGTTTGCGCCTTTAATGAAGAAGCTCTTTGGTAGCAAAAATGAGCGTGAGGTCAAGCGCATGCTCAAGGCGGTTCAATCCGTCAATGCGCTCGAAGAGCAGATGCTGTCTCTCTCCGATGAGCAGTTGCGGAGCAAGACCGAAGAGTTCAAGGCCCGCCTCGGCCAAGGCGAGACCCTCGACCAGATTCTTCCCGAAGCGTTTGCCGTTTGCCGCGAAGCAGGCAAGCGTGTGATGGGCATGCGTCACTTCGATGTACAGCTGATCGGCGGCATGACGCTCCATGAAGGCAAAATTGCTGAGATGCGTACCGGTGAGGGCAAGACGCTGGTAGCGACCTTGGCCGTATACCTCAACGCACTGGCGGGCAAAGGCGTACATGTCGTTACAGTGAACGATTACCTGGCGCGTCGCGATGCCAACTGGATGCGTCCGCTGTATGAGTTCCTGGGCTTGACGGTTGGTATCGTCACACCTTTCCAGCCGCCGCAAGAGAAGCGAGCGGCGTACGCTGCCGATATCACCTACGGTACGAACAACGAGTTCGGCTTCGACTATCTGCGCGACAACATGGCGTTCAGTCTCGAAGAAAAGAACCAGCGCGAACTCAACTTCGCAGTCATCGACGAAGTCGACTCGATCCTTATCGATGAGGCCCGCACGCCACTGATCATCTCCGGCCAGGCCGAAGACAGTTCCAAGCTCTATCAGCAAATCAACCAGCTGATCCCTCTGCTCAAGCAGCACATTGAAGAGGAAGAGGGCGTCGTTACCCAGGAAGGTCACTTCTCGATCGACGAAAAGACACGCCAAGTCGAATTGAACGAATCGGGTCACCAATTCGTCGAGGAAATGCTGACCAAGGCAGAGCTGCTCGCCGAAGGCGAGAGTCTGTATTCCGCCCACAACCTCGGCTTGTTGACCCACGTGTATTCCAGCCTGCGTGCGCACAAGCTTTTTCATCGCAACGTCGAGTACATCGTCCAGAACAACCAGGTGCTGTTGATTGACGAGCACACCGGCCGGACCATGCCAGGTCGTCGTCTTTCCGAGGGCCTGCATCAGGCCATCGAAGCCAAGGAAGGGCTGCCGATCCAGCCGGAAAGCCAGACGCTTGCATCGACCACCTTCCAGAACTACTTCCGTCTGTATAAAAAGCTATCGGGCATGACCGGTACTGCAGACACAGAAGCGTTCGAATTCATGCAGATCTACAACCTGCCAGTAATGGTGATTCCGACCAACAAGCCGCTGGCACGTAAGGATTACAACGACCTGGTCTATCTGACCCAGGAAGAGAAGTTTGCTGCCATCATCGCGGACATCAAGGATTGCCAGAACAATGGTCGTCCCGTTCTGGTGGGCACTGCAACCATCGAAACATCTGAATATGTCTCGCGTCTGCTGGTCAGCGAAGGCATCGAACACAAGGTGCTAAACGCCAAGCACCACGACAAAGAAGCCGAAATCATTGCGCAGGCGGGACGCCCCGGTGCGGTGACCATCGCTACCAACATGGCAGGCCGAGGCACCGATATCCTGCTCGGCGGCAACTGGGAAGTCGAAGTGGCGGCGCTCGAGAATCCAACGGATGATCAGGTCGCGCAAATCAAGTCCGACTGGCAGAAGCGTCATCAGGCCGTACTCGAGGCGGGTGGCCTGCATGTGATCGCCTCCGAGCGTCACGAGTCGCGCCGTATCGACAACCAGCTGCGTGGGCGCGCCGGGCGCCAGGGCGACGCCGGTTCGAGTCGCTTCTACCTGTCGCTGGAAGACAGTCTGATGCGTATCTTCGCCTCGGATCGGGTGAAGAATTTCATGAAGGCACTGGGCATGGAGTCCGGTGAGGCGATTGAGCATCGTATGGTGACCAATGCCATCGAAAAGGCTCAGCGCAAAGTCGAAGGCCGCAACTTCGACATGCGTAAGCAATTGCTCGAATACGACGACGTCGCCAACGAGCAGCGCAAGGTGATCTATCACATGCGCAACAGTCTGCTGGCCGCCGAGGAAATCGGAGAGACCATCAGCGAATTCCGCCGCGAGGCACTCGATTACGCCATCAATCAGCACATTCCGCCGCAGTCGCTGCCCGAGCAGTGGGATATCAGTGGGCTCGAAGCGGTGCTCTACAGTGACTTCGGAGTGCGGCTACCGGTCCAGCAATGGCTCGACGAAGACGAGAAGCTGTATGAGGAGACGCTGCGCGAGCGCATCCTCGAGGCGCTGATAGCGGCCTACAACGAGAAAGAAGAATTGGCTGGCGCCGAGGCGCTGCGCACTTTCGAGAAGCAGATTGTCCTGCGCGTACTCGACGATCTGTGGAAGGATCACCTGTCGACGATGGATCATCTGCGTCATGGTATCCACCTGCGCGGCTACGCTCAGAAAAACCCGAAACAGGAATACAAGCGCGAGTCCTTTACACTGTTTCAGGAACTGCTCGAGTCCATCAAGCGCGACAGCATTCGGGTTCTGTCCCATGTGCAGGTTCGTCGCGAAGACCCAGCCGAGGAGGAGCAGCGTTTGCGCCGCGACGCTGAAGAGCTGGCGCAGCGTATGCAGTTTCAGCATGCCGAGGTTTCGGCGCTGGAAGCAGACCAGGAGGATCCAGAGGCTGAGGGCGATGTAGCGGCAGCTGCAGCCCCCAGCCGTACCGAGCAAAAGATCGGGCGCAACGAACCTTGCCCTTGCGGGTCCGGAAAGAAGTACAAGCATTGCCACGGGCAGGTTCAGTAAGCTGGCCCTTCTGTGTTGACCCGCGCCGCGACCGGCTCTAGCCGCTCGCGGCGTTTTTCTCCCTGATTTTCGGTGGCCGAAGGCCATCCATCCTTTCTGAAGGAGCGCATCAATGGCTGTCGGTCTTGGTCCCCTACCTACACTGCACCCGGTTCCCGGTTTCGAGCTCGGCATCGCTTCGGCGGGTATCAAGCGACCTGGCCGCAAGGACGTCGTAGTGATGCGTTGCGCTGAAGGCTCAACGGTTGCGGGTGTATTCACCCTCAACGCCTTTTGCGCAGCGCCCGTCATTCTTGCGAAGCAGCGCGCTCAGGGAACGGTACGTTACCTACTGACCAATACAGGAAACGCTAACGCTGGAACGGGTGAGCCTGGAATGCAGGCAGCCATCCGCAGCTGTGCCAGCCTGGCCACGTTGGCTGGCGTGGACGCCGATGCAATCCTGCCGTTTTCTACCGGCGTCATCGGTGAGTTGCTGCCAGTTGAGAAGATCGAGGCGGCGCTTCCCGCAGCGCTGGCCGACCTCGATGAAAATCACTGGGCCGAAGCCGCCACCGGCATCATGACTACAGACACGCTGCCCAAGGGCGCGAGCCGTCAATTCGAGCACGCTGGCGTGACGGTTACCGTCACCGGTATTTCCAAAGGTGCCGGCATGATCCGACCCAATATGGCGACCATGCTTGGCTATATCGCAACCGATGCGAAGGTCGCTCAGCCCGTATTGCAGGATCTGCTGCGGGATGCGGCCAACAAGTCGTTCAACCGTATCACCATCGATGGCGACACCTCGACCAACGACTGCTGCATGCTGATCGCTACCGGCAAGGCTGACGTCGCTGAAATCACTGAAGCCTCTGGTGAGCTGTTCACCAAGCTCAAGCAGGCGGTCTTCGATGTCAGCATGGAAGTGGCTCAGTCCATCGTCCGTGACGGCGAAGGTGCCACCAAGTTCGTCACGGTCCAGGTCAACGGTGGCCGCAACCATCAGGAGTGCCTCGACGTTGGTTATGCCGTCGCCCACTCGCCGCTGATCAAAACAGCACTGTTCGCCTCCGATCCGAACTGGGGGCGCATTCTGGCGGCAGTCGGTCGTGCAGGCGTTCCCGAGCTGGATGTGAGCAAGATCGATGTCTATCTGGGCGCCATATGTATCGCCAGCCAGGGTGGACGTTCGCCGAGCTATACGGAAGAGCAGGGCGCCGCGGTCATGGCTGAGGAAGAAATCGAGATCCGTATCGAACTCGGTCGCGGTAGTTGCAGCGAGACGATCTGGACCACGGACCTCTCTCACGAATACGTGCGGATCAATGCCGAATACCGCACCTGATCCGTTGGCAATCGGCATGCTGAATAAACTGCTGCGGCAAGTCCCGGCGACGGGCGGACCTCCGTTTGGTGTCGGAACATGAAACGGCTCCACGTCGCCGCCGGCGTGATCCGTGGTGCCAACGGTCACGTGCTGATCGCCAAGCGCCCCTTGGACAAGCACCAAGGTGGGCTATGGGAGTTCCCCGGCGGCAAGGTCGAGGAAGGTGAGACTGCAGCGGTTGCGCTCGCGCGGGAACTGGCAGAAGAATTGGGCATTGCGGTAATTGCTGCGAGGCCCCTGATTCAAGTCCGCCATGACTATCCGGACAAGCAGGTGCTCCTCGACGTCTGGGAAGTGCTTGAGTTTGACGGCGAGCCGCACGGGGCCGAGGGGCAGCCGTTGGCTTGGGTGGCTGCGGAGGATCTGCCGCGTTATGACTTTCCCGCGGCGAACCGGCCGATCATCGCTGCGGCTCGCCTGCCGAAGTCGTACCTGATTACCCCGGACAACTTGGCGCCACAGGAGCTGCTTTGCGGTGTGGCGTCCGTGTTGGATGCAGGGGTTCGGCTGCTGCAGCTACGCTGCCCCTCGCTGTCTGACGCTCGGTACCGAGCGCTGGCAGCTCAAGTGCTGGAAATGTGTGCCGGGCGTGCGCAGGTAATGCTTAAAGGGCCACTGGAGTGGGCCCATGATTTTCCGGACGCCGGCTGGCATCTAACGGCCTCGCAGCTGCGCAGGTACGCCGACGCGGGTAGGCCCATAGAACCGGTGCGATGGCTCGCCGCGTCATGCCACGATTTGTCCGAGTTGGATCTGGCGAAGCAGATGGGGGTTGATTTCATCGTGCTCTCGCCGATACTTGCTACCGCCTCGCACCCCGAAGCGAGGCCTTTGGGGTGGCAATGCGCCGCCCAATTGCTGCTAGGCTTCGCTCAGCCTGCATATCTGCTGGGCGGCCTTGGCCCGAGTGATGTGGCGAGAGCCGCTCAGGTCGGTGCGCAGGGCGTCGCGGGAATTCGGGCCTTCTGGCCGTGAGGGGTAGCGGCTAGAGTACGGACCCTCGCCTGAATTGTCGGGCGATGATGGTGTCGTAGGGCTGTCATAGATTGATAGCGATAAGATAGAAATTCTCTATCGAAGCTATTTTCTCAATCAATTAACCGTATCTGGTTTCGTGCGCTATCTTAGGCGCCGTTAAATTCTGAATCCCAAAAGGAGTTAGTAGATGTCTCTGATCAACACCCAAGTCCAGCCGTTCAAAGTCAACGCTTTTCACAATGGCAAGTTCATCGAAGTCACCGAAGAGTCCCTCAAGGGCAAATGGTCGGTGTTGATCTTCATGCCGGCAGCCTTCACCTTCAACTGCCCGACCGAGATCGAAGACGCTGCCAACAGCTACGCCGAGTTCCAGAAGGCCGGTACCGAGGTGTACATCGTCACCACCGATACCCACTTCTCCCACAAGGTTTGGCACGAGACTTCCCCTGCGGTCGGCAAGGCCCAGTTCCCGCTGATCGGCGACCCGACGCACCAGTTGACTCGCGCTTTCGGCGTGCACATCGAAGAAGAAGGTCTGGCGCTGCGTGGCACCTTCCTGATCAACCCGGAAGGCGTGATCAAAACCGTTGAGATTCATTCCAACGAAATCGCTCGTGATGTCAGTGAGACGCTGCGCAAGCTGAAAGCCGCTCAGTACACCGCCGCTCACCCGGGCGAAGTATGCCCGGCCAAGTGGAAAGAAGGCGAAGCCACTCTGGCCCCGTCGCTGGATCTGGTCGGCAAGATCTAAACAGCCGTCTGGGCGCTGCGCTTGGTCGCAGCGCCACTGTGCTGTATTTCGGACGATTCATCGGTCCGAGCCCCAACGCCTGGGCGTAAACCGTCCGGGCGTTTTATTACCTGAATTATGCAAGAAGGGGAACGCTGCTCATGTTGGACTCCAATCTCAAAGCGCAACTGAAAACCTATCTGGAAAAGGTCACCCAGCCGTTCGAGATCGTTGCGTCCCTCGATGACGGCGCCAAATCCCAGGAAATGCTCGCCATGCTGGAAGACATTACCAGCCTGAGCGACAAGATCACCCTGCGCACCGACGGCAATGACGTGCGCAAACCTTCGTTCGCGCTCAACCGTATCGGTGGCAACATCAGTCTGCGTTTCGCCGGCATTCCGATGGGCCACGAGTTCACCTCGCTGGTGCTGGCCCTGCTGCAGGTCGGTGGTCATCCGTCCAAGACCGCACCTGAAGTCATCGAGCAGATCAAGAATCTCGACGGTGAATACAACTTCGAAACCTATTTCTCGCTGTCCTGCCAGAACTGCCCGGACGTGGTCCAGGCGCTTAATCTGATGGCCGTGCTCAACCCGAACATCCGCCACGTCGCCATCGACGGTGCGCTGTTTCAGGAAGAAGTCACCATTCGCCAGGTCATGTCCGTGCCGAGCATCTACCTCAACGGCGAGCTGTTCGGTCAGGGCCGCATGGGTGAAGAGGAAATTCTGGCCAAGCTCGATACCGGTGCCTCGGCGCGCGATGCCGAGAAGCTCAGCGCCAAGGACGCCTACGACGTGCTCGTCGTCGGTGGTGGTCCAGCCGGCGCTGCCGCGGCCATCTATGCGGCGCGCAAGGGCATCCGTACCGGTGTCGCAGCCGAGCGTTTCGGTGGTCAGGTGCTCGACACCATGGCCATCGAGAACTTCATCTCGGTCAGCGAGACCGAAGGCCCGAAACTGGCCCGTGCGCTGGAAAACCATGTGCGCGAATACGACGTCGATATCATGAACCTGCAGCGCGCCGCCCAGCTCATCCCTGGCTCCGATGGAGGCCTGCACGAGATCAAGCTGGAGAACGGCGGCTCGCTGAAGGCCAAGACCTTAATCCTCGCCACCGGTGCCCGCTGGCGCGAAATGAACGTGCCCGGTGAGCAGGAATACCGTGGCCGTGGCGTCGCCTACTGCCCGCACTGCGATGGCCCGTTGTTCAAGGGCAAACGCGTGGCGGTCATCGGTGGTGGCAATTCCGGCGTGGAAGCGGCTATCGACCTGGCCGGCATCGTCGCCCAGGTCACGCTGATCGAATTCGACAGCCAGTTACGCGCCGATGCCGTGCTGCAGAAGAAGCTGCACAGCCTGCCCAACGTCACCGTGATCACCAGTGCGCTGACCAGCGAAGTCATCGGCGATGGCAAGAAGGTCACCGGGCTGACCTACAAGGACCGCAACTCCAGCGAATTCCATGAGCTGGAGCTGGAGGGCATCTTCGTGCAGATCGGCCTGCTGCCAAACTCAGATTGGTTGAAGGGGACGGTAGAGCTGACGTCGCGCGGCGAGATCATCGTCGATGCGCGTGGCGAGACATCATTGCCGGGTATCTTCGCCGCTGGCGACGTCACAACCGTGCCGTACAAGCAGATCGTCATTGCTGTTGGCGAGGGCGCCAAGGCCTCGCTAAGTGCCTTCGATCACCTGATCCGCAGCTCTGTCGAAGACTGAGTGTCGCAGTAAAAAAAAGGGGAGCAGACCAAGGTCTGCCCCTTTTTTTGTGTCTGGCTGCTGACGTCCAGACCCACACAGGATGCGACTCGAAGGATAGATAGTCGATATCCAAGGTCTACCTTATTACACCGGATCCGCTTTGGCTCGGGTGGTAACGAGCGAAACGGGCGGCTATCGATCCGCTCGCCGTGCATGTATCAGCAGTCCATGGAGCGAGTCCTCATATGATCAATGCGGATGCGCCGCAAACGCCCCGCGGGGCAGTAGTGACTCTGGCCAACAGGTCCAGAGACCCCAAACATGAAAAGGCCGTGCATGAGCATCTGGCCAAGCGTCTGGCGGCAGTTAAAGGCCTGACGTTTCTCGGTGAGTACGACCGATCCATCGAGTATTCGCATCCACTGTATTTCGTGCCGTCTGGCACCATCATCGGTACAGATGCAGCCCGCGAGCTAGGCCTCGATGATGAGGAAGATCTGTTCGGTGGCGTGGTACCGCAGGCATTCATCGAAACCAAGGCCATCACGCATCCGCTGGTGCGTCCGGATGCAGATGCGCCAGTTGGTTGGTCTCGTGACTTCGCGGCGCGTGTCAGTGGCAGCGTGCTTCCCGGCTATAGCGTCTTTTCGCTCGCAGATGCCCGCGAAGCCGGGCGGCGGCTGTTGCATGAAGGTTCGCTGAGGCTGAAACCAGTGCGAGCCACCGGCGGGAGAGGGCAGGAGCGCATCAATACCGAGCAGCAGCTGGATAACGCGCTGGAACACGTCGACGAGAAGGAGATGGCTCACTGCGGGCTGGTGCTCGAGGCCAACCTGGAGCACGTGACGACCTTCAGTGTTGGGCAAATTCGGGTGGCGGGAAGAACGCTCAGCTATTACGGGACTCAGCGCCTGACGCCCGACAATTCTGGCCAGACGGTTTACGGCGGATCCGATCTGGTCGTATCGGACGGTGACTTCGAGGCCCTGCTAGGGCTCGATCTTCCGGAGAAGGCCCGGCTGGCCATTATGCAAGCGCAGGTCTACGACGATGCCGCATCGGCGTGCTTTCGAGGATTTTTCGCGTCCCGTCGTAACTACGATATTGCCCAGGGCGTCGATGGTCGTGGTCGTGCCTGTTCCGGTGTGCTGGAGCAGTCATGGCGGATCGGTGGCGCAAGCGGTGCCGAAATCGCTGCGCTTGAGACACTCATGCAGGGCCAGAGTGGCGTAGTACGGGCGTCTACCGTTGAAGTTTATGGTGAGTCGCAAGTAGTTCCGTCCGGTGCGACCGTACTGTTCCGGGACGAAGACGCCGAGGTTGGCTTTATCACCAAGTACGTAGTGGTGGAGGATTATGGCGACTCAGAGTGAATGCGTAGACATCCTGGTTGACGATGAACATATCGCCGGTACTTTCCTCTCACCGCCAACCAAACTGCCCGGCGTCCTGTTCGTGCACGGCTGGGGGGGGAGTCAGGAGCGTGACCTGACGCGCGCTCGAGGTATAGCGGGGTTGGGCTGCATCTGCTTGTCCTTCGACTTGCGCGGCCATGCCTTGACGCTGGCGCAACAGCAAACCGTTACGCGCGAGCAGAATCTCAATGATCTGCTGGCCGCTTACGATCTGCTGGCGCAACACCCGAACATCGACCCATCGGCGATTGCCGTGGTGGGCACCAGCTACGGCGGTTACCTGGCGGCTTTGCTTACGGCGCTGAGGCCAGTTAAGTGGTTGGCCATGCGGGTTCCAGCGCTGTACGGGGACGATGACTGGATGGTGCCCAAGCGCCAGTTGAACCGGGACCTGCTCAATCAGCTGCGTGGTCGACGAGTCGTGCCGGAGGAAAACCGTGCCCTGGCAGCCTGCGCCGACTTTCGTGGCGACGTGCTGATCGTCGAGTCCGAACACGATCACCTGGTCCCGCACAGCACCATCATGAGTTACCGCGCCGCCTTTCATCAGACGCATTCCCTGACGCACCGGATCATTCTCGGTGCTGATCATGCGCTAACCAGTGATTGCTGCCAGAAGGCCTATACCGACATCCTCGTTAACTGGGCGACCGAAATGGTAGTCGGGGCCCGACTCGACCAGCAGGAAGGCGTTGCCGCGGCGAACCGTCGCTAGCCTGGGGGGGAAGGTGGCTGAATGGGGCCGACAAAACGGCTCCAGCGTCGATCCAGGACCTGCTGTTTCAGGACTTCGATGACATCCACCAGCAGCTCTTCGAGTGCCAGGTCGGTGTTCTCGTCCTGGTAAACCCAGGCCTCGAAAAACTCGTCGGCCAGGTTTCGTGCAAGTCTCTGGAACTGCGGGCTCTGAAGTCCTTCGGCGGCGCCTTGAAGTAGCTGGGCGGCGATATCGCTGAGCGCTTCATCCAGGGTATCGGCGACTCGTCCCCCCATGGGCAGGCGGCGCAGTCTGATCACCTCCGGGTTGTTCAGCAGAGCCTGGTGAATCAGTCCGCCTACATAGCCTTCGATGGCCCCCCGATTGTCCCGGTAGCCGCTCTCCAACATGCTGTGCATGCGACGCGAAAGGTCGTTAAGCAGCCGCTCCTTGCGCGGCCTGACCACCTCTTGCAGCAAGCGGCGGGAGAGGTCGTCGCTGGCTCCGATCTCCTGCTGCATGCGGCTGAACAGGCGAACCATGACGCGATCGGATAGTTCTTCGAGCAGCAACAGGTAATAGCGGTTGGCCAGGCCAAACACCGCCCAGCGCCGCATATCGATCAGACCCAGTCGTTGCAGACGGATCAGCAGGCTGCCGACGCGCAGTACCCGCAGCCAGCGGAAGCCGCTCAACGGAATGCAGCCGAGCACGTCATACCAGTGAGCGAAGGGGTAGTAGTACCAGCGTGCGTAGCGGCGCTCGAACAACGCGACGGTCCAACCTAACAGCACGTCGAAGACGAAAATCGCGACGAAGGCGAGGTCGATGTGTTGGAAGTTCTGGTGAATCAGCACGTCGTAGCGTTGATGCAGGGCGGGAGCCCATTTGGCCAGGGCGTCGTTGATTGGCTGCAAAATGAACAGGCTATCGAACAGGATGAGCCCAAGGTTGATGCACACCAGCAGGACGATCAGGACTTCCCAAGCTGCGTGCAGCCCGTCGATTAAGCGCTCGCGCCGCCGCGTTTGCTCAGGCATTGGCAGGCGCACTGGCCGCATGCCAGAGGATTTCTGCGCAGCCCTGACGCCGCGCAATCAGCCGGGCCACTACGAAGAAAAGGTCCGACAGGCGATTGAGGTAAGCCAGGCCGACCGCGCGTAGCGGCTCGATCGCATTAAGTTGCTGACAACGGCGCTCGCTGGTACGTGCCATGCTCCGACACAGATGGGCGAGGGCGATCAGTCGTGAGCCGCCCGGCATGATGAAGTCTTCCAGCGGCCCTAGCTCCTGATTCCAATGATCGATCGCCGCCTCTAGACGGACCACCTCGGCGTCGGTCAACGCCTGATATTCAGGCATCGCCAACTCACCGCCCAGGTCGAACAGACGATGCTGGCAGGGCCCCAGGACTTCGATCAGTTCGGCCAGATCCGGCCAGCGCGCCTGGGCTTCGGCCAGCTCGGCCAGCAACAGGCCCAGTTGACTGTTGAGGGTGTCTATTTCGCCCATCGCCTCGATTCGCGGATGATCCTTGGGCACTCGGCGGCCGTCGGCCAAGCCGGTTTCTCCGGCATCACCGGTGCGGGTGTAGATCTTCGAGAGTCGGTTGCCCATCTGGATTCCTTGATTCAGCTGTTGTTGGGTTCAGTAGCGGATGTCAGCGGCAGGCGCAGCGTAAAGCAGGTGCCTTGGTCCGGCCTGCTCTGCACTTCCATCTGGCCCTTGTGATTGTTGGTGATGATGAAATACGAAACGGAAAGACCCAGCCCGGTTCCCTGGCCCACCTCCTTGGTGGTGAAAAAGGGCTCGAAGATTCGCTTGCGGATATGTTCAGGAATTCCGCTGCCATTGTCTTCGACCTGAATTTCGCACCAAGGCGGATTCAGCCGTGTGCGCAGGATGATCTGCCCGCGGCCTCGCTCCGGTTTCTGATGGATAGCCTGGGCGGCGTTTTTCAACAAATTCAGCAGCACCTGTTCGAGCTCGTTGGCGATACAGGGGACGCGGTCCACCAGGGAATCGAAGTCTCGAAGGATTTCAATAGAGCGGAAGTCGAAGCCGTCCATCAGCGCAAAGTCGTTGCCGGCAATCTCCAACGCCTGGTCAATAAGCACGGCCAGCGGGCACTCCGCCAGTTGCCGGTTGCTCAGGCGACTGAAACTCAGCATGTGGCTGACGATCTTGGCCGCTCGCGATCCGGCTTGCTGAATACCGTCGAGCAGTTGCGGGATCTCTCTTTGCTGCAGATACAGGTTGACGGCTTCCAGCGAGACCCCGGTATCCAGAGCGACATCACGGTTCCGCTCAAGCTCAAGCGATAGCCGCCGGCGGATGTTCTGTGCGTTGTGCAGGATGGCGCCGAGGGGGTTGTTGATCTCGTGCGCCATACCTGCGGCAAGGCTGCCTACCGAGAGCATCTTTTCCGACTGCACCATGATTTCTTCCATGTTGATCCGCTCGGTAATGTCGTCGATGCGGATCACCACGCCCCGACCGCCACCGCCCATCAGGGGGTAGAGCGTCAATGCATAATGCCGAGGCTCACCATTGAAGGCCCAGGTGACACGTTCGATCTTCTCGACCTGATGATGCTCGGATGTACGACGGATCTGAGTCAGGAACGGCCTTAGCGGCTCGAAGGCGATGAAAACGGGTTGGTTCAAGGCGTCATCGATTGTCGTTCCGGATAACACACTGGCCTGTTGATTCCACTGGGTCACGTAGAGTTGCTCATCGAGCGCAATGAGTACCGAGGGCATCGAGTCGATGATGCTGTTCAGGTAGTTCTGGAAGCCGGTGAGTTTCTTTTCGATCTTGCTGCGAACCTGGACTTCGAGCTCGAGCTTGCGGTTGGAATGACGTGTTTCCTCTGCCAGGCCTTGGGCGTGATCGAAGGCTTCCTGGGCATCGTCACGGGCGCGCTTGAGCTGCTGCTCGCGAGCCTCCATGCGCGATAGCATGGTGTTGAAGGCATCGGCCAAGTGGCCGATCTCGTCCCGGTTTTTCGGTGTCGCCCTGAGGGAATAGTCTTCTTCTCGGGTCACCTGGCGGGACAGGGCTTCCAGGTCGCGGATCGGCCGGGTAATCAGACGACGAATCTGCCGTGCCACCAGCGCCCATAGCAGCAGGCTGGCGAGCAGGATGGCGAGGCTGGCGGTCAAGGTGCCCGTGTAGAACGCGCCTGGCAGTTCGCTGCTGGCGACCATCAATAGATGACCTGATGGCCCCGCAGCCTGTGGCAGCTCGATCAACAGATTGGCGCGCATCTCGCTCTTCTGCCACTCCGGCAAGTCGCTCACCTGCTGCGGTAAGTCCAGCCGATCGCCACGATACAGTTCAGCCAGGCTGCGCCCCGTGCGGTCATACACCACAGCCGCCCGCAGCGGCGCGTATTCGTTCAGCTTCCCCAGCAGCTCGTCAGCAGCCGCTTTGGATTGCAGGGCGCGATCACTCAGCTCAGGTGTTGCGAATAGCGCCCCGAGCGTATGCATGGCCTGGGGCGCCACGCTCTGCCGCGATATCCAATAGGCCGCGCTGATAAACGTGAGGTTGGAGACCAGCAGCAAGGCCGCCAGCAGCACGAGCAAGGCGATCAGCAGCTTGCGGCCGACCGGAAGATTTTCAAGGCGCTGGCGCAGAGTCATGGCAGGCACGGGCGAAAGGTGTTTCTGCAGGGTAGCGGGGGCTCAGTCGGCGGGCAATCCGTGACAGCGCAGGAGCGTCTGGAGTCGCTCGAGCAGTTCGTTCAGCTCGGGTGTTGCGAGACCATGCTGACGTGCGGCCCGGCAAGCCTGCCCAAGCAGAAAGCCGACTTCGGTTCGGCGCCCGCTACGCACGTCCTGATACATCGATGAATAGTTTTGCGCGGTCGCCTCGATGATGCGCAACACTTCCGCCTCGAGCCCATCGGCGGCTGCGCGCTGGCCGCATGCCCGCAGCACCTCGCTGAGCTCGCTGCAGAGCCGGTGCAGCGGCTCGGGATGATTCAGCAATTCGCCGTTACGGCAATCGTTCAGCACGCTAAGCGGGTTGATGGCGCAATTGATCGCCAGCTTTCGCCAGAGTTTGGCCATGATGTCGTCCGCCCAGACGTACGGAATCTCCGCCATGTCCAGCTCGGCAAGCCAGGGCGGCGCTTGATGATTGACCGGATCGCCGAGCCAGTTCTGGCCCCGACCGGCATGCACGACTCGAAAGTCGGCCTGACGGTAAGCCCCTTCGGTGCTGGAAACGAAGATGCAGCGGCTCTCCGGCCAACGTGTCGCAATGGCCTGCTGGCTGCCCAGGCCGTTTTGCAATAGGAGGATTTCCGACTGTTTGGCAAGTCGCGGCGCTAGTTCCGCGACGGCGGCTTCTGCGTCATAGGCTTTGCAGGCGACCAGTAGCCGTTCTATCGGTGTCGTAGCCCCTGGTAGCTCTGCCGGTATTGGATAGACATGGCTCGCACCATTCTCGATCAGCGTAAGCCCTCCCGCGGCGTGGTACTCGGCAAGCCGTTGGGGATTACGCAGGATAATGCGCAGCGGCACGCCGGCGCGAAACAGGCGCGTCGCCCACAACCCGCCCAGGCTGCCGGCACCCAGTACGTGCCAGGTGTCAGCCATCAGGCGGGCTGCTTGTACCGCATGGGCACGATACGTCCCGTGGCGTATGCGTCAGGTAATAACGATCCAGCCTCTGCGATGACCCGCTTGGGATCGACCGGCAGCGCGCTTGCATCGAGGCTGATCATCGCGATACCGGCCTTGATTGAAATGAAGCCCTCGTCGGTCTTGAACGCCTTGAGGTTGAGTCCTTCATGCAGCCGCTTGAAACTGCTCGGAGCGCACGCGCGCAAGTCCTCAATCAGCGTCAGGACGCCGAAATGGCGATCGTCCAGGCGGGTGAGGACGTCGAGCGGGCGTACCAGTTGCTGGAGACGTCTCGCGATACCTCGCAGCAGGTCCTGATGAAACTGTTCACCGTAGCGTTCCCGTTGGCTGGGAACCTCCGGCAAGCCTATCAGCAGAAAGCACAGCGCACCGCCGCGGCTTTCGATCTGGCGCAAGCTGTCGCCAAGGCGCTGATGCAAGTAACGACTGTTTCCGAGCCCCGTGATCGGGTCGATCAGGTTGCGCTTTTCCAGACTGGCGATGTTTTCGGTCAATAGACGGTTTTCGCGCATCAGCCGTTGCAGTGAGCCGCACAGTCGATCGGCGGCAAACACCCTGGGCACGAGCTGGTCGTTCATCACCGACTTGCCGATGAAATCATCCACGCCGTGATCGAAGGCCTTGCTCAGCACGTCTTGGCCGTCGCGGCCGGTCAGGAGAATGATGTAGGTGTAATGATCGGACATCTCGTCCTGCTGGCGGACCTGAGCGGTCAGCTCCAGGCCGTCCATTTCCGGCATCAGCCAATCAGCGAGGAGAACATTGGCGGGGCGTTGTTCAATCAGCTCCAACGCCGCGCTGGCACTGTTGGCGAAACGAATGTCTTCGTACCCGGCCTTGCTGAGTGCGCGACCTATCATCACGCTGGAGAACTTGGCGTCGTCGACCACCAGGATGCTGAGTTGGGGGTTGGGCATTCACGGACTCGGAGAAGGAGAGGGGCTGCAACAGGGAATGGAAAGGCCTGAGCAGCGCGAACAGTTATAATGATGGCGCATTTGAACCGTCAAGCTAAGCGCGTTGGGTCACACCCTTGCGCCGTTTCCACAGGAGGAAGCCCATGCCCTCGTTCGACGTGGTGTCCGAACTGGACAAACACGAAGTAACCAACGCGGTAGATAACGCTGTCAAGGAACTCGACCGGCGCTATGACCTGCGTGGCAAAGGCAGTTTCGAATTCAAGGAACTGACCATCAATCTGACCGCCGACGCAGATTTCCAATTGGAGCAGATGTTGGAAATCCTCAAGTTGAGCCTGGTCAAACGCAAGATCGATATCCAGTGTCTGGAGCTGAAGGATCCCTATCCATCCGGCAAGACCGTCAAGCAAGAAGTGGTGCTGCGCGAGGGTATCGACAAGGAACTGGCTAAGAAGATCGTAGCGTACATCAAGGAGGCCAAGCTCAAGGTGCAGGCGGCCATCCAGGGTGAGCAGGTGCGTGTGACCGGCAAGAAACGCGACGACCTGCAGGAAGCCATCGCCCTGCTGCGCGCCAAGGATTTTGAAATGCCGCTGCAGTTCAATAACTTCCGCGATTGATCACCCCCCGGCACGTTCGTGCCACATCCCGCATTTGCCGAGCGGCCCTAGTTTGGGCGCTCGGTGCCCCCAAGGAGATTCCTTTTCAATGGATTTCAGTGTCGATTACCTGGGCGAGCTTTCCGAGGCCTGGTTGCCTGTGGTCGTTCAATACGGCGCACAAGTTACGCTGGCGCTTTTCACCTTCCTCATCGGTTGGTGGCTGATCAACAAGCTCGTCGGGAATTTGGGTGGCGTATTGAAGCGCCGCCAGTTCGACGCTTCGCTGCATGGCTTTATCGAGAGCCTGGCGAGCGTCATCCTCAAGGGACTTTTGCTGATCAGCGTTGCGTCGATGATCGGCGTCGAGACCACCTCATTTATCGCTGTAATCGGTGCAGCCGGCCTTGCGATTGGCCTGGCGTTGCAGGGCAGCCTGGGCAACTTCGCTGGCGGCGTGCTGATTCTGATCTTCCGACCCATCCGCGTCGGTGAGTGGATTGAAGCTCAGGGCGTATCCGGGACTGTGCACTCGATACAGATCTTCCACACCGTCCTCAAGTCTGCCGATAACAAAACCATCGTGGTGCCCAACGGCAGCCTTTCGAATGGCCATATCACCAATTATTCCCGCGAGCCGCGTCGTCGCGCGGACATCAATATCGGTATCGACTACGGCGCCGACATCAAACTGGCGCGCAAGATCCTGCTGGAGATTGCTGAAGATGAGCGTGTGCTGCGCGATCCGGAGCCGGTGGTCCATGTGGTCGCACTGGCCGACAGTTCGGTGAATCTGTCGCTGCGGGTGTGGGTCGCCACCGGTGACTTCTGGCCGGTGACCTTCGGCTTTACTGAGTTGGTCAAGGAGCGCTTCGACACAGCCGGAATCGGTATTCCATTCCCGCAGCGGGTGGTACACCTGGCCCAGCGTTAAGACCTGCTTTGCAAGATGAAAAAAGCCGGCAGTAGCCTGCTTTTTTCGTTAGCTATGTTCGGTCGAGGATATCGGCTCGGCGCTGGTGGATTGCGGGCGACTGCGTGTCCATTGCCAGACAATCAGTACCAGCGTCGGAATGCCGAGCAACGCAGTCACCAGAAAGAAGTTGCTGTAACCGAGACGCTCGACCATCACGCCCGAGTAGCCGCCCAATAGCCTTGGCAATAGCAACATCAACGAGCTGAGCAGGGCGTACTGGGTCGCAGAGAACTTCAGATTGGTCAGGCTCGAAAGATAGGCAACGAATGCGGTCGAGGCCAACCCGCCACTGAAGTTGTCGCATGAGATCGTGACGATCAGCATGTTGAGGTTGGCGCCCATTTCCACCAGCAACATGAACATGAGATTGGTCGCGGCCGATGCCGCACCGCCAATGAACAGAATCGGCAAGATGCTGAAACGCACGATCAGCAAGCCGCCAAACGCAGCGCCAAGCAGGGTCATGATTAAACCAAAAAGCTTGCTGACACTGGCGATCTGATCCTTGCTAAAGCCCTGGTCGATATAAAAGACATTCGCCATGACGCCCATTACCGTATCGGACATCCGGTAGGTAGCGATCAGTCCGAGCAGTAACAGCGCCTGCCAGCGATAGCGCAGGATGAAGTCGGTGATGGGCGTCAGCACCGGTCCCATCAGAATCCGCCCCGGCCCGGAGAGGCAGCCCCAGCAAATCAGCAGATACATGGTGCCGCGTGGCCAGTAGCCGCCCCAGTAGGACTGGAACATGCCGGTTGTAGACACCATGAGGATGATCAGAACGATCACCGATACGGCCTGGTGGACAAAATCGAAGCGTGCCGGGCGCTGGCGCTGACCAGCCTGTTGGAGCATCTGGCGCACCGGAACCATCAGCGACCGTCCCCAGGGTGACAGCGAACCGATGATGAACAGCAAATACAGCGTTGCACGTGGCCAGGCCTGGGCGATCAGTGCGTTGATCATCGCGGGAACGGAAATCAGCAGCACCAGCAGCAGGCCGACCGCAGCCATCTGATGGTTGAAGCTGAATCTGGACGGCCCATGAGGCAGCGGCGCGGCGCCTTGGGGTTCGGGAATCAACAGGCTGGTGACAAGGCCCGGCAGGATGAGGAGAGCAAAAGCGATATAGGTCGTGGCCCAGGCGGCCTGGCTGTATTCGACGTTGCTAGAGCCCAGCCACTCGGCTAAAAACAGTGCCCCGGCGCTGGCCAACAGCATGGCGACGCGATAACCGGTCATGTAGCTCGCGGCCAGCGTGGCCTGCAATTTGTCCTCGGCGATTTCCAGCCGATAGGCATCAATGGCGATGTCTTGCGTGGCCGAGGCGAAAGCCACCGCCACGGCCAGTGCGATCAACATGGTCAGGTTCTGTTGCGGATTGCACATGGCCATGCCGATCAGGCCGATCGCGATGACCGCCTGCGACAACACCAGCCACGAGCGTCGCCGGCCCAAGCCGCCAATCCAGGGCAACCGCCACTGGTCGAGCATCGGCGACCAAACCCATTTGAACGCGTACGCCAGGCTGATCCAGCTGGCAAAACCGATGGTCTCGCGAGACACACCCGCCTCGCGCAACCATACAGAAAGCGTGGAAAAAACCAGGATCGCAGGAAGCCCGGCAGCGAAGCCAAGGATCAGCAGAGTCAGTGAGGCTGGACTGGCATAGGCGGCTAGCGCGGCGCGCCAGGTTTCACGGGACATAAAAGCAAATCAGGGACAGAACATGAAGCGCGCACTCTACCCGCTGTGCTCCGCCGAATGCCAGCCGTGCCGACGTATGTCGACGCGGTCATTGACCACCTGCACACCCTCGGCGCGAAGTCGGGCACGTTGCTCCTCGCCGGAGACGGTTCCGGCGGCCAGGCTCAGGCGACCGCCTGCGCCCATCACCCGGTGCCAGGGCAGACGCGTATCGTCAGGCAACTGTGACAGGACCCGCCCGACCCAACGTGCGGCACGGCCCAGCCCGGCGACGGCGGCAAGTTCGCCATAGCTGGTGACCTTGCCTTCGGGGATCTGCGCCAATGCCAGATATAACGCGGCACGTCGGGTTTCGGCGTCACCGGTGCGGGGATCGCTGTGCGCTGCATCAGAGGGCTGGCGCGTCATGCAAAGGCTCCATTAGTGATGAGGCTGGTGGTGATTCGAGGCTCCGTTTGGCGGCCAGCGCTTGTTGTCTTGGGGCGCATAAGGATAATGCCTGCCTTTCTCTTATACCCGCAGACGCCCTCTTGCCTATGTTCTCCCGACCGCTCTCACGAACCCTGCTTTGCGTAACTCTTTCGACGCTTTCTCTGCCGACATTTGCCGACACCGTGTGGCTGAAGAACGGTGATCGCCTGACCGGCAAGATCAGCGTGCTCGATGGCGGCAAGCTGCTCATCGAAACCGAGTACGGTGGCTCCATTCCGGTGAAATGGAGCCAGGTCGCGACACTGGAAAGCAACCAGCAGTTGCTGGTCAAGGAGGACGATGCCTCTGGCGAGGTCGCGAAATCACTACAAGCGGCCGATGACGGCATGGTCACGCTGAGTAATGGTGGCGCGCCGCGTACGGTCCCGCTCAAGTCGATCACCCAGATTATCCATCCGAAGCCACTCATTCAGGACCTGACCTGGAAGGGTAACGTTGACGTAGCGCTGGACTACAAACGTGCCGAAACTGATACGGATGACTATGACATCTCGTTCAAAACCTCTGCGCGCCATGGCCTGTGGCGTCACAACGGTTCCGGCGCCTACAACCGGGAGTACCGCGACGGTGTAACTGCCACCGATAACTGGGAGGCTGAGTACGCGCTGGACCGCTTCCTCGATGAGCACTGGTTCTGGCAGGGTCGCTTGGAATACAAGCGTGACAAGATCGAGGACGTTCGGCGTCAGCGCACTGTGGGTACAGGTCCGGGTTACCAGTTCTGGGACAACGAACTGGGCGCGTTCTCGCTGGCATCGCTGGCCAACCGCAGTGACTACGAGTTCGCCAACGGCAATACGGAGCAGTTTTACTCGCTGGCCATGAAGTGGAATTACAACCGTTATCTGGTGGGCAAGACCTTCGAGATATTCAGTAACGGTGAGATCGGCAAGCCACTGGAAAATGTCGCCGACTATCAATTCGACGCGGAAATGGGGCTGCGTTACAAAGTGACCGACTGGGCGTCGCTCAACATGAAGGCCGAGAAGGACATCGTCAGCGGTGCGGAGAACGATATGGACGAAACCCGCTACAGCATCGGATTCGGCGTGGGCTGGTAAGGCTTATAGCGTGATCGACCGGGCGCCTCAGTGCGCCCGGTTTCGTTTCTGGTGTTCTACAGCCGCAAGCCTCCGTCGAGCTCCAGGATGCGTCCGGTGTAGTAGTCGTTCTCGAATATGTAGGCCACCGAGTGGGCAATCTCCTGCGGTTTGCCCAGACGCTTCAGCGGAATCCCGGCAGTCATTTTCTCCAGCGCTTCGGGTTTCATGCTCGCGACCATTTCCGTTTCGATGAAGCCGGGTGCAACACCGGCCACGCGGATGCCGTAGCGCGCCAGCTCCTTCGCCCACACCACGGTATCTGCAGCCACGCCGGCCTTGGCGGCCGAGTAGTTCGCCTGGCCCATGTTGCCGGCACGGGATATCGAGGAAATGTTGACGATCGCGCCCTGGCGCTTCAGCTCAACCATCTTCGCGGCGACCTCGCGGGTGCAGAGAAATACGCCGGTGAGGTTGACGTCGATCACCGCCTGCCACTGCGCCAGGCTCATCTTCGACAGTTCGCCGTCCTTGAGTTTTATGGTGAGCCCATCGCGGAGAATGCCGGCGTTGTTGACCAAGCCGTCCAGGCCACCAAAGTCGTCGCTGACCTGGCTCACCATGTGGCTAACCTGCTCTTCGTTGGCGACATTGCACAGGTAGGCGCGTGCGTCACCGCCAGCGTGCTTGCAGGCTGCCACGGCTTCATCCAGCCGATCCTGATTAAGGTCGACCAGCGCCAGGCGGGCGCCTTTGCTGGCAAGGTACTCGCCCATTGCGCGTCCGAGCCCTTGGCCACCGCCGGTGATAATGATGACCTTGTCTTTCAGCTGCATGCCTATCTCCTATCTATGCCTGCCGACGTCGGTAAACGACGTCCGCTGACGAAACCGTTATGCTGATGCCCTGCCGAATCGTCCCTGTTGAGGAACACCCGTGAGCGTTCAAGCCGCCAAGCATGCCCGACAACTCCTGCTCAAGGAATACCGCGGCGTGCTCTCGACTCACTCCAAGGCCATGCCCGGATTTCCCTTTGGCTCAGCAGTCCCTTACTGCTTGAACGAAGAAGGCTGGCCGCTGATCTTGATCAGTCGGATCGCCCAGCATACGAAGAATCTGCAGGCAGACCCGCGCTGCTCTCTGCTGGTCGCCGAACATGGCGCCGAGGATGTGCAGGCAACCGGCCGGCTCACCCTGCTGGCCGAGGCGGTGCCGCTCACGGACGAAGCAGCGGTCGGCGCCGCGGCCGAACGCTATTACCGTTATTTCCCGGAATCGCGCGATTACCACCGCGTCCACGACTTTGACTTCTGGACATTGCAGCCGGTGCGCTGGCGCTACATCGGCGGCTTCGGCGCGATCCATTGGCTGGATCAGGTGGCATTGGCTAATCCGTTTGCACGCGCAAGCGGTGGCGAGGTCGACATGCTTGACCACATGAATCTGGACCACAGCTCGGCGATTGCTCACTACGTTCACCAGGCAGGCCTGCCGTCTGCCCCGGAGGCGCGCATGATAGGAATCGATAGCGAAGGCTTTCACCTGAGCATCGGTCAGGCCATTCACTGGTTGGCATTTCCGGATAGCTGTACCAGCCCAGGCGCCGTGCGACAGGCACTGGTGGCGATGGCTCGTCGCTGATTAATACTCGCGTAAGCGCAGCGAAGAATAATCCGGTTACAGCCTATCTGGCGGATGGGTTGAATTCGCTGCAGCCCGCCGTCATCTACACGAAATCGGAAGCCGTTCTTCCGCCAAGGATTATCGATGCGAATATTCTTACTGCTGTTTCTCCTGTTTCCGCTGGCCGAGCTGGCGTTGCTGATCAAGGTCGGCAGCTCCATCGGCGTGTTGCCCACCATTCTCCTGTTGGTCATCAGCGGCATGGCCGGCATCCTGCTGATGCGTCTGGCCGGATTTGCCACCGCCTGGCGTGCACGCGAGCGGTTGGCTCGCGGTGAGTTGCCGGAACGGGAAATGCTCCAGGGCTTGATGATGGCTCTTGCCGGGGGGTTGTTGTTCCTGCCCGGATTTCTCAGCGATGTCGTCGCACTGCTGGTGCTGTTTCCACCGACGCGCAAACTGTTCCTCGGCTTTGTCGGGCGGCGTGTCGAGGCGCAGGCTCAGCGTCGCCGAGCCTTTGCTGACGATCTGCGCCAGCAGCAGGAACACCGCGACGGGCCACAGCGGCCTAACGTCATCGAGGGGGAGTGGGAACGTCGCGACAAGTAGGTCGCATCCGCTCCAGCAAGGCATGCCATGGCATGCCTTTTTATCTTCTGTAAATGCAAAAAATCATCGTCCCGCCCTTGAAATCATTTTTGACGCCCGCATGTAGCGGTCACCGCAAGGTCGCTGTCGCATTTTGACAGTCCGTCTTCTGCGGCTCGCATTGCGGGCCGCAACCGGCACCGCCGGATTTGCCAACCCGCCGATGAGAATGCATCGGCATGGAAACCACTGTACTAGGAGAGATCGACAATGAAGCTTCGTCCTCTGCATGACCGCGTCGTAATTCGTCGCAGCGAAGAAGAAACCAAGACCGCAGGCGGCATCGTGCTGCCGGGCTCCGCTGCCGAGAAGCCAAACCGTGGCGAAATCGTCGCTGTAGGCACTGGCCGCGTTCTGGACAACGGCGAAGTCCGTCAGCTGGCCGTCAAGGTTGGCGATCAGGTTGTATTCGGCCCTTACTCCGGCAGCAACACCGTCAAGGTTGACGGTGAAGACCTGCTGGTGATGAGCGAGAACGAAATTCTCGCCGTCGTCGAAGCCTGATCAGCGCTCGTTTTTAGCGAACAGCGTTCCATCAACAGAATTTGAGGAAGAATCAACATGGCTGCTAAAGAAGTTAAATTCGGCGATTCCGCTCGCAAGAAAATGCTGGTTGGCGTCAACGTCCTGGCTGACGCGGTAAAAGCGACCCTCGGCCCGAAAGGCCGTAACGTCGTGATCGAGAAGAGCTTCGGCGCTCCGACCATCACCAAGGATGGCGTTTCCGTTGCCAAGGAAATCGAGCTGAAAGACCGTTTCGAAAACATGGGCGCGCAGCTGGTCAAGGACGTTGCTTCCCGTGCCAACGATGACGCGGGCGACGGCACCACCACTGCTACCGTTCTGGCTCAGTCGATCGTCAACGAAGGCCTGAAGGCTGTCGCTGCCGGCATGAACCCGATGGATCTGAAGCGCGGCATCGACAAGGCGACCATCGCCATCGTTGCTGAGCTGAAGAACCAGTCCAAGCCATGCGCTGACTTCAAGGCCATCGCTCAGGTTGGCACCATCTCCGCCAACTCCGACAGCTCCATCGGCGCGATCATCGCCGAAGCCATGGAAAAAGTCGGTAAAGAAGGCGTTATCACTGTTGAAGAAGGCTCGGGCCTCGAAAACGAACTGTCCGTCGTAGAAGGCATGCAGTTCGACCGTGGTTACCTGTCCCCTTACTTCATCAACAAGCCGGACACCATGGTGGCCGAACTTGACAGCCCGATGCTGCTGCTGGTCGACAAGAAGATCTCCAACATCCGCGAACTGCTGCCGGTGCTGGAAGGCGTTGCGAAGGCCGGTCGTCCGCTGCTGATCGTTGCCGAAGACGTTGAAGGCGAAGCCCTGGCGACGCTGGTCGTGAACAACATGCGCGGCATCGTCAAGGTTGCTGCGGTCAAGGCACCTGGCTTCGGTGATCGTCGCAAGGCCATGCTGCAGGATCTCGCCATCCTGACCGGCGGTACCGTGATTTCCGAAGAAGTCGGCCTGAGCCTGGAAACCGCTACCCTGGAGCATCTGGGTAACGCCAAGCGCGTCGTACTGAACAAGGAAAACACCACCATCATTGATGGTGCTGGTCAGCAGGTCGACATCGAAGCTCGCGTTGCGCAGATCCGCAAGCAGGTCGAAGACACCACTTCCGACTACGACAAAGAGAAGCTGCAAGAGCGTCTGGCCAAGCTGGCTGGCGGTGTTGCCGTGATCAAGGTCGGTGCCGGTACCGAAGTCGAAATGAAAGAGAAGAAAGCCCGTGTCGAAGACGCGCTGCACGCAACCCGTGCTGCCGTTGAAGAAGGCGTGGTCCCTGGCGGCGGTGTCGCTCTGGTCCGTGCACTGCAGGCGATCTCCGAGCTGAAGGGCGAAAACGCCGATCAGGACGTGGGCATCACTCTGCTGCGTCGCGCTGTCGAAGCACCGCTGCGCCAGATCGTCGCCAACTCCGGTGGCGAGCCAAGCGTTGTGGTCGACAAGGTCAAGCAGGGCAGCGGTAACTACGGTTACAACGCTGCGACCGACGAGTACGGCGACATGATCGAGATGGGTATTCTCGATCCGGCCAAGGTAACCCGTTCTGCTCTGCAGGCCGCGGCTTCCATCGCCAGCCTGATGATTACCACTGAAGCGATGATTGCTGAAGTGGCTGATGACAAGGCTGCTGGCGGCATGCCGGACATGGGCGGCATGGGTGGTATGGGCGGTATGGGCGGCATGATGTAAGCCACCCGGCTCCCGCTGTAGAAAGCCCCGCCTAGTGCGGGGCTTTTTTATGCCCGTCGTTTCGGTTGATCCGACCGTGGCGTATGCAGTCGCCTCGGCTCCTGTGGCCTCTTTAAGAAATTTGATCCATTTGTCTTTTTTTCAGGCGCGTTGGCAGTACGTCGTCTATGGTGACTTTCTCGATTCACCAAATAACAAAGGCTTGCGCAATGAAACTTGAAATTGCTCGAGGAGTATTCCTAGCCGGCTCGCTCGGCGTCGCATCATTGTGTGCGGCGGCATGGAGCGAACCGGATGCCAGAGTTGTTGCCCAAAGCGACCAGAGCAGCCACTGTGCGGTGCCGCGTATTGCTCGCGCAGAGATACAGAACACCCAACCTGATCAGGATTTGCTGCTGTTCATGTACGGGCTGTCGCAGAGCCTTGTAGGGCGCAGTTGAGTCGATTCCACCTCTACGTTGCCCGTTTGACGTTGACTGACACTATCGACGGTTAATCTCCCGTCGCCGCGTTACCGGCACGCTCAGGGCTTGCCAGCATCGTATAGACGGCTGGTAGCACGAATAACGTGAACAAGGTGCCCACGGTCATGCCCGTGGCGATCACCATTCCTATATCGAAACGACTTACCGCACCGGCCCCGCTGGCCAGGATCAGCGGAACCATGCCAAATACTGTCGCGGCAGTGGTCATCAGGACCGGTCGCAAGCGTATCGCTGCGGCTTCCTCGACAGCCTCTCGGCGGTTTAGTCCCTGTTCACGACGTAGCTGATTGGCGAACTCGACAATCATGATCCCGTGTTTGCTGATCAATCCGATCAGCGTCACAAGTCCGACCTGGGTATAGATGTTCATGCTCGACAGGCCGAGAAACAGGGGAACCAGCGCTCCACAGATGGAAAGTGGCACCGTAACAAGGATGACCAGCGGATCGCGGAAGCTCTCGAATTGCGCCGCCAGGACCAGAAAGATGATGGCCAAGGCGAGTGCAAAGGTCATATACAGGGCGTTGCCTTCCTGGATGTACTGGCGCGAGGCTCCGGCGTAGTCGATGGTGAACCCCTGCGGCGCCTCCTCGCGAGCGATGCTGCGCAACGTATCGATGGCCTCGCCCATGCTGACGATGGGGAAGCCCTGGATGGTTGCGGCATTGAGCTGCTGAAACTGGCTCAGCTGAGTGGGACGGGCGCGGTCACTGACAGTGATGAGTGTGGACAAGGGCAGCATTTCGCCCTGATCGTTCTTCACGTAATAGTTGCTCAGCCAGCCTGGGTTGTCTCGGTAGGCCTGTTCGACCTGCGCGATCACCTTGTAACTGCGGCCTTCGATGGTGAAGCGGTTGATCTCGCTTTCGCCAAGCAGTGTCGCCAGGGTCATGCCGAGGTCTTCCATCGTCACGCCCATCTGTGCGGCCTTTTCGCGGTCGATATCGACGACGATCTCGGGCTTGTCGAATGCCAGGTCCACGTCGAGAAAGGCGAACTTGCCCGAGGCCTGGGCTTTCTCCTTGATGCGCTCGGTCACCTGCAGCAGCGACTCGTAATCGGATGCCGTATTGATCACGAACTGGAACGGCAGGCCTTCGCCGGTACCGGGCAGGGAAGGCAGGTTGAAGCCGAAGACCTGCAAGCCTGGGATCTTGTCGATTTGCGCCTGAACCTCGGGCAGCACCTCCATCTGCGTCCGCTCTCGCTCGTCCCAGGGCGTCATCAGGAAGCCCCCGATGCCGCTTTGGACGCCGTTGAAGCCGTTGATCTGAAACCAGGAGTAGTACTCGGGAAACGTTTTGAAGATGGTCAGGAACTGATCGGTGTAGGCGTTGAGGTAGTCGAGGTTGGCCGTCTGCGGCGCGCTGGCCATCATGAAGATGATGCCCTGGTCTTCTTCGGGCGCCAGCTCGCTTTCAGTAAAAGTGAGCAGGGCGGGAATCAGCCCGAGGACGATCAGTGCAAACACCAACACCACCGGCCGGGTGTCCAAGGTGCCGTGCAGCGCCCGTTGATAGCGAACTTTCAACCGGTCAAAGATCAGGTCCAACCGATGGGCCAGCCCAGTCGGGTTCTCTTCATGACGCAGCAGGCGAGAGCACATCATCGGCGATAGCGTCAGCGCCACCACGCCGGAGATCAGTACCGCTCCAGCCAGCGTCAGCGCGAACTCCTGAAACAGCGCGCCCGTCACGCCTTGAAGAAAACCAATGGGTGCATAGACCGCCGCCAGGGTGATGGTCATGGTGACGACGGGCATGGCGATCTCCCGCGCGCCGTCGATCGCCGCCTGGAACGGGGTCTTGCCGTCTTCAATGTGCCGATGGATGTTCTCCACCACCACGATGGCATCGTCGACCACCAGGCCGATCGCTAGCACCATGGCCAGCAACGTCAGCAGATTGATCGAGTAGCCCATGGTCTGCATGAAGAACATCACACCGATCATCGACAGCGGAATGGTGACCACCGGGATCAGCACCGAGCGCAGCGAGCCGAGGAACAGGAACACTACGACGATTACGATCACCACGGCCTCGGCGAGGGTTTTTACCACTTCGTCGATGGACGCCTGGATGAAGCGGGTGGCGTCGTAGGCGATGGTGACCTTTAGGCCGGGTGGTAGCTGCGACTCGATTTCCGGCATGACGGCGCGTACTTCGCTGATCACATCCAGCGGGTTGGCGCTCGGGGTGCCCTTGACGCCGATATAGACCGACGGAATGCCGTCGAACGAGCTGATAGCGTTGTAGCTTTCAGCACCCATCTCGACCCGCGCCACATCTCCGAGCAGCACGCGGCTGTCGCCCTGGGTCTTCAGCGGAATGGCGGCGAAGGCTTCCGGGGTCTTCAGTTCGGTATCGGCGTTGATGCTGGTGACAACGTACTGCCCCTTCACCTCGCCGGCTGCCGAGAGGAAATTGTACTTGCGCACGGCCTCGTTCACGTCCCCCGCCGAGAGTCCGTAGGCGGCGAGCTTGACCGGGTCCAGCCACAGGCGCATGGCGAATACCTGATTGCCGAGGATCTCCGCCTCGGCCATGCCGGGGAGGGTGGCCAGCTTCGGCTGGATGACGCGCGACAGGTAGTCGGTAATCTGCGGGTTGCTCAGTTGTTCGCTGTAGAAACTGATGTACATGAGCGCCGTGGAATCAGCGGCTTGCTTGTTCAGCACTGGGTCTTCGGCGTTCTGCGGCAACTGGTTCTTCACCGAATTGGCCTGGCTGAGCAACTCCGTGTAGAGCCGGTCGGTATCGGCACCAATTCGCGCGTAAACCGAGATGATCGATACGTTCTGCTGGCTGACCGAGGTCATGTAGTCCACGCCTTCGGCGCTGGCCAGGCTCTGCTGCAGCGGTTGGGTAATGTAGCCCTGGATGGTTTCCGCGTTGGCGCCCGGATAGGCGGTGGTCACCGTGATCAGCGCACTTTCCATCTGCGGATACTGGCGAATCACCAGGCTGTTGAAGGCCTGGAAGCCGAGCAGCACCAGCAGCAGGCTGATCACGCTGGCCAGCACCGGACGGCGAATGAATGGATCGGTAAAAGCCATGCGATCAATGTCCCTTTAGGAGCCTTAGCGGGCCTCGGACTCGAGTTCGAGGGTGCGCTTTCTGGCGATGGCGACGTGGGCGCCGGTATCCAGCTTGAGCTGGCCCGCAATCACCACCTGCTCGCCAGCGTCGAGCCCTTCGAGGACCATCACACGACCGTCGCGCCGCTCTCCGGTTCTGACGAAGCGCCGCTCGACAACCAGATAGGGTTCGTCGCTCTCGGTCGCCGCGGTGCCTTTCTCGGGTTCGGGAGGCTGACCTTCCTTCACCACCAGTACCGAATTGCCATACAGGGTGTAGGTGATCGCGGTTTCCGGTACTACGATCCGATTTTGCTCGCTGGGCAGCAGCACCTGCAGATTGGCAAACATGCCTGGCAGCAGACGCTCACCGGGGTTGGCCAGCTCCGCGCGGACCTGCACGTTACGGGTGGTGATTTCGACCTTGGGGTTCAGGGCGATGATACGGCCCTCGAACTGCTCACCGGGGAAAGCGGCTACCTGCACGTGCACGCGTTGATCGATGGCGAGCAGGGGCACTTGTTGTTCGGCCAGGTAGAAGTCGACGAACAGCGTCGACAGGTCCTGCAGTGTGGCAATCGGTGTGCCGGCGGCGACGAAGTCACCGACGTCTACCTGGCGAATCCCGATGGTTCCGGAGAAGGGCGCAAGAATGCGCTTCTTCGCCAGGCTGGCTTTCAACTGGGCGACCGTGGCGCTGGCTTTCTGCGACTGGGCGTTCAGCCGATCGAACTCGCTGCGTGAGATGGCTTGTCCCTCGATCAGGCTGCGGGCTCTCTGAAATTCCACTTTGGCCAGATGCAGGTCCGCTTCCGCGGCGGCCAGGCTCGCCTGTTCGAGCTCGCTGTCGAGTAGCACGATGGGCTGACCCTGCCGCACTTTCTCACCCGAGCGGAACTGCACGTCGCTGATCGTTCCGGCAATTTCCACCGACAGGTCGATGCCCTGCGATGCGGTGAGCGTGCCAATGGCCGGTAGCCGGCTCTGCCAAGGTTCCATTCTGGCGGCGACCACTTCGACGTTGATCGGCGGCTTTGGCGCCTTGAATTGCTGAATCTGTGAGTAGATCGAGTTGAACTTGAGGGCGGCAAGGGTCAATACCACAACGATCACCGCGCCAAGCATCAGCAGCATGCGGCGCAACATTTTTCCGTATTCCTTGGAGTGATGAGCCGGCTGCCATGGCCGTGGAACGTAGCAGCCGTATCGAATACACCAGCCGAGGCCTGGCGCAGTTACGCACCGCTCAGGGCGCTTTGATCCAGGCCTTGGCGCAGAGGGAGAAAGGAAGTTAGCCGCGAACTGGGTGCAAGTAAAGCGGGATATCACGCTTCGTCTGAAGGTAAGGGAAGGGACGCTAATGGCGCCCCTGACCCCTAGTTACCTGTCGACAAAATTCCACCTGGCCCTGAATGGGCAGCGCCGTATTGCTGTGATCAACCGGCCAAGCGGTGAGTGACTTCGCTGAGCTGAGCGGACAGCCCATGCAGGTTCTGGCTGGCTTTCTCGGTGCGCTCGACGTTGTCTTGATTGGTTGTGGCGATGGCGGTGATCTCGGTCAGGTTGCGCGAGATGTCCTCAGCGACCGATGTCTGTTCCTCTGCAGCGGTCGCGATCTGACGGTTCATGTCGCGAATCGCTTCCACCTCCAACGTGATGCGCTGCAGCATGCCGCCCGCTTCTGTGACCTGCTCAACCCCTTCATCGCTGCGAGCCTGGCCGTTTTCGATTGCCCGCACTGCATCCACGGCGCCCGTCTGTACGGTGTCGATGATGTGGTGGATTTCCGCCGTGGAGTCAGCGGTACGCTTGGCCAATGTGCGAACCTCGTCCGCCACCACGGCAAAGCCGCGGCCAGCGTCACCGGCACGGGCGGCTTCGATGGCAGCGTTCAGCGCGAGGAGGTTGGTCTGGTCGGCAATGCCGCGAATCACGTCCAGCACCTTGCCGATACGGCCGCTGTCGGCCTCCAGCCGGCGGATGACACTAGCGGTATTGCTAATCTCGCCGCGCATGTGGGTGATCGTTTCGATCGTCGAGCGCATCATGGCCTCGCCTTGTTGCGCAGAGTGGTCCGCCGCGTCTGCAGCATGCGCAGCGTCGGCTGCGTGGCGCGCAACCTCTTGCGCGGTGGCAGACATCTCGTGCATCGCTGTTGCCACCTGATCGGTGCGGGAAAACTGCTCGCGAGTACCTTGTCCCATCAGGGCCGCAATGGCGTTGAGCTCCCCGCTGGCGGTGTCCAAATCTGATGTGCTGCGCTGCAAACGGGTGAAGGTATCGGCGAGAAAGTCGCGCAGCACGTTGGCGGCTACCGCAAGACGACCGAGCTCATCGGCGCGGCTGGTGTCCACACGCTCTCTGAAGTTGCCCTTGCTGAGATTGGCAACATGATCGATCAGATGGCGGATCGGATTGATCAGGTTGCGATTGACCAGCCAGGCGCTGAGCAGGCCGATCAACACGCCAGCGGCTAGCATGATCAGGGCCCCAACGGTGATGGTCCGGTCTGCCGCCTGGCTGATGGTTTCCGAGCTGCTGAGGGCCGATTCGCGTAGCCGTGCGACCAGGGCGCTGAGTTGCTCGCTGGTGGCGCGGTCAATGCCTTTGACAGCCGCGTCGCCGGCAACCGGATCCGCACCGGCCGCGATGAATGCGTCACGTCCCGCGCGATAGGCCGTGCCAAGTTTCAGGTGTTCGTCACGCAAGCTTTGTATCTGGCCGGCCAGCGCGGGGTCGCCCTGGCTGGCTTGTATCAGCGTGCCAAGCAGCGCCTGTACCTTGCGTTCCTGCTCCTCGAAACTTTGCCAGTATTTGGTCAAATTTTCTGGAGACTTGCCGCGCAGCAAGACGTTTTTCCACTCCTGGACTTGAACTTTGAACTCGAGGTTGGATTGATCGATGAGGCGTGAGGCTTCGATCGGGCCTCTGAGAAGACGTTGGTATGCCCCGATGTCATCGGAGAGAAACGAAAAACTGGCGAGCGCGATGGCCAGCATCAACAACAAACTGCCGCCGATCAGCGCGAGCAGCTGGGCACGCAGGGATTTTTTCAGGAACATCTGGGCGTTCTCGTATCGAAAAGGATGCGCTTGCCCTGGGGGCAAGTTTCCAGCGGGCAGTCAGGAGACTGTTCGCTCGCCGGCTTTTCGGCCGCTTTCTTCGATACTTGAAGGCGTTCAGACCAGTCGCAGATGATTGTCCCAAAGCCCTGCGGGTAGCTGCAGCGGGGTACTGACGACCTGTTTGCCGGCGCAGTCGAGGAGGCGGCAGCGACCCTGGCCTGAGCTGACAACAAAACCTTGTTCGACTGCCGCGACGCCAGCACAGTCCGGTAGATGGATCTCTTCACGCAGCGCTGCTGTATCCAGGTCCCAGATGAACACCTTGTTGCCACGGGGCGCGGTCACCGCCAGCAGGCGTAGGCTGTCATTGATCGCCAGGCTGGCGGTGTACTGGTTCATGGTCTGGCGTTGCGATTCACCCAGCGGGAACGCCTGGAACGCCTGACCGGGGCGCTTGATCGCCAGCAATGGCACCGAATCCATCGGGTCGCCTTCATATTGTTGGCCTGACACCACCGTGCCGTCCGCTGCCACCGCAAGGTGACGCACGCTGTTCATCTGCTCGGGTAATTGTTCCTTGCTGATCAGCGTGCCGTCGCGGTGCAACAGCACCAGGCTGGGCTCCATGGCGTGAAGATTCATCATCTCCCGGCTGTCGGCCTCGGTCCGGATGCCGCCATTGGCGATCACCAGCGTCTCGCCATCGGGCATCCATAGCAGTTGGTGAGGGCCGATACCATGGGTCGAGCGCTCATCGCTCCGTATCAGTTGGCGGTCCTCGACGCGGTAGACGCCAAGCACGCCGCGACCGGCTTCGGCGGTATCGTTTTCGGTGGTATAGAACCAGTCGCCGCTGGAGTGAAATACACCGTGGCCATAGAAATGGCGGTCCGGTGGGGACGCCAGTACCTGTAGTAGCGTCCCGTCACGGCTGTCGATGAGGTAGCTCTCACGGCTCGGTCGACGCCCGACGAACACTGCAAGCGGCAAATGCGGATGCGCGTAGACATCGTGGCAGCGCTCCTTGACCGGCGTGGCAAATACTTGGCTGCCATCGAGCCGGTAGCCGACCGCATAGTGGCGACCATCGGCATCGTTACGCGCCGAGAGCAGCAACGGTTGTTCGGTGTGATGCGTCAACGTCCAGCCGCCAACGGCTGACGCGGCGGCCAGCGCACTGCCCAGACCCAGGAAAGCACGGCGTTTCATGGTCAATCTCCGTCGTGGGCGTTGAAGCCGATCTGCACCCCGAGGGCGCGCGCCAGCTCGGTCTGATGCAGGCGATGCAAGGCATCAATGTCCTGGTACAGCGCATCGAGACGTGCTCGACCGGCTTCGTCGGCAATCAACTCGCTGAACGGCAGCATGATATCCACCAGATGCTGGCGCGCCGTTTCGTAAGCGACATCGATGCGCTTGGTCAGCTCAGCCTGTTCGGCCGGCACCAGCGCCTTCAGGCCGTTCCCATCCGTGCCCAGCCAGAGCTGCTGAGCGCCGGCGAGCGCGGCATCGATGCTGGGAAGTGTCGCGTCGCTGCGCCAGGCTTCGGCCTGGAACGGCTGTGGAAAACCTTTGCTCTGCCGGCCCAGCGGGGCGCCGAGTTTTTTCTTCAGGCCGTCCAGTGCAGTGACTTGGACACGCAGCAGATCGGCGATCGCCTCGGTCGATTCGGCGTAGCGCTCGTTGGGAAACTCGCTCAGCTGTGCGGCCATGCCGTCTTTGGCTTCCCATGCCAACAGCATGTCGGCCGCGAGCTTTTGCTGATGCTCACCAATAGCCTGCAGCAGAGGGCAGTAGCGCGCCTTGGTCGCGCTGTCGGTCAGATCGACGGCCTTGTCGTAGAGCACGTATTCATAGGCGGATAGCCCTTGCAGGACGACGCTGCCATTTTCCAGATCGGCCTGGGTCAGCTGCGGCTTCTTTTTCAGCAGTGTGGTGACCTGCCGACCGACCAGGTTCTTCTTGTCCGGCCAGAACTGTACTTGCCAGGCCCGGTTGCCTTCGCCCATCGGCCCGATTAGCAAGGGCTGCAATCCGGCCCAGGCCAGCTGCGCCTGCAGAAATGCCTGACGCGCGTCGGCTAGTTCTTCATTGTTTGCGCAGAAGGCGATGCTGCTGGCTGCCATACGGCGGTTGGCTTCGGCCCAGCCGGCATAGGCCGGCAACAGGACCTCGTCGGTCAGTGCCTGGCTCGTCTGGGCGTATGGATCGGATGGCGCACAGGCACCTAATAGCAGGCCCAGTGCGGTGGCAGTGACGGCACGGAAGATTCGGTTGGGGTACATGTTGCTCCTCAGGGCTGGGCACGGGTGCGTCTGGTTCGGCATTAAAGAGACTCAAGAAAGGCCAGCAGGGCGCTGCGCTCATCGCTGTCGAAGCCGAGCACGGCCTGCTTGGCGCGCTCCGCTTCGCCGCCGTGCCAGAGTATGGCTTCGAGCGGATTGCGCGCACGACCGTCATGCAGAAGTTGCGTATGGCCGCTGACAGCCTCGGTCATGCCGAGGCCCCAGAGCGGCGGGGTACGCCATTCACGTCCCGTGGCCTCGAATTCAGGGCGGTGATCGGCAAGCCCTTCGCCCATGTCATGCAGCAGCAGGTCGGTATAGGGGCGGATCACCTGGTTGGCGAGTTCCGGCTCGGCCGCCTCGCCGGTGGTGAATTTCGGGATGTGACAGCTTTGGCAACCCGCGCGGTGGAACAGCGTCTTGCCGGCCAACACCTGCGGGTCGTCCACGTTGCGCCGAGCCGGGACGCCCAGATTGCGTGAATAGAACAGCACCAGCGACAGAATATGATCGCTGACTTCGGGCTCGCCGCCGTCGGGCATCGCCAGGCACTCCGTCTGCGCTTGGGTGCAGCTGCTCCCGGACAGCAGGCTGGTGGTCAGGCCCATGTCGTTGAAGAAAGCGTCAGCGTTCTGCTGGTTCAGGTTCGGCTGTCCGGCTTTCCAGCCGAAGCGACCCAGGCTGGTCTCACGCGTGACCTGGTCGAACACCCGGTTCGGTCGCCCGGAGATGCCATCACCGTTGCGGTCGTCCGGATCGGCATTGGCAAGTATCGACGCTTCCGGGATCGCCTCCAGCAGTCCGAGGCCGACCATCGCAGGCGCTACGCGGACTGAGAACTGCGTGTTGGGATGCATAGGGCCGTAGCCCAGGTCAGTGATCGACAGCTGTGGCGAACGCAATTCGACTTCGAAGCCGTCGGCGAATCGCTCAGTGTGGGTGCTGTAGCTGAGGCGAACCTTGCCCTCCGGCGCGACGCCGGGAATCGCCATGTCCTGCAGTTGGCCGCCATAGGTGGGCTCGGGCGCGATGCCTCGCTCATGGACGACCTTGGCATGCTCCTCGCCTGCGGGAATCGACAGGCGCACCAGCATCGACACGGCATTGCCACGCTCGGCTTCCGCCGGGCGGCCACGGCCATCCTTGATGTGGCAGTTCTGACAGGCGTTGGTGTTGAGCAATGGGCCAAGACCGTCGCGTGCCGTCGTCGAGGAGGGTGCGATGACCCAAGGGTTGCGAAAGAAGCTGTTGCCGACGCTGAAGTCCAGACGGCGAACCGGTGACAGGTTGGCGGATGGCATCGAGAAGGCGTTCTGGTCGGACTTGATGACCGTAGTGCTGCCACCCGATAGCGCCTCGCCTGGTTCTGCCTGTTCAAAGCGTGGCGGGTTTTCATCGCATGCCGTCAGGCCCAAAGCCAGCAGCAGCGCAACGACAGGGAAGAAAAACGGACGCATCGGTAGCCCAAGGCCTCTGAAAGGGCGCTAATGTTAGCAGGCTACGAGTGGTTGAATAAGAGCAATTTGCATTTGGCGAAAAGCCGATTGGCCAGCCAAGCAGTAAAGCTGGCGTCAGAGGGCGCATCAGTGCCAGAGGGGCGGCGTTGCGCCACCCCTTAGGCCGGTGTATCAGAACTCGTGGTCAGCGGTGTCCGGGTTCAGGTCGCTGATGCCCAATGCGGCAGCTGCCTTCTCGATCGAACCGGTCTGCTGAACCAGTGCGGCGATCGCAGCGCGGACCTTTTCCTGGCCTTCGCTGTTATCTGGGCCGATCAACTGATCGAAGGCCTCGCCGTTTTCGGCGCTTTCGACCAGCACGCGCAGCTTGGCTTCGGTGGTTTCCAGGTCGGTCTTCAGGGTGCTGTTGACCTCAGGCGCAGTGCCTTCGACCAGCGATGCCAGGCTTGGACCGGTCAGCTTGCTGCCATCGATGCGCTCGTACTCGCCGAGGTAGACGTTACGAATGCCTTTGGCGTTGTAGTAGTGGGAGTTATGCGTGTTGTCGCTGAAGCAGTCGTGCTCGTCTTCTGGCGAGTTGGCTTCGAGTGCGACTTTCATGCGTTCGCCGGCCAGCTCGCCCAGCGACAGGCTACCCATACCGAAGAACATTTTACGCAGGCCATTTTCGGCCGACTCTTTTTCGAGGCTGGCGCGGTAGTTGTCTGCGCCCGGCTTCCACTCGTTGACCATTTCTTCGAGGTCACTGACCAGCAGCTCGGTGGCTGCCTTCAGGTAGGCGCGACGGCGGTCGCAATTGCCGCCCGTGCAGCCTTCACCTTCGATGAAGTCACTCACCGGACGTTCGCCAGCGCCAGCGTTGGTGCCGTTCAGGTCCTGACCCCAGAGAAGGAACTCGATGGCATGGTAGCCAGTGGCGACGTTGGCTTCGGATCCGGCCAGTTCGTTCAGGCTGGCAAGCTTCTCACCGGTGATCTCGCTGACGTCGATCTTGTCTTCGCCAATCTGCAGCTCTTTGTTGGCGATGATGTTGGCGGTGGCGCCAGGGTTGCCGAGGGCGTGCTGGTAGTCGCCTTTGACGTAGTCGATCATGCCTTCGTCCAGCGGCCAGGCGTTGAGCTGACCTTCCCAGTCGTCGACGACCGGGTTGCCGAAACGGAACACTTCGCTCTGCATATACGGAACGCGGGCGGCGATCCAGGCCGCTTTGGCCGCTTGCAGGGTTTCTTCGGTCGGATTGGCCAGGAGAGCGTCGACGGCTTCCTGCAGTTTCAGAGCGGCACTGTGCGCGTCGCTGAAGACAGCATGTGCGATATCGGCGTAGTGCTTGACCACTGCCTGCGCGGCTTCGCTGTTCACGGTCTCTTGGGCAGCCGGTGCCGGTTCGCTCTGGGTTGTGGCGGCTTGCGGGGCAGCGGCCTGTTCGGCCGGTGCTTTGTCTTCGCCGCAACCAGCGAGTGAAATGGCGACAGCCAGAAGGCTGGCGGTAGCCCAGACGGGAGTGCGTAGCATGGCGGGTTCCTTTGCTTGCAGGGTGGTGTAAGTGAGTCGACAGCAGGGCTGCGACAAACGGATGCAGAACATAATGCGAAAGATTTGCATTTTGTGCAAAGAAAATGCGTGTAGCAGGTCGCGTATCGCCTCAGCCGGTGCGGCTAGAATGCCACCTCCGAGTCTGGTCATCTTATGGAGTCGCCCTGATGAGCCTGAGTGCCGCCGTTGCATGGGTCCTGCTGTTTCTCGCCGCGGCTTATGCCGTGGTTCTCTATAACGGTCTGGTGCGCCTCAAGCATGGCGTAAGCAAGGCCTGGTCGAACATCGACGTGCTGTTGCGCCAGCGTCATGATGAATTGCCCAAGCTGGTGGAAACCTGCAAGCAGTACATGCAGCACGAACGCAGCACCCTGGAGCAGGTGATCAGGGCGCGCACTGCGGTCTCCGATGCGCGCGAGCAAGGCAACGTTGGTGCGCTTGGCCAGGCCGAAACCGGACTGCGCGCCGGACTCGGACGCCTCTTCGCCTTGGCCGAGAGCTATCCAGAGCTGCGTGCGAACGAGAGCTTTCGTCATTTGCAGCAGCGCATCAGCGGGCTGGAAAGTGGTATCGCCGATCGCCGCGAGCTGTACAACGAGTCAGTCAATCTGAACAACGTACGCATCGAGCAGTTTCCCGATGTCTTGCTGGCTCGCGCGTTCGGTTTCCGCGCCGCCCCTTTGCTGCAATTCAGCGAGGCGGAAAAAGCCGATGTCGACCTGAAGCCGCTGTTCAGTTGAGCTGGGGGTTCAGGTGCTACTGATCGCTGCAAGCGTGGCGATGTGTCTGGTTGGCGGCTGGCTGTGGGTCAGTCGCTGGTCGAAACTGCGCCATTTGCTGGATACGCCGACTTCGAGGATTCGCTCGGCGGCGCAAGGTTATGTCGAGCTGGCCGGGGTGCTGCGCGACCTTCCCGATACGCAGCCATTAATGGCGCCGCTGACGGCCACGCCCTGCCTCTGGTGGCGCTATCGTATCGAGGAATACCGAACCGGCAGCAAGCGCGGGAGCTGGAGCGTGTTGGAACAGGGCAGCAGCGAAGGGCTGTTGCGGTTGTTTGATGCGACCGGAGAGTGTCTGATCGATCCTCGAGGCGCTGAAGTGCTCCCCGCACGGCGTGATTGCTGGACCGGTGACCAGCGCCACCCTCGAGGTACGCCGTCCAGCGGTGTGCTGGCCTGGCTCACTGGCCACCGCCAGTACCGGTACACCGAGGAGCGGCTGCACGCTGACGAGCCGTTGTATGCGATTGGCGAGTTTCGTACATCTGGCGGTGGCCGGCAGGGCCTCGACCTGCAGGCTGCCCAGGGCCAAGTGGTGCGCGAATGGAAAGAAGACTACGCCGGGCTATTGCAGCGTTTTGACCATAACCGCGACGGCCAGCTCGATCAGGCGGAGTGGAGCCGTGTGCGCCTCGCCGCTAGCCTGGAAGCGCAACAGCGCCATCGACTAGCCAGCGGCCGGCAAGCGCTGCACAAGCTGGCGCGCCCCGCTGAGGATTTGCCGTTCGTGCTGTCCAGTCATGGTGAGGAAGTGCTCGTTCGGCGCTATCGCTGGCAGGCGGCTGGCGGGGCGATGCTTTGTCTGCTTGGCGCGGCATTGCTGGCAACCCGGGTGGTAGGTTGAGCCACGACGGCGGAATCAGATAGCAATGCACGTATCGCTTAGTGGTGATTTTGATGGAGCGCGATGTCAACAACAGGGACGTTGTTTGCGCGCGGCTGTGCGCTCGCTGATTTCGCTTGGTACATCGCTTCATCAGCTCGCCTGAGCAACGATGCTTCGTCAGTTCCGTGCTCTGGAAAGTGAGCCACGCCGATGCTCGGTTGAATCGCCAGGGCCAAGCCGGCAAGATCTATCGGCGCTTGCATCGCGGCAAGAATGTGCGTGACTACTACTGCCGTATCGGCTGCTGTCGGGCTGCCTTCCAGCAACACGACGAATTCGTCGCCGCCCATTCTCGCAACCGTGTCGGTTTCACGGGTGTGTTGGGTAAGCCGACGAGCGAAGGCTTGCAGCAGCAGGTCGCCCACGCTGTGCCCATAGCCATCGTTGACCTGTTTGAACCCATTGAGATCCAGATACAGCAGTGATAACCGCTCGTCATTGCGCCGCGCGCGCGCCAGGGCGGTTTTTAGCCGGTCGAACAGGAATGCGCGATTGGGCAGACCGGTAAGCTCATCGTATTGCGCCATTCGCTCGAGGCGAGCCTGCAGCTGTTTGCGTTCGATGGCGGTGGCGACTTGGTTGGCGACGAACTGCAGCAGGTCTATGTCTTGCTCGCAATAGGTCGCGTTCTGTGCCGTATCGTTGAGTAGTAGCGCGCCGATGCAGCCCTGACGGGTCGAGAGTGGCGCTGCTAACCAGCAGAAGCTCTCCGTGGCGGTCAATGCCTTGAGGGTGTCGCAGACGCCTTCGCTACTCGCTGTCAGCAGCAGCGCCTGCCCGGTCCGAGTGACTTCTGCGCACAGCACCGCAGCCGGATCGAGGGGGAGTCTTGCTGGATCGCCATCAGTTCTGACGTAAGGAAATATCGGCCGGCCCTGATCGGGCGCGTTCAAGGCGACGAAAAAGCTCGGCGTCGGGATAAGCCGGCTGGTGATCTGATGGACCTGTTCGAACAATGAGGGCAGATCGGCGGCATTGTGGGCCGCCTCGGATATTGCGTAGACCGCTTCTTGCAGCGATTCGGAACGCTTGCGTCGGGTAATGTCGCGCGCCACACCGACACGTAACTGGTCATCTTCTGACCAGCGGGCCGACCACATGATATCTATCCGTTGTCCGTCTCTGCGGATATAGCGGTTTTCGAAATGCAGGCTGGGTTGGCCTGACATCACCTGCTGCGCCGCCAGCAGGGTGCGCTCGCGGTCTTCGGGCGCCACCAATTCCATCATCTGACGACCGATCATTTCCTCCTGCGTATAGCCAAAAATGCTTTCGCAAGCAGCGCTGACATAGACGAAGCAGCCATCTGCGTCGACCACGCAGACCGCATCAAGCATCAAATCCAGAACAGTTTCCAGCGAGGGAGGAGGCTCGGTTTTCATCGTACGTACCACTTGAGGACTGCGCGGTATGGGGACGGACCGGTCTTGGGTGCTTTGAGTGTAGGCGAGCGCCTCGGAAGCGGACAGCTGCTTTGACGGCTATAGGTCACCTTCACTGGACGCTCTGAACTTCATCCACGCTTTTCAGCAATCCAGATGGTATGCCGGGTGCCCCGATTTCCGTGCGCGAACACTTGGACTTCTTCGGCGAGGAAACCTGACCTGGCAAGTCGTTGGGAGAAGGCCTGATCGGCACTGGCCGACCATACGGCAAGCAGACCTTTGGGGCGCAGCGCCCTGGCGCAAGCGTCGAGCCCGGTTGAGGAATACAACCAGCTGTTGCTCTTGCGTGTCAGCCCCTCGGGGCCGTTGTCTACATCGAGCATGATGGCGTCATAGCCCTGCGGCTCGCTCTTCAGAACCTCGGCGACATCGCTACGTAGCACTCGGGTTCGTGGATCGTTGATCGGCATGCCGGACTTCTCGCCCAATGGGCCACGGTTCCAGTCGATCACGCCGGGAACCAGCTCAGCGACCTGCACCTCGGCATCATCGCCGAGATGCCTGAGCGCCGAAGCGAGGGTGAAGCCCATGCCCAAGCCGCCAATCAGCACCCTTGGTTGCGGCCGCTGCGCGATCTTGCGGCAGGGTATCTCCGCCAGCGCATCTTCCGAGCCGTGCGTGCGGGTGTTCATCAGTTGGTTACCGTTACCGCCCTGAATCTTGATAACGAAGTCGTCGCCATACTCGAACAGACACAGGGCACCGCCGCCATCCGGAATTTCGGCGGTGTCGATCAATACAAAACGCTTCATCGGTGACGCTCTTGGGTTGGCATTAGAGGGGCCGCGCTTGGTGCACGGCGCGGCGAGCAACGTTTATAAGTGCTCGGAGTTAAGCCTGTGCTCGAACCGCAGCGATTGCTCGAGCAACGCGGTGAGTTCAGGTGCCGCCACGGGTTTGCTGTAGTAGTAACCCTGGCCTTCATTGCAGCCTTCGTCGATCAGGTAGCGTTCCTGCTCGGCGGTCTCCACACCCTCGGCGATGACCAGCATGCCCAGGCTCTTGCCCAGCTGGATGATGGCTCGAACGATGGTCGTATCGCCTTCAACAGCTGCCATATCGCGAACGAAGCTCTTGTCGATTTTGATCTTGTCCAACGGCAAGCTTTTCAAATAGCTCAGCGATGAATAGCCGGTGCCGAAATCATCAATGGCGATCAACGCGCCGGAGCGGCGCAGGCAGTGCAGGTTATGGGTGGCGGCGGCGATGTCTTCCATCAGGCCCGTTTCCGTCACCTCGAGCTCTAGCGTCTCGGGCGGCAGCCTGTGACTGCTGAGCAGGTTGCTGATCATCGCTGGCAGCCCGGCGTGGTGCAGTTGAACCGTGGACAGGTTGACGGCCATGCGCAGATCACTGAAACCTTGTTGATGCCATTGGCTCAGCTGTCGGCAGGCTTGGTCGAGCACCCACTCGCCTATGGCGATGATGCTGCCGTTCTGTTCGGCGAGAGGAATGAATATGTCGGGCGGAACCATCTTGCCGCTCGGGTGAGACCAGCGAAGCAAGGCTTCGACACCGGTGATGCGTTTGAGGCGGTAGTCGATCTGCGGCTGATAGACCAGGTGAAACTCGCCCCGGGTAAGCGCCTCGGCCAGGTCATTCTGCAACTCCCGGCGCGTCCTCATTTCGCTGTCGATGCTGGCTACGTAGAACTGATAGCGATTGCGTGAGCGGCTCTTGGCCAGTGTCATGGTCTGCTCAGCTTTCTGCAGCAGCTTTTCAGTGCTGCTACCGTCTTCGGGGTACAGCGTGATGCCGATGGTGGCGCGCAACCGTATGTGCTGATCGTCAAGGGTGACGGGCCGCTCCAGATCATCGAGGACCTTCTGCGCCAGCTCGGCGGCTTCGTAGGGTTGTTCGAAACCGACCAGCACCAGTACGAACTGGTCGCCGCCCAGCCGGGCGAGTGCTCCGACACGCCCACTCTGGCTGCGTAGACGATCGGCCAGCGCTACCAGCAGGCGATCGCCGTTCTGGTAGCTGAACTGTTCGTTCATGCCCTTGAAATCGTCCAGCCCGAGGCAGAGCACGGCCACGCGACGTTGCAGTCGGGCGGCTTCGCTCAGGATGTTGTCCAGTTGCTGTTGCAACTGCAGGCGGTTGGGCAGGTTGGTGAGCGAGTCGTATTGGGTCATGCGTTGCAGGTTGCTTTCGGCGGCATGGCGCAACTGCATGTTGTGCTGAATGGAGGCGAGCAGACCATTGGCCGTTTCGACCCAAAGCCCCAGTTCATTGCGCTCATGCCCCTTGGGCATCGGCAGCGAGTGCTCGCCGGGGCGGCCCGGATTGATGCGCGACATGTGCTCGATGAGCTTGGTCAGCGGTCGTGTCAGCAGCCATTCATAGATCAGATACAGCAGTAAGCCCAGTACCAGCGCACGCAGGATGCCGACGACGAAGAGCACGGCCGAGCTGCTGAGAAACGCTTCGCCATAGGGGGCGGTATCGAGTGTGATACGCAGATCGCCGTAGTACTCGTTATAAGGCGGGCGGCCGATCAGGGGGATCGAGAATTCCTGATCGCGGCCTAGTATCGGGTCGGTCAACCAACGCGAGGAGCGTGGCATAAGCGGGCGGGACTTGGCCGCCAGCGGCGCTTCCCCTGGGTGGCCAATCGAGGCTTTACGAATCGACTCGTGCTGGAACAGTCCTTCCATGACCTGCGCGCCCATTTCCCGGTCCAGACTATAGATCGCCTGAGTGGACGGGTCGCGGGTCATGCGCAGGATTCGTTGGGCTTCGGCATCGATCAGCTGGCGGGTCTTGTAAGCATCGAAGACGATCTGCGCGCAGCTCAGTACCAGGCCAACGGCGAGCGCAGACAGCAGAACGATGCGGAGCAGCTTCCTAGACAGACTGTTGCGCAATGCGGTCAATAGAACTTCCTTCTTCCGAGCCGGTGCCCAGCGCAAGTATTGGTTGTCGCGAGTGATGCGTCAAAGACGGGTATATGCGCGCGAGGCAAAACGTATCAGATTGTTGGATGTTCTGCCGGGCCCTTGATCGAATCCTGATTGAACCGGAAAGAGATGCCTCAGGTATGCCATAAGCTCCAACGAGGTTTGATCTCAGAGTTAGCCAACAGAATTCGCTTCCTTTACCTCGCAACCCTTGATGACCATGCGGATGATCGTTTCCGCGGCGGCTTCATAGTCAGCATCATCGAGTTCGGGCTTGCCGGTAACTGCGGAAATCTGCCAGTCGAAATCGGCGTAGGTCTGGGTCGCTGCCCAGATGCTGAACATCAGGTGATGAGGGTCGACGGTCGCCATCAGTCCCTTTTCAATCCAGCCCCGGATGCGAGCCACATTATGGCTGGCCTGAGCATTGAGCTGCGCGGCACGCTCGGCGGGTAGATGTGGCGCGCCATGCATGATCTCGCTGGCAAATACCTTAGAGGCGCAAGCGTGTTCCCTGGAAATACGAATCTTGGTGCGGATGTAGGCGCGTAACACGTCTGCTGGTTCGCCGGGCTGATTGAACGGAGCGGACGCCTGCAGCAAGGGCTCGACGATGCTGTCCAGTACCTCACGATAGAGGTTTTCCTTGCTTTTGAAATAGTAGTAGACGTTGGGCTTGGGCAGCCCGGCGCGGTCGGCGATGTCGCTGGTTTTGCTGGCGGCGAAGCCCTTCTCGGCGAATTCTTCGCTGGCAGCACGAAGGATCAGTTCTTTGTTGCGTTCGCGGATACTGGACATAGGGCCTGTTCAATTCATGACCACCCAGCCTGGTGGCCTGCCGCCGCATCCTAGCACCGGCTTCTGAACGGCCTCAAGGCAGGGCAGCAACCTTGGTGCGAGCGGAACCTGAGCGCTGGAAGACAGCGAGCGGATGCCTTCCGCCAAGCCATGTCGTTAAAGAGCGCCAGTCCGCAGCGCTCAATCGAGCTGGGTCTTCGCTATCCGCCAAACGGTCATCAAGCCTCGGTTGTTTCGACCGATAGAATGTTGGCGTCAAACATTATTTATGTATACACATTGTTAGCAAGGTTGTGTACGTTAACAAAAAACAACAGAGGTAACGCACATGCCTTTCATGCAACGCAGTATTCAATGGCAATTGATCGTCAGCATGGGGGCGGCGTTGCTTACCAGCATCCTGATCGTCATTCTGATTTATTCATCGGCAGTCAATCGCCTTGCCGAGCGCTACCTGGTGGGGCAAGCGTTGCCTGCCAATATTTCGGCAATCCGCAACGATATTGAGCGCACATTGGCGGCGCCGATTACCGCGACGGCCGGGATTGCCGGCAATACGCTGGTTCAGGACTGGCTGCGTGAAGGCGAGAGCGCTGACCAGGCGGACGCGATGGGCCGTTACCTTGCGGGCGTCAAGGCTCAGCAGAACGCGTTGACCACCTCGATTGCCGTGCTCGACAGTGGCAACTACTACTCCGAAGCGGGACTCTCGCGGACGCTCAACCGCAGTGCTGCGGGTGATGGCTGGTTCTACGGCCTGGTCGACAGCGGCATCGAACGGCGCTTCGAAATCGACATCGACAAAGCCTCCCGCCAGCCGACCTTGTTCATCAACCAGCGCATCGAGGCAGACGGCAAGACCGTAGGGGTGGCTGGTCTTGGCTTCAGCCTCAAAAGCATGTCCGAGCTGGTCAGCAACTTCCGCTTCGGCGAGCGCGGTGAGGTGTACCTCATCGCTGCGGATGGCCGCGTCAAGGTTCACCCCAAAACCGAGAACAACGACCAAGTCGAGCTTAGCGCGCTGACAGGCAGCGATGCCGCGCAGAAGCTCCTCAATGGCGCACCCGACGCGGTGCGATTCGAGCGTGACGGCGAAGCCTTCCTGGCGATCGCTCAGCCTCTGGAAAGCCTGGATTGGGTGCTGGTCAGCGAAGTGCCGGAAGCCGAAATCTTTGCCGAGGCGCGCCGCACGATGTGGACCATTAGCCTGATTGGTGTCTGCATCGCACTGGTGTTCCTCGGCCTGGTGGTGGTGCTGGCGCGCGGGCTGGTGAAGCCTATCCGCCAGGTGACCAGCGCACTCGTTGAAATCGGTGGGGGGGGTGGCGACCTTACCCGTCGTCTGGACGAGAGCCGAGCCGACGAGCTGGGTGATTTGGCGCGTGGCTTCAACCGGTTCATCGGTAGTCTGCGCGAATTGATCGGCGATGTGCTGAACACCAGCCAGCAACTGCGTACCGCTGTCGGACAGGTGGCTCAGGTGGTCGACAACACCGCGACACGCGCCGGTCGTCAGCATGAAATGACCGATATGGTTGCCACTGCGGTGCATGAGATGGGCCTGACCGTGCAGGAGATCGCGCGCAACGCCAGCAATGCCGCACAGGCCTCACAAGGTGCTCGCAGCGAGGCGATGGACGCGCGCAAAGTCGTCAGCGACTCGATCGCCCATGTCGAGAAGATGTCAGGCGAGATCGGCCGTGCGGCTGAGTCGGTTACTGACCTGGCGCAGCAGGTCGCGTCCATCGACAAGGTGCTGGCGGTGATCCGGAGCATCTCCGAGCAGACCAACCTGCTGGCCCTCAACGCGGCCATCGAGGCTGCACGTGCCGGGGAGATGGGGCGTGGTTTCGCAGTGGTTGCCGATGAGGTACGAACGCTTGCCAGCCGGACCCAGACGTCGACGGATGAAATTCAGCAGATGATCCAGGGGCTCAAGAGTGGTGCCGAGAATGCAGTCAACTCGATGCATGCGGGGCAGGCTGCGACCGGTGCTGGGGTGCAGGCCAGCCAGCGCACGGGGCTTTCCCTCAGTGCCATCACCGAACAGGTCGAGGCGATCAGTGACATGAACACCCAAGTGGCGGCAGCGACCGAAGAGCAGAGCAGCGTTACTGAAGAGATCACCCATAACGTGCAAGGCATCGCCGATCTGGCACAGGCGACTGCCAGCGATGTGCAGGGCTGTCGTGAAGATTGTCAGCAGTTGAGTCGTCTGGCGGATGATCTCAGTCGGCAGATGGGTAGCTTCAAACTTTGATGCCGTGCGCGTCCCACTTGATGAGTGGTCGCTATCACCGGTAACCATGTAGCAATAAAAAAGCAGCCATCTGGCTGCTTTTCTTGTAGCTGGCTGCGGTTAAAAGTGCGCTTTGACCAGCAAGCTGGCGGTGTTCTGGTTGGTGCCCCCGACCAGATCGCTCACAAACCCACCGTCTTCTATGCCGTACTTGTCAGACCAGTAGTCGTATTCAATACCGACGTAGAGTTTGCCCGGCTCGCCGTCCAGCGCCTTGCCCAGGTCGTACTTGATCTGGGGATTGATATGCAGGTTTTTCGACATGAAGTCTCCGCTGCGCTCCGAGCCGGCATCGTTGACTACCCAGTCGATGAAGCCATCGAACAGAATGTCCGATTTGCCGACTGGGAAGGTCATGGCCCAGGTTGGCGTGACCTGCCACTGGCCCGAGGCGCGACGGGTAGTGCCGTCGGGTTTGCGGTAGTAGACGTTGATGGCCAGTCGATCGAAGCCGGGCACATCGAGATCGACAGCTGGGCCGAGCAGGTAGGTCTGGTTGGGTCGGCCGGCGCTGCTTTCGCCGCGCTCGTAGGTGGCTGCCAGCAGCACGTCCTTGACCGGGCCGAAGCTCATGTCCTGACCGCTCAGTTTGCCGAACGACAGGCGCGGGCTGAATTCCCCGTAGTAGGTGTGGCCTTCTTCGCCGGATAGGCCGTTGTACCATTTGTTATCGACAAACAGGAACATGTCGCCCCAGCTCCAGCCGCTGGCGTGTTCGAAGGTCACGGTCTGCTGGATCTCGCCAGCGTCGACTTTGAAATCCTTGCCGTAGAGATAGCTGAGGCTGTTGTTCTGCCACTGCAGCATGCCATCGGCGAAGACAGGTGCGGACAGCAGGCAGCCGGCCAGCGTCAGCGACAGGGGAGTGCGCTTGAAAGTCATGGAGATACCCTTTGGTTTTGTTGTTGTGATGAATGCGGGAGCAGCGCCCGGCTCGTCTGGCCGGGCGCGGGGTCGATCAGCCGGTAGGTGTCAGCTGAGCCGAAGGGTCCGAGGTGGTGGCTTTCGGATGGACCTTGGAGTAATCGGGGATATTCACGGCCAAAGTGTTAGTGCCGACCGAGTCCTCGATCAGATTGTCGGGGTCGTAATCATCCATTTCTTCCGGCTCGCGCGGGAGGAAGAAGTTGAGCAGGATGGCGCTGAAGGCGCCGATGGTGATCGGTGATCCGAAGATGTTCTTCAGGACGTCGGGCAGGTTGGTCAGCACTTCCGGAACGGCGGCGACGCCCAGCCCCAGGCCCAGCGAGATCGCCACGATAAGCATGTTGCGACGGTTGAGGCCCGCTTCGGCCAGGATCTTGATCCCGGCGATGGCCACGGTTCCGAACATGATCAGCGTGGCGCCGCCGAGCACCGGCTTGGGCATCAGTTGCAACACGCCGCCGACTACCGGGAAGAGCGCCAGCAGGATCAGGATGCCGGCGATGTAGAGCCCGACGTGGCGACTGGCGACGCCGGTCAGCTGGATCACGCCATTGTTCTGGCTAAAGGTGGTCATGGGCAGGCTGTTGAAGGTGGCCGCCAGCAGCGAGCTGCAGCCATCGCCAAGAATGCCGCCCTTGATCCGCTTCATGTACAGCGGGCCCTTGACCGGCTGGCGCGAGATCATCGAGTTGGCAGTCAGGTCGCCAGCGGTTTCCAGCGGTGTGATCAGAAAGATCACCGCGATCGGGATGAAGGCCATCCAGTCGAAGGCGAAGCCGAATTTGAATGGTTGCGGCACGCTGACGGCCGGCAAGGCGGCGAGGCTGGAAAAATCCACCATGCCCATCATCCAGGCGGCTACATAGCCGACCACCAGCGCGACGATCACGGCTGACAAGCGCAGCAGCGGAATGCCGAAGCGGTTGAGTACGATGATGGTGCCCAGCACCAGTCCGGCCAATGCCAGATTCTGCAGGGCGCCCGGGTTTTCAGCGCCGTAGCCGCCAGCGATGTCGGTCATCGAGACCTTGATCAGCGACAGCCCCATCAGACTGATGATGGTGCCGGTGACCACGGGCGTGATGATTCGGCGCAGCTTGTCGATGCATCGACTGACAGCGATTTCCACGAAGGCCGCGCAGAAGCTCACGCCAAACAGCGTGGCTAGGATGTCTTCCGGCGTTCCCCCGCGGTTCTTGACGATAAAGCCGGCCGCGAGAATCACGCTGAGAAAGCCGAAGCTGGTGCCCTGCAGGCAGAGCATGCCGGCGCCGATCGGGCCAATGCGCTTGGCCTGGATGAAGGTACCGATACCCGAGACGAACAGCGCCATGCTGACGAGGTAGGGCACATAATCGCCCAGGCCCAGCACGCTGCCGATGATCAGAGTGGGGGTGATGACCCCGACGAAGCTGGCGAGTACGTGCTGTATCGCCGCGAATGTAGCGGGGATCGGACCCGGGCGATCTTCGAGTTGATAGATCAGGTCCTGGTTGGGAGCGTTACCGCTCCTGGATTCGGTTGCGGTCATGAGTCAAGCCTGCCATTCGTTATTGTTCGGTCATGGGCTTTCGAGGCTGCACGGACCTCGTTACCTGATCGTCGAAAAGCTGTTCGATCGGTCAGGTTGGACTCGACTATAACAACCTGTGAACAGCTGTTGAAACAAGAAATTTGAAAATTGTGCACAATTACGGCGAGCGGACCTCGACAGCCCGCCAGGCATGGCGCTGCAACTGTTACCGGTCAGCGGTTGGCTTGCAATTCGCGGGAGACGTTCTCGGCCAGGCCGGCTCCGGCTTCGCTCATGGTCAGGTAGGTGCGATCTGCACCGGCCTCCTCAATCTGCTGGGCAATGTCTTCGTACATGGCGTGGGAGACGATCAGCCCTTCGAACCCTTTGCCGCGCAGTTTGCGCGTGGAGATGATCTTGGCTTCGGCATCGTTCATCGCCAGGATCACCGCCTCGACCTTGTTCATCTCCAGGCTCTCCCAGAACATCTGGTCTTCGGCGTCAGCGAACAGTACGTGGCGGCCTTTCTCGCTGCTCTTTTCTACGGTTACCGGGTCCGAATCGAGGCTGATCAATCGCCAGCCCTGATTCTGCAGGTGATCGTAGGCGGCACGTCCGGTGCGGCCCATACCCATGATCAGGATCTGCGCGTCACCCAGCGACACCGGTTGCTCGTCAGGGTGGCGTGTGTTGCGCTCCAGAGGGATCAGGCGTCTGGCAAAGCGGTCGTAGAGCGGGTGGGAGATACGGTTGAGCTGAGCTGAAATGACGAACGACAGGGCCACGGTGATGGCCAGCGGGGTGAGCCATTGCGGGAGCACCACACTGGCAACGATCAGGCCGAATTCGCTGTAGTTGGTCAGGCTCGAAGCGCTGAGAAAGGCACTGCGCGCGCGCAGGCGAAACAGCAGGAACAGGAAGAAGAACAGTGCGCCTTTCAACGGCAGTAGCAACGCCGCCGCGCCGGCAAAGAGCATGGCGTCCATGCCCGGCAACCCACCAATGCCAATCTGCAGGAAAAAGCCGACCAGAAAGACTTCCTTGATCGCCCACAGTGAATTGGACAGCTCAGTGGCGCGCTTGTGTTTGGCCAGCATCGCACCGAAGGCCAGCGCGCCCAGCTCGGAGCTCAGGCCCACATATTCAAAGCCGAGACCGCCGGCGACCAGCGCCAGCATCAGCCCCAGCAACACCATCAGTTCCTCGTGCCCGCTGTGATCGAGCAGGCGGAACAGCAGCGGGCGCAGTAATGGTAAGCCGAACACCAGCAGCGCCCAGGCTGACGGCACCTTTCCGCTGGCGATGCTCATCACCACCAGAGCGATCAGGTCCTGAATGATTAGGACTCCAATGGCGACACGGCCATGAAAGGCGCGCAGTTCGCGTTTGCCTTCCAGCACTTTCGCGGCCAGTACGGTACTGGAGAACGACAAGGCGATCGCCAGCAACAGACTGTCGCGCCAGCTGGTGTCGAGAAACAGCAGAATCGCCGGCAGTACCACCAGGCTGGATATGCCGAAGTGGAGCAGGCTGCCGCCGATGACTTCGCGGCGCACCAGGTTGCTCAGCTTGAGCTTGAGTCCGACCGTGAACAGCAGCAGCAGCACGCCCAGGTGCGCGAGGTGCTCGAGAATCACACTGTCGGTCGGGCCGACCCCGAAATGTTCGCCAAAGGCGGCGAGGGCAAAGCCGGCGGCCAGATAACCAATCAGGGGTGGCAGCCCGATCGAGCGTGTCGCAAGGCCGAGGATGAATGCGAAGGCGATCCAGGTTGCTTCGATCATGGGTCAGACCTTCTCGTTCGGGCGGGCGGGGATAGGACGGCGGGGCATTTTAACGGTGGTGCGGTGCTTGTCGAGTGTCGGGCGGCTGGAGAATAAAGCAAGGCAGAAAAAATAAGGCCCGCACATGGCGGGCTTGGGGGCTTATTTGGGACGGTATTGTCAGTGATGCGCAGCGCCTGTGAGCGCCTGGCGTTCGGCGCCACCGAGCACGTTGAACAGCAGGTTGAGGGTCACCGCGCTGAGCGTCGCCACCGCGATACCGCTGTGGGTGATCGGCTCCATCCAATGCGGCAGACGCGCAAAGAACTCAGGGCGGACTACCGGCACCATCCCGAGGCCGATGCTCACCGCCACCAGCAGTTGGTTTCGACGGTCACCGATGTCAGCTTCCTGAAGAATCTTGATACCAGTGGCCGCGACCATGCCGAACATGGCGATGCCGGCGCCGCCCAGCACCGCCGCCGGAATCGAAGCCACCATGAATGCAGCCTTGGGCAGCAGGCTCAGGCTGATCAGGAACAGCCCGGCAATCGCCGTGACGTAGCGGCTGCGTACGCCGGTCATCTGCACCAAGCCGATGTTCTGGGCAAAGGAGGAGTGGGTGAAGGTGTTCATGAAACCGGCGAGAAAAGTCGCCCCGGCATCGCACAACAGGCCGCGGCGCAGTTGCTTCGGGTCCACTTCCTGACCGGTGATCTTGCCCAGCGCGAGGAACATGCCGGCGGACTCGACAAAGATGATCACCACCACCAGGCACATCGACAGGATCGGTGCGAGCAGGAACTGCGGCGCGCCGAAGTGATTCGGCGTAACCACCTGAAATGCGGGTGCAGCACTGATGCCGGACAGGTCGACCATGCCCAGACTGCCGGCCAGCACATAGCCCAAGGCCATGCCCACCAGGACTGAAACGTTGACCCAGAAACCGCGCATGAACTGATTGATCAGCAGGATAACCGCCAGCACAGCTGCCGCCACGCCGAGGTAGGGCAGGGCGCCGAACTGACCGGTGCCGCTGCCACCACCCGCCCAGTTCACCGCCACCGGGAACAGCGAGAGGCCGATGGCGGTGATCACGGTGCCCGTCACCAGCGGCGGAAACAGGCGCACAATCTTGCACACGAACGGCGCGATCAATAGGCCGAAGAAGCCGGCCGCGATGGTCGCGCCGAAAATTCCGGTCATGCCCACGCCGGGCATGCCGGCCATCACTACCATGCTGCTGACCGCCGCGAAGCTGGCGCCCATCATCACCGGCATGCGGATGCCCACCGGCCCGATGCCCATCGATTGCACGACCGTGGCGATGCCGGCCACCAGAAGATCGGCGTTGATCAGGAAGGCGATCTCCTCACGAGACAGCCCTGCTGCCTGGCCCACGATCAGCGGGACGGCAACCGCGCCGCCATACATCAGCAGCACGTGCTGGAAACTCACCAGCAGCATCTGCAGCAAGGGCAGCCGCTTCTCTGTGGCGGGTGCGGTCTCCCGCTCGGTCACATCGTTCATGCAAAAACACCTCGGACGCTTTTGTTATTGGATGGTCGCGGTGGCCCCGCCGAACGAGCGGGGCCGGGTATAGGGTGCTCGGGGTTCCGGCTGTCTCCGTCCGCTGGGCTTGATTTCGGGTCGAGCTGAGGCCTCGCCTGGTGCAGCGCGGCTTGAGCGTTGAAGAGGTGAAAAAAAGCCGCGCTCGAAAGCGCGGCTGGTGAGCGGCGATCAGTCGATCGGCGCGCCCTTGTCGATCCAGGCTCCGAGCAGGTCGCGCTCTTCCTGGGTCATGTTGGTCATGTTGCCCAGCGGCATGATCTGGCTGGCCACGGCTTGCGCATGAATCTTCGCAGCCTGCAGGCGGATCTGCTCAGGCGTATCGAACATCACGCCCGCGGGTGCTGCACTGAACAGCGGGCTGCTCGGCGCTGCGGCGTGGCAAACGGTGCAGCGCTCGTTGATCACCCGATGAACCGCGGCGAACTCGCTGTTTCCAGCCTGCTCTGCCGGCGCTACCGCAGCGGCCTGCTGGGCTTCGAGGCTTTGCTCGCGCGGGCTGGTTGGCACCGCATTGGGCACGCCACCCTGGCGGTTCGGCGCGGTGACGAACGCCAGACAGATCATGCCAACCGCAGCAGCAGGCAGTGTCCAGGCGAAGCGATTGCTGTCATGACGGGTGTTGAAGTAATGACGCACCAGCACAGCCAATACCGAGATACCGGCAAGGATCAGCCAGTTGTACTGGCTGCCGTAGGTGCTCGGGAAGTGGTTGCTGATCATGATGAACAGCACCGGCAAGGTGAAGTAGTTGTTGTGGCGCGAGCGCAGCAGGCCCTTGGCGGGCAGCAATGGGTCCGGCGTACGGTTCTGCTCGATGGCAGCGACCAGCGCACGTTGTGCCGGCATGATGATGCGGAACACGTTGCCGACCATGATGGTGCCGATCAGCGCGCCGGTGTGGATGTAGGCCGCACGTCCGCTGAAGACCTGCGAATAGGCCCACGCAGCGAAGATCACCAGGACGAACAGGATCAGACCGAGCAGTGCGGGCTTTTTGCCAAGCGGCGAGTCGCAGAGTAGGTCATAGACGAACCAGCCGACGATCAGCGAGCCGAAACCGATGGCAATAGCCATGGCCGGCGCCAGATCACTGCCAGGCGCGATCAGGTAGAGCGAAGGGTTGAGGTAGTAGACCACCATCAGCAGGGTCACGCCCGACAGCCAGGTGGTGTAGGCCTCCCACTTGAACCAGTGCAGGTTGTCCGGCATTTGAGGCGGTGCCAACTTGTACTTTTCCAGGTGGTAGATGCCGCCGCCGTGAATCGCCCAGAGATCGCCCGACAGGCCGTCGCGGGGGTTGGCGCGGTTAAGGTTGTTTTCCAGCCAGACGAAATAGAACGACGCACCGATCCAGGCGATGCCGACGATCATGTGAATCCAGCGAACAGTAAGGTTCAGCCATTCGGTCAGATGTGCTTCCACGATAATTACCTCTTGCACGGCAGGCACGCCAACCGTTGTTTCTTCTTATTCGACTCGTCGCAAGTGTTCCGCTTGTTCTGAAGCGCGCATGTCTGGTGTCGGCTAGTCCACAGCCGCGCCGGTCATGCCCGCGCTGATCAATCGGTTGCCTGGCCGGAGTCCCGGTGGGGGTCGAGGAGAAGCTGCTCGTCCTCGGTGAAAAAATGCTCGTCGCAGTTGTTGCCAGAACCGCTGCGATCGACCACCAGGAATTCATCCCGCTTTTCGATCGTCAGCACCGGGTGGTGCCAGACGCCGCGGTGGTAATTGACGCCCTGCCTGCCGTTGCTGCGGAAGGCGCGGACGTTACCCGGTACAGGTGCATCGCCAAGTGGCGCGACCACGACCAGAAAGGGGTTGCCGAGCAGCGGAATGAAAGCCTGGCTGCCCTGCGGGTGTCTTTCGAGCATGCGAATGACCAGCGGCATTTCCAGCGCGTCGGCGGCGAAAATGCTGATGATGGCCTGGTCGTCCGGCTGCGCAGTCTCGACCGATGCCAGCTTGTGATAGCGGCGGGTGGAACCGTTATTGATCATGAAGTAGTCGCTGCCTTCGGTTTCGATGACATCACCGAAGGGGGCAAAGGCTTCCTTGGTCAGCGGTTCGATCTTGAGTGTGCGCATGCTGTGCCCGTATATGTTTGCTGATTTGTAAGCCACCGTCTTGGGGGCAGGTTTCGGTGGGCTGAAGCCCACCCTACAGAACCTACGAATCCAGCCGTAGGGTGGGCTTCAGCCCACCGCTGTAGCGGCCGGTCTTCGTCCCAGACGGGCTGGAGCGAAACGCCGTCCAGCCCGCCAATGGCCGATTGCTACGCCATTGGCGTTGTCGGCTTACTTCACCGCCTTGCCAAACAACCGCAGGCGGCTCACACCACCGTCCGGGAAGATGTTCAGGCGCACGTGGGTGATCGGACCGAGCTTGGCGATCTGCTCGCTGAACTCGTGTTCGGCGTGCATTTCCAGCTTCTGGCTCGGCAGCAGTTCACGCCAGAACAGGCTCTGGGTTTCGATCTGGCTGTCGGTGCCACCTTTGACGTACGCCGCCTGAATGCTGCAGCTGTCCGGGTAGTTACCCTTGAAGTGCAGGGTGTCGACGACGATGCGCTCGATTTCGCCGGGAGCGCCCAGCGCGACGATGACCCAGTCGTTGCCCGGCGTGCGGCGACGTGCGGTTTCCCAGCCGTCACCCATGTTGATGCCACGACCCGGGTTGAGGATGTTGCTCATGCGACCGAAATGCTCGTCGGAACAGGCCAGCGCGCGGCCGCCGTTGAGCGCCGAGGCCAGGTCGAGCTGCTCGTTGTCGCCAACGCTGCTCCAGTCGCGGTACGGAATGCCGTGCACGCGCAGACGGGCAACGCCGCCGTCCGGGTAGATGTTGAAGCGCAGGTGGCTGAACGGCTGGTCGACATTGATCTCGTGGTAGTGATGGCTGTTGCCCTGGAGCTCTACGGCAGACAGGATTTCAGTCCACTCGGTGTTGTCGTCCGGATCACCCTCAGCGAGATAGCAGGCTTCCAGCGACGTAGACGGCGGGAAGTTGCCGGTGAAGAAGCTGGTGTCGATGTCGACGCCCTTGATCGAGCCGGGTACGCCGAGGCGAATAACCGCATGGTCGTAGCCTTCGAAGCGCTTGCGGCGGGACTCCCAGCCGTCCATCCACTTGCCGTTATCATCGAAAACGCCCTCCTTCCATACGGCCGGCGTCGGCTGGAACAGCCGGTTGACGTCGGCGAACCAGTCGTCTGTGACGGAGATAGCCTTGGTGCCCAGGCGGGCGTCGGCCAGGTTGACGTATTTTTCGAAAGGTACGGCGTAGCTCTTCATACGTTGTTCTTCTCTTCGTGTCGTCTGATGGTGCTTGCTTACATCGTCTGCAGACGGAACAGAGCGATTTTGTTGATCTCAGCCAGGGCGCGGGCAAATTCCTGATCCTGCGAGTTGTGCATGCGCTCTTCGAACGCCGCCAGGATCTGGTGCCGGTTACTGCCTTTGACGGCCATGATGAAGATGAAGCCGAACTTGGCTTTATAGGCATCGTTCAGTTCGGTAAAGCGGGCGAACTCTTCCGGGGTGCATTCATGAATGCCGGCGCCGGCCTGTTCTGCGGTGCTTGAGGCGGTCAGCTCGCCGCGAACGGCAGCCTTGCCGGCAAGGTCCGGGTGAGCGTTGATCAGCGCCAATTGGGTGTCGGGATGGGCCGACAGCATGGCCTGGGACATCCGCTCGTGCATCACTTCGATGTTGTCCAGCGTCTCGTCCACGCCTGCCTGATAAACAGTGTCTGCAACCCAGGGCGAATGCTCGTAGACATCAGCGAAAGTCGAGATAAAGGTATCGCGGTCGAGTGTGGACGGCTTGATGGTCTTGAACGGGGTCATTAGCTGCGTTCCTGAGTAAGCGGATGAGTCGAGTGCCAGTGGCGGGCGATGTCGACACGGCGGGCAAACCACACCTGCTCGTGACCCTTGACGTACTCGATGAAGCGCTGCAGCGCGGCAAGACGTGCGGGACGGCCCAGCAAGCGGCAGTGCATGCCAATGGACAGCATCTTCGGCGCGCCTTCACAGCCTTCGGCATAGAGCACGTCGAACGCATCCTTCAGGTAATTGAAGAAGTCGTCACCGGTATTGAAGCCCTGCACCTGGGTGAAACGCATGTCGTTGGTGTCCAGCGTGTAGGGGATCACCAGATGTGGCTTGTTGGGCGTCGATTCCGGATCCCAGTAGGGCAGGTCGTCGTCATAAGTATCGGAGTCATAGAGGAAGCCGCCTTCCTCGCGCACCAGCCGGCGAGTATTCGGCCCGGTGCGGCCGGTGTACCAGCCCAGCGGACGCTCGCCAGTGATGTCGGTAAGGATGCGGATGGCTTCCTGCATGTGCTCGCGCTCTTGCGCCTCGTCCATGTACTGATAGTCGATCCAACGATATCCATGGCTGCAGATCTCGTGGCCGTCGGCAACCATGGCTTTGATCACGTCGGGGTGACGCTGCGCAGCCATTGCCACCGCGAAGATCGTCAACGGAATATCGAATGTGCGGAACAGCTTGAGCAGCCGCCACACGCCGGCACGGCTACCGTATTCGTAGAGGGATTCCATGCTCATGTTGCGCACGCCCTGCAATGGCTGGGCTGACACCATCTCGGACAGGAAGGCTTCGGATTCCTTGTCGCCATGCAAGACGCAACGCTCTCCGCCTTCCTCGTAGTTGAGCACGAAGGACAGGGCGATACGGGCCTTGCCTGGCCATTGCGGATTGGGTGGGTTCTCGGCATAGCCGATGAGATCGCGAGGGTAGTCTGCGCTCACTGTCGTTATTCCTTGTTTGATCCACGGGTCGCCGCTGTGAAGTACCGGCGACCATCATGGCTCAATTGTATACAAAACGTTTTGCGGTTTGGAAATCAAAAACCTGAAAATCTATTCGTCATGATCTGCGAACGGCGCCTCTTCTCCCATGGTTTGTCGCGCCGACCTGCGAGACAGGAACTTCCAGCTAATACCAGCCAGCAGGAAGCGAGCCAAAATGGCGATTTATAAACTGTGTACAATTTCCTTAAAAACTGTCTTTGTTTTTTTCGGCGGGATGCTATGCTCGATCCATCTCCACCATTCATCACTAAGAGGAGGCGGGCATTGGCGATTGATCGCTGGTGCTGGAATCTATGGGACGTTTGACTACTCATGTACTGGATGCTGCCCACGGTTGCCCAGGCAGCGACATCCGCATCGAACTCTATCGTGTCGAAGGCGAACGCCTCGAGCTGGTTACGACGAGTCAGACCAATAGCGATGGCCGTTGCGACTCGCCTCTGCTGGAAGGTGACGACTATCGTTCTGGCGTCTACCAATTGCAGTTCGCAGCCGGCGACTACTACCGCGGGCGCGGCGTCGCGCTGCCTGAGCCCGCCTTTCTGGACGTGGTGGTGCTGCGCTTCGGCATCAGCGCCGAGCAGGATCACTACCACGTGCCGCTGCTGATTTCGCCGTATAGCTACTCGACCTATCGAGGTAGCTGATGGCGCATGCCGCGTTTACAGCGACGCGGCGGTACTTCTCCCATGCGTGAAACCTTGACTCCCCTGAGTCCCCGACCCGCCTTGATGGCGGGTTTTTTTTGAAATGGGCGTTCGGTGGTGTCTGGTCGCTGTCGATCAGACAGGTAGGGTGGGCTTCAGCCCACCGAATCCGGTGCGTCAACGCCGGTGGGCTGAAGCCCACCCTACTGTTTTCTCGTAGGGCGCCTGGCAGCGGTGTGGGCGGCGCTGAACTTCAGCCAGCGCGACAGTGCTTGTCGGCACCGATTCATGGCGCAGGTGCTCGCGTGTAATGGACTCAGCGTCCTCACCGACTCACCAACGAAGCCGCCCCCGCGCCCCCAAACAGCGCAGCGCTGGTTCTGTTGAACCAAACTTGCCCCTTGCCCGTGCGCAGGTAACGCGCCGCCCCATGCGCGCCCAACCCGTAGGCCAGCTTGCAACAGAGATCCAGAACCGCCCAGGTCAGGATCATCACCAGCAACTGCGGCATGAAGGGCCGATCAGCAGTGAGAAACTGTGGCAGAAAGGCGGCGAAGAACAGGATGTCCTTGGGGTTGCTGGCGCCAAGCCCGAAGGCGCGCCAGAACAACTGGCGAAAGCGCGGGCTCACCTCGCTGGTTATCACGCTGGGGCCGCTGGCGGGGCGGCGTGATTCCCGCCAGCTCTGCCACGCCAGATAGAAGAGATAAAATGCGCCGATGATTTTCAGAGCGCTGAACACTTGCTCCGATGCCAGTAGCAGTGCGCCTAGCCCCAGCGCCGAAGCGCTGAGCAGGCAGATCGATGCACTGACCCCGCCGACAAACGCCGGCCAGGAACGTCGCAGTCCGTAGTTGAGGCTGTTGCTGATCATCAGCAGCGATAACGGGCCAGGGATCAGGATGACCACCAACGCCGCACTCGCGAACAACAACCAGGTTTCCAGACTCATTTCGGTGCTCCTCGATAAAAGTATGTTCAGCTATCTGACCCGACGCCGCGAAGCCCCCGAGGCTACGAAACGCCTCGACCGTAGGATGGTGTGGAGCGAAGCGATACCCATCAAACGCACCGCGTACCCATCCCAAACGTCAAAAGCCCCACCGCCGAAGCGATGGGGCTCTGAGCTCGCCTGGCTTACAGGAAGGCGAACTTGGCGATGAAGATTACACACAACACATACAGGCTGATCGAGACCTTGTCGCGCTGGCCTGTCAGCAGCTTGAGCGTCGCATAGGTCAGAAAGCCCAGCGCGATGCCGTTGGCGATGGAGAAGGTCAGCGGCATCATCACCACGGTGACGATGGCCGGGATGGTATCGGTATGGTCCTTCCAGTCGATGTGCGCCATGCCGCTCATCATCAGCATCGCCACATAGATCAGCGCGCCAGCCGTTGCGTAGGCAGGGATCATGCCGGCCAGCGGCGCGAAGAACATCGCGATCAGAAACAGGGCGCCGACGGTGACAGCCGTAAGGCCAGTGCGTCCACCCGCTGCAACGCCCGAAGCGCTTTCCACGTAGCTGGTCACTGGTGGGCAACCAACAAAGGCGCCCACGACGCTGGATGTGCTGTCGGCTTTCAGTGCGCGCGAGAGGTTCTGAATCTTGCCATCCTCGTCCACCAGATGCGCACGGTGCGCAACGCCCATCAGGGTGCCGGCAGTATCGAACATGTTCACGAAGAGGAACGCCAGGATCACGCTGACCATGGTCACGTTCAACGCACCGGCGATATCCATGGCGAGCCAGGTTGGGGCCAGGCTGGGCGGCATCGAGACCAGCCCGTTGTATTCGACCAGCCCCATCGCCCAGCCGATGCCGGTGACGGCCAGCATGCTCAGCAGGATCGCGCCGAACACGTTGCGGTGGCTGAGCACGGCGATCATTAGGAAGCACACCGCGGCGAGCAGGGCGGTGGGCTCGCCGAACGAACCCATGGTCAGCAAGGTAGCGGGACTGTCGACAACGATGCCGGCCGTCTTGAGGCCAATCAGCCCGAGAAACAACCCGACCCCGGCACCCATGGCGAAGCGCAGGCTCATCGGAATGCTGTTGAGCAACCACTCGCGCAGACGGGACAGGCTCATGATCATGAACAGGATGCCGGAAAGGAATACCGCCCCGAGGGCGATCTCCCAGCTATAGCCCATCTCGCCCACCACGGTATAAGTGAAAAACGCGTTGAGGCCCATGCCGGGGGCCAGGCCCACCGGCCAGTTCGCATACAGGCCCATCAACAGGCAGCCGAGCGCTGCACCGATACAGGTCGCGACAAAGGCTGCACCGTGGTCGATACCTGCGTCGGCCATGATGTTGGGATTGACGAAGATGATGTAGGCCATGGTGACGAAGGTCGTCAGGCCGGCGAGCATCTCTGTCTTGATAGTGGTTCGGTGAGCGCTGAGTTTGAAAAATCGGTCGAGCAAGCCGGGGTTTTCTGGCTGCAGGCCGAGGGCCGGCTGTTCCTGCTTGGTGGTTTCCACAAGGTGTTCCTCATCGTTCTTGTTGTCTATCACCCAGAGCAGCGCTCTCGAGGGCAGGTGATGGTGGGGCGCTTTCATTCGGTTTGTTGACCGAAAGGTCAGAAAGGCTTGACGCGATTATGCTTTTGTATACAAGAAATGCAACAGGCAATTCCCTAGCCGCCGCGTATTCCCTGATTCAGCTTGCGATGTGACAGGCGAAAGCGTGCGAATTAGCGCGGCTGCTTGAGTTATAGAAATATTCTTGGTGCACCGATTGTGCACAATAAAATGCGCTTTATTTGCTTGTTTTCGTATTGGCGTCTCCCAGCTGCGTTACGAAAGGCAGTAAAGTTCGAACCTGCCGACCCCTCCGACGCGAGTCACCATGAACGAACAGTTGCAGCCTTTGAAAAAGCCGACACGAAGCGGCAAGGCCCGTACCGGGACCCAGGACGACATCGTTTACGCTCATATCTTTGATGCAATCCTTGAACAGCGACTAGCGCCGGGCACCAAGCTCAGCGAAGAGGCGTTGGGCGAGATCTTCGGTGTAAGCCGCACCATCATTCGCCGTGCCCTGTCACGGCTCGCCCATGAAGGTGTAGTGCTGCTGCGGCCGAACCGCGGCGCGGTGGTTGCCAGCCCGAGTGTTGACGAAGCGCGGCAGATCTTCTTTGCCCGGCGCATGGTCGAGCGCGCCATTACCGAACTGGCTGTGCAGCACGCCAGCGCCGACCAGCTGAGCGAACTGCGGCAGATGGTGACCGATGAGCAGGATTGCTTTGCACGCGGTGATCGCGGCGCGGGGATTCGTCTGTCCGGCGAGTTTCACCTGAAGCTGGCCGAGGCCGCCAAGAACGCGCCGCTGGTGAGCTTCCAGCGCAGCTTGGTATCGCAAACCTCGCTGATCATCGCGCAGTACGAAAGCGGCAATCGCTCGCATTGCTCGTTTGACGAGCACAATGAATTGATCGACGCCATCGCCGCGCGCGACAGCGAAAAGGCGGTGCGCCTGATGATGCATCACATGGATCATATCGACAGCAAACTCAACCTCGATGAAGACAGCGCGTCGGATGATCTCCATGCGGTGTTTTCGCACCTGGCTCTGGCCAAGAAAAAGCCGCGTACCGCCCGCTAATTTTCCGTCCAGCTTCAAGCGGTGCTGGCTCGGTGCGTCTCTGACGCCGCAGCGGCAACTGGTCACCAGCCATGATGCATTCGGTTATCTGGGGCAGGCCTGGCAGCTGGAATTCATCGCACCGCAGGGGTTGTCCACCCATGACGAGCCTTCGGCTGCGGAAGTGGCGGCCTTTGATTCAGCAGATACACAGCGAAGGCGTGCGGGCCGTGTTCGTCGAGAAGATCCGGGACCGGCGGCTGATCCGCAGATAGCCCATGAGGCCGACGCCACGGTCGGCGGCACGCTGTATTCGGATGCACTGGCCAGTGAGGGGCCGGCCAGTACCTATCTCGGGATGTTCGAGCACAATCTGGACACCTTGATGGCCGCATTGAAGCCGTAGGGCGGATCAGGCTTCATCGATCCAAGCCTTCATCGAGCTCCGTGCGGTCTAGTGGTGGATGTAAAAGGCGACATCCACCCTACGCGCTGCATGCCAGTACAGGCATAGGGTGGACCGGCGGCGCTCCGTTGCCATGAAGTAGGGTGGGCTTTAGCCCACCAATCGTTTGCGGCCCCGTCGCGGTGGGCTGAAGCCCACCCTACAGTGGACGAAGCCCGCGGTGCGGTACGCGGTCTTCACTTGTGGGGCTGCGTAAGGTGGGCCGGGCGGCGCTCCGCTTTAGCCAACCTGTTTCGCGTGTCTCAATACTCGCGGCATCGAAACCTATTTGCACAGCGGTATTCGGCTTACGCTTTCCGGTGCACCGAAACCCCTGCCGCATAAGTTTCCTTCACCGCGCGGTCGTCGCCCAGAATCATCAGCGCAAAGAGTTTTTCCTGCAGCGTAGTCGCCTGGCTCAGGCGGTAGCTGATCAGCGGAGTGGCCTTGTAGTCCAGTACGACGAAGTCGGCGTCCTTGCCCGGTTGCAGGTTGCCGATCTTGTCGTCCAGATAAAGCGCCCGCGCGCCGCCGAGGGTCGCGAGGTACAGCGCCTTGAATGCATCCAGCTTCTGACCCTGCAGCTGCAGCACCTTGTAGGCCTCATTGAGGCTTTGCAGCTGCGAGAAGCTAGTGCCGCCGCCGACATCCGTACCCAGGCCCACCCGCACGCCGTAGCCTTCGACCTTTGCCAGATCGAACAAACCGCTGCCGAGGAAAAGGTTGGAGGTGGGACAAAAGGCGACTGCCGAACCGGTCTCGCCGAGGCGCTTGCATTCGTCATCGCACAGGTGGATGCCGTGAGCGAATACCGAGCGTGCGCCGATCAGGCCGTGGTGGTCGTAGACGTCCAGATACCCCTTACGCTCGGGGAACAGCTCCTTGACCCATTCCACCTCCTGCTTGTTCTCGGAGATATGCGTGTGCATGTACAGGCCCGGAAACTCGGCGAACAGCTTGCCGGCGAGGGTCAGTTGCTCCGGCGTGCTGGTCGGCGCGAAGCGCGGCGTCACGGCGTAATGCAGGCGACCCTTGCCGTGCCAGCGCTCGATCAACTCCTTGCTGTCGGCATAGCCTGATTCGGCGGTGTCGGTGAGGAAATCCGGCGCGTTGCGGTCCATCAAAACCTTACCGGCGATCATCCGCAGGTTGAGCTTTTCCGCCGCTTCGAAGAAGGCATCCACCGATTGCTTGTGCACCGTGCCGAACACCAGCGCCGTGGTGGTGCCGTTGCGCAGCAACTCGCCGAGGAAAAGATCGGCTTGCTCGCGTGCGTGGGCCATGTCGCTGAAGCGCCCTTCGTTCGGAAAGGTATAAGTTTCCAGCCAATCCAGCAGTTGTGCGCCATAAGAGCCGATGACGCCGACTTGTGGGTAGTGAATATGGGTATCGATGAAGCCTGGAGTGATCAGCGCGTCGAGGTACTCGACGACCTCAGTGCCGGCGGACAGAGTCGGCAGCAATTCGGCCGCATCACCCATTTGGACGATCTTACCGTCCTCGACGACCAGCAAGCCGTCTTCAAAATACTCATGGGACTGCTCGATGCCCACCTCGCGCGGATCGGCGAGACAGTGGAGCAGGGCGGCACGGTAGGCTTTGGCTTGGGACATGGTGGTTCTCAAAAATTCGTGGTGTATGTGTTCCGGCCCGGAATCAACGGGTAATTCCAAAGGCTTCGGTGCTATTCGTAGGAGCCAGCTTGCTGGCAATCCTGTCGCGTTGAGTTCATTCGTGAGCAATTGCGCTCTTACGCTACGAGCTGTGATGCCTTGGGCATCAACCCATTTGCGAACGCCGCGAGGCCGGAACCAGCATAGGCACGAGCTTTTTGCCATCCGCGGTTTTTTCACCGAAGTTGGCGTTGTAGATGGCGATCACCTCGCCGGCGATGGATATGGCGATCTCCACCGGCAGCTTGCCCTTCACTTCGGCAATACCCATCGGGCAGCGCATGCGCTGTACGGTTTCCGGCTGGAAGCCACGGTCGCGCAGGCGGTGCTCGAACTTGGCGCGCTTGCTCTTCGAGCCAATCAGCCCGTAGTAGGTGAAATCGTTGCGTTCGAGGATGGCCGTAGTCAGTTCCAGGTCGAGCTGATGGTTGTGGGTCATGACGATGAAGTAACTGCCGGCGGGCATGTTTTCCACCTCGTCGACCACGTCGTCATTGACGACCTTTTCCACCCCGGCAGGAATCTGGGCCGGAAATTCGCTTTCACGCGAATCGATCCAGCGCACCTTGCACGGCAGGCTGGCGAGCAATGGCACAAGGGCACGACCGACATGGCCGGCACCAAAGACGGCGATATGCGCTTGCGGCTGCCCCATGGGTTCGAACAGCAATACCGTGGCGCCGCCGCAGCACTGGCCGAGGCTGGCACCGAGGGAGAAGCGTTCGAGACGGGTGTCGCGGCTGCGGTTTTCCAGCATCTCACGGGCGATCTGCTGCGCCTTGTATTCCAGATGCCCGCCGCCGATGGTGTCGTACAGGCGCTCGCGGCTGACTACCATCTTCGAGCCGGCATTGCGCGGCGTCGAGCCGCGCTCCTCGATGATGGTCACCAGCACGCAGGGTTCGCCTTGGTGTTGCAGGTCGGCGAGCGCGTCGATCCAGGCCGTGTTGCTCATGTTTATGTCCCTCGTAGGGCGGGAGACCGCGAAATGTCTTCCACCAAAACGATCAAGTTATGTCGATGGTGGACAAGCAAAGCGTTGTCCACCCCACGTCAGGCCGGTGTAGCTCGTAGGGTGGGCTTCAGCCCACCATTGAGTTTCAGGCTGGCGTGGTTTCGGTTGCCGGAACGGCCGCAGCGGTCCGCTTGAACTTACGCATCTGCTCCACACCCCATAGCACTCGCTCTGGCGTCGCTGGTGCGTCGATCTTCGGTTGGGCCTTGTAGTCGGCCAGGCTGGCGACGGCATCCTTGATCGCACACCAGACCGAAATGCCGAGCATGAACGGCGGCTCGCCGACTGCCTTGGAGTGGAACACCGTGTCCTCGGGGTTCTTGCGGTTCTCCACCAGCTTGACCCGCAGATCCAGCGGCATGTCGGCAACGGCCGGTACCTTGTAGCTCGCCGGGCCGCTGGTCATCAGCTTGCCCTTGTCGTTCCAGACCAGCTCTTCCATGGTCAGCCAGCCCATGCCCTGGACGAAGCCGCCTTCGACCTGACCGATGTCGATGGCCGGATTCAGCGAGGCGCCCACGTCATGCAGGATGTCGCTGCGCAGCATCTTGTACTCGCCGGTCAGGGTGTCGACGATCACTTCCGAACAGGCCGCGCCGTAGGCGAAGTAGTAGAACGGCCGACCGCGCGCTAGGCTGCGGTCGTAGTAGATCTTCGGTGTGCGGTAGAAGCCGGTGGACGACAGCGAAACCTGCCCGAAATAGGCCTGCTGGATCAGCTCGTCGAAGGAGACGTACTGGTCACGGATGCGCACTTGGCCGTTCTTGAACTCGACGTCCTCTTCGGTAACCTTGAAATGCCGTGCGGCAAACTCGATCAGCCGCTGCTTGATGGTCTGCGCGGCATTTTGCGCTGCCTTGCCGTTCAGGTCGGTGCCGCTGGAGGCGGCGGTTGGCGAGGTATTCGGCACTTTGTCGGTGTTGGTGGCGGTGATCTGGATGCGATCCATGTCCACCTGGAACACCTCTGCCACCACTTGGGCAACCTTGGTATTCAAGCCCTGGCCCATCTCGGTGCCGCCGTGGTTCAGGTGGATGCTGCCATCGGTGTAGACGTGCACCAGCGCGCCGCCCTGGTTGAGGAAGCTGGCGGTGAAGCTGATGCCGAACTTCACCGGGGTCAGTGCTAGGCCTTTCTTCAGAATAGGGCTCTTGGCGTTGAACGCGCGGATTTCCTCGCGGCGGCGTGCATAGTCGCTGCTGGCTTCGAGTTCGGCGGTCATCTCTTCGAGCATGTTGTGCTCGACGGTCTGGTAGTAGGGCGTGACGTTGCGCTCGGTCTTGCCGTAGTAGTTGCGCTTGCGCACATCCAGCGGGTCCTTGCCCAGCTCGCGGGCCACCGCGTCCATGATCTCCTCGATGGCGACCATGCCTTGCGGGCCGCCGAAGCCGCGGTAGGCGGTGTTCGACGCCAGGTTGGTCTTGCAGCGATGGCCATTGATGGTGGCATCGCCCAGGTAGTAGGCGTTGTCGGAGTGGAACATGGCGCGGTCGACGATGGAGCCAGAGAGATCCGGCGAATAGCCACAGTTGCCAGCCAGGTCGATCTCGATGCCGTGCAGCAGGCCATCGTCATCGAAGCCGACGTCGTATTCGACGTAGAAGGGGTGGCGCTTGCCGGTCATGGTCATGTCTTCCATGCGTGGCAGACGCATCTTGGTCGGGCGGCCGGTGAGGTGCGCGATCACCGCGCACATGCACGCCGGGCCGGCTGCCTGGGTTTCCTTGCCGCCGAACCCGCCGCCCATACGACGCATGTCGATGACGATCTTGTTCATCGAGACGCCGAGCACTTCAGCGACCAGCTTCTGCACTTCGGTTGGGTTTTGCGTCGAGGTGTAGACGATCATGCCGCCGTCTTCGGTCGGCATCACCGAGGACACCTGGGTTTCCAAGTAGAAGTGTTCCTGCCCGCCGATGTGAAGGCTGCCTTGCAGTCGGCGCGGCGCGGTGGCCAGTGCCGCGCTGGAGTCGCCGCGCTTGTGGGTATGGCTGTCGAGCACGAAGTGCTTCTTGCGCAAGGCATCGACCACGTCGATCACCGGTTCCAGATCTTCGTATTCGATGATGGCGGCCATGGCCGCTTTACGTGCGGTTTCCAGGCTGTCGGCGGCGACTGCGATCACCGGCTGGCCGACGTATTCGACCTTGTCGTCAGCCAGTAGCGGATCACCTGGCATGACGGCGCCAATGTCCAACTGGCCAGGTACATCCTTGGCGGTGATGGCGATGGCGACACCCGGCACGTCGTAGCAGGGGCTGGTGTCGATACTGACGATACGGGCATGGGCGCGGTCGCTCATGCGGGCGTACACATGCAGCTGGTTGGGAAACTCCAGACGGTCATCGACATATACCGCTTCGCCGGTGACGTGCTTGGGCGCGCTGTCGTGCTTGACGCTGCGGCCAACGCCTGTGACCAGATCCTGGGTGAACAGGGCTGCGAGTTCTTCTTGGGTCTTGGTTGGCTTATGCATATGCGGTCACCCTTGTCTCGGCTTCCGGGCTCTGTTGCTCGAGGAAGCATTTGCGCAGCAGGTTTTGTGCAACTAGCAGGCGATATTCGCGGCTGGCGCGGAAATCGGTCAGCGGCGTGAAGTCTTTTTCCAGCGCTTCACAGGCCTGCTCGATGGTGTCGGCGTTGAACGGCGCGCCGATCAGTGCTCGTTCACAAGCAGCCGCGCGTTTCGGGATGGCGGCCATACCGCCGAAGGCGAGGCGGGCATCTTCGATGATTCCGTTCTGAAGCTTCAGATCGAACGCGGCGCAGACGGCGGAGATGTCGTCGTCCAGGCGCTTGGAGACCTTGTAGGCGCGGAACACCCGATTGGTCTGGGCACGCGGCACGATGATCTTTTCGATGAACTCGCCCTGTTCACGGGCGGTGACCTTGTAGTCGATGAAGTAGTCCTGCAGCAGCAGAGTGCGGCTGTTGCCACCCTTGCGCAGCACGACCTGCGCACCCAGCGCGATCAGTAGCGGTGGCGAGTCGCCGATGGGTGAGGCGTTGCCGATGTTGCCGCCCAGGGTGCCCTGATTGCGGATCTGCAGAGAGGCGAAGCGATGCAGCAACTCGCCGAAGTCCGGGTATTCGTTGGCCAGCGCTTCGTAGCAGTCGGTCAGCGGCGTGGCTGCACCGATCTCGATGCTGGTGTCTGTCACTTCGACCTTCTTCATCTCGGCGATATGCCCGACGTAGATCATCACCGGCAGTTCGCGGTGGAACTGGGTGACTTCCAGCGCCAGATCGGTGCCGCCAGCGAGCAGGCGGGCTTCGGGGTTGGCGCCGTAGATCTCCGCCAGGTCGCCTACCGTCAATGGCGACAGGCAGCGCTTGTCGCCGCTGTTCAGCTCGGCGGTTTCGCGCGGCTCGATGGCTTTGAGCTGGACGATGGTGTCGGCTTCACGGGCGTCGAACTGGTCCGGCTGCTTGCCGCAACACGCCTGCTCGGCAGCTTCGAGAATCGGACGGTAGCCGGTGCAACGGCAGAGGTTGCCTGCTAACGCTTCATGGGTGTCCGCCTTGTCGTAACCGTCCGCCGACTTCTGCAGGGCGAACAGGCTCATGACAAATCCGGGCGTGCAGAAACCGCACTGCGAGCCGTGGCAATCGACCATCGCCTGCTGAACGCTGTGTAGTTGGCCTTGATGCTTGAGGTCTTCCACGGTGATGAGTTGCTTGCCGTGCAGCGCAGAGACGAAGGTCAGACAGGAATTGAGCGTGCGGTAGCGCAGCTTTTCTCCGTCCAGCTCTCCGACTACGACGGTACAGGCACCGCAATCGCCGGATGCGCAACCTTCTTTGGTGCCGGGCTTGCCGCGGTGTTCACGCAGGTATTCCAGCACGGTGGTATTTGGATCGAGTGTCTGCTCACGGCGCAGTTCTCGATTGAGAAGAAACTGGATCAAGGCGGGCCTCCGGGGCATTTTTGTTCTGGGCTCTGGCGGTGGAAATTATCGTTATCTGACTTTTCGGTCAAGAAATTACTGACTCAAAAGTCAATGCGTCCGATGGACAGACCTTGGATGACCACATTCAACGCCAAATGGCAGGTTTGAATACGCCTTGAGTGTGGCTCGGGCAGACAGTTCTTGCTGCCTGGGGCGACAGGCGTGGAGTCGGCGAAGCGAGAATGGCTTTGTTGGGGGCGGGCTGGATGAGCCCGCTCCTACGCTTATGCCGCTTAGTCTGTCGGTCTCAAGCATTACCGCATCAGATGCAAAAAGCTGACCAGTTGGACAGTTACGGAAGCGGTTCAGCGACCTGGCGGCTTTCTAACCCTGCGCTTGGCTCCGCCGATCCGGAACGGTGCATGCGAAGCGGCGTTTGCTACGGCTTAGTGCGTCGGGGAGTCAAGCGTTAAGGGAACTTCGGTGAGCCTGGCCAAACCCTGAGCAGCGCCCATTTTGCTGTCTTGTCGTAGGCGCATTGCGGCTGTACAGGATGCTCTGACCACCTTGCGCGACGCCTGGCCAGCCGCAAGCAGTCAGCGGTTTGCATTGCGCTTGGTGCCGCGCTGTCTACGGTGATTCGGGCAGCCGATCATCGAAGCGTTGGCGCTGTTATAGTAGCCAGCCGTTTCAGGCAGTGATGACGCCGGCGCAGCTAACCGTCGTTCTGATCACTATCATTTTTGCCGTTATCAATTTGAACGAAGGTGAAACTTACGCGATCGAGGGACGACCCTGTTCGTGCTGTTCGCCTCCTTCATTGTGCTTGCGCTGATCGGGCTATGACCTGCTCAGTCGTACGGAAACCTCAATGACGTTGCGTATTTACCTCGCCGGCCCCGGTGTGTTCCGGTCGGACGCCCTTGAACATGGTGAGCGGCTCAAAGCGTTGTGTAGCGAGTTCGGCTTCATCGGTTTGTATCCGCTTGATAAGCAGGTACCGAACGGGATCGTGGCACCGCGTGAGCAGGCGGCGTGGATCTACCGGGCTAACCTGGACTTGCTCGATCAAGCCGATGCGGTGCTTGCCGATCTGAACTTCTTTCGCGGTGGTGAGCCGGACAGCGGCACCAGTTTCGAAGTCGGTTATGCCGCGGCTCAGGGCAAGTCGATCTATGGCTATCTGGACGGGGAGGGCAGCTATGCCGAGCGCCTGCAGCGCCAGCATCCGCAGCTATGTGGTGTGTCCGGCCTCGATTGCGATGGGCTGCAACTAGAGGCGTTCGATCTGCCCGTGAACTTGATGCTGGCTGTGCCCGCTACGCTGATTTGCGGTGGGCCGCGTGAGGCCCTGCAATGCATGGCCAAGGCGCTGCGCCCAACGCCGCATGCCTAGGCTCGCCTGAGCAAACTGGCCGTCGGCCCTGGCGCGGCAGTTTGCTTTTGACGGGCGTGTTTGCGCTCAAGATTGGCGAATCGAAGAACTGAGAAGCTGACTGCTCAGTCCTGGCGCCGGCGAGCGTCGCTGCTCGCCGGTCATACGACTCGCCAGTCTTTTGAGCGAAACCTCAGCGGTGGGGCTAGCCCGCGATCAGCTCGCGTGCCGCCTGGCTGTGGTTGGCGATCAGTCCGGCCACGTCAAGGCTTTCGATTTGGCCGTCGACCACCCGCCACTGGCCACCCACCATCACCCGGTCGGCCCGGTCAGCGCCGCACAGCAGCAGCGCGGAAATGGGGTCATGGCTACCGGAGAAACGCAGCTCGTCGAGCTTGAACAGGGCTAGATCGGCCTGCTTGCCCACCGCCAATTCACCCACATCTTGACGACCCAGCAGCCGAGCCGAACCGCGCGTGGCCCAACCCAAGGCCCGCTCAGGCGTGATCTCTTCTGCACCGTAGCGCAGGCGCTGGATGTATAGCGCCTGCCTGGCTTCTAGAATCATGTTGGACGCGTCGTTGGAGGCCGAACCATCCACGCCAAGACCGATTGGCGCGCCTGCCGCTTCCAGCGCGACGGTGGGGCAAATGCCCGACGCCAGTCGCATGTTGGAGCATGGGCAATGGCAGATGCCGGTGCCGGCCGCGCCGAGGCGGGCAATTTCGTCCTCGTTGAAGTGAATGCCATGCGCCAACCAGGTGCGCTCCGATAGCCAGCCGACGCTGTCCAGATAATCCACCGTGCGCAGGCCGAAGCGCTGCAGGCAGAACTCTTCTTCGTCCAGGGTTTCGGCCAGGTGCGTGTGCAGGCGCACGTCGTGGTGTTCAGCCAGAGCGGCGGTAGCGCGCATGATTTCCGGTGTAACTGAAAACGGCGAGCAGGGCGCAAGGCCGATCTGGATCTGCGCGCCGGCGCCGCGCTCGTGATAGCGGCCGATCAACCGTTCGCTGTCTTCCAGGATCGCTTCGGCCGTCTGCACGGTGTGTTGCGGCGGCAGCCCACCGTCGGCTTCACCCAGGCTCATGGAGCCGCGGGTCAGCATGGCGCGCATGCCCAACTCGCGAACAACGTCGATCTGCACGTCGATGGCGTTTTCCAGGCCATCCGGGAACAGGTAGTGGTGATCGGCCGCGGTGGTGCAGCCGGACAACAGCAATTCGGCGAGCGCGACCTTGCTGGCGAGCGCCAGGCGATCCGGCGTCAGGCGTGCCCAGACCGGGTACAGGGTCTTCAGCCATGGAAATAGCGGTTGATTGACCACAGGGCCCCAGGCTCGCGTGAGCGTCTGATAGAAGTGGTGGTGCGTGTTGATCAGCCCTGGCAACACAACGTGTTCACGGGCATCGAAGGTGCTGTCGACAGGCGTCGAGGGCGATTGCCCGGCGTCGAGCATTTCGACAATCACGCCTCTCTCGATTACCAGCCCGCCAGGGGCTTTCTGATCGTTGGCGGTGTAGAGGGCGAGGGGGTTCTTGATCCAGATACGGCTGGCAGTCATGGCCGGCTTCTCCTGAGTTGAGTTCAGAAATGAGCCAGCTCAGTTATGCCCTGTCTGCTGATCCAGGGGTCTCGTCGGGACGCCCAGATGGGTGTCGGGTAAGACGCGACGCAGAGCACGATAAAGGCCCGGCCCTCGCTTGTCATCCCCTACGTGCGCGCATGAAAAAGCCGGGCATTTGCCCGGCTCCTTCTTTTGCCTCGATTCAGCCGCCCAGGTAGGCGTCGCGAACCTTGGGGTTGACCAGCAGCTCCTCACCGCTTCCCTGCATGACGATGTGGCCGTTCTCCAGCACATAAGCCCGGTCGGCCAGCTTCAGCGCCTGGTTGGCGTTCTGCTCGACCAGGAAGATGGTTACGCCATCTTTGCGCAGCTGTTCGATGATGTCGAAGATTTGCTGAATGATGATAGGCGCCAGTCCCAACGACGGCTCGTCAAGCAGCAACAGCTTGGGCTTGCTCATCAATGCACGGGCAATGGCGAGCATCTGTTGCTCACCGCCGGACATGGTGCCGCCACGCTGCTGGAAACGCTCCTTGAGTCGTGGGAACAGCAACAGCACCTTGTCCAACTGCTCCTGGAAGTCCGCCTTGTTGGTGAAGAACCCACCCATGGCCAGGTTTTCCTCGACCGTCAGCCGAGCAAAGATGCGCCGCCCTTCGGGCACCACGGCAATGTCCTTGCGCATGATGTCGAAGGTCTGCTTGCCGACCAGCTCCTCGCCCTCGAAACGGATGCTGCCCTCGGACGCCATGGGCGTACCGCAGAGCGTCATCAGCAGGGTCGACTTTCCAGCACCGTTGGCGCCGATCAGGGTCACGATCTCGCCCTTGCGGACTTCCACGTTGACGTTATGCAGCGCTTGGATCTTGCCGTAAAAGGTCGAGACGTTTTCGAAATACAGCATGGTTACGCCTCTCCCAGATAGGCTTTGATCACGTCCGGATTGTCACGAATCTGCTCCGGCGTGCCGTCAGCCAGCGGACAGCCCTGGTTGATCACCACGATATGGTCGGAGATGCTCATGACCAGCTTCATGTCGTGCTCAATGAGCAGAACCGTCACGTTGTGCTGGTCACGCAGCATGCCGATCAGCGCTTTCAGGTCTTCGGTTTCCTTCGGGTTCAAACCCGCTGCCGGCTCGTCGAGCATGAGGATGCGCGGACGCGTCATCATGCAGCGCGCGATTTCCAGACGGCGTTGCTGGCCATAGGCAAGGGTGCCGGCCGGGCGGTTGGCAATGTCGGTCAGGTTGACCTGATCGAGCCAGTGCGCGGCGAAATCCATTGCCTGGCGCTCGCTCTTGCGAAACGCCTTGGTCTTCAACAGGCCGGACAGAAAGCCCGTGTTCAGGTGCCGGTGTTGGGCGACCAACAAGTTTTCGATGGCGGTCATGTCCTTGAACAGGCGAACGTTCTGGAATGTCCGCACCACGCCCTTGCGGGCAATCTTGTGGCCGGGCAGGCCCTGGATCGCTTCGCCGTCGAGCAGGATCTTGCCGTCGGTGGGCTGGTAGAAGCCGGTCAGGCAGTTGAATACCGTGGTCTTGCCGGCGCCGTTGGGGCCGATCATCGAGACCACCTGTTTGTCATGTACGGTCAGGCCCACCCCGTTGACGGCCAGAAGGCCGCCGAAGCGCATGGTCAGGCCGCTTACTTCGAGAATCGGGCGGCTCATCGCTTCAGCTCCATGTGGGGGCGTTGCATGGGCAGCAGCCCCTGCGGACGCCAGATCATCATCAGCACCATCAAGGCGCCGAACATCAGCATGCGGTACTCGCTGAACTCACGCATCAGTTCAGGCAGCAGGATCATCACAATGGCGGCGAGAATCACCCCCAGCTGCGAGCCCATGCCGCCCAGTACGACGATGGCGAGGATGATGGCCGATTCGATAAAGGTGAACGATTCCGGTGACACCAGTCCCTGGCGCGCCGCGAAGAAGCTACCGGCGAAGCCTGCAAACGTTGCACCTAGGGTAAACGCGGAAAGCTTGATCACGGTGGGGTTCATGCCCAGCGCACGGCAGGCGATCTCATCTTCACGCAACGCTTCCCAGGCGCGGCCGATAGGCATGCGCAGCAGGCGGTTGATGACGAACAGTGTCAGCAGCACCAGCAGCACGGCAATCAGATAGAGGAAGATCACCTTGTTGATCGACTGATATTCAAAGCCGAAGAACTCGTGGAACGTCTGCATGCCCTCGGCAGCGCGACGGTCGAACGAGAGGCCGAACAGTGTTGGTTTGTCGATGCCGCTGATGCCATTGGGGCCGCCGGTGAGATCGGTCATGTTACGCAGCAACAGACGGATGATCTCACCGAAGCCGAGGGTCACGATCGCCAGGTAATCCCCGCGCAGACGCAGCACTGGGAAGCCCAGCAGGAAACCGAACAGCGCGGCCATGGCACCAGCAATCGGCAACGCGACCCAGAACCCGATCCCGTAATAATGCGAGAGGAGGGCATAGGTATAAGCGCCAACGGCATAGAACCCGACGTAACCAAGATCCAGCAAGCCGGCCAGGCCGACCACGATGTTCAAGCCGAGGCCGAGCATCACGTAGATCAGGATCAGCGTGGCGATGTCCACCGCGCCGCGTGAACCGAAGAACGGCCACACCAGTGCCAGCAGAATCAGGCCGATGATGATGTAGCGCTGGGTCGATGGCAGGGTCAGGAAGTTGCCCGCACCAGCCGGTATGCTCGGTAGGTTGGGGGTCGCCGCCCAGCCAGCCGCCGCGTGGTGGCGGAACAGCTGCCAGAAGAACATGGCCACGGCGCAGGCCGCGATGATCCAGAACGTCGTCGCGTCGCTGCCATGAACTTCGAGGCGAATGCCGACGGTGGTGAGTTTCAGGCCGAACACCGGTACCGCTACAGCGAATACCAACAGTGCGCTGAAAAAGGCAGTGCGCAGATTGCGAGTCATACCTTTTCAACCTCCGGACGGCCGAGAATGCCGGTCGGACGGAACAGCAGCACCAGTACCAGCAGGCTGAACGCGACCACATCCTTGTATTGATCACCAAAGATATCGGCGCCGAACGCTTCAGCGACACCCAACACCAGGCCGCCGAGCATGGCGCCCGGGATGCTGCCGATACCGCCAAGCACCGCAGCAGTAAAGGCTTTGATGCCGGCCAGGAAGCCGATGTGCGGGTTGATCACGCCGTATTGCATGCTGATCAGAACGGCTGCAACGGCCGCCAGCGCAGCGCCGATGACGAAAGTCAGGGCGATGATGCTGTTGGTGTTGATGCCGAGCAGGTTGGCCATCTTCAGATCTTCGGCGCAGGCACGGCAGGCGCGGCCCAGGCGAGAGCGGGAGATGAACAGCGTCAGACCCATCATGGCAATGATGGTGACGACAAAGATCAGCACCTGCATGTAGGAAATCACCACCCCGTTCATGGCGCTTTCGCCAAAGATGAAGTTGCCGGGCATCAGGTTGGGGATCGCCTTGTCTTTGGAGTCCTGGGAAAGCAGGACGACGTTCTGCAGGAAGATCGACATGCCGATCGCGGAGATCAACGGGATCAGTCGGTTGCTGCCCCGTAGCGGTCGATAAGCAACCCGCTCGATGCTGTAGCCATAGGCGCTGGTGACGATCATGGCGGCGGCGAACGCGCCGATCATGAGGATTGGCAGCGAATCGAGCCCCATCATGGTCAGCCCGACGATGGCGATAAAGGTGACATACGACCCGATCATGTACACCTCGCCGTGGGCGAAGTTGATCATGCCGATGATGCCGTAGACCATCGTGTAACCGATGGCTATCAAGGCATAGGTGCTGCCGACGGTCAGGCCGTTGATCAGCTGTTGGAAGTAGTGGTAAAGCTCAGGCATTACGTTCTCCTGAACACCCGCAGCCGTGCTTGCCGCCAATGCGGACCTGCTTCGAAAACGCTGCAGGGAGAATGCAGCGCCGTGGACTCGGTGCGGATCACGCACCTACCTGTCGAGGCGGGCCAGTTCTACAGGCCACTCGCTTGGTTGAAAGTGTTGCTGGGCGTCCCGTGCTTGTGGCCGGGTTGGCTCCGATCAGCTAAAACAAAGCCCACGGCGGATGCCGTGGGCTTTGGGTCGGTTGGTTATAGGTTCACTTGGCTTCGGTCTTGGTGCCGTCCTGGTGCCATTCGTAAACCACGAAGTTGAAGTCTTTCAGGTCACCCTTCTCGTCGAACGAAAGGTTGCCGGTCGGAGTATCGAAGGTGTTGCTGCGCAGCGCTTCGGCCACCTTGGCGGTGTCGGTGCTGCCGGCTTTCTCGATACCCTCGGCAATGACTTGAACAGCCGCGTAGGCCGGGAACACGAACGGGCCGCTCGGGTCCTGCTTCTTCGCCTTGAATGCGTCGACCAGCTTCTGGTTGCGCGGATCCTGATCGAACGACTTCGGCAGGGTGACCAGCAGGCCTTCGGAAGCCGGGCCTGCAATGGCGGAGATTTCCTTGTTGCCTACGCCTTCAGGGCCCATGAAGCGGACATTCAGACCCTTTTCCTTCGCTTGACGCAGCAGCAGGCCCAGCTCTGGGTGATAGCCGCCGTAGTAGACGAAGTCGACATTCTCCTGCTTGAGCTTGGATATCATCGAGGAGAAGTCCTTGTCGCCAGCGTTAATGCCTTCGAACAGGCCAACCTTGACGCCTTTCTTCTCCAGGGTTTCCTTGACCGCGGTCGCGATCCCTTCGCCGTACTGCTGCTTGTCATGGATGACAGCCACATTCTTCGGCTTGACGGTGTCAGCGATGAAGTTACCGGCGGTCGGGCCCTGCAGGCTGTCCAGACCGATGGTACGGAAGATCAGCTCGTAGCCACGAGAGGTGATGTCCGGGCTGGTCGACGCTGCGGTAATCATCAGAATGCCTTCGTCTTCATAGATATCGGACGCCGGCTGGGTGGAGCTGGAGCAGAGGTGACCTACGACGAAGCTGACCTCGTCGTTAACGATCTTGTTGGCAACCGCTACGGCCTGCTTGGGGTCGCAGGCGTCGTCATAGACGATACCTTCAAGCTGCTGACCGTTGACGCCACCTTCCTTGTTGATTTGCTCGATGGCCATCTGGGCACCGATGAACTGCATGTCCCCGTACTGCGCGACAGCCCCGGTAACCGGACCGGCCAAGCCGATCTTGATGTTGTCGGCGGCCAGCGTGTAGCTCGCTGCACCCGTCAAAGCGATAGCCATGAATAGTTTCGAAAGACGCTGCTTGGTCTTCATATGCGCTCCACTTGCATCATTATTGTTTGGATCCTGCGGGCTGCAGTGTCGTTAAGGGCTCAACGTCCCCAAACGGTACGGCAACTGTACCGGCACAGTGTAGAAGCGTCAGCACCTGTTTGCACAGTCAGGAATTCCATCCGCTTGATGAGATTTACCCGAGCGCTATCATTGCGCCCCTTTAGACCGGGTGAACCTCATGAGCGAAGAATCAAGCACTCTCTATGCCAAGCTGCTGGGTGAAACAGCCTCGATTACCTGGCAGGAGCTGCAACCGTTCTTTGCTCGTGGCGCGCTGCTGCGGGTGGCCAGTGACTTTGATCTGATCGCTGCGGCACAGGCGGTCGCTGAGGATGATCGGGAAAAAGTGACCGCATGGCTAGCAGAAGGCCATCTCGGCAAGCTTGAGGCAGAGCAGGCCCAAGACTGGCTTGAACGCGATCCGTCACTCTGGGCCGTTGTTGTTGCGCCCTGGGTGTTGGTGCAGGAAAGGGCAGCGAAGCCCAGCCTGCACTGATTCAAGTCAGTCGCTAGCTGCGCACCCAGCGCTGGCGCGCCCAGCCACTCAACGCATCGACTGCCAGTACCATCAGCAGCATGGCCAGAATGACTGTCGAGGCTTGGGCCTCCTGGAACAGGCTGAGGCTCATGTAAAGCATCTGTCCGAGGCCGCCGGCGCCGACAAAGCCGAGCACGCTGGCCATGCGGATGTTGTTCTCCCAGCGATACAGCGTATAAGCCATGATCTGCGGCCATAGCGTCGGAAGGGTGCCGTAGCAGAACGCACCGATCCGCCCACTGCCGGCCAGCCGCAACGCCTCGCTTGGCGCGCTCGGTGTGTTTTCCAGTGCTTCGGCGAACAGGCGACCCAGCACACCGGCTGTGTGCAGCGCCAGGGCCAGGGTGCCAGCATTCGGTCCCAGGCCCGCCGCCAGCACCATCAGCGCCGCCCAGACGAGTTCGGGTATCGCACGAAGCGCATTGAGCAGCAGTCGTGAAGCACCCTGGGTGACCAATCCGAAGCGTCCGGAGGCTGGCAGCGCCAGTATCAAACCGAGCACAGCCGCGAGAAGCGTGCCGATGGCCGACATCGCCAGTGTTTCCAAGGCGCCGTAAGCGATTGCGCGTAGGTGCGGTGCCGACAGATCTGGGCTGAAGAAAGCAGCAGCGTATTCGCCCATTTGCACTGCGCCATCACGGCTCATCAGTGCGCTGGTGTCGAGCTGCAAGTAGGCGAACGAAGCGACCACAGCCATGATTAGCAATAGCGGTAGCGCATAGCGAGCAAGCGACTTCATACGAACCTTCTGCGCAGCAGCTGGCTGAACAGATCCGCCAGCAGCACCAGCAGGAGAAAGGTCAGCAGCATGCTCGCCACTTCGCCGCCAGCGAACATGCGCATCGACAGATCCATCTGCTGACCCAACCCGCCCGCACCGACAAAGCCCATGACGACCGACGCACGGATGGCGCACTCCCAGCGATAGACAGTATAGGACAGCATCTCGCCCGTTGCCTGTGGCAGCACGCCGTAGGCAAACGCCTGCAGACGTGAACCGCCCGCGCCGATCAATGCGCGCGTCGGCAGCGGATCGACCGACTCGAAGATTTCTGCGTAGACCTTGCCGAGCATGCCGGCGTAGGTGATGGCGATGGCCAGTACGCCAGCCGTTGGACCAAGGCCGACGGCCCGCACGAAGAGCAGCGCCCAGACGATTTCCGGCACGCTGCGTAGCAGGATCAGCAGCCCTCGAACGGGCCAGCGAACGGCCTGCGCCCACCAGTGCGGACGACCGCCGCGACTCAGGGCCGAAATCGACAGCGCGCGCGTTGCCAGAAGCGCGCAGGGAATGGCTACAGCAAGCGCCAGCGCCATACCCGCCGTGGCGATGGAGAGCGTTTCCAGCGTTGCACGTCCCAGCAGAAGTAGAAATTCCGTGTCATGTGCCGGAGGCCAGAAACCGGACAAAAAGACGCCCATGGTGTCGGCGTTGCTGCCATCGACGAGCACGCTGAGATCCAGCTCGCTTAATGACAGTCCAGGCCAAAGCAGAGCCAGCGCTACCAATGTCAGCAACAGGCGTGAGCGAGCGGCAGGGTCGCGCTGGGTGAGGGCGGGGTTCAGCATCGAGGAATATGCAGGCTCTGGCCCGGCGTCGGCTCAACACGTGCGAAGCCTTCTAGCTGGTCGTTGGCATAGAGCGCATCGAGCTCGTCCGCCGTCACGGTGTTGGATGCTTTATCGAACAGGATTCGCCCGTCACGAACCGCGATCACCCGAGGGAAGTGCTCCAGCGCCAGCTCGACCGCGTGCAGGCTGGCTATGAGTGTGGCCTGGCAACGCGTCGCTTCGCGGTTTAGTACGTTCAACGAATAAGCCGCTAGCACCGGGTCCATCGCGGATACCGGCTCGTCTGCCAGCATGAGCCTCGGGCTCTGGTACAGCGCACGGGCGATGCCGACGCGCTGCAACTGACCACCGGACAGCTGATCGCAGCGCTCATAGAGCTTGTCTGCCAGATCCAGCTTCCCCAGTACTTCGGCTGCGCCGTTCTTGTCCAGCGGGTAGACCAGGCTGAGCAGACTGCGGCCGAGCGACCATTGCCCCAGCCGCCCGGCCAGCACCGAGGTAATCACGCGTTGGCGAGGTGGCAGCGGTGGTGCCTGATGAATTAGACCGATGCGACCACGCAGTTTCTGCCGGGCACCGACTGATAACGCCCAGGGCTGGCAGCCGAGCAGTTCGAATTCACCATTGCTCGGCTGCACGTGCGTGGCAAGCAAGCGCAACAAGGTGGTCTTGCCTGCGCCAGAGGGACCGATGAGCGCAACGCGCTCGCCTTTCGCGATCTGCAGGTCAACGTCGCGCAGTGCGACGTGACCGTTGGCATGGCAGTAGCTTACGCCGGACAGGCTCAGGGCCGGTTCGGTCTGGTTTGTTAGCGAAGTGCGCGGGCTCGAAGACAGCATCGTCACGCTCATTCAAGCGTGCTCGCCTGGTACTGCCCGAGCGGTCCGCAGAGTTGCAGCGGACCGACTGGCGGAACTCACTTCAACAGGCCAGCGGCGCGCGCGGCTTCCTCGATGCCTTCGTAATTTTCCGGGCGCGTTTCGATGAAGCGTGTTGCGGCCTGAAGATCAAGAATCTTCTTGTGTTCCGGGTTCTTCGGGTCGAGTTTGAGAAACGCGTGTTTGATCTTCTCGGCCAGCGCTGGCTCCAGGTTGCCGCGTACGGTCCAGTTGTAGTCGTAATAGGGCGGCGTGGTTGAGATCACCCGCACCTTGTCAGTGTCGACCTTGCCAGCCGCGACCAGCTTGTCCCAAACCGAGGCATTGAGTACGCCACCGTCGGCCTTGCCAGCTTGAACCCAGGCGGCCGTGGCGTCGTGGGCGCCGGAATAGGCGATGCGCTTGAAGAACTGCTCGGGGTCGATGCCGTCCTTGATCATGAAGTAGCGCGGCATCAGGCTGCCGGAGGTCGAGGACACGGAGCCAAACGCAAAGGTCTTGCCCTTGAGGTCCTGCAGCGTTTTGACCTCGGGATCGGCAGTGATGAATTTGCTGGTGAATTTCTCGTCCTGCTCACGCTGTACGAGCGGGATCGCATCGCCCGTTTTCAGGCGAGTCTGGACGAAGGTGAAACCGCCGAGCCAGGCCAGGTCGAGGCGGTCGGAAGCAAGTGCTTCGACAACTGCCGCGTAATCGGAGACCGGAGTGAATTTCACCGGCATGCCCAGTTCTTTTTCGAGGTATTGGCCCAGCGGTTCGAACTTGCGAATCAGCTCAGTCGGGGCTTCGTCGGGGATGGCCGATACGCGAAGTACGTCGGCGGCATGGGTGGTGGCAATAGACAACGAGAGGGCAAGGCCGGTGACGGCTGCCAGGGTGCGCTTCAGCATTGTGGTTCTCCGGTTCAATAGCGGAAAAAGCGCGCGGATTATAGAGGTAGAAGGCTGCGCCAACGCAAGCGTCTGGCCGAGATGGCGCTGCCGCTTGGCGAAACGGAGGTAAACGGCGGGGTGTGGCGAGTTTGGTGCGCTGTCTATCCGGCCGGGAACCCACATGTACTGTGCCAGCCCCCTGCATAGGCGCAGGTGAGAATGACATGGATCAAATGATGTTCAGCTCAGAGCGGAGAATGATGGCAGTAGTGGCATTTAGATATTTAAGTGCCATCAAGGTTTGACTAGAATCTTGGGCCTTCAAGGACGAGGGTTGCGGCATGAGTGATTTCAGAGAAGAAAAGCGGAAGCTTCATGCGCTGCGAAAACACATCGATGCGCTCTTGGCGAGCGGCGCCGTTATTACCCAGCGGGATCCGTTAATCCTGCTCGATGGCAGTCAGGCCCTGCGGGTCGAGCACGGCATGCTCATCAGTTACTACAAATCGCTCGCGCTGATCGAGCCGACCACAGACGGCGAATGGCCGGAGTCATTGCGCGATATGGCTGCTGATCTTTGCTGCCGTCAGCTCGACGAGGCCATTGACACCGAGCTTGAAAACAATCCGGAGAATGGCGCTTCGGTCAAGCAAGGCCAAGCGTGCTAATGCAGGACGATCAGCTAGCGGTGATGCACACCCGGGCCGGCAGATGACCGCCATGCGCTCCGAACGTCGTGAAAATCATACGTTGCGCCGGCACATCGATTATTTGCTCAGCGCCGGAGCAGGCCTGACCGAGCGCTGTCCGATCACCATCGATTTTCACGACTGCACACTCACGGTGCGTAATGGAAGGCTCTTCAATGAGACCGGCATTCGGAGCTTGGTTGCCGTCATCGCCAGGCATGTTTGGCCGTGCTCAGAATCACGGCACGTCGCTGTCGAGATTTGCCTGGGTCAGCTTGTTGATACTCGTCAGGATGACTTCGGTACCTCTGGCGAACCGAAGAGAAGCCCCATGATGCATAGCATTTCGAAGCGCTAACGCATAACGCTGCGCCCACAGATTGACTCTGGGCGAGTCCATAACGCAAGGTCGGTGCGGCAGATTCGAAATTACATTTGTGATGCTTGTCACATTTAGTAGAATCCGCCGCCTTTATGGATGATGGCTTTTTGATATGGATTCGACCCGGGACAAGCGCGCACTCCATGCCCTGCGTAAACACATCGACGGACTGCTCGACGCGGGGGCGGTAATCACCTCGCGAGACCCGCTCACAGTTCTTTCAGCTGGCGAAACCCTAAAGGTGAAGCATGGGATGCTCGTCGGCTATACCGACATCCTGGATATGATCGAACCGGTTACCGACCATGAGTGGCCAGAGTCTTTGCGCCAAATGGCCGTAGACCTCTGCGTCAAGCAGCTCGACCAGGCTATCGAAGCGCTCAACCGCAGCAGCGTGATCGCTGAGGTGCATGTTGCCGCCAACGACAGCTCGATCACTGGCTGAATCCCCGCCGCGCTCCCCAAATCAAAGCACCCCATTTGCGGCTTGCCGACTTGGGCTTTTGCTCTAGCCTGCTGAAAGCAGACATCGAAAACAGCCGGCACGACAACGCTGCGCCGTAATCGGATCAACGTGCGTGGATGCCTTGCAAGCGAGCTGGCTGAAGGGGAACCCATGCATAACTCAACCATGCGCCACGGCTTCATTCCGCCTTACGTACTCAGCCGGATTATTGAGCACGGCTCCGCCCCACAGCGCGAGCGAGCGCTCGGCACCCTGTCCCATATTCATCATCTGCTGCCCAACCCCGGGCCACCCAACCGTCAGCCAATCGTCAGCGTGTTGCCTGAACGAGACCTGCCGGGCGAACCGCGACGCAGCATTCACGATGCAGGGCAGCAGATGTTGCTGCCTGGGATGCTGGCAAGAATCGAGGAACAGCCGCCGGTCGGCGATGCAGCGGTCGACGAGGCCTACGATGCACTCGGCAACGCCCACAAATGCTTCTGGCAGGTGTTCGGGCGCGACTCGATCGACAATCATGGTTTCCCGCTGATCGGCACGGTGCACTACGGCGTTGGCTACGAGAATGCTTTCTGGAACGGCGCGCAGATGGTCTTTGGCGATGGTGACGGCGAGATTTTTAATCGCTTCACGCGGTCTCTGGATGTCGTGGCGCACGAGCTGACCCATGGCGTCATCGAAAGCGAGGCCGGGCTGCTGTACTCCGATCAGTCCGGTGCCCTGAATGAATCGCTATCCGACGTGTTCGGCGTGTTGGTGAAACAGTTCAGCCTCAAGCAGACAGCGGACCAGGCCGATTGGTTGATCGGCGCCGAGTTGCTGACCGACAAGGTGAGCGGCTCGGCACTGCGCTCAATGGCCAGCCCCGGCAGCGCCTATGACGACCCGCTGTTGGGCAAGGACCCACAGCCAGCGCATATGCGCGACTTTATCGACACCCGTGACGACAATGGTGGTGTGCACCTGAACTCCGGCATTCCCAATCGCGCGTTCTATCTCGCCGCTCGGGCGCTCGGTGGTTATGCCTGGGAGAAGGCTGGGCGCATCTGGTATGACACCCTTTGTGATCAGCGTTTGGCCAAGGATGCGGATTTTGTCGCGTTCGCTGGTTTGACGCTCGATAACGCGGTGATCCGCTTCGATGGCGGCAGTAGCGAGGTTCAGGCGGTAAGGCAGGCATGGACAGATGTCGGTGTCCTTGTGCCGTAAACAGGCCCCAACGAGGCGACGTCATGAAACAGCTACCACCGCTGGGCAAAGAAGCAACCGTTCGCCTCTCGCGGCAGGGCGGGTTCGCCGCGATGCAGGCACTCTCTCTGCCGCGTGAGATCGATTTCGCCAGCTGTGACGAACGCCAACGCGGCCAGATTTGCTCCGTGCTGGAAGGCTGCCTTCCGTTGGCAAGTGCCGACGCCGGGCAGGGCGATCGTCGTTACTACCAGATCGAGCTTCATTACCGCGAAAACGAGCATGACGGCGAGATGCTGCTGCAAGTCCCCGAAGAGCAAGCGCCTGGGGAGCTGGTGCGTTTGTGGGACAAAGGGGAGCTGCTTTGAGGCCGGCTTGGCCATCGGAGCTTGAGCGGCGCTAGAATCCCGGGCCCGGTTTTACAGGAACCACCCGCATGTCTGATTTGCCAACGATCGCTTTTGCCGGCATCGGCCTGATGGGCCTGCCAATGTGCCGCCGGCTGCTCGCTGCCGGTTATCGATTGACGGTCTGGAACCGTTCCCCCGAAAAATGTGCGCCCCTGGTAGAGGCTGGCGCGCGACAGGCTGGCAATCCGGCCGACCTGTGCAGTGACGCAGACATGGTGCTGCTTTGTCTGGCAGACACCGCGGTGGTACGTGAGGTGGTGTTTGGTTCGGGTGGTATCGTCGAGGGAGCAAAAGCGGGCCAATTGCTGGTCGATCATTCCAGTCTGGAGCCAACGGCCACGCGCGCCATGGCCGCCGAACTCGAATCCCGCAGCGGCATGCGCTGGGTCGATGCACCGGTGTCCGGCGGTACGGCGGGTGCCGAGACGGGCAGCCTGGCAATCATGGCAGGCGGGCGCGGCGAGGATGTCGAACGGGTTCGACCCGTGTTGGCACACCTCGGCCAGCGGTTGACCCACATGGGCGACGTCGGCGCCGGCCAGGTGACCAAAGCCTGTAACCAGATGATCGTCGCCTGTAATGCATTGGTCATCGCCGAAGTGGTGGCTTTGGCCGAACGCTGCGGGGTCGACGCCACTCTCATCGCGTCGGCACTGGCTGGCGGTTTCGCCGATTCCAAACCGCTGCAGATCCTCGCCCCGCAAATGGCCCACAGCGAGTTCGAGCCGGTGAAGTGGCGCGTTCGCACCCTGCTCAAGGACCTCGACACGGCCGTGCAGCTCTCTCGTGAAGCAGGCGGGGCCACGCCCATGACCGGCCTCGCCGCACAGCTGATGCGCCTGCACGGTAGTCAGGGCGAGCTGGAAAATGACCCTTCCACGCTGGTCAGGATGTTTCGGGAGCAAGATCAATGAAGATTGCAGCCAACCTGTCCATGTTGTTCACCGAACTGCCGTTGGCCGAGCGCATCATGGCCGCTCGGATTGCCGGGTTCGATGGCGTAGAAATCCAGTTTCCCTACGAGCTCCCGGCGCTGCAGCTAAAGGAGTTGCTGGAGCGTGCGGGTCTGCCGCTGGTGCTGATTAACCTGCCTGCTGGCGATTTCATGCAGGGCGGTGCGGGGCTGGCGGCGGTGCCGTCACGGCAGGCTGAGTTCGATACGGCGCTTCAGGAAGGCCTGACCTATGCGGCCATGACGCGCCCACTGTGCGTCAACGTCTTGCCGGGCCGGCTGGCCGAAGGTGTCACGCGTGAGCAAGCCTTGGAAGCCCTGGTAGCCAACCTGCGCAAAAGCGCCGAGGCGTTCGCATTGCTTGGAGTTCGAGTGGTGTGCGAGGCGATCAATCCGCTCGACATGCCCGGTTTTCTAATCAATACACCCGCGCATCTGCAAGCGCTGCTGGAGCGTGTCGACCATCCTAATTGCCAGGCTCAGCTGGACCTCTATCACATGGCCCGTCAAGGGCTGGACGTCGCCGCGGGTATCCGGCTGCTGGGATCGAGGATAGGTCATGTGCAGTTCGCTGACTGTCCCGGCCGTGGTGCGCCCGGCACGGGTTCGATAGCGTTCGGACCGCTACTCGAAGCGTTGCAAGCGGTGGGCTATTCCGACTGGTTGGCGGCTGAATACCGCCCCGATAGCGCCGGCACCTCAAACAGCCTTGGTTGGCTAGAGGCTTGGCAGCAGAGCTGACCCGTCGCATCGGCCGGCATCAGCGAAAGTGATGGTGACAGACAGACGCACGTTAGAACCCTAGAGTCAGTTCCGAGAATCGGTCGGCGCACGACCGACGCATAACAATAAATCGAGAGCGACGTCATGCAGCCATCCACCCAAGCCGCGAACGCCTGGCGCGTCCTGTTTCTGCTGTTTCTGGCCAACCTGTTCAATTTTTTCGATCGCACCATCCCGGCAATCATTGCCGAGCCTATCCGCCTGGAGTGGGATCTCAACGATTTCCAGCTGGGCTTGATCGGCACCGCTTTCACCATCATCTATGCGATCGCCGGCGTGCCACTGGGCCGCATGGCCGACATCGGCTCACGGCGCAAGATCATGGGCTGGGGCTTGACCGTCTGGAGCGGGCTGACCGCTGTAAACGGTCTGGCCTGGAATTTCTGGACTTTTCTGCTGGTGCGCATGGGCATCGGCATCGGTGAGGCCAGCTATGCGCCCGCGGCCAATTCGCTGATTGGCGATCTGTTTCCGGCGCACAAACGCGCTCGGGCCATGGGTATCTTCATGCTAGGGCTGCCGCTGGGTCTGCTGCTGGCCTTCTTCACCATTGGCTCGATGGTGGAATATTTCGGTAGCTGGCGCGCACCGTTCTTCATTGCGGCAGTGCCTGGTCTGGTGCTGGCGCTGTTCATCTTTTTCGTCAAGGAACCCCAGCGTGGCGCGGCGGAAACGGTGAAAGTGTCGCAGGCGCGTGTGGAGCAGCCGATTCGCAAGGTGTTCGCGATCCGCACGTTCTGGTGGCTGGTGCTGGCGGGGCTGGCGTTCAACTTCGCCACCTACGCCTGCAACGCCTTTATGGTGCCGTTGCTGATGCGCTATCACGCGGTGCCGCTGGTGGAGGCGTCGATCGCCACCGGGGTGATCGTCGGCTTGACGGGTTTGGTCGGTTTAACCCTCGGCGGTTGGGTAGCAGACAAGATCCATCAACGCTTTGCCCGCGGCCGCCTGATCTTCGCCGCGGTGAGCATGCTTATCGCCACCGCTCTGACCGGTTATGCGTTGCTTGCCGGGCGGATTGAAGTAGGCGTGTTCGTCGCGGTCTTCAGTATCGGCTGGCTGTTCTCCTACAACTTTTACACCTGCGTTTACACAGCCATTCAGGACGTCGTCGAACCACGTCTGCGGGCCACAGCCATGGCTCTGTTCTTCGCCGGTCTGTATCTGCTTGGTGGTGGCATGGGCACGGTGGTGGTGGGGCTGCTGTCGGACCACTTTGCCGAGTCGGCAATGCTTGCCGCGGGTGCCAGCGAGATGAGCGAAGTCTTCCGCGCCGAAGGTCTACACGGTGCGATGTATCTGATCCCCGGCTCGCTGCTGCTCACCATGGTGTTCCTGTTCCAGGCCTCCCGCACTTTCTGCCATGACGCCAAGCGCATGACGGACGGCATGACCGACTCCGCGGCCGCAGCCGCTGCCGAGCCGTCACTCGCCTAACGGCGCTCCACTGCGGCGGCGCTCGACTGCCGCAGTGGTTTGCCTGGTTGAGTCCGCCCGACGATTGGCCTGCATTTGCTGGCAGGCTCGCATAAACTGCGCGGCCGTTTTTAGAAGTCCGGACCGCACATGCATAACCCGTCCCCCGCCCCCGCCCCCGCCCGCGCCTGCGGCATCGACTTCGGTACCTCCAATTCCACCGTCGGTTGGTGGCGTCCTGACGCCGAGCCGCTGTTGGTGCTGGAAGGCGATCAGCAAACCTTGCCCTCGGTGGTGTTCTTTAACACCGAAGAGTGTCGTCCGGTCTATGGTCGCCTGGCCTTGGCCGAATACCTGGAAGGCTACGAAGGGCGTTTGATGCGCTCGCTGAAAAGCCTGCTCGGGTCCAAGCTGCTCAAGAGTGAGACGACCGTGCTCGGCGGCGCCATGCCGTTCAAGGACATTCTCGGGCTGTTTCTCGGGACCCTCAAACAACGCGCTGAAGAGCAGGCCGGGCGCTCGTTCGATGAGGTGGTGCTGGGCCGCCCGGTGTTTTTCGTAGACGACGACCCGGATGCAGATAGGGAAGCGGCGAATACACTCGCCGCTGCGGCCAACAAGATTGGTTTCAAGGACGTCTCTTTCCAGTACGAACCCATCGCTGCAGCGTTCGACTACGAGTCGCGCATCGAGCGGGAAGAGCGCGTGCTGATCGTCGACATCGGAGGCGGTACCTCGGACTTTTCACTGGTGCGGCTGGCACCGGAGCGGCGGCAGATCGATGACCGTCAGGACGACATCCTTGCTACCTCTGGCGTGCACATCGGCGGTACCGATTTCGACAAGCAGCTCAGCTTGCAGGGGGTAATGCCCCTGTTCGGCTACGGCAGCCGGATGAAAAGCGATGCACCCATGCCCACCAGCACTCATCTCAATCTGGCCACCTGGCACACGATCAACGCGGTCTACGCTCCAGCTTCGCTGCGCGCATTGCAGAGCATGCGCTACGACATTGTCGACCCCACCGGAATCGACCGGTTGTTCAGCCTGATCGAGCAACGCGCCGGGCATTGGCTGGCGATGCAAGTCGAGCAGGGCAAGATTGAATTGACCGAGCATGAACGCTTCCTGATCGACTTCGCGCGAATCGAATCCGGCCTCGAAGCCACACTCACGCGTCCTGTATTCGAAACGGCGATCAACCCCCTGCTCGAACGAATCCGCACCAATGTCAGTCAATTGCTCAAGAGTGCCGGGCTCAAGCACGAGGACATCGACACGGTCTTCTTCACGGGCGGCTCCAGTGCGATCCCGGCGCTGCGCAATAGCGTCGCCGCCTTGCTGCCACGGGCACGCCACGTTGAAGGCAATCGCTTCGGCAGTATCGGTAGCGGCCTGGCCATCGAGGCGCGCAAGCGCTACGGTTGAATCGCCCGTCATGCCTGCTGTGCGAGTGTGGCAGCGGGCCTGAACGGGAGTTGTCATGGGCTACAAGCTGCGTCCGCAAGACCCTGCCGCCGAGGTGCGAAAAGTTGCCCGGCAGGGCATCGACAAAGCCATCGAGGCGCTGAGCGTTGCACCCGAAGACCGCGCCGAGGGCGTGCATCAGGCGCGCAAACGGTTCAAAGAGTTGCGGGCGCTTCTGCGCCTGGTGCGCAAGCCGCTGAGAAACGAGTTTCAGCGAGAAAATCACCGTTTGCGGGATCTGGGGCGCGCCTTAGCCGAGTCACGTGACGCCACTGCCATGTTGGAAAGCTGGGATGCGCTGGCAAAGCGTTTCCCGGACCTGTTCGCCGAGGCGGATTTCAAGCTGACCCGGCGTCGCCTGCAGGCTCGAGCGAAGCAGGCCGAAAGTGGCACTACCGACCTCGATTCGCGCATCGGCAAAGTGATCGATGAGCTGAAGGATGCGCGAAGCTGCATCGACACCTGGTCACTTCAAGCCAAGGGCTTCGACTTGCTGTCTGGCGGTGTCGAACGCACCTACGCAGACGGTTGCGCTGAGCTGGCCAAAACCAAGATCGATCTCAGCGACGAACAGCTCCACCAATGGCGCAAGCGGGTCAAGGATCACTGGTACCAGACCAGGCTACTGACGCCGAGTTGGCCGAAGCTGATGCAGCTGCGCAGCGACTCGCTCAAGGATCTGGCGGATCAGCTGGGCGATGATCACGATCTGGCGGTGCTGACGGAGCTGACGCAGGCTCAGCCGGCATTGTTCGGCGACGACACCCTGCGTGAGCGACTCAACACTGCCATAGCAGAACGTCGGAGCGAGTTGCAGAGCGCCGCGCTCAAGCTGGGGGAGAAGATCTATTCGGAGGCGCCTAAGGAGCTGGTGGCACGCTGGCAGCGCTATTGGGACGTCGCCGCCGACTGACCAAACTCAGCTGCGCTGCACGATGAGCCAGGCATCAGGCGGCCTGGCTGTTGATCTCGTGAATCTTCAGCATTTTTTCCAGCTCCGTGCGGATGAAATCATCGTTGCAGCCGGGCAGGTACTCACGCAGCTTGCGGATCACCCACTGCTGGCCGCGGTCAACGAAGGTCAGGCGCTCTTCCAGCGACTCGATGGCCATGGCCTTACCGTAAAACGCGCCGGTTTCGCGGTTGGGCTCGATGTTCAGATGATTCATGCAGTTCAGGACCAGCCGGCAGCTGTCGACCTCGCCCTGGCGGATCTGCTCGAGCAACTTCTGCTGGGTTGGATCGTTGCACTGCTGCAGGCTTTCACCGGCGACCTTGGCCCCGGCGCGCTCCGCGCTCAGCAGGTCTTGAAGCAGTTGTGCTTCCCCTTCGGCGGTGTTCAGCATGTTCTGTTCACTCATGTCAGGTCTCCTGTTCAGCAGCCGGTGCACGGCGGGTGCCGTGCACACTGTCGACTGACGTGGAAAGGTCAGAGTTTCTTCGCTGAGACAATCTTGACCGGCGTCAGCGGTACGTTCTGCATCATGCTGCGGTTGCCGGTCGGCACCTGGGCGATCTGGTCGACCACGTCCATGCCGCGCACCACCTTGGCGAATACCGCATAGCCGAAGTCGCGGCTGCCATGGTCAAGGAAGTCGTTGTCACGGTGGTTGATGAAGAACTGACTGGTCGCCGAGTCGACGTTCTGTGTGCGCGCCATGGCGAGGGTGCCACGTACGTTGTGCAGACCGTTGTCGGCCTCGTTCTTGATCGGCTCACGGGTCTTCTTCTGGCTCAGACCCTCGTTAAAGCCGCCGCCCTGGATCATGAAACCAGGGATCACGCGGTGAAAGACGGTGCCGTCGTAGAAGCCGCTTTCGACATATTCGAGAAAGTTCTTCACGCTGACGGGGGCCTTTTCGGCCTCCAGCTCGATTTCGATTTCGCCCATGCTGGTGTTCAGCAGTACGTGAGGATTCTCCGCGGCGAACAGGTTGCCGGCGAGCAGCAGTGAGCAGGCGGCGAGTGCGAGTCGTTTCATGGTCTATTCCTGGTATGGGTAAGCCTGGGTCAGCCCGTTCATGCAGGCCGGTTGCACAGGTGCTTCAGCCGTCGTGCTTGATGTTGCTCACCGGCTGAACAGGCGATTGCGCTTGTGCATCGTACGTCCTGATCAGGTCGATGAGAATCTGTGTGGCCGGACCGAGCGGTTTGTCGGGGTTCGTGTAGAGGTAGAAAAGCGGCCGGCGAACGCTGCCCTGAACCAGAGGCAGCGGCTTGAGGGCTCCTTCGGCCAGTTCGCGATGAATCATGTGCCGAGGTAGCCAGGCAAAGCCCAGGCCGCTGCTGACGAAGCCGACCGAAGTGGCCAGGCTGCCGACCGTCCAGCGTTGTTCGGCCCCCAGCCAGCCGCTGTCGCGCGGCTGGCGCTGGCCGGAATCGCGCACCACCACCTGCATCTGGCTTTGTAGATCCTGGACGCTGAGCTTGCGTTGCAGCTGATGCAGCGAGTGGTTGGGGTGCGCGACAGCAATGAATTCGACAGTGCCCAATTCCTGGCCAAGGTAGCCGGTGATATCCAGACCGCTGATCGCCAGATCCGCTGTGCCGTCCTTTAGGACCTCTTCAACACCGGACAGCACTTCTTCACGCAGCCGCACCCGGCAACCTCGGCTTTGCGGCATGAAGGCGGTCAGCGCACGGATCAGCTTGGCGTTGGGGTAGGCGGCATCGACCACTAGCCGCACTTCAGCTTCCCAGCCTTGCTCCATGTGGTGCGCCAGCTCTTCCAGCTGCCCGGCCTGGTTGACCAGCTGCCGGGAGCGGCGCAAAAGCACTTCACCGGCATCGGTCAGTACCGCCTTGCGACCATCGATACGTAACAGGGGGACGCCTAATTGCTCTTGCATGCGCGCCACCGTATAGCTCACCGAGGATTGCGAACGATGCAGCATTTCGGCGGCCTGGGCGAAGCCGCCGTGGTCAATCACCGCCTGCAGGGTTCGCCATTGATCAAGGGTCACACGGGGCACTTTCATTCCATTGTTTTCCTGTTGCGTCGGTCTGGTACGCTGGCGGTCGCCTATTCGAGGAGCCCACATAAAAAATGAAAAGACTCTGCTTCGCTGCGCTCGTCATCTTCCCACTGAGTGCGCTTGCCGTCAGCTACCCCGTGGACCTCGAGCAGGAGCTCAACGGCGCCGAGGTGCTGGCGAGCACCGAGACCATCGACCGCGATATGGCTGGCCTGGTACTGCAGAACCTTGGGGACCGCCCGGTCGAGTGTACCGCCTCGTTTCGCAACGGGCCGGAAATGCCGCGCACTCGACGGGTGACGCTCGAGTCAGGGGAAAGCAAGCCCATGACCGCCAAGTTCAAGCGCGATGTGATCCGCCTGCGCATCAAGCTGACCTGCGAGCCTCAGTGACGTTGGCCTGACTCGCGCTATCCGACGAGGCGGCGAGCGAGGCCAATGCCGTTTGTCACGAGCTGAACTTCCGGTTCTAGCTACCGGTCAGCCTGTCGTCGCGTAGTACAAAGACGACTCTGCACGCGTCGGACGGGTTACTCTATGCCACGTTTTTTTCGACTTGCTTGAGGTGTCACCCTTGTTTGACCAATTCGCCCTCCACGAACGCCTGCTCAAGGCGGTCGCCGAACTCAAATTCGTCGAGCCGACCCCGGTGCAGGTAGCGGCTATCCCCCCCGCGCTGGAAGGGCGTGATCTGCGGGTGACGGCCCAGACCGGCAGTGGCAAGACCGCCGCCTTCGTGCTGCCAATGCTCAATCGGCTGATCGGCGATGCCGTGGTGCGTACCGATGTGCGTGCGCTGATCCTGCTTCCGACCCGTGAGCTGGCCCAACAGACGCTCAAGGAAGTCGAACGCTTCTCGCAGTTCACCTTTATCAAGTCAGCGATGATCACCGGCGGCGAGGATTTCAAGGTCCAGGCGGCGATCCTGCGCAAGGTGCCGGACATCCTCGTCGGCACACCAGGCCGCATGATCGAACATCTCAACGCCGGTACCCTGATCCTCAAGGATGTCGAGTTGCTGATCCTTGACGAAGCCGACCGTATGCTCGACATGGGCTTCGCCGAAGACGTGCAGCGCCTGGTGGGAGAATGTGCCAAGCGTCAGCAGACCCTGTTGTTCTCGGCTACCAGCGGGGGCGCCGCGCTGCGCGAAATGAGCGCCGCCGTGTTGCGTGATCCGTTGCACCTGCAGCTCAACCGCGTTAGCGAGCTCAACGAAGGTACGCGCCAGCAGATCATCACGGCCGAAAACACCGAGCACAAAGAAAAGCTGGTGCATTGGCTGCTGGCCAACGAGACCTACAAGAAAGCCGTGATTTTCACCAACACCCGCGTACAGGCAGACCGCCTCTATGGCCGTCTGGTCGCGGAAGGCGTGAAGGCCTTCGTTCTACATGGCGACAAGGATCAGAAAGACCGAAAGCTGGCCATCGACCGGGTCAAGGAAGGCGGGGTCAAGGTGCTGGTGGCCACCGATGTGGCCGCGCGTGGGCTGGATATCGAAGGTCTGGATCTGGTGATCAACTTCGACATGCCGCGTTCGGGCGATGAATATGTACACCGGATCGGCCGCACCGGCCGCGCTGGGGCTGAAGGCTTGGCTATCTCGCTAATCTGCCACAACGACTGGAATCTGATGTCGAGCATCGAGCGCTACCTCAAGCAGCGCTTCGAACACCGCGTCATTAAAGGCCTGAAAGGCAGCTACATGGGGCCGAAGAATCTAAAGGCCTCGGGCAAGGCCGCCGGCACCAAGAAGAAAAAGGACGACAAGAAAAAAACCGCGGACAAGAAGGGCAAGGCCGCAGCCAAGCCAGTAGCCAAGCGGCCGAAGAACGCCAAACGCGAAGCGCCGGCGTCACCGCTCGTCAGTCAGGACGGTCTCGCGCCTCTACGGCGGAAAAAGCCCGCAGCAGAATGATCTGCAATAGCCGGGGCGGCATCGCTGCCCTGGCTCGTTTCCATGCTTAACGCTTTTCGGCCGGTGCGATATCGGCCTGCTTCTCAGCCTGCTCCACATGCATGATGCGCTTCTCGTAGGCTTCGCATTCGCTGCCCAACTGCTCGGCAGTCTGCTTGACCTCCATATCGCGCAACTCTTCATTGATCTCCGCGGCTCGCTTCGGATTGCTTTCCGTAAGGGCGTTGACTCGATCAGCGAGCTGCTTGGCCTTGGCATTGATCTCGTCGGTGGTGCATTGGTCGGCGAGCACTGGCTGGCTTGCCAGCAGGGCAAGGGTAAAAGGGATGATCAGGCGTTTCATGGCGCGCTCCTTATTAACGACCTATCTGGTGGATCGCCAGTGGCGCGCTTTAGTTCAGCCTTTTGCGGTTGCGCTGGATCGAACCATGCCGCGGCGGATGGGGTCCGAATAACAATGGCCGCCTCCCGAAGCGGCGCAACAGGAGAACGGACATGACCTACGACTGGGACTTGATGCTACGCCTGCTGCGCGAAGCGCAGAAATCCGGAAACGAGAGCTTCGCGCCACGTCAGTACGCTGACGAGCATGCCTTGGCGGCGGAAGAGGCCGGCCAGCCAATGCCCAACATGGATTCCTTGAAGGCCGAGGCGCAAAACTACGAGAGCCTGCTGTTCGAAGGTGGTTTCATGGTGACGCGTCCGGAGGAGCAAGGCGGCAATGGCGAGAATTTCGTGCTGACTGACCGAGGCGTGCGCCTGATGGAGATGCTTGAGGGTGGCGCAGGTCGAACCGAGAACCGTCGCCGTCTGGACGAAAAGGGTGAGGCGGCTTTGACCCCGGAAGTATTCGACAGCGTAGCGGCAGCAGGCTAGCTGCCGGTAGGAAGACGCCCCGCCGATGCGGGGCGCCGGTTGGGTCTTTACCGCAGCGGACCAACGGCCCCGCAAGATTTGTTAGCGGCGTGCTTCTGCAATATCGGCAACTGAGGGCGAGGTTTGCCGCTTTTTACGTCCAGCGACAGCGCATAGTCGCCCCACCAAGGCCCGGCCGCCCAGTACGTACTGGGAATGCAATGCTGGCCCAGGTACTGGAGCAGGTTGTCCATGGCAACCACGGCCGATGGTGAGAAGTCCGGCGCCCCGTGCTCACCGATGAAGCCCCGCAGACGATATCGGGTCAGCCATTCGACGAAGGGTTTTGCGCGAACCACGCCAATCATCGGGTCGTACTTCTCGTAGCGGTTGGTGTAATAGCCCGAGTAATCCTTATCGAAATACAGATGGGCCTCGAACATCAGGTTGTTGTTTGGGTCGCGCATCCATGAGTCCTTCACCAGCTGAGTGTTGTAGGACGGCCAGTGGAAGGCGCTTGACCAGCGATCGCCCGCAATGACGACCCAGTTCTCGGCGTCCAGGGTGCGGATACTTTTTGCAGCAGCCAGTGCGGCGGCGGGCCACTTACCATTGGTGGTGTGGGGCTCGTTCATCAAGCCGTAGCCGTAGACTGCCGGGTGGTTAGCGACCTTTTGTGCAATACGCCGCCAGGCATCGGCAAACGCGCTCACGGGCACCTCGTTAGATCCGATCATCTTGCCGTGGTAGCGGTAGTAGTTATGCATGTCGAGGATGACCTGCATGTTGTATTTCTTTGCATGGTCGAGCGTTGCCAGCATGCGGCCTAGCTCAACGCTGTTCAGCTCGCCGTTGAGTCGCGGCTGAATCCGTTCCCAGCGAAACGGCAGGCGCACCAGCTTCAGATTGCGCTCAGCGTAACGCTTGAAATCAGCCTCTCCTGGATAGATGTACTGCTTCAGGTACACACCGGGCAGTGCGACATCTGCACCGAACTCCGCGCCGGCCAGGTTGATGCCGACCAGATTGATCGGATTCGCCGGCGCCACTCCGCCGGTAGCGGGTGCAGTGCTGCCAGCGCTTGGGCTCGTATTGCTGAAGCCGGTGCTGCTAACCGAGATGGTGCGGGGATAACCTACTGCCTTGCCGTTGATAGGGCCGCCATCGACCATGACGGTCATGTTGCCGCCGGAATGGTAGATCAGCTTGATGGTGCGCACCTGGCCGTCAGAAAAACGGATTTTCGCGCCCTTGTGGAATGCCGCCTTGTTCTCCGCCGTTGCCTTGACCGAAATACCGACGAATTTGCTGGTGTTGTACACGCCGTTGACGAAATCGCCGCCGTTAAAGGCGTTGAGTGCAGTCGTCATGGAGGAGCCGGTCGCAGGTTGGCTAACGACCGGCTCTGGCGCCGGCGCAGCGGGCTTGCTTGGAGCAATTGGCGAAGCCGGAGCAGTGCTGCTGGTGGCCGAGAACAGCTTGTTCGGGTAGCCGAGTTTGCCGCTTAGGGTCGCCCCGGAAAGCATTAGGCTCATGTTTTTGCCGGACACATACACGGCGTTGATCTTGCGCACCTGGCCGTCAGCCAACTTCACCGAGGAGCCGACCTTGAAGGCCGAGCGGTTCGCGCTGCTGGCGGGAATCGAAAAACCTGCCGACCTGCGCCATACACCATTCAACCAGTCGTTATTGGTGTAGTTGTTGATTGCGCTGCTGTGGGATGAAGTATCAGCTGCGGCGTTGTTGCTGGGCGCAGTTACGGCACTATCTGCAGCGGCACTTACGCCAAGGGCCGAGACGCTTTTCGGATGGCCATTCTTGGATGCATTCAGCGTCGCCCCCGAGAGCATCACGCTCATGTGGGCGCCTGAAAAGTAAACCACTTTGACGGTGCGGACCTGCCCGTCTGCCGTCCGGACCTGGGCGCCTTTCTTGAACGCCGCTTTATTGGCTGCTGTGGCAGGGATCGAAAGACCGGCCGACTGGCGCCAGCTACCTTTGAGCCATTGCGGACCGGTGAAGTCATTGACCTTGGCAGTGGCGACTGTCTGCAGAGCGGAAGCCGTTGAGGCTGCAGCGGCGTGGGCCGTCTGGATTGGGCTGATCATGCCTAGAGTGGCTGCGAATAACGCAGCACCGAGCAGCACGTTACGTGTGCTAACCGTCGCTTTGACGAGCATTGATATCTCCGAAACTTAATACGACAAAGGGCCGAAGTCCTTTAAAAAGTGCGAAGGCATCCAAAGACCCATGCATCGAACGAAGCACCGACCGTTGACGCCACCAGGCAACGCTTTAGCGCCTCAGGAAGTTCCCGGTCGCTGCGTGCATAGGCTTTATATAGATTGATTATTAAATTTTGAACTTATATTGGCGCCAAAAAATCACATAAATCAAAATATTTAATGGCTGACTGCTATATAGCCACTACATAGTGGCTTATAAATATTGAAATGACATTATCAAGCAAGTTCCTGATTTAACTGATTTTGAATGCGGGACTACGAAGCTTGACGGCTAAATTGGCCGAGCGTTACCGCTTTGCTTGAGCGGTTTGACTTTGAATGGTCATGCGCTTGGTTTTATTGCAGAGTGTTTCAGAGCGAAGCCGCATTGTTCTAAGCGTCTGCAGGTTGCAATCGTAAGGAAATAAGGTGGGTTGACGGGCCGTGGCCGGCCCGTTGATCAACGAACCTGTTGCAGGCTGTCGACAGTCAGTTCCAATGCTTTGCGCATGTCCAGGCGAGCGGAGCGGCCAATGTCCTGATTGTCGAGCTGGTAGCTGCGCTCAGATGGCAGGATCGGCGCGGTCAGGTCATCAGCTTCAACTGCTTCGAAGTCGCTGTTGCGGCCGATGGTGAGCGCGCTTCGACGCAGCAGTTCACGCAGCTGTGCCGGCTCGAGGGCCGGGTTGATCGACAGCATTGCACCGACGACCCCCGTCACCATTGGCGTGGCATACGAGGTGCCGCAATGCACCTCACCGCGCTTGCCGAGTTCCAGCGTTGCCGCTCGGGTGCATGCCGAAGCGGTGATATCGACTCGCATGTCGATATTGGACGATGGGCGCTTGGTCACGTAGTCCGGGTGGTCAACCGGTACGCTCTTGCTGAAGTCGCGCTGATGCGCGCCCACCACCAGCAGTTGGTCAGTGATGAAGGAGGAGGGCAGCCGATAGTCGTCCTGGCCGGAATGCGCCGATCCGTTCCCGGCGGAGTTCACCACCAGCACGTCCGGATGCTCGCGGCGCAACCAGAGGAAGAATTCCTCAAGCAGTTCTTCATAGCCGCTCATCGCCACGCCGGAGCGCACCAGTGAATCGATCTTCTCGCCGTCCACGTCGAGTGTGCCGACGCGGTGAATCCCCCAACTCCAGTTCAGCACACGCACGCCGTCCTCGACCAGATTGACCGAGGCCGCGACGTTGGCGGTGATGCCTGCATCCGAGTTGCGCTCGACGATCACCTCGAAGCCGGAGCTGGTCGGTTCCAGAGCGCTGAGGAAGCCGCTGTCGCCTGGGTCGACGCTGCGTGCCGCGAGGATGCCGGTGACGCTGGTGCCGTGGTCCGCAGGAGACTCGGCATCACGCGCGTAGACACAGGTGCGTGGCTTGGCTGGGTCGCAGCTGCCCAGGTAGGCCGCGAATTCGGGCGAATCGAAGTCAACGTCGCGCTCGATGATGCCAATCCGTACCGGATGGGTCTTGATCGAAGGTTTCTGGCCGGGCAGCCGGTGCAAATAGAAATCCACGGCATCGAGAAAGCGGTTGGCCACCCATTCACTGTTGCGAGGCTTGGTTTGCGTGTCTTCTTCCAGCGGCTCCTCGGCACCGGATTCCTCGATAACCACCGCATCCACGCTTGTTTCGCTACCCAGGCGCAGCACCAGCGCGTCGCGATCGGTCAGGTTCTTGGCCGGCAACCGCAGCTGATAGGTATTGAGTGGGGCAATGGCGCCAACCACTTCGGCGCCATACTTCTTCGCCAGGCGTCGCGATTCCTCCAGTCCGTCGTGATCCTCTTCGATGATCAGGCTGACCAGGTCCACGTAGGTCGTCAGGCCATCCATGTTCTTGGCTACTTCGTCCGGGCTCGCCGGCACGACGTGGCTGCCGTTGAGGGTGAGCCAGACCGGATTGCTGTGGCGATCGCCTTGCTCCAGCCAGAGCGGACCGCTCTGGTGATCCTTTCGGTTCAGTGTCAGGCGGAGTCGCCCATTCTTTCGCTGAGCGGTTTCGACGGGTTTGCCGCCTAGCATCACTTGCAGATCCGCCTTGGCGACGCCTTCGCTGCGCAGGCAGAACGTTAGCTGCTCGGTGGAAAACAGGTCGCCGCAGCGCTGAAGGTCTTTGAGTCGCAGCGGCTGTTCCTCAGCAGCAGCGCTGCCAAGGCCAAGCGCGAGGGTGAGGGCGGATACGTATTGGGTGATGAGCCTCATGGACGACGTTGCAGGTAGTGCACGCTGAACAAATCCTGAGCATCGGTCCATTGGCCGCTGCAGTCGAAGCCTGCGCTATTGGCCAGGTCGGCAAACGACTGCAAGGTGTATTTGTAGGAGTTCTCGGTATGCAGGCTTTCACCCGCATCGAAATGGAACCGCTGGCCCTCGATCATCACGTCCTGCGCCTCACGGCTGACCAGGTGCATCTCTATCCGCGAGTCCTGCTCGTTGAAAAATGCCCGGTGGGTAAAACGCGACGGGTCGATATCACTATCGAGCTCCTGGCGGATGCGCTGCAACAGGTTGAGGTTGAACGCGGCCGTGACGTGGGCGCGATCGTTATAAGCTGCCTCCAGGACGCTGCGGTCCTTGACCAGATCGACGCCGATCAACAGGCCACCGCCCGGTGGCAGGATTGCATGCAGATGCCCGAGCAGTTTGCGCGCTTCCAGCGGGGTGAAATTGCCAATGCTTGAGCCCGGGAAAAACACCAGCGGATGATGCAAGGTGAAATCGTCCGGCAGTTTCAGCTCGTCTGAGAAATCTGCGCAGGCTGCGTGCACTTCGAGCCAGGGATAGTCTGCGGCGAGGCGCTGGGTACTCGTGAGCAGGAAGTCTTCAGAAATATCGATGCCAAGGTAACTGACCGGCCGCAGCCCCTCGAGCAGCAGGCGTACCTTGCGGCTGGCACCGCTGCCCAGCTCGATCAGGTCGGTCTGTGGGCCGGCGATTTCCAGTATCTCGTTTGCCGCCTTGGCGAGGATCTTTTCCTCGGTGCGGGTCACGTAATACTCGGGCTGCAGGCAGATCTGCTCGAACAGCTCCGAGCCGCGTCGGTCGTAGAAAAACTTCGGCGAGATGTGCTTCGGCGATGCGGCGAAACCTTCCAGTGCCTCGTCGCGCAGGGAGCTGTCGTGGGTCGGCTGCGTCTGGTCATGAAAGTGTACGGCTAGTGCCATGTTTCATAGCTCCCTGGCCAGGCGCAGCCCGGCGAATTGCCAGCGCATCGCCGGCTGAAAAAAGTTGCGGTAGGTGGCGCGGATGTGCGACTCAGGTGTAGCGCAACAACCGCCGCGCAAGACCATCTGACCGGACATGAACTTGCCGTTGTATTCGCCCAGGCTGCCTTCCAGCGGATGGAAGCCGGGGTAGGGCCGATAGGCGCTGGCGGTCCATTCCCAGACATCACCGAACAACTGTGCCGGCCCCTCATGTGGCACGCTGGGACAAACAGGTTGCAGATGGTCGCTTTCCAGAAAGTTGCCGCGCCGTGGCTGGTCGGTGGCGGCGACCTCCCATTCGGCTTCCGTGGGCAACCTGGCGTCGGCCCAGCGTGCATAAGCGTCCGCTTCATAGAAGCTGATGTGGCAGACGGGCGCTTCGAGGTCCAGTGGCTGTAATCCGGCAAGTGTCATTTCGCACCAGCCGCCGTCCTCACGATGCCAATACAGCGGGGCGTTCCAGCCGTGCTGGCGGATATGCGCCCAGCCATCGGATAACCAGAGTTCGCTTCGCGCATAGCCGCCGTCTGCGATGAACGACAGGTACTCGCGGTTGCTGACCAAGCGGTCGGCCAGCTGAAAATCTTCGACGAATTGGCGGTGTCGCGGCGTCTCGCAGTCAAAGGCGAAGCCACTACCAGCATGGCCGATATGACGCACGCCACCGGCATAGCTGTGCCAGCGAACACGGTCGTTATGCCGTGCGGGTGCAGGTTTCAAGTCGCTGCGATAGACAGGGTGCAGCGGGTTCTGCGCAAGGATGTGCTTGATGTCCATCAACAGCAATTCCTGATGCTGCTGCTCGTGCTGCAGGCCCAGCTCGACCCGGTGCATGATTTCGGCGGCGTGCTGTTGTGGCGGATGGGTCAGCAGCTCGCCCATTGCCCGGTCGACATGCTGGCGGAACCGGTAGACGTCTTCTACGCCAGGGCGCGAGATCAGCCCGCGCTGAACCCGTGGGAACGGCGTGCTGTGTGTTTCGTAATAGGAATTGAACAAATGGTCATACGCCGCGTTCAGCGGTTTATAGCCGGGTAGATAGGGCTTGAGCAGAAACGCCTCGAAGAACCAGCTGATATGCGCCAGGTGCCATTTCGGCGGGCTGACGTCGGGCATGCTCTGGATGACGTAGTCTTCGATCTGCAGCGGTGCACAAATTGCTTCACTGGTGGCGCGAACCTGCTGGAAACGCTGCAGCAGGTGATCCATATCGGCCAGCACCGGTTGCTGTTTCGGCTGTTGTGCCAGGTTACCCATGGACATCCCCCTGATCGAAGCATGGAGCGGCCAAAAACCGCCTCTATAAGCGACCCGAAGCGAGGCGCAAAAGTTTCTGCGGCGTGCGGCTGGTCGCCTCTTTCAAGATATTCATGAAAGCAGCCCAGCATTGAATCGCCAGGCTGCTCGACGCTCATCCGCCTTCCATCATCTGCTGTTCCACAGCTTGGCCGGTCCAGCCTGAAAAAAAACCGACCGGCTAATCGGTCTCCACCGGCGGGACTGGCCGGATCAGAATTTCGTTAACGTCCACATGGCCTGGTTGCGACAGCGCATAGACTACCGCGCGAGCAATGTCGTCGGGCTGTAGCGCATAGGGGGGCGGCTGGTCGAACAGTGGTGTATCGACCATGCCTGGTTCGATCAGCGTGACGCGCACGCCGGTGCCGCGCAGCTCTTCGCGCACGCTCAGGCCCATGCCGGTCACCGCCCATTTGCTGGCGCTGTACATGGAGCCGGGGATCACGAAGCGGCCCGCGGCTGAGCCGGTCAGCAGCAAATGGCCACGGCTGGCCTTGAGCGCTTCGAGGCTGCAGCGCAGCGTCAGGCCGACGCCGTAGACGTTGGTGAGCAGCATCTCGCGCCAGATTTCCGGATCGGCGCCACTGAAGCCGCCTTCGCTGCCCGGCATGCCGGCATTGGCGTAGACCGCATCGAGCTGGCCGAAATGATTGAGCGCCTGCTCCACCATGGCCTGTTGCTCGGCGTATTCCTTCACGTCACAGCGGATCGCCAACGCGCGCTCAGGGCCGCCAAGCTCGTTCACCAGTCGCGTCAGCTTATCCTCGGAGCGCGAGGCGAGGGCAACGCGGTACCCGGCCTCGGCCGCGAGGCGGGCAGTGGCAGCGCCTATCCCGGAGGAGGCTCCGGTGATCAGAAGTACCGGGTCGCTCATGGTCGTCCTCGTCAGCTGGCAGAAGCCTCAATAGTTCGGCGGGGTTTCCGGGATGCCGGTGTCATCATCGAGGGCTGGCATGGTCCAGGGCTCGAGGCGCTGATCCTTGTCTTCGACATCCAGCCTGGCTTGCTCGATGACGCTGCCGAGGCGCTGTGGGCTGGTGTATTCCTCGCGTGACACGTTGGCAACGCGTAGCACTTCGGTACCGCTGCCCGACATCACGGTAAAGCCGAAGCTGTCGTCGTCAGGGTTGGCGCTGGTCACGCAACCGCAAGGTAGAAAGGCTTCTGAAACGAGCTGCATCGCTTCGTCCAGGTTCAAGGCTTGGTTGCTCATGGGTTTCTCCGTCTTCGGGCTGTATGAAGTGGACCGCCAAGCGGCGCTGCCGTTTCCTTTGACGCGACGGGATGTGCTGAGTCGGCCTTGTGGATGAGCCGCTGCGGCAGCATATTCAGGAGATGACAGACTCTCTCGCCCACGCAGCGCTGGCTGCGTTCCACCCTGCAGTGGCCGGCTGGTTCGGTCGCAGCTTTCCGGCGCCGACTCCCGCTCAGGCCCGCGCCTGGCCTCTGATACGCGCGGGCCAGTCGACGCTGGTAGCAGCGCCGACTGGCTCGGGCAAGACGCTCACGGCCTTTCTCGCCGCCATCGACCAGTTGGTTCAGCAGGGCATTGCCGAAGGCGGTCTCCCGGACCAGACCTCGGTACTCTACGTCTCGCCGCTCAAGGCGTTGTCCAACGATATCCACGTGAATCTGGAACAGCCGCTGGCGGGTATCTCCGCGCAGCTGCAAGCGCTCGGTCTGCCACCGCTGGAAATTCGCACCGCCGTGCGCACCGGCGACACGCCGCAGGCCGAGCGCGCGGCGATGCGCAAACGGGTGCCGCATATTCTGGTAACAACGCCGGAATCGCTTTATGTGCTGCTCGGCTCCGAGTCCGGTCGGCAAATGCTGGCCGGTGTGCGCAGCGTGATCGTCGATGAGATTCATGCCATCGCCGGTAACAAGCGTGGCAGCCATCTGGCGCTGTCGCTGGAACGGCTGGAGGCGTTGTGCGCGCGACCGCTGGTACGGGTCGGCCTGTCGGCAACGCAGAAACCCATCGAGGCAGTTGCTGATTTTCTGGTCGGTGCGGGGCGCCGCTGCGAAATCGTCGATGTGGGCCACGGCCGTGCGCGTGACCTGGCGCTGGAGGTGCCTCCGGTCCCGCTGGAAGCGGTAATGAGCAACGATGTCTGGGAGCTGGTGTACGACCGGCTTGCCGCGTTGGCGGCTGAACATCGGACCACCCTGGTTTTCGTCAACACCCGGCGCATGGCCGAACGGGCCGCGCGGCATCTCAGTGAGCGTCTCGGCAACGCAGTGGTCGCCGCCCATCACGGCAGCCTGGCGCGCGAGCAACGGCTGGATGCCGAGCAGCGCCTCAAGCGCGGCGAGCTTCGGGTGCTGGTGGCTACTGCTTCGTTGGAGTTGGGCATCGATATCGGTGATGTCGAACTGGTCTGCCAGCTGGGCTCGCCGCGCTCGATTTCCGCCTTCCTGCAACGCGTCGGGCGCGCCGGACATCAGGTCGGTGGCGTGTCCAAGGGGCGCCTGTTTCCCAGCTCACGCGACGATTTGATCGAATGCGCCGCCTTGCTCGACAGCGTGCGTCGCGGTGAGCTGGATACGCTGGTGATTCCCAAAGCGCCACTGGACGTGCTGGCGCAGCAGATCGTGGCCGAGGTGTCGTGCCAGGAGTGGCAGGAGGCGGCGCTGTTGACGCTGATTCGCCTGGCGATGCCTTACGCACAATTGAGCGAGACGGACTATCAGGCGCTGCTGGCAATGCTCGCCGAGGGCTACACCACCCGTCACGGTGCGCGCGGCGCCTATCTGCACCGCGACTTGGTCAGCCGCAGTCTTCGCGGACGCCGCGGCGGCCGTCTGACCGCGCTGACCTCCGGCGGCACCATCGCTGACAATGCCGACTATTCGGTCCTGCTCGAACCCCAGGGCTTCAATATCGGCACGGTCAACGAGGATTTTGCCGTTGAGAGTCTTGCCGGTGACGTCTTCCAGCTGGGCAATACCTCCTACCGCATCATCAAGGTCGAATCTGGGCGGGTGCGGGTAGAAGACGCGCAAGGCCAGCCGCCGAATATCCCGTTCTGGATAGGCGAGGCGCCTGGGCGTAGCGACGAGTTATCCGCAGCGGTGGCGCGACTGCGAGGGGAGGTTGATGAGCGTCTGGCGGAAGCTGAGTCTCGTAGGAGCCAGCTTGCTGGCGATGCTCTTACGCGGCCTGGGATCGCCAGCAAGCTAGCTCCTACAAAAGCGGAAGGTGCCGATGCTTCAGCGGGGTCCTCACGGCTCCAGCCCGCCATCGACTGGCTCACCGACACCCTTGGCCTGCCAGACGCCGCGGCGCGCCAGATCGTCGAATACCTTGCCCGTGCTCGTTCCGCCCTGGGCGCGCTGCCGACGCAGCAACGGTTGATCATGGAGCGCTTCTTCGACGAATCCGGCGGCACCCAGCTGGTTATTCACTCGCCGTTCGGCAGCCGGATCAACCGCGCTTGGGGCCTGGCGCTGCGCAAGCGCTTCTGCCGCACCTTCAACTTCGAGCTCCAGGCCGCGGCGACCGAGGATGCGATCATCTTTTCGCTGTCCACCAGTCACAGCTTCCCGCTCGATGAGGTGTGGCGCTACCTGCACCCTAACAGCGCCGAGGCGGTGCTGATCCAGGCACTGCTCGATGCGCCGCTTTTCGGTGTGCGCTGGCGTTGGAACGCGACTACCGCTCTGGCGCTGCCGCGGATGGCCGGCGGGCGCAAGGTGGCCCCGCAGCTGCAGCGAATGAAGAGTGAAGATCTGCTTGCCACCGTTTTCCCGGACCAGGTCGCCTGCCTGGAGAACATCGTCGGCGAGCGGGAGGTGCCGGACCATCCGCTGGTTGCACAGACGCTCAATGACTGCCTGCACGAGGCCATGGACAGCGAAGGCTGGCTGGCGCTGTTGCGGCGCATCGAGGCGGGCCAAATCGAGCTGCTGGCGCGCGACCTGCCGACACCGTCGCCGCTGGCCATGGAAGTGCTGGGCGCGCGGTCGTACGCCTTTCTCGACGATGCGCCACTGGAAGAGCGCCGAACCCAGGCCGTGCTCAATCGCCGCTGGACCGACCCTGAATCTTCCGATGACCTCGGCGCGCTGGATGCCGCTGCGATCCAAGCGGTGGGCGAGGAAGCCTGGCCCCAGGCACGCAATCCGGATGAGTTGCACGAAGCGCTGACGGGGCTCGGCTGCATCGCTGAAGTGGAAGTGCAGGCCGATCCCCAGTGGCTGGCCTGGCTGAGCGAACTGGCTCGTGGCGGGCGCGCAACGCGGATGCAGGTCGCGCAGGATCGCGCGCTCTGGTTACCCATCGAGCGTCTGGCGCTGTTGCAGTCGATCTATCCCAGCGCTCGTTGCGAGCCGGTCCTCAAACCGTTGCCCGGCTTCGATCAGAAATCGAGCGAAGACGACGCGTTGGTCGAGCTGATCCGCGCGCGCCTGACCGGCTTCGGCCCCTTGCCGGTACCGCTGATCGCTCGGCCGCTGGCCTTGCCGGCCTCGGCGGTTGCGCTGGCGCTGACGCGCCTGGAGTCCGAAGGCTATGTGCTACGCGGCCGCTTCACGCCTGGCGCACGTGAAGATGAGTGGTGCGAGCGGCACCTGCTGGCGCGTATCCATCGTTACACGGTCAAGCGCCTGCGCCGCGAAATCGAACCGGTCGAGCGCGCCGATTTCATGCGGTTTCTGTTCGACTGGCAGCACCTATCCGAGGCCACGCGAATGCAGGGCCGCGAGGCGCTCGGTACCGTGGTCGAGCAACTGGAAGGTTTCCAAGCCGCTGCGGGTGCTTGGGAAAGCGACCTGCTGCCTGCGCGGTTGAAGGATTACGGCGGCACTTGGCTCGATGAGTTATGTCGCTCCGGGCGCATCGTCTGGACGCGCCTGGCCGGGCGGATCAAAGCCAGCAGCGGACCGGTGCGTGGCACGCCCATCGTGCTACTCCCGCGCCGGCAGCTGGCAGCCTGGTATGCACTGGCCAGCGAGGCGCCGCAGCCCGAGCTTTCTTCACGCGCGCAGCGGGTGTTCGAGACGTTGCAAGGGCAGGGTGCTTTGTTCTTCGACGAACTCCAGCAGGAGGCACGCCTGTTGCGCAGCGAACTGGAGGATGCTCTGGGTGAGCTGGTCGCGGTAGGGCTGGTCAATGCCGACAGCTTCGCCGGTCTGCGGGCGCTATTAGCGCCCGCTGCGAAGCGTTCACGCAGCACGCGACAGAGCCGCGGCGGAGCTTTCATCGGCGGCATGGCTGATGCCGGTCGCTGGGCTTTAGTGCACAAAGGCGCGCCAGCGCCGGTCGAGACCTCGGCGCGTCGGCCCGCGCTCGACCCCGAAGCGCTGGAGTACATTGCGATGACCTTGCTGCGTCGCTACGGCGTGGTGTTTTGGCGCTTGCTGGACCGGGAGGCGGATTGGCTGCCGCCCTGGGGGGATCTTCTGCGGGTCTACCATCGGCTCGAAGCGCGGGGCGACATTCGCGGCGGGCGTTTCGTGGCGGGCGTGCCGGGCGAACAGTTCGCCTTGCCCGAAGCGGTTGGCCTGCTGCGTGGGGTACGCAAGCGCCCGCTGGCCGGCGAGATGATCGCCGTTTCGGCGGTCGACCCGTTGAATCAGGTCGGCACGCTGCTACCTGGCGAGCGCGTACCCGCTATCGCAGGCAACCGCATCCTCTATCGTGACGGTGTACCCCTGGCGTTGCTGATTGCCGGAAAACCGGAGCTGCTCGCAGAGCTGGACGAAGACGACCAGCGAAAGGCCAGGCAGCTGCTGGCGGTGGCGCGGCGTTAGTACTGCACCGACTCCCATGGTGGGAAGGGTTGAACGTGCGAGATCGGTCGTTCGGTTGCATGTGATTGATATCGATGGACAAGCACTGAAAAAACGTCCGGAGACGCAAACAAGAAGGCCGGCTGCGATCGCTCGCGGCCGGCCTCCTCGTACCGCGATAAACCTCAGCCGGCGACCAGCACGCGGATTGCCTCCAGACGCAGACCGGCCTTCTCCAGCATCGACAGGCCTTCCTCGCGCTGCTTGCGCACGGCTTCGATCTCGCTATCGCGTACGCTCGGGTTGACCGCTTGCAGTGCCGTCAGGCGTGCCAGCTCTTCGTCGAGGCTCGCCTTCAACTTGCGTTGTGCTTCGGCGACGCGCTCGGTGTGGCGCGGGGTGACCTTGGCTTCCGCGTCGGCGATCTGCTTGGCCAGTACGTCGCGTTGGGCCTGGACGAACTTGTTGGCGCTTGCGCGAGGCACGCTTTCCAGCTGATCGGTCAGGGTTTCGAACGCGACTTTCGAAGCCAGGTCATTGCCGTTCGAATCCAGCAGGCAGCGCAGCGCCAAAGGCGGCAGGAAGCGATTGAGCTGCAGCGCACGCGGCGCCACCACTTCGCTGACATACAGCAGTTCCAGCAGCACGGTACCGGGCTTGAGTGCCTTGTTCTTGATCAGCGCGACCGCGGTGTTGCCCATGGAGCCGGACAGCACCAGGTCCATGCCGCCCTGCACCATGGGGTGTTCCCAGGTCAGGAACTGCATGTCTTCGCGGACCAGCGCCTGCTCACGGTCATAAGTAACGGTGACCGCCTCGTCGTCGCCGAGCGGGAAGCTGGCGTCGAGCATCTTTTCGCTGGGGCGCAGAATCAGTGCGTTCTCGGAATGGTCTTCGCTGTCGATACCGAACGCGTCGAACAGTTCTTCCATATAAATTGGAAGGGCGAACTGGTCGTCCTGCTCTTCGATGGCTTCAACCAGTGCCTTGCCCTGTTCGCCACCGCCGGAGTTGAGCTCCAGCAAGCGGTCGCGGCCGGCGTGCAGGTCCGCCTCCAAACGATCGCGTTCGGCGCGGGCTTCTTCAATAAGCTTCTGGAACTCATCGTCATCGCCTTCTTCAAGCTGATTGAGCAGGCGTGGGCCGAACTGATGCTGCAGGGCGTTGCCGGTCGGGCAGGTGTTGAGGAACGCGTTGAGCGCCTCGTGATACCACTTGAACAGACGTTCCTGTGGGCTGGTTTCCAGATAGGGCACGTGCAGCTGAATGACATGGGCCTGGCCGATCCGGTCGAGACGGCCGATGCGCTGCTCGAGCAAATCCGGGTGCGCCGGCAGATCGAACAGCACCAGATGGTGGGCGAACTGGAAGTTACGGCCTTCACTGCCGATCTCGGAGCAGATCAGCACCTGCGCGCCGAATTCTTCATCAGCAAAGTAGGCGGCCGCGCGGTCGCGCTCGAGGATGCTCATACCTTCATGGAAAACGGTGGCGGGGATGCCGGAGCGCACGCGTAGTGCGTCTTCCAGATCCAGTGCGGTTTCGGCATGAGCGCAGATGACCAGCACCTTGAACTTCTTCAGCATCTTCAGGGTGTCGATCAGCCACTCGACACGGGGATCGAAGGTCCACCAGCGGTTCTGCGCGTCCGGCTCTTCCTGCTGGCTCTGGAAGCTGACTTCCGGATACAGCTCGGCATGCTCGCCCAGCGGCAGCTCCAGGTATTCGGCAGGGCTGGGTAGCGGATACGGATGCAGCTGGCGCTCCGGGAAACCGCGAACGGCGGCACGGGTGTTACGGAACAGCAGGCGTCCGGTGCCGTGACGGTCGAGCAGCTCGCGGATCAGGCGGCTGCTGGCTTCGATGTCGCCATCGGTGGCCGCGGCAAGCAGCGCTTCACCTTCGGCGCCGAGGAAGTCATGGATGGTCTGGTGCGCTTCCTGCGACAGCCGGCCTTCGTCGAGCAGTTCCTGCACCGCGCGGGCGACCGGCTGATAGCTGGCGCTCTCGGCGCGGAAGGCTTCAAGGTCATGGAAACGATTCGAGTCGAGCAGACGCAGGCGAGCGAAGTGGCTTTCCTGGCCGAGCTGTTCGGGCGTTGCGGTCAGCAGAAGAACGCCTGGTATGACTTCAGAGAGCTGTTCGACCAGCTTGTATTCGGCACTGGCGTTTTCCGGGTGCCAGACCAGGTGATGCGCTTCGTCCACAACCAGCAGATCCCAGCCGGCGGCAAAGGCAGCGTCCTGAGCGCGCTCGTCATCCTTCAGCCATTCCAGCGAGACCAGTGCGAGCTGGGTGTCTTCGAAGGGGTTGCTGGCATCGCTCTCGATGAAACGCTCGTCATCGAACAGTGCGACCTCCAGATTAAAGCGGCGGCGCATTTCCACCAGCCACTGATGCTGAAGATTTTCCGGAACCAGGATCAACACGCGCTTGGCGCGGCCAGAGAGCAGCTGGCGATGGATCACAAGGCCGGCTTCGATGGTCTTGCCCAGGCCCACTTCGTCCGCGAGCAAAACGCGTGGAGCGATTCGGTCGGCGACTTCACGAGCAATATGCAGCTGGTGTGCAATGGGTTGCGCACGCACGCCGCCCAGGCCCCACAGCGAAGAGGTCAGCTGTTTGCTCTGGTTTTCCAGGGTGTGGTAACGCAGCTTGAACCAGTTCAGCGGGTCGATCTGCCCGGCGAACAGGCGATCACTGGCAAGGCGGAACTGGATAAAGTTCGACAGTTGGGTTTCCGGCAGCGTGCGGGCTTCGCTCTGTGCGGTCAGGCCGTGATAGACCAGCAGGCCATCGACATCGTCGACCTCGCGCACGGTCATCTTCCAGCCTTCGAAATGCGTGATCTCGTCGCCCGGAACAAAACGCACACGGGTCAGCGGGGCGCTGCGGGCGGCGTACTGGCGAGTCTCACCCGTTGCGGGATAGAGCACGGTGAGCATGCGGCCATCTTGCATGAGGATGGTTCCCAGACCGAGTTCCGCTTCGCTGTCGCTGATCCAGCGTTGCCCCGGTAGATACTGCTGCGCCATGCCCTGCCTCCCGCTGTAAAAAGCCCGCTATATTAACGGAACACTGCCGATAGAGCGACGACAGATACCGCGCCAGTCAGTGTAGCGTTGCTGTTAAAGTCGACAGCAGGTTAAGCGTTCGGTTGGTTCAGGGCTGCCCGAATGGCCCTTGATCTTGGCGTTGCTTTTGGAGGGCACAAATGCTGCCAGTCATTCCACCCGGTACAGTCCAGGTCACCGCGCAACAGGACGTGGTCAAGCCGAGACCTGAAATCGCGCCGGTGACGCCCGTTCAGCCGAGCGCCAACGAAAGCTCGGTGGGCCTCGATCGTCGTCACCCGCAGGAAGCCGAGCAGATGCTTCGCGACGAGCAACGCAGGCGGCAGCGTCGTCGTGGTTATACCGCTCAGGAGCTGGCCGAAGGCGAGACCGCCGAAGAGGATCAGGCCGCCCTTGAAGAGCTTCCGCGACAGGGGTTATGGGTGGATGTCGAGGTTTGATCTGTCTGGGACAGCCAATAGCGAGGTGATCGAGCTGCCAGATGCGGATCTGCGCTACTTCCCGCAATGGGTCGATGCAGGCCTGGCTGATCAATGGCTGTCGCAGCTTTCAGCGCAGACGCCATGGTCTCAACCACAGATCAAACTCTATGGCCGCAGCATCGCCGTGCCGCGACTGGTCGCCTGGTATGGCGATGCTGACGCGCTCTACCAGTATTCAGGCCTCACTCACGAACCGCTTCCCTGGACGCCATTGCTGGCTGATATCCGCCAACAGGTGGAACGGCAGGTCGGCCAGTCATTGAACGGTGCGCTGCTCAATTTCTATCGCGACGGGCAAGACGCCATGGGCTGGCACAGCGATGACGAGCGAGAGCTGGGCCATCAGCCTTTAGTAGTCTCGCTCAATCTGGGCGCAACGCGGCGTTTCGATTTTCGTCGCAAGGGAACCAACAGGATTGCGCACTCCATCGCGCTCGAGCATGGATCGCTGCTGGTCATGAGCGGTCTCACGCAGCATCATTGGCAGCACCAGATCGCCAGAACACGAAAGGTCCGAGCACCGCGCCTCAACCTGACTTTCCGCCAGATCATCCGCGAGCCCATCCTATGAGCAGTGAAGAAACGCTGATCGACTTCAGCGCTGAACGTGAAAAGCGCATCCACGACATCAAGGAAAAGCGACTCGTCGAGATGCGCCAGGCCTTCGAGCAAGTGCTACCGCTGAACAAGCCGAAGAAGAAGCCCAAGACCAAGCCGAAAAAGCGCTAACAGGTCTCTCTGACCGTCCATTTCCAAGCCAGTGCGACGGCCGATCGCGTGGCTTCTGTTCCGCCGCATCCTTCTGACACCCCGTTTTTTTTGATCCAGATCAGCTCCTGCGAAGCCTTTATTCAAAGGCTCCGCAGCGATTGACGTCGGTCAATTTTTTTATCGGCAGGGAGGAAGACTATGCAGCCATCAGACAGCGAAACAGCTTGGAGGTAGGAAATCATGTTCGTCGATAATGTGGTGCTCGCAGGGGTGGTCACGGTCGGCCTTATGGTCGCCTTCCTCGGTGGTTTCGGATATTTCATCTGGCGGGACGCGCATAAGAAGCGGTGATCCGGCTAGAGGCAAAGAGCACGCAAGGCATTTGGGCGACTTAGGTCGCCCTTTTTTTTTGCCTGCGTTTCAGCGACGACGCAGGGGTCGCATGAACCGAGTGCGTGGGTTCAGGGCGGGATATTGATTCATTGGCACACCGTGGCTTGGCGTCTTAGCGTGTGCTTGAAGGCTGCTCCCTCGGGCTACCGATGCGCCTCATGTCGCTGGGGTCAGTCAATTGCCGAAGGGCGACAATCAGACGCCCTAGTGCGCGGGCCTCCCTGCATAGGTCAGCAGCCGTCAAACGATGGGCTTGTGCGGCGGAAGGCTCTAGCGATGTTCGTTGGCTCAGCCAATGGTGACCGGGGGCAGGGCTTTGATTTCGACGGTCTGTGCCTTGCGCGGGGCGAGAATTTCGGCCTCGCCGTCAACGACCATCTCGTCGCGCTGGTTAAATACCTGAGTGGCGATGCGGACGCGAAACTTTGGCAGCTTCTCGAGAATCTCCAAGCGCACGGTCAAGGTGTCGCCAAGCTTCACCGGCAAGGCGAAACGCATCGTCTGGCCGAGATAGATGGTGCCCGGTCCGGGCAACTCGCACGCCACGGCTGCGCTGATCAGTGCGCCGCTGAACATGCCATGGGCGATGCGCTCACGGAAGATCGTCGAGGCGGCGAATTCGGCATCCAAGTGGACCGGGTTGTGGTCGCCTGACATTGCGGCGAACAATTGAATGTCGCGTTCTTCTACGGTCTTGCTGTAGGTGGCCTTTTGGCCCACTTCCAGGTCAGCGTAGGGGGTATTGCTCAATGTGCTCATGCGTAAACCTCAGAATACGGAAACGGACGGTAGGCCCGGCCTCGACAGAAGCCGCGGCAGGAAATGGCGGGCGCGCCGGTGCGGGCGCTTGGGTGGCTGCATTCTAGAGGTCTGTGGCGGGGTTGTCCTGTTCCAGGGCAGGGTTAGCGCAGTGGCTGGAGATTCACATCACTGATTACACCCGCCTCGCTATTGCGCGGCACAGCGGAGCTGTTAAGTTCGCCACAGCCCGCCGCGAGTGGGCCAGACACTCTCAGGTATAGAGGCCAATAACAATGCAACCTGACTTCTGGAATGACAAACGCCCCGCTGGTGTGCCCAACGACGTGGACCTGGGCGGCTTTCGCTCGGTGGTGGAAGTATTCGAGCGCTCCTGCAAGACTCACGCAGACCGTCCCGCTTTCAGCAATATGGGTGTGACGCTGACCTATGCGGACCTGGAACGTTACTCGGCGGCTTTCGCGGCCTGGCTACAAAATCACACCGACCTGCAGCCCGGTGACCGCATCGCAGTGCAGATGCCCAACCTGCTGCAATACCCCATCGCTGTGTTCGGTGCGTTGCGCGCCGGGCTTATCGTGGTCAATACCAACCCGCTGTATACCGCGCGGGAGATGCGCCACCAGTTCAAGGATTCCGGTGCGCGGGCACTGGTGTACCTGAATACTTTCGGGAAGCTCGTGCAGGAGGTTGTACCCGACACCAGTATCGAGGTCCTCATCGAGGCGCGTATCGGCGACATGCTGCCTTCGCTGAAGGGGCTGCTCGTCAACGCTGCAGTCAAGCATGTTAAGAAGATGGTGCCGGCTTACAGCTTGCCGCAATCCGTGTCGTTCAAGCACGTCCTGCGTGATGGCGGGCGGCATGGCCTCAAGCCGGTTGCGCTGACGCTGGACGATATTGCAGTCCTGCAATACACCGGCGGCACGACTGGCGTGGCCAAAGGCGCCATGCTGACCCATGGCAACCTGGTGGCGAATATGCAGCAGGTTCACGCCAACATGCAGCAGCTGGACGAGCAGGGGCACACGATCATCAAGGAAGGGCAGGAAATCATGATCGCGCCGCTGCCGCTGTACCACATCTACGCCTTCACAGTTAACTGCATGTGCATGATGGTGACCGGCAACCATAATGTGCTGATCACCAATCCTCGCGACATTGATGGTTTCGTCAAAGAGCTGCAGAAGTGGGAGTTCACAGCCTTCCTCGGACTGAATACGTTGTTCGTCGCGCTCATGTCGCATCCTGAATTCAAGAAAATCAACTTCGCCTCGCTCAAAGGCACCAACTCAGGCGGCACGGCGCTCGTTTCTGCGGTAGCCGAGCGCTGGAAGGGCATGACCGGCGTCACTGTGACCGAAGGCTATGGCTTGACCGAAACTTCACCTGTGGTCTGCGCCAATCCGCATGGTGAAGATTCACGTCTGGGAACCGTCGGCCTGCCGGTGCCGGGCACGACGTTGAAAGTGATCGACGATGACGGCAGTGAGCTCCCCCTCGGCGAGCGCGGTGAGCTCTGCGTCAAAGGTCCGCAGGTTATGAAGGGTTACTGGCAACGTCCAGACGCGACTGCCGAGGTGCTGGATGCTGAGGGGTGGCTTAAAACTGGTGATGTCGCGGTGATTGATGCCGATGGCTTTGTCCGCATCGTTGATCGCAAGAAGGACCTGATAATCGTGTCCGGCTTCAACGTCTACCCCAACGAGATCGAGGACGTAGTCATGGCGCACCCGAAGGTGGCTGCCTGCGCAGCGATCGGCGTGCCCGACGAGAAGTCCGGTGAAGCCGTGAAGTTGTTCGCTGTGCGCAGCGACGCCAGCCTGACCGTCGATGAGCTGAAGGCGTATTGCAGGGAAAACTTCACGGGCTACAAGGTGCCCCGGCACGTGGTCTTCCGAGATTCGCTTCCGATGACACCTGTGGGCAAGATTCTTCGTCGGGAATTGCGCGATCAGGCTTGAACCGAGCGACGCCTGATGACGCTCTAGAAGTGACCGGGTAATCCGCCTCGGTCACTTTGTGTCCTTTCTGAGCTAGCCGGACACTGTTCGGCCAGTTCCAAAACTGCTAACCTCCAGTCCACTTTTTGGCGGGAACTTCCGTACAAAAATTAACAAAACACAACAAAACAGCTGCTATATGCAGTAAAGCTGTCGCTTAGGAGTGGGGTTTCATGACCGATAACTTCTGGAAGGATAAGTATCCTGTCGGGGTCAAGAGCGAGATCAATCCCGATGAGTACCAGAACATTCAGGCTGTGCTCAAACAGTCCTGTGAGCAATTCGCAGACAAGCCGGCCTTCAGCAACCTCGGCAAGACCCTGACCTACGGTGAGCTGTACAAACTGTCCGGTGAGTTCGCTGCCTATCTTCAGCAGAACACCGATCTGCAGCCCGGCGATCGCATCGCGGTCCAGCTTCCCAACGTTCTCCAGTACCCCATCGTCGTGTTCGGTGCCATGCGCGCTGGTCTTATCGTGGTTAATACCAACCCGCTCTACACGGCGCGGGAGATGGAACATCAATTCAATGATTCCGGCGCCAAGGCTCTGGTCTGCCTGGCCAATATGGCCCACCTAGCTGAAGAAGTGCTGCCGAAAACCGGCATCCGCCACGTGGTGGTGACCGAAGTTGGCGACATGCTGCCGACCGTCAAACGTATGCTGGTCAATGCTGTGGTCAAGCATGTGAAGAAGATGGTGCCGGCTTACAACTTGCCCAAGGCGGTCAAGTTCACCGACGCCATGGCGCTGGGGCGCGGCAAGGCGCCGCGCGAAGCCAATCCGGCCAGTGATGACGTGGCGGTTCTGCAATACACCGGTGGTACTACTGGCGTAGCCAAGGGAGCGATGCTGAGCCACCGCAACATCGTCGCCAACATGCTGCAGTGCCGCGCGTTGATGGGCTCCGAGCTGGGTAATGGTTGCGAAACCATGGTTGCGCCGCTGCCGCTCTATCACATCTACGCATTCACCTTTCACTGTATGACCATGATGCTGATCGGCGCGCATAACGTGCTGATCACCAACCCGCGCGACTTGCCGACCTTCGTCAAGGATCTCGGCAAGTACCGTTTCACTGGTTTTGTTGGTCTCAACACTTTGTTTGTGGCGCTGTGCAACAACGAAGACTTCCGCAAGCTGGATTTCTCTTCACTGAAAGCCACGTTCTCCGGTGGTATGGCCCTGCAATTGGCCGCTGCTGAGCGCTGGCAGCAAGTCACTGGCTGCGAGATCTGCGAAGGCTTCGGCATGACCGAAACCAGCCCAGTAGTCTCGGTCAACCCGTTCGGCGGCATTCAGATCGGTACGATCGGCATCCCGATGCCGTCGACATTGTGCAAAGTGATCGACGATGAGGGTAACGACCTGCCGATGGGCGCAATCGGCGAACTCTGCGTCAAGGGTCCTCAGGTGATGAAGGGATACTGGCAGCGCCAGGATGCCACTGATGAAATCCTGGATGCTGACGGTTGGTTGAAGACAGGCGACATCGGCATTATCCAGGACGACGGCTACATGCGCATCGTCGACCGCAAGAAAGACATGATTCTGGTCTCCGGATTCAACGTCTATCCCAACGAACTGGAAGACGTGCTCGCGACCCTACCCGGTGTGCTGCAGTGTGCTGCTATCGGTGTACCGGACGAACGAGCAGGCGAGGCGATCAAGCTGTTTGTGGTGGTCAAGCCGGGCGAAAGTCTGACCAAGGAGCAGGTCATGCAGCACATGCATGACAACGTAACGGGCTACAAGCGGCCCAAGACCGTCGAGTTCCGCGACAGCTTGCCGACCACCAACGTGGGCAAGATCCTGCGCCGCGAATTGCGTGACGAAGAGCTGAAGAAGCTCGGAAAGAAATAACCGTAGTGGTACAGAAAAGCCCCGCCTTGGCGGGGCTTTTGCGTTTCTGCCCGGTAGCTTTCTGTCCCTGCTGACGGGCTTACCAACTCCTTTACATGCGACCTTTGGCTGCTGTCTGGCGCGCCTGTTACTTGTCACAATAGCGGTATTAATCCATGTAAATAGTGGGGTCAAGCAGATGATTTCCAACCTTCGATTACGAGTGAAGTTGCTGCTGCTGGGGTTGGTGCCGACGCTGATGTTAGCCGTGGTGCTGAGTAGCATCGCAGTCTATGAATTGAACGACCTGGCAAGGCAGCAGGAGAGCCACGCCCGTGAAAGCCTTACGCGGGATCGCCGCGCCGAGCTCAAGCATTATGTGGAAGTGGCGCACAATGCAATTGGTGCGCTCTATGACCGTTCTGCCGACGGTGACATGGCAGCGAGAGCCGAGGCAGTCAGGCTTCTCGAAGGACTGTCATATGGCAGCGATGGTTATTTCTGGGGCTACGACGACCAGGCTGTGAGAGTTTTTCAGGGCGACACTCGTGAAAAGATCGGCCAGAGCTTTGCTGGATACCAGGACCCCAACGGTGTCTATGCGATTCGCGAGCTGGTTAAGGCTGGTCAGGACGGCACACATTTCGTCGACTACAGCTTTGAAATGCCGGATAGCAAGGCAGTGGTGCCAAAGATCGGCTATGCCGAATACCTTCCTAAATGGAAGCTTGCGTTCGGCACCTCGTTAAACCTTGATGGGGTCGAGCGGGACGTGCAGGCGGCGCGCATGGCGTTTCAACAACGCATCGATCGTATGACGGCCATCATGCTCGGCTCAGCTGCCGTACTGCTGGTGTTGATCGCGGGGCTGGCGCTGTTCCTGAGCAATGCCATCCTGAGACCGCTGCTATTGGTCAAGCGCAATCTGGATGACATGGCCGCCGGAGACGGCGATCTGACCCATCGGTTGCCGGTCACGAGCCGTGATGAGCTTGGCGAGCTGGCCGGATCTTTCAATCGTTTCGTTGAGAAGATCCACGTCCTGGTACAACAGGTTGCCGGTACCACGACCGAACTGACCGGTCTGGTCGGTGCGGTTGCCAGCCAGGCGCAGCGTTCAGAGCAAGCCATGGCTGGTCAGCGGCATGAGACCGATCAGGTGGCTACTGCGATCAACGAGATGTCGGCTGCCGCACACGAAGTGGCGATGAGCGCGCAGCGGGCGGCGGAAGCGGCGCAAGAGACCGACCAGCAAGGCCTGGCGGCCAAGCAGGTGGTTGACCGCAGCATCGAGCAGATTCATGAGTTGGTAGGTGAGCTGCGGGACAGTGGCTCTTCGCTCGAAGGGCTCCAGCGGGACGTGCAGGGCATTGTCGGTGTGCTGGATGTAATTCGTGCGATTGCCGAGCAGACCAACTTGCTAGCCCTGAACGCGGCGATCGAAGCCGCCCGCGCCGGGGAAGCTGGCCGAGGCTTCGCCGTGGTCGCAGACGAGGTGCGGGCCCTTGCCAGTCGTACCCAGCAGAGCACCGGCGAGATCCAGAACATGATCGACCGACTGCAGAGCGCCACCTCGCATACCGTAGGCACCATGCGGCGCGCTGGCGAGAAGGGCGAGGCCACACGTGAGCAGGCCAATCAGGCAGGCGAATCGCTGGATGCAATCGCCGCGCTGATCGGCACCATCAACTCGATGAACGCTCAGATCGCCAGCGCCGCAGAAGAACAAACCGCGGTAGCCGAGGAAATCAACCGCAGCGTTCACCACATCGCCGATGCGGTCGACGGTGTTGCCAACGATGCCGCCGAGGGTGCTAAGACCGCACGTGAACTTGATGGGTTGGGCAGCCGCCTTCAAGGATTGGTCGGGCAGTTCCGCGTTTGACCTGTTGCACATTTGAACGCAGCGCGGGCAAGTCCCGCTGCGGTTCCATTAATACTTCTGCACATCCCTTCCAAGCGCTGGCGTGGTCCGCGCGAAGTGCATCGAGACAGGTTCCTGCGAGGCGACGGATGGTGCTGCCGTCCGGCTGGAGAGCGAGAACCGGAACGTAACCGTTCCGGTCTAGTCCCCTATGGCCGCGTCCGCTTAAAGCCGTAGGGGACGATGGCGCATGCCATTTTGCGGCCTGCCCATCAATCTCGTTGCAAGGATGAGTTACCCATGCAAAAGAAAAACAATGCACGTCGGGTAGTTGCTTCTTTCGCTTTACTAGCTTCCACCGCAGCCTTGGCTGCACCCACAGCAGAAATCCCTGCGTTTGACGATTACTGGAGTCCGGGCAAGCCCGACTCAAGAGTTTGTCGCACACCGCTGCTGGTCGGCACGCCGCTCGGTCTGCCGCGCTGTATGCAGGCCAGTAACATCATGACGCACCTGCAGAACCTGCAGGACATCGCCTCCCTGAACAACGGCAATCGCGCGTCCGGTCAACCTGGTTATCAGGCGTCGGTAGACTACGTGCGGACCACACTCGAACGCGCCGGTTACCGCGTAAGGGTGCAGAGCTTTCCCTTCCTCGCGTTCTACCCGGAGGGGCCAGGCTCACTCGCTGCGGTAGCGCCCCAAACCGTGCAGTACACCTGGGAGGAAGACTTCACCTATGCCGATCAGACCGACCCCGGGACCGTGACCGCCCCGGTCGTTCCGGTCGACCTTGCCCTCGGCCTGGGCAACACCTCCACTAGCGGGTGTGAACCGGAAGATTTTGCAGGCTTCCCTGCTGGCGCCATTGCCCTGATGCAGCGTGGCGCCTGTGCGTTTGGCCAGAAGGCAACCAATGCAGCAGCGGCCGGGGCAGCAGGAGCAATCATCTTCAATCAGGGCGATACTGAGGACCGTAAAGGGCTCTTGGTTGCCACCTTGGGTGAAGACTACGAAGGCGGCATCCCGGTGCTGTTTTCCACTTATCAAAACGGCGTGACCTGGGCTGGGACCGAGGGGCTGCAGCTGAGCATGAACGTCGACGTGGTGCGCGAGCGAACCGAAACCTACAACTTGCTGGCCGAGACCCGTCGGGGCAATCCTGACAATGTGATCATGGTCGGTGCGCACCTGGATTCGGTATTCGAAGGGGCTGGCATCAACGACAACGGTTCCGGCAGTGCTGCGCTGCTGGAAATGGCGACACTGATGAGCAGGGCCTACCCGCTGAACAAGGTGCGCTTCGCCTGGTGGGGCGCCGAGGAATCGGGGCTGGTCGGCTCGACTTACTACGTCAACCAATTGCCGGAGGAGGAAAAGCAGCAGATCAAGGCCTACCTGAACGTCGATATGATCGGCTCGCCGAATTACGCGAACTTCATCTATGACGGCGACGGCTCGGACTTCGGTCTGCAAGGCCCACCCGGTTCGGGGGCTATCGAGCGTCTGTTCCGCTCCTACTTCCAGCTGCGCAACGCGCCGTCCGAAGGCACTGAGATCGACTTCCGCTCCGACTATGCGCAGTTCTTCGATGACGGCATCGCGTTCGGTGGGCTGTTCACCGGTGCCGAAGACATCAAGAGCGTGGAGCAGGCCCAGCGCTATGGCGGTACCGCCGGGCTGGCATACGATCCGTGCTACCACTCCGAGTGCGACGACCTCAGCAATATCTCCACCGAGGCGTTGGAGTTGCACGGCGACGCGTTGGCCTTCACCACCAGCTGGTTGTCGCTGTCGACCAAGGTGGTCGATGACGAGATAGCCGCAGCGGCTGAGCAGAGCATCGGCACGATGCGCATTCAGCAAGTGCAGGAGAAATCTCGCTGGGGCCACTGGATCCGTTAACCACCTGAAATCCGCGCCGGTCAGCCGGCGCGGTCTTTCAATCAGTCCCTTTCCCTACGGCCAGCCGGCCAAATCTGCGACAATCGCGGCCTTCACGCTATCGCTTACGGCTGTCCATGACCGACGCAACGCCCGCCTTTGATCAACTCCTGAAAAACCTCGACCAGGCGATGTACGCCGATCGCCATCGCTTGCGGCGTCAGCTGCATGACCTGCGCAAGAAAGTTGGCGATGCACCGCTCGAAGACGAGCGCCTCGCCCAGTGGCTCGAACGTTTCCACGCCTCTGCCGCCAAGGCCGAGGCGCGGCGGCAGAGCGTGCCGACCATGCGCTACGACGACAGCCTGCCGATTGCCGCCAAGCGCGAGGAGATCAAGGCCGCGTTGGAAAAGCACCAGGTGTTGGTGATCGCTGGGGAAACGGGTTCTGGCAAGACCACCCAGTTGCCGAAGATCTGCCTGGAAATCGGCCGTGGTGTTCACGGGCTGATCGGTCATACCCAGCCGCGCCGACTGGCTGCACGCAGCGTCGCGACGCGGGTAGCCGAGGAAATCGGCACGCCATTGGGTGAGCTGGTGGGTTATCAGGTCCGCTTCGAGGACCAGAGCAAAGACAGCTCGCTGATCAAGCTGATGACCGACGGCATCCTGCTGGCCGAAACCCAGCACGACCGTTTCCTTGAGCGCTACGACACCATCATTGTCGACGAGGCCCACGAACGCAGCCTCAACATCGATTTCCTGCTCGGCTACCTCAAGACCTTGCTGCCACGGCGGCCGGATCTCAAGGTCATCATCACCTCGGCGACCATCGATCTGCAGCGCTTCAGCGAGCACTTTAATGGCGCCCCCATCGTCGAGGTGTCCGGCCGAACCTTCCCGGTCGAAACCTGGTATCGCCCGCTGGCAGCCGAAACCGACGAGGACGGCAACCGGGTCGAGGACGATCTTACTGTCGACCAAGGCATTCTGGCGTCGCTGGACGAAATCGAGGCGCATGAAAAAAGCGTCGGCAAGCGTCCGGGCGATGTGCTGGTGTTTCTGCCCGGTGAACGCGAGATCCGCGATGCCGCCGAAGTGCTGCGCAAGGCCAACCTGAAGTTCACCGAGGTGCTGCCGCTGTATGCGCGTTTGACCCCGGCCGAGCAGCAGAAAATCTTCCGCCCCGCGGCCGGTCGCAAGATCGTTCTGGCAACCAACGTGGCTGAGACGTCATTGACCGTGCCCGGTATCCGCTACGTGATCGATTCGGGCACCGCGCGCATCAGCCGCTACAGCTATCGCGCAAAAGTGCAGCGTCTGCCCATCGAGGCTGTGTCCCAGGCCAGCGCGAACCAGCGCAAAGGCCGTTGCGGGCGGGTCGAGCCGGGCATCTGCATTCGCCTCTACAGCGAAGAGGATTTTCTCGGCCGGCCGGAATTCACCGATCCGGAGATCCTGCGCACCAACCTCGCGGCGGTCATCCTGCAGATGCTGCATCTGCGCCTTGGCCAGATCGAGGATTTCCCCTTTATCGAGCCGCCGGATGGCAGGGCGATCAGCGATGGCTTCAACCTGTTGCAGGAGCTGTCAGCGGTCAATCGCGAAAACCAGCTGACACCGCTGGGCCGACAGCTGGCGCGTTTGCCCATCGACCCGCGCCTGGGCCGCATGCTGCTCGAAGCGGCGCAGCTCGGCAGCATGGCCGAGGTGCTGATCGTTGCCAGTGCGCTGTCGGTGCAAGACGTGCGCGAGCGACCAGCCGACCGCCAACAACAGGCCGATCAGGCCCATGCGCAGTGGAAGGATCCGGATTCGGACTTCGCCGCGCTGATCAATATCTGGCGCGGTTTCGAGGAACAGCGCCAGGCGCTGGGTTCCAATCCGTTGCGCACATGGTGCCGGAAGAATTTCCTCAACTATCTCCGCCTTCGTGAGTGGCGTGATGCGCATCGGCAACTGACGCTTATCGTGCGGGAGTTGAAGCTCAACGATAACGCGAACAACCGTAGGAGCCAGCTTGCTGGCGATCAGGCCATCGATGGTAAGGATCGCCAGCAGTCGGGCGTCCACAAGGATGACGGCAAAGAAGCCCCTGCCGATCAGATCGCCCTGACGAAGGATAAGAAGGTCAACGTCAAGCTGGCCGAGCAAGCCGAAGCCAACGAGGCTGCGCAGAAGGCCAAAAGTTACGCGGCCGTGCATAAGGCGATCCTGTCCGGCCTGCTCAGCCAGGTCGGGCACAAGACCGAGGAGGGCGACTTTCTCGGCGCGCGGCAACGGCGTTTCTGGGTGCACCCGTCCAGCGTCATCGGGCGCAAGAAGCCCAACTGGATCATGGCGGCGGAACTGGTCGAAACCACCAAGCTGTTCGCGCGCATGGTGGCGAAGATCGAGCCGGACTGGATCGAGCCGCTGGCCAAGCACCTGATCAAGACCAACCACTTCGAGCCGCACTGGGAGAAGAAGCGCGGCCAGGTGGTGGCCTTCGAGCAGGTCACCCTGTACGGCATGATCGTGGTGGCGCGGCGCCCGGTGCATTTCGGTCCCATCGATCCAGCAGCGGCGCGGGAGCTGTTCATCCGCGAGGGTCTGGTGCGTGGCGAGATGCTCAGCCGCGCCAAGGCACTCACCGCGAATCGCGAGCTGCTGGAGCTGTTCGACGAACTGGAAGCCAAGGCGCGGCGTCGCGACATCATTGCCGATGAAGACACGCTGTTCGCCTATTACGACGCGCGCGTGCCGCAGGACATCTACCAGACCGCCAGTTTCGAAAGCTGGTACAAGCGCGAGAGCGCCAAAGACCCGCAACTGTTGGTCATGCGCGACGAAGACGTGCTGGCGCGCGACGCCAGCGAGGTCACCGCCGCTCAGTACCCGGACCATTTGCGCATCGGCGAACTGCAACTGTCATTGGAATATCACTTCGAACCCAACCATCCGCGCGACGGCGTGACGTTGCGCGTTCCTGCGCCTCTGCTGCCGCAACTGCGGGCTGAACGGCTCGACTGGCTGGTGCCAGGGTTGATCGAGGCAAAGGCGGTGGCACTGGTGCGCAACCTGCCGAAAGCGATCCGCAAGAACTTCGTGCCGGTGCCCGACTTCGTCAAGGCGGCACTCTCGAAAGTCAGCTTTGCGGAGGGCGCGCTGCCTGAGGCGCTGGGTCGCGAGCTGCTGCGCATGACCGGCGCACGGGTTCCGGACGAGGCCTGGAGCGAAGCCGCAGCGGGCCTGGAAAGTCATCTGAAAATGAACATCGAGGTGGTCGACGCGCGCGGCAAGTTTCTTGGTGAAGGTCGTGATCTTGCCGAGCTGACCGCACGCTTCAATGAAGCTAGCCAGGCCGCGCTGGCGCCCCCGCAGCAAAAGGCTGAACAGAAACCGGTGGAGGCCAAGGGCTTCGCCCAGGTGGCGGAAAAAGCCCAGGCGAAAATGGCGGGGCTGTCCATGACCGTTTACCCGGCACTGGTGGAAGAGGGCGTGGTGGTCAAAGAAGGCCGCTTCCCGACCCAGGCCGAAGCCGACTATCAGCACCGCCGCGCCCTGCAACGACTGCTGCTGCAGCAACTGGCCGAACCGGCCAAGTACTTGCGCAACAAGCTGCCGGGACTGACCGAACTGGCGTTGTTGTACCGCGACATGGGCAAGATCGATGCGCTGGTCGAGGACATCCTTCTGGCCAGCCTCGACAGCAGCATCCTCGACGGCGAAGCGCAACTGCCACGCGATGGTGCTGCGCTTGCGTCATTGGCGGAACGCAAGCGTGGTGACTGGGCGACCCATGCTGAGCGTCTGGCCCGCCTGACGCTGGACATCCTCAAGCTCTGGCATGGCCTGCAGAAGCGCTTCAAGGGCAAGATCGACCTTGCTCAGGCGGTCGCGCTCAACGACATCAAGGCGCAGCTGGGCAATCTGGTCTATCCCGGCTTCGTTCGCGAAACACTGGGCGAATGGCTCAAGGAATACCCGCGCTATCTCAAAGCCGTCGAACAGCGCTTTGAGAAGATCGGCGCGCAGCTGCAGCGCGATCGGGTGTGGTCCGGCGAATTGGCTGGCTACTGGGAGCAGTACCAGGCGCGGTTGAAAAAGCATCAGCAGGAAGGCAAGCGCGATCCGGAACTGGTGCTGTACCGCTGGATGCTGGAGGAGTATCGCGTGTCGCTCTGGGCCCAGCAGCTGGGCACGAAGATGGCGGTATCGGACAAGCGCTTGAACAAGCAGTGGAGCCAGGTGGAGGCTTGACCGTAGAGCGTTGCAGTCGCGGCTTTTACTCAGGCCGTCATTGTTTTTCAGGCGCACCCTAAGCAGCCCGCATCATTGCAAATCGGACCAGTGCTGACGGTGGAATAGGCCGCTAATAAAACGAGGCGCTTATCAACAAGCGCCTCGCTTGTTTCGGGTATCCGAAGGGCGTTTAGAATCGGTAGTTAGCGCTCAGCTCAAGGGTGCGCGGCGCGCCAGAGGTAATCAGGTCGACCGAACCATGGGCCGAGGCGTAGTACTCCTTATCGAAGACGTTGAACAGGCGCAGTGCCGCATCCCATTGCTCTTGCTGATAGAACAGCGCTGCATCGAATGTGGTGTAGCCGGGTAACTCGGTTTCGTTATCCAGCGAGGTGTACCGGCTGCCGACATAGTTGGCGCCCATGCCAACACGCCAGTCGGGAGTGAGTGAGCGCACCGCCCACAGGTTGGCGCTGTGGCGCGGCGTGAGCGTTGGCACCTGGCCCTCGTTGGCAATACCGTTGGTCTTGCTGTTCGATTTGGTGATCTCCGCATCCAGGAAGGCATAGCCACCATAGAGCTGCCAGTTGTCCGAGACCTGACCCATGAAGGTGGTTTCGAACCCGTCAGTGCGTTGCTCACCCGCCAGCACCAGCTTGGCCGGGTTGACTGGGTCGGTGGTCTTGATCTGAGTACGCTCCAGGCGGAATACCGCTGCGGTCAACGTGAGCTGATCCTGCAACAGGTTCCATTTAGCGCCGATCTCGTAGTTGGTGGTTTCCTCAGGCTCCAGTTCCACGTTGGCTGCGCTGACCTGGAACATTTCGCCTGAGGGCTGATAGGACTGGCTGACCGAAAGGTAGTAGGACTGACTGCCATCCGGCTGCCAGACCAGACCCGCGCGCGGGCTCAGCGTGTAATCGGTACGCTCCAGCTCGGTCTTGCCGTTGAGGTCGTCGCGGAAGGTCTGGTCGAACTCGTCGTAACGCACGCCTAACAGCGCTTTCCAGTGTGGCGAGAGCTCAATCAGATCCTGGATGTAGAGGCCTGTAGTTTCCTGCGTATTGAGACCGTCGCCGGTCTTCCGGTTGGCCTGAGACGGCACCGGTTGTAGCGCATCGCCGTAAACAGGCACCCTCGCTACATCATCCTGGTTGAAAAACTGCTGGTCCTTTTCTTGGCGTCCGAACTCAACGCCGTAAAGCAATTGATGATTCATTCCAGCGAGGACCGCGTTCTGTTTCAGCTCGGTCTGGTTGAACCATCCATCCTCTTTACGCTGCACATTGCCGCGCTTGAGCTTGACCAGCAAGGTACCGTCCGGGGCAGTGACGAAGCGGTTGGCGTCGGTGTGAGCCAGGGTGTTGTTGCGGTCCAGATCGTAATGGTAATAGCGGCTGGTATTGCTCAGCGTGAAGGCGTCATTGATGCGGTAATCGATACCGGCAGTCAGCGAGAAGACTTCGCTGCGCGTGTAGTCCTGATCCGCGTCGGCCGAACCGAAGCGTTTATCGCGGTCCACATCGACCGGGCGGCCGTTGAGTGCCGGAATGCCGAAGTCGATCAGACGCTTGTCGTACAGATATGACGCGCCGAGGTTGATCTCCAGATCCTCGGAGAGCTGGAAGTAGGCAGACGGCGCCAGGGCCTTGCGTTCCAGAAAACCGTTTTCGCGGAAGGTGTCGCTGTCTTCCAGCGCGCCGGTTACACGAAACGCCTTGTTTTTCTGCTCCTGATCGGCCCAGCCGGCATCGAACTGAGTGCGCCGTTTTCCTTCGCTGTCGAAGCTGACACCCACTTCCTGCTCTGGCGTGAATGTAGGTTTTTTGGTCACGCTGTTGATCAGGCCGCCAGACGAGCCACGACCATAAAGTACTGCCGCCGGCCCCTTGAGCACCTCCACGCGCTCGATGTTCGACATGTCCCTGTAGTAAAGCGCGTCATCACGAATGCCATCGATGTACTGGTCGCCAATGGCGCTGAAGCCACGGATGGTGACCTGGTCGCGTTGCCCGTCGCCGTTGCTCAGGCCGATGCCTGGTACGTTCTTCAACGCATCCTCGAGGGAATCGACGCCTTGGTCCCTGAGCACGCTCTGGGGAACCACATTGACCGACTGCGGAATATCGCGCAGCGGGGCGTCAATTTTCAGGGCAGTCCTGCTCTCTTCGGGCTTATAGCTTGCTTCTTCGCGGGCACCGGTTACTGCGGTGGCAGGAAGTTCAAGCGGGGAAGCGGATTGTGCGTAAACAGCCGGAGCTGCAAGCACGCTGAGCAGCGGCAATAGACGGGTTACATTTGATGGCACGGTGTCATCTCCAGTGGAAGAGGAGGCGACGATAGCGGTGTGTAAACTAAATGTAAATGATAGAGATTATCGTTAGTGGTTGTCGGTTGGCTTTACGCTCTTCGTTATAGTTTCCCGCCTCGCCCTACGCTACGAGCCGCCTGGCCGGCTCACGGCTGCTTCTCGCGCATCTTTGCTAAGCCGTTCCACCCGTTGCAGCTGACCTTGCTTGTCTAGCCTGATCCGCAACAGATCTTCGGCCAAAATCAAGTTCGCGCTGAAATGCTCTGCTGCCTCCACCCGGATGTCGTTTATTGATAAGCCTCTGTTCGGTGCGCCTTGATACCGCGCGCTGAAGTGCGTTAGCACTAGATGCGGCAGCTGGACCGACGCTGCGAATGCGGCGACCTGCGCGGCTGTGCTGTGGCCAAAATCAGCTTTACCGGCTTCGGCGATGGTCTGGGTATAGGTCGCTTCGTGAACCAGCAGTTGCGCGCCTTGGCAGGCCTCGCGTAGAAGTTCGGGCTGGTCGTTATCGCCCGCTATAACGACACGACGCGGTGCACGACTGAACAGCAGATAGTGCTCGCTACGCAGCGTGCGTCCCTCATGTTCGATGTCGTGGCCGCGCATCAGAGCCCCCCAGAGTGGGCCGCGCGGCACGCCGTCGCGGTCGAGCTTGTCGACATCGAGGCTAGGATCGGGACGGCTTTCCGTGAAGCTGTAACCCCAGCTCGGGACCCGATGGGACAGGGCTGTGGCCTCGACGCGCATCTGCGAGCTGCACCAGCCGTCGAACGACTCGGTGGCGTGAAACCTCAGTTCGTAGGGCAGCCAGCTCTGGCTCATGTCCAGCGTGGCACGTACCCAGTCTTCGATCACCCGCGGAGCGATGATATCCAGCGGCCCCTGGCGCCGTGCCATGCCGGCGCTGGCAAGCAAACCCGGCAAGCCGTAGCAGTGATCGCCGTGCACGTGGGTGATGAAAATGGCTCGCAAGCCATGCAGCGTCAGCGGCGTATGCAGCAATTGATGCTGGGTGGCTTCGCCACAATCGATCAGATACCAGCCTTTGCCGCTGTCCTCCAGCAGCGCTACGCCGCTGACATTGCGGGCCTTAGTCGGCGTGCCGGAAGAAGTGCCAAGGAAGATCAAGTCCATGGTAATGCTCGTGCGTAGTCGTCGCGTCAGTATGGCGGCCGAGTGCCGGCTAATAAACCTACACCCGACCGGGGCACCTTGCCGTGGTCATATATCTTTTAGCTACTAAGAAAGCACGAACTTATATTAAGGATTGCTAGTTCGGACCGTTATGCTGCTGGCCTTTGACACGGCCTGTGTGCCTTGGATCGGACGTTCGTATGGAATTCGGTGTAATCGGCTTTGTTGTGGCCGGCCTGCTGGTTGGCTTTATCGTTGGCATGACCGGTGTAGGCGGCGGCTCGCTGATGACGCCGATCTTGTTGTGGTTCGGCGTCAACCCGGCTGCGGCCGTGGGCACCGACCTGCTCTACGCAGCGATCACCAAAGCCGGCGGCGTCTGGGTACACCAGAAGAATCGAAACATCGACTGGAGCATTACCGGCTGGCTGGCGCTGGGCAGCGTGCCGGCCGCAGCGCTGACGCTGTGGCTGTTGAAAGGGCTGCACACGGACCAGGATGCGCTCAACGCGATCATCAAACACTCCCTTGGCATCGTGCTGGTACTCACGGCGCTGGCTGTGCTGTTCAAGAAGCAACTGCTCGCTGTGGCAGCTCGCTTGTCAGGCCCGACCCCCAGGCTGTCGCAGCGCGGGTTGAACATCCTGACCGTAGCGGTGGGCGTTGTGCTTGGCGCAATGGTCACGCTGACTTCGATAGGCGCCGGTGCGCTGGGTACAGTGGCGCTGTTCTTCCTTTACCCCTTGCTCGCCACGCGCCGCCTGGTGGGGACTGAGATCGCCCATGCGGTGCCATTGACGCTGGTAGCCGGGCTGGGTCACGCCAGCATGGGCAACATGGACTGGACCATTCTGAGCTACCTGCTGATAGGCTCGTTGCCGGGCATTTTTTTGGGCAGCAACCTGTCCGGCCGGGTGCCGGAAGCGGTGTTACGACCTTGCTTGGCAGTCATGTTGGCGATGATCGGCTATAAGCTAATCTGACCTATCGCTTTTTCGGGAGTGACACGCGCCGCGCAATTCTTGGCAGAGCATGCGCGGTTGGCGGTGCCCAGATACCATGACGAATGCAACGTTTCGCTTCTATGCCAGGTTGAACGCATTCCTTACCGTCGAGCGTCGCGGGCAGGCGTTTCGCTGTTCCTGCGCCGAGTCGGCCACCACCAAGCACATGATCGAAGCCCTCGGCGTACCGCATACCGAGGTGGCGCTAGTCCTAGTCAATGGCGCGCCGGCTGGCCTTGACTGGCCTATCGAAGCGGGTGACCGAGTCGCCGTGTATCCCAAGTTTGAACAGTTGGATATCGGCTCCCTGACCACCATTGAACCCTTACCGTCGAGGCCGCCCCGCTTCGTGGCCGATGCCCACCTCGGAGGTCTGGCGCGGCTGCTGCGAATGGCTGGCTTCGACACCCTCTACGACAATAATTTTGAAGATGCGGCAATGGCAGAGCTGGCCAACCGTGAACGCCGGGCGCTGCTGACCCGCGACCGCGCGCTGCTGATGCATCGGTTGGTGCTGCACGGCTGCTACGTACATGCAATCAAACCTCAGGACCAGCTACGCGAACTCTACCAACGGCTCGATCTGGCCAGCCATGCCCGGCCCTTCAGCCTGTGTCTGAGCTGCAACGTACCACTGCATCCGGTGGACAAGGAGGCCATACTCGATCGCGTGCCGCCGCGGGTGCAGGCGCGCCATGAGCGTTTTTGGGGCTGCGATCAATGTGATCGGATTTTCTGGGAAGGCACGCACTGGCAGGACATGCGGGCCTTGCTCGATTCCCTGACGCTCGTTGACTAGCGCTCGTTTCGTATCGGTTAGTGTTGTCCCAAATTCCTCAGGAGCCGACCATGCAGCGCCACACGATGTTCTATCTTACGCCGGCCATCCCTCTGCTCGTCTCAGGAGTTGCTTGCCTGCCGATTGGTCTTGCGTCGGAGACGAAAACCTTTCTATGGATGGCGCCCGGTTTTTTGGGGGCAGGCTTGGTGTTGATGCTGCTAGGCCTTCGTCGTCGAGGCCACTGACCTGATCAGGCCGTTGCTTGCGCGTTCAGTCCACGGCTCGCTGATTGGACAGGTAGATAGGGTCGGGTGAAAGCGCCTGCCCATCCCATACGGCTTGCAGCCCCTTGTCCGTGGTCACAACCGTGAAGGCACCCTATCCGCCGTCGCGTCTTCAGCGCAGCGAACCAACGCACTGGGGAAATAGCACTACCGCCACGACGAGCGTACATAGCCAAATCGGCAACACGTCAGCAGAAGCCGAAGTAGCTTCCCTAGTTGAGCCCCCCGAAAGGCTCCACGGCATGATCGGCAAAACTGTAACAATTAAAGGGTAAGGGCGTGTCCGGCGACCGCTAAGCCCCGGTGTGCTTGGGGAGTGGTGTGTTATCCACAAAAGCTGTGGATAACACTGTGAACATATATTGGATGACTTGCTCAAACGCCCATCTGGCGCGGCTCAGAACAGATCGTCGAGTTTTTACCCAGTATTGATAAATCCTTTTGAATCAATAACTTAGGATTGTTTAGCCTGGCGCGTGCAGCACCCCTACGAGCAGAGCCAATCCGACCGGGCCTTATGTGCATAAAATTATCTGTCAACGGGTTTTTTAGATAATTTTGCTGCTATAAGACTGGACAAATCCGTTCGAATGAGTCGAGGGGATGGCTGCTTGCCACTAAGCGCAGTTGATCATCCAGGACACGCCGAAGCGGTCGATAAACATGCCGAAACGCTCGGCCCAGAAAGTTTTCTCCAGGGGCATCACAACCTGCCCGCCCTCCGAAAGCGTTGCGAATAGGCGTTCACTCTCGGCAATGCTTTCGGGGTGCAACGAGATCGAGCAACCCTTAATGCCTTCGTATGATCCTCCGCCACAAGCGGGATCTCCCGGCATGGTATCCGACGCCATGAGCGAGAATTCGCCGAGGCTCAGACAGACATGCATGATTCGGTCGCGATGTTCCGCCGGGAAGTGCCCAGCGTCAGGCGCTTGTGCAAAAGTCATCATTTCCAGTTCGCCGCCGAGTACCTGCTGATACAGCGTAAAGGCGTCACGTGCCTGACCGTCGAAGGTGAGGTAAGGGGTAATTTTCATTCGATTCTCCTGGTGCGGTTAGTGGTTGATTTGCGCGCGTAGGCGTTCTTCTTGCTCGCGTAATTCGGCGGTGAATTCCGCCCCGAAGTCCTCGGCTTCGAACACCTGTCGGATCTCGATTTCCGATTTACCGACGGCCGATGCCGGGCAGCGCTTTACCCAATCGATGGCGTCCTGCAACGAGGCCGTCTGGAATAGCCAGAAACCTGCAATTAACTCGCGGGTCTCGAGGAAGGGGCCATCCACGACCGAGCACTGGCCGTCGTCGAAACGCACCCGCGCACCTCGGCTGCTGGGGTGTAAGCCTTCGCCACCAAGCAGCACGCCCGCATTGGTCAGGGTTTCGTTGTAACGGCCCATGGCTGCAAGAACATCCTCGCTGGGCATCTCGCCCGCTTCGGTTTGCGCGTTGGCCTTGATCATCACCATGAATCGCATCGTTTCGGTTCCTCTGTGAGTTAAGGACGGCCACGTCGGCGTCAACGCATCCGCAGGCACTGATCCCTAGTCGTTCCGAGCCCAGTCAAATCGACAACCAAACGTCTTTTTCTTCAGGGAGCGATTCTTCATTCAGCGCTGAACCATGCCTGCGTGATACGTGGCGATACATTCCCTGCGCGACGGCTCTGGCCAGACCAATGCGCGGGTGGCAGGCAGGAGCGATGCGTCGACGAACCGATCGAAAGCGGTTGCGCTCTCCCACAGATCAGTGATGCGCCAGCCATGGGGCACGGCAGCACATGAGTGAAACAGGATGCCGGACGGCGGGCCGCTCGATGCGAGCGTTGCACTGAGCGCGTCATAGCGTTGCCGATCGATGGTTGGGAATTCCAGGGTGGGCAGATAGGGCATCGCGTGTTCTCTGCGAATGTAGAAAGGCAGTTCGGCATCGGCGCGACTGGTCATGCGCAAAGCTAAGCAGATTATTTTTCAAATTCACTGCATCCAATCGTCTGCCTGACGGGTAGTACAGGTAGCGGCTGCTTGGCCGCCCAATCTGATCATTACCCGGAGACACCAAAATGGACGCGAAAAAGATCCTCTGCCTGACCGGTCTGACACTGGCCATTGGCTGTTCTGCCAGCGCTTTCGCCCAGATGGACGTACCTGAAGCCGTGCGCGTACCGGACGGCCACAAGGTCGCCATGGAAACGGTTGGCGTCGGCCAGATCACCTATGAATGCCAAGCCAAGACCGACATGCCCGGCCAGATGGCCTGGGTCTTCATGGGGCCGAAAGCGGCGCTCAACGACCGCAGCGGCAAGCAGGTCGGCAAATACTACGGCCCACCTGCAACCTGGGAAGCGATGGATGGCTCCAAGGTGACCGGTACTCAGGTCGCCATTGCGCCAGCCGGCGACGGCAACATTCCTCATCAGCTGGTCAAGGCCAACCCGGCTGAAGGTAAGGGCGCCATGACAGGTGTCACTTACATCCAGCGCGTCGCGACCAAGGGTGGCGTAGCGCCGGCCAAAACATGCGAAGCGGCCAACGAGGGCGAGCGCCAGATCGTTGATTACCAGGCCGACTACCTGTTCTGGGCCAACAAGTGAGCAACGCGCAGTGGGTGAAAAGCCGCTCGATATGAGCGCTGATCGCTTCTATGCTCTGACTCCCCGGCCCGTATGCGTCGGGGGTGTCGATAACCAGCCAATGGCAGATACCGTGTCGCAACCCCCCTTGTTCGATTACGAAGCGGCCCTGCGCGCTTGCGCACGTGGCGAACGATCGGCATTGCAGCAGCTTTACGAGCAGGAAAGCCCGCGACTGCTCGGCGTCGTTCAGCGCATTGTGCGAGATGTGGCCCTGGCCGAAGACATCGTTCACGACGCCTTCATCCGCATCTGGAACAAGGCCGGTACGTACGACCAGGCGCGTGGCTCGGCTCGCGGCTGGATCTTCAGCCTGACCCGCCATCTGGCGCTAAATGCCGTACGTAACAACGCCCGCCACGTCCAGATGGAACCGGACGAGGAGGGCGACATGGAGCACGCCGCCATCGATGGTTGGCAGGAACAAACCGACGCCTTCGATTGGCGGGTAAACCCCGGCAGGATCGAAGCCTGTCTCGAACAACTCGAACCGGTGCGTCGCAATTGCGTGTTTCACGCCTACGTCGACGGCTATTCGCATCAGGAAATCGCCCAGCGCCTGGGTGCGCCACTGGGTACGGTAAAAGCCTGGATTCGCCGCAGCCTGACCGCCCTTCGTGAGTGCATCGGATGAACAACGAACCCAAGGGTCCGAACGAGGCCCTGCACGAACTCGCCGGCGAATATGTGATTGGAACCCTCTCTGCAGAAGACAGGGAAGCGGTCGAAAAGCGCCTCGCTGTAGAGCCTGAGTTGCAAGCAGCAGTCGATTACTGGGAAGCGCGGCTGCTCTACCTGACCGATCTGGTCGAACCGCAAACGCCCTCGCCGCGCTTGTGGAATCGAATCGAGCGCAGCCTGGACGAGACGAGTCGCCAGGCCGCTCCGGCTGTACCCGCCCGCCCGAACAGCTGGTGGGAAAGCCTGTCGCTGTGGCGTGGTTTTGCTGCAGCCGGCATGGCCGCCACGCTCGTGCTTGGGGTCGTGTTACTGACACGCCTGTCGCCTACGCCGTCGCCAACCTGGCTCGTTGTGCTCGCCACCCCACAGGACCTTTCACCGGGTTGGGTCGTGCAGGCCAGCAATCAACCACGTGAAATCGAGCTGATACCGCTGGGTGTCACCGAACTGCCGCCGGACAAGGCCCTGCAACTCTGGACTAAGGCCGAAGGTTGGCAGGCGCCGGTCTCCCTCGGCTTGGTCAAGCCGGGTGAGCCGGTAAGGATTCGCCTCGACGATTTGCCGCCGTTGCAGCCCAACCAGCTATTCGAATTGACGCTGGAACAGCCGACCGGCTCGCCAACCGGGCTGCCGACCGGGCCGATTCAGTTCATCGGGCGTGCGGCCAAGGTCATTTGAAGACGGGGCGCAACAGGCTGCGCCCCATCTGATCAGCGCTTTGCTTTCTCCATGAGATGGTCGGCCAGCGCCTGGTAGGCCGGCAGCGAAGTGGGGTCATTGTCCGCATTCTTGGCCGAGGGGTGGGAGGCGAATCGGGCAATCACCATTTCGGCTGTCGGGTCTATGTAGAGGGTTTGCCCGTGCACACCGCGAGCGGCGAACGCGCCATTGGCGTTGTGCAGTACCCACCACATCGCCCGATAGCTGCCGCCTGGTAGCGTCTTGTATCCGGCTTTGGCGAACACCTGCTTATCGCCCCCGGTGCGAATGGTCCGAACGACTTGCGCAGGGAATAATTGCGCTCCGTCGTGTTGCCCCTCATCAAGCATCAACTGGCCGAGCCTGGCCATGTCGCGAAGGCCGGCGCTCAGACCGCCGCCGGCAAACGGCGTACCCAGTGCATCGACCGTGTAGTAAGCGTCCTGCTCGGTGCCCAGGCGCTGCCAGAGTCGTTCGGAGACCAGTTCGCTGACGGCCTTGCCGGACACGCGGGCGATGATCCAACCCAGTGCATCACTGTTGACGGTCCGATAGCCGAACGCCTCACCGTGGGTACCGCGCTTGGCGACGGTCTGCAGGTACTGGTAATAACCGACCGGCCCTTTGTAGTCGGCAGGCTTGGGCAACGGGTTCGCCGCCGCGCTGTAACTCCAGATCTGCGCGTTGGGATCGGCATAGTCCTCGCTGAAGTCGAGCGCCGTGGTCATGTCCATGACCTGCCGTACGGTGGCATCACCGAAAGCGCTGGAGGCCAACTCGGGAACCAGCTTTGCCACCATGGCCTGATCATCGAGCGTGCCCTCTGCAACCAGTATCTCGGCCAGCAGGCCGGTCAGCGACTTGGTCATCGACATCGCGGCGTGTTTGCGCTGCTCGTTGAGGCAGCCGGCGTAGCGTTCGTACACCACACGGCCCCGGTGCAGCACGATGATGCCGTCGGTGTAGTTCGCTGCCAGTGACTGTTCCCACGTCATCGGCTCACGGCTGCCGAGGGGGATAAACCTGACGGCATCGATGCTGCTGTCGAGCGATTGGCGTAATGGCGCCGGTGCATCCAACCCTCGGCTGACGGCCTCGGTGGGCAGCAGCTCGCGGATATGGCACACGGTCCAGCGAAGCTTGGGAAAGCTGAAGTAGTTCGAGTCCGGCTGGCCGATCAGTTTTTCAGCAGGAGGCGGAAAGCCCTGCATCCAGCCCAACTTGACCGGGTCGGACTCCGCAGCCGTCAGCTGTGCTTGAGCGGTCGTGCACAGGCTGGCCAGACAGATCGCGGCCACTAGACGCCTGGCCCAGCGTTCGTGACGCTGCATCGGTTCTCGACAGTGGGCATCCGGGCAGCGCGGTCTGAGTCGGAAGCTGTTGCCTGCCATACCGTCACCTCTCGGTTTTGTTGTGGCGAGGTCGGCCAGCAGCCGTCCCCGTTAAGCGATCCACTCCGTCAACCCTAGTCCAGCATCACCCGTGCGGTGGAATATTCAGCCCCTTGGCCACCGCTGGCCGGGCGACGAAGGCATCCAGTACTCGCTGGACGTTGACGAAGCGCTCGAACTCCACCAGTTCACGCGCTTCGTAGAACTCCACCAGACCGCGGACCCACGGGAATGTAGCGATATCGGCGATGCTGTAGCGCCCGCCCATGATCCATTCGCGACCTTCCAGGCGCTTTTCCAGCACGCCCAGCAAGCGTTGGGCTTCGGCGACGTAACGGTCGCGCGGACGTTTGTCTTCGTAATCCTTGCCGGCGAACTTATGAAAGAAACCGAGCTGGCCGAACATCGGGCCAACGCCGCCCATCTGGAACATCAACCACTGAATCGTTTCGTAGCGGGCTGCGGCGTTTTCCGGCATCAACTGGCCGGTTTTCTCGGCCAGGTACAGCAGAATTGCACCGGACTCGAACAACGCCAGCGGCTCTCCGTCCGGGCCGTTGGGATCGAGGATCGCCGGAATCTTGTTGTTCGGGTTCAGCGAAAGGAATTCTTCTGAGCGCTGGTCACCACTCTCGAAGCTGACCAGATGCGCCTCGTAAGGCAGACCGGTCTCCTCCAGCATGATCGAAACCTTCACCCCGTTGGGCGTGGGCAGCGAATACAGCTGCAGACGATCCGGGTAACTGGCAGGCCATTTTTGGGTGATGGTGAAGGTGGATAGATCGTGCATCGGTTCCTCCTGAGGGTGACGTCGGGGATGGAAACAGGGCGTCGTATTGCGGCCGCGCGTCTTGGCCGCTTTCCATTCGGACAGCCGCAGTCTCTGCGCGTTGCTGTCTGGTTGAAGTGTGGCACGTGCACTCAGGCGCCTGATTAGATTGGTTGTCAGAGTGACGTTGTTGGATCCGCCGCTTTGCATGGGCATTGGCGCCCGCTATGGTTTGGACTCCAACCCCCGCCATGGAGCGCCGCACGTGTCCCTGACTACCCCCTACGACCCACAGAACATCTTCGCCCAGATCATTCGCGGCGATGCGCCTTGCTACAAGCTCTACGAGGATGACGATGTACTCGCTTTCCTGGATCTGTTTCCGCAGTCCTACGGGCATGCGCTGGTGATTCCCAAGCGGTCCGCGGCGTGCAACATCCTCGATGTGGATACCGATGCGCTGTGCAAGGTGATGGCGGTGGTGCAGAAGCTCGCGCGTGTGATCGTCGAGGAGTTGCAACCCGATGGCGTGCAGGTGGCGCAGTTCAACGGGGCGCCGGCGGGGCAGACGGTGTTTCACATCCATGTGCACATCGTCCCGCGCTTTTCGGGCGAGGGGCTCGGCATTCACGCTGCAGGTAAGGCCGATCCGGCAGAGCTGGAGAAGCTGCAGGCGCGGCTGGTAAGCAAGCTTGCCGAGAGCGAGCACTGATCGGCACCTGAACCGGCATCGCTGCCGCACCGGTTGCAGCCGCGACCATCGCAGCAGCGAAGAAACACCAAAGTACTATTCGTGGCTGATGTGAGGCTTCGTACCCTTCGGGCATGAAGCCTGCTCCGTGGTTCCTCACCTTGTCTTTCGCTCGCGCCTGCCTCGCAGCGCTTCGATGCGGGCGTGTGGTTCTGCTCGCGGTAGTCCCGCTGGTCGTCCAGGCGCAGGGCGAGACGCAACCGCTGCCGGTGCTGACCCTTAGCGTCTTGCAGTTCGGCACGCCGCATTGGGAACTCGACCATCTCAAGCGTCACGGGTTGGACAAGGCCAACGGCTTCGATCTCGAGGTGCGTTTGGTGGCTGATTTGCCAGCGTCGCGTCTGGCGCTGAGCAGCGGCAGCGTGGACGGCGCGGTAAGCGACCTGCTCTGGGCGCAGGCACGCTACGAGGCCGGGACGGCGTATCGCTACCTGCCGTTTTCCTCGCAGATCGGTGAAGTGTTGGTCAACGATGGCAGCGACATTCGCACCCTGGCCGACCTGCGCGGCAAGCGCATTGGCGTCGCCGGTGGCCCGGACGGGCTTGGTTGGCAACTGCTGCAGCAGGTGGCGGCCGGGCAGGGGATTGACCTGGCCCGAGAGGCGACGGTGCAGTACGCGGCGCCGCCCCTGCTCAGCCAGGCGTTGCGGCGTGGCCAGGTGGACGCGCTGCTGACCTTCTGGCACTTCTCGGCGCGCCTGCGTGGTGAGGGCGGTGTGCGTATTGCCTTCGGTCTGGCGGATCTGATCGGAACGCTGGGTCTCGACCCCGATCTCCCGGTGCTCGGCTACCTGTTCCCGCAAGCCTGGGCGATTGAACACGATGATCTCTTGCAGCGCTTCTCCCGCGCCTTGCGCGAAACCAAGGGCCAGCTGGCGAGTCAGCCCGATCTCTGGCAGGAAATCCGGCCCTTGATGCGGGCCGATAACGACGCGGTGTTCGCCGCGCTGCATGACAGCTTTATCGAAGGCATCCCCCAACCGCTGGACGCGGCGCGCATCGCTGCGCTGCATCGGCTGTTGCTGCTGACCGGCGCCGAGCCGGAAAAGCTGATGCCCGCGGCGCTGTTTCAGAGCGAACCATGACCGGCTCGCGCTATGCCTGCTGGGTTGCACTGCCGCTGTTGGTCGCGGTGTGGGCCGTCATTGCGCTGACAGTGGACACACCGCTGCTGCCTTCGCCGGCTGAGGTGGCGCATGCGTTCTGGCTCGCCGTCCAGAGTGGTGAGCTGCCTCATCATCTGTTGGTCACCCTGCGTCGGGTGCTGATCAGCTTTGCGCTTGCGATGGTGCTGGGTGCGCTGCTGGGCGTCTGGATGGGGCGCTCGCGGTTCGCCAACGCGGTGCTCGATCCGCTGCTGGTGCTGTTTCTCAACCTGCCAGCGCTGGTCACCATCATCCTGCTCTATGTCTGGTTCGGTCTGGTGGAAGCGGCAGCGGTGCTGGCGGTGGTGATCAATAAAGTGCCGAACGTGGCGGTGACGGTGCGCGAAGGCGCGCGCAGCCTCGATCCGAAGCTGGAACAGATGGCCCAGGTCTATGGCTTTAACCGTTGGCAGCGGGTGGCGAACGTCTGGCTGCCGCAGCTGTTTCCGTATCTGATGGCGGCGACCCGCGGGGGCCTGGCGCTGATCTGGAAGATCGTCCTGGTGGTCGAACTGCTGGGCCGCTCCGATGGCGTCGGCTTCCAGCTGCACATGGCGTTTCAAGTCTTCGACGTGGCGAGCATATTGGCCTATAGCCTGGCCTTCATTGCCGTCGTACAGCTGATCGAGCTGGCGCTGCTGCAGCCGCTGGAGCGTCGCGCATCGAGCTGGCGCAACGCCGGGATGCAGCATGCTTGAGCTGCGCATCGATGGCGTAGCGGCAGGCCATCCGGTGCTCGGGCTGATCGACGTACAGGTGCGGGCCGGGGATCGAATCTGCTTGCTGGGCCCCTCCGGCGTCGGCAAGACCACCTTGCTCAACGCCATCGCAGGCCTTGATCCACGCCTGGCTCCGATGATCCGTCTTCAATCCGGGCGGCGCGTCGGCTACCTGTTTCAGGAGCACCGCCTGCTGCCCTGGTACAGCGTGCGACAGAACCTCAAGCTGGTTGGCGCGGCGGCGGGCGATATCGATCGGCTACTGGCCGACGTTGGCCTGGGCGATGCTGGTGATCGTCTGCCGGATCAGCTCTCGCTGGGTATGGCGCGCCGCGCCTCGCTGGCTCGGTGTCTGGCCGTCAAACCTGATCTGCTCTTGCTCGATGAGCCCTTTGCCTCGTTGGACCCGGACCGCGCTGCCGAACTGCGCGAGCTGATTGTCCGGCTGCTTGAGGGGCAGCCACAGATGGCATTGATCTGCGTGACCCACGATGCGCGCGACGCCGATCAGCTCGCCAATCGGCTGTGGTACATGAACGGCAAGCCTGCGAGCCTGCGTTGGGATCGACCGCTGACCGACGGGACCAGTGCCAGTCAGATCTGCGACACGCTGCGCTCGCTCAATGCTCAGCCAGCTGCCAGCTGAGTCAGGGCATGCAGCAGCAGCCCGACGAGCCCGCCCACCAGGGTGCCGTTGATGCGGATGTACTGCAGGTCTTTGCCGACGCTCTGTTCCATCTGCTCGACCAGTTCGCGGCTCTCCCAGTTTTCCACGCGCTGGGTGATGTATTTGCCGATCTGCCCGCGGTAGCGCTCGAGCAGGCTGGGCGCGGCCGCCATCAGTTGCTCGTTGATCCAGGTACGCATGGACGTGTCGGCGGAAAGCGAGTCGCCCAAGCCCTGGGTCAGGCGCACGATCCGCTTGCCGATGCGTGAATCCGCGCTCTCCAGATCCGCTTCCAGCCACTCGGTCAGTTCACGCCAGAGCGTCTGCAGGTAATCGGTGGTAGCAGGGTGTTCCAGCAGCTGAGCGACGATGCGTTCGACTTCCAGCCGATAAGCCGGGTCATGCTTGAGCCGGTCGATGTACTCCACAACATGCTCGTCGAAGCGCTCCCGTAGCGGATGTTCAGGGTCACCCGCGATCTCGGCGATGACAGCCGATACGCCGTCGACGAACTTGTTCGCCGACCAACCACCGACCGCCTTGCCGAGTCCCAGATAGCGCAGCGTGCGGACCTCTGCGGTGATGGCATCGGCCACCAGTGCACGGGTGTCATCGTCCTGCAGCAGCGCATCGACCTTGATCAGCGCTTCATCGAGCATCGCCTGATGCTTGCCCTGTCGGGTGAGCATTTCCAGCACCTGACCGCAGATCGGTGCGAGATCGACCTTGCGCGCTCGGTTGATCAGCTTGGCCTGAACGAAGGCCTGCACGCGCTCGTCGTGCAGCGACTCGACGCCGAACCGCGCCATGCCGGTGAGCTGGCGGCCAACCGCTTCGGCATTAGCGGGATGGCGCAGCCAGTTGGCTAGCCGGCCGCCGATATCCAGTGCTTCGAGCTTGGCCAGCACCATCGGAGTGGACAAGAAGTGAGTGGTGATGAAGGTCGACAGATTCCGCCCGATGCGCGCTTTGCTGCGCGGAATGATCGCCGTATGCGGGATCGGCAGGCCGAGCGGGTGGCGGAACAGGGCGGTCACGGCGAACCAGTCGGCAATCGCACCGACCATTGCCGCTTCTGCAAAAGAGGCGAGGTAGCCCCAGGCCGAGTGGCGCGGCTCCATGGCGGTTGCGATGACGTAGAGCAGCGCGGCGAGCAACAGGAGCAGGCCGGCGACCAGCTTCATTCGTGTGACGGGGGATTGCCAGCGGCGGAGCAGAGGGCTCATGCGATTCCTCTTTGCGGCGAATGGTGTGCGGGGTGTTACTCAGGCATATCGGGTACGGCCGACGGGTCTGCCTATACAAGACAGACCCGGCTAGCGAGGCGAGGGTTCGGTAACCGTCTGCGTGCGGTTATTCCTCGTCGTCTTCCTCGCGCAGCAGCACGTAGCTGTCGTCGTCCAGTCGCTCGCAGACATAGAACATGGAGATGCTGCCGTCCTGTTCGGTGACAGCAGCATAATCGTCGGCTTCGACGGTAAAGAACCCTGTTGAGTCGGAGCCAGGTTCGCTGGCGAATACAGCGGTGAAGAAGGCGTCTTCCGGCATCCCGTCGAAATAGTCGGCGCGCGCCTTGGCATCCCACTCCTGCGGCGGCTCGAACTGCCCGGTGATGATGACGCGGGCGTCGCCCATGTCGCGTTCTTCACCATCCGGGTCGGTTTCGTGAGCGCGGTAGATAGTGCAGTTGAGCGCATCCGGGTCGGCCAGAATACTGTCGCGCGACGGGGTTTGGGTGGCAGGCATGGCAGCAGCTCCGGTCAAAGATTGGATTGTCGGCAGTGTGGTGGAGTCCGGGGGGCGCTGCAATCGCAAGTTGGGAAGGATGCTGGATTCTTTCGATCAAGGCGGGCTGATCGGACCGCCGGTGGCTGAACAGGCGAACGCTATCGGCCGGCTGTTGCTCCAAATGGTTAGACCCTATCGCACCAACGCAACGAGGTAGCCATGAACCAGAGCGACCAGACTCAGCCTGAGCAGAACAAGCCAGCCGACGACCTGCCGGACGTCACCATGACCGACGCCGGCGAGAAGGAAGCAGGCGAGGATCCTGATTTCGACGACAGCGAGATCGATGACGACCAAGACAGCCGCGGCTGAAGTTGAATGACCTGCGCAGCCGAAACTGCGCCACATCCAGGAGTGCCAGATGGACAAGTATCACGTGAACCCGACCCCGATGGGCTGGGAGCTGACCGATCAGCAATCCCAGGAAACGGTATTGCGAACCCTGACCAAGGACGAAATGTTCACCGGCCTGGATAGCTTGATGGAAGGCAAGACCGCATCGGTCGAGGTCTACGATCGCCACGGGACGCTGGAAGAAGAGCGGCCGTATCCGGGCAGCAGTCATCCGGTGTCGACCCGTTAGATCCAGGTGAGCGCATATTTCCGCACGGTGAGCGAACACACCTGTCATACCATCACCGCTTCGCTTATCTGACAGGAGAATCCTTATGCGCATGATGCTCGCACTCATCCCTGTGTTGGCTTTGGCCGGTTGCTCGTCCTGGCAGGCGGACCCGGAGGACATCACGCCAGTGCCCGAGGAGCGTCTGCGTGGCTTTCAGACACCTGTGGCCAATGGTGGCGAGTTGGTGGTGACCCGCGACTTCGGCATTCGCGGCGGCGGCTGCTACGTGGCGGTGATGGTCGATCGCAGGCTGGCGGCGCGGATCCATGTCGGCGAGCAGGTGCACTTGCACGTGCCGGCCGGGATGCGCATCGTCAGCATCGAATCGGACCCTGAGGACGACACGCTGTGCGGCAAGGGTAGTCTGCTGCGCGAGAAAGCGGCGCGGGTCGAGTCGGGAGAAACGCTGCAGTTCCGCATCAGCAGTGATAACCGCATCGGCTTCGATATCCAGCAGATCGACGCCCAGTAGCAGCGTTGCCTCGTTCGCGGCCGGTGTCGCAGTTTGGTCACTGGCGCGAGGCGGTATCACGAAGAAACATTCTTGCACCGGCCTCGCCGAACCCTCCCTCCGGTTTCGTGCTCCCAGATAGGCAAACCGTTGTGCTTGAGCCTTCGGCGCCTGTCTGAACGTTGGTAACAGCCGGCTCCGCACAACGACCCATACGCCATCGCGGCCGAATGGTCGCCTGCCAGGAGTCGATGCGTGAAACGAGCCATATCCTCTCTGATGTTCGTCGCCGGGCTTGCTCTGGTCCCTGCGCTGCACGCTGAACAACAACCGACCTACGGCCCGCACCTTGAAGGGTTTGAGTATCCGCACCCGATCAAGCGCTTCGAGTTTTCGTCTCAGCGCCAGCCATTGACCATGGCTTACATGGACGTGGCCCCAGCGGGCAAGGCCAATGGGCGAACGGTCGTGCTGATGCATGGCAAGAACTTCTGTGCGGCGACCTGGGAGGAGAGCATCGAGGTGCTTTCGCAGAACGGTTATCGAGTCATTGCGCCTGATCAGATCGGCTTTTGCAGCTCCAGCAAGCCTGAGGCTTACCAGTTCAGCTTTGCGCAGCTGGCACACAACACCCGGGCGCTCTTGCAGTCGCTGGACATCGAACAGGCCACGGTGATCGGTCATTCCATGGGTGGCATGCTGGCGTCACGGTTCGCACTGAATTACCCGCAGATGGTCGAGCAACTGGTGTTGGTCAATCCCATCGGGCTTGAGGATTGGCAAGAAAAGGGAGTGCCCTATGCGCCGATCGAAGAGCTGTACCAGAGCGAGTTGAAGACCGACTTCGAAAAGATCAAAGCCTACCAGCAGAAGTTCTACTACAACGGCAGCTGGAAGCCGCGCTATGACCGCTGGGTGAACATGCTCGCTGGGATGTACGCCGGTGACGGCAAAGAAATCGTTGCCTGGAACCAGGCGTTGACCTCCGACATGGTGTTCACCCAGCCGGTGATCCACGAATTCGACACGTTGAGCGTGCCGACCCTGTTGCTGATCGGTGGCAAGGACCGCACCGCACCGGGTGCCAATCGAGCGCCGGAAGACGTCGCGAAACGCCTGGGGGACTACCCCGAACTTGGCCGGCAGGCCGCAGCGATGATTCCCGACGCGACCCTGGTGCCTTTCCCTGAACTGGGCCATTCACCGCAGGTCGAGGCGCCGGATGTGTTCCATGAGGCGTTGCTGGATGGACTCAAGACGCGTTGAGCCACGCCGCGGGTGCGGTGGCCGGTGCGCCGATATCCGTGCCTGCCGTGGATGCAGCTATAGCGGCCAGACCCAAAGGATGATGGGCACGGCCACCAGCACCACCAGAATCGACAGCGGTAGCCCGAGCCGCCAGTAGTCACCGAAACGGTAGCCGCCGGGCGCCATGACCAGCGTGTTCGACTGGTGCCCGATGGGCGTCAGAAAGGCGCAGGAAGCACCGATGGCGACCGCCATCAATAGCGGATCGGCGGAGGCGTCCATACCGCGTGCGAGCGCGATCGCCACGGGCGCGGCGAGCACCGCGGCGGCGGCGTTGTTGACCACGTTCGACAGCAGCATCACACCCACCATCAGGAGCGCCACGGTGGCTGCCGGCGGGGCGGCCTGGCCAACGTCCAGCAGGGCATCGGCGATCAGGCGCGAGCCTCCGGTGCTTTCCAGCGCTTCGCCAATGGGCAACATCGCGGCAATCAGGACGATGATCGACATGTCGATGCTTTTGTAGATGTCCCCCGTGGGGACCAGCCCGACCAGAATCATCGCTAATGCGCCGCCCACCAGTGCGACGGCGGACGGCACCATGCCCAGCGCAATGAGCGCCAGCGCGGCGGCAAAGATGCTGCTGGCGAGCAGCACCTGGCGAGGCGCGGTGATCCGCAGGCCGCGCGATGCCAGCGGCAGGCAACCGAGACTGTTAAGCGTCGATTGCAGCTGATCCTCACGCGCCTGCAACAGCAGGATGTCGCCCGCGGCAAAGCGGATCTTGCCCAGCCGCTGTTGCAATCGCTGCCCTTGCCGAGCCACGGCCAGGATGTTGACGCCATGGCGCTCACGCAGTGCCAGACCGGAGGCGCTGGTACCGATCAAAGACGAACTTGCAGTCACGATGGCCTCGGCCAGGGCGCGCTCGGCGTTGCGGTCGGCTTTGGAATCGGCGGCTTCGGGCTGTTTGTCAGGCTCACCGTTCCGTTTCAGCTGTTTGTCCTGTTCTGCTTTTTCACGGGCTTCCGCCTTGCTGTCGGCTTCGGCAGCAAGGCGCAGGTGGGTCACATCGAGAAAACGTTTCAGGCTGTCAGAGTCAGCTTCGACCAGCAGGATGTCGTCGTCGCGTAGCACTTCATAGGTCGACGGCATACGGTGGTACTTTCCGGCACGTACCAGCCCGGTGACCATCACATCGACCTCGTCACCGCCCGCAGCGATCAGATCATGCAGGGTGCGGCCAGCGTATTTGCTGTCGGCCGGAATCTGCAGTTCGGTCAAGTAAGCACTGATTTCGAACAGCTCCTGCTCACCGCTCGGGTCCTCGCGACGAGGCGTCAAGCGCCAGAGCAGAGCGATCAACAGCACCCCGACGAGGGTGATCGCGAGGCCCACCGGCAGAAAGTCGAACATACCGAACGGCGCTTCGCTGACTTCACGCCGATAGCCGGCAATGATGATGTTCGGCGGCGTGCCGATCAGGGTCAGGGTGCCGCCGAGCAAAGAGCCGAAAGCCAGGGGCATCAGCAGATAGGAAGGCGAGCGGCCGCTCTGGCGCGACATCCAGACGGCTACCGGCATGAACAGCGCGAGTGCGCCGACGTTGTTCATGAAGCCCGAGCACAAGGCGACGATACCGGACAGCGTCAGCACCTGGATCCAGGGTCGATCGCCGACCTTGGTCAGGTGCCGCGCCAGCGAATCCACCACACCGGCATTGAGCAAGCCGCGGCTGAGCACCAACACAGCAGCAACAGTGATCACGGCCGGATGGCCAAGGCCCATGAACGCCTTTTCCGGCGGCACGATGCCGGCCAGGGTAACCACCAGCAAGGCGGCAAGGGCGACGATGTCGTAACGCCAGCGATTCCACACGAACAGGCCCAATGTGGCGGCGAGAACGGCGAACACGATCAGCTGATCGCTTTGCATGGATAACTCCGATAACGGCTTTTGCCGCAGTGAACGGATGACGGTTAAGGGCCGAACGGCTGGATCTAGACGGGTTTCGCCAAAGCGAAGCGGCAAGGCGGCGATACACTAGCCGCTTGAGCGGGTGCTGAGCCAGCGCTGCGTTCGACATTTGGCGCTATGCGCCGGTATCGAGCCAAACACTGCTGTGATCGGAGGGAAAATTCGCTGGGGCCAGGTTGTTTTACCGGCCCGGTCACTGGCAAGACCCGCTCCGGTAGGCAAGGATGTAGAAGACTCCAGAACGAAACCTGCCCATGCCCAAGCAACTTTCTCTGCCTTGCCGCGATGGCTACCCGCTCGCTGCGCAACTCTGGCTGCCACCGGGACAGGCACGTGGCTCGGTGATCGTCAGCAGCGCCACCGGTGTGCTGGCGCGGTATTACGCGCGCTACGCCGGCTTCCTGCGCGAACGTGGCTATGCGGTGATGACGTATGACTATCGCGGTATCGGCGGGTCACGCCCGGCCAGCTTGCGAAAGGCGACCATCCGTTGGCGAGATTGGGGCGATCTGGACTTTGATGCGGCGGTGCGCTGGATGCGCCAGCGTGATCCCGATGGGCCATTGGTGGCCGTCGGTCATAGCATCGGTGGTTTTCTGCCGGGTTTTGCCGAGTCCGCTACCGAGGTCGATCGTTTTCTCAGTGTGGGCGCGCAATATGCCTACTGGCGCGACTATGCCGCCGCGCAACGCTGGCAGATGTTTGCCAAGTGGCACCTGTTCATGCCGGCGGTGACGGCGCTGTGCGGATATTTCCCGGGTCGCCGGCTGGGCTGGCTGGAAGACCTGCCCGCAGGCGTCGCGCGCGAATGGGCATTCCGTCGGGCACGCTTGGAACAGAGCTATCCGGAGCACGAACGGGCCGAGGTGCTACGCCGCTTCGCCGCGATCAGCGCGCCGATCCTGGCGGTGAGCCTGAGCGACGACGAGTACGGCACGCCCCCGGCGATCGCCCGCGGGCTGTCCTACTACCGCAATGCCGCGGTGCAGCAGGTCCAGCTGAGTCCGGCGGTACTGGGCATGGAGCAGATCGGGCACTTCGACCTGTTTCGTGAGCGACATCGAGACGGTTTCTGGCAGGCGAGCCTGGACTGGATCGGGGAAGGTCGCAATCCCTGGTCGGGCGAGACGCAACCCTCAGTCAGCGAGGCGTGCTGAGCGCGACATTTTAGGTCTGTTTGGCGGCGAAAACGGCGCTAACTGCGGTTGGCCTGGGTGACTGGGTGCGTCTGATCATCGGCACTGTGCACGACGGGCCCGTTCAACAGCTGGCGGATCGCGTCGGCATAGGCGCGGCGGCCGACGCGCATGGCGTTGTTGTGGTTGCCGCCCTCGATCAGCAGCAGCTGTTTGGGGTTCTGAGCGGCGGCAAAGAGTTCTTCGCTGAAGCGCGCCGGTACGTATTGATCAGCCGTGCCATGGACCAGTAACAGCGGCATGCCGACCTGATCGATCTTGTCGATGGAGTCGAATTTCTGCGACACCAGCCAGCGGACTGGCCAGGGCGTGTCGGCCACCTCCGTTGCAATATCGGCCAGGCTGGTAAAGGTGGATTCGACGATCAGCGCACGCGCTTCCGGCGCTTCGCCACGGCGTTCGGCTTCGCGTCCCAGCTCGGCGGCGAGGTCCACCGCCACTGCACCACCCAGCGAGTGGCCATAGATCAGACGTTTGTCCGCATCGGGCTGCAGGGTTTTCAGATGGTCCCAGGCGATACGCGCATCCTCATATACGCTGGCCTCCGACGGCAGCTCGCCGAGGCTTTGGCCAAAGCCACGATAGTCGATCGCCAATACGGAGAAGCCCAGTGAACGTATCTGTTCGAGTCGGAACAGGTGCCCGGTGAGGTTCCAGCGAGAACCGTGCAGATAAAGGATCGCCGGCGCGTCTCGCTCGGCAGCCGGCCACCACCATGCGTGGATGTTCTGGCTGTCGCCGAATGCAGGCGCGCTTAACTCCAGCTCCTCCACACCGTCTGGTAGGCCGCGGTACCAACTGGCGGTACCGGGCTCGATGCGAAGCACCAGTTCGCGCTCTTTCTGTTCGAGCATCGAGCAGCCGACGGGCAGCAGGGTGAACACTGCGGCGACGATCAGCGAAACAAAGGTGCGGGCTCTGGTGCGGAAAAATGGCAATTTCGACATGCAGCGGGAAGGTCTCCTTCGGGAATCGACATTGAGCGGCCAGCGGGCGAGGCACGCAAGCGGCTAGCGACGGCAAGTCATTACTACAGATTGCAGCGTTGCGCTGGTAACCACACGCCATCGAGCGCCAGTGCGGAGTAGCATCACGGGTTCTTATCCGTAATGGAGCTTCATCGTGACTACAGCACGTATCGGTTTGCTGCCCGCCCTGTTGATCGCCGCTGCGGTGGCCTTCGCCGGTTGGTCCGTGGGGCAGGGCGTGGAGCGCTTCCGGATGGCGGATCGCTCGGTGACGGTCAAAGGCCTGGCTGAGCGGGACGTGGCGAGTGACTTCGCCGTCTGGACACTCGGCTTCCGCCGTGCCGGCAACGACTTCGCCAGTGTTCAGCAGGGCCTGTCCGAGGACCGCAGTCGGGTCGTGGCGTTTTTGCACGAACAGGGTTTCAGTGACGACGAGATCGAGGTCCGCCCGTTGCAGGTTCAGGACCTGCTGGCGCGCGAATGGGCGCCGCAGGAAATCGCCCTGCGCTTCAACGGCAGTGGCCAGGTGCTGGTGAAATCGGCACGTGTCGAAGCGGTCGGCAAGGCTGCCAATGGTGTAGATCCGCTGATTCTGGCCGGCATCCAACTGGATACCGAACAGAACGGATTCAGTGGCCCGCGCTACCAGCTGCGTGGCTTCAACGACCTCAAACCGGCGCTGTTAGAAGATGCCACCCGCAACGCCCGCGAGCAGGCTGCAAAGTTTGCCGAAGATGCCGGCGCGCAACTTGGTGAACTGAAGACCGCCAACCAGGGCGTGATCCGCGTGCTCGATGATGACGGCAGCGACATGGACACCGGCCGCACGCCGGGCAAGCGTCTGCGGGTCGTCAGTACCTTCGAGTATGCCCTGCAGTAATGCCTGATCGTCGTGGCCCGACGCCTGAGGCGAGCCACGGTGAAAAAGGCGATTCACCCCATTGACCCTCACGCTGCGTGAGGCTCGATCATCACTCCCGCACGGACGAGGAGCGCTTTGCGATGCAGTTGAAAGTAGGTGAGTTGGCTCGACGCTGTGGTTTGACCGTCAGGACATTGCACCACTACGACGACATCGGATTGCTGCGCCCGTCCGCGCGCTCCGACGCTGGCTATCGGCTGTACAACCGCGACGATGTTGCGCGACTGCAGCAGATCCAGGCGCTGCGAAGCCTGGGCGTTTCGCTGGCCGACGTCGGGGCGATCCTTGACCGGCAGGAGCGGTCGGTTTCCTCCGTGATTGAGCAGCAGCTAAAGCTGCTCGACCAGCAGATCGCGCGCCAGATCCGGCTGCGCGAGCGGCTGGCGCAGCTGCACCAGCAGTGCATCGCGGGACAGAAGCCGACGCTTGCCGACTGGCTGGAAGCACTGGAGTTAATGAGCATGTACGAGAAGTATTTTTCCGAAGATGAATTACGGCAGTTGCCGTTCTATAACCGTAACGCTGCCAGCGATGCCTGCTGGGCGGAGCTGGCAGAAGAGGCGGCGCGGCTGATGCACGAAGGCGTGAGCTCACAGGAACCGCAGGCGCAGGATCTGGCACGGCGTTGGATGGTGCGATTGGAGCGGGACACCGCGGCCGATCCCGCTCTGCTGGCCAAGCTCGACGCCATGCACCTGAACGAGCCGGCGTTGCAGCAGCAAACGGGTATCACCCGCGAGGTTAGCGACTACGTTCTGCGGGCGTTCGCGGAGAGCAAGCTGGTTATTTACGAGCGCTACCTGGATACCGACGCGTTTGCCTTTATGCGCAAGCATTACCTGGAAAGCATGCGCGAGTGGCCCAGGTTGATCGCCGAGTTGCGCAAGGCTCAACGAGAGGGCCTGGGACCTGACGACGAGGCCGTGCAACAGCTGGCCCGGCGTTGGTTGGCGCTGTTTCGCGCCTACGCGGGAGATGATCCACAGACGCAGCAGCGAATTCGTCAGGCCAACCAGCAGGAGCCCGGCTTGATGGAAGGCACCTGGGTAGACGACGGCCTGTTGCGCTATCTCGGCCAGGCCGTTGATGTGCTCACCGCGCCTGCCACTCGGTGAGGCGCGCAGCTCAATCGCAGGCGGTGGCGGCTCCCCTGGTTTCTTCGCTTCCACTGCTTGTGGTCCAGGCCCACCAGAACACCAGCAAGCCGACGGCGCCGGTAGCGGCGCCGATGTAGCCAGTCGAGGTCCAGCCAAGCCCTGCGCTGATCGCCAGTCCGCCGAGCCACGGCCCGAGGGCGTTGGCGACATTGAAGGCTGAATGGTTGGACGCAGCTCCAAGCGTCTGGGCCTCGCCCGCCACGTCCATCAGGTGGGTCTGCAGGGGCGGGCCGAGCGACACCATAGTGCCTACCGCAAACGCGGCTGGGAGGATCGTCCACAGGGAGTGTGTAGCGAGCGGGAACATCAGTAGGACCAGGATGCTCCACAGCAACAGCCAGGCAACAGCCTTGAATCCCAGCTTGTCGAACAACCAGCCGCCAAAGAGGTTGCCGACGATGCCGCCCAGACCGAAAGCGGCCAGCCCCACCGGGATCCAGTTCTCGCTGACGCCAGTGACCTCCAGCATGGTTGGTGCCAGGTAGCTGAACACGCAGAACATGCCAGCGAAACCGATCGAACTAATGGCCAGCGCCAGCCACACCGGTTTTCGATTGAAATCACGCAGTTCGCGCATCGGGTTGTTGCGCGGCTCGCTGCGGTTGAGCGGCAGGAAGATCGCCACAAGCAACACCGTCAGCAGCGCGATCATTCCGACCAGACCAAACGCCCAGCGCCAGCTGAGCCATTGCCCCAGCCAGGTGGCGGTGGGATTGCCGATCAACATGGCGATGGTGAGGCCCGCTAGCACGCGGCTGACCGCCTTGGCCCGCTGGTCAGGTGCAACCATCGAGGCGGCGACCAGCATCGCCACGCCGAAGTAGGCCCCATGGGGCAGGCCGGCGATGAAGCGGAACAGCATCAGCGAGTGGTAATCCGGTGCGATGGCGCTGGCGAAATTGCCCAGAGCGAAAAAGCCCATCAGGAGCAAAAGTAGGTGCCGGCGGAACATCCGCGAGCCGAGGATCGCCAGCAGCGGTGCGCCTACCACGACACCCAGGGCATAGGTGCTGATCACATGGCCCACTTGCGGCTCGCTGATCCCCAGGCCCTGCGCGACGTTGGGCATCAGCCCCATGATGGCGAATTCGCCCGTACCGATGGCGAACCCACCCATGGCCAGGGCCAGCTCGATCAGCAATATGGCGCGCGCCGAGAATGTCGACTTGCCTGTGGCGTTCACTTGGGTCATCGGTGCCTCAATGGGATGGGTCGATTAGCGGACACGCGCCGCTTGCGTCGAGCGGCACTGGGCTAGCGGGATTAGGGCGAATAGGTAGGCAGCGATCGTAGGTTGAAGTTCGTCTCAGGACGGAGGGGGCAGAGCGCGCTTATGACGCAACAAGGTCGAACATGCGAGGCCGAGCGGCTATCGATACTTCGCCAGGATCGCCTCGAACTCGCCGTCGTGCTGCATCTGTTGCATGACTTCAAGTATCTCTCGGGCCGGGACGTCAGTCTCATCACGCACGATGCAGTGGATGGAGGACTCCGAGAGCCGGTCGATTGCCTTTAGTCTGCGGTCTACGGGTCTGTCTCGATTGAACCAATCCAGTGCTACCTGAGTGCTGATCGCATAACGTTCACGTCCGGCAGCGAGTTTTTCCAGTACTAGGTGCTCTGTTCGTGCATCGTCGCGAATCAAGGTGCCGTCTCGAAACGATGCATCCGCCTCCGGGTAGAAGAAGCCGAGCACCGTACCGACCCGTCGGCCGCGCAGGCTGGAGAGCTTGGCTGGAGGTGTTTCAGGCCGAGCCACCAGAATGCTGCGCTGCGTCATGAACGGGACGCTCCAACGATAGCTTGCGTGGTCTACTGCCAGCCAGGCCGGGTTCATATAGCAGCTGACATCGACTGCGCCCTCGGCCAGCAGCGGCTGGATGCGCGTTCGTGACATCACCAGTTGCTCGGCTTTACGCCCGAGCTTTTCGGCGATGCGCCTGTGCAGGTCGTGAAGAATTCCGTCTGTAGGGAGACCGTTCTCTAGATGAATCATGGGCATGGTCGAGCTGTCGCTGACCGAGAATCGCAGTGGGCGCTCCGCAGCCTGCGTCAACACGGAAAAGAACAGAAGGGACACGGCAACGGACAGTGCGCGCACGGTTGGAACGATCCTTCGTCGATGACCGACCCTGTAGGGGTTAGTCCATGTTCGAGAGGGCGCGGATTATCGCGACATCGTTCCGCTTGTGTCCATTTAGTGCATGAATAATGCGAAGCGAGTCGTTTCTGGTTCTGCCTGAAGTAACGCTGCAGCTTCAGGCAGAACCACAGGCGTTACGCCTTGCGGCTAGGCGGCGCCATAAATTCCGGTCCTACCGGATCGGTGATGTGCTCGGCAAGGAGTGCATCGATGTCCGTCAGGTCCTGTGGACTCAACGACCATCCGAAGGCATCGTCGATGCCGTCCAGCTGGTCTGGTCGACGAGCGCCCCAGAGCGCAATGGTCGGGCCTTGGTCGAGCACCCAACGGATGGCGAGCGCCAGCACTGATTTGCCGTGACGGTCTTGCGCCAGCGCTTTCAATGCCTCGACTGCAGCGAGGTACTGCTCGAAGCGCGGCGACTTAAACTTCGGGTCGGACTTGCGCAAGTCGTCACCATCAAAGGTGGTGCTGCTGGTCATCCGCCCGGAAAGCAGACCGCGGCACAGGGCGCCGTAGCCGAGCACCACCAGGCCGTTATCCCGAGCGTAGGGAAGTACGTCGGCTTCGATGGCGCGCTCGAAGAGGTTATACGGTGGCTGCACGGAGGCCAGCGGCGCGGCTTTACGAAACCTATCCATCTGCTCGGTGGAATAATTGCTCACGCCGATCGCGAGGATCTTGCCTTCCTGGCGCAGCTTTTCCAACTCGGCCGCGGTTTCTTCGATGGGAACCAGCGGGTCCGGCCAATGCACCTGATACAGGTCGATGCGGTCAGTGCGCAGCCGACGCAGCGAGTCTTCGATTTCCTGGCGGATGCGAGCGGGCGTCGAATTGCGCCGCGGACCGCCTTCGCTCCAGTCCAGTGCGACCTTGGTGGCGATCACTGCCTGATCGCGCACGCCTTCTAGGGCCTTGCCTACGACCTCTTCGGAGTGACCGAAGCCGTACACCGGTGCGGTGTCGATCAGGTTGATGCCGCGTTCCAGGGCACTGCGAATGGTGGTGACGGAGCGGTCGTCATCCGCGCCGCCCCACATCCAGCCACCGATGGCCCAGGTGCCCAAGCCAATACGCGATACAGGCGTGGCGATGCCTTCGATCGATAGCGTTTCGATGCTCATGAGTGCTCCTCTGTTGGATCGGGGTCGGCCAGCTCGGCGGTTGGCCAGGTCACGGTTACTGACAGCTGCAGCCGTCCGATGTGCGGTGCGTTGGGTACAGGAGAGACGTCGTTCAGACGCTGCGAAGCTGAAACTCAGCTGCAGGCAGCAACGGCTTCGGTTAGCAGTTTGGGTGTGTCCTGGGCGCCCATGGCTTGCGCAGCGGCCAGAGGCGTCACGCCGTTCATGTCGGCCCGGCTTGGGTCTGCGCCGCGCGTCAGTAAGAGTTCGACAATTTCACTGCGATTGAACATGGCCGCCATCATCAGGGCGGTCTTGCCGTCGGGCGAGGCGCTTTCGACATCGGCACCCTGATCGAGCAGCAGTCGTGCCATTTGCAGGTTGCCCTTAAAGGCAGCGCCCGCCAGCGGACTCTGGCCCTTGTCGTTGCGCAGCTGGGGGTCGGCACCGTTCTCCAGCAGCACGCGCGAGGCGTCGAGATGGCCGTGGTAACTGGCGAGCATCAACAGGCTGTCGCCATTGTGGTTGCGAATGTTGGCGGGCAAGCCGCGACCGAGCAGATCGGTGAGGCGCTCGGCATCACCGCTGCGGGCGCTTTCGAAAACCTGAGCGGCGAACGCCAGCGCGGCGTCGTCCAGTTCGGGCTTGGGGCTCGGTTGATCCGTCATCTTGCTGTCCTCGGCTTTCAGAGTTGGGCGCAGCGGCGCAGACGCGTCGAGTTGCCATGCGGTCTGAACTGGCAGCTGCGTTTCTATCCGACCGACAGGTCGCGCAAATGTGCGAAACGGGCGCAAGGCTGCACGGCCAGATCGGCTATGGCAGTATTTGCCGCCCATCTGCCGATGAATTGCTGCAATGAAAGCTGAAGACCTCGAACGCCTGGTGACCCAGACGATGCCCTACGGCAAATACAAGGGCCGGCTGATCGCGGATCTTCCGGGCAACTACCTGAACTGGTTCGCCCGGGTCGGCTTCCCGCCCGGGGATCTGGGTCAGCTGCTGGCGCTGATGCAGGAGATCGACCACAACGGTCTGTCGCTGCTGCTCGAGCCATTGCGTCGCCGCTGATTCACGCCTGGCTTTGGGCCTGTAGCGCCGCCAGCGCGGGCGTGGCGTAGATGCCCACTTCTACTGCCAGGGCCATGACCCGCTCGATATCGCAGGTATAGACGAGTACGGCCTGCAACTCATCGTCCAGTGGCTCGCTGAAGTCCACCAGCACGTAACCGCCTTTTTCTGGGTAAAGGCTGCTGAGCTGGGTCTGGATGCGGTTGAGCGCCTTCAATGGCTCGGTCTTGGCCAATTGCTTGGGCTTGAGGATGAAATTCACGTCCGGGCCGAACGAACCGACGATCTGCTCGAACAGCGCCTGGTAGTCATCGGCCTGGAACAGCACGGTATCCGGCAGGCTGCCGACGATCATCCATTCGCCCAACGGGATGGGGAAGTCATCGTCGTAGATGATGTCCGGGTTGGCCTGCAGAAAGGCCTGAGGGTCGGCATAGGCTTGAGCCGCTTCGTCAGCGAGCCGGTTGATCTCGTCGTCGCTCATGCAGCCCGAACTGATCAGACGGATCAGTTCGGCAAGTGGGTCTTTCATCAGGGAAACATTCCTGCTGTGCGGGGAGCGCAAGGATAACCGAAAGCCTGCCCAGGCCCAGCCTGCTGCCTTCTGGGCGGCAGCGATGTCCGCCGTCGTGCCTCGATAACCTTTGGCTGCTTTTACGCGCTGAGCTGCAGATTCTGTTCGGTTTTCGTGCACAATAGCCGCCATATAAACAGACGCGGCGTGACGATCGCATCGGCGCTCGCTGGCTTCGCTCCTGTTCCGACACCCGACTACGATCAGCCAATATTCGAGAGGAACGACTGTGCATAACGTCGTCATCAGCGGTACCGGCCTTTACACCCCTGCCCAGAGCATTTCCAACGACGAGCTGGTTGAGTCTTTCAACACCTACTCACGTCGTTTCAACGACGAGAACGCTGCGGCGATCGAAGCGGGTGATGTTCAGCCGATGCCGGAGTCGAGCTCTGCGTTCATCGAGAAGGCGTCCGGCATCAAGAGTCGCTTCGTCACTGACAAGGCCGGCATCCTCGATCCGGATCGCATGGTTCCGCGCATTCCTGAGCGCAGCAATGACCAGTGGTCCATCCTCTGCGAAATGTCGGTCAAGGCCGCTCAGCAGGCGCTTGAGCGCGCAGGTAAAACCGCAGCCGATATCGACGGTGTGATCGTTGCCTGCTCCAACCTGCAGCGCGCTTATCCGGCGATTGCCATCGAAGTGCAGGCGGCGCTGGGTATCAAGGGTTTCGGTTTCGACATGAACGTGGCCTGTTCCTCGGCCACCTTCGGTATTCAGAATGCCGCCAACTCGGTGCGATTGGGCCAGGCGCGTGCGGTGCTGATGGTCAATCCGGAGATCTGCACCGGGCACATGAACTTCCGCGACCGCGACAGCCATTTTATCTTCGGCGACGCCTGCACGGCGGTCATCGTCGAGCGCGCCGATCAGGCCACCTCGGGCTATCAGTGGGACATCGTTAGCACCAAGCTGGCGACTGAGTATTCCAACAATATCCGCAATAACTTCGGTTTCCTCAATCGCACCGCCGAGGAATACATGACCAACCCGGACAAGCTGTTCGTTCAGGAAGGCCGCAAGGTGTTCAAGGAAGTCTGCCCGATGGTGGCCGAGCTGATTGGCGAGCACCTGAAGGAAAACGGGATCGAGGTCAGCGAGGTCAAGCGCTTCTGGCTGCACCAGGCGAACTTGAACATGAACCATCTGATCGTACGCAAGTTGCTCGGTCGTGATGCTAGCTCGGAAGAGGCGCCCGTTATTCTCGACACCTATGCCAACACCAGTTCGGCAGGTTCGGTCATTGCCTTCCATAAGCATCAGGATGACCTGTCCAGCGGCAGCCTCGGCGTGCTCAGCTCGTTCGGTGCGGGCTACTCAATTGGCAGCGTGATCCTGCGTAAACGTTGAGTTGCGTTAACACCTAAAGGCGGACTTCGGTCCGCCTTTTTTGTACCTCGCCGCTGCATACAGAGAGGATCCGGCTGCCGCCTTGAGAATTTGGCGATAAAGACGAATATTTTAAGTTCCCACTGTCATAAAACCTTTATGGAATAGCCACTTGGCTGACACACGTGCTGGCCAAGATGCCGGCAACACAAAGAGCCATTAGCCGTGTGTTTTCCGACGCTAAACCAAAAGGGGAATTTTCGATGATCCGTAAGCACTTCGCCGGTTTCGCCGCCAGCGCCCTCGCTCTGGCCGTTTCCGCCCAGGCTTTCGCCGGCACCGTTACGACTGACGGCGCCGATATCATGATCAAGACCAAGGGTGGTCTGGAAGTAGGGACGACGGACAAGGAGTTCTCTTTCAAGATCAACGGTCGTCTGCAAGCTGATGCTGACAGCTTTGATGGTTTCTACACCCAGAACGGTGAGCGTGCTGACGAGACCTATTTCCGCCGGGCACGTATCGAGATATCGGGTGTGGCCTTTACCGACTGGGGTTATACGTTCAACCGCAACTTCGGCGACAGCTCGAGCAACTGGAATGAACTGGCGATCCACTACAACGGTTGGAAGCCCGTCCAACTATCGATAGGCCGCATCAACCCGACTTTCGGTCTGGAAGAAGCGGTCAGTTCCAAATGGATCACTGCGATCGAGCGGTCGGCCATGTATGACCTGGCGCCCTGGCTGAATAGCCATGAAGATGGCGAAGGCATCCGACTGCGCGCAACAGCAGGCATGTTCCATGGTGAAGTCGGCGGATACCGCCAGAGCGGAAACGAGGATGAGGATGGCCAGAACAACACCTCTTTCATCGCTCGCGGTGTGGTCGCGCCGATCGTTCAAGATGACCAGGTGCTGCACTTCGGTCTGAATTTCGCTACACGTGAGGTCGAAGCGGGCTTTGAAGAAGAAATCGAATCGCGCCTGTCGGTCCGCGGCACCACCGAAGACGGTCCGAATGGTAACCGCGCGTTGTTTGGTGGCGCCGCGCTGGATGGCACTGACCAGGCCTGGGGCCTCGAAGCGGCGTACATGATCGGCCCGTTCTCCGTCCAGGGCGAGTACCTCACCCGCAACGCGGATGGCGACGCTGCCCTGAACGGCAATGACAACGATCTGGAAGCTACCGGCTACAACGTCCAGCTCGCCTACACACTTACCGGTGAGTCACGCAGCTACAAGCTTGATGGCGGCAAGTTCGACAAGATCAAGCCCGAGAACAAGCAACTCGGCGCGTGGGAGGTCTTCTACCGTTACGACAACATCACGGTTGACGAAACGGCCATGTTGCCGGTTGGTGAAGGTGGCGCCGTGCCTGTGGCCGGCTTGACGGTCGACAGTGCCGAGGCCGCCGCGAAGACTCACACCATCGGCGTCAACTGGTATGCCAACGAGGCGGTAAAGATCTCCGCCAACTACCTGAAGACCAGTGTGGATGACGTGGTCAACGCCAATGGCGACGACGACGGCGACGCCATTTCCCTGCGCGCCCAATACGTCTTCTAAGCAACACCGCTACGCTCGCGATGCTCCTTATAAAGCCCCATGTTCTTGGGGCTTTTTTTCGTCCCGGTTACAGGCCAGACTGGCGCGCATGCCTATTCAGACCCTGTCCCGCCTCGCTGATATCGATCCCGCTCGTTGGGATGCATTGCTTGTCGATAACCCTCAGCCGTTTCTAAGGCACGCTTTCCTGTCCGCTTTGGAAGACAGCGGCAGCGTCGGGGGCCGCACCGGTTGGCGTCCGCATCATCAAGTCCTCAGTGATGCGCAGGGTGACGTGATCGCCGCGCTACCGCTGTACCGCAAGACCAACTCCAACGGCGAGTACGTGTTTGATTGGGCTTGGGCCGACGCCTGTCATCGCGCCGGCATCGACTACTACCCCAAGCTGCTCTGCGCGGTGCCGTTCTCTCCAGTGACCGGCGCAAGGCTACTCGGTGATCGCGAGGCGGCGGGGCGGTTGCTTGATCAGCTCACGGCCGAGCTTGACGCGCAAGGGCATTCCAGCCTGCACGTTAACTTCACCGAGCCGGACGCCGACGCCGTGTTGCACGTGCGCGAAGGCTGGCTGGAGCGCATCGGTTGTCAGTTTCATTGGCACAACCGCGGCTACCGTGATTTCCAGGATTTTCTTGACGCGCTGACGTCGCGCAAACGCAAGCAGCTGCGAAAAGAGCGCGAGCAGGTGGTGGGGCAGGGGATCGAATTCGAGTGGCGCGAAGGTCACAAGGTCAGCGAGGCAGAGTGGGATTTCGTTTATGCCTGTTACGCCAATACCTACCATGTTCGCGGTCAGGCGCCGTATCTGACTCGCAGCTTTTTCAGCCTGCTGGCCGAGCGGATGCCCGAGGCGATCCGGGTGGTGCTTGCCTGCCAGAGCGGCCGGCCGGTGGCCATGGCGTTTAGTCTGATTGGTGCTGGCGAGCTGTATGGTCGCTACTGGGGCAGCTTGGCAGACTTCGACCGCCTGCATTTCGAAACCTGCTTTTACCAAGGGATCGATCAGGCGATTGCTGCTGGCCTGTCACGCTTCGATGCCGGAGCACAGGGCGAGCACAAGCTGATACGCGGCTTCGAGCCGGTGATCACGCGCTCCTGGCACTACCTGGAGCATCCGGGGCTGCGTGCTGCGGTCAGCGAGTTCCTACAGCAGGAACGTCTAGGTGTGATGCGCTATGCCGAGGCCGCGCGCGATGCGCTGCCGTATCGGCAGGAGTGAGCTATTTCGTCTTCGGTGCGGCGCTGACCCCTTCGAGCGTCGAAAACGAGGTGTCCTTGGCGGTCAGCAGGAAATCGCGCATGAACGGCGAATCCAGCATGTCAGCGCGTATGCCCGCATAGAGCGTGGCAAACAGGCCTTTCTCGCCAAGTCGTTTGGCAGTGACGTAACCGCGCGTGCTGTATTCATGCAACGCCCAGTTAGGCACGCAGCACACGCCGCGACCGGAGGCCACCAACTGCATCATCATCACGGTGAGTTCCGAGGTACGAACCTGCGCGGGTTCGATGTCGGCCGGCTCGAGGAAACGGGTAAAGATGTCCAAACGATCACGTTCCACCGGATAGGTGATCAGGGTTTCGCTGGCCAGGTCTTCGGCGCGTACGAACGGGCGGGATGCCAGGGCGTGCTGGTTGGCGACGGCGAGCAGCGCTTCGTAGGTAAACAGCGGCACATAGGTGATGCCCGGCAGCTCGATCGGGTCGGACGTCACCACCAGATCCAGATCACCGCGCGCCAGGGCCGGCAGCGGTGCGAAGGAAAACCCCGAAGCCAGGTCCAGCTCGACTTCCGGCCAGGCATCGCGGAACTGATCGATGGTCGGCATCAGCCACTGAAAGCAGCTGTGACACTCGATCGCCATATGCAAACGGCCCGCGGTGCCGCCTGCCAGTCGGGCCAGGTCGCGCTCGGCACTGCGCAGCTGTGGCAGCAAGCTGTCGGCCAATTGCAACAGGCGCAAACCCGCACTGGTGAAACGCACAGGACGCGTCTTGCGCACGAACAGCTGCAGGCCCAAGCGTTCTTCCAGTTCCTTGAACTGATGGGACAGTGCTGACTGGGTCAGATGCAGCCGCTCGGCGGCCTCCACCAGGCTGTCGGTTTCGCGCAGTGCGTGAAGAGTTTTCAGGTGGCGGATTTCCAGCATGCTGACTTCCTGCTGTTTTCGATGGCGAGACCTAGGTTTCGAGAGGACGTCAGATCAACCAAAGCACGGTGACTTGAGCAATCCTCATCGCGGCGGCGAAGTGTGTCCCAGCGCGCCGATCATTGTCGACATCTCGAATGAATCTTCGCAGGGCAATGAGCATGCATCGGGTGCTGACAGAGCCATTCAACAACCTGCAGGTTTTAGCTGGGAGTGAGACGGCGCGTAGCGACTGCTTATCGCGTCTCGATGTCCAGTTGGACAGAGGCGTAGCGGTTAGGACATGAATATATCTAAAGATGATCTAGAATTGCGTGAGTTTGTTTCATTTATCTCGGGCCGTCACAATTCGCTCATCGAAAACGAACGAATTGGAGATTGTCATGGCTGTTGCGCATTCCCTGGGCTTCCCACGCATTGGTGCCGACCGAGAATTGAAAAAGGCGCTCGAAGCGTACTGGAAGGGTGACCTCAGCGAGGCCGAGCTGCGCCGGGTCGGTAGGGAGTTGCGCGCGGCCCATTGGCAGCTGCAGGCGGATGCTGGCATTGAACTGCTGCCTGCCGGCGATTTCGCCTGGTATGACCAGGTGCTGACCCAGTCGCTGATGTTTGGCGTTGTGCCTGAGCGCTTTCGTCCGGCCGACGGTCAACTGACCCTGGATACCTTGTTCGCCATGGCGCGTGGCGTAACTAACCAGTGCTGCGGCGGTGGGCAAGCGCAGGAAATGACTAAATGGTTTGATACCAACTATCACTACCTGGTCCCCGAATTCAGCGTTGATCAGTCCTTTGAGCTGTCGTGGACGCAGTTGTTCGAGGAAGTGGAAGAGGCCAGGGCCCTTGGCCACGCGGTCAAGCCGGTGCTGATCGGGCCGTTGACCTATCTCTGGCTGGGGAAGGCCAAGGGGGAAGCGTTCGACAAGCTGGAGCTGCTCGAGCGACTGCTTCCGGTCTACGGGGAAGTGCTGGAGCGGCTCGCCGCGCAGGGAGTGGAGTGGGTGCAGATCGATGAGCCGATTCTGGTGCTCGATTTGCCGCAAGACTGGAAGAACGCCTTCGAGCGAGCCTACAACCTGTTGCAGCGCGCTCCATTGAAGAAGCTGGTCGCAACCTATTTTGGCGGATTGGAAGACAACCTTGGCTTGGCCGCAGCGTTGCCGGTCGATGGCCTGCATATCGACCTGGTGCGTGCACCGGATCAGTACCCGGTCATCCTTGATCGACTGCCGGCATACAAAATCCTCTCTCTGGGCATCGTCAACGGACGAAACGTCTGGCGGTGCGATCTGGATAAAGCCTTGAACGTGCTTCGTCACGCTGCCGAGCGGTTGGGCGAGCGACTCTGGGTCGCGCCGTCCTGTTCGTTGCTGCACGCACCGGTAGACCTTGCGCGGGAGGACCAACTGGATGCTGAGCTGCGTAGCTGGCTGGCATTTGCCGTGCAGAAATGCGCGGAGGTTGCCGTGCTGACGCGAGCGGTCAATCAACCAGACGATGCCCAAGTACAGGCCGCGTTACAACAAAGCCGCGAGGTTCAGGCGAGCCGCGTCGAGTCTCCACGGATCCACAAGCCCGCAGTGCAGGCGCGGTTGGCTGCGATCAAACCCAGGCACAGCCAGCGGCAATCCGCTTTCGAAAGCCGCATCGAGAAGCAGCGCGCTCGGCTGGATCTGCCGGCATTCCCGACGACCACCATCGGCTCGTTCCCGCAGACTCCGGCGATCCGTTTGGCGCGTCAGGCGTTCAAGCAGGGCAAGTTGGCCCTGACCGACTATACCGAGGCGATGCACGCCGAGATTCGTCACGCAATTGCCGTACAGGAGCAATTGGGTCTGGATGTGTTGGTACACGGTGAGGCCGAGCGTAACGACATGGTCGAGTATTTCGCCGAACAGCTCGACGGTTATGCCTTTACCCGCTTCGGCTGGGTGCAGAGCTATGGCTCGCGTTGCGTGAAACCGGCGGTGATCTACGGTGATCTGAGCCGTCCGGCGGCTATGACGGTGGAGTGGATTCGCTACGCGCAACAGCAGACCCGCAAGGTCATGAAGGGCATGCTGACCGGCCCGGTAACCATGTTGATGTGGTCGTTTACTCGCGAGGATGTCAGCCGTGAGCAACAGGCGCGGCAGCTGGCGCTAGCGATCCGGGACGAGGTCTGTGATCTCGAAGCGGCGGGCATCAAAATCGTCCAGATCGACGAAGCGGCATTCCGCGAAGGTCTGCCGTTGCGGCGCGCCCAGTGGGGGCACTATCTCGATTGGGCGGTCGATGCGTTCCGTCTGTGTGCCAGCGGTGTGCGCGACGAAACGCAGATCCACACGCACATGTGCTACAGCGAATTCAACGATGTGATCGAGGCGATTGCCGCGATGGATGCCGACGTTATCACCATCGAGACCTCCCGCTCGCAAATGGAGCTGCTGGAAGCGTTCCGCGTCTTCGACTACCCCAACGACATCGGTCCCGGCGTCTACGACATCCACTCGCCGCGCGTCCCGGACACGGCTGAAATGGTCCAGTTGCTGCAGAAGGCCGCCGAGCGAATCCCGGCCGAGCGGCTCTGGGTCAACCCGGATTGCGGCCTGAAAACCCGCGGCTGGGCGGAAACCGAGGCAGCTCTGGTCAACATGGTCGCTGCCGCCCGCCAGTTACGGGCGGCGTACCGGACCAAGGTTGCCTGACCGGTTGTCTGCTGGCGTGGCGGGCCGATCTGTCGACCCGGCCGCGACGCAACAGCAACGGCCCGCACATTGTGCGGGCCGTTGTGTTTTTGGCTAATGTAGCGACCTTTCCTCGACGATTCTTTTCGCCATGACGCCCGCTATCGATCTGCTGAAAAAGGCCAAGGCCGACTACCGCATCCACAGCTACGAACACGATCCCAAATCGGCATCCTATGGTCTTGAAGCCGCTGAGAAGCTCGGCCTTGAACCGGCGAGGGTGTTCAAAACACTACTCGCCTGCAGCGAAAAGAATGAGCTTCTGGTGGCTGTCGTGCCGGTTGCTGGTTCGCTTGACCTCAAGGCGCTGGCGCAGGCGGCCAAGGTGAAGAAGGTCGACATGGCAGATCCCATGGCGGCGCAACGCGCGACCGGCTATCTGGTCGGTGGCATCAGTCCGCTGGGGCAGAAGAAGCGGCTACGCACGTTTATTGACGTGTCGGCGCAGGCGCAACCGAGCATCTATGTCAGCGCCGGGCGGCGAGGGCTGGAGGTGGAGTTGGCGGCTGAGGTGCTGGCCGAGCATACCGCAGGCAGCTTCGCCTCTATCGGAAGAGGCTGAGGCTTAGGGCCGGAAGGATCAGAGCGGCGGAAGAATTTCACCGAGTTCGGTGGAGTTGATGCCGGGAACGTGGATCTCGTTGTTCACCAGTTGCTGGCCTTCCATTTGCGGCTGAGTCACCCAGGTGAGGATGTCGTAATAGCGGCGGATGTTGGCCACGAAATGCACCGGCTCGCCTCCGCGTGCGTATCCGTAGCGCGTCTTGGTATACCACTGCTTCTGCGCCAGCCTTGGCAACATCTGTTTCACGTCCAGCCACTTGTTCGGGTTCAGGCCCTCGCTTTCGGCCAGTTTGCGCGCATCTTCCAAGTGGCCGCCACCGACGTTGTACGCGGCTAGGGCGAACCAGGTACGGTCCGGCTCCTCGATGCTGTCAGGCAGGTTGGCATGCACCTTGGCGATGTATTTTCCACCGCCGCGAATGCTTTGGACGGGGTCGAGACGATTGTTCACGCCCATGGCCTTGGCGGTATTGAGGGTCAGCATCATCAGCCCCCGCACGCCGGTTTTAGAGGTCGCTTCGGGCTGCCAGTGGGATTCCTGATAACCGATGGCGGCAAGCAGACGCCAGTCGACGCCGTGCTCCTTGGCCGTTTCGCGGAATACCTTTTCATAGCGCGGCAGACGTTGCTGCAGGTGCTTGGCAAAGGCATAGGCGCCAACGTAGCCGAGCACGTCGACGTGACCGTAATAGCGTTCTCTCAGGCGCTGCAGTGTTCCGTTCTCCTGTGCCTGGGTGAGGAACTGGTTGGCCGCTTCGAGCACGCTGTTGTCTTCGCCCTTGCCAACGATCCATGCCAGGCTGCTTTGCTCACCGAGATCGAATGCCGCTCGCGCATTGGTGAAGTAGACCTGATTCAGCGCCAGCTCATTGGACTCGACCAACGTCAGATCTACCTGGCCCTCATCGACCATACGCAGCAAATCGACCACCTCAACTGCATCCGATTCCTCATAGCGAAGATCGGGAAATTCGCTCTGTAGCGCCTTGAGTTTCTCGGCTTGGCTGCTGCCCTTGAGCACCAGAATGCGTTTACCGACCAGGTCTTCGGGTTGGGTAGGGCGGCGCTGACCCCGGCGATAGACGACCTGAGTGGTGACATCCAGGTAGGGCTGGGTGAAGCGCGCGAAGTCCTTGCGTCCTTTGCTTGCTACTAGGCCGGCCGCCGCCAAGGTTGGACCACCAGGACGATTCAGGCGGGTGAAGATTTCTTCGATGCTGTCGGCGGTCTCGATCTGCAGCTTGACGCCGAGATGGCTGGCGAAGCGCTTGACCAGCTCATACTCGAAGCCGGCTTCGCCGTTGCGATCCTGGAAATAGGTGGAAGGGCTGTTGCGGGTGATCACGCGCAGAACGCCTTCCTCCTTTATTCGCTCGAGTGCGCTGGGCGGTTCAGCGCAGCTGCTGAGCATCAGGAAGAGTCCGGCCGCCAGCAACCAGGAGGTGCAGCGAGTGCGGAATGCAGTTTGGGCAAACATCGGCGCAGTATACGCAAAGGCGAACCGCCACCATATCTCGACAGGATCGACGGACTTTGCTAGGCGAAACGGCGAACCCTTGCAGCCACTGCTACCCGCGGCTTGGCTGCCGGTCGCTCGCTGACGACAACTGTGTCGGAACATTGCGGCAGCGTTCAAACGCGACGGATTCGAGACCACGCTGCACACTTTCGGCTTTTCGGTCGGCAAGAGCAGTCTTGCCCTGGCAGGCGCGGCCCGGGAAAATCCAACCGTCTTCTCGAGAGCCTGCTACATGAGCATCGCTGCTAGCAAACCCTGGTTCGTCTATCTGGTACGCGCCGCCAACGGCTCGCTTTATTGCGGGATCAGTGACGATGTACAGCGCCGCTTTGCCGCTCACCAAAGTGGGCGAGGGGCGCGGTTCTTCCATTCCAGCCCGGCGGTGGCACTGGTCTATGTCGAGACGCTTGGCAGCAAGAGCGACGCGTTGCGGCGTGAGCGCGCCATTAAGCAAATGAAAAAATCGGCCAAGGAGGCGCTGGTTTCGGTGCAGTCCGGCAGTGGCCCGGTGAATGTCCAGGCAATCAGCTGAACGGGTAGGCTGCCTCCGTTCGCGCGGGTAAGCTGCCGTTCTACCTAACGACTGGCGGAGCCTGCTATGCACGAAGTGATCCTGCACCACTATCCCACCTCGCCCTTTGCCGAAAAAGCGCGACTGATGCTGGGTTTCAAGCAGCTGTCCTGGCGTTCGGTGCAAATTCCTCCGGTCATGCCCAAGCCTGATCTCACGGCTCTGACAGGCGGCTACCGGCGTACTCCGGTGCTTCAGGTCGGCGCCGACATCTATTGCGATACCGCACTGATTGCGCGTCGCCTCGAAGCCGAGAAAGCCACACCCGCGCTGTTTCCCGAAGGGCAGGAGTTCGTTGCGGCGACGCTGGCACAGTGGGCTGACTCGGTGCTGTTCCTGCATGCCGTGAGCCTGGTGTTCCAGCCGGAATCCATGGCCATGCGTTTCGCCCAAGTGCCTAAAGCGTTCATCGAAGTGTTCAGCAAGGACCGCGCCGCCTTGTTCAGCAGCGGCTCGGTGGCCCGCATTCCGCTTGAACAGGCGAAGAATCACTGGCCGGTCCTGATGGCGCGCCTGCAACAGCAATTAGCGCGTGGTAGCGGAGAGTTTCTGCTTGGTGCTGCACCTTGCGTGGCGGACTTCGCTGTCGCCCATTGCCTTTGGTTCCTTAAAGGCACACCAGTGACCGCGCCGCTGGTCGATGCCTATCCGGACGTGGCGGCCTGGCTTGGCAAGGTGCTGGCAGTGGGGCATGGCTCGCTGTCCGAACTATCGGCGGAAGAGGCCGTGTCTATTGCCCGCGACGCGACGCCCGCGGACTTGCCGGATGAGCCGTTCTCCGAGCCTAATGGATTCGAGGCGGGGCAAGCCGTGACCATATCCGCAGTGGATTACGGGACCGATCCGGTTGAAGGTGAGCTGGTCTTCGCTGGCGTGGAAGAGCTGATTCTGCGACGTGAGGATGAGCGTGCCGGCGTCGTCCATGTGCACTTCCCTCGCATCGGCTATCGCATCGACGCCCGTTGATGCTTCTGGCCCGCGCAAACCCGTTGCGCGGGCCTTCTTAAGTCGCTCGTCAGAGCGCGATGAATAGCAGCGTCACACCCAGCAGCAAGCGATAAATCACGAAGGGCAGCATACCCAAGGCGTCGAGCGCCTTGAGGAACAGCTTGATGCAGAGAAACGCCGCAACGAACGACAGTGCGGCGCCAATGAAAATGTCATTCCACGGCGCGGCTTCACCTGACTGGGCTAACTCGACCGCTTTCAACCCGCCTGCAGCGAGGATCAGCGGTATCGACAGTAAGAAGGAGAAGCGTGCCGCGGTCTGCCGGGTGAAACCGAGCAGCAGGGCCGCAGTCATGGTGATACCCGAGCGCGAGGTGCCGGGAATCAGCGCTAGCGCTTGCGCAAAGCCGATGATCAGTGCGCTTTTCCAGGTCAGCTGATCCATTTCGGCGACACGCCGTCCCTTGACGTCCGCGTACCACAGCAGCAGGCCGAAGATGATGGTCGTAGCCGCGATGAAGAGCATTGATCGGGTGTACTGCTCGATGTAGTCCTCCAGCAGCAAGCCGATGATGCCCGCCGGCAATGTGCCGATGATGATCGCCCAGCCGAGACGGCTTTCAGCGCTGACCTGTCGGCGGAACACGTGTGCCAGCCAGCCACGGGTGGTCGCGATCACCTCGTGACGGAAACAGATCAATACGGCGAGCAAGGTGCCGACGTGTACCGCGACGTCGAATGCCTGGCCCTGGTCGGGCCATCCAAGCACTTGCGAAGGAAGGATCAGGTGGGCGGAAGATGAAATCGGGAGAAATTCAGTGATGCCCTGGACCAGGGACAGAATAATCAGGTGCAGCCAATCCATTGTGAATCCTTAGCCGTAGCGGGTCGTACAGGGTTGCAGCAGCGATGAGCAGCCATCTGACTGGCAGATGGCCGTTTCATTCCAGCGAGGAGACAGATTTTCGTAGCGGCGTGCTTGGCTCGGGCTTCCGACACCCCTCAGGAGCTGCGGCATGTACAGGCGTCGCCCCTCAGGGCTTATCCCTTGCGCCGCTTGAGCTGATCGGTCAGCTGCGTTGGCAGGTTGCGAATAATCAACATGTCGCGGGCTTCGTCGTATTCGACTTTCGAGCCCAGCAGGTGTGATTCGAAGCTGATCGACAGTCCTTCGGCCCGGCCAGTGAACCGCTGAAACTGGTTCAGGGTGCGCTTGTCAGCGGGAATCTCCGGCGAAAGTCCATAGTCCTTGTTGCGGATGTGATCGTAGAAGGCGCGTGGGCGCTCCTCGTCGATGACCCCGGACAGCTCCTCCAGCGACATGGGCTCGCCGATCTTGGCCTGACTGCTGGCATAGCCCACCAGCGCGCTGGTCTTCTCGCGTGCCTTTTCGTCAGGCAGGTCTTCGCTTTCGACATAGTCGCTGAAGGCTTTGAGCAGCGTGCGCGTTTCACCGGGGCCGTCGACACCTTCCTGGCAGCCGATGAAATCGCGGAAATACTCCGAGACCTTCTTGCCGTTTTTCCCTTTTATGAAGGAAATGTACTGCCGGGACTGCTTGTTGTTCTTCCACTCGGACAGATTGATCCGCGTCGCCAGGTGCAGTTGACCCAGGTCCAGGTGCCGGGCTTCGGCGACATCCAGCGTGTCGGTAACGGTCACGCCATTGCTGTGGTGCAGCAATGCGATCGCCAGGTAATCGGTCATGCCTTGCTGGTAGTGGGCGAACAGAACATGGCCGCCGGTGGAAAGGTTGGATTCCTCCATCAGCTTTTGCAGGTGTTCCACGGCTTGCCGGCTGAACGCAGTGAAATTCTGGTTGCCGTCCATGTACTGCGTCAGCCAACCGCTAAAGGGGTAGGCGCCCGATTCGTCATGAAAGTAGCCCCAAGCTTTGCCCTGCTTGGCGTTATAGCTTTCGTTTAGATCGGCCAGCAGGTTCTCAATGGCCTGTGAATCGCCCAGCTCCGAGTCACGGGCATGAAGAACGGCAGGTGTGCCGTCCGGCTTTTTTTCGATCAGGTGAACGATGCAGTGGCGAATCGGCATGGAGGTACTCGCGTCGAGAAGGCAGACAGGCGGCAGTTTACCCGAGCAACCCTCCGCTCGCCGTTCGCCTGAGTAAAAAGGGGGAGGTGGATGACGAGGTGGTTGCGAGTAAGATGGATCCCCCTCGATTTTTGCAAAGCGTGTCAGTGATGAATGCGATTTGGCGCAACAGTACCTGGATCCTGCTGGGTGGCTCCTTGATCCTTGCCCTTTCCCTGGGAATCCGACACGGATTCGGCCTTTTCCTGCCACCCATGAGCGCGGAATTTGGCTGGGGGCGTGAGACCTTTGCCTTTGCCATCGCCCTGCAGAATCTGATCTGGGGGCTGGCGCAGCCGGTTACCGGCGCGCTGGCGGACCGTTTCGGTGTGGCCCGTGCGGTGCTGCTCGGTGGCGTGCTTTATGCGGTCGGCCTGTTGCTGATGGCGGGTGCGGATTCCCCGGTATCGTTGTCCCTCAGTGCAGGCCTGCTGATTGGGCTGGGGCTTTCCGGAACATCGTTTTCCGTGATCCTTGGCGCAGTCGGGCGCGCGGTGCCGGTCGAAAAACGCAGCATGGCGATGGGTATTGCCAGCGCAGCGGGGTCGTTCGGTCAGTTTGCCATGCTGCCCGGCACGCTCGGTCTGATCGGCTGGCTTGGCTGGTCGTCGGCCTTGCTGGCGCTGGGGCTTTTGGTGGCGCTGATCATGCCGCTGGCGTTGATGCTGCGCAGCGGGCCAGCAGCGCCAGTGACCGGCCCGCAGCAGACGCTGATGGAGGCGCTGCGTGAAGCGGTCAGCCACTCGGGCTTCCGCCTGCTTGCGCTGGGTTTCTTCGTCTGCGGGTTTCAGGTCGTATTCATCGGCATACACCTGCCCGCATATCTGGTCGACAAGCAGCTACCTGCGATGGCCGGCACGACGGTGCTGGCGCTGGTCGGGCTGTTCAACATCGTCGGTACCTACACAGCGGGCTGGCTGGGCGGTTGTTATTCGAAGCCGAAATTGCTGACCGCGCTTTATCTGGCCCGAGCGGTTGTGATCAGCGCGTTCTTCTTCGCTCCGCTGACGCTCTGGACCGCCTATGCCTTCGGCATCGCCATGGGGTTGCTGTGGCTGTCCACCGTGCCCTTGACCAATGGCACGGTCGCTACGCTGTTCGGCGTGCGCAATCTGTCGATGTTGGGCGGCATCGTGTTTCTGTTCCACCAGATCGGCTCGTTCTTCGGTGGCTGGCTGGGCGGGTGGGTCTATGACACGACTGGCAGTTACGATCTGGTCTGGCAGATTTCCATCGCGCTGAGCTTGATGGCGGCTGCGCTCAACTGGCCAATTCGTGAGCAACCCGTCGAGCGCGTGCGCTTGGCTGCAGGTACGGCCTGATGCGCCGCGCCTGGTTATGGACAGGCGGCGCCGTGTTGGCGTCGCTGCTCTTGGTTGCGGCTTGGTGGGGCTGGCAGCAGGGCGGCCTGGCTCTGCTACAGCTGGGTGTAGGTATCTGCTGATCAATCGTTCGGGTAGTTTTTGCCTCTGGTAGGGAATCAATTGCGCAACGGGTGGCTCCAACAGGCGAGACGAAGGAAGGTTGTCGTTGAATCGTAACCTAAGGCCTGTAAAAAGCTGCGGCATGCAGTTATCTGGAGCTACCGAACCATGTCCACTCTTACCGAACTCGCCCAACAGATCGCCCAGCTCTATCCGCTGCAGGACAAGCGCGTCGGCAAGCGCTATCGCGTTGTCGGCGAACTCGCCGGGATGACCGAGCTGGAGGAAATCAACGGGGAGCCTCGGTATATCCAGACGCTGGCCCTGAAAGATCGCCAACGCTGGGATATTGCCGTCTGAGGTGAAATGCTTCAGCTGATCGTAGCGGAAACGATCAGCCTGCCTAGCGGTTCGACCAGCGATCAGCACGCCACTTCGCGCGCTGTTCATCATCGAGGTAGCTCCAGGCCACGAAGCGACTGCGCTTTTGCCCCTGGGACATTTCGCATACGCGGACCTGCTGGGCGCCGAGCTTTTTGAGCCGAGCCTGTAGCGGCTGTACGTTGCTTGCTTTCGACACCAGCGTGCTGAACCAGCAGACCTGCTGGCTCACGCCGCGACTTTCTTCCGCCAGCAGCGCAATGAATGCTGCCTCCCCGCCTTCACACCAAAGTTCTGCCGCCTGACCGCCGAAATTAAGGGTGGGCAGTTTGCGCTTGGGGTCGAGCTTGCCAAGGTTGCGCCACTTGCGCTGGCTGCCACTGCTGGCCTCTGCTTGGGAAGCATGGAAGGGCGGATTGCAAAGCGTGACGTCGAAGCGGTCGTCGGCCTGCACCAGGTTTTCAAATATGTGGCGGGGGTGCTGCTGCGGGCGCAGCGCAATGCTCTTGCCCAGCTTATTTGCGGTGACGATCGTACGGGCCGACGCCAGTGCAGTTGCGTCGATATCCGACCCCGTGAAGTGCCAGCCGTATTCGCGCAGACCGATCAATGGATAGATGCAGTTGGCGCCAGTGCCAACGTCCAGCGCATGAATGCCTGTGCCGCGAGGAATCTCTCCAGCGTTTTCGGCCGCCAGCAAGTCGGCTAGACCGTGCAGATAGTCGGCCCGGCCTGGTACCGGTGGGCACAGGTAACCCGGCGGTATATCCCAATGCGCGATTCCGTAGAACTGCTTGAGCAGTGCCCGGTTGAATACGCGGACCGCATCCGGGTCGGCAAAATCGATGCTCTCCTTGCCGTAGGGATTGATGACGACGAACTTCGCCAACTCGGGGTTGCCCGCTATCAGCGCTTGAAAGTCATAGCGCCCGGTGTGGCGGTTCCGTGAGTGCAGCACGGCCTTTTTGACCGCAGGCTTGGCCTTCTGCGATGGCGGTGTGGCGGGTCTGGATGTCATGTTCGGCTGTCGCTAGCGGTAAAAACCGTATTGTCCCAGCTTTCAGGCTCGACGTGGCACCAGCAGCATCCAGATCAGCCCCCACAACAGCGCGCCGGCACCGAGCCAGAACGCGCTGTGCAGTGAGCCGCCCATGCCTAGCCAGACGCCAGTGAGCCAAGGGCCGGCCAGCTGGGTCAGGCTGTAGAGCGCAATCAGTGCTGCTGACAGTCGCGGTCCCTGGTGCGGATGAAGGGCGCGTGCCAGGCGTTGGGTCAGCAACACGGTGCCAAGAAAGGTCCCGCCGACCAGTACGGCACATAACAAAATCCCCCACGCGCCGGGCAGCAAGAGCGCAGCCAGGACACCGGCCAGTTGCGTGACATAGCTTAAGCGCAGTGCCAGTGTGTCGCCGAACAGAGCGCCGAGGCGATTCCAGAGCCAGGGTGAAGGCAGGGTGGCCACTGCCACCACCAACCAGCTGCTTTCCACCAGCAAGTCGCCTGGTTCAACCTGCAGCCGGGCAACCATGGGCAGAAAGGTCATCGGCAAGATATAGCCCATGCCGGCGCCGGCATACGAGAGAAACAGGGGAGTGCTGGCACGATCCAGCAGGCGTCCGCTTGGAGGCTGTGTCGTTTCCGTGGGCGGCTCGTCCGGCGGCATGTCGAGGTTCGCCAACTGACGCCAGCCCCACCAGGCTAGCGGGATAGAGAGCAGTGCTGCGGGCCACCAGCGGTCGGCGCCCTGCAGTACACCGTTGCTCAGGCTAACCATGAAGCTGGACAGGATCAGCCCCACGCAGACGCCGAGATAGACTAGGCCGCTGGACGACACGCGACGATGACGCGCTAACCATTCCAGAATCAACGAAGGTGCCTGGACAAAGACCAGGCCGTTGCTGATGCCATTGAGCAGGCGCAGCGTCGAAAGGGCTTCCACCGATTCGGCCTGGGTCTGCGCCAGCGTTGTCACGACGTGCAGTACCAGTGCCCACGGCAGGCTGCGACGTATCTGCGTGACCTGATGCCAGCGCAGGGCGAGTAGCGCGCCGACCAAATAACCCAAGTAGTTCCAGGTGGCGATACTAGCGCCCTGTTGTACGGTCAGTAAGCCGTCCTCTACCAGCCACGGAAGAAGTGGTGTGTAGACAAAACGTCCCAGCCCATGGACAACCAGCAGCAAGGCGGCACCAGCGAGCAGAACCGGGAACAGGGTGGGGCGTTGAGACATTGACGACTAACCGTGCAGGCGAAGAGGTCCACAGCTTAGCGGCACGCCTGGCAAAGGACCACGCTACTGATGGTTAAAGGAGGCTTTGCGAGCACGCGGATGACGTGAGTACGCACCCGCTCGTCCTGCCGGGTTCACTGAGCGGAATTGGAGCAGTTAGGTATTCTGCGGGCAGTCACGGATAGCCGAGAACGGATTTGATCTGCGCCAGGTTGCGTTCGATCCATAGCCGGTCAATCGCGCCCCAGTTATGGATCTGGTAATGGCCGGCGTTATGCCGCTCACCGTCGTCCTGAGTGAATCGGCAATCAATGTCCAGATCGGCAAGGGCCGCTAAGGTGTCCTGTGCCGTCCTGCGCGGCATTCCGGTCGCTTCTACCAGAGCAGGCACGCTCGTGGCGGCACCGCTGTCAATCAGCCAGGCGACATATAAACGGCGATAGAAACTGCTCTTGGTTTTGCTGACTGTCATCACGATTCCCAGAACTTTAACGGCTAGGCTCGCTGACCGGCTTTGTGCGCTCAGCGAGCTAGACGGTAGTGCATCAACGCAGTGCGAGCATGCCTATATAGGTCACGGCGCCGGCTGTGTAACCAAGGAAAGCCAGCAGGCTGACGCGCTTGACGTACCAGGTGAAGCTGATCTTTTCCATGCCCATGGCTGCTACGCCCGCGGCTGAACCAATGATGAGCGTGCTGCCACCCGTCCCGGCGCAATACGCCAGCATCTCCCAGAAATTGCCGTCGACCACGAATTGCGACAGCCAGGCGACTTCGGCGGCGGGCGCTGCATCAAGCGTCTCCGGGCTGATCAGCGGATACATCTTCATCGAGCCGGCAACAAGTGGCACGTTGTCCACCACCGCCGACAGCAGGCCGATGCTGTAGTTGATCGGATAAATATGTCCGAGGGTGTCACGCAGCGCCGTGGCGACCTGGGTCAGGTGACCGGCTGTAGCGAGCGCCGCAACCGCCAGAAGGATGCCAAGGAAGAACAGTACGCTCGGAGTATCGACCTTGCGCAGAACGCCCACGACCGAGAGCGGGTGCTTGTGATCGTCTTCTTTGTGACGATGTAGAAATTCGGTAGTGACCCAGAGCACGCCGAGTCCGAACAGGATGCCCATATACGGCGGCAAGTGGGTGACGGTCTTGAAGACCGGCACGAACACCAGCGCGCCAATACCGAGCGCCAATACCAGATTGCGCTCGAATGCCGTAGTCGCTGGCGGATTGCTTTCGGCCAGGTGCGCTCGAGCGCCAGGGCGGGGCACTTCGCCGCGCATGCTAAAACTGAGAATCAACAGTGGGACCAGCAGGCAGACCAGGCTCGGGATAAACAGCCCGACGATCACGCCAGAGGCGGTGATCTGGTTACCGATCCAGAGCATGGTCGTCGTAACGTCGCCAATCGGTGACCAGGCGCCGCCAGCGTTGGCAGCTATCACCACGACGCCGACGAACAACCAGCGTTCTGGGCGGCCGCGGATCAGTTTGCGCAGCAGCGAGACCATGACGATGGTGGTGGTCAGGTTGTCCAGTGCGGCGGACAGGAAGAAGGTTAGGAAGCCGATGATCCACAGTAGATGCACGCGCTTTCGCGTCTGGATACGGTCAGTGATGACCTTGAAACCTTCGTGCGAATCGATGAGTTCGACGATGGTCATGGCGCCGAGCAGGAAGAACAGGATCTCCGAGATTTCGCCCAGATGATGCCGCAGTGATTCGACTACATAGGCTGACGGATCGGCGAGGTCATGGCCGGCTGACGGCAACAGCGGCACGATGGATTCTGCGCCAAGTATCAGTGCGGTCCAGCACAGCACTGCTGTGAGAATTGCCGCGGCGGCCTTGTCGATTTTCAGCGGATGCTCGAAGGCTATGCATAGATAGCCCAGAACAAATAGAACAGCCATGAGTACATACATCGGAGGGGCTCCATTTTTTTAAAAACCGTACCGGGCCATTCGGATTGTTGTTCTGGCTCGGGGCTGACAGGCTTAAAAATGGGCGACTTGCGGTGCGAGAGAATTAAGTAACCGTGATACGGAAGGTCATACCTGCGTCGTGGACGGCTGCGCGTAAAGCAAACTACCTGGGCTTACTTCGCTGCTGACTTACTTCATGTCGTGGAGCTTTCCGCGTTGGTTCAGGCCTGTCAGTTGCAATTCGTTATTGTCGTGTGCGGCATAGTGTATCAGCGGCACTGAAGGCGACTTGTCATCAATCAAGAGCAGATGCCTAAGCAAAAAGGCCAGCACATCAAGTGCTGGCCTCTGGCTTCATTACAGGCTGGCGATGCGCTCGCGCTGCTCGAGCAGCCTGGCTTTGGCCTGCTCGGCCTCGGCCAGTTTGGCGCGCTCCTTGTCGATGACTTCGGCCGGCGCCTTGTCGACGAAGCCGGCATTGCCGAGCTTGCCACCGACCCGCTTCACTTCGCCGTCCAAGCGGCCAATTTCCTTGTCGAGGCGGGCAAGTTCGGCGTCCTTGTCGATCAGGCCTGCCATGGGCACCAGCACCTGCATGTCGCCCACCAGCGCCGTTGCTGACAGCGGCGGTTCTTCGCCTTGAGTAAGGGCGCGAACGCTTTCCAGTTTGGCCAGTTTCTTCAGTAGCGGCTCGTTATCGGCGAGGCGACGCTGGTCTTCGGCCGAGGCGTTGGCCAGCACTACGTCGATGCGTTTGGCCATTGAGATATTCATCTCGCCGCGGATCTGGCGGACACCCAACATGAAGGCCTTGACCCACTCGATATCACCTTCGGCGGCTTCATCGATGCGCTCCGGGTTGAATTCTGGCCACGGCTGCAGCATCAGGGTCGGGCCGGATTTGCCTGCGAGCGGCGCGACGCGCTGCCAGATTTCCTCAGTGATGAACGGCATGAACGGATGTGCCAGACGCAGTGCCGTTTCGAGTACGCGCACCAGGGTGCGGCGCGTGCCGCGCTGGCGTCCAACGCTGGCGGTCTCGTCCCAGAGCACTGGCTTGACCAGCTCCAGATACCAGGCGCAGTACTCATCCCAGATGAACTCGTAGAGCGCCTGCGCTGCCAGGTCGAAGCGGAAAGCCTCGAGCTGACGGGTGACTTCGGCTTCGGTGCGCTGCAGCGCGGAAATGATCCAGCGATCCACCGACGACAGCTCATCAGGCTCGTCATTGATCCCTGTGTCTTTGTCTTCGGTGTTCTCGAAGACGAAGTTGGCGGCGTTCCAGATCTTGTTGCAGAAGTTGCGGTAACCCTCGACGCGGCCCATGTCGAACTTGATGTCGCGCCCGGTGGAGGCCAGCGAGCAGAAAGTGAAGCGCAGGGCGTCGGTGCCGTAGCTGGCGATGCCCTCAGGAAACTCGGAGCGGGTCTGCTTGGCGATCTTCTCCGCCAGCTTGGGCTGCATCATGCCGCTGGTGCGCTTGGTCAGCAGCTCGTCGAGGGTGATGCCGTCGACGATGTCCAGTGGGTCTAGCACGTTGCCCTTGGACTTGGACATCTTCTGACCTTGGCCATCACGCACCAGGCCGTGTACGTACACGGTTTTGAACGGGATTTGCCCGGTCAGGTGCGTGGACAACATGATCATCCGTGCGACCCAGAAGAAGATGATGTCGAAGCCGGTGACTAGTACGTCAGTGGGGTGGAAGGTCTTGAGGAATTCGGTCTGCTCTGGCCAGCCGAGGGTGGAGAAGGTCCACAGCCCGGAGCTGAACCAGGTGTCCAGCACGTCCTCGTCCTGGCGCAGTTCGACGTTGTTGCAGAGGTTGTACTTGCTGCGCACCTCCACTTCGTCACGGCCGACATAGACGTTGCCCGCTTCGTCATACCAGGCTGGAATGCGGTGGCCCCACCAGAGCTGACGGCTGATGCACCAGTCCTGAATGTCGCGCATCCAGCTGAAGTACATGTTCTCATACGGCTTGGGCACGAACTGAATCTCGCCGCTTTCCACGGCCGCGATGGCTTTCTCGGCCAGCGGCTTGGTGGAGACGTACCACTGATCGGTCAGCCACGGCTCGATGATGGTGCCCGAGCGGTCGCCGCGCGGCACTTTCAGCGCGTGGTCGTCGATCTTTTCCAGCAGGCTCATGGCGTCGAACTCGGCGACGATGGCCTTGCGTGCATCGAAGCGGTCCATGTGCGCGTAGCCGTCCGGTAGGCTGGCGTCGACCTTGTCGTTTACTGAACCGTCAATGTTGAACACCTGGGCGCGAGCCAGGATGCAGGCGTTCTGGTCGAAGATGTTGATCAGCGGCAGGTGATGGCGCTTGCCGACCTCGTAGTCATTGAAGTCATGGGCCGGGGTGATCTTCACGCAGCCAGTGCCGAACTCGAGGTCGACGTAATCGTCGGCAACGATCGGGATCAGGCGATTGACCAGCGGCAGCATGACGTGGCGGCCAATCAGGCTCTTGTAGCGCTCGTCCTCAGGGTGCACGGCGATAGCGGCGTCGCCCAGCATGGTTTCCGGACGAGTCGTGGCGACCACTAGATAATCCAGACCGTCGGCGGTCTTGCAGCCATCGGCCAACGGGTAGCGCAGGTGCCAGAGGTGACCTTTCTCGTCGTGGTTTTCCACTTCCAGATCAGAGATTGCGGTGTGCAGCTTGGTGTCCCAGTTAACCAGGCGCTTGCCACGGTAGATCAGGCCATCCTCATGCAGCCGCACGAAGGCTTCCTTTACGGCGTTAGACAGGCCCGCATCCATGGTGAAGCGTTCGCGCGACCAGTCCACCGAGGAACCCAGACGGCGGATCTGGCGGGTGATGTTGCCGCCGGACTCTTCCTTCCACTCCCAGACCTTGTCGAGAAACTTCTCGCGGCCCAGGTCGTGGCGGTTGACGCCCTGCGCGCTCAGCTGGCGCTCGACTACCATCTGAGTGGCGATGCCGGCGTGATCTGTACCCGGCTGCCACAAGGTGTTGCGACCCTGCATCCGCCGGAAGCGAATCAGTGCATCCATGATGGCGTTGTTGAACCCATGGCCCATATGCAGGCTGCCGGTGACGTTCGGCGGCGGGATCATGATGGTGTAGGGCTCGCCTGAACCTTGGGGTGCGAAATAGTTATTCGTTTCCCAAGTCTGGTACCAGGAGGTTTCGATGGCGTGCGGCTGGTAGGTCTTGTCCATGCGGCGGGACCCTTAGAACGGCTGATCGGAAAAGCGGGCAAGTATAAAGGCAAAGTGGATGATCGGCAGGATTGCGACGCCGCTTTTGTCCCGCCGGCACAGCTGAGCCGTGCGTAAGTGTCTATTCCGGCGTGGCGTTTGCCTCGGTTGGCTGCAACTCAGGAACGATGGGACTTGATCAGCTGCTCGGCGCGCGCTTCCAGGCGGGCGCGCAGCTCGGCTTCGATCTGCGGGACATAGTCGTCGATGACCTCCTGCAGAATGAGTTGCGCAGCATTGCGCAATTCATGGTCGAGATGACGCTCGGCGAGCGTCCTAAAAGCTGTACGCACGGCAGGTTCGCGCGGCTCGACCTCAGGTTCGGCGGCCGGTGCGGGTGGGTGTTCGACGATTTCCGAAAGCAAGGGAAAGCTGTCCGGGTCCAGCGTATCGCTCAGCAGTGGCGGGTCTTGGTCACCCAGCAGCGCACGAATGGATTCCAGATCATCAAGAAGATGGGCTTTTGGGGGGCGCGATTGCGTCATGTACGGGGCATCCGGAATTGAGCGTCCAGGCGTGTAAGGGGGTGGTCCTGATCGGGCATTAGCCCAGTAACTATCGTTGCTGATCGGCGCTGACTTGGCGGCTCCATCGCGTTCGGCCAGTGCGCCTTAAAGCTCGACTCTCTTTGGATCATAGCCACGCTGCCGATAGAGGCGAAAATTGTCCCGGCAGACGGTCAGCAGCTCAGGCTGCTGATTGACGATTTCGATCACCCGGCTGAACTGATCAGTGTGCGGCGATAGCATAGGTGAGAGGTTGATCAGCAGGCCTTGTGCCGCAGCGGGTGGCTGCTCCGTGCCAATCACCACGGGTGCGTGGGGATCGTCATCATGAAACTCATGCGGTATGAAGCGCTCTGCACGAAACGTCCAGAGCAGCTCGTCCAGTTCGCTGCACTGCTGGTTATCCTGACAGCGAATAAATACCGATATGCCGTGCTGCCAGCCTTTGCTCGCCAACTGGCAGGCCGCTCTAGCACGACCCACCGGCTGGCTGTCCGGCAGCACGTAAAACTCGATTCGAGTCATGCCCGGTATCCGCTCGCTTTGCTCATGCCTGCTCGGCTCGGTCCAGCAGGTACTGGGTCAGCAAGGGGACCGGGCGTCCCGTCGCGCCTTTTTCTTTACCGCCACTGATCCATGCGGTACCAGCGACGTCCAGATGCGCCCAGGGGTAGGCCTTGGTAAAGCGTGATAGGAAGCAGGCCGCGGTGATGGTGCCGGCCTTGGGGCCACCGATATTGGCAATGTCGGCGAAGGGGCTGTCGAGCTGTTCCTGATACTCATCGAACAATGGCAGTTGCCAGGCGCGGTCGTCGGCTTTCTGGCCGGCGCCCAGTACTTGCTGCAGCAGTTCGTCGTTGTTGCCCAGCAGGCCGGACGTGTTGCTGCCCAGCGCTACGATGCAGGCACCGGTCAGGGTGGCGACATCAATTACCGCGCGCGGCTTGAAACGCTCGGCATAGGTCAGGGTATCGCAGAGCACTAATCGACCTTCGGCGTCGGTGTTGAGGATCTCAACGGTCTGCCCGCTCATGGTGGTGACAATGTCGCCGGGGCGGGTGGCGTTGCCGCTCGGCATGTTTTCTGCGCAGGCGAGCAAGCCGACCAGATTGATCGGCAACTGAAGTTCCAATGCGGCGCGGAAGGTGCCGAGCACGCTGGCAGCACCGCACATGTCGTACTTCATTTCGTCCATGCCCTGGCCGGGCTTGAGGCTGATGCCGCCCGTGTCGAACGTGATGCCTTTGCCGACCAGTGCGTAGGGCTGCTCGCCTTTTTTGCCGCCGTTGTATTGCATGACTACGATGCAACCGGGCTGATCGCTGCCCTGGGACACGGCGAGAAACGAACCCGCGCCAAGTTCACGCAGCTTCTTTTCGTCCAGAACCTCGACTTTAAGGCCTTTGAAGGTTTTGCCGAGCTGCTTGGCCTGCTCGGCCACATAGCTGGGATGGCAAATATTCGGCGGCAGGTTGCCAAGGTCGCGGGCGAAGCTCATGCCGGCGGCAATCGCTGCGGCGTGACGAGCAGCCTGCTCGACGCGTGCCTGATCCGCTTTGTCAGTTAATAGGGTGATCTTGCCGAGCTTGGGTTCGTCGTTCTTCTTGCTCTTGAACTGGTCAAAAACGTACTGACCATCGGCCAATACTTCGACCAGCATGCGAGCGCGTGCATAGGTGTCACGGTCTTTGACCTGGACATCCTGCAGCGCGAAGGTCGCATCGTTGCCGGCCAGGCCTTTAAGCACGCCGAGGGCGGCTGCGGCGATCTTGCGCCACTGGCGCCCGTCGCGCTCGTCATCCTTGCCGGTGCCAACCAACAGGACGCGATCCGCCTTGAGGTTTGGCAAGTTATGCAGCAGCAGGGTCTGTCCCGGTTTCCCTTTCAGGTCGCCGCGCTTGAGCACCGCACTTATGGCGCCTCCACTGGCCTGGTCCACAGTCTGGGCTGTCGCGCCGAGCAGACCCTCTTCGCCAACAGGCAGAACAAGGGTGGCTGTTTTGGCTGCAGCGGCTTTGGTGTTCTTTACAACGAATTCCATGGCGTCGAGTCCCCAAGACAAAGAGTCGGGTTTGCAGGATAATGCCGGGCTTGTTTTCCGGTGGTTCGTCTACCGGGGCGTTGGAAAATGCTGAGTGAATCCAACGTCCTGTTACGGGCGGGCCGGCTGCTTGGTGGCTAGTTTGATCGTAGCCGCCGGAGCCTGACAACCCTGGAGTGTCCGGTTTGATCGTCTTTCGTTACCTGTCCCGTGAGCTTCTGGTTACCCTGAGCGCTGTAAGTGCCGTGCTGCTGGTGATCATCATGAGCGGCCGTTTCATCAAATATCTGGCGCAGGCCGCACAGGGGCTGCTCGATCCGGGTGTACTGCTAATGATCATGGGGTTCCGCCTGCCGGGGTTCCTGCAGCTGATTCTGCCGCTGGGCCTGTTTCTCGGCATTTTGCTGGCCTACGGCAGGCTGTACCTCGACAGTGAAATGACTGTTCTCTCGGCTACCGGCATGAGTCAGCGCCGCCTGCTGACCTATAGCCTGGCGCCGGCTGCACTGGTTGCCGGCCTGGTCGGTTGGTTGAGCCTCGGACTGGCGCCGCAGGGTGTGGCTGAGGTGGATCGCATCCTCAACGAGCAGGACTCGCTGACCGAGTTCGACACGCTGGTGCCGGGCCGCTTCCAGACCCTGCGCGACGGTACCCGTGTGACCTATACCCGCGAGCTGACTGCTGATCGCACCGAGTTGGCTGGTGTGTTCATCTCCGAAACCAACCTTTCCAGCTCCACTGGCGATAAGCGCGGGCTCTCAGTGCTGGTGGCCGAACGCGGACGTCAGGAAATTCAGCCTGATGGAAGCCGCTATCTCATTCTTGAAAACGGCTATCGCTACGACGGCAATCCGGGTCAGGCAAACTACCGGGCGATCCAGTACGACACCTATGGCGTGCTGTTGCCCAGGCCGGAGGTCAGTGTCGAGCTGAGCGAGCGTGAGTCAATGCCGACGCTCGATCTGCTTGGGCGCGACGATATTCGCTTGCAATCCGAACTGCAGTGGCGCCTTTCTTTGCCGCTATTGGTGTTCATTGTCACGCTGCTCGCGGTCCCGCTGTCGAAGGTCAATCCACGCCAGGGGCGCTTCCTGAAGCTGCTACCTGCAATTCTTCTGTATATGGCTTACCTCGCGTTACTCATCGCTGCACGTGGCGCTTTGGACAAGGGTCGAATACCCCCGGCCTTGGGGCTCTGGTGGGTCCATGGAATCTTCTTTGCCATAGGGATGTTGATGTTGTACTGGGAACCGCTGAGACTTGCCATTAGCAAGCGCCGCAGCCTGTCGAGGGCCGCCCATGCGTAAGCTTGATCGCTACATTGGCATCCATGTTCTGCTGGCGATTCTGACGGTGCTCGGCATCATTGTCGGTCTGGCCTTGTTGTTCGCCTTCATTGACGAGTTGGGTGATGTGAAGGGTGGTTACGGCACCTTGAACGCCGCCGTTTACGTATTACTGACCACGCCGTCGCGGATCTACGAGATGCTGCCTATGGCGGCGTTGATTGGCTGCCTTATTGGCCTTGGCACGCTTGCGAGCAGTAGCGAGCTGACCATCATGCGTGCCGCAGGCGTGTCTTTGGGGCGAATCGTGTTGGCCGTAATGAAGCCAATGCTACTGCTGCTGCTGATAGGGGTGCTGATCGGGGAATATGTATCGCCGTGGAGCGAGAATATTGCGCAAGCCAGCCGTTCCTCGGCACAGGGTGCTGGTGAGGCGCAAAGCAGTAAACGCGGGCTCTGGCATCGTCAAGGTGATGAATTTGTGCATATCAATGCAGTGCAGCCGAGTGGTTTGCTCCTTGGAGTTACCCGCTATCGTTTCGATGAGCAACGGCAGCTGCTGTCGGCAAGCTTCGCCCGCCGAGCCCGTTACGACGGTGATCAGTGGCTACTCAGTGATGTCGCGACGACGCACTTTCGAGGTGATCATACCGAGGTCACGAAGGCGGCTCAGGAGGCGTGGGATGTGCAGTTGACGCCCCAGCTGGTCAGTACTGTTGTGATGGAGCCGGATGCATTGTCCATCACGGGGTTGTGGCGCTATATCCACTATCTGGGTGAGCAAGGGTTGAACAATGGCCGCTATTGGTTGGCGTTCTGGAGCAAGGTGTTGCAGCCGGCGGTAACGGTGGCGCTGGTATTGCTGGCGATCTCGTTTATCTTTGGGCCGTTGCGCTCCGTAACGCTCGGCCAGCGCATTTTTACCGGTGTCATTGTTGGCTTCGTGTTCCGCATTTTGCAGGACCTGCTGGGTCCGGCTAGCCAGGTGTTCGGCTTCTCGCCGCTGCTGGCGGTGGCTGTGCCAGCGGGCATCTGTGCGCTGGCAGGTGTCTGGTTGTTGCGGCGTGCGGGTTGATTGGAATCCGCAGCAAGCTCCAAAGCCTTGAGCTGTCTCAGTCGTGCAGGAGAGGGAGATTGATTCCGGGCTTAAGGCTATTTCTTATGGATGTTTTTCGGTAGCTGCACGACTTGGCTCTCCGAATAGATGTCGTGCCAGGTTCGGTGTTGCTTGTCCCAGAGCATCCACCAATAGCCCAATCCCAGGGCGAGCCAGGACATGATCGCAATCAGGAAGCGTAGCAGGGCCTGCCACAGGTCGATGGCGCTGCCATCGGAGTTCTGGATGCGCACACCCCAGACCTGCATGCCGAGCGTCTGACCGTTATGCGTCCAGAATTTGGCAAAAAAAGCGAACAGGGCGAACAGTAAGAGTGTCGAGAGGATGGGGTCTATATCCAGGCCGCCTGCTTCCGCTACTGCTCTAAGTCCTTCGCTCCCATAAAAAAAACGCAAGATCACTTGTTGGTAGAAAAGCGTGACCACCATCATCAGTGCAATCGACAGAAAAGCATCGTAGAAGAGAGCGGCGAGTCTACGAATCAGGCCGGCGGCAGGAAACTGGCCCTGCGGGCTTAGCGGGTGGTTGCGCATGCTTGTTGTCTCGCGAGGAAAGGCGGTGGCGCATTCTACGGAAACGCGCGCATAAAAAAGCCCCTGATGTTGTCATCAGGGGCTTTTCGGGGTGGGGCTTATTCCTGGATTTGAACCTGGTCAGCCTGCATGCCCTTTTGACCTTGTACAGCTACGAAGCTGACCTTCTGGCCTTCTTTCAGGCTCTTGAAACCGTTGCCTTCGATCGCGCGGAAGTGCACGAACAGATCCGGACCGCTTTCGGGAGTGATGAAACCAAAACCTTTTTCGTCGTTAAACCACTTGACGGTACCGTTCTGACGATTCGACATAGCTTTGTATCCTTGAAACTCAATAGTGGAAACGCCCCTGCATGCGCAGAAAGCGGAAACTGGTTGCAAGGAGAAAAGAGTCGAACGGATGTAGCGGATCTGAAGATCTACTGCATCAGGCCACGATTCAACAGCGACCCATGCAAACACAGTGGGCACACTCTACGATAACTCGCTGGGCGATGCCAAGCCCTTTGGAGCCATAGAATTAGCCCACTGCAAGCGGTGCTTTCAGTGCTGTTTGGTGTTGCCGAAATTCGGGTTATCGCAGTTTGATTCAGCTGATGCAGCCAGCGGTGTCGCCAGTACGAATCTGCATTTCGATGATGCGTAAGGCTTGCTTCGGCAGGCTGCTGTTGGCCTGTCGTAGGGGTGAAGCCGCTGTTCAGATGCGGTTTCCCTTCACCAGAAGTAATAGCTGCCTCTGGTCACTGATAATGGTGCCTCGAGAGAGACTCGAACTCTCACGTTGTTACCAACGGCGGATTTTGAATCCGCTGCGTCTACCGATTCCGCCATCGAGGCACAGTGGCGGCGCAGTATAGGGATGCATTGCGAAGCGGTCAATCGTCTGGCGTGGTCAGAATGAGGTGTTTCCGCTAAGCTTTGCGCCCCTGATGCCCCGTGCTGATCTTTCAATGCAAGTCTCCGCTTTTTCCTTCGATCTCCCCGATTCGCTAATTGCCCGACATCCTTTAGCCGAGCGTCGTGCCAGTCGGTTGCTAACGCTCGATGGTCCGACCGGTTCTTTGGGTCACCATGGTTTCGTCGAGTTGCTCGATTACTTGCGTCCCGGCGACCTGATGGTGTTCAACAACACGCGGGTCATTCCGGCGCGCCTGTTCGGCCAGAAAGACACTGGCGGCAAAGTCGAGGTGCTTATCGAGCGCGTGCTCGATGGTCGTCGGGTGCTGGCGCATATCCGCTCCAGTAAATCCCCTAAGGCAGGCGCCAGAATTCATATTGAGGGGGGCGGTAAGGCCGTGATGCTGGCGCGGCAAGATACATTGTTCGAACTGGAATTCGAGGAAGACGTGCTGCCGTTGCTTGAGCGCGTCGGCCATATGCCTTTGCCGCCCTACATAGATCGGCCGGACGACGTGGCAGACCGAGAACGCTACCAAACGGTTTATGCGCAACGGGCGGGCGCAGTTGCTGCACCAACGGCGGGATTGCATTTCGATACGGAATTGCTGGCGGCCCTACGTGATAAAGGTGTTGAGAGTGCGTTTGTGACGCTGCACGTAGGGGCCGGAACCTTTCAGCCGGTGCGTGTCGAGCGTATCGAAGAGCACCATATGCATCGCGAATGGCTCGAGGTCGACCAGGGTGTCGTCGATGCCGTGGCGGCTTGCCATGCTCGCGGTGGTCGGGTGGTAGCCGTCGGTACCACCAGCGTGCGATCGCTTGAGAGTGCTGCGCGCGACGGTGTGCTCAAGCCATTCAGTGGCGATACCGACATCTTTCTTTACCCGGGCAAGCCGTTTCATGTTGTCGATGCGCTCGTCACTAACTTCCATCTGCCTGAATCAACCCTCTTGATGCTGGTGTCCGCGTTCGCTGGCTATCCAGAAACGATGGCCGCCTATGCCGAGGCTATTGCCAAGGGTTATCGCTTTTTCAGCTACGGTGATGCCATGTTCATCACTCGCAATCCGGCCCCGCGCGGCCCCGAGGATTCCCAATGAGTCGTACCTGCCACATGTCTTTCGAGCTGCTCGCGACCGAGGGGCGGGCGCGCCGCGGGCGCCTGACCTTCCCGCGTGGCAGCGTGGAAACCCCAGCGTTCATGCCGGTGGGTACCTACGGTACTGTGAAAGGCATGCTACCGCGTGACATTGAAGGGATCGGTGCCCAGATCATCCTCGGCAATACCTTCCATTTGTGGCTGCGCCCCGGTACCGAAGTGATCAAGGCGCACGGAGACCTGCATGATTTCATGCAGTGGCAGGGTCCGATCCTGACTGACTCCGGCGGTTTCCAGGTGTTCAGCCTGGGTGCGATGCGCAAGATCAAGGAAGAGGGCGTTTATTTCGCCTCGCCGGTGGATGGGGCCAAGGTTTTCATGGGGCCGGAAGAGTCGATGCAGGTGCAGCGTGATCTTGGCTCCGACATCGTGATGATCTTTGATGAGTGCACCCCCTATCCGGCTGACGAAGACGTCGCACGGCGTTCAATGGAGTTGTCGCTGCGCTGGGCCAAGCGCTCCAAGGATGCTCACGGCGACAGTCCAGCTGCACTCTTCGGCATCGTGCAAGGCGGCATGCACGAGTCGCTGCGCAAGCGCTCACTAGAAGGGCTGTGCGAGATCGGCTTTGACGGTCTGGCGATCGGCGGGCTCTCCGTCGGGGAGCCGAAAGAGGAGATGATCCGCGTGCTGGACTTTCTGCCGCCACTGATGCCGGCGGACAAGCCGCGTTACCTGATGGGCGTCGGCAAGCCAGAAGACCTCGTTGAGGGCGTGCGCCGAGGGGTGGACATGTTCGATTGCGTGATGCCAACCCGCAATGCGCGAAACGGGCACTTGTTTACCGATGTCGGGGTGGTCAAGATCCGCAACGCTTCGCACCGCTACGACGATTCTCCACTGGATGCCGGTTGTGATTGTTACACCTGCAAACACTTCTCTCGGGCCTATCTGCACCATCTGGATAAATGCGGCGAAATGTTGGGCAGTATGCTCAATACCATCCACAACTTGCGGCACTACCAGCGCCTGATGGCTGGTTTACGCGACGCTATCCAACAGGGTACATTGGCGGCCTTTGTCGACGCCTTCTATGCCAAGCGTGGCCTGCCAACGCCGCCGCTTGCGTGACGAATCCATAACTAAATTGATCTCTGCAACAGGAGTGCTACATGAGCTTTCTGATTCCCGCCGCCTATGCTCAAGAGGCTGCCGCTGGTCCCGCTGGTAGCGGTTTCGAGTGGCTGTTTCTGGTCGGCTTTCTGGTCATTTTCTATCTGATGATCTGGCGCCCGCAGGCCAAGCGCGCGAAAGAGCATAAGAACCTGATCGGCGGCCTGCAGAAGGGCGACGAAGTGGTGACTTCCGGTGGTATCGCTGGCAAGGTCACCAAGGTTTCCGATGACTTCGTCGTGATCGAAGTCTCCGACTCGGTGGAGCTGAAGTTCCAGAAGGTGGCGATCGCCGCAACGCTGCCCAAGGGCACGCTGAAGGCGATCTGAGCTGACTTCTACTCAACACCAACGACGGGGCGCGCAAGGCGCCCCGCGTCATTAGACGGGCTGCGTCATGCTCAATAGATTCCCCCTCTGGAAATACCTGCTGATAGTGGTAGTGCTTGGCATTGCCTTCATTTATTCGGCACCCAACCTTTATCCGGATGATCCTGCGGTGCAGATCACTGGCGCTGCGACTTCGCTCAATGTCACTGAAGCCGATCTAGATCGTGCCAGCAAGGCACTTGCCGAAGCCGGTATCGAGGTCAAGTCGGCGAACCTGGACGAGCAGGGGCGGGGCGGCCTGTTGCGATTGACCGTTCAGGACGATCAGCTGCCTGCCAAGGACGTAGTGCGTCGGGCGCTGGGCGACGCCTATGTGGTTGCGCTCAATCTCGCACCCACGACCCCAGAGTGGCTACGCGATCTGGGTGCAAGCCCGATGAAGCTAGGCCTGGATTTGTCTGGCGGTGTGCATTTCCTGCTCGAAGTCGACATGGAAAAAGCCATCGAGACCCGCCTCAACGTATACGAAGGCGAGGTCAAGAGTTTGTTGCGCAAGGAGCGAGTGCGCTATCGCAGCCTCCCTCAGCTGGAAAATGCTGTGCAACTCGGTTTCGCTGACGAGGCCACGCTTTCTGCTGCCCAGTCTCTGATTCGCAAGAGCTTCAACGATTTCGAGCTGACCTCCACTGAGCGTAATGGCCAGCAGGTACTGCGCTTGGCGATTACCGAGGCCAAGCTGGCGGAAATTCGTGAATATTCAATCAAACAGAACCTGACCACGGTCCGTAACCGGGTCAATGAGCTGGGCGTTTCCGAGCCGCTGGTTCAGCGTCAGGGTGCCAACCGCATCGTCGTTGAGCTTCCAGGTGTACAGGATACAGCCGAAGCCAAGCGTATTCTGGGCAAGACCGCCAACCTTGAGTTCCGACTGGCCGCCGAAGCCGATGCTGCCCGTGCATCAACGGAGAGCTTTGAGTTTCGTGAGGAGGGGCGTCCGCCTGTCCAGCTTGAGCGCAACCTGATTATTACCGGGGACCAAGTTACCGACGCTCAGGCCAGCTATGACGAGAATGGCCGGCCTCAGGTCAACATTCGCCTGGATGGCCATGGCGGCGATCTGATGAATCGTGCCACTCGCAACAATGTCGGGCGCAGCATGGCAGTGGTGTTCATCGAGCAGCGGCCTACTACTCGCTACGTCAAGCAGATGGTTGACGGTGTAGAGCAGGAAGTTCGCGTCGAGACCTTCCAAGAAGAAAAGAAAGTCATCAGCTTGGCGACCATCCAGTCGCCACTGGGTAGTCAGTTCCGTATCACGGGTCTGGACGGCCAAGGCGAGTCGTCCGAACTGGCACTGCTGCTTCGTGCCGGTGGCCTGGCCGCGCCAATGTACTTTGCCGAAGAGCGCACCATCGGTCCGAGTCTGGGCGCCGAAAACATCCAGCTCGGTGTTGAGGCGGCGATGTGGGGCTTCCTCTTCGTCGCGGTGTTCATGGTGCTGATCTACAAGTTCTTCGGGGTGCTGGCTACGGTCGCGCTGCTGTTCAATATGATCGTGCTGACGGCTTTGATGTCGATGCTGGGTGCCACGCTGACGCTTCCGGGTATCGCCGGTATCGTGTTGACGATGGGCATGGCGGTTGACGCCAACGTGCTGATTTTCTCGCGTATCCGGGAGGAAATAGCCAACGGCATGTCGGTGCAGCGTGCCATTCATGAAGGCTTCGATCGGGCATTTTCGGCGATCGTTGACGGGAACCTGACGACCTTGCTGGTTGGGGGCATCCTGTTCGCAATGGGAACCGGTCCTATCAAGGGGTTCGCCGTTACGCTCTCGCTCGGGATCATGACTTCCATGTTCACCGCCGTCATCGTGACTCGCGCCATGGTCAACCTGATCTACGGTGGCCGTGATCTCAAGAAATTGTGGATTTAAGGGGCTAGCACGATGAAACGCGTAATTAATTTCATGGGCGTACGTCACGTGGCGTTTGCCCTGACCGTAGTGCTCACGCTTGTGTCCCTAGCTAGTCTGGCGGTGAAAGGACTGAATTTTGGTCTGGATTTCACTGGCGGCACGCTTATCGAACTCTCGTACGAGCAGCCGATCGCTCTGGATCAGGTGCGCTCTCAACTAGCTGGTTCCGGTTTCAATGAGGCGGTAGTTCAGAGCTTTGGCGCCACCACTGACGTCCTGGTGCGCATGCCGGGCGATGATCCGCTGCTGGGCGAGCGCATTGCCGAAGCGTTGAGAGGTGGCGACGCGGGCAGCGCTGTAACGGTTAAGCGAGTCGAGTTCGTTGGGCCGGCGGTGGGTGAAGAACTGCGGGATCAGGGCGGTCTGGGCATGTTGCTCGCGCTCGGCGGCATTTTGGTCTATGTCGCATTCCGCTTTCAGTGGAAGTTTGGCCTTGGTGCCGTGCTGTCGTTGTTCCATGACGTGATTCTGGTGCTGGGAGTGTTTTCCCTGTTTCAGATCTCCTTTGATTTGACGGTGCTGGCGGCGGTGTTGGCAGTGATCGGTTATTCATTGAACGACACCATCGTCATCTTCGACCGAATCCGGGAAAACTTCCGCATGCTGCGTAAGGCGGAGTTGCTCGAGAACATCAATATATCCACCACCCAAACACTGTTGCGGACCCTTGCTACCTCCGTGTCCACACTGCTTGCAGTGGGCTCGCTGATGTTTTTCGGCGGCGAGAATTTGTGGGGGTTCTCGCTGGCACTGTTGATCGGGGTTGGTGCTGGTACCTACTCATCTGTCTACGTGGCTGGCATGTTGCTGGTGTGGCTGAATCTGACGCGTGAAGATCTCATCCCCCCTGTTGTCGAAGAGGTGGACGAACTTCCCTGACTTGGAACTTCTCGCGGCGTAACAGGTCCAACGCGCCGCCGCGGGCCTCGCCCGTAGAAGAAGGAAGACGCAGTGAACAAGTCGATGCTGGTGGGTGCTGTTCTGGGGGCGGTTGTGGTGAGCGCTGGCGGTGCCTTTGCAACTTATACCTTGGTCGATCGAGGGCCTGAATTTGCCAGCGTGCTGGCCGTGAGGCCAGTCAAGGAGACCATCCAGGCGCCTCGTGAGGTGTGCAAGGATGTGACGGTCACGCGCCAGAGGCCCGTGCAGGACAGCAATCGTCTTGCTGGCACGGCCGTGGGTGCGGTCGTTGGTGGGCTGCTCGGTAACCAGGTTGGCGGCGGCAATGGCAAGAAGATTGCCACGGTCGCTGGAGCCGTAGGCGGTGGCTACGCTGGCAATCAGGTGCAAGGCCGCATGCAGGCGAATGACACCTATAGCACAACGGAAACTCGCTGCAGTACGGTCACCGATAGCCATGAAAAAATCGTCGGCTACGAGGTGGAGTACGATCTCGAGGGCAAGACTGGGCAGGTTCGGATGGATCGCGATCCTGGTCAGAGAATTCCGGTCCATGATGGTCAGCTGGTGCTGACGCAGCAGTGACAAGACATAAAAAAACGCCCAGAAGGGCGTTTTTTTTGGGGGATTGTGGTTACCGCTTCAATGCTGGAGTCAGATGAGGCTGGATGGCGGTTAGCACCGCCTTAAAGCACTTAGTGTTGCCCGCGACGATCTGGCCTTTCTCCAGATATTCATGGCTGCCGCTGAAATCGCTGACCAAGCCGCCAGCTTCTTGAATCAATAGCGCGCCTGCGGCCATGTCCCATTCGGACAGGCCGAACTCCCAGAACGCGTCATAGCGACCGGCTGCGACGTAGGCCAGATCAAGACTGGCCGCTCCGGCGCGGCGAAGCCCGGCGGTTTGGCCTACCAGGCTTCGGAACATATTGAGATAGCTATCGAGGTTGTCCAGCTGGCTGTCGCGGAACGGGAATCCCGTGCCAAGGAGTGCACCTTCCAGGCTTTTCCGAGCGCTGACACGCAGGCGGCGCCCGTTGAGTGCGGCACCACGGCCCCGGCTGGCAGTGAATTCTTCCTGGCGAACCGGATCGATCACCACGGCGTGTTCGAGGCGACCACGGTATTTGCAAGCGATGCTGACTGCGTAGTGAGGCACGCCACGCAGGAAGTTGGTGGTGCCGTCCAGCGGGTCGATCACCCAGAGGTAATCTTTGCCGTCCCCGCTGCCTTCCAGCTGTCCGCCTTCCTCGCCAAGGATTCCATGGTTTGGATAGGCTTTGCGCAGCGCAGCAACGATCAGTTGTTCGGCTGTGCGGTCGATTTCCGAGACGTAATCGCGCGCGTCCTTTTCGCTAACCGAGATCACGTCCAGGCGCTCGGTGGAGCGAACAATCATTTCGCCAGCGCTACGGGCGGCGCGCAGCGCGATATTCAGCATGGGCTGCATCGATCAAATACCTGGTCGTTTAAAGAAAGCCGGCAATTCTATCAGAAACCTATGCGGCGTGTTGCTCGGCAAGGGGTCGTTCAGACGGTTAATGGCGAAGCTGCGGATCCTTCCTGTAAGCTTTCGGTCTGCTTCCTGATAGAGAAAAAACCGTGTCGCTACAGAGCATTCGCGTGGTGTTGGTCAATACCAGTCACGCCGGGAATATCGGGGGTGCGGCCCGTGCCATGAAAAATATGGGTTTGTCCCGCTTGGTGCTGGTGGATCCGGAGGACTTTCCGAGCCCGAACGCCGTCGCTCGGGCCTCGGGTGCAACCGATATTCTTGACTCCGCGGAGATCGTTGCGACGCTCGAGGAGGCGTTGGTGGGCTGCAGTCTCGTGCTGGGCACCAGCGCACGCGATCGCCGCATACCCTGGCCGCTGCTGGATCCGCGCGAAACCGGAACGGTCTGTCTTGAGCAGGTCGAGCGGGGCGGTGAGGTTGCGTTGGTGTTTGGGCGGGAATACGCCGGGCTTACCAACGAAGAGCTTCAGCGTTGCCAGTACCATGTGCATATCCCATCAGATCCTGACTTCAGTTCGTTGAACCTGGCTGCTGCGGTGCAGGTGCTCGCTTATGAAGTGCGCATGGCCTGGCTGGCAGCGAACGATCAGCCGACCAAGCAGGAGAAACTCGAAACAACCTCGATGCTTGATACCCAGCCGGTTACCGCTGATGAGCTCGAGCTTTATTACGGTCATCTAGAGCAGACCTTGGTCGAAATTGGCTTCCTCGATCCCCAGAAGCCCCGGCATCTTATGCCTCGCCTGCGCAGGCTTTACGGCCGTAGCGGTATAAGCAAGCTGGAGATGAATATTCTGCGCGGAATCCTTACCGAAACCCAGAAGGCCGTCCGCGGCGAACCCCACAAGCGGAGAAGTGATTGATGTTCGAAGGCATGCGCGAAGATATCCAGAGCGTTTTCCATCGCGATCCGGCAGCGCGTAACGCATTCGAGGTCATCACTTGTTATCCGGGTCTGCACGCTGTCTGGTTTCATCGGGTGTCTCACTGGCTTTGGGTGCACGACTGCAAGTGGCTGGCACGGATGAATTCGAATCTGGCGCGTTGGCTGACGGGCATCGAAATCCATCCAGGCGCGCAGATAGGACGCCGTTTCTTTATCGATCACGGGATGGGCATCGTCATCGGTGAGACGGCGCAGATCGGCGATGACGTGACGCTCTACCATGGGGTGACCTTGGGCGGTACAAGTTGGAGCAAGGGCAAGCGTCACCCAACACTTGAGGATGGGGTAATCGTTGGGGCAGGTGCGAAAATTCTCGGCCCGTTTACGGTGGGTGCAGGCGCTAAGATTGGGTCCAATGCGGTAGTGACTCGTGCGGTTCCGGCCGGCGCCACCGCAGTCGGTATTCCGGGTCGGGTTATTGCCAAGTCCGATGACGAGCAAGAGGCCAAGCGCAAGGCCATCGCAGAGAAGATCGGTTTCGATGCATACGGTGTGACCGAGGATATGCCGGATCCGGTGGCGCGCGCTATCGGCCAGTTGCTCGATCATGTTCAGGCAGTCGAGGAGCGCATGGACGGTATGTGTAAGGCGTTGACCGCACTTGGCAGCGATTATTGTGCAAAGCAGATGCCCGAGCTGCGTGAGGAGGATTTCGCTGAGGTCAAGCGGGCGGGCGAAGAGCCCCGCTCCTGAAAGTGCGGTAGGGCGGGCGTGCTGTTATGATGATTTCCTGTCTGCGGGCAAGTCGGTGGAGTCTACGCCCCGTAGAAATCATCTCATGCGGCTAAAGTCCGAGTGATTTAATGGGGCTTATAGTTGATCTAAATAGTCGGGTATTGCATACTTGCCTCAAACCATGATGCTTGGTGCGAACCGATGCGATTGACTACCAAAGGCCGTTACGCCGTCACTGCGATGCTCGACCTTGCGCTGCATGCGCAACACGGGCCGGTATCCCTTGCGGATATTTCCGAACGGCAAGGCATCTCGCTTTCCTATCTCGAGCAGCTGTTCGCCAAGTTGCGTCGTGGCAGCCTGGTGACCAGTGTTCGCGGGCCAGGTGGTGGCTATCAGCTCTCGCGTGAAATGGCGGGCATTCAGGTCGCACAAGTCATCGACGCGGTCAACGAGTCGGTAGATGCAACACGCTGCCAGGGGCTGGGTGACTGTCATTCGGGAGACACCTGTCTGACCCACCATCTCTGGTGCGATTTGAGTCAGCAGATCCATGAGTTTCTGACTGGCATCAGTCTGGCGGATCTGGTGATGCGCCGCGAGGTTCAGGAAGTGGCTCTGCGTCAGGATATGCGCCGCGCCAATGGACAGACTCCGCAACTGGATAAGATTGAAGCGTCCGCCATTGAATGAGCAGGACGACAGCCTGATAGGAGATACCTGATGAAGTTGCCGATTTACCTGGACTACTCCGCTACCACGCCGGTTGACCCTCGCGTCGCCGAGAAGATGGTTGAATGCCTGACAGCTGAAGGTAACTTCGGTAACCCGGCTTCGCGCTCCCACGCTTTCGGCTGGAAAGCCGAGGAAGCAGTCGAGAATGCGCGCCGTCAAGTTGCCGAGCTGGTCAATGCAGATCCTCGCGAAATCGTGTGGACCTCTGGTGCGACCGAGTCGGATAACCTGGCTATAAAGGGTGCGGCGCATTTCTACGCGTCCAAGGGCAAGCACATTGTTACCAGCAAGATCGAGCATAAAGCCGTTCTTGATACAACCCGCCAGCTCGAGCGCGAGGGCTTCGAAGTAACCTACATCGAGCCTGGCGAAGATGGTGTGATCACGCCGGCGATGGTTGAAGCTGCGCTACGCGACGACACTGTGCTGGTGTCCATCATGCACGTGAACAACGAAATCGGAACGATCAACGATATCGCGGCTATTGGTGAGCTCACCCGTTCGCGTGGTGTGCTGTTCCACGTCGATGCCGCGCAGTCGACCGGGAAGGTGGAGATCGATCTGGAGAACATGAAGGTCGATCTGATGTCCTTCTCTGCTCACAAGACATACGGTCCCAAAGGGGTCGGCGCCCTGTACGTGCGGCGCAAGCCGCGTGTGCGTCTTGAAGCGCAGATGCATGGCGGCGGACATGAGCGTGGCATGCGCTCGGGAACGCTGGCAGCGCATCAGTCAGTGGGCATGGGTGAGGCGTTCCGCATTGCTAAAGAAGAAATGGCTGCAGAAAACGAGCGTATTACTCAGCTGCGCGACCGCTTCTTCAAGCAGGTTGAGCACCTAGAAGAGCTTTATGTGAATGGCAGTATGACTGCGCGGGTGCCGCACAACCTGAACCTGAGTTTCAACTACGTTGAAGGCGAGTCGCTGATCATGGCGCTCAAGGACCTGGCGGTTTCTTCTGGTTCGGCCTGTACCTCTGCTTCGCTGGAGCCGTCTTACGTGCTCCGCGCGTTGGGTCGTAATGACGAATTGGCACACAGCTCGATCCGTTTTACCTTCGGTCGCTTCACCACCGAAGAGGAAGTCGATTACGCCGCGCAGAAGGTCAGCGAGGCGGTCACGAAATTGCGTGAGCTTTCACCCTTGTGGGACATGTTCAAGGATGGCGTCGATATATCTCAGGTCGAGTGGGCTGCCCACTGATTCGAGACGTCGAGTTCCGCATAGCCTGATTCAAAGAGGATTGCACCATGGCATACAGTGATAAGGTCATTGACCATTACGAAAATCCCCGCAACGTCGGCAAGTTCGACGCTGAGGATCCTTCCATCGGTACCGGCATGGTCGGCGCGCCGGCTTGCGGCGATGTGATGCGACTGCAGATCAAGGTCAACGAGCAAGGCGTGATCGAAGATGCCAAGTTCAAGACCTATGGCTGCGGTTCGGCCATTGCTTCCAGCTCCCTTGCTACCGAGTGGATGAAGGGCAAGACGCTGGAAGAAGCGGAAACCATCAAGAACACTCAGCTCGCTGAAGAGCTGGCACTGCCGCCGGTGAAAATCCATTGCTCGGTATTGGCAGAGGATGCCATCAAGGCAGCCGTTCGCGATTACCGCGAGAAAAAAGGGTTGCCGCAGGCCTAAGGGGGTATCGATGGCTATCAGCATGACAACCGCCGCTGCCGATCACGTGCGCCGCTCTCTGGAAGGGCGCGGCAAGGGGCTTGGGGTCCGGTTGGGCGTACGGACCACGGGCTGTTCCGGCCTGGCTTATGTGCTCGAGTTCGTGGACGAAGCAGCTACAGAGGACTCGGTCTTCGACAGTCATGGCGTGAAGGTGATCATCGATCCGAAGAGCCTCGTGTACCTCAACGGGACGGAGCTCGACTTTGTCCGCGAGGGGCTGAACGAGGGCTTTAAGTTCAACAACCCTAACGTGCGTGGCGAATGCGGCTGCGGCGAAAGCTTCAACATCTGAGGACGCTGTGGGAACTCCCTGTCACTACGCGCTGTTCGAGCTGCAGCCGACATTCGATATCGATCCGGGGATGCTGTCGTCTCGTTACCGCGAGCTGGCGCGTAAGGTTCATCCCGACCGGTTTGCTGATGCTGGTGAGGCCGAGCAGCGTTACGCAATCGAGCGCTCGACGAATCTGAACGAGGCCTATCAGACCTTGAAAAGCCCGTCGCGTCGGGCTCGTTACCTGCTGACGCTCGAAGGTCGTGAGATGCCGTTGGAGGCGACCGTTCAGGATCCTGCTTTCCTTATGCAGCAGATGCAGTGGCGCGAAGAGCTCGAGGAGTTGCAAAACGATGCGGATATCGCAGGCGTAGCTTCCTTCAAGGCTCGCCTCAAAGTGGCTCAGCAAAATCTCAATGATTCTTTCGCCGGCATCTGGCGGGATGAGTCGCAGCGCGAGGAGGCGGAACGGCTGGTGCGCCGCATGCAATTCCTCGACAAGCTGTCCCAGGAAGTGCGCCAGTTAGAAGAGCGCCTCGACGATTAACCCCGCGTAGCGCCAGACGCTGCGCCCGATATCAGACAGACATGGCCTTACTTCAGATAGCTGAACCCGGACAAAGCCCGCAACCTCACCAGCGTCGCCTGGCGGTTGGCATAGATCTGGGCACTACCAATTCACTCGTTGCAGCCCTGCGTAGTGGCGTTACGGCGCCGTTGGCCGATGCAGATGGAGAGGTCATTCTGCCGTCCGCTGTGCGTTATCACAGCGCTCAGGTTGAGGTGGGGCGCGCGGCGAAAGCTGCTGCGGCCAGCGATCCGTTGAATACCATTCTGTCCGTCAAGCGTTTGATGGGGCGCGGTATTGGTGACGTGAAGCAACTGGGTGGGCAGCTGCCGTATCGATTCAGTGAGGGGCAATCACAGATGCCCTTCATCGAGACGGTGCAGGGCGCGAAAAGTCCGGTAGAGGTCTCTGCGGAGATTCTTCGCGCGTTGCGTGAGCGTGCGGAGGCAGTCTTGGGGGGCGAGCTGGTCGGTGCGGTGATCACGGTGCCGGCATATTTCGATGATGCGCAACGTCAAGCGACCAAGGATGCTGCGCGTCTCGCTAATCTCAACGTGCTGCGCCTGCTAAACGAGCCTACCGCCGCTGCCGTTGCCTATGGTCTGGACCGCGAAGCTGAAGGGGTCGTGGCGATCTATGACCTGGGGGGCGGCACCTTCGATATTTCCATCCTACGTCTGACCAAGGGTGTGTTCGAGGTACTGGCTACTGGTGGCGATACAGCGCTAGGTGGGGATGACTTCGATCATGCGGTTGCCGGCTGGATTCTGGCTAAGGCTGGTGCCTCACAGGATCTCGATCCGGGCACCCAGCGTGAAGTGCTGAAAATCGCCTGTGATGCCAAGGAGCAGCTCAGCGAAACCGAAGCTGTCGAAGTACGCTACGCCGGTTGGCAGGGCGTTCTGACACGTGCCATGTTCAACGAACTCATCGATCCGATGATCGCTCGCAGTCTCAAGTCGTGCAGGCGCGCGCTGCGTGATTCGTCTGTAGAGCTGGAAGAGGTCCATGCGGTGGTCATGGTAGGCGGCTCCACTCGTGTGCCGCGGGTTCGTGAGCGGGTTGGAGAGATGTTTGGCCAGGATCCGCTGACCGATATCGATCCCGATCAGGTCGTCGCGATCGGTGCAGCAATTCAGGCTGAGACGCTGGCCGGCAACAATCGCGATGGAGAGGAGTTGTTGCTGCTGGATGTGATCCCTCTGTCGCTCGGGCTGGAAACAATGGGTGGTCTGATGGAAAAAATCATTCCGCGCAATACCACCATTCCGGTCGCCCGAGCACAGGAGTTCACCACGTACAAAGACGGCCAAACGGCCATGATGATTCATGTGCTGCAAGGCGAGCGTGAGCTCATTGCCGATTGCAGGTCTTTGGCTCGCTTCGAGCTGCGGGGCATCCCGCCAATGGTGGCCGGGGCGGCGAAGATACGTGTCACCTTCCAGGTCGATGCGGACGGCCTGCTCAGTGTATCGGCGCGTGAGCTGGCGTCCGGTGTCGAGTCGAGTATCCAGGTGAGGCCGTCTTATGGGCTGACTGATGGTGAGATTGCTCGCATGTTGGAAGATTCGTTTCATAAGGCCAGTGAAGACAAAACGGCCCGAGCGCTTCGTGAGCAGTTGGTCGATGCGCAGCGATTGCTTGAGGCGGTTGAGGGGGCATTGGCGGTTGATGGCGAGCGTTTGCTAGATGATGAAGAGCGCGCGGCGATCAAGTCGCAGGTGCACGAATTGCGTGGTCTTCTTGATAGTCAGGATGGCCTCGCCATCGAACGCCAGGTCAAGCGTCTTAGCCAGATTACGGATGCTTTTGCAGCACGCCGACTAGATTCCACCGTCAAGGCCGCGTTGGCCGGCCGGCGGCTTAACGATATCGAGGATTGAACCAGATGCCGCAGATTGTTTTCCTGCCTCATGCCGACCATTGTCCGGAAGGGGCGGTAGTAGATGCTCAGCCCGGTGAAACGGTGCTCGACGCTGCGCTGCGAAATGGCATCGATATCGAGCATGCTTGTGAAAAATCCTGTGCCTGCACGACGTGCCATGTGGTGATCCGTGAGGGCTTTGCTTCTCTGGAAGCCTCCGACGAGCTGGAAGATGACATGTTGGACAAGGCGTGGGGGCTCGAGCCTACGTCCAGGCTGTCCTGTCAGGCTGCTGTCGCGGATATCGATCTGGTGGTCGAGATTCCGAAATACACCATCAATCAAGTGTCCGAAGGTCATTAAGGCGAGGTGAATCATGGCGCTTAAATGGTCTGACGTATTGGATATCGCGATTGAGCTGGCTGAGCGCAAGCCTGACGTGGATCCCCGCTACGTGAATTTCGTCGAGCTGCATCGTTGGGTTGTCGAGCTACCGGGTTTTTCTGACGATCCGACGCGCGGCGGCGAGAAGGTTCTGGAAGCCATACAGGCGGCCTGGATCGAAGAAGCCTAATCGCACGCCGCCCGCTGGGCGCTGTTACAGAGTCAACCGGCGCTGACTGCTTATGGTGGTCAAGTTCGGGCTTGAGGCTACCCTTATATTTTTCGTCGTGACCCGCGTATAATTCGCGGGTTTACTCGTTCGCTTTAACCTATCGTTTTCTGGAGTTTCAAATGGCCCTGCAACGCACTTTCTCCATCATCAAGCCTGACGCCGTCGCCAAGAATGTTATCGGTGAAATCACCTCTCGTTTCGAGAAGGCTGGTCTGCGCGTCGTCGCTTCGAAGATGGTCCAATTGTCCGAGCGTGAAGCGGGCGGTTTCTATGCCGAGCACAGCGAGCGCGGTTTCTTCAAAGATCTGGTCGCTTTCATGGTTTCTGGTCCGGTCATCGTTCAGGTTCTAGAAGGTGAAGACGCGATCGCCAAAAACCGTGAGCTGATGGGCGCTACCAACCCGAAGGAAGCAGCTCCTGGCACTATCCGCGCCGATTTCGCCGTCTCCATCGATGAGAACGCTGTTCATGGTTCCGACTCCGAGGCGTCCGCCGCTCGCGAAATCGCCTACTTCTTCTCTGCCACCGAAGTGTGTGCCCGCATTCGCTGATCAGGCGAAGGTGAATCCAGATGACTCCGATTACCGGTAAAGTAAATCTGCTGGGGCTGACCCAGCCTCAGCTGGAAAGCTTCTTCGATTCAATAGGGGAGAAGCGCTTTCGTGCCGGTCAGGTCATGAAATGGATTCACCACTTTGGCGTCGATGACTTCGATGCCATGAGCAATATTGGCAAGGCCTTGCGCGAAAAGCTCAAGGCCACTGCCGAGATCCGCGGCCCCGAAATTGTAAGCGAAGACATTTCCACCGACGGCACCCGTAAATGGGTGGTGCGGGTGGCTTCGGGTAGCTGTGTGGAAACTGTCTATATTCCCCAAGGTGGACGGGGTACGCTCTGCGTTTCCTCCCAGGCTGGCTGCGCGTTGGATTGCAGTTTCTGCTCGACGGGCAAGCAAGGTTTCAATAGCAACCTCACCGCTGCCGAAGTGATCGGTCAGGTGTGGATTGCCAACAAGTCGTTCGGCACGATACCGGCGAAGGTTGATCGCGCCATCACCAATGTCGTCATGATGGGCATGGGCGAGCCCTTGCTCAACTTCGATAATGTCGTAGCCGCCATGCAAATCATGATGGACGACCTCGGCTACGGTATATCCAAGCGCAAGGTGACGCTTTCTACATCAGGCGTGGTGCCGATGATCGAGGAACTGTCCAAGGTCATCGACGTGTCGCTGGCGCTGTCACTGCACGCGCCGAATGATGAATTGCGTGATCAGTTGGTCCCGATCAACAAGAAATACCCGTTGGAGATGCTGCTCGCGGCTTGTCAGCGCTATATTTCCAATCTCGGCGAAAAGCGTGTTCTAACGATCGAATACACGATGCTGCAGGGCGTCAACGATCAGCCTGAACATGCGGAGCAGATGATCGCCCTGCTGGCGAAAATTCCCTGCAAGATCAACCTGATTCCCTTCAACCCCTTTCCGCATTCCGGATATGAGCGGCCGAGCAACAATGCGATCCGTCGTTTTCAGGACATCCTGCACAAAGCCGGGCACAATGTGACGGTGCGTACCACTCGCGGTGAGGATATCGATGCGGCCTGCGGCCAGCTAGTCGGGCAGGTGTTGGATAGAACACGCCGAAGCGAGCGCTACATCGCAGTGCGCCAGCTGCAGTCCGAGCCAGTGACGGCGCCCATTGCTACGAACCGTTCCTGAGGGGGATTTTGATGACCTTGCGCGTCGCGCTGCTGTTTGTGTTCGCCAGCCTAATGGTTGGCTGCGTATCTTCCGGGTCGGTAAATCCGATGCGTACCTCCGAAGGTCGCGACGAAGCGCGAGATGCCTATATTCAGCTTGGCATCGGCTATTTGCAGCAAGGCGAGGCTTCTCGTGCCAAATCTCCGCTACGCAAAGCGCTCGAGTTGGATCCAAACAGTGCAGATGCCCACGCGGCATTGGCCTTGGTATTCCAAAACGAGATGGAAAATCAGTTGGCAGACGAGCATTACCGCAAGGCCCTGTCTGGCCACAGCGACGCCCGTATCCTCAATAACTACGGCAGCTTTCTTTTCGAGCAGAAGCGCTACCCCGAGGCGATGGAACGGTTCGCAAAGGCAGCCGAAGATAATCTCTATTCTGGGCGCTCCCATGTCTTTCAGAACATGGGCATGACCGCATTGATGCTGGGTCAGCGAGAGCAGGCCGAAACCTATTTCACTCGCGCCCTGCGCCTCGACAGTCGGCAACCACGCGCACTGCTCGAACTGGCCATGATGGCGTATGAAGACAAGCAGTACGTTCCTGCAAAACGCTACTACGACGGTTTCAGCAGTCTTTCTGAGCAGAATGCCCGCAGTCTGTTGCTGGGCATCCGTTTGGCGAAAATCCATCAGGACCGCGATCAGGCCGCAAGCCTGGGTTTGCAGCTCAAGCGCCTGTATCCGGGGACGCCTGAATATCAACAGTTTCTTTCGGAGCAACGATGATAGCGCCCCATTCTGAAGCCGCTGCCCCGACGGCCTTGGCCAACCCTGGCGAAACGTTACGCGCCGCACGCGAAGGCAAAAACTGGTCCCTCTCTTCGGTAGCCAAGCAGCTTAATTTGTCGGAACGATCGCTCACCCAGATCGAAGCGGGTGACTTCAGTCAGCTGCCTGGTCACACATTTGCCCGCGGTTACGTTCGTGCTTACGCCAAGCTTCTGGGCCTGGACCAGAATCGTCTGGTACAGCAGTTCGACCAACATACCGGTACGGATGCAACCGGCAGCAGCGTCAATAGCCTCGGCCACATCGATCAGCCCGTGCGCCTATCGCGCAGCATGGTGCGCTTCTTTACCTTCATCCTGACGCTAGTAATCGGCGTAGGTGCATTCTTGTGGTGGCAGGATCGCTCGGCCCGTACCGAGTCAGGCCCGTCGGTCTCCGCGCTTGAGCGAATTGAGGTCGAGGCTGCAGACGGTACCACCGAGATTCATCTGCTCGACCGAGCTGAGGAGCCTGTTGAGCCTGTAATCGAGGAGCCGGTTAACCCGATCCCATCGGAAACCGGCGACGAGGCCCAGGTAGCCAGCACCGAAACGTTGCAGTCAGATGCGCAGCCGGCAGTCGAAACGGCAGCTGGAATGCCAATGCAACAGGACGAGACTGCACCGTCCAGTGAGGCGCCTGCCGCTGCGGAGGCCGATGCGACGCCAGCCCAGGTCGCCGAAGTGGAGGCGGTCGCACCGGGGGAGGGTCGTCTGACTTTGGACTATACGGCGGATTGTTGGACGCGGGTTACCGATGCGAACGGCGAAGTTCTCTACAGCGGCCTGGCTAAGGCTGGCAGCAGTCGCACCCTGGTCGGTGAAACCCCGCTAGATCTGCATCTGGGCTTCGCGTCTGGTGTGCAGGTCAGCTTCAACGGTGAAGCCGTCAGTCTTTCTGGCAAAACGCGCGGCGAGACTGCGCGTCTAAAGCTCGGACAGTAATCATGCATAGTGAGTCCCCTATCAAGCGTCGCCCTACTCGAAAGATCTGGGTAGGCAACGTACCGGTCGGCGGCGATGCGCCTATCGCCGTACAAAGCATGACCAATACCGAAACCTGCGATGTGGATGCCACGGTTGCCCAGATCGAGCGGCTAGGGAATGCCGGAGCTGACATCGTGCGTGTGTCAGTACCTTCGATGGAAGCAGCCGAAGCGTTCGGCAAGATCAAGCAGCGCGTCAGTTTGCCGTTGGTAGCAGACATTCATTTCGACTATCAGATTGCTCTACGCGTCGCCGAGCTTGGTGTCGATTGCCTGCGCATCAACCCAGGTAACATCGGGCGCGAAGACCGTGTCCGCGCCGTCGTCGAAGCTGCGCGGGACCGCGGCATCCCGATCCGCATTGGCGTCAATGCCGGTTCGTTGGAAAAGGATCTGCAGAAAAAGTACGGCGAACCAACACCCGAAGCGCTCGTGGAATCTGCGTTGCGCCATGTCGAGCATCTCGACCGGCTGAACTTCCCTGATTTCAAAGTCAGCGTTAAGGCCTCTGACGTGTTCATGGCTGTGGCTGCCTATCGTCTCTTGGCTGACAAAATCGAGCAGCCTTTGCACTTGGGCATTACCGAAGCCGGTGGCTTGCGTTCGGGTACGGTGAAGTCGTCGGTGGGTTTGGGCATGTTGCTCGCCGAAGGCATCGGCGACACCATCCGTATTTCGCTGGCAGCCGACCCGGTAGAAGAAATCAAGGTCGGTTTCGACATTCTCAAGTCGCTTCGTCTACGTTCACGCGGGATCAATTTCATCGCCTGCCCGAGTTGCTCGCGCCAGAACTTCGACGTGGTCAAGACCATGAACGAGCTTGAGGGCCGGCTTGATGATTTGCTTGTGCCTATGGACGTCGCGGTGATCGGCTGCGTCGTTAACGGTCCTGGGGAAGCGAAAGAGGCGCACATCGGCCTTACCGGCGGATCGCCGAACAACCTCATCTATATCGATGGCAAGCCGGCACAGAAGTTGAGCAACGACAATCTGGTCGATGAACTGGAGCAGCTGATTCGTCGCAAGGCTGCGGAAAAAGTCGAGACAGACGCTGCGCTGATTCTGCGCAGCTGAACTAAGGAAACGAATTGAGCAAGTCCCTGCAAGCCATTCGTGGCATGAACGATATTCTGCCGGCCCAGACGCCGGTCTGGCGCTACCTCGAGACGACCTTCGCACAGCTGCTCGATAGCTACGGCTACAGCGAGATTCGTCTTCCGATTCTTGAGTTTACCGATCTGTTCGCCCGTGGAATCGGTGAAGGGACCGACGTGGTCGACAAGGAAATGTACACCTTCCTAGACCGTAACGAGGAATCACTGACGCTGCGTCCTGAGGGCACTGCCGGTTGCGTGCGCGCGGTGCTCGAGCATGGCATGACTGGGGGCGGGCAGGTACAGAAACTCTGGTATGCGGGGCCCATGTTCCGCTATGAAAAGCCACAGAAAGGCCGCTATCGTCAGTTCCACCAGATCGGCGTTGAGGTATTCAATCAGCCGGGGCCGGATATCGATGCCGAGCTGATCGTGCTTACGGCTCGACTCTGGAAGAAGCTTGGCCTATCCGGTGCAGTCACCCTGCAGCTGAACAGCTTAGGTTCCAGCGAGGCGCGGGCGACCTATCGGGACGCGCTGGTGGCGTACCTGCAACAGCATTTCGAGCAACTCGACGAAGACAGTCAGCGCCGTCTGACGAGCAACCCGCTGCGTATTCTCGATAGCAAGAATGCGCAGACCCAAGCACTGCTCGCCGATGCGCCGACCTTGCATGATTATCTCGACGAAGAGTCACGTACACACTTCGAAGGCCTCAAGGCCCATCTCGAAGTGGCAGGAATCGACTACCAGATCAATCCCAAGCTGGTGCGGGGCCTGGATTACTACGGCAGGACCGTGTTCGAGTGGGTGACCGATAAACTGGGCTCGCAAGGTACCGTTTGTGCGGGTGGTCGCTATGACGGGCTTGTCACTCAATTTGGCGGCAAGCCGACGCCGGGCGTAGGTTTCGCCATGGGCATCGAGCGTCTGGTGTTGCTACTCGAGACGCTCGAATTGGTGCCTGCGGAGCTTAATCGGCCGGCCCATGCCTACATCTGTGCCTTTGGTGAGGCGTCCGAACTGGCTGCACTCGGCCTGGCGGAGCGATTGCGCGATGCGCTGCCCGGCCTGCGCTTGCTGGTCAACGCGGGCGGCGGAAGTTTTAAGAGTCAGTTCAAGAAAGCTGACAAGAGCGGCGCCCGGTTCGCACTGATTCTGGGTGACGACGAACTGGCCGGTCGCGTGGTAGGTTGCAAGCCGCTGCGCGACGATAGCGAGCAACAAAGCATTGCCTGGGATGCTCTGCCCGAGTGTCTGGCTGCCTGTTTGGCGTGAGCAAACAGGTCCGATTTCAGCGAATGTAAGGAGTGACAGTGTGACCTCGGGTACCGAAGAAGAACAACTGGCGCAAATCAAGGAATGGTGGCAGCGGAACGGCAAACCATTGCTGATGGGGGGCGCGCTTGCTCTGGTGCTGGTATTTGGCTGGCAGTTCTGGCAGAAGCACCAGCTCAATCAGTCCCAGAGCGCCTCGACGATCTACCAGCAGTTGCTGAATGCCGCGTTGGAAGAAGGGAAAGCAGATACCGCCGAGATTTCGCGCTTGGGCAATCTGCTGCAGAAAGAATTTGCAGGTTCTCACTACGCTCAGTACGGCAGTCTCTTTGTCGCCAAGGTGGCGGTGGAGTCCGGACGTCTCGACGAGGCCGCAACAGAGTTGCAGGCGGTGCTGGACAAGCCTGCCGACAAAACTCTGGAAGAGCTGGCTCGCCAACGTTTGGCCCGTATCCTGGCGGCTCAGGACAAAGCCGAAGAAGGGCTCGCGCTATTGGAAGGCGACGCGGTTGAAGCATTTGCCGCCAGCCGCGAAGAGTTGCGGGGTGATCTGCTGGTCAAGCTTGAGCGTCCTGACGAGGCCCACGCTGCCTATTCCAAGGCGAAAGAATTGCTGTCGCAGGATGCTGCAATTGGTGGCCTGCAGCTGAAACTTGACGATCTGGCTCGTGGAGAGGCGTGAATTGATGCATTGGAAAACTGCAGCATTGCTGACCCTGGCCGTCCTGGCGGCAGGTTGCAGCAGCAATGACAAGAAAGAACCCGAGCCCGCCGAACTGGTCAAGTTTGACGCTGAAATCCAGCTGAAAGAACAGTGGAGCCGCTCCATCGGCGATGGTCAGGGCGAGACCTATAATCTGCTGGCTCCCGTTGTCTACGGTAACGAGATATTTGCTGCCGACGTTGAAGGGTTGGTCGTGGCAATGGACCGTACGACCGGCAAGGTCAACTGGAAGAACGACCTGGAGGTCCCGATCTCCGGTGCAGTGGGCGCTGGCTATGGTCTGGTTCTGGTCGGTACGCTACGGGGTGAGGTGTTGGCGCTGGATGTTTCGACCGGCGAAGAGCGTTGGCGCAGCCAGGTCAGCAGCGAGGTACTTGCTGCGCCTGCCGTGAACGGCGATGTCGTAGTGGTGCAGACTCAGGATGATCGCGTCATTGCGCTCGAAATCGACACCGGAGCGCAACGTTGGAGCTACGAAAGTTCGCCGGCGGTGCTGACGCTACGCGGTACTGGAGCGCCACTGCTGACCAATGAACTGGCAATCGCCGGCCTTTCCAGTGGAAAGGTGGTGGCGCTTGACACCCGTCGCGGGTTGCCGATCTGGGAGCAGCGGGTCGCCATTCCACAAGGCCGTTCCGAGCTTGAACGCGTAGTCGATATCGACGGCGGGCTGCTACTTTCAGGCGGAACCTTGTATGTCGCGTCCTTCCAAGGGCGCGCCGCAGCGTTGGATCTCGAAAGCGGTCGGATTCTCTGGCAACGCGATGCGTCCACCGCGACCGGCCTTGCGATGGGGTATGGCAGTGTCTACGTGAGCCAAGCCGACGGTACGGTGCTAGGCATCGATGAGCGATCGACAACCGTGCTGTGGAGCAATGATTCGCTGCTACGTCGGCAGCTTTCCGCCCCGGCGGTTTTTTCCAGCTACGTCGTGGTGGGAGACAAGGAGGGCTATTTGCACTTCCTCAGCCAGGTTGATGGGCGTTTCGTCGCGCGAACTCGCGTCGATAGCGCCGGGGTGCGAGCTCGACCCGTGGTCGAAGGTGACTGGCTGTATGCCTACGGCAACGATGGCAAGCTTGTCGCGATGACCATTCGCCAGGCGGATTGACAGCCTCACGTCATGCGCCTTGTTCCGTCCAGGCGGAACAACAAATATTCGGCCGCTGCCTTGCAGCGGCCTTCGTGTTTTCTGAAATATCGCAGTGGAGAGCCGTATGGTTCCCGTAATCGCCCTGGTGGGCCGCCCGAACGTTGGCAAGTCCACCCTGTTTAATCGTCTGACCAAAAGCCGTGACGCCATTGTCGCGGAATATGCCGGTCTGACCCGTGACCGCCAGTATGGCGAGGCCAAATGGCAGGGCCGAACTTACATCGTCATCGATACCGGCGGCCTTACCGGGGACGAGCAGGGCATTGACGTCAAGATGGCCGAGCAGTCTTTGCAAGCCATGCAAGAGGCCGATGCGGTCATGTTCATGGTCGATGCACGTGCCGGTATGACACCCGGCGACCAGATGATTGCCGAGCACCTGCGCAAGATGAACAAGCGCCACTTCCTAGTGGCGAACAAGGTCGACAGCATCGATCCAGATATCGCCCGAGCGGAATTCAGCCCGTTGGGCCTGGGTGACGCCCTGCCGATCGCCGCTGCCCATGGCCGTGGCATCACCCATATGCTCGAGCAGGCACTCGGTGTGTTTCCCAAGGACAACGCCGAAGTTGCCGAAGACGAGGGTGAAGAGGGCGAGGCGGTTGCCGAAGGAGAAGAGCCCAAGCGCATCCCTGGACCGAGCGAAAAGGATGGCATCAAAATCGCCATCATCGGCCGGCCCAACGTGGGCAAGTCGACATTGGTCAACCGCATGCTCGGTGAGGAGCGGGTCATTGTTTATGACCAGGCCGGTACAACCCGCGACAGCATCTACATTCCGTTCGAGCGTGATGACGAAAAGTACACACTGATCGACACGGCCGGCGTGCGTCGCCGCGGCAAGATCTTCGAGGCCGTGGAAAAGTTCTCGGTGGTCAAGACGCTGCAGGCGATTCAGGACTCCAACGTCGTGATTTTCGTCATGGATGCCCGCGAAGGCGTGGTCGAACACGATCTGAACCTGCTCGGCTTCGTGCTGGAAAGCGGCCGCGCGCTGGTTATCGCGCTGAACAAGTGGGACGGCATGGAGCCGAGTGAGCGAGACTATGTGAAGACCGAGCTGGAGCGCCGGTTGTTCTTCGTCGAGTTCGCCGACATCCACTTCATCTCCGCTAAACATGGCACCGGCGTTGGCAATTTGTACAAGTCGGTGCAGGCCTCGTTCGCTTCAGCCGTGACCCGGTGGCCCACCAGCCGTTTGACGCAGATTCTTGAAGACGCGGTTCGCGAGCATGCGCCACCGATGGTCGCCAGCCGTCGAATCAAGCTTCGCTACGCACACCTGGGCGGCGCCAACCCGCCGCTGATCGTGATCCATGGCAACCAGGTCGACTCGATTCCAAAGTCCTACACCCGTTATCTGGAAAATACCTACCGACGCGTTCTGAAGCTGGTCGGTACGCCCATCCGTATCGAGTACAAGGGCGGAGAAAACCCTTACGAGGGCAAGAAAAATACGCTTACCGACCGCCAGGTCAACAAGAAGCGCCGTCTCATGTCGCACCACAAGAAGGCCGAGAAGAAGCGCCGCGACAAGCGCTAGTTTCTCAGGTCTCGTCGAACGACTGGTCCATGTCCAAGACCGGTCGTGCATGCCTCGGCTTGCCGACTTGGCGGGGCGGGTTGCCGACACACGGTCGTGTGTGGTGAAACGGCTTGCAGCAACACGCTTCCGGCACCGACACTCGTGTCCTCGCCGATTGCGATATTGCCGAGTATCTTCGCGCCTGCGTCGATCATCACACCGCTGCGTATCTTAGGGTGCCGGTCGCTGCTCACCCTGCCGGTCCCGCCCAACTCCAGAAGCTAATGCCGCAGGCCCGGACGCCCTCGTATCCGCCCGCCATGATCGGCTATTCTGTTTTCCCCTGCCGAAGCCCCGTACGGCAGGCCTGTCGGAAAGCTGTCATGCTCATCAGTAAGTTGCCTAATGTCGGCACCACCATCTTCACCACCATGTCGCAGCTGGCGGCTGAAACCGGCGCGTTAAACTTGTCGCAGGGATTCCCCGACTTCGATGGGCCTGATGCGCTGCGCGAAGCGGTTGCCCGTCATGTGATGGAAGGGCACAACCAATACGCGCCAATGACCGGCTTACCAGCACTGCGCGAGCAGGTGGCACTCAAGGTCAGCTCGCTATATGGCCGTCAGGTCAGCGCCGAGGCCGAGGTCACGATCACGCCCGGGGCGACGCAAGCAATCTTCTGTGCGATTCACGCGGTCATCCGCCCAGGCGATGAGGTCATCGTTTTCGACCCCTGCTATGACAGCTACGAACCTGCCGTGGAACTCGCCGGCGGCGTCTGTGTGCATCAGGCGCTGAGCCTGCCGGACTTTGCCATCGACTGGCAGAAGCTCGCCGATGCGATTACCCCACGCACCCGAATGATCGTGTTGAACACGCCGCACAATCCCAGTGGCGCCTTGATCGAAATGGCTGATCTGGATCGCCTGGCGGTGCTGATCCGCGACCGCGACATCTATCTGCTCAGCGACGAAGTCTACGAGCACCTGGTCTTTGATGGTCGGGAGCACGCCAGTGTGTTGCGTCATGCTGAGCTGTATCAGCGCGCCTTCGTCATCAGCTCCTTCGGCAAGACTTACCATGTCACCGGCTGGAAAACCGGCTATGTAGTGGCGCCCGCCCCGCTCACCAACGAGCTGCGCAAGGTGCATCAGTATGTCAGCTTTACCGGCGTAACCCCGTTGCAGTGGGCGCTTGCCGATTTCATGGCGGCGCATCCTGAGCATCTGGCGGAACTGCCTGCGTTCTACCAGGCCAAGCGTGATCTGTTCTGCGATCTGCTGGCCAACTCGCGCTTCCGCTTCACGCGCGCCGCGGGCACCTATTTCCAATTGGCCGATTATTCCGCGATTCGCCCGGATCTCGGAGATGTCGCCATGGCTGAGTGGCTCACCCGTGAACACGGTGTGGCCAGTATTCCGATTTCGGTGTTCTACCAAACGCCTCCTGCAGAGTCGCGGCTCGTCCGCTTCTGCTTCGCCAAACGAGAGGAGACGCTGCGCCAAGCAGCAGAACGACTATGCGCGATCTGAATAATTTACCCGACCTTGAACTGGCCCTGATCCAGACGACGCTCGTCTGGCAGGATGCCGCTGCCAATCGTGAGCGCTTCATCGGGTTGCTGGATGACGCCCGCGGCGCGGACTTGATCGTGCTGCCCGAGATGTTCACCACGGCCTTTTCGATGAACTCCGCCGAGCTCGCCGAGCCTGAAGAAGGCCCGACCTACGCCTGGTTGCGCGAGCAGGCGGCCCGTATGGAGGCGGTGATCACCGGCAGCGTAATCATCGAGGCCGCCGATGGCAGCCATCGCAACCGTCTGCTCTGGGCCCGGCCGAACGGCGAAATTCTGCATTATGACAAGCGCCATCTGTTTCGCATGGCGGGGGAGCATAAGCACTACACGGCGGGCGAAAAACAGGCTCTGTTCGAACTCAACGGCTGGCACGTGCGCCCTCTGATCTGTTATGACCTGCGCTTTCCGGTGTGGAGCCGCGATCCCCACGACACCGACCTGCTCCTTTATACAGCGAATTGGCCGGCAGCCCGGCGTAATGCCTGGAATCGCCTGTTGCCCGCGCGCGCGATCGAGAACCTCTGCTATGTCGCGGCGGTGAATCGGGTCGGGGAAGATGGTAAAGGCTACCCTTACAGTGGTGACAGCCAAGTACTGGACTATCTCGGTGACCCGCTGCTGGAGGCCGGTGATGCCGATGGGGTGTTTCGCGTTTCACTTCGCGCTGCCGATCTGGCCAAGTTCCGCAGCAAATTCCCCGCCTACCACGATGGCGACGCGTTTGAACTGAGCCTATAGGCGCTCAGCCATGCTTACGATGGTATGGCTGCTAGCGCGGCCAAACGGCTTCAGCGTTCTGCGGCCTGTCGGTGACGATTGCGCCACAGCAGGCCCCCGTAGATCAGTAGGTTGACGACGACCACCACGGCGGCCAGCAGGTACTGCACCGGTACGCTCAACCAGGCCGGGTAGATCAGCGGCAGCAAATAGTGCTCGACGAAGCCGGCCTCGTAGCCTGCGTTCCCGGCCAGCCGCCTCAGCAGGTTTTCCCAATGAGTGAGTGGGCAGGGGCGCCCGCTCAGCTCGACAAATATTCCCCACGCCATCGCGGGCAGATGCAACAGCAAAAAGCCACGCTTCCAGGCGACCAGCAAGCCCCCCAGCAATACGAAGAGGATAAAGCCGAGGTGCAGCATCAGCACGGCATCGGCCCCAATACGATAAAGCATGGCTTACTCAGCCCTGCCCGAACGCTCCAGCTGAGCGATGTGTTTGTCTTGAATGCGCGCCAGAAGGGTGACAGAGAGCCCTGCGCCGATCAGCGCCATGAGCATGTCCGACTGGGTATCCCATGGATCGCCCTGCGTTCCCAGGAAGTCCTCGGCACCTTGGCCGGCGATAAGCGCTACCCACCATTCGATCAGCTCATAAAAGGCACTGAATGCCAGCGCGACGCAAAGCGCTAAAAAGCCCAGCATTTTGCCGCCGGCGATGAAGCGACGACGCAGCAGAACTTCCCGCGCCAGCAAGGCAGGTGTTACGCCCTGTATGAAATGGCCCAGCTTGTCATAAGGGTTGCGGGCCAGATCAAACCAGTCCTGCACCCAGAACCCCGGCGGCACGCGGGCATAGGTATAGGTGCCACCAAGAATCAACACCAGCGCATGGATGGCGATCACCCAATAAAGCAGGTGGGTCAACGGAAAGCGCCGATGACTCCAGATCAGCAGTGGGGCGGCGATCAGCACTGGCGCTACCTCAAGCAGCCAGGTTGCGCGGTCGTAGGGAGCAACAGCGGAACAGATCAATGCCAGCAGTACACCCGATCCCAGCGCTGCGTAAAGCGTACGGTCTTGCATTGGCGTCGCCATGATTAACGGTAGAGCCGGCAGCATGCAGTGCTTGCCGGGTTAGCCGCAACTGTAAGCGCGGCGAGCCCCGGCTTGGCAAAGGTGTGCCAGCTAACCTTCTCGGCCAGGTGCTGAGGCCGCACGCGAAAGCGAACGGCCGCAGCGCCGCAAATCGACTGCACCGATGTATGGGTTGGCGTTGCCCTGAATGCAGGCGACGCTGCGGTTGCGCCACCGTTCCCACTCGTCGATTGGGAATTGGCGATTCCATATGTCATACAGGCGGCGATCCTGCTTCGACAGCCGCAGGCCGTAGCGCTCGCTCATGTACAGGTAAGTGCGGGCAATGGCGCCGCGGGCGTAGGCCGGTGGCATGGCCGTGCGCTGCTTGAAGTTCACCACGAAGGGGCAAGCGCCGTACTGGCTGGGCTTTTCGCTGAGCATGCCGAAGCCGTAATTGCTGCGGTCGCCGTTCACTTCACCAACCACCGGTACCAGATTGTGCAGATCCGCTTCCGCCTGGCTGAACACCGGGTCGGTAGACGTGCAGTGTTTGCGTCCACCGTCCTGCCAGCATTGGCGCTGATGGCCGATAACCCATGCGGGAACGATGTGTTCCCATTCCACCCTCGCGGCACGCTTGGGCTGCTTGCGCGGAATGTAGCCACAACTGGCCAGATCGATCTGTTTGCCCTTGAAGGCGCAGCGGCAATAGAAATCCATGGGTCGCTCGGCGTATAACTGCCAGGCGATTTTCTTGGCCTCGCGAAAGGTGCGTGGAGCATCAGCGTGTAGCTGAACAGGAAAAAGCAGGGCGAGCAGAAGCAGGCTGTAACAGCGCATGGGATTCTCGACGACTGACTGAGAAATGCATCCATGCGGGGCGCGCTATCTTACCTATTGCGCTGATAAATCCACATATAACAATAACTTACATAATGTCATTGAGCCTGCTTGTGACCCAGCCGGTTGATCTGCAGCGAGGCCAGGATGATCAGCCCGCCAACCGTCAGCAGCAGAAGATTGGTCTGCGTGCCCCAGAACAGCAGATTGAGCACCAGCCCCACAGGCACCGCCATGTTGTTCATCACCGCCAGGGTGCCGGCATCCACCAGAGTGGCGCCCTTGTTCCAGCAGAACTGCCCGAGCGCGGTGGCCAGCACACCCATCCATATCAACACTGCCCATTGTTCGGTTGTGGTGGGCAGTTTTTCCGGGTTGCCGAACAGTAGCCAGGCCGGCAGTACGATCAGCAGCGCACCCATGAAGAAGTAGCCGAAGCGACGATGGAGTGGAATATCGGATGGATAACGCTGTGCCAGATGCTTGTAGCCAACCTGGCCGGCGGCAAAGGTGAAGTTAGCCAACTGCATCAGCAGGAAACCACCTAGAAAGTCGCGAGAAACGCCGTCATAGCGAATCAGCCCGGCACCGAATACCGCAACGGCGGCCGCTACCAGCGCCCAGGGGTTGAAACGGCGGTTCAACGCGTCGTCAATCAACGTCACGTGCAACGGCGTCAGTACTGTGAATAACAGGACTTCGGCGACCGTCAGTACGTTGAAGCTCAGGTACAGGCAGAGGTAGGTGACGCCGAACTGCAACGCGCCGACGAGCGTGACGCCCGCTATGAAGCCCGGTGCAACGCCGCGCCAGCGAGTCAGAGGCAGGAATACCAGGCCGGCCAGCACTACGCGGGTCAGCACAGCGAAATAGCTGTCCACCTGGCCGGCGAGGTAGGCACCAATCAGGTTGAAGGAAAACGCCCACAGCAGGGTGACGAAAATCAGGTAGCGCATGCCGACTCCTCAGAAGGTCGGCGACCTTAGCGGCTCGGCGGCAAAGAAGGAAGGGCCGGTTTGAGCCCGCTGTTTTTGATCACGGGCGCGCTTCGGCCAGGCGCGCCCGTGGTGGGTGGATTACGCGGGCTTCAGCGAGGCCATGTCGATGACGAAGCGGTACTTCACGTCACTCTTGAGCATGCGCTCGTAGGCCTCGTTGATGGTCTGGATATCGATCATCTCGATATCCGAGACGATGTTGTGTTCGGCGCAAAAGTCGAGCATCTCCTGGGTTTCGGCAATGCCGCCAATCAGCGAGCCGGCCAAACGACGGCGCTTAAAAATCAAGCCGAACACGCTCGGCGAGGGATGCGGCGAAGCCGGTGCGCCCACCAGGGTCATGGTCGCGTCGCGCTTGAGCAGCGACAGGAAAGCATCAAGATTGTGGGGCGCTGCAACGGTATTGAGAATGAAGTCGAAGCTGTTCAAGTGCGCGCTCATCTCGTCCTGGTTCTTCGACACCACGACTTCGCTGGCCCCCAGACGCAGGGCGTCTTCCTTCTTGTCGGGCGAGGTGGTGAAAAGCACGACATGCGCGCCCATGGCATTGGCGATCTTCACCGCCATATGCCCAAGGCCTCCGAGACCGACCACGCCGACCTTTTGACCAGGGCCGACCTTCCACTGGCGCAGCGGCGAATAGGTGGTGATGCCTGCACATAGCAAGGGCGCGACAGCGGCAAGCTTGTCTTCGGTATGCGAGATGCGCAGGACAAATTTCTCGTTCACCACGATGTTGTCGGAATAGCCGCCAAAGGTGTTCTCGCCACCGCCGAACGCGGGACCATTGTAGGTGCCGACAAAACCATTCTCGCAATACTGCTCGAGGCCCTCGCCGCAAGAGGGGCAGTTCTGACAGCTGTCGACCAGGCAGCCGACGCCAGCGATGTCGCCGACCTTGAAGCGGTTGACCGACTCGCCAACGGCACTGACCCGGCCAACGATCTCGTGGCCCGGAACGGAGGGGTAGAGGGTGTTGTGCCATTCGTTGCGGGCGGTGTGCAGATCCGAATGGCAGACGCCGCAGAAGAGAATGTCGATCTGCACATCGTTCGGCCCTACGGCACGGCGCGAGAAGGTATGAGGTGCGAGTGGTGTGCTTGGATCAAATGCGGCGTAACCGATGGTTGTGCTCATGAGCGCTCCTGTGGCGTTTTATCGGGTGGCGGAAGTGCTCAAGCCTATGCCTATAGCGAACAGGACCGGTTGCACAATCCTGCCGATGACTCACGCATTTCTGCTGGAATGAGATAGACCTGGCCCAGGCGCAGGTGTTCGGTACGTGATGCGCCGGGTTCTTTGGCGAGGGATTGATCGTCTGTCATGCTGCGACGAAACGCTGGGGCAGATGCTGCCGTCAGAGTAGCGGCAAGCGGTGGGCCATCGTGCCGCCTCCCAGGCGGCTCTAGTTGCAGCGTGGCGGGCCCTACGCAGAACCCGCCATTTCCGGTCAGGCTGCTTTCAGCTCGGCCTCACGCAGTGCCCGGTTGAGGGCGCTGAACAAGGCGCGAATGCTGGCGGTGGTGATGTTTTCGTCAATGCCGATGCCATGCAGCGGGCGCTCGCCATCCAGACGCACTTCGATATAGGCCGCGGCCCGTGCATTGCTGCCGGCACCGATCGAGTGCTCGTGGTAATCCATGATCTCCAGCTTCACCGGCAAGCCGGCGACCAGCGCTTCCAGCGGCCCCTTGCCGATCCCGCGCCAGTGCATGGTTTCACCCTCGCTGGTGACTTCCACCTCCACAGCGCTGGTGCCGTTTTCTTCCTGCAAACGATGGCTCTTCAGGGCGTACGGCGCCGTGGCTTGCAGGTATTCACCCTCCAGCAGGGAGTAGATCTGCTTGGCGTTCATCTCCAGTCCCAGACGATCGGTTTCCTTCTGCACCACCTGGCTGAACTCGATCTGCATCCGGCGCGGCAAGCTGATGCCGTACTCCTGCTCCAGCAAGTAGGTGATGCCGCCTTTGCCGGACTGACTGTTGACGCGAATCACCGCCTCGTAGCTGCGACCGATGTCAGCCGGGTCGATTGGCAGGTAGGGCACTTCCCACACGCCATTCGGATCCTGTTGGCTGAAGCCTTTGCGAATCGCGTCCTGGTGTGAGCCGGAGAAAGCTGTGTGAACCAGATCGCCGACATAGGGATGGCGCGGATGGACCGGCAGCTGGTTGCATTCCTCGACGACCTTGCGCACGGCATCGATGTCGGAAAAATCCAGCTGCGGATCGACGCCCTGGCTGTACATGTTCAGCGCTACGGTCACCAGATCGACATTGCCGGTGCGCTCGCCGTTGCCGAACAGGCAGCCCTCGACGCGATCCGCACCGGCCATCAGGCCCAGTTCGGTGGCGGCCACGCCCGTGCCGCGGTCGTTGTGGGTGTGCAGGCTAATCAGCACGCAGTCGCGCTTGTTGATCTGGCGGCCGAAATATTCGATCTGGTCGGCATAGATATTCGGCGTGGCGGCCTCAACGGTGGCCGGCAGGTTGAGGATCAGCTTCTTCTCAGGCGTCGGTTGGAATACGTCGATCACCGCGTTGCAGACCTCGACGGCGAAGTCGGTCTCAGTGGAGCTGAACACCTCGGGCGAATATTCGAAGCGCCAATCGGTTTCCGGCGCCGCATCGGCGAGACGCTTGACCACCTGCGCAGCGGCGACGGCGATGTTCACCACACCAGCCTTGTCCTGGTTGAACACGATGCGGCGGAAGCTCGGTGCCGTCGCGTTGTAGTAATGAACGATGGCCCGCTTGGCACCCTTGAGCGATTCGAAGGTGCGGATGATCAGGTCCTCGCGAGCCTGGGTCAGCACTTGAATGGTGACGTCATCCGGAATGTGCCCGCCCTGAATCAGCTCGCGAACGAAATCAAAATCGGTCTGCGATGCCGAGGGAAAGCCCACTTCGATCTCCTTCAGGCCGATCTGCACCAGCGTCTTGAAGAAACGCATCTTCTTCGCCGCGTCCATCGGCTCGATCAGCGACTGGTTGCCGTCGCGCAAATCGGAGCTCAGCCAGATCGGAGCCTGAGTGATGGTCTGCGATGGCCAGGTACGGTCAGGCAGATTGATCACCGGAAACGCGCGATATTTGTTTGAAGGATCTTTGAGCATGGTCATGGCGATTTCCTTGAGCAGCTCCCCGAAGCGCGGCGCGAAGCAGGGAGGGCAGAGCAGGTCGATGCGTATTTATGGTCCGAATGTAGGGCGCGCATATCGGATATTGCAACTGTCTTGAAAAAAATGGTGGAAAACACTAATAAAAATCCATAAATGAAAATAAGCAGTCGATTAGTCGCCGTAATCGAAGATTGATTGCTCGGCTCGATTGCGGCCCCGTGTCGCACTCACCCTGCGCCTCGGGGCGTGCGATCATCCGGCCACGATGAGCAGTAGCCGATCCACGGCAGGATTTACGTGAGACGCAAAGGACAGTTCACAGCGGGTCTCTGGCTTGGCCTTTTTGCCATGCTGATGATCCATGTGGGACCGCTCTATTCAGCGTCGCAGCTTAAGGCTGCCCAGCCCGACGCTGCAGCTCCGATCGCGCACCAGCATCATCATCACGATGCAAAAGCTCATCCGACAGCGGTGCATTCTCCATCGCGCTCGGATAGCCAGCCGGCCTGGCTCGCTTCGCTCGACCTCTGCGGTTACTGTGAGCTGTTGACGCTGAGTCCGCCGTTGGTGCTGGCCTTCGCACCTGCGTTGCCTTATTTCGCGCCTGTTTACGCACGGCTGATTCCCCAACAGCCCCTGCCGGCCATGCCACGCCTCACCGGCGGACATGCGCGGGCACCCCCCGTATTCCACTGCTGATTTCCGAGCCGCTAACGCGCGGTTCCTCCTAAATCTCAGAAGTGGAAGATCTTTATGTCCAGAATCATTCCTGTGCGGGCGGTAGCCTCGCGTCTGCCCGTCAACCTTTCCCTGCAGCCTTTGCGCTTGCGTTGGCAGTTGGCTCACCTCGCGCTGTTAAGCGCCTTGGCGGGCCAAGGCATGGCCGCTGAAGCCAACCCCGAATCGACCATCCAGCTCACGCCCATGATCATTACCGGCGTGGCGCAGCAATCCCCGCTTAAAGTGGTCACCGATCCGAAGATCCCGCGCCAGCCAATGCCGGCCAGCGACGGCGCGGATTATCTGAAGACCATTCCGGGCTTCTCCGCGGTGCGCAACGGTGGAGTAAACGGCGATCCGGTGTTCCGCGGTATGTTCGGCTCTCGGTTGAAACTGCTCAGCAATGGCGGCGAAATGCTGGGTGCGTGTCCGAACCGCATGGATTCGCCGAGCTCCTATATCAGCCCGGACACCTTCGACAAGCTAACCGTCATCAAAGGGCCGCAAACCGTGCTCTGGGGGCCCGGCGCTTCGGCGGCCACGGTGCTTTTCGAGCGCGAGCCGGAGCAGTTCAGCGAACCCGACTATCGCCTCAACGCCAGTCTGCTGACCGGCTCTAACGGTCGCTTCGACCGCAACCTGGACGCCGCCGCGGGTAGCACGCAGGGCTACGCGCGGCTGATGGCCAACAGCTCGCAGGCTGACGACTACGCGGACGGCGATGGCGATACCGTGCCGTCGCGCTATGACAAGTGGAACACCGATGTCGCGCTCGGCTGGATGCCGGATGCGGACACCTTGGTCGAGCTGACCGCAGGCCGTGGCGACGGCTTCGCCCGCTACGCCGGACGGGGCATGGATGGCAGCCAGTTCCAGCGTGAAAGTCTCGGGCTGCGCTTCGAGAAGAACAATATCGGCGAGACCTTCTACGGGCTGGAGGCGCAGGTCTATTACAACTACGCCGACCACGTCATGGACAACTACAGCCTGCGCGACTTCGTTCCGACAATGATGATGACCCAGCCGACCCTGTCGCGGGTCGACCGCCGCACGCTCGGTGGCCGACTGGTCGGCACCTGGCAATGGTCCGATGTCGACTTGAAGGCCGGCATTGATGCGCAGCGCAGCGAGCATCGCAAGGTCATGAACCCGGCCGGTGCGGTCAATCAGATGGTGGCGGCGGCGGGTAGCGACACGCTGCCCTGGGTGCCGGATGCCGTCCTGCACAGTTACGGCCTGTTCGGCGAGCTGACCTGGCAGCTCAGCGAACGCGAGAAAGTCATCAGCGGTCTGCGGCTGGATCTGCACGAGGCGACCGATGAGCGAGCATTCTTCAACAGCCATCACCCGACGCTGAAGAACATGATGGGCATGCCGGTCAGTCAGGATTGGACCAATCCGACGGCAGGGGATACCCGGCGTGACACGCTCTACAGCGGCTTCATGCGCTACGAAAAAGAGCTCGCCAGCATGCCGGTCACCGGGTACGCCGGCCTCGGTCATGCCGAACGGTTCCCTGATTACTGGGAGCTGTTCGTCTCCAACCCCGGTCCGGTCGGCAGCGTGCAGCCGTTCGATTCGGTGCGGCCGGAGAAGACCACGCAGCTGGATATCGGCCTGCAGTATGCCGATGGCCCGCTGCAGGCCTGGGTCTCCGCGTACGCCGGTTTGGTCGAAGACTACATCCTGTTCAGCTATGTGCCCGGCGTGATGCCCAGCATGCTCCGCGCGGAGGTAAGCAACATTGACGCCGCCATTGCCGGTGGCGAGATGGGCGCAAGCTACAGGTTCACCCGCAACTGGAAAGGCGATGCGAGCCTTGCCTACGCATGGGGAAAGAACCGCAGCGATGACCGAGCCATGCCGCAGATTCCACCGTTGGAGGGGCGGTTTGGTCTGACCTACGAGCGTGACGACTGGAGCACCAGTGGCCTCTGGCGAGTGGTCGCGTCGCAGGGCCGGGTTGCAAAAAACCAGGGTACCGTCGTCGGCAAGGACTTCGACGAGAGTGCCGGCTTTGGCGTGCTGGCGGTCAACGGTGCCTATCGTTTGGATCAGCACTTCAAGGTAAGCGCGGGTGTGGACAATCTGTTGGACAAAGCCTACAGCGAGCACCTCAACCTAGCCGGCAGCGCGGGCTTCGCCGACTACGGGCTCGACGCAACCCGTCGTGTCAACGAGCCGGGCCGCACCTATTGGGCGCGGGTCGACATGAGCTTCTGACGCGCATTTTCAGCAGGCATGAAGCAGCCAGCGGTGGTCTTTCCACTGCTGGCTGCAATCAGCCGTCCTGGGTCTTGTCGTCGTCGAGCCGGTCGCTCGGTTGGGGCAACTGCGGCATCGGTCGGCTAAGCAGCTGGCTGACCGAGCCATAGCCCTCGCGCATGTCCGCACCGCTCGGGTGCTGGAACACGCGCAGACCGAACTCGGGCAGAATCGCCAGCAGGTGATCGAAAATGTCTGACTGGATGGCCTCGTACTGGGTCCAGGCGACGGTGTTGGTGAAACAGTAAATCTCGAGCGGCAAGCCGTCAGCGGTAGGGCTGAGCTGGCGCACCATCAGGGTCATGCCTTGGTGAATGCCTCCATGGCTGCGCAGGTAGCGCTCTACGTAGGCACGGAAGCTGCCAATGTTAGTGATGCGTCGAGTATTCACCGGCTCCTTGCCGCGCTCTTCAAGCTTGGCATTCCACTCGTCAATCTCTCGGCGTTTTTCGGTGAGGTATTCATCGAGCAGGTTGAAACGATGCAGGCGCTCGCATTCGTCGCTGCTGAGAAAATGCACGCTTTGCTGATCCAGAAATAGGCTGCGCTTGATCCTGCGGCCGCCGCTTTCCTGCATGCCCCGCCAGTTCTTGAACGAGTCGCTGATAAAGCGCTTGGTCGGGATGTTGCTGATGGTCTTGTCCCAGTTCTGGACTTTTACCGTATGCAGAGCAATGTCGATGACATCGCCGTCGGCGTTTAGCTGAGGCATTTCCACCCAGTCGCCAACACGGATCAGGTCGTTGGAGGTGATCTGCACGCTGGCCACCAACGAAAGAATGGTGTCCTGAAATATCAACATCAGTACCGCCGCCATGGCGCCAAGGCCGGACAGCAGGATCAGTGGCGAACGGTCGATTAGGGTGGCGATGATGAGGATGGTGGCGACCGCGTACAGCACGATCTTGACCACCTGCAGATAGCCCTTGATGGGGTGCACATGCGCATCGGCGCGGCGCTGGTACATCATGTTGATGATGTCCAGCAACGCACCCAGGGCGAGGGCGATGGTCAGCACGATGAAGCCGCCGCAGACATTGCGCACGACGGTGACGGCCGCTTCCGGCAGGCCCGGTACGGCATTCACTCCAATCGACAGCACCAGCGCCGGCACGATGTTGGACAACCGGCGAATGATGCCGAAGTCCTGCAGCTGAGTTTCGCGTGTGCTGCGCAGTATTTTGTACAGACCGCTCACCAGGATCCGCTTGACCACCCAGTTGGCCAGCCAGGCCGCGAACACCAGCGCCGCGCTGGCGACCAGCGTCTCCAGTTCGGCATGCTCGCCCAGCCATTCCAGCCAGACCTTCATTTCTTCCTGCATCGTACCGCTCCGTCAGTTGGCGTCAGACCACAACCACATGCCAGCGGGTGTCCTGTCAGCGGATGAACTCGCGGCTAATCGAGCGGAAGAGGTCGGTCCCTGCCTGTTCCATCCATTCAAACGCAACCATTTCTCGCGAAACGATGCTGGCACCGGCTTGTTGCATGCGTGCCAGACCAAGCGCTTTGTCGCTGGCGCGGCGCGATCCGACAGCCTCTTCGACCACGAACACCTGATTGCCGCGGGCCAGCAGGTCGAGCACGGTCTGCAGTACGCAGATATGGGTTTCGATGCCGCTGATGATGAACTGCTTGCGGTCGCCACCGGGACGCCTGAACAGTTCGCCATCGCGCGCTGCGGAAAAATGCAGCTTCTCGATGATCGCCACGTCAGCCATGCCATCGCGCAGGGCTGCGATCGTAGGCCCGAGGCCCTTGCTGTACTGCTCGGTGACCAGCACCGGCACGCCGACGCGTTGGGCAACCTGGATCAGCCAGGCGCTGTGCTCGGCCAACGTGGTGTGGTCTTCGATGGCGGGAAATAGCCGTTCCTGAATGTCGATGATGACAAGCGTCGAATCCTGCGCATTGATGAGCATAAGGGGTCCTTGGGGCGGGTCAGGGTTTGAACGCACCGATGAAGATCGACGGGTCGACCCGTGCATCGTTGAGGCTGACGTTCCAGTGTAGATGCGGGCCGGTGGCTCGGCCGGTGGAGCCGACCTTGCCGAGCACGGCACCACGGAAAAGCTCGTCGCCGACCTTCACATCAATCTGCGACAAATGACAGAACATGCTGATCAGGCCTTGGCCGTGGTCGACGAACACAGTTTTGCCATTGAAGAAGTAATTGCCGGTGAGAATGACCTTGCCGGCAGCCGGTGTCTTGATCGGTGTACCGGCCTTCGCAGCGAAGTCCAGCCCGGAATGCGGGTTGCGCTCTTCACCATTGAAGAAGCGGCGCAGCCCGAACGGCGAGGACAGCGGGCCGTTGACCGGCTTGTCGAACAACAGGTTACTGGGCTGGCGTGGGCTGAACTGCCTATAGGCCCGTGTCTGTTCGTCCAGTTCGCGCTCGATACGTTTGAGGTCGGCCGGGTTGGGGTTGACCTGGCGCTGGTTCTTTAAGGTGATGCGCTGTTCGCGGTAGGTGCGAGGTTCGACACGGAAGCTATGTGCTTGGCCGTCGACATCCAGCGACTGCTGACCGGCTTTGACCGACAGCGGGATGCCGACAATGGCGATCCAGCGCTGGTCATCTTCGCGAACCACCAGCACGGGTTTGCCGTCGTACCGTGCTGTTGGCGCGCTGGCATCGTTACCGAGGTCGATTACCGCGACGCCGCCGGGTACGGGTTTGTTCAGCAGGCGGGTGAGAAAACCTTCGGCGTGGACGGGAAGTGAAAGGCAGAGCAGCAGGGCAAGGGCAAAACGCATAAGAGTCCTGGGCAAAAAGTGGGTTAGTCCAGCAGTGACAAGGTGACGGGCGTCTGATGGTTGTCTTCGACCCTGACGTCCAGCTCGCCTTCGCCCAGACGCGCCTTGAGTCGTTGGCCGGGCTGGGTCTGGCCCGCATGCCGAATAGCCTGGCCGCGCTCGTCGAGCAGGATGCTGTAGCCACGTGACAAGGTGGCGAGCGGGCTGACGACATTCAGCGTCTGCGCCAGTCCCTGTAATTGTCGGCGATGGCCTTTCAGGGTGTCCTGCATTGCTCGGGGTAGGCGGCTGGACAGATGATCGAGGCGTTGGCGTAACAGGTTCAGGTTTCGGCCTGGGTGCTGGCCCGCAAGGCGTGTTTCGAGGAGGGCGAGGCGTTCCTGCCCGGCGCAGAGTCGACGGTCGATGCCGCGCAGCAGGCGTTGTTCAAGATCGTCGATGCGCTGGGCCTGTTGTTGCAGGCGCTCGCCGGGGTGTCGCAGCCGGCGTGTCAGGCCTTCGAGGCGCGATGCATCGCGGTGTAAACGGTCCCGCATCCGCAGCAGCAAGCGCTGGCGCAGGCCATCGAGTCGCTGGCGCACGTCGGCGCTGCTGGGTGCCAGGAGTTCGGCTGCCGCGGAAGGCGTCGGTGCGCGTACGTCGGCGACGAAGTCGGCAATGGAAACGTCGGTTTCATGACCTACGGCGCAAACGATCGGCGTCTCGCAGGCTGCCACGGCGCGTGCGACCACTTCTTCGTTAAAGCACCACAGGTCTTCCAATGAGCCGCCGCCGCGCGCCAGGATCAGCGCATCGAAGCCGCCACGGTCGGCCAGTTCCAGCGCACGGACGATTTGTGCCGTCGCTTCGCGGCCCTGGACCGGGGTCGGTACCAGCGTCAGGGCAACATGCGGCGCCCGTCGACGGAACACCGAAATGATGTCGCGGATCACCGCACCGGTGGGCGAGCTGACGATGCCAATACGTTGCGGGTGAGCGGGCAGGGCGCGCTTGCCGGCGGCGTCGAACAAGCCTTCGGCGCTCAGCTTCTCCTTTAGCGCTTCGAATGCCAGGCGCAGCGAGCCGTCGCCCGCTGGCTCGACGTTGTCGAGAATCAACTGGTAGTCGCCGCGGCCCTCGAACAAGGACACTCGTCCGCGTACTTTTACCGCGAGGCCGTCGCGCAATGCCTGCCGCACACGCAAGGCATTCTGTCGGAATAGCGCGCAGCGCACCTGGGCGCTCTTGTCCTTCAGCGTGAAGTAGACGTGGCCTGATGCCGGCTTGGACAAGTTGGATATTTCGCCTTCTACCCACACCTGGGCGAAGACATCTTCGAGCAGCAGCCGCGCGCGACCGTTGAGCTGGCTGACGGTCAGCACCTCACGGTCGAGATTGAGGCGTTGGAAAGGATCTTTGAGCATGCCGGGATGATAAGGGAAAACTATGGTTAGGGGCTGAGGGCGAATGGCCAAACGGACAACAGGCGACGCCGCGTCGTTGACCTACGCTGAGTAGTCATTATGCTGCGCCGCTTTCTTCGCCTCCTTTCGAGTCACTCATGAGTCACAGTCAAGCGATCGTCGTGCCGCGTATCTCATCCTTTCCTGGCCATGAAGCCAAGGCGCGAATGATCCTGCGTTGGCTTGCCGAGCGGCGCATCGTCGAGGCGCTGCCTACCACCTGTGGGCGCGGTGTTGGCGGCATGGCCTATGCGCTTGGATCGGGTGCGCGCAACGTTGTGCTGCACCCTGAGCGGTTGCCGTTCGCTGAGCCGATCAATGGCTTGGAGGTTGTGACCAAGCGCTGCATCTACACGCCGACCCGGGCGTTTGCCGAGGAGGCCGGATGCCCTGAATGTCGGCAAGAAATTGGTGAGGCGCTGTTCGAGAGTCTCGACGAGTGGATGCCTGCACAGACCGACACCTTCACCTGTCCGGAATGCGGGTACGAGGATGACATCAATGGCTTCCTGTTCATTCCGGCCTGCGGCTTTTCCAATCTTGGCTTCATCTTCAACGGGTGGGGCGAGGCTGTATTTGCCCAGTCCTTTCTTGACGAGTTCGCTGGACGGCTGGGATTCAAGGTGGCGGTGGTGGTTGCGTAGGCGGGACCGGTCAGTCATTTTTTCGGCGTAGCGAAGCGAAACGCGCGCGGCGGACCTTACAACTGCATTGAGCGTAATGGTGTGCGTGGGTATAATGCCGCGCTTCCTTTTTCCCGCCTGGGAGCCCCCGCCATGCTGCGTATCAGCCAAGAAGCCTTGACTTTCGATGATGTTCTCCTGATCCCGGGTTATTCCGAGGTCCTGCCGAAGGATGTCAGCCTCAAGACCCGCCTGACCCGCGAAATCGAGCTGAACATTCCCCTTGTTTCGGCGGCAATGGACACCGTCACCGAAGCCCGTCTGGCCATCGCCATGGCGCAGGAAGGCGGCATCGGCATCATTCACAAGAACATGAATGTCGAGCAGCAGGCTGCCGAAGTGCGCAAGGTCAAGCGCCACGAGACGGCCATCGTTCACGATCCGGCGACCGTGACGCCTGAAACCAAGATCAGCGAACTGCTGCGCAAGGCGCGGGAGCTTGGTTTCTCTGGCTTTCCTGTGGTCTCGGGCAAAGAGCTGGTGGGTATCGTCACCGGGCGCGACCTGCGCTTCACGCCGAACGTCGGTGATTCGGTTGCCGCGATCATGACGCCGAAGGAAAAGCTGATCACCGTTCAGGAAGGCACCGGGCTCGAGGAAATCAAAACCAAACTCTACGAGCACCGCATCGAAAAGATGCTGGTGGTCGACGGCAATTTCCATTTGCGCGGCCTGGTGACCTTCCGCGATATCGAGAAGGCCAAGACTTACCCGCTGGCCTCCAAGGATGATCAGGGCCGCCTGCGTGTCGGTGCTGCCGTTGGGACTGGCGCTGATACCGCTGAACGTGTCGAAGCGTTGGCTGCTGCCGGCGTCGATGTGATCGTCGTCGACACCGCACACGGCCACTCTCGCGGTGTGCTCGATCGCGTTCGTTGGGTCAAGGATAACTTCCCGCAGGTCCAGGTCATCGGCGGCAACATCGCCACTGCCGAAGCCGCGCTGGACCTGGTCAAGGCTGGCGCCGACGCGGTCAAGGTCGGCATTGGCCCAGGCTCGATCTGCACCACCCGCATCGTTGCTGGTGTCGGCGTGCCGCAGATCTCCGCCATCGCCAACGTCTCCGCCGCGCTCGAAGGCACCGGCGTGCCGATGATCGCCGATGGCGGCATCCGCTTCTCCGGTGATCTGTCCAAGGCCATCGTGGCCGGCGCCAACGCCGTGATGATGGGCTCGATGTTTGCCGGTACCGAGGAAGCTCCGGGCGAGATCGAGTTGTTCCAGGGCCGCTCCTACAAGGCCTACCGCGGCATGGGCTCGCTGGGCGCCATGTCCCAGGCGCAGGGTTCGTCGGATCGTTACTTCCAGGATTCCTCCGCTGGTGCCGAAAAGCTGGTGCCGGAAGGCATCGAAGGGCGCGTGCCGTACAAGGGCTCGCTGGCAGCAATCATTCACCAGCTGATGGGCGGCCTGCGCGCCTCCATGGGCTATACCGGTAGCGCGACCATCGATCACATGCGCACCCACCCGCAGTTCGTGCGCATCACCGGTGCCGGCATGGCCGAGTCCCATGTGCATGATGTGCAGATCACCAAGGAAGCGCCCAACTACCGGGTTGGTTGATATTTCTGTCGCTGGAGGCTGATCGCCGAGCGGCTGGATGGGCAATGCCTCGTTCAGCCGCTTGCGTTCAGCCTTCAGCCGTTTTTCCCAGGGGAAAAAAATGGCCCATCAAGACATTCACGCTCACCGCATCCTGATTCTGGACTTCGGCTCGCAGTACACCCAGCTGATCGCCCGTCGCGTGCGCGAACTCGGCGTTTACTGCGAATTGCATCCGTTCGACATGAGCGATGAGGACATTCGCGACTTCGCGCCGCGCGGCATCATCCTGGCTGGCGGCCCGGAGTCGGTGCACGCCGAAGGTAGCCCTCGCGCGCCGCAGGCCGTGTTCGATCTCGGCGTACCGCTGTTCGGTATCTGTTACGGCATGCAGACCATGTCGGAGCAGCTGGGTGGCAAGGTGCAGGGTTCGGATGAACGCGAGTTCGGTTACGCACGCGTCGATCTGGTTGGCAAGTCCAAGCTGTTCGACGGCATCGAAGATCACATGGACGACGACGGCGTCTTCGGCCTCGACGTCTGGATGAGTCACGGCGACAAGGTAACGACGCTGCCGGAAGGCTTCCACATCCTGGCCAGCACACCGAGCTGCCCAATTGCTTCCATGGGTGATGATGACCGTCGCTACTATGGCGTGCAGTTCCACCCGGAAGTGACCCATACCCGTCAGGGCGGGCGCATTCTGTCGCGTTTCCTGCTGGAAATCTGCGGCTGCGAAGCGCTGTGGACGCCGTCCAACATCGTCGATGATCTGGTCGAGCAGGTTCGCAATCAGGTCGGTTCGGCCAACGTACTGCTCGGTCTGTCCGGCGGTGTCGACTCCTCGGTGGTTGCGGCGCTGCTGCACAAGGCCATCGGTGATCAGCTGACCTGCGTGTTCGTCGACAACGGCCTGCTGCGCCTGCACGAAGGCGACCAGGTAATGGCGATGTTCGCTGAGAACATGGGCGTCAAGGTGATCCGTGCCGACGCCGAAGCCCAGTTCCTCGATAACCTCGCCGGCGAAGCTGATCCGGAAAAGAAGCGCAAGATCATCGGCCGTACCTTTATCGACGTGTTCGATGCACAGGCCAGCAAGCTCGACAACATCCAGTACCTCGCTCAGGGCACCATTTACCCGGACGTCATCGAGTCCGCGGGTGCCAAGAGCGGCAAGGCCCATGTAATCAAGTCGCACCACAACGTCGGTGGCCTGCCGGAGGAGATGAACCTCAAGCTGGTCGAGCCCCTGCGCGAGCTGTTCAAGGACGAAGTCCGCAAGATCGGCCTTGAACTCGGCCTGCCTTACGACATGGTCTACCGCCATCCCTTCCCAGGCCCGGGTCTGGGCGTGCGCATCCTCGGCGAAGTGAAAAAGGAATACGCCGACCTGCTGCGTCGTGCTGACCACATTTTCATCCAGGAACTGCGCAACTTCGACTGGTACCACAAGACCAGCCAGGCCTTCGTGGTGTTCCAGCCGGTTAAGTCGGTGGGTGTCGTGGGCGATGGCCGCCGCTACGCCTGGGTCGTCGCGCTGCGTGCGGTCGAAACCATCGACTTCATGACGGCCCGCTGGGCACATCTGCCGTATGAGCTGCTGGAGAAGGTATCCAACCGCATCATCAACGAAATCGACGGTATCTCGCGCGTGACATACGACGTATCGAGCAAGCCGCCGGCGACTATTGAGTGGGAATGATCGGGTGTCTGGCGCCGGCCGACACTGATTAGCAGAAAAGCTGAAGCCCGCGTAACTGCGGGCTTCTGATTGTTTGTCGCTAAACCACAGCGACCTCAACCCTGTTACGCCCAGCGGATTTGCTTTCGTAGAGCGCAACGTCGGCGCGTGCGATCGCATCACTGAGCAACTCGTCTGCACGATACTGGGTGATGCCGATCGACAGCGTAATGCAGACTCGTATGTCATCGCTGTAGAGTTCCAGTTCCTCGACACTCTTGCGTATACGCTCGGCACTGTCGCCCGCATGGCTGAAATCCGTATCCGGCAGAATCGACAGAAACTCTTCGCCGCCCCAACGGCCGATGAAGTCCTGGTCACGCATTGATTGTTTGAGTAGATCGCTCACCGCTTGGAGAACGCGATCGCCCATGTCGTGACCATACTGGTCATTGACCTGCTTGAAGTGGTCAATGTCCATCAGCATCAAGGTGAGGTTGGTGGGGTGGCGCTGGTGTCGCGCCAGGACCTTTTCAGCGAGTTCAATCATGTGTCGACGATTGAATAGACCGGTCAGTGAGTCGGTGGTTGCCATTGACGCCAGCTTCCTGTGTGCCCGGGTCACCGTGGCCACATAGAACAGCGCAAGATAGCTGAACATGCAGAAGACCACGGTAAGGTTGAACACGTGCACGCCCAGCAGCGCACTGGAGGAGATGGGTTGCAGCGGTTCAATGAACCACATCAATACGTCCAGTCCGACGTAGTAGGCCCATAGCCACCCCGCGTATATCCAGGCGGTGCGCGTGGGCATGCTGACGAACAGGGCAGGAATAAACATCAGCAGAAAATAGTGGAAGCCGCTTTCCCAACCAATCAGCACCGTTCCCAGTCCGGCATGAACAAGCACTTCAATGCGTATCAGCATGACCGCGAGCTGATTTCTTCGCTGTTGGAATGCGCGATAGGCATAGATATACATCGCCACGCTGACCACGTTTATCCAGGCCAGAATCGGTGAGCCAAGAATGAGGAAGATGAATAAAAAGGCTACATCGACGCTACCCGCCAACTGACAGCAACGCATTGAAAGCTGCCAGAACTCCGGGCGGGCGTCGCGCTGGCGAAGGTGTTCCGGTTGTGTTCCTTGCATCAATGCTGTTCCTTGAAATCCGGTTCTATCGCGTCGGCTGTTTGAGTTGACTGCCTCGGAAACACAGTAAAAGAGGGAGGGAAGAGAGCCGTTCGCAGCGCATCTGAAGCACGGTACGAGCCTGGAGGGCGGCTGTCTAGTGGCCACTGGCCCTGTGCTTGATAGCCATATGTCCCAACAGGTTTACGATCCAGTCGCAGCTGGCGCCGACGACATGCCAATGTCGTACCTGCTTTTTTCAGCAGTTCAGAGGGGAGTGAATCAACGCGGGGCGTTCGTCCATGCTTGTGTTCGTACTCGATTGGCCGCAAAGCTCAAGCGCGCAGGGCAAACACTTATATCACTAAACAGCGGTAGCTTTTGGAAACGTTGCGCTGCGAGTTTCGAGAGCCTTAGTAACCGCTGGCGATCCCTGTATTCACTCGCGTTCGAACAAAACTTTCTTGGTTCGGTCGTGTTCCAGCGAGGACGGTAGGGCGGTCGCGTCTACGTTTTCGGCACCGCTCGCGTCCGAGTTCTGCGAACCGCTCTGGTCGAAAATTGCCGTCCGCGTCGAAGGTAACCTAGCCGTACCATCCCCGGACCGCCTTGGCGAGTAGAAGCCCCGACGTGCCGGAGCTTCTACTCGCGTTTAGTCAGTGCATGACGGCCGGCGTATCGATACGGCGCCAGATCGCTTCGGAGAAGCTGTAAATAGCGAAGGCCACTAATCCAAGGCCAACCAGCGATAGCCAGAACGTGCCGAAGGGCAAGTTTTGCAGAGCGTTCAGAGCGTCTTCCAGGCCCGGCGGGTTGGTTGGCTCGTAGTGGCTGCCACCTGTGAAGAGCATGCCGGCAACAACGAGAAAGGCGACGCCGCGTGCGATGAGACCTGCGCGGGAAATGGGGCGAACCCATTTCATGACGTGTTCGGATGCGTAGAAGTACTTTTCGAACTTGGCTTTCCAGCCCTTGATGATGTGGGCAATACCAACGCCCAAGGGTACCAGCGCAACCAGATAGATCAGGTAGTTCGAGTATTTCCAACCAAGCAGGCCCGAGAGGAAATCGCCGCCTGACCCGCCGCTGCCGCCTGATCCGCCGATGGAGCTACCAAGCAGGCCAAGGGTGAATAGAGCAAGCAGGGTATAGGCCACGGCACTTCCTACGAGACCTGCCCGGATCACTAAGCCCTTGGCATCGGTGCCATGGCCTTCCGGGTCGGTAATCGCCTGAGTTAGGCGCCACGCCACGTAAGCCACGAGTCCGACAACCATGATCCAGAGCAAGGTCTCCCCAAAGGGCTGCCCTAACAATTGTTGAATGGCGCCTTTGGTACCGACGGTATTTCCGCTGCCGATGCCGGCCATAAAGGCAAATATGCCGACGATCAGATAGACAACGCCTCGTGCGGCGTAGCCGCTTCGAGCGAGCCAGGTGATGCCTCGGCTGACTTCACCTTTGGCCTGGGCTGCAGTGGGGTGCATGGCGCCTCCTCGATATGGATGGATGTCTTCTTAAGTAGACGCGGGATTAGGCGCTAGGGTTCGCTGTTATTAATTGAGGGGCTTGCTAGGGGCATTGCTTGCATGCTGCGACATAGCGCACGAAGCTGTAGCATGATGCAAATGCGAGCGATTCCAATCTAGTTGTTTGTGCCACTGCTCGTGCCAGTTTTGATGAGAATGAAATGACTTTTACCCGAAGGAAAGTGCTGTCCGGGTTAGCTGGGCTAGCGGCGTTGGGCGTTGCCGGTGGCGGCGCACGCTATTGGCTTGGGCGTCCCGCTGATCCCGTGACCCATGATTACGAGCTGATCGCAGCTCCAGCTGAGATCGAGTTGATCGCCGGCACCAAGACCCAAGCATGGTGCTACGGTGGGCAGGCGCCGGGCGTCGAACTGCGCGCCAGACAGGGGGAGTGGTTGCGGGTGCGCTTCACCAATCACCTGCCGGAGCCCACCACTATCCATTGGCATGGCATCCGCCTGCCGCTGAACATGGATGGGGTTCCTTATGTTTCCCAGCTGCCTGTCTTGCCCGGCGAGTCGTTCGATTATTTGTTTCAAGTGCCGGACGCAGGTAGTTTCTGGTATCACCCACACACGTCGAGCGCCGAGCAGCTGGGGCGCGGCCTGGTAGGGCCGATGATTGTCGAAGAGCGCGAGCCGAGCGGGTTTCGCCATGAGCGAACGCTTAGCCTTAAGAACTGGCATGTCGACAAGCAGGGACACTTCACCGATTTCAGCGTACCGCGAGAAGCTGCCCGAGGAGGAACACCTGGCGTGTTGTCGACCATTAATGGGGAGCACGCGCCAACCCTTGAACTGCCGGCGGGCCAAGTGGTGCGTTTGCGCATCATCAACCTCACCAACACCGTCACCTATCGGGTGAACCTGCCGGGTGGTAATGCGCGTATCTATGCAATCGATGGCAACCCGATCGCGCCGCGCCCGCTGGGCAAATCCTATTGGCTGGGCCCGGGCATGCGCATCGACCTGGCCTTGAAAGTGCCGCCTGCGGGCGAGCAGCTATCTTTGCGCAATGGCCCATTGCGGCTGGCGACGCTCGCTTCGATCGCCACGACAGAAGACGAGGGTAACTGGCCGGCACCGCTGCCAGCCAACCCAATCGCTGAACCGGACCTGCAGCGGGCCGAAACGCTGCGCTTCAACTTCGAGTGGGCCGGCACGTTGTCCAGTGACGCGGGGCAGGGCGACGCGTTCACGTTCTGGCAGATCAATGGTCAGGCTTGGGACATCAATGACAAGACCTGTGCGGATCGGCCCATTGCCACGTTGAAGAAAAACGGTCATTACATATTCGAGCTGCGCAACCTCAGCCAATATCAGCACCCAATTCATCTACACGGCATGACCTTCAAGGTCATCTCGTCCAACCGCAAACGAATCGATCCCTGGTATACCGACACCTACTTGCTCGGCAAGAACGAGACGGCACGAATCGCGCTGGTGGCGGATAATCCAGGTGTATGGATGTTCCACTGTCATGTGATCGATCACATGGAAACCGGGCTAATGGCGGCGATTGAAGTGGTTTGATGGAAGCGACAGTCGGGTGGAATAGATGAAGAAGCCGATGATCATTGATCGTTCCCGCGATGATGAGTTCATGCGCGAGGCGTTGTCGCTTGCGGCCGAAGGCGCAAGACGAGGGGAGGTGCCGGTCGGTGCGGTGGTCGTACAGGATGGCAAGGTTATCGGCCGCGGTTTCAATTGTCCGATCTCCACTCACGACCCCAGTGCTCACGCTGAGATGGTCGCTATTCGCGATGCAGCGGCGAGCCTGGAAAACTATCGGTTGCCGGGCAGCACGCTGTACGTGACGCTGGAGCCTTGCAGCATGTGCGCAGGCTTGATCGTCCACTCGCGTATTCAGCGGGTGGTGTATGGCGCCACGGAGCCCAAGGCTGGCGTTGCGGTCAGTCGCGGAGAGTTCTTTTCGCAGCATTTCCTCAACCACCGCGTATTGATCGAAGGTGGGGTGAGCGCGGAGGCGTGCAGCCAGGTGCTGAGCGAGTTCTTCAAGGGGCGCCGCCTCAAGACACACGGTGGCGAGGCGGCGCAAGGATCGTTGGAGGGCTAAGGCGCAGCGCTGTCAGCGATCAGACGCTGCTGCTGTAGCGGCGCACGCCCGCGTCTGGCAGCTTTTCATGGGCGGCCACGCTGCCCTGCGCAGGAAACACCACCAAATGGTCGGCAGCAATGGCAATACCGACTTCCTGGCCAGTCGGATAGTCCGCGTGGCTGGGAAATATCCCCTCCAGCTGATTGCCGGTAGGGAGCTGCAGGCGATACAGCGTCGAGGCGCCAAGGAATGTCTTGCCGACAATGAGCGCCTTGAGTCTGCTTTCCGGCGAATAGACGATGTCATCCGGACGCAACAGGACGTCCACCGAGCTGCCAGCCGGCATGGTGTAGGCGCGGTTGCCGCGAATGACGCCCAGTTCGGTCTGTACCGTCTCCGGGTCAATCAGCTGGCCGCGGATGAAATACCCCTGGCCTATGAAACTCGCCACGAAGGGTGTAAGCGGCTCATGGTAGAGATTGAACGGCGTGTCCCACTGTTCCAGCCGACCATCCTTGAACACACCGACCTGATCGCTGACGGCGAAGGCCTCTTCCTGATCGTGGGTGACGAGAATGGCGCTGGTGCCACGCGCCTTGAGAATTTCGCGAACCTCGTGGCTCAAGCGCCGGCGCAGGTCGCCATCGAGGTTGGAGAAAGGCTCGTCTAGTAAAAGCAGTTCCGGCTCGGGTGCAAGGGCTCGGGCGAGCGCAACACGTTGTTGCTGGCCGCCGGAAAGCTCGTGCGGATAGCGCTTACCGAGCGGCGAGAGGTGCACCAAGTCAAGCATCTCTCGCACGATGCGTTGCGATTGCGGATGCTTGCGGATGCCGAAGCCAATGTTTTCCGTCACGGTCAGATGCGGGAACAGGGCATAGTCCTGAAACACCATGCCGACCCTGCGCTTCTCGGGCGCCAGGGTGAAACCACGGCGCGAAAGCACGGCGTCGCCGAGTTGGATCTCGCCTTCGTTGACGTGCTCGAATCCGGCGATAGCCCGTAATGTAGTGGTTTTACCGCAACCGGACGGCCCCAGGAGACAGCCGATATCGCCGCGATTCAGGTGCAGATTGAGACTCTGCACGATGCTCTGGCCGCCATAGCCGCAATCGAGGTTGCGCAGATGCAGCAGCGGTTCATGGCTCATGCGTGGTGGTAAGCCGGCTCGACCAGAAACTCAAGCAGAGCTTTTTGTACATGCAGACGGTTTTCGGCCTGTTGCCAAGCGACTGCTCGCTTGTCGTCGAGCAGGTCGTGGCTGATCTCCTCGCCGCGATGCGCCGGCAGGCAATGCATGAACAGGACGTCTTCGGCTGCCGCGTCGAGCAAGGCGCGGTCGACTTGATAGGGGCGGAAGGTGGCAATACGAGCGGCGACTTCGTCTTCCTGGCCCATGGAGGCCCAGACGTCTGTGCTGACCAGGTGTGCACCCGCTACCGCTTCGCGTGGGTCACGGAAAACCTGCACTCGGTCTCCAGCCTTCGCGAGCAGCTCGCCTTTGGGCTCATAGCCCTCCGGGCAAGCGATGCGCAGCTGGAAATCGAACTGAAGCGCGGCCTCCATATAGGAGTTGCACATGTTGTTGCCATCCCCGACCCAGGCGACGGTCTTGCCCGCGATACTGCCGCGCAGCTCATGAAAAGTCTGCATGTCGGCCATCAGTTGGCAGGGGTGCAGATCGTCTGAAAGACCGTTGATCACCGGCACCGAGGAGTTCGCTGCAAACTCGGTCAGCGTTGAATGAGCGAAGGTGCGGATCATGATGGCGTCGAGCATGCTCGACATGACGATGGCTGAGTCGCTGATCGGTTCGCCGCGCCCCAATTGCGTGTCGCGCGGCGAGAGAAACACGGCTTGGCCACCGAGCTGAATCATCCCCGCTTCGAAAGACAGTCTCGTGCGGGTCGAGGCTTTTTCGAAGATCATGCCCAGGACGCGGTTTTTCAGCGGCTCGAACAGAATGCCGCGCTCGCGCAGATCCTTCAGCTCGATGCCGCGACGGACCAGGCCTAACAGCTCCTGGGGCGTGCAATCCATCAGTGAGAGAAAATGCCTTGCGCTCATATCAACTACCTTTCATTGCCGCAGTCGAGGCCGGAGATTTCGACGAAAAAGAAGGGCCTACGACAGGGGTCGCATAGATGGCGACGAAACGGGAAAGGCGCGATCTTATCCAGAAAGTCTCAGCCGGCGCAAATCGGCCTCAGCGCGCCAGATTCCTGCGCTGCAGGCGAGCTGTGTCGGATGCGAGCTGATAAAAGCCGAGCCCGTGACTCGGCTTTTAGGCTGCTGTTCTGTACAATGCGCGGCAACCGAGACTAGCCGAGGTGCCCCATGGATATCATCGAAACCATCAAAGAGCAGATCGAAAAGAACCCGGTGCTGCTTTATATGAAAGGCTCGCCCAACGCCCCGCAGTGTGGCTTTTCTGCCCGTGCGACCCAGGCTGTGATGGGCTGTGGCGAGAAGTTCGCCTACGTCGACATCCTGCAAAATCCTGAAATTCGCACCAATCTGCCGAAGTATGCCAACTGGCCGACCTTCCCCCAGCTGTGGGTGGATGGCGAGTTGGTCGGTGGCAGCGACATCATCCTGGAAATGTTCGAAAAGGGTGAGCTGCAACCGCTGATCAAGCAAGCCGTTGAGAAAGCTAACGCCTGATCGCGACTCCAAAAAGAGAACCCGCCTGGCCGCGGGTTTTTTTTCGTCTGCATCTCGGCTCGCTCAGGTCAAAAAGCGGCTCGTGTTTACAGCGAGGTGCTAGGCAATAACGAAGAAACGGGAGCCGAGGCTCCCGTTTCATTACAGCTCGAACGCTTTTACTCGTCCATCTGCGACTGCAGATAGTTCTCCATGCCGACCTTGCCGATCAGGCTCAGCTGGGTTTCCAGCCAGTCGATATGTTCTTCTTCGGATTCCAAGATGTCTTCGAGCAATTCGCGGGTGCCGTAGTCACCGACGCTCTCACAGTAGGCGATCGCGACCTTGAGATCCTGGATGCCACTCTGCTCGAGCTTGAGGTCACATTCGAGCATTTCGCGAGTGTTTTCACCGATCAGCAATTTGCCGAGGTCCTGCAGGTTAGGCAGGCCTTCGAGGAACAGGATGCGCTTGATCAGCTTGTCAGCATGCTTCATCTCGTCGATGGATTCTTTGTACTCATGCTTGCCGAGCTTGCCGAGTCCCCAGTCTTCATACATGCGCGCATGCAGGAAATACTGGTTGATTGCGACCAGTTCGTTGCCAAGGATCTTGTTCAGATGCTGAATGACCAGCTTGTCGCCTTTCATGTTGGTGCCCTGCGTCGAATCGGGTTCGTTGATAAGCGCAGTCTGGCCACGAACCTAGGCACTGTCAAACCTAAGTCCTTGAATGATAAAGGGTAAAGCGGAATAAGAATAAGTCTGTTCCGCGACTTGGCGCCAAGGCGTTGATTCGCGGGCAGAAAAAAGCCGGCATGTGCCCGGCTCCGGAATATCGACAGGGTTTCAGGCGGGCGCAAAACCTGCAGGGTAAGCGAGAGAAGTGTTGGCGCTCTGGATATCGCTCAGGGTTTCGCGAACAACCTGCTTGGCAACGCACGCGCATTTACCGCATTGCGTGGCCACGCCAGTAGCATCTCGCACTTCACGATAGCTGCAGCAACCTTCGTAAATGGCTTCACGGATCTGGCCGTCGGTAACGCCCTGGCAAAGACACACGTACATATGAACTTCCCGTTGGGTCTGCGAATAAGCGGATGCTAAATATAATGAGAACGATTGTCAAAGAACGCTCGTCGGATTTTACCCTCTCCGGGCGGCGCGGGAACCCACGCTGCGGTCGCCTCTGAGGCTGTGCCAATAGGCTAAACTGCGCCTCCTTTTGCCGCCTGGAGCTGTCATGGCCCTGCAAGCCACACCTTATAAGGTAGAGATCAATCTCACCGATCTTGACCGCCACGTGTATCAGGATCTGCGCTTCACTGTTGCTCGGCATCCCTCGGAAACCGAGGAGCGGCTGGTGGCACGGCTGATCGCTTACGTGCTTTGGTATGACGAAAAGCTCGCGTTCGGCCGGGGGCTGTCGGATGTCGATGAGCCGGCGCTCTGGGAGAAGAGCCTCGATGACCGCGTGCTGCACTGGATCGAGGTCGGCCAGCCGGATGCCGAGCGGATCACTTGGTGCTCGCGGCGCGCCGAACGTTTCAGCCTGGTGGCCTACGGCAATCTGCGGGTATGGCAGACGAAGGTGCTCGACAGCGTGCGCAGCCTGAAAAAGATCAACGTGGTAGCGGTGGGGCAAGAAGCGCTGGAAGCCGTCGCGCGCGATCTGCCAAGGTCGGTCAGCTGGAGCGTGATGGTCAGCGAGGGCGCACTGTTTATCACCGACGAGCGTGGCCAGCACGAAGTGCCGTTGGAGTGGTTGGTTGGCGATCGCGGCTGAGCCTTCAGCGGCTGACAAGTCTGGCTTCTAGGCCTGAGCCAGGATTGTCAGTACTGCGCCTGCTCGGACACTTACAGGCTGGTCAGCCGTGCATGGTTTCGCGCCGCTGACGCCGTTAGTGCCACTGGGCGAGCAACAGCCGTTGCTCGCGTTGCGCGGCTTGCAGTGCCACCGGTTTCAATTGCACCTCGGTGCCTGGCAGGCACTGCGCCAGGCGTGCGACCGCAAGTGGTGTCAGCGCTCCCAGTCTCGGGTAGCCGCCAATCGTCTGCCGGTCATTGAGCAATACGATGGGCTGGCCATCTGGCGGGACCTGGATGGCGCCCAGCGGCACGCCTTCTGAAATCATCGTTTGCCGTGAACAGCGCAGCATTGGCCCTAGCAGACGAATGCCCATGCGGTCGGCACGCTGATCCACTGTCCATGAACAATTGAACGCCTCGAACAGGCTCTGGCCGCTGAAGTCTCCGATCTGCGCCCCTAACACGACATGGAGCTGGGTTTCGGTAAACAGTGCTGGGGTCTGTTCAGGCCTCAATTCGCGCTTGCTAGCTAGGGCGCCATTCCAGGCCAGAAGGTCGCCTGTAACCAGTGGCTGGCCATTGCCGTGCAAGCCGCCGAGTCCCTCTCTGCGTACCGTGGCGCAGCTGCCCAGAAGTTGCGGCGCCGTGAATCCGCCGGGGGCGGCGAGATAGGCGCGCGCGCCCAGCTGCGGCGCGCCGAAACGCAGGCGCTGGCCCTTGCGGATGTTGAAGTTGCGTCCTGGCGTGATGGGTTTGTCTTCCAGTGTTGCGGCGAGGTCGGCGCCGCACAAGGCCAGGTAGCCGTCCGCTTCAGCAAGCAGAACAAGATTGCCCAGGGTGATTTCCACTGTCGCGGCCTGAAGCGGATTACCCAGCAGCCAGTTGGCCGATGCTTGCGACACCCAATCGGCAGCGCCACCCTGAGTCACGCCCAGATGACGAACGCCAAATCGACCGCCGTCCTGCAGACTGGCCAGGGCGCCGCTGCGCTCGATCAACAGGCTCATGGCGCTTCCTCGTAGGGCGTGTCGTCCCCGCCAAGCCGCAGGAATTCGGCGCGATCAATGGGTTGGAAACAGACCCGGTCACCGGGTTGCCAGATGCTGTAGCCGTCCAACTCCCGGTCAAACAGGCGAGTTGGGCTGCGTCCTATGAGGTTCCAGCCGCCTGGCGATACCAGCGGGTAAATGGCCGTCTGGCGATCGGCGATCCCCAGGCTGCCGGCTGGCACTCGTTTACGCGGCGTTTGCAGGCGCGGGCTGGCGAGGCGTTCGTCGACCAAGCCCATGAAGGCGAAGCCCGGTGCAAAGCCGAGCGCAAAGACCTGATAGGTGCGCGCGCTATGCCTTTCGATCACGCCTGCCGTGCCGAGCCCGCTGCGTCGGCCCAATACCTCCAGTTCAGGTCCGACGCTCGGGTCGTACCACACCGGAATGTTCAGTTCGCGTACCTGTCCGCCTGTATCCGGCTGCAGATCATGCAGCGCTTCAGCCACTCGCTGACGCGCCTGATCATCATCCAGTTGGCTCAGGTCGTAATGCACCAGCAAGGTTGTGTAGGAGGGCACGAGATCTAGCAGCGCCCCACCGAAAGCCTCGCGTAGCCGCCGGGCCGCTGCGAGTAGCCACGGCATGTGGGTTTCGTCGATCTCGTCGAACAGGCGCAGCATCAGACAATCGATGCCGACCACTTCGATTCGTGGCTTCATCCTGCCAGGCTCTGGAGTGTCTGGCGTATCCGCTGGACTGCGGCGACGGAGCCGGCGTTGTCCCCATGTACGCAGAGGCTGTCGGCGCGCAGCACCAGCGCGCTGCCGTCGCTGGCGGTAAGTGCTTCGCCTTTAGCCAGGCGTAAGGCTTGGGATGCGACTATATCGGCGTCGTGATGAACGGCGCCGGGCTGACTGCGAGAGATCAGCATGCCGTCCGGGTCGTAGGCGCGGTCGGCGAACACTTCGAACCACAGGGTCACACCAAGCTCGTCGGCTAGCATCTGGGCAGTGCTGTTGGCACGAGTGGACATCAGCATCAAGGGCAGCGCCGGCGAGTAGGCGATCACGGCTTTCATCACCGCGCGGAGCAGTTCGGGCTTGCGCATCATGTCGTTGTAGAGCGCGCCGTGCGGTTTGACGTAGCGAACCTGAGTGCCTTCGGCGCGGCAGATGCCGTCCAGTGCGCCGATCTGATAGAGCAGCATGTTCTCTACTTCATCCGGGCTGCAGGCCATGGAGCGCCGACCGAAGCCGACCAAATCGGGGTAGGCGGGGTGCGCGCCGATCTTCACCTCATGTTGCGTTGCCAAGGCGACGGTGCGGCGCATGATCTGCGGGTCCGACGCGTGAAAGCCGCAGGCGATGTTGGCGCAATCGATGAAGGGCATGACCTCGGCGTCCAAGCCCATCGTCCAGGCCCCGAAACTTTCGCCGATATCGCAATTAAGTAGCAGGCGCTTCATGGCGGTCTCCGGGGTAATGGCGGGTTTCGTATGGCCTAGTGCGGTCGCCACGATGATAAAGCATTGATCTGCGATTGCTGATCATTGGGCACACGTCGGCGGGCGGCCCGGCAACATTTCATTCCTGTATGCTTGCGGCCGGTCCAAGCGGCGCAGGTCGCGTCAGCGCTTCCCGCTGCGACTGTCTGGCCCTTTGCGTCAATAGCCGACCCTGCCAGTCGCGTCTGCCACGTCCTGCGTTTGGCTGCCCGGCCCCGCTCGCTACATCAATGTCACTCACTTCAGTTGCACTGGATAATCAACAGATGCGCATCGAACCCCGTCCTCTTCCCGAACAGCTCCCCGACCTGGGCGACCTGCCGCCGCTGCTGACGCGTCTCTACGCAGCCCGTGGTGTGCAGTCGATCAGCGAGCTGGACAAGGGCCTGGCGCGGTTGATCCCCTATGGCCAGCTCAAGGGCATCGATGCCGCCGTGGTATTGCTGGTCGATGCGCTGGAGGCCCGCCAGCGCATCCTCTTCGTTGGCGACTTCGATGCCGACGGCGCCACCGCCAGTACGGTGGGTGTGCTGGGGCTGCGCCAGCTGGGCGCAGCGCATGTAGATTATCTGGTGCCCAATCGCTTCGAGTACGGCTACGGCCTGACGCCGGAAATCGTTGCTGTCGCCCTCGAGCGCCAGCCTGATCTGCTGGTGACCGTGGACAACGGCATCTCCAGCGTGGATGGCGTCGCGGCGGCCAAAGCGGCGGGGCTCAAGGTGCTGGTGACCGACCATCACCTGCCGGGCGCAGAACTGCCGGCGGCCGATGCCATCGTCAACCCCAATCAGCCGGAATGCGCCTTCCCGAGCAAGTGCATCGCCGGGGTCGGGGTAATTTTTTATGTGCTGCTGGCCTTGCGCGCCGCGCTACGTGATAGAGGCTGGTTTACCCGCAATGGCTGGGCCGAGCCGAACCTGGCCGAGCTGCTGGACTTGGTTGCGCTCGGCAGCGTTGCCGATGTGGTGCCGCTGGACGCGAACAATCGAATCCTCGTTCATCAAGGTTTGGCTCGGATCCGTGCTGGTCGTGCACGGCCCGGGTTAAGGGCAATTCTGGAGGTCGCCGGGCGCGATCATAGCCGCATCACCTCGACTGATCTTGGCTTCATCCTTGGCCCGCGATTGAACGCAGCGGGGCGGCTGGACGACATGGCGCTGGGTATCGAATGCCTGCTTTGTGAAGACGAAACACTGGCGCGCGACATGGCCGTTCAGCTCGATCAGCTCAACCAGGACCGCAAGGGTATCGAGCAGGGCATGCAGCGCGAGGCGCTGGCGCAGTTGAAGGATTTGCCACTCGAAGACATGCCATTTGGCCTCTGCCTGTTCGAACCGGACTGGCACCAGGGCGTAATCGGCATCCTCGCTTCACGGCTCAAGGAACGCTATCACCGTCCGACCATCGCCTTTGCCGACGCTGGCGAGGGCGTGCTGAAAGGCTCCGCGCGTTCGGTGCCGGGCTTTCATATCCGTGATGCACTGGATGCTGTCGCGGCGCGCCATCCCGGCCTGATCAGCAAGTTCGGCGGCCACGCGATGGCGGCTGGTCTGTCGTTGCCGGAAGCGAATTTCGGTGCGTTCGCGGCGGCCTTCGACGCTGAGGTGCGGCGTCAGCTGTGCGAAGACGACCTCACCGGGCGACTGTTAACCGATGGGCAGCTGAGCATTGAGGAGTTCCATCTGGAGTTGGCCAAGGCGTTGCGCAATGCCGGGCCCTGGGGGCAGCACTTTCCCGAGCCGGTGTTTCACGGGGTGTTCCAGCTGGTGCAGCAGCGACTGGTCGGCGAGAAGCACCTGAAGATGGTGCTCAAGAGCGAATGCGGCTCGCTGACCCTCGATGGCATCGCCTTCAACATCGATCGCGAGCTTTGGCCCAACCCCACAGTGCGCTGGGCCGATCTGGCCTACAAGTTGGATGTGAACGAGTTTCGCGGTCGGGAAAGCGTGCAGCTACTTGTGGCGCATATAGCGGCGCGCTGACCGATCGAATCTGCCCGCTGGGCATGTAGAGGCTCAGGAGCCTTAGGTGAGTTTCTGCTGCGTGGAGGCCTTGATCGCGAGCAAGCTCGCTCCTACAACGCGCTGATCAATGCCAATTCCGGGCTCGCGCAGCAGGTGCGCGACGTGGATGAGCAGATCAACGACATGGAGCGCGACATCGACGAAGAGTGCATTCGTATCCTCGCGCGCCGGATAGCGGCTCGCTCCACATCGATGCTGCCAGCTTGTCGGTGGCTCGGTGTTGGGATGTCTCCGGCAGAAAGGCTGCTCTCGCTCCAAGGGTAACGGGCAGCTGACGAAGATCGGTTATCTGAATCGCCCCATATATGCCACGACGTGCATGATTGGCGCCGGCCTGGCTCCGGCCTAGAGTGATTGGATTACAAGAACAATCCTCCGGAGCCTGCGATGAGCGAAACGACCCAGCACCACCGTGCCTGCCACCTGTGCGAGGCTATCTGTGGCCTGACCATCGAAACCCGCGATGAGCAGATCGTCTCCATCAAAGGCGACGCTCAGGACAGCTTCAGTCGCGGTCACATCTGCCCCAAGGCCGTCGCGTTGCAGGACATCCAGAACGATCCGGACCGCCTGCGCCATCCGATGCGTCGTGTCGGCAACGAGTGGCAGGCGATCGAGTGGGACGAGGCGTTTGCGCTGGTCGCCGAGCGCCTGGCTGAGATCCGCGAGCGGCATGGCAATAACGCCGTGGCGGTCTACCAGGGCAACCCCAGCGTGCACAACTACGGGCTGATGACCCACAGCAACTATTTTCTCGGTCAGCTGAAAACCCGCAATCGCTTCTCCGCCACCTCGGTCGATCAGCTGCCCCACCACCTGACCAGTCTGATGATGTACGGCCACGGCCTGCTAATCCCGATTCCCGACATCGACCATACGGATTTCATGCTCATTCTCGGTGGCAATCCGCTGGCCTCCAACGGCAGCATCATGACCGTCCCAGACGTGGAAAAGCGCCTCAAGGCCGTGCAGGCGCGCGGCGGCAAGCTGGTGGTAGTCGATCCGCGCCGTAGTGAAACCGCCGCTATTGCCGATCAGCATGTGTTCGTCCGCCCGGGTGAAGATGCGGCGTTGCTGTTCGGCTTGCTCAATACGTTGTTCGATGAAGGCCTGACACGTGCCAGCCATCTTCCGGTAGAGGGGCTGGATGAACTCCAAGCCGCGGTTACGCCGTTCACTGCGGAAGCGATGGGGCCGCGCTGCGGCGTGCCGGCAGAGCAGATTCGACAACTGGCGCGGGACTTCGCTGCCGCAGACAAGGCGGTCTGCTACGGGCGGATGGGCGTCTCGACTCAGGCGTTCGGGACGCTGTGTCAGTGGCTCGTGCAGTCGATCAACCTGGTGACAGGCAACCTGGATCGTGTGGGCGGCGCGCTTTGCACGGAGCCGGCGGTGGACCTGGTCGCGAACACCTCAGGTGGGCACTTCAACCGCTGGCAGAGCCGCGTATCGGGCCTGCCGGAATACGGTGGCGAGTTGCCGGTATCAGCATTGGCCGAAGAAATGCTCACCGAAGGGGAAGGACAGATTCGGGCGCTGGTCACCGTTGCCGGCAACCCGGTGCTTTCCACGCCGAACGGGCGAAAAATGGAACAGGCGCTGGACGGATTGGAGTTCATGCTCAGCGTCGATTTTTACATCAACGAAACCACCCGCTACGCCGACCTGATCCTGCCGCCGACAGCGCCGCTGGAGCATGATCACTACGACACTACCTTCAACGTCTTCGCCGTGCGCAACGTTACCCGCTTCAACGAGCCGGTCCTCCGCAAGCCGGCGGGTGCGCTGCATGACTGGGAAATCTTCGTCGGTCTGGCCCGGGCCTTCGCAGCGCGGGTCGGCGCTGAGCTCAAGCCCACCATGGCGCCAGATCAGATGATTGACCGTGGCTTGCGCGCCGGCCCGTATGGCGAACAAAGCGAGCTCAACTTGAGCCTCTCCAAGCTGCGCGACTATCCGCACGGGCTCGATCTCGGTGCGCTGAAGCCGAATCTGGCCAGCCGCTTGAAAACCGAGGGGCAGCGGGTCCAGGTGGCGCCATCGCTGTTCCTCGGTGATCTCCAGCGTTTCGCTGCGGCGACCAGTGTGCCTGCCGGTCAGTTGTTGCTGATTGGGCGCCGTCATGTGCGCAGCAATAACTCCTGGATGCACAACTATCACCGTCTGGTGAAGGGTAAGCCGCGTCATCAACTGCTGATGAATCGGGCAGATTTGAGTCGGCTGGGACTGCATGACGGTCAGCGCGTGCGGGTGCGCTCGCGGGTTGGCATGATCGAAGTTGAAGTCGCCACCAGCGACGAGATGATGCCCGGTGTGGTCAGCCTGCCGCATGGCTGGGGCCATGGTCGTCCCGGCGTCCAGCTGGAGATCGCCAATCGTCAGCCGGGCGCCAGTGCCAACGACCTTACCGATGAGCGCCAGCTCGATGCCTTGTCTGGAAACGCAGCGCTCAATGGTGTGCCGGTCGAGGTTGAGGCGGCGTAACTGAAAGCATTGGTTGATCGGGGCGGGCAAGCCGATCTTCTGATGCTCTAACTCTTTCTAGACAAGCTGGAGCCCGAAGCCCGCGGCATTAGCCAACGTTGCGCGCGACGCCGCCCCGGATGCATCTTCACGTTGTGCGGGCGTTGCGCCGCACCGGTGACGGGATTTCGCTCGCGCACAGCTTGCAACACCCCGTCACCGATTCTTCGGCAAACACAGTCCAAGCCGAGCAAAGTCACCGAAACAGTCTGTACTGAAGGATGTCCAAAACGCATCCCATGCAGTCGAGGTTTCCATGACACAGCTCTTCCAGCCGCTCACCCTGCGCCAGCTGACCCTGCCCAATCGTATTGCCGTATCGCCCATGTGCCAGTACTCGGCTAAGGCTGGCATGGCCAACGATTGGCATCTGGTGCATCTGGGCAGTCGTGCGGTGGGTGGCGCGGGGCTGGTGATTATCGAGGCAACTGCAGTTACAGCCAACGGGCGGATTTCGCCAGAGGATCTGGGCATATGGTCGGATGAGCACGTGGAGCCGCTGCGGCGTATTACGCGCTTCATCGAGGCTCAGGGTTCGGTCGCGGGCATTCAGCTGGCGCATGCTGGCCGCAAGGCCAGCACCTGGCAGCCGTGGCTAGGACGCCACGGTAGCGTTCCCATCGCCGCTGGAGGCTGGACACCGGTGGGGCCGTCGACCATTGCCTTCGACCCGGAGCATGCGGTGCCCACTGCGCTCGATGACGCAGGGATCGCAGACGTCATCCAGGCATTCGTTCGTGCCGCCGAGCGTTCCCTGGCGGCGGGCTTCAAGATCGCAGAGATACACGCCGCCCACGGCTACTTGCTGCATCAGTTTCTCTCACCGCTTTCCAACCAGCGTCAGGATGGCTATGGCGGTTCGTTTGAAAACCGCATTCGGCTGCTACTGGAGGTTACCCAGGCGGTGCGCACCGTATGGCCGGAGGAGCTGCCGCTATTCGTTCGCCTGTCGGCAACCGACTGGGTTCAGGACGGATGGAATTCGGAAGAAACCGTCGAACTGGCGCGTCGGCTGAAGACGCTGGGCGTCGACTTGATCGACGTATCGTCCGGCGGTACAGCGGTCAACGCCGAGATTCCCGTTGGGCCGGGTTATCAAACCCAGTTTGCCGAGCAGGTCCGCCGCGAAGCGGGTATCGCCACTGGCACGGTCGGCATGATCACCGAGGCGGTCCAGGCCGAACACATTCTGCGCACAGGTCAGGCGGACCTGATCCTGCTCGCCCGCGAGCTGCTGCGCGACCCTTACTGGCCGCTGCATGCGGCCGAAGATCTGGGTGATAACTCGGTGCCCTGGCCTGCCCAATATGTACGTGCAGCCCATCGTAATACGCCGATCCGGCAGGTCCCCGATTCGCTCGACTAACCCCTCCATTCGTAAGCAGGAAATATTATGAAAGCCTCCGGTTTGCTCGATCAGCTGCTCAAGTCTGGGCAGGACCTTCTACAAAAACAGCAGAACTTCGTTACGCCTCCAGGCGCTCCGAAGGGCAGCAGCAGCGGCTCGCTCGGTGACATGCTTTCCGGCGCAGGCGGACCACTCGGCAGCTTGCTCGGAGGTGCGGGCGGCGGTGGGAAAGGTGCGCTGGCAACCGGCGCGCTTGGCATGTTGCTCGGTAGCCGACGAGGGCGTCGCATGGGTGGCAAGGCCGTCACCTATGGCGGGCTGGCCGCGCTCGGCATGCTGGCCTACAAAGCCTACGGCAACTGGCAGGCACAACAGGCGCAGCAGGGTGGGGCTGGGGTGAATCAGCCGAACCCCGTTCAGACCGAGCCAAAGACCGTGGACCGGCTGCCACCCGAGCAAGTGGAAGAGCACAGCCGGGGCATCCTCAAGGCGCTGGTCGCCGCGGCCAAAGCCGATGGACACGTCGACGAGCAGGAACGCAAGATGATTGAGGCTGAACTGGCCCAGCTCACTGATGACCCAGCTTTGCAGCATTGGCTTGAAGCCGAGCTGAACAAACCACTCGATCCGGTAGACGTCGCCGCGGCTGCTACCACGCCCGAAATGGCGTCGGAGATGTATATCGCCAGCGTGCTGATGGTGGACGAGGAACAGTTCATGGAGCGTGCCTACCTGGACGAACTGGCCCGCCAGTTGAAACTCGATGCGGGGCTGAAGGCCGAGCTGGAAAGCCAAGTGCGCGGCGTCTCCGCCTGACCGCATGCGGGGCGGTCACTGGGCCGCCTCCGCTCGTTCCTAAACTAAGTCCGCTTGACTTTTGCCGCTCCGGCGGTCCCGTGTGGGCTGTCAGCGGCGGCCTGCTGCGCTATAATCGCCGGCTTTTCGCACCGTCCGATTGAGAGCTGCCGACCTATGGAAATCAACCCGATCCTCAACAGCATCAAGGACCTGTCCGAGCGCACCCAGTCAATTCGGGGGTATCTTTGACTACGATCAGAAGCATGATCGTCTCGTCGAAGTAAACCGCGAACTCGAAGACCCGAACGTCTGGAACAAACCTGAGTACGCCCAGAACCTGGGCCGCGAGCGCGCCACCCTGGCGCAGATCGTCGAGACCATCGACGACCTCGAGGGTGGCCTGGCCGATTCCCGCGACCTGCTCGACATGGCTGTCGAAGAAGACGACCAGAGCGCCGTGGACGATGTCGCCGCCGAACTCGACCGCCTGCGCGGCATCCTCGAAGGGCTGGAATTCCGTCGCATGTTCAGCGGCGAAATGGACCCCAACAACGCCTACCTCGACATCCAAGCCGGTTCCGGCGGCACCGAAGCCCAGGACTGGGCCAACATCCTGCTGCGCATGTACCTGCGCTGGGCCGACAAGCGCGGTTTCAGCGCCGAGATTGTCGAGCTGTCCGAGGGCGAAGTCGCCGGTATCAAGGGCGCCACTGTGCACATCAAAGGCGAGTACGCCTTTGGTTGGTTGCGCACCGAGATCGGCGTGCACCGCCTGGTGCGCAAGAGCCCGTTCGACTCTGGCGCCCGCCGCCACACCTCATTCTCAGCAGTGTTCGTCTCGCCCGAGATCGACGACAGGGTCGAGATCGACATCAATCCGGCCGACCTGCGCATCGACACCTACCGCTCTTCCGGTGCCGGTGGTCAGCACGTCAACACCACCGACTCGGCGGTACGTATTACCCACGTACCAACCAACACGGTGGTGGCCTGCCAGAACGAGCGCTCCCAGCACGCCAACAAGGACACCGCCATGAAAATGCTGCGGGCCCGGTTGTACGAGCAGGAAATGCAGAAGCGCAACGCGGCCTCCCAGGCGCTGGAAGACACCAAATCCGATATCGGCTGGGGTCATCAGATTCGCTCCTATGTGCTCGACGACTCGCGCATCAAGGATTTGCGTACCGGCGTGGAACGTAGCGACTGCCAGAAGGTGCTGGACGGCGACATCGACCAGTACCTCGAAGCCAGTCTGAAGCAAGGGCTTTAACGCTACTGAGCTTGGCCAGCGTGGGTGGGCCGAAGCGGAACGCCGCCCGGCCCACCCAACTCGAGTTCCAGTGTCCAGATGTAGGGTGGGCTTCAGCCCACCAAAGTAGGGGCAGGCCATGGTGGGCTGAAGTGAAACGCCTTCCAACACACCCTCCCCGGGATTCATTCATTCGATCTAGGCATTTTTAAACCATGAGCGAACAACCGCTGAACCAGCACGCCATCCACGAGGAAGAAAACAGCCTGATCCTTCAGCGCAAGGAAAAACTGGCTGCCGAACGCGCCAAGGGCAACGTTTTCCCCAACGACTTCCGTCGCGACAGCTATTGCAACGACCTGCAGCAGAAGTACGTCGACAAGACCAAGGAAGAGCTGGCTGAAGCGGCGATCCCGGTAAAGGTTGCCGGACGCATCATGCTCAATCGCGGCGCCTTCATGGTCCTGCAAGACATGACCGGGCGCATCCAGGTCTACGTCAATCGCAAGACGCTTCCGGCCGATACCCTGGAAGCGATCAAGCACTGGGACCTGGGCGACATCATCGCTGCTGAAGGCACCCTGGCGCGTTCAGGCAAGGGCGATCTTTATGTCGAGATGACCGACGTACGCCTGCTGACCAAATCGCTACGCCCGCTGCCGGACAAGCACCACGGCCTGACCGACACCGAGCAGCGCTATCGCCAGCGTTATGTCGACCTGATCGTCAACGAGGAGACTCGCCACACCTTTCGCGTGCGTTCGCAGGTGATCGGCCATATCCGCAAGTTCCTCAACGAGCGCGACTTCCTCGAAGTCGAAACGCCGATGCTGCAGACCATCCCCGGTGGCGCCGCGGCCAAGCCGTTCGAAACTCACCACAATGCGCTGGACCTGCCGATGTTCCTGCGTATCGCGCCGGAGCTGTACCTCAAGCGCCTGGTGGTCGGTGGCTTCGAGCGTGTCTTCGAGATCAACCGCAACTTCCGTAACGAAGGCGTTTCGACCCGGCATAACCCCGAATTCACCATGCTCGAGTTCTACCAGGCCTACGCCGACTACGAAGACAACATGGACCTCACCGAAGAGCTGTTCCGCGAGCTGGCGCAGCTGGTCCTGGGCAGTACCGATGTGCCGTACGGCGACAAGCTGTTCCACTTCGGCGAGCCCTTCGCCCGGCTCTCGGTGTTCGATGCGATTCTGAAGTACAACCCCGAAATCAGCGCCGCCGACCTGCAGGACATCGACACCGCACGTGGCATCGCCAAAAAGGCCGGCGCCAAGGTGCTCGGCTTCGAAGGGCTAGGCAAGCTGCAGGTGATGATTTTCGAGGAGTTGGTCGAGCACAAGCTGGAGCAGCCGACCTTCATCACCCGTTATCCGTTCGAAGTCTCGCCGCTGGCGCGTCGCAGCAACGACGACCCAAGCGTCACCGACCGCTTCGAGCTGTTCATCGGCGGCCGTGAAATTGCCAACGCTTATTCCGAGTTGAACGATGCCGAAGACCAGGCCGAGCGCTTCCATGCACAGGTCCGCGACAAGGACGCTGGCGACGACGAGGCCATGCATTTCGATGCCGACTTCGTCCGTGCGCTGGAATACGGCATGCCGCCGACCGCGGGCGAAGGCATCGGCATCGACCGTCTGGTGATGCTGCTGACCAACTCGCCATCGATCCGCGACGTGATCCTGTTCCCGCACATGCGTCCCGAAGTCTGACCATGGCGCGCAGCCGCTCGGATGTTCGGTCGAGCGGCCGTCTTACCCACGCTGTGATTTGAGGTCGCGGCGCGGGTTACAAGGGGAACTCCGCCAAGGTCATGCTCAGGCCTAAGCGGCATCGCTGGGGTTACCCAGCTGGCCTCTTCGGCCGGGTTCAGATCGGTCGATGTCCGCCGACACACTTCCATACGCTTAGCGGGCCGTTCGCGAACCGGGCACGGATTGCCATGGCCCGCTGGTGTATAACTTGAAGGCGACGGCTCATCACTGACGAGGTACGGATGAATACCCGCAACAACCTGGATGAATACCAACTCACGGTGCGCGGCCTGTCCGATCGCATCGTCGAGGCGCAAACCCCGGTGCGGGTGCTCGATGCGGTGAAGTGGGACGACAACGTCCGCCAGGGCTTTTTCGCCGCCGGCGGCCGTGAGCTGCCCAAGGTCGACCGCGCCTACTACGAGGGCCGTCCGCTGGGCTTCGATTCCAGCGCCAAGAAGGAAGAGTTCCAGAACATCGAGCGCGACATCACCCGTCAGCTGGGGCAATTCAACCCGGTCGGGCAGATCATGCGACGCATGTGCAAGGAATACCGCATGGTGATCCGCATGCTCGAGGCCCGCGGCACCGCCGATTTCGGCCTGATTTCCCAAGAGCTTTATGGTGCCGCTTCGGACGCCTTCCATGCCGGTGATCCGACGCTCGCCGACCTCGGGCTGATGCTTTCCGACTACCTGAACAACATCGCCGACCGCGGCGACCTGAAAGACGAAGCCAAGATCCTGACCGCACCGCAGGCGGTGGATATGCTCCAGCGTCGCCTGGACTTGGTGTTCGGTGAAGGCGAGGGCGTGATCCGGGTGTTCGAGTCCGACGGCATCCTCGCTGATGCCGCCGCTGGCGCCGACTACATCAAAATCCGCAGCGATGCGATGTTCAACGAACGCGACGTGCGTGCGCTGGAGGTCCACGAGGGGCTGGTGCATGTCGGCACCACGCTCAACGGGCAAAACCAGCCGATCTGCACCTTCCTCGCCAAGGGGCCGCCGTCGTCGACGGTGACCCAGGAAGGCCTCGCAATCCTGATGGAAGTCATCGCATTCGCGTCTTACCCGACCCGCCTGCGCAAGCTCACCAACCGCACCCGCGCCATCCACATGGCCGAAGAGGGCGCGGATTTTCTGGATGTGTTCGGCTTCTTCCGTGAGCAGGGTTATTCGGAGGAAGACAGCTACGGCAATGCCAGCCGCGTCTTCCGCGGGTCGACGCCCGATGGCTTGCCCTTCACCAAGGACCTGTCCTATCTGAAGGGCTTCATCATGATCTACAACTACATCCAGCTGGCGGTGCGCAAGGGCAAGCTGGAGCAGATTCCGCTGCTGTTCTGTGGCAAGACCACGCTGGAAGACATGCGCACCCTGCGCCAGTTGGTTGAGGAGGGCATGGTGGTGCCGCCCAAGTATCTGCCACAGCAATTCCAGGATCTGAATGCACTGTCGGCCTGGATGTGTTTTTCAAACTTCCTCAATCACCTGAGCCTGGATCGGATCGAAGCGGATTACGCCAATATCATCTGACCGGAGCGCACAAAAAAGCCGGAGCTTTCGCTCCGGCTTTTTCGTTTCAGCGACCCGTCGTCAGAACAGCGTATTCGGCAGGTAGGTTGCGATCTCCGGGAATAGCATGATGATGCCCATGCCAATGATGTTGACGATCACGAAGGGTATGACCGACCAGTAGATGTCTTTCATGGTGATGCCGGGCGGCACGATGCCTTTCAGGTAGAACAGGTTGAACCCGAACGGTGGCGTCATGTAGCCGATTTCCATGTTGATCACGAACAGCACGCCGAACCAGATCGGATCGAAGCCGAGTGAAGCGACGATTGGCAGGAATACCGGCAGCGTGATCAGCATGATGCCGACGGGGTCGAGCAGCATGCCCATGACAAAGACGATCGCCATCATGACGATGATGATGGCCCAGCGGCCCCCAGGCAGATCCATCATCAGCCCTTCGATCAGCGACTGCGCGCCCATACCCTGATACGCCGAGCTGAACGCGTGGGCGGCGAACAGGATCCAGGCGATCATGCCGGTCAGTTTGAACGTGCGGATGGCGGCTTCCTGCAGCACAGGCCAGTTCAGCTTGCGGTAGACGGCAGCGGAGATCAGCGCGCCGAATACACCCATTGCGGCTGCCTCGGTCGGGGTCGTCAAGCCGCCAATGATCGAGCCGAGCACCATGACAACGATGCCGATGGGCAGCAGCACTGCACGTATCGCGCGCAGCTTGTCGCCCCAACTGCCTCGCTCTTCCTTAGGCAGTGCGGGTGCCAGATGGGGCTGCAGGAACGAGCGCACCAGCACGTAGGTAACGGTCAGCGCGACCAGTAGCAGACCCGGCAAGACGCCTGCCGCGAACATCTTGCCGACCGACTGGCCGCTGATCATCGCGTAAAGGATCATCATGATGCTCGGTGGAATCAGGATGCCCCAGCCGCCGCCGGTGTTGATGCAGCCAAGCACCATCCGTTTGTCGTAGCCGCGTTCGAGCATCGCAGGCAGGGCAATAGTGCCCATCGCCACGACCGCCGCGCCGCTGATGCCGACCATGGCACCGAACACCGCGCAGATCCCCAGCGTGCCGATTGCCAGCCCGCCACGCATGCCGCCGCACCACAGGTGCATCATGCGATAGAGGTCGCGTGCTACGCCGGTTCGTTCGAGCAGCATGGCCATGAATACGAAGAGCGGAATGGCGACCAGCGTGAAGCTTTCCATGGTGCCCCACATCTGCGAGGCGACCATATAAAAGGCGTCAACGCCCCAGGTGAAGTAAAGGAACAGCACCGAGACACCGCCCAACACAAAGGCCAGCGGCAAGCCAAGTACCAGAAAGAAGACCAGTGTCAGGAAGAACAGCAGCGTGGTGATTTCGATGCTCATTGCGCATCCCCCGCGTGACTGGTGTCGCTGGGTGATTCATGTCCTAGCGCAATAAGGATGTCCTGCAGCAGCTTGGCGATCCCCTGCAGCAACAACAGCAAGGTGCCGAGCGGGATCATCGCCTTGATCGGCCAGACCGGCGGATTCCAGGCGGAGTAGGAGGTTTCCATGCCTTGAACCGACTCCCAGGCCATGGAGCTGCCGAAATACAGCAGTGCGGCCATAAACAGGAAAAACATGCTTGAGGTGAAGATATCGACCCAAGCGCGTGTGCGCGGACCGAAGGAGGCGTAGAGCAAATCCACATTGACGTGGTCCCGGTGCGCCATGACATAGCCACCAGACAGCACGACATAGGCCCCGAACAGCATCTGTCCGAGTTCGTTGGTCCAGGAGGTCGGGCTCGAGAACAGATAGCGCATGAAGACTTCGAGCAGCAGCAGCATGAAAATCAGGAAGATTAGATAGGCCACCCAGCGGCCAATGAATTCGTTGAGCCGGGTGATGCCGTTGATGTAGGCATGAATCAGGCGCATGACAGGCCCCACGAGCAAGGATTGAGCGAATCACACCCCCGGCGCGTGATCGCGCCGAGGATGGGTCAGGCGAGGGGTTTACTGGTAGCCGAGGTCACTGAGGAAAGTCTTGAGCTTTTGCAGGGCTTCGGCCGACTTGTCACTGCGCTTGCCTTCTTCTTCCCAGGTCTTCTTCGCCACTTCGCGGAGCCGAGCCTGAACGTCTTCCGGCAATACGTTGACCGTTACGCCCTGTTCCTTGATGGCTTTCTGCAAGGCGATCTGTTCCTGATACAGGTACTCGTTGGTGCGATACCAGAACTGCTCATCAAGGATCTGTTTGACGATCTCCTGGTCGCGCTCGGACAGCTTGTCCAGCGCTTTCTGGCTGATGATGATCACATCGGTGCCGGCGATGTTCAGTGCTGGCCGCACGTGATTCTTCGCCACTTCGTAGAAGCTCATGCTGGCGGCACCTTGCACGGCACCCCAATGGGCACCGTCAACCACGCCGGTATCGAGCGCCGGGTACAGTTCGCCGCCAGGCAGATAGGTGGTCGAAGCGCCAGCCTCGTCGAGAAACTTCTGCAGCGCACCGGATGAACGAATCTTCAGCTTGGTGAAATCCTCCCAGCTGTTGATCGGCTTCTTCACCACCATTTCAGTTGGGTAGACCTTGTCGGTCGACCAGTACACGCCGTGTTGCGCGGCTTCTTCACGAAGCATGTCCTCGAAGCCCATCTGCTTATGGAAGTACGCGGCCTCCCAGACATTCTGGAAAGCGAAGGGCAGGCCGGAGGCGATACCGGCGAGGGTCATCTTGTCCTGTGCGTAACCGGGGGAGATGGTGCCCATCTGGACGATACCGCGGCTGACGGCATTGAAGGTTTCCTGCGGCTTGAACAGCGCGCCGGACTCGAACAGCTGCAACTCCAAACGACCATCGGTGCGCCGCTCGATTTCGTTCTTGAGTCTGACGAGGCTGTCTTGATAGGAACTGCTGGCACTCGGCCAATGCGATTGCACGCGCCATTTGGTGACGTCTTGTGCGGCCGCCATCTGCGGAGCCATGGCGGAAACCGCCAGTGCTACCAGACCGGCGGGAACGAGTAGCTTTTTGAGCATGGATTTCATAACGCGTCCTCTTGTTGTAATTGTCTGGCTGAGGCCATCTTCGTATCACGTGCGTCGCATGCTTGTTTCGCACAGCAGAACTGACTTTTGCAAAGCTGATCGAAAGCTAACATAGCGCGGGGCTTTTTCAAGCGCTAGCAGAAGGCTATCGCGCCCTTTCTCGATAATGAGTTCGGCGTCCTGCGACTGGCTAATCATTGCCTGTCCAGCAAAGGTTGAGCTTAGACGGTTCTGTTTGTGGGGCATCATAATTCTGCCTGATGGAACTGGATTCCGAATTGACTCAGCGTTTCCTACATGCCAGCTTCGAAAAGAAGAGGACTCCCCACGAAAACAATCGAGATGACTCGTCATGCGCCTCGACGCAAGAGACACCCAGACGCAAGGTCCGCGCTCCGGTTATCCAGCTGCCGGTGGCTATGCGGTAGTGACACGATGAAAGGGCAGGAGACGGAGCTGCCGGTTGACGATAGCCGGACGAATCATTTGCCGATCAGCGGAGGCAGCGACCTGCCTGGCTTTCACCAGGTGCTTGGCTATCGTCAGGTGTCCTGGACTGAAGACGAAGCCGTGATCGAGCTCGATGTGCAGGCCTGCCACCTGAATATGGCCGGCGTGCTTCATGGCGGCGTGATAACTGCGCTGCTGGATGTGGTGCTCGCGGAAGCTGGCACCTATTGCCCTTATCCGGGACGCGTTCGCAAGGCCATCACCCTGGTGCTCAACACCACCTTTACCGGCCAATGCTCGGGCGGTGTGATACGCGCCATTGGACGGCGACGTGCCGGTGGGACTCGCATTTTCAACAGCTCTGGTGAGGTGCGCGACGCAGATGATCGCCTGCTGGCGATTGGTGAGGCGACCTTCCGACTGCGCTCCGGCAGCGAGCAGGCGCAAGGCGTGCCGATGGATTTCCTCGCTCCTAACAACAAGAAGGAAGATGGCAATGTATGAACTGACCGGCAAGGCGCTGGAACTCCAGCAGCAACTCACGGCGTTCATGGATGAACATATCTACCCGAACGAACATGTCTTTCACGAGCAGGTCGCCACCGCCAGCAATCGCTGGGCACCGCCGCCTATCCTCGAAACACTCAAGGCTAAAGCCCGAGCGCAGGGACTGTGGAATCTGTTCCTTCCGGAAAGCGAACACGGCGCCGGGCTGACCAATTTCGAGTATGCCCACCTCTGCGAAATCATGGGCCGCTCGCATGTCGCTGCTGAAGTCTTCAATTGCTCCGCACCGGATACCGGCAACATGGAGGTGCTGGCCCGCTATGGCACGCCAGAGCAGCAGGAACAGTGGCTCAAGCCGCTGCTCAACGGCGAGATTCGCTCCTGCTTCTCCATGACCGAACCCGAGGTTGCGTCATCCGACGCGACCAACATCGCCTGTGAGATCCGCCGCGAAGGCGACGAATACGTGATCAACGGGCAGAAGTGGTGGTCGTCAGGCGCAATGACCACCACCTGCAAGATCGCCATCGTCATGGGCAAGACCGATCCCTCGGCCGAGCGGCATCGGCAACAGTCAATGATCCTCGTGCCGCTGGATGCACCTGGCGTCGAGATCGTCCGTGCGCTCCACGTGTTCGGTTACGACCACGCGCCTCATGGCCATGCCGAAATCCACTACAACAATGTCCGGGTGCCTGCCAGCAACATGCTGCTCGGCGAAGGCCGCGGCTTCGAAATTGCCCAAGGGCGACTCGGCCCAGGGCGCATCCACCATTGCATGCGCACCATCGGCGTAGCCGAGCGGGCGCTGCAAGCCATGTGCGAGCGGGTGCATTCGCGCGTCGCGTTTGGTAAGCCGCTGGCTGACTTCGACTCCATCCGCAAGGACATCGCACGTTCGCGCATCGAAATCGAACAGACCCGCCTGCTGACGCTAAATGCGGCACGCATGATGGATACCGTCGGCAACAAGGTGGCGCGTCAGGAGATCGCGATGATCAAGGCCGCCGCACCGAGCATGGCGCTGCGGGTGCTGGACCGCGCGATTCAGGTCCACGGCGCCAAGGGCGTCAGCCAGGATAGTTTTCTGGCAGCGGCTTGGGCGCACCAGCGCACCCTGCGTCTGGCCGACGGCCCGGACGAGGTACACCTAGACACCATCGCCAAGCTGGAACTGAAGAACTACGCCAGCAAGCGCTGAGCCTCCGACAAAACCAACAAAAGGATGCCGTCCGATGACCAACCCATTATTCGACCTGTCCGGAAAGGTGGCGCTGATCACGGGTTCCACTCGCGGTATCGGTCGCTCCATCGCCGAAGAAATGGCTCGTTGCGGCGCACGGGTGGTGATTTCCAGTCGTAAGGCTGACGCCTGCGAAGCGGTGGCTGCCGAGCTGAAAGCGGCTGGTTACGAGGCCATCGCCGTGCCGTGCCATGTGGGGCGCAAGGAAGACCTGCAGCGGCTGGTCGACACCACGCTGCAGGCTTGGGGGCGCATCGACGTGCTGGTCTGCAATGCTGCTACCAATCCGGTTTATGGACCGACCAGCGAGCTGACCGACGACGCCTGGGACAAGATCATGGACACCAACGTCAAGGGCACCTTCTGGCTCTCGAACATGGTGTTGCCACAGATGGCCGAGCGAGGGGAGGGGGCGGTGATCATGCTCTCGAGCATCGCCGGGCTGCGCGGCAATACGGTGATCGGCACCTACGGCGTATCCAAGGCCGCCGAGGCGGCGCTGGCGCGCAATCTGGCGGCGGAATGGGGGCCGAAAGGCATCCGCGTCAACGCCATCGCCCCGGGACTTGTACGTACCGATTTCGCCAAGGCCTTGCTCGATGATCCGGAGCGAGTCCGCCGAGCTGCTGAGAAAACGCCACTGCGGCGTATCGGCGAACCGGTGGACATCGCCGGGCTGGCCGTCTTTCTCGCGGCGCCCGCCAGTGCGTACATCACCGGGCAGGTGATCGTCGCGGATGGCGGCGAAACCGCATGCTGAGGGCGCAGCGATGAACGAACCCGAACTGATCGACGTGCTTCCCGCGCATCGTTTTGATGAGGCGGCGCTGGCTCAATACCTTCGGCAGCAGCTGCCCGAATTGGGCCCCGAGCTAAAGGTTCGGCAGTTCCAGGGCGGCCAGTCCAACCCCACCTACCTTCTGGAAAGCGCCGGGCGCCGTTACGTGCTGCGCAAGAAACCGCCGGGCAAGGTGCTGCCCTCGGCGCATATGGTCGAACGCGAGTACAAGGTGATCCGCGCGCTCTCCGAACACAGCAGCGTGCCGGTGCCCTCTGTGCATCTGCTGTGCGAAGACGAAAGCATCATCGGCACCGCGTTCTACGTAATGGACCATATTGAAGGACGAATCTTTAGTCACCCGGCCCTGGACGAATTGCCGGTCGCCGAACGCCGATCTATCCACCTGGCCGCTATCGATACGCTGGCCGCGCTGCATCAGGTCGACGTTGAAGCGGCGGGGTTGAGCGATTTCGGCAAGGCTCAGGGCTACTTCGCCCGTCAGGTGAAACGCTGGTCCGGTCAGTATCAAGCGTCTCGCACCGGCGACATGCCGGCGATGGAAAGTCTGATGCAATGGCTGCCGGAGCAGGTCCCGCAGCATGACGAATGCGCCATTGCCCACGGTGACTACCGCCTCGGCAATCTGATCTTCGCGCCGGGCGAGGCGAAGGTCGCGGCGATTCTGGATTGGGAGCTGTCCACCGTCGGCCATCCGCTGGCGGACCTGGCCTACTTCTGCCTGCCGTATCACCTGCCAGCCGGCGTCGACGGTTTGCGTGGTCTGATCGGCATCGATCTGCAGGCGCAGGGTATTCCGTCAGAGCACGAGGTGCTGCAACGGTATTGCCTGAAGAGCGGGCGTGACGGCATCGACGACTGGCATGTGTTCGTGGCGTTTTCACTGTTCCGGCTCGCAGCAATTCTGCAGGGCGTCTATGCGCGGGCGTTGCAGGGCAATGCCAGCAATGCCGATGCGTTGCAGGTTGGCCAGCGCGCCGGCCTGCTGGCAGAAGCAGGTTGGCGTATCGCCCAGAATGGCAGCGGGGTAACCGTATGAGCGCTCCGTTGCTACGCCGCGTTTTATTGACCAATGATGACGGTATTGCTGCGCCGGGGCTGGCGTTGCTCGAGCGGATCGCCGCGCAACTGGCCGAAGAGGTCTGGGTGGTGGCGCCCGAGCACGACCAGAGCGGTACCGGTCAGGGCATTTCCGTGCACGCGCCGCTGCGGGTGTATCACCATGGTGAGCGGCGTTTCGCCGTCTCGGGTACGCCATCGGATTGCGTGATGTTCGCCATGGCTGAATGGCTGCAGGACTCGCCGCCTGATCTGGTGCTGTCCGGCGTCAACAGCGGGGCGAACATCGGCGATTCGGTGCCTTATTCGGGCACCCTCGGCGCGGTACTCAGCGCCGACCTGCTGGGCATTCCGGCCATCGGCCTGAGCCAGGCCTTTCTTGATCGCACAGGAATCGATTGGTCCTGTGTCGAGACCTACGCGGAAACCACGATCCGTGCGCTCTGGGCGCGTCGTGAAGAAAACGGCTGTTGCTGGAACGTGAATTTCCCGGCTTGTTCAGCTGACCTCGTCAGCCATCTGCGAATGACCCAGCAATCGCGCGGCTCGATCACCCGGCCGCGTTTGCAGGCAGGGCGTGACGGGCGTGGCTTGCCGTACTGGTGGCTTGGCTTCGAGCATTCGTCTGCACATATCGTCGCCCCTGAGGCCGACGTCGCTGCGCTGCGTGAAAAGCGCATCGCGATCACACCTTTGCGCGACACCCGGGGCTGGCTCGAGTGGGGCGAAGAAAGGGCCATGGCCGACCTGGCCCTTTAACAGCGATTCAGGAGTTCAGAAATGTTCACTCGCCATCATGCGGTCTGGCCCGAGGATCTGCCTAAGCACCTGAGCGTGCCGGAAACCAGCCTGTTCACCAATCTCGAGATTTCCACGCGCCGTTTTCCGGACAAGACGGCGATCGTTTTCTACGACACCCTGATCACCTACGCTGAACTGCTGCGTGAAGTCGAAGCGATGGCCGGTTATCTGCAGCAGTTGGGCGTCGCCAAGGGCGATCGGGTGCTGCTGTATATGCAGAACTCGCCGCAATTCACCATCGCCTACTACGCGATCCTGCGCGCGGACGCGGTGGTGGTGCCGGTTAACCCGATGAACCACAGCGCCGAGTTGGAGCACTACCTGCACGACACGGGCGCGGCCGTATGTATTTGCGGACAGGAGCTGACCGGCTTCATCGCACCGCTGGTCGGCACGGCGCAGCTGCGTCAGGTAATCGTTGCGGCCTACTCGGAGTATGTCCGCCAGCCCACCGACCTGGCGCTGCCGGCCGAAGTGCAGGCGCCCGTCGCCGCGCCGACGTTCTCAGGCGGCACCGCCTGGCGCGAGGCTATCGCGGCCGGCCACGCACCCGGTCCGCACACGGCCGGTCCGGACGATCTCTGTGTGTTCCCCTACAGCTCCGGCACCACGGGCGCGCCGAAAGGCTGCATGCACACCCATCGTTCGGCCATGGCCACCATCATCCACCGCGTGGTGTGGACGAACAGCTCCAGCGAATCGGTAATCCTCGCGACACTGCCGTACTTTCATGTCACGGGCATGCAGGGCGCCATGAGCGGGCCGATCTACAACGGCGGAACCGCCGTGATCATGACCCGCTGGGACCGCAAGGTTGCGGCGCAACTGATCGAGCGCCACGCCGTGACCGGCTGGGTGAATATCGCCACGATGGCCATCGACTTTCTCTCCGATCCGGACCTGGAGCGCTACAACCTGTCCAGCCTGGTCAGCGTCGGCGGCGGTGGCGCCGCGATGCCCAAGGCGGTTGAGGAGAAGCTGCATCGGCTTACCGGCCTGCGTTACATCGAAGGCTATGGGCTTTCCGAAACCATCGCGGCCACCCATATCAACCCGGTGCCGCGACCCAAGGCGCAGTGCCTCGGCATTCCGGTGTTCGATGTCGACAGCCGCGTCATCGATCTGAATACCGGGCAAGAGCTTGGCCCCGATGAAGTAGGCGAAATCATCAGCCGTGGGCCACAGCTGTTCCAGGGTTACTGGAACCGTCCGGAAGAGACCGAGCGCGCATTCATCGAACTGGACGGCCACAGGTTTTTCCGCACCGGCGACATGGGCTACTACGATGAAGAGGGCTATTTCTTCCTCGTCGACCGGGTCAAGCGGATGATCAACGCCTCCGGTTTCAAGGTCTGGCCATCGGAAGTGGAAAGCCTGATGTACCGCCACCCGGCGATTCAGGAGTGCTGCGTCATTTCCTGCCCCGACCCCAAGCGCGGCGAGACGGTCAAGGCATGCGTCGTGCTACGCGATGGGCAGGCCGGGCAGGTCAGCGAGCAGGACATCATCGACTGGTGCAAGGCCGAGATGGCGGCGTACAAGGCGCCGGTCTACGTGGAGTTCGTCGCATCGTTGCCGCGGTCCTCCACGGGCAAGCTGATGTGGCGTGCACTGCAGGAAGAAGAAAACCGCAAACACGCCGCCAGCACCGAGCAGGCCTGACGGCAGCGAAGCCATTGCAAGGCCACGCGCCGGCTGGCGCCTTCGAAATCAACGGAGCAGATGCTATGCAAGATTCAACCGCTACGAACCGGGAAGCCGAATGGCAGGTGCGCAAGGATCTGGCGGCGGCCTATCGACTGGTCGCGCATTTTGGCTGGGATGACTTGGTGTTCACCCATCTCTCCGCCCGTGTACCCGGGCCGGAACACCATTTTCTGATCAACCCCTACGGTCTGCTGTTTCAGGAGATCACCGCCTCGTCGCTGGTCAAGGTCGATCAGGAGGGGCAGATCGTTCAGAGCGGCAGTCTGCATCGGGTCAACCCGGCCGGTTTCACCATCCACAGCGCGGTACACATGGGCCGCGAAGATGCGGGTGCGGTCATGCACCTTCATGCCGCTGACGGTGTCGCGGTTTCGGCGCATCGCGATGGGCTCCTGCCGCTGAGCCAGACGGCCATGCTCTGCCTCGATCACCTCTGCTATCACGAGTACGAAGGCGTCGCGCTGGACCTGAGCGAGCGCGAGCGGCTGATCCGCGACCTCGGTGACAAGCGAATGATGATGCTGCGCAACCACGGCGTGCTGACGGCAGGCGGCACGGTCGCCGAAGCCTTCACCTACCTCTATTTTCTGATGAAGGCCTGCGAGATTCAGGTGCGCGCTCAGGCCTGCGGCCCGACCCATATGCCTTCAGCGGCTGCCATCGAGACGACTCGCCAGCAATCGGCCGAGCTGGGCAGCGCCGCCAAGCTGACCTGGCCCGCATTGTTGCGTCTGCTGGAAGCCAATGGTCATGTCTATGCGATATAGCGCTACGCTAGCGCGCTCCGGACGTCTTCCAAGGAATAAAGCTGAGTGACCATGAAAATCCTTTTCGTCGCCGCCGACCCCAAGCCAGAGCGTTGGACCAGTCTGATCCAGCAACACCTGCCAGACGCCGAAATCCAAGTCTGGCAGCCGGACAATCCGAGTTGCGCCGCTGACTACGCCATCGTCTGGCATCCGCCCGCGACGCTGTTCGATAAGGAGCCGCAACTGAAGGCGGTGTTCAACCTTGGCGCAGGCGTGGATGCGTTGGTGCGGATACCTAACCTGCCGCGTGATATCCCGATAGTGCGCCTGGAAGATGCGGGTATGGCGGTGCAGATGGCGGAGTACGTTGCCTATCACGTGATAGGCATCAGTCGCGACATGGACGCCTATCGTGAGCAGCAGGCGGCCGGACAGTGGAAGTTACGGCGGCCCATCGAGCGCAGCGACTGGCCGATCGGTGTGCTCGGGCTCGGGCATATCGGCCAGCGGGTCGCCAAGACGCTTGCGACGCTGGATTATCCGGTTATGGGATGGTCGCGTTCCGCACATGGCATAGACGGGGTGCGCAGTTTTGCTGGCGAGGTGGAGCTCGATGACTTTCTGGCTGAAACGCGCGTGCTGGTCAACACGCTGCCGCTGACCGACAGTACGCGCGATCTGATTGACCACTCGCTGCTGTCGCGGCTAAGGCCTGACGCGGTAATCATCAACGTTGGGCGCGGCGAGCACCTGGTCGACGAAGATCTTTGCCGTGCCATCGAAGAGGGCAAGGTGACCCGAGCAGTGCTCGACGTGTTCCGGGAAGAACCGCTGCCGTCGTCGCATCCGTTCTGGCAGATGCCGCAGGTCACTATCACTCCGCATGTTTCGGCGCGAACCCTGCGCGAAGCGACCATTGCCCAGATCGCGGACAAGATCGTGGCGCTGGAAGACGGGCGACCTATCAGCGGCGTGATCGACATCCAGCGCGGATACTGACCAGCTTCGGCTGAAATTGAGGAGGGGCGCGCCGGGACGCGGCCCTCACCCCGATACGATACGCGAGTAATTGCACACCGAATCCCATCGCGTGCAAGCCGCAGCGATGGGCTGTACAGCAATTAGCGGCGATGGGGCAGCCGATGGCGATCAATCAGCTGTTCCATGCTCGGCCAGGTATCGATCGCGAAGTTCCCGCTTGAGTATTTTGCCGATGGCGCTCCGCGGTAGCTCGTCGATCAGCTCCAGCCGGGCCAGTCGCTGCGTCTTGCCCACGCGGCTGTTGAACCAATCCAGCAGCGCCTCGGGCGCCTCCGGCTGACGCTCCGAAAGCACCACGAAGGCCACCGGCGTTTCGCCCCAACGCGTTGATGGCACGCCGACCACAGCAACGTCCGCTATGGCCGGATGATCACGCAGTATTGCCTCGAGATCGCTTGGATAGAGATTGAAGCCGCCGGAAATGATCATGTCTTTCTTGCGGTCGACCAGCGTCAGGAAGCCTTCAGTATCGAAGCGGCCGATGTCGCCGGTACGAATGAACCGCTTGCCGTCGGGGGCGAACCATTCGGCTTCAGCCGTTTTGTCAGGCTTGTTCAGGTAGCCGGTCATCATCGCTGGCGAATGCCCGACGATCTCGCCAATGGCACCTTCGGGTAATTCGTTACCCGCATCATCTATCACGCGGATATCATGCCCCTCGGCTGGCTTGCCGACGGTGTGCAGTTTGTCCGGATGCTCGTGGGCGGCGAGGATGCAGGTGCCGCCGCCTTCGGTCATCCCATAGGTGTCGATCAGCCCGCCCGGCCAGCGAGCCAGAACATCCGCTTTCAACGCCGCGCCGAACGGCGCGCTGGTACACATCTTGTAGCGGAAGTGGCTGAGGTCGTACTGCGAGAAGTCCTCGCGTGCCATCAGCCGCTGGTATTGCACCGGCACCAACATCGTATGGGTCACAGCGTGCTGCTGGGCCAGGCGCAGGTATTCGCCAGCCTCGAACTTGCTCATCAGTACAACGCAGCCGCCCAGGGCCAGCGTTGGGAGAAAGGCCACCAGCGTGGTGTTGGAGTACAGCGGCGTGGAGATAAGCGTGGTGGCGTCATCACCGTATCCGTAGGCGGCACTGCGGCGTACATGGGCCCAACGCATGGAATGCGATTGCACGATGCCTTTGGGCTCGCCGGTGGTACCGGAGGAATAGATGATGTTGAACGCCCATTCCGGCTGGGTCGCTACGGGCTCCGGCGTTGCATCACTCAGCCAGGCGGACAAGCCGTCCTCTGTCGTCTGCTCCAGGCGCAGGGCTGGGCAACGAAGGCGAGTTGCCACCGGCTCCAGATGCTGGGCCGCATGGGTGTCGACGAACAGCAGGCGGGGCGCGGCGTCAGCCAGCATAGTGAGCAGGCTTTCGGCGCTGGCAGAGGGCGCCAAAGGGGCAACTGCCACGCCGGCGCGCAACGCACCGAGAAACACGACGGCGTATTCGATGGAGTTGTATGCACAGATCGCCAGCACATCGCCGGCGTGCATCCCATCGCGCTGCAGGGCCGCAGCAACGCTGCTCATCAGCGCATCGAGTTCGGCGTAACTCACGCGGCGCTCATCCTGTATCAACGCGGCACGGTCGGGCCGATGCCGGGCCCAATAGGCGATAAGGTCTGGGACCGCAGCGAATGGTTGGTTCAGATCGAGAGCGTCGGGGCTGGCGGAAAGATCCATTGCGGACTCGTTCTATCGAAGGCAAGAGGACGCTTGCATGCAACGGCAAGCATGGCAACACAGCAGATCGAACAACCTTCGGCAATTAGCGCCTGCGCTGGAAGCGCTATTCGCCTCGGCAATGACGGGTGATTACTGATATTCACGATTGCTGGCATTTGCATGGCAAACCCGCGATGCCAGACGCGCGCTTAGCTTGGTCGATTGGTGTCGGGCGGTCAGCGGATTTCGCGCTGAGGCCGTTATTTTTGCGACAATGCCGGCTCTTTGATCAGGCGAACCCGTCATGTCCGAACGCAACCCCATCCCGCTGATTCTCACCGCTATCGGCAGCGTCATCGGCACCGTTGCGGTGCTGTCCTACTACGGTTATGTGCACATCGCCAAGCCGGAGGACGCCCTCTTGCTGGCCGACTACACCATGCTCAAAACCGTTCCCGGCGAGGACTATCGGGTCTCGCTCAAACCCGCGCCACAGGTCGCAGAGTGCATAGACGGCGTGCTGGTGCTTTTCGATACCGAGCAGAAGGGCTTGACTGGCGTGCTGGTTGACAATCGCAAGCGCGCGATCCGCTGTATGGGGCAGCAGGTGCCGACCGAGAGGGCGCCGGCAAACAAGCCATAGCGTCGCTGTTTAAGGCTGCAAAACAAGAAGCCCGCCATAACGGCGGGCTTCGGTGTCACCGTATGGTTCGTGACGCCGTCACTCCATCGAAGAGCGCGGTGCTACACGCTTGTCGTCGTTGGAGATCGTCACTTCAACGCGGCGGTTTCTTGCCCGGCTGGCAGGCGAGTCGTTGCTCGCAACCGGATACGCTTCACCGTAACCGACGGTCTGGATTCGATCGATTTCTACACCGGAATGGACGAGCGCGCGGCGCACCGCTTCAGCTCGACGCTCGGATAGCTGCTGGTTGTACGAATCCGAGCCCGTGCTATCGGTATAGCCTTCGACCATGACCTTGCGCTCCGGATTCTCGTTGAGAAACTCGGCGAGCTTCTGGACGTCGCGCATACCGGCAGCCTTGAGCTCAGCCTTGTTCAGGTCGAACAGCACGTCGCCGAAGGTCACCAGGGTGCCGCGCTCAGTTTGCTTGGCCTGCAAATCCTGCTGTAGCTGGCGGATCTCGTTCTGCTGACGCTTGAGCATCGCTTCACGGGATTCCAGCCGCGCTTGTGCGCGCTGCGTGGAAGCCTGCTCGATCGCTTGCTCGGCCTTGCGCAGTTCGATGGTCTGTTCGGCCAGGTCAATCCGACGGTTGGCCAGGTAGGCTAGCTGGTTGACGCGCTCTTCATCCGCGTCGTTCAGATAGGCCTTGTTGGCTTCGTCGAGTTGCTTGGAGGCGTCCTGAGTTTCCAGAGCGGCGTATTTCTGTGACAGCGGATTGCTCTGCAGTGACGAGAACTCGCTGCGTGCCGTTTCCAGATTCTGGTTTGGCTGCGACGAGCAGGCAGCAAGGCCGATGCTCATGGCGATCGCTGTGGGGATGGCTACTAGCTTATGCATGTCGATTCATCCTCTGCTAAATGAGAGTGCGGAAGGGAAGGGGTTATTGCTGAAGGCCGCGCATGCTTTCTTCGCGCAGCTCCTGAATCCCCTTCTGAGCGTCCTCAACGGCCTTCTGGGCCTTGGCGGCTTGTGCCTTGCGCTCTGCAACCCGGGCGTCCCACTCGGCCTGCTGGGCGAGTCGACGGGCTTCCTCATAGTTTTCTTTCTGCATCGCGAGTTCGGCCTGCTTCCACTTTTCCTGAGCGGCGCGCATGTCCACAGGGGCGTATTGGGTGGCCCCAGCGCTCACCGCGCCACGCACGGCCGATTCGGTCACGGCGAACTGCTCGTTTGGTGGATTGCCGGCACAACCAACCAGCAACAGGCCCCCAAGTGCAACGGCTGCCAGCTTGGGCAGCTGAAATCGCGATAGAGGGCTTTCGATGGTGTTCATTTTCATGGCCAGTCTCCAGTGGGATATCGGATGGGATATCGAGAACAGTGCCCGTTAGGCTGTGCTTTGAACTCGTCAGGAGCGGTCAGCAAATAAAACGGGCATGTTTTTGTGAGGCCGGCTGGGCGTAATCGTTCCAGTAAAAACAAGCCCAACGAGTAGAAAAGGGCTGCCTAGAGCCATTTAGCAGGCGCGAGGGGACGATGACACGTCACCTCAGTACGCCCATTTGACGTTGGTGCCCACGTTCGAAATCGATCAGGCTTGCTCTGCGCGCTCGGCAAGCAGGCGCTCAAGATGCTTGCGTGACAAGGCCAGGAAGCGCGGCGTTGGCCCGATGTCTTCATAGATCGGGTCGCCTTGCTCGTCCGTCGAGATCACCTTGGAGCCCTGCTCGTAGGGGAGGCTGGTCTCGATCCCTTCGAGAGCCGCACCCACCAGTTCGCCTAACAGCTCTTCAGTGCTGCGCTTGGGATACATCTCGGCAAGCGCTGCCAGCCTTGCCGCGCTTTCGACATCCAGCGGAATGGTGTACTGCGCGGCGCTCATGCGGCCGGTGGCGCTGCTTTCCCATTCCCGGACCAGTTCTGAAATTTTCATCTAGCTCAATCCTTAGCTCGCTTGGCGAGCAATATTGGCGGGTATTGCGAGCCAGCATCGACAGGCTTGTTCTGCTATGCCTTGTCTTCGTCGTAGACGCTGTGCACTCTGTTTGGACGGTTCATACAGCGTAGCCGTTCAGCATGGGCAGCATTGTTTACGTGCGTCCGATGCGGCGGCCTGTAAAAGAGAGGCGAACATGGCGAAGATCGACGCGCGTTTGCGCGAAAACGTTCATCTGCTCGGTGAGCTACTGGGCAATGCAATTCGCGAGCAACACGGCGATGCCTTCTTCGACAAGATCGAGCGCATTCGCAAGGGCGCCAAAGGCGCGCGCCGTGGCTCGGCTGATGGGGCCCAGCTGTTGCAGAACACGCTCGACGGGCTGGGCGATGACGAGCTGCTGCCGATGACCCGCGCCTTTAGCCAGTTTCTCAACTTGGCCAATATCGCCGAGCAGTATCACCAGGTGCGCAGGCGTGGACCTGACGAAGCGGCCCCGACCGAAGCTGGTGCATTAGGTGACTTGCTCGAGCGCCTGAAGGGTGAAGACTTCGGTCAGGAGTTTCTGGCGCGCCAGGTTGGCCGCCTGGACATCGAGCTGGTGTTGACCGCGCACCCGACTGAAGTCTCACGACGGACCCTGATCCAGAAATACGACGCCATCGCCGCGCAATTGGCGGCGCGGGACCACACCGATCTTGGCCAAGGAGAACTGGCCAAGATCGAGCTGCGTCTGCAGCGGCTCGTGGCCGAGGCCTGGCACACCGAGGAGATTCGTCGCAGCCGACCGACACCGGTAGAAGAGGCGAAGTGGGGCTTCGCCGTCATCGAGAATTCATTGTGGCAAGCGCTGCCGAACGTGCTGCGCCAGACCGATCAAGCACTCAAACGCAGCACTGGTCTGCACCTGCCGCTGGACGTCGCGCCGATCCGTTTCGCGTCCTGGATGGGCGGCGATCGTGACGGCAACCCCAATGTGACGGCGAAGGTGACCCGTGAGGTTTTGCTGTTGGCACGCTGGGTCGCGGCAGACCTGTTCCTGCGCGATATCGACGGCCTGATCACGGCATTGTCGATGCAGACCGCCAGCGATGAACTGCTCAACCGCAGCGGGCAGTCGGCCGAGCCTTACCGGACCTTGCTCAAGACCCTGCGCGAGCGCCTGCAAGCCACGCGTGACTGGGCGAACGGTGCAATCGAGCATGACCAGCCGGCACCAGCGCAAGTGTTGTTCGATAATCAGGACCTGTGCGAGCCGTTGGAGCTCTGTTACCACTCGCTGCACGCCTGCGGCATGGGCATGATCGCTGATGGCGACTTACTCGATACGTTGCGCCGGGCTGCTGCCTTCGGTCTGTTTCTGGTGCGCCTGGATGTCCGCCAGGACTCGTCCCGGCATGTTGCCGCGTTGGCCGAAATTACCGATTACCTGGGGATCGGCCATTACGATCAGTGGGACGAGCAGCAGCGTCTCGACTTCCTGCAATCGGAGTTGGACAACCGTCGGCCCTTGCTACCTCCGAACTTCCAGCCCTCGGCCGAAACGGCCGAAGTGCTGGATACCTGCCGCGTGGTGGCACAGGCGCCAGCTGCATCGCTCGGCTCCTATGTCATCTCCATGGCAAGGGGCGCCTCGGATGTACTCGCCGTACAGCTGTTGCTCAAGGAGGCTGGGCTGCGACGGCCGATGCGGGTCGTGCCGCTGTTCGAGACGCTCGCCGATCTCGACAATGCCGGGCCGACCATCGACAAACTGCTCGGGTTGCCGGGGTATCGTCAGCGGCTCCACGGCCCGCAAGAGGTAATGATCGGCTACTCGGATTCGGCCAAGGATGCCGGCACCACTGCGGCTGCCTGGGCGCAATACCGTGCGCAGGAAAGCCTGGTCGAGATCTGCCGCGCTCACCAGGTTGAATTGCTGTTGTTCCATGGCCGTGGCGGCACGGTTGGGCGTGGCGGCGGACCGGCGCATGCGGCGATTCTTTCGCAGCCACCCGGATCGGTAGCGGGGCGATTCCGCACCACCGAGCAGGGCGAGATGATCCGCTTCAAGTTCGGCCTGCCGGATATCGCCGAGCAGAACCTCAGCCTGTATCTGGCTGCCGTGCTTGAAGCGACCCTGCTACCGCCGCCTATGCCCGAGCCGGACTGGCGCGAAACCATGGAGCAGCTTGCAGCGGACGGCGTGTCGACCTACCGCAGCGTGGTGCGCGATCATCCGCAGTTCGTCGAGTATTTCCGCCAGGCGACGCCCGAACAGGAGCTTGGGCGTCTGCCGCTGGGTAGCCGCCCATCGAAGCGCCGAGAGGGGGGTGTTGAAAGCCTGCGAGCGATTCCATGGATCTTCGCCTGGACCCAGACGCGACTAATGCTGCCCGCCTGGCTGGGCTGGGAGCAGGCGCTGCGCGGGGCGCTGGAGCGAGGCGAAAGTGAACGCCTCAAGACAATGCGCCAGCACTGGCCGTTTTTCAGCACCCGCATCGACATGCTCGAAATGGTACTGGCCAAGGCTGACGCGGAAATAGCCGAACGCTACGATGCGCGACTGGTCAGCGCAGAGCTACAACCGTTGGGGCGCGATTTACGTGACAGATTGTCGCAGGCTGTAGCGGCGGTGCTTGAGTTGACCGGGCAGTCAGAGCTGCTGGCGCACAGCCCTACAACGTTGGAGGCGTTCAGTCTGCGCAACACCTATCTCGATCCGCTGCATCTGATGCAGACCGAACTGCTGGCGCGTTCACGGCAACAGCAAAGTCCGGCGGAAAGCCCTCTGGAGCAGGCCTTGCTGGTCAGCGTCGCGGGTATTGCCGCAGGGCTGCGCAACACTGGCTGATCCTTCGCAGGCTCGCTCAGGTGGCGTCTGGCAACCGCCACCATGGGCAGTGAGCGGCATTTTATCGCCACCTCACGCTGTGCGGGATCGGCATGCCAAGACGCAAATGGCGCCGCTTGTCTGCATTCTGTGCGCTGTGTATCGTGTTCAACCTTTTGTCGCATGGCGGCAAACCAGAATTTTTGATTCGCCAGAGGTGAGGGTGCGTTGCATCGATCCTGGCGGCATCCCTTTGCAAACTTGAGGACTCACTCCATGCGCGTCATTCTGCTGGGAGCGCCGGGTGCCGGGAAAGGCACACAGGCACGCTTCATCACCGAGAAGTTCGCCGTTCCGCAAATCTCCACCGGCGACATGTTGCGTGCAGCGGTCAAGGCCGGCACGCCCCTGGGCCTGCAGGTCAAGGACGTGATGGATAGCGGTGGTCTGGTTTCCGACGAGATCATCATCGCGCTGATCCAGGAGCGTCTGCAGCAGCCCGATTGTGCCAACGGTTTCCTCTTCGACGGCTTCCCGCGCACCATTCCACAGGCCGAAGCGCTGCGTGATGCCGGCGTCAAGTTGGACCACGTACTGGAAATCGCAGTAGACGATGAAGAAATCGTGGGTCGCCTGTCCGGTCGCCGTGTGCATCCGGCTTCAGGTCGCGTCTATCACACCGAACACAACCCGCCAAAGGTGGCTGGGGTCGATGATCTGACAGGCGAAGAGCTGATTCAGCGCAAGGACGATCTGGAAGAAACCATCCGTCATCGTCTGAGCCTTTACCATTCCCAGACCAAGCCGCTGGTTGCGTTCTATCAGAACCTCGAAGCGGCCCAAGGCACGCCGAAGTGCAGCCGCGTCGAAGGCGTCGGTTCCGTGGAAGAGATCACCTCGAAGGTTATGGCAGCGCTCAGCTGATATCGCCTGATTCCCAGAACGGCCCGCTTGCGGGCCGTTTTCGTTTTTCCCAGATTTGCAGGACGGCGGGGCCGTCATTGTTCAGTCGGCCCAAGCGCAACTGCTACAATCGCCGCCCTTTTTCCTGCTGACCGGAACATCTGATGACCACGCTGCTGGCCCTGGATACCGCCACCGAAGCCTGCTCCGTCGCGCTGCTGCATGACGGTCAGGTGCTGAGCCATTACGAGGTGATTCCGCGGCTGCATGCCCAGCGTCTTCTACCCATGATCCAGACGCTCCTGAGCGAGGCGGGCATCGCGCTGTCGGCGGTAGATGCCCTGGCATTCGGCCGTGGCCCCGGTGCTTTTACCGGGGTGCGTATTGCCGTCGGTGTGGTGCAGGGCCTGGCGTTCGCCCTGGAGCGGCCGGTGCTGCCAGTCTCGACCCTGGCAACCATCGCCCAGCGCGCTTACCGCGAACAGGGTGCGGAGCAGGTTGCGGTGGCGATCGACGCCCGCATGGACGAGGTCTACTGGGGTTGCTATCGGGCGCAGCAGGGTGAAATGCAGCTGGCCGGCAGCGAAGCGGTGTTGCCACCGGAACAGGTCAGCCTTCCCCGTGGAAGCGAAGGGCAATGGTTCGGTGCGGGCACGGGCTGGGGTTATAGCGCGCGTCTCGCCGTTCAGCCCTCCGCGAGCGACGCGACCCTGCTACCGCATGCTTTGGATCTGCTTACGTTGGCCGGCTTTGCCTGGCAGCGTGGGGAAGCGGTGGAAGCCGATCAGGCCCAGCCGATCTACCTGCGTGACAATGTCGCCACTCCCAAGGCCCCTCGGTGACAAGCGGCATTGCCAATTGCGGAGCGGCTCGCTAGAGTCGGCGAACTTGAACAGGTGAATGATGCGCCTTAACGGTCTCGCCCCCTCTGCCTATCCCATTGAACGTCCTGCCCACCCTGGCAGTGCGCCGGTCCCTTATCGTGAAAGCGAAAGGGCTGCGGAGCAGGCACGCGAGTCCATCGTTACACCGGCTAGCCAAGCCGATGCCACCTACGAACACCTCGCACGACGCAATAAAAGCGAGTCGACTGACTACGGTTCGGTTATCTCCGGTGATTTTATGCCGGCGCGCTTCGAAGCCATGATGGAGCGACCGCTTACCAGCCGCGCCACCCAGGCGTTGCAGAGCTATGGCACCACCGCCAGCTTCACGGCTGACCTGGACGCTCACGAAGTGCTAGGTCTGGATCTCTATGCCTGAGGCGTAGCAGGCTGTTGAAAAACTACCTGCGTTGCCATTGCTGCGTTAAAAACAGGCTCAAAATGCTCATTTACAACTCGTAAACTCCGCTTTTTCGCCTGTTTTTGCCTTGCACTGGCTGCCTCGCCCACGTTTATCAACGGCCTGCTAGTGAGCCGCGTTTGAATCTTCCTTATTTTCTCGGCTGTCCCTCCTGGAACGATGCCGCCTGGCGTGGCTCGCTCTATCCGCCGGGCTTGCCCGCCAGTGAATACCTTGCGCGCTATTGCTCCGTATTCAACACGGTCGAGGGCAATACCACGCTTTATGCCTGGCCTTCGGTGCAGAAGATCGAGCGGTGGGCAGCGCTGATGCCTGAGGGTTTTCGCTTCTGCGCCAAACTGCCTCGCGAGATTAGTCAGGCGCCGAACCTGTACGAAGTCGAAGATCTGATCCGGTCGTTCCGCACCTTGTTGGCACCGCTTGGCGCGCGGGTGACGCCATTCTGGCTGCAGTTGCCTGCTTCGTTCGGCCCTGCTCGGCTGGCAGAGCTGGCGCAGCTGATCGAGACGCTAGACAGACCGCTTGCCGTGGAGGTACGCCATAGTGCCTTTTTTGCCAAGGGTGAGGAGGAGCGGGCGCTGAACCGGTTGCTGCATGAGCGGGGCGTCGAACGGATCTGCATGGACACGCGCGCGCTCTTCAGCTGCCAGTCCAGCGATCCGGCGCTGCTGCATGCCCAGAGCAAGAAGCCACGGCTGCCGGTGCGGCCGGCGGCGTTCAGCGAGTCTCCGCAGCTTCGCTTCGTCGGGCATCCGGCATTGGAAGCCAATGACCGCTTCATGGCGCCTTGGCTAGGCAAGGTCGCGGACTGGATCGAAGCTGGGAAGTGTCCACACGTTTAGTTGCATACCCCAGACAATCGCCTGGCGCCCGAGCTGGCCATGCGCTTCCATGAGCAGCTCAGCGAGCGGCTACCCGGCTTGCCACCGCTGGCCGCGCCGCCCATGCAAACCGAGTCGCAGCTCTCTCTGCTCGGCGTGGCTGGGGAAGGCTGACAGCACAGGCCGCAATCGCCAGCGCTGCAACCTTCATGTCTCAACGTTGCCGAAACGGCTATGACATTTGGCCGTTTCTTTCTGCTGCTGCTCGTCGCACTGGCTGGGTTTGCCTACGCGGTGTGGCGCGGGCACGTCGATGTCCCGGCGAAGTGGGACCCCTGGGCGCCGCTGGACATCCGCGAGGCGCCAAACCTGCTGACCTCGTTCAAACTGCAGCGCTTGCAGCAGGATCGTGCCCTGTGTGAACAGGCTTTGAAGGCGTCCGACTTGGACTATGTGGCCGTTCCCGACAGCACGCCGCAGCCTGGCTGCCCGGTCCAGAACGCCGTTCGCGTCAGCGGTTCGGCGGTACGCTTCAACGGCGCGTTTCTGGCCACCTGTCCTCTGGCCGCAGCTTATGCGATGTTCGAACGGCATGGTCTGCAGCCTGCGGCACAGCGGGTATTCGGTCAGCCGGTTGCTCGAATCGATCACTTCGGCAGCTTTGCCTGCCGCAACATTGCGCGAAGCAACAGGCGCAGTCAGCACGCCTCGGCCAATGCGCTGGATCTGGCCGGGTTCCGCCTGGAAGATGGCACGCGCATCACCGTTGCGCGCGACTGGAAGGGCGACGACGATAAGGCGCGCTTTCTCCGCGAGGTCAAGGCAGCCGCCTGTGATGCGTTCAAGATCACCCTGAGCCCTGAGTACAACGCTGCCCATCACGATCATTTTCATGTGGATATGGGCGGTTTCGGCATGTGCCGCTGAGGCAGCCCGGCGTCGCCTCTGGCAAAATGCGGCGTTTTTCCGCTTCCGAGTTTTCCTATGACCGCCTCTTCTCCGTTGGTTCGCGTCGAAGCCCTCGCTCCTCGATTCGCCGAAGAGGCTGACGCCTGGGCGGTGCGGCTGGGCTTGCCGATACGAGCGGACTACGCGGAGTTCGCGCTCCAGCTTGGGGAAGACGGTCTGCAGCTGCAGTTGCTCGGGCCGAACGCGCCAGGGCCGGTGCGGGTGGATTTCGTCGAAGGCGGTGCTGCGCATCGTCGGCAGTTTGGCGGGGGCAGCGGGCAGATGATCGCCAAGGCGGTTGGCATCCAGTCCGGCATCCGTCCCAGCGTCTTGGACGCGACGGCTGGCCTGGGGCGCGATGCGTTCGTGCTGGCGACATTGGGCTGCGAAATGGTGCTATTCGAGCGGCAGCCGCTGATTGCCGCACTGTTGGAAGACGGTCTGAGGCGTGGTCGCGATGATGCCGAGGTGCGGCCCATCGTCGAACGCATGCGTTTGCAGCAGGGCAACGCCATCGAATTGATGGGGCACTGGCAGGGCGAACCGCCCCAGGTCGTCTATCTCGATCCGATGTTTCCGCACAGGGAAAAAAGCGCACTGGTGAAAAAGGAGATGCGCCTGTTCCGGCCTTTTGTTGGTGATGATCTGGATGCGGGCGTCTTGCTCGAACAGGCGCTGGCGCTGGCCAGCCATCGGGTGGTGGTGAAGCGACCACGCAAGGCTCCGGCCATCGACGGACGAAATCCGGGCTACAGCCTGGAGGGCAAGTCGAGCCGTTACGATATCTACCCGAAAAAGAAACTGGCATCTGGCAGCTGATTTACGTCTCGTAACGAACCGGCCGCATCAGGCCGGTGATCACAAGCGAAACGCGACTTTCTTGGTCTTGCTTATTCTGCGCAATAGTGGCATTCCTAGATCAGGCCGTTTGTGGCTGAACGGTGGTTACCAGATCGCGTAGAAGGAAGAGCATATGCAGATCCAAGTTCATAGCGATAACCACATCGAAGGCAGCGCCCGTCTCGTAGATTGGGTCAGTGGCAGTGTTGCCGATAAGCTGGATCGATTCGACGATGAAGTCACCCGCGTCGTGGTGCACCTGAACGACGAGAACGGCGTGAAGGCCGGCGCGCAGGACAAGCGCTGCCAGATCGAGGCACGGCCGAAGGGCCAACAACCCGTTTCCGTTACGCACAAAGCAGCCTCGCTTGAGCTGGCGGTCGATGGCGCCATCGACAAGCTTAACAACGCGCTGAGTCACCAGTTCGGTAAGCTGCGCAGCAAGCGCGCCTCGGCGCCGACTCCCCTGGAAGGCGAGACCCTGGAAGTGGAAGGCCGCGACGCCTTGCTGGAAGAAGACTTCCTTGCCGACGAGCAGCTGCGCAGCTCTGATACCTAACGTCACCTCGCAACAGGCAGGCATCGCTCCGCGAAGCCTGCCCCCTCGCTACACCTCGCCATCATCTGTTCTCGCATGACCCCGTCGATCCGATGGCCGGGCCTCTGAGCGTTCGTGCCTGTGCTATACCCCATGGAGCTGCATTGGAAGCCGGGCCGTAGCGCGCTCGGGAATGTGCGGCAATTGGATGACGAAAAGGGGGATCATCAGGCACGTGGGCGAGCTCCAGTGGCTAACCCGTGCCACCAGCAGGCGAGGTGACACCATGACCATGATGCAGTGTGAATACCGTGATCACATCATTACCGCGGAGGTAATGGAACATCCCGGCACACCGACCCCTTGGGCCGGCGGTTGCCGTATCAGCAATTCCCAGGGGCAGACAACCCGGCGCATGGCGCTTCCGGTTGGGCACGCCTTCATGGCGGAACTCGAACAGGCACAGCGGGCATCCATCGCCCATGGCAAGTGGCTGGTCGATCAGTGCCTCGATCAGGGACGGCAGCTGTTCGACAGGGCTGCCTGACCCTTTCTAACCTGTCGCAGCCCATTGGCTGCGGCGGGTTTTTTGACTCCCTCGTGATACGCACAAAGTGCTGGCATTGGCTCCTTGCCGGCTTCGGGTTGAACTGTGCGGTACTCCATCGTCTCTATCTAGAACAGGGATCGCCAGCGAGGCGGTCGAATTTTTCTGCATAGCCTGATGGAGCCCGCTCATGGAATTACCTAACAAAGATCTCGGTACACTTTTCGAACAGCTCGGCCTGCCGTCGGACCCGGCCAGCATCGATGCGTTCATCGCCAGCCACCGCCCGATTCCCAACCATATGAAAGTCTCCGAGGCGCCATTCTGGAGCCAAGCTCAGGGCTCCTTTCTTAAGGAGCTGTTGATGGACGACGCCGAATGGGCGCCGGTAGTGGATGAACTCAACGTGCGCCTGCACGAGCAGGGCGAAGAACTGCCGTGAGTCGACACGGGCGGCTCTGCCTGGCCGGTCAGGTCAGGTCAGGTGGACAACGCCTTGGCGCGCCAGTGAGCCAAGGCGCTCTGTATGCCCATCGCGATCGATTGACTAGAATCCGCCTTTCCGCGCGACTACCGCGCAGCCGCTTCACAGGACGGACATGACTTCCCAGCAATTGCTCGATATCGACGCGCGCTATGCCAGCGCCAAAGCCCTTGCTCTCGAGGCCGCGCAGCTTGGCATGGACTTCTACCGCAAGCGCGAGGCACTGACCATCGAACACAAAGGCGACGACCTGCAGGATGTGGTCAGCATTGCCGACAAGCAGATCGAAGCCTTTATTCGCGAGCGACTGACCCAGCTTTTTCCCGAGGACGGATTCCTGGGGGAAGAAAGCGGTTCGGCCGATCTGGGCGCCCGCTGCGTCTGGGTCATCGACCCGATCGATGGCACTGCCTGCTTCGTCAATGGCCTGCATAACTGGTGCGTTTCGATCGGCCTGCTGATTGACGGTGAGCCGCACCTTGGTGCGATTGCCGACCCCAACCACAATGAACTGTTTCATGGTTGCCTGGGCAAGGGCGCCTTCGTCAACGACACCCCATTGAAAGTCAGCGCGGCGACCCACGTCGGCCAAGGCGTGATCGCGACTGGCACCTTTCATCCTCGCGGGAAAGAGCACTTCATTCCGTTCATGGAAAAGCTGTTGGCCGAAGGCGGCATGTTCTTCCGCAATGGCTCCGGCGCGCTGATGACCGCCTATGTGGCAGCGGGGCGGCTGCTCGGTTACTACGAGACCGAGCTGAAAAGCTGGGACTGCATGGCGGGGCTGGTGCTGGTGAAGGAGGCGGGCGGTCGGGTCAACGACTTCTTCCGTAACGACGGGCTGCTGCTTGGCAATCCGTATCTCGTCGCCTGTCCGGGCGTGTATCCACAGTTGGCGGAGATGATCGGGCCATCGCTCGACGATTGAACGTGCCGTTAGCTGATCTCGCATTGGCAGCTAGGTTCTAGGGGCGCGCGGCCTATCGTTGCTACGAGGTGCCTGAAGGTTGATCGCGAGCAAGCTCGCTCCTACGGGTGTGCGCGGTGTTTTTGTAGGAGCCAGCTTGCTGGTGATCCGGGTCTGCGGGCTAACGGTGCTACGAGGTGCCTGAAGGTTGATCGCGAGCAAGCTCGCGCCTACGGGTGTGCGCGGTGTTTTTGTAGGAGCCAGCTTGCTGGCGATCCGGGTTTGCGGGCTAAAGGTGCTACGAAGTGCCTGAAGGTTAACCGCGAGCAAGCTCGCTCCAACGGGTATGCGCGGTGTCTTGTAGGAGCCAGCTTGCTGGCGAACAATGCCCGCCGAGTGACCAGCACCCGGCGAGGCCCAGACCTTTATCAGGTACGTAGTTCAGGTGGAACGGTGCCGCCATGTTCGGCGAGCTTGTGCATCACGGTGCGATGCAGCCAGCTGTTCATCTGGGCCGAATCGCCCATCTTGTCTGACGGGCAGCCCAGTTCGGTGGCGAGTTCCTTACGCGATTCCAAGCTGCTGTCCAGCCCCAACAACTTGAGCAGATCGACGATCGAGGTGCGCCAGTTCAACGGCTCTGAATGGTTGGCAGCCATTGCGTCGAGCTTTGCTGGAACATCCACAGCACTGGTTGATTGGCCCGTCGAGTGAGCCACCCCTTCGGGGCTGGGCGCAGTTCCGGGTGGTGTCGTGGTGGCGTTGTGTGCAGCGGTCGGCCGCTCCGAATCAACCACGGTATCCGGCGCATGCTGGTTCGGCGTGTTGTTCGGATCGACCGGCTTGTGCGCTTCGTTGCTCACGCCGCCCATGCCGAGTTTTTCTTTGATCGTGTCGAACAGGCCCATTTCAATTCCTCTAGTCATTACGTGGTGATTTTTGGACCGCCATGACACGTCGAGGATTCGGCGCCGCAGGTCGGGAAGCGCGCTGCTCCGGGCCTTAGCGACCAGAGGTCGCGGCCCGCTGCGTCGTATCGGTTGGTACTGCGGGCGATGGACTCTCGGTACCGCCGCCCAGCGCGATGTACAGGCTCACCAGGTTCTGAATCTGAGCACGCTTGACCTGGATAAACGCCTGTTCGGCATCGAACAGGTTGCGCTCTGCATCGAGCACCTGAAGGTAGTTCACCACGCCTTCGGCGTAGCGTTCGCGGGCGAGGTCGGCAATACGGCGCAGCGTGGCGACGTTCTCCGCTTGCGCGGCAACCTGCTCTGCGAGCCAGCGGCGGCCTGCCAGTGCGTCGGCTACCTCACGAAAGGCGGTTTCGATGGCGCTTTCGTACTGCGCCACCGCCGCGTTTTCCCGTGCCTCGGCGACGGTCAGGTTGCCGCGGTTGCGGCCGAAGTCGAACAACGGGAGGTAGAGGCTCGGGCCGATGCTCCAAGTGCGATTGTCGCGGCTGACCAGGTTGTCCAGCTCATTGGAGATATAGCCGAAGCTGCCAGTCAGCGAGATCTGCGGGAAGAACGCCGCTCTCGCCACGCCGATGTTGGCGCGGGCCGCACGCAGGTCCAGCTCGGCGCCAAGAATGTCCGGGCGTACCAGCAACAGCTCCGACGGTAGCCCCGCATCCAGGCGCAGCGGTTCGATCTGTTCGTTCAGTGGCAGCGGCTCCGGCAACGGCTGTTGCAGCGGCCCCCCTATCAGCTGGGTGAGGTAGTTGACCTGCTCGGCTCGGACCAGGTGCAGGTTGGCCAGCTCGGTCTTGGCCTGGGTCAGCAGCGCCTGTGCCTGGTTCAGATCCAAGGCCGAGGTGATCCCGGCCTCGAAGCGCACGCGGGCAATGCGCAGGCCGTCGCGGCGGCTTTGCAGGGTCGCTTCGGCCAGGTCAATGCGCGCCTCAGCGCCACGCACAGCGAGGTAGGTCAAGGCCACATCGGCTATCAACGACAGTCTGAAGGCCCGCTGTGCCTCGATGGTCGACAGGTATTGCGCGCGCGCTGCCTCGGTAAGGTTGCGCACCCGTCCCCAGAAATCGAGTTCAAACGCTGAGATACCGAGCCCTACGGAGAATTGCTCAGTGATCTGGCCACTCGATGTTCCCGAGGTCGCACCGCCTGCGGAGCCGCGACCGGCACTACCGGTTGGAAAGCGGCCACGGCTGGCATCGGCCGTAGTGGCCAGCGTCGGGTAGCGGTCGGCGCCTTGTACGCCGAACTGGCCGCGGGCCTCTTCAATTCGGGCTACGGCGATCTGCAGGTCCCGATTTCGCTGCAGCGCCGTTTCGATGTACCGCTCGAGGCGTGGGTCTTCAAGAAACTCGCGCCAGCCGATCTCGTTAGCCAACACCTCGCCGTCCATGGGCTGATAATCCGCCGGGTACTGCGCAGCGGTGGGCGGGGGCGGTGGCTCATGGGACGGCGCAAGCTGGCAGCCCGTCAGGGCGCCGATCAGCAGCAAGGGCGCAAACCTAGGCATTGTCTGGCGCCTCCTCTTCCTCGGCTGGGTGCGCCTTGTCTTCGGCAGTCGGCGGGCGACGCTTGGTCAGCCAGCGACGTACGGAGAGATAGAACAGCGGGATGTAGAACAGACCCAGCAGCGTGGCGACGATCATGCCGCCCATGACGCCAGTACCGACCGCGACGCGGCCAGCCGCGCCGGCACCGGTGGACAACACCAGCGGCAGCATGCCGAGGATGAAGGTCAGCGACGTCATGAGGATCGGACGGAAACGCAGACGCACCGCGTTCATCACGGCATCGGTCAGGCTCTTGCCGTGGCCTTCCTCTTCGATGGCGAACTCGACGATGAGAATTGCGTTTTTGGCCGACAGGCCGATGATGGTCACCAGGCCGACATTGAAATAGACGTCCGCCGGCAGGTCACGAAACATCGCGAACAGCACGGCCCCCAGCGCGCCGAAGGGCACCACCAGCAATACCGCGATGGGCACTGTCCAGCTTTCATACAGCGCTGCCAATACCATCAGCACCACCAGCAATGACAGCCCCAGCAGCATCCCGACCTGCCCGGACGCCTGCTGTTCCTCCAGCGAGGCGCCGGTCCATTCGTAGCTGAATCCGCCGGGCAGCTCGCTCGCCAGTCGTTCCATTTCGGTCATGGCTTCGCCGGTGGTCGAACCAGGCGCGGCGCTGCCGGACAAGGTCAGTGCGGGGTAACCGTTGTAGCGCTGCAACTGAGTCGGCCCTTCGGTCCACTCCACGGTGGTAAAGGCGCCGAATGGCACGCTTTCGCCCTCGTCGTTGATCACCTTCAGGTCGAGCACATCCTGAGGGGTCATGCGATAGGGCGCATCCGCCTGCAGCAGCACCTGCAGGACGCGACCGTCACGGTTGAAGTCGTTGGCATAAGCGCTGCCGAAAGCGATAGCCAGTGTCGCGTTGACCTCGCTGATCGAAAGACCCAGTGCTCGGGCCTTGATACGGTCGATATTGACCCGCAGGCGCGGAGCGTCGTCAGCACCTTCTGGCCGGACGCTCTGCAACACCGGGCTTTCGCTCGCCTTACCCAACAACTGGTTTCGTGCATCGAGCAGTGCCTGGTAGCCCAGACCACCGCGGTCCTCGAGCTTGAAGGTGAATCCGCCGGCCACGCCCAGTCCGGGAATCGAAGGCGGGTTCAGGGCGAACACGCGGGCTTCGTTGATCTGCGAGAAACGGCCCATGGCTTCGCGTACCAATGCCTGAGCGGAGCTGCCCTCTTCGGTGCGTTGCTCCCAGGGGATCAGTCGCACGAACGACATCGCATGGGCCTGGCCCTGGCCGAAGAAGCTGAAGCCGTAGACCGTAATGGCGTCGTCGACCAATGGATGATCCGCGTAGAACGCCTTGACCTGTTCGATGGCTTCTTCGGTCCGCTCGACCGTCGCGCCGGCAGGGGCCTGGATGACGGTCATCAACGAGCCTTGGTCTTCGTCCGGTAGGAAGGCACCGGGCATTCGCAGGTAGAGAAAGGCTGTCAGCGCCAGCAAGCCGACAAAGGCCAATAGAAACCAGATCGGCCGTGCGAGCATGCCGCCGACCGCATGGTGATAGTGGTCAGTGGTGCGCTCCATCCAGCGGTTGAACGGACCGAAGATACGCTGGCCCAGTCCAGGCTTACCATTGTCCGGCTGGCTTGGTTTCAGCAACGCTGCGCAGAGTGCGGGAGTCAGCACCAGCGCCAGAACCGTCGAGGTGGCAACGGCAATCGACAGTGTCACGGCAAACTGCCGATAGATGCCGCCGGTCGAGCCTGGGAAAAACGCCAGCGGCACGAACACCGCGATCAGCGCCAGGGTCGTGCCGATGATGGGCGCGGTCACCTGCTCCATGGCTTTGACGGTCGCCTGATAGGGCGGCAGCTGCTCCTCGTCCATGATCCGTTTGACGTTTTCCACCACCACGATGGCATCGTCCACGAGGGTGCCGATCGCCAGGACCATGCCGAACAGGCTCAACAGATTGATCGAGAACCCGGCGATCCACAGCCCGAGGCAAGTACCGGCCAGGGTGATTGGGATGACGATGGTGGGGATGACCGTGGTGCGCCAGTTCTGCAGGAACAGCAGCATGACCAGCACCACCAGTGCCATTGCCTGGAGCAGCGTGACGACCACCTGCTGGATCGACGAGGCGATAAAAGGGGTCGAGTCGAACGGTACCGTCCAGGAAACGTCCTCCGGGAAGCCCTCAGCCAGTTCTCGCATTCGCTGTTTGACAGCAGCCGCCGTATCCAGGGCATTAGCACCCGGCGACAGCTGCACCGCCAGGCCCGCTGCTGGCTGGCCATTGAGTTCGCTGCGTGATGTGTAATTCTGCGCGCCAAGCTCCACCCGCGCGACGTCGCGCAGGCGGATTGCCGAACCGTCCGGGCCAGCACGCAGGATGATCGAGGCGAACTCTTCCGGGGTGCTGAAGCGACCGCGGGTTTCCAGCGGCGCGTTGATCTCGATTCCCTCTGCCAGCGGCAGGGCACCCAGTGCACCGCCTGCAGACTGGCTGTTCTGCTCTTGCACCGCGGCCAGCACGTCGGCAGCGGAAAGGCCGAAGCTGGCCAGCCGATCCGGGTTTAGCCAGATCCGCATGGCATAGGCGGTATAGAACTCGCGGATGTCACCCACGCCCTGCACGCGGCGCAGCTCGTCGAGGACGTGGGTGGTCGCGAAATGCCCGAGCTCCAGCGTGCTCATGGTGCCGTTTTCGGAGAACAGCGAGATGATCAGCAGGAAATCCTGCGAGGCCTGGAAGACCTGGATGCCCTGTCGGCGGACTTCCTCCGGCAGGCGTTGCTCGACCCGGCTCAGGCGGTTCTGCACCTCCATCTGGGCAATGTCGATGTCGGTGCCGGCCTCGAACGTCAGCTCGATCGACGCACTGCCATTGGAGCGGCTCGACGAGTCCATATAGAGGAAGCCTTCGACGCCATTGAGCTCCTGCTCGATCACCTGGGTGACGTTGGTTTCCAGCACCGATGCGTCTGCGCCGGGGTAAGTCACGCTGATGCGCAGCGTCGGGGGGGCAATACTCGGGTATTGCTCGACGGGCAATGAACGCAGGGCCAACACGCCACCCAGCAGGATGCCGAGCGCAATGACCCAGGCAAAGACCGGACGCCGGATGAAGAACGCCGGCGTCATTGGCTGGACTCGGTCGCCATGGAGGACTCTGGCGCTTCCGGTGGGCCTTCAGGCTGGTAGGGGGTGGTGCGTACCGCTGCGCCGCTGCGGACGCTGCCGCCGCCTTCGACGATCACCACCTCGCCGGCCTTCAGTCCCTCACGAATGACCCATTTGCTGCCCTGGAGCTCGCCGAGCTCGATTTCACGCGAGACGACCTTGTCGTCCTCGCCCACGAGCAGTACGCGCGCGGCCTGGTCGTTGACCATGACGGCACGCTGCGGAATCAGCACGCCATCAGGCCGGATGCCGGCATTGATGCGCCCGCGAACGAACTGGCCGGGTAGGAGCAACCTGTCCGGGTTGGGGAACTCGGCGCGCAAGGCCACGGTGCCGGTGTTCTCGTCGATGCTCATGGCGTAGAAGTTGACGTAGCCGAGATGCGGGTATTCGTGGCCGTTCTCCAGGATCAGCTTGACCTCCACACGCCCTCCCTCCGGTAGCTCAAGGGCGCCGGAGGCGAGCCGTGCACGGATCTGCAGGAGATCGGAGCTGGATTGGGCGAAGTTCACATAGACCGGGTCGAACTTCTCCACAGTGGTCAGCAGGGTGCCCTCGCTGGCGCTGACCAGCGCGCCTTCGGTGACCTGCGCGCGCCCAGCCCGACCTTCGATGGGGGACTCGACTGTGGTGTATTCCAATTCGAGCTCGGCCGATTGCACGTTGGCCTCGGCTTGCGATACATCCGCTTTGGCGGTGCGTAAGGTGGCCAGAGCGGTGTCGTATTCCTGCTGGCTGATGGCCTGTTTGGCGACCAGGCCTTTGTAGCGTTTGACGTCCTGCGCGGCATTCAACGCGGTGGCTTCGGCACGCTCTAGCGCTGCCTTGGCTGCCTTGAGGTTGGCGCGCATCTCTCGTGGGTCGATCTGGAACAGTGGCGTGCCGACCTCGACATCGGTGCCTTCTTCGTAAAGCCGTTCCTGGATGATGCCGTTGACCCGCGCGCGGATCTCGGCGATGCGAATGGCCTGGACGCGCCCTGGTAGCTCGATGATGTTGGGGATCGGCTTGGGATCGACCGTCACGACCTCCACCTTGGGCGGTGGCGGTGGCGGTGCGGCTTGCTTGGTTTTTTTGTCGTCGGAGCAGGCCGCCATGAGCAGCGCCGTGGCGCTGATCAGCACAGCGTTTTGCAGTAACTGCCTCATTCAGTCGGACCTTTTGTCTCGTACTGTCTTCGCCGCGGTATAGCGCGCTGACCTACACTCGACCGCGGGTGGCGGGCACGGTTCCGGTTAAATCCCCCGTCTCGGCTCGATAGCGGCCACGCTGCCGCAAATGCTCGACGCGATGGGCGGTCAGCTTTTCGGCGTATGCACCACGATGTGTTGTCGCGCCTGGTCCGGCAGCGCTATGCCGGCCGAGCGCAGCGCGGCGACCAGCGCCTTGCGCACCTCCGACGCGGTGGTGACGAAATCCGAGCGGCGCGAGTCGCACCAGAACAGGACGTCGAATACCAGCTGACTCTCGCCCAGATCGTTGAGCAGCACCTCGGCGTGCGGAGTGGCCAACACACCGGGCGTCTGCTGGGCGGCGTCGCGCATGACCACGCTGATAGCGTCGATATCGATGCCGTAATACAGCATGCAGACTACCTTGCCGCGGCGGATCGGCGCCGCTGTGTTGTTGGTGACGCGCGAGGTGAAGGTCTCAGCGTTGGGCACCAGTACCCGGCGCCCGTCATAGGTGCGGATCTGGGTGGCGCGCAGTTCGATGCGCTCCACGCTCCCTTCGGTTTCACCAATGATGATCTGGTCGCCCAGCTGAAACGGCCGCAGCGTCAGGATCAGCAGGCCGCTGACGAAGTTGGAGAGGATGTCCTTGAGGGCAAAACCCAGCGCCAGGCTGGTCAGGCCAAGCCCGGTGGCGAGGGTGCTCGGTTCCAAGCCAAAGGCGCTTGCGGCAACGATGATGCCGAGCACCCATATCGCGTAATAGCTCACCTGCCGGACCAGATTTTCGACGGTCAGGTCGTTGGCCAGGCGGCTCACTATCTTCTTCATAAGCGCGCGTACAGCAGTAGCCAGCCCCCAGAACAGCAGCAGCACCAGGAGAGCGGCCAGTACTCGCGGAATGATATTGATCGCTGACTCGAGCAGGCGCGCAAAAGCATTTTCGACGCTCGACTGTACCGAGGTTATAAACCGTCCACGGTCCGAATCGCGGCGTTTGGCCGCCGTCGCCAGGGCCCGGTCGAGTATCGCTGCCCAGTCTCGGGCGAGCCGGTCGAGCGGTTGTCCATTGGCTTCGGCATCAGCTGGTGCGACCACCATCAATGGGCGGCCGGCCACGCTGATCTGCAGGCCGTCGTCGTCCTCGGCTTCGGTGGGCTCGATGCGCGCTTTCGTGATGCCCTTCGGCGTTTCCAGCACAGCCGCCAATTGCCGTTCGATCTGTCGTGCTCGCGGGCGCGCTTCAAGCTCTTCGTAGGGGCCGATGCGAAACAGGGCGCGGCCGTCCAGGCGCACGGTCGCGACGCCTTCCTGCGCCCAGGCGCGTGATGTCGGCAGCATTGCGACGCAGAGCAGCGCCAGCAGGCCAAGCGTTCGTAGCAGGGCGGGAAAAGCAGTCACGAGGCGAGGAGACAGGGTCATCATGGTTGAAATGCCGTAGCCGTAAACAAACAGGCCGCCGGGTTGGCGGCGGCCTGTTGATGAAACTTGCAACCTGCGGTTGTGCGTACCGAGGGACTGTGGTTGCTATGCGATCGTCTTCAGTTGGCGTTAGAAAATCAGCGCGAACAAGCCGATCACAACCAACAGACCGATCAGAAAGATGATGCCTACTGTGCTGCCCAGAAACTTCAGCATGAGGATGACTCCTTTGCATTGGGTTCACTGAATCCGACTGGGCATGCGCGCGAAACGTTCAGAAAACCGGGCGGCCGGTCGTAGCCGCTGCAATTTCAGAGGTTTTTCCAGATCAGCTGCAGCCCGGCCAGAAGCATGCCCACGCGGGCGATTCGGTAAAACAGTTTGTGGTCGATGCGCTTGTGCAACCAGAGCCCGGCCCAGACGCCAAACGGCACCACTGGTGCCAGCGTCAGGCTGAGTAGCAGGTTTTCGCGGCTGAACTGGCCGAGCGCGGCATAGGGAATCAGCTTGATCGCGTTGGTCATCAGGAAGAACAGGTTGATGGTCGCCACATAGCGCAGCTTGTCCAGCTGCTGCGGCAGCAGGTGCATCATGATTGGCGGCCCGCCGGCGTGGGCGACGAAACTGGTGAAACCGGCAATCGAGGAAAGCAACGTACCGCGACCCCGCTGCAGCGGTCGCGGTTTGTCGTTGTTGGTGAACAGACCCAACAGCACGAAGCCGACCGCAATCGCGCCCATCATCAGCCCGATCATGCGCTCGTCGAGCATGCCGAAGGTCAGCGAACCCAGCGCGATGCCGATCAACGCACCGGGCATCATCACTTTCAGGTTCGCCTTGTCCCAGTGACCGACATAGGCCTTGAGACCCACCACATCGGCCAGACAGAGAATCGGCAGCATTACCGCGGCGGCCTGTTTCGGCGAGATTGCCAGGGCCAGCAACGGTACGGCGATCCCGCCCAGAGCGCCACCGAAGCCGCCTTTGGACAGGCCGGTCAGAAAGATCGCCGGCAGGGCGAACAGCAGAAAGTCAGAAAGCGTCATGAGTGTGATCAGGCGTGCAGGGTCAGGGGTTGGCTTCGTTGTGCATCATCGCATCTTCGCCACGTGCCTGGCCGCGCGGCAATGTGCGAGAGAGAGGATCGCTTGCAGTGGATCGTGGTCAGCATCTTTAACGCAGACTGACAGGTGATCCATGAGCCCATTTAACGCGATTCCATTTCACGCCTCCGCATGCATGGAGCCGTCCCGCGCGGCAGCTGGCGTTCTGCTGGTACTGGCGACAAGCCTGGCGTGCCAGGCGCAAGCTCAGGAGCCTCACCCATTGATTGGCTTGATAAACGAATTCCGTGAGGCGGAAGAAAGTTGCGGGGACGGCAAGGGCCAAACTGTCGGGCCTCTGGCGCCGAACGAGGCACTGAATGTGCAGCCGGCCGCCAGCGGCGCTCAGCTGCAGAAAGCGCTGCAAGCTGCGGACTATCGACCGGCCAAGCTGCAGGCCATGTCCGTTGCAGGCCCGGCGGACGCGAAAACAGCCATGCAAGCGTTGAAGCAGCGTTATTGCGCGCCGCTACGTAGTCACGAGTTCGCTGAGATCGGCGTGTCGCGCAAGGGCAACACCTGGCAGGTGCTACTGGCCCAGCCGCTGCTGTCGCCTGATCTAGGGGACTGGCAGCAGGTGGGCAAGAACATTCTGCAACGGGTCAACGAAGCGCGGTCCAAGCCGCGAACCTGCGGCAGCCGTTCCTTCAAGGCGGCTCCCGCACTGACCTGGAATGCCAAGCTGGGCGATGCCGCGCTCGCTCACAGCCGTGACATGGCAGCGCAGAATTACTTCAGCCATCGGGCTCCGGATGGCAGTCAGGTCAGCGACCGCGCCAGCCGTGCCGGCTATAGCTGGCAGCGGATCGGCGAAAACATTGCGGCTGGGCAAGGCTCGGAGAAGCAGGTGATGGCAGGTTGGCTGGCCAGCCCTGGGCACTGCAGCAACATCATGAACCCGGATTTCACCGAGATGGGCGCGGCCTATGCGATCGATAAGTCCAGCGCCGCCGGCAGCTACTGGACCCAGGTATTTGGCACGCCTCGCTAGGCTACTGGTGAGGGCACGCGTTCAGTTCTGGCTCTCCAGCCAGTTGTGCGCTTCGGTGTTCTGGTTTTCGTCGAAGGCCTTGATCGTCAAACCGGGAAACAGTGCCCCCTCGATCTCGCTGGCCTTGCGTAGCCACTCCTTGCTGGACACCACTGCGCAGCGATCGAAACGGCGGATGAAGCGAAACAGTTGGGGAATTCGTGCCAGTTCGACACCCATCGCGCCCAGCGTCGGAACATCGAAGTCGCCGATGCGATAGAGCATCTGGCCGTGACTGATGCCTTCTGACTTTCGCAGCAGTTCGTCCAAGGCAAAGCGCATCTCGCTGCTGTCGAGTTTGCCGGAGAAATCCACGTCGATGCGTTTATCACCAATGCGGGTTACATGAAACATGACGAGTCCTCAATGAAATGGGTGGCAGCCAAGTAGCCCTGCCATTACCTGACCATAGTCGTTATGTGGCGTTCGGTTGAGCAAAAAAACTACTTCAACCAGCCTCTTTAGTGATCTGGATCAAGGCGCTGACCCGCCGGTCATGAGCGATTAAAATCGGCTCAAACCCTTGTGTGGCGGGCTTTTGCGAAAGTTTGTCTGTGGCTATCAAGTTGCCTCGGCTGCAGCCGAGAAGTGTGTAATCGCGATCCTTTCTGTCGACTGTGTCGCATCCTCTCCAGCAGTTGGATATCCCCATGACCAGCACCTTGGCGAACGTCATTCAATCTCTCTTGCGCGGGCTGGGTCTGCGTACCATCAATCAGCAATTCTTCTTTTCCTACAGCCTGATCTTTCTGTGCGCGGCGCTAACGGCCGGTGTGCTGTTCATGTCCAGTAAGGACGCCAGCCAGATCGACATGGCCGGTGCCCAGCGCATGCTCAGCCAGAAGATGATGAAAGAGGCGTTGCTGGCCGCACAGGGTATCGGTGGCCCGGCTGAAGTGGATAAAACCATCCAGCGCTTCGAGCAGTCTCATCGTCTCCTGCTCAATGGTGATGGTAGCCAGGGCATCGCCCCGGTGGAGTTGGCCAGCGCCAAGCCTCATCTGCAGCGCGTCGACCAGATATGGCAGCGCTATCGTCCAGCCGTACAGTTGTTGGCCGCTGGCCAGCAGGCTGACCTCAAAACGGTCGCGGCGGATGCCAATGAGATTCTCGCCGCCTCCAACGAGGTGGTGTCTCTGATTTCGGCTGAAGTGAACCGCAATACGACCCAGCAGCTCTGGGTTGCGATGGGTTCGACTCTGACCATTTTGTTATTGGTTGTCCTCGGTCGGGTGGCTGGCATGAACTGGTTGATGCGGCATGTCGATCAGCTCCGTGAGCGGCTGGAGAAGGTTAGCCAGGGCGACTTCTCTTCGCCTATGCAGGTGCGCTATGCCGACGACGAAATCGGCATGATCACCCTCGCTTACAACCGTCTGCTGGGAGAGGTTGGCGAGATGATCCGTGGCGTGCGCCAGGCCGCCGATGACGCTGATGGTCAGTGCGTGCGCATGGCAAGCCTGGCGGGCGACAGTGCGCGCAACGTTGAAAGTCAGCAGGCCGAGATCGATCAGGTCGCCACTGCCATGAACGAGATGCTCGCGACCTCGCAGGAAGTCGCGCGGAGCACTGTCGAAGCGGCCAGCGCCGCCGACGTCGCCGAGCAGGAAACCAGCGCTGGTAACGCAGTGATGAACCAATCGGTTACGGCTATTCGCGCCCTGACCGGGCATGTCGATGGCTTGGCCGGCGTGATGCAGCAGCTGGTGCAGGACAGCCACGAGATCGGCAAGGTGCTCAATGTGATCAGCGGCATCGCCGAGCAGACCAACCTGCTGGCGCTTAACGCTGCCATCGAGGCTGCGCGCGCGGGTGAGCAGGGTCGCGGCTTTGCCGTTGTGGCAGATGAGGTCCGCAGCCTGGCCAGCCGCACGCAGGATTCAGCCAAGGAAGTCAGTGTGTTGGTCGAGCGGCTTCAGAGCCAGGCTACACGTGCCGGCGAAGCCATGGACGCTTCACGGCAGAGCAGCACGACAACGCTTACACAGATCGAAGCGGCGCAACATGCCCTGGGACAGATTGTCGGCGCGGTGCAGACCATTCGCGGCATGACCAACCAGATTGCGACGGCGGCGGAGGAGCAGTCGCATGTTGCCGAGGACATGAATCAGTCGCTGACCCGTATCGCCCAGGTGGCCGATCAGGCGGCCAGCGCCACGCACGACACGGCGGCGTCAGGCAACACCATCATGCAGAGCATGAACGGGCTCAAGGCGTTGACGGGGCGTTTCCGTCTGCAGGCGTGATCATCAAGGTGGAGCGGGGAGGTGCTGCTGGGAGGAGGGCGCTTCTCTGCATCGGTAGCAAAGAGCGGCGCCCCCGCATTTGAGGTGCAGGGGCCGAGGGATCAGTCCTGGCGGCTGGTCACTTCCAGCAGGTGATAACCGAACTGGGTTTTCACTGGGCCTTGGACTTCATTGATTGGGGCGCTGAAAACTACGGTGTCGAATTCCTTGACCATCTGACCGGGGCCGAACGAGCCCAGGTCGCCGCCCTGACGGCTGGACGGGCAGGTGGAATTGTCCTTGGCAACCTGAGCGAAATCGGCACCGCCTTCGATGGCAGCCTTCAGCTCGTTGCACTTTGCTTCGGTGGGAACAAGGATGTGGCGGGCGGTGGCTCGTGCCATGTGGGTCTACTCCAGTGGGAAAGGTGCGAGCCTACCGGATTTGCTCAGCGATTCAAGCATCGGTTCAGTTCGGCTCGGGCGAGGGCTGCTTCGGTGAGTTCTGCAGGGTCGCCAGGCTGCGTTCGTATTGCTCGGCACTGAGTGGCATGTAGCCGGTGAAGTGAATCCAGCCGGGCAACCCCTGCAGATAGTGTTCAACGAATGCGCGGGTGATCGGTTTGCGCTGCAGGCTCTCTTCGTTCAGGTATACAAACAGCGGGCGCGTCAGTGGCTGATAGCGTCCTTCGCTGACCGTGGCGAGCGTCGGGTAAACCGGTCCGTTGCCGTTGTCCACGGCGAGCAACTTCAGTTCGTCCCAATGCCGATGGTACGCACCGATGCCAAAGAAACCGAGCGCATCGGGCTCGGCCGCAATCCCGGCGGCCAGTTGTTCCTCGTTTTCGCTGGCGGTGTAGTCCTGACGGCTGCGGTGCGTCGCGCCGACGATCTCGCGGGTAAAGACATCGTAGGTGCCCGAGTCCTGACCCCGTCCGAACAGTTTCACGGGGCGGTCAGGCCATTCGGGGCGGATCTGGTTCCAGCGCGTGACCCGACCTTCTGCATCCGGTGCCCATAGGGCCTTGAGTTCATCTACCGTGATGTCTTTCGCCCAGTGGTTGCTGGGATGTGCCACTACCGCAATGGAGTCCATGGCCAGGGGGATCTTGCGGTAGCGGACGCCATTCTTGGCGCACTCTGCCTGTTCTTCGGTGTTCATTTCGCGCGACGCATCATTGATATCCGTCTCGCCGGCGCAGAATCGACGAAAACCTGCGGTGGTCCCGGAAAACTCAACGTTGATCGGATGACCGGGGCGGGCACGCTGAAACCGCTTTATCGCTTCACGGGTTAGCGGGTAAACCGTGCTCGATCCATCGATGAGCAGCCCTTCGGATGCCGCTGCCTCCGTTGCTCTCTCGGCTGATGCGAGCGTGGTGTGCAGGGCAAGCAAGAGGCTGATCAGCAGGAAAGCGCTGGATTTGGCGATGTGCATGGAGAGTTCCTTCTACCGGCTCAGGATTTCGGTTTCAGCCAGTCAGCCTTGAGCGTGGTCCAGAACAGCTGGAGGCTGTTGAAGCGCGTGTCCACGGCATTGATGTAGTCATCCAGATGGTCGATTTCACGGTGTTGCGCTTGTTGTTCCTGTCCGTCGATGCGTTCGAGCTGGGCCTCGAGTTCGTTCAGCGATTCACGGAGTTCGCGGATGCGGTTCTCGGTCTGGATGCGGCGTTCGCTTTGCATGATTGGCTCCAGGCAGGATCAGAGTTGGCTACCGCCAATAAGCAGCAACGGAAGGCCGAAGAACACGCCGCCGATATAGGCCCCGACATACAGCTTGTTGCGCTGAGCCAGGTCCGCGAGGAAGTTGGCAATCGCCGGAGGCACGCCGCGCAGGAACGGCAGCACGTAGATGATGGAGATCCCCAGGAGGTTGAACATCAGATGCACCAGCGCGATCTGCATCGCCAGTTCTGCCGTGGGGCCGGCGATTGCCGTGGCGGCCAGCAGGGCGGTGACGCAGGTGCCAATGTTCGTACCCAGGGTGAATGGATAGACCTGCCTGAGCGTGAACACGCCCGTGCCGGCCAGCGGCACAATCAGTGCTGTTGTGGTGGATGACGATTGCACCAGTATGGTGATGACCGTTCCAGAGGCAATGCCGGACACCGGTCCGCGTCCGACGCTTGCATGCATGATGTCTTTGGCGCGACCCACCATCACCTTGCGCAGCACCTTGCCAATCGCCTGGACCACGAAGAGGATCAGCCCGATCCCGATGATGATCAGCCCGACACCGGCCCACACCTTGCTCGGTAGCCAGGACACGCTGGCTTCGAGCAGCTCGCTGGCAGGGGTCAGTATGGTCTTCATGAAGTTCATGCTCTTCATGTCGACGCCGGCACTGTCATGCACCAGCAGGCCCGCAAGCGCCTGTGACATGCGCTCCAGTGGATGAAAGAGCAACTCCACCGGCAGCAGGATGGTCACCGCTGTGATGTTGAAGGCGTCATGCACCGTGGCCGCCGCGAAGGCTCGGTGAAACTCTTCACCACTGCGGATATGACCGAGGCTGACAATGGTGCTGGTCAGCGATGTGCCGATGTTTGCGCCCATGATCAACGGAATCGCGATAGGGATCGGCAGGCCACCGGCGACCATGCCCACGATGATCGAGGTCACCGTGCTGGAACTCTGAATCAGCGCCGTGGCAGCCAGGCCGATCATCAGTCCGACAAAGGGATTGGTGGCGAAAGCGAACAATTCTTTTGCGTTGTCGCCCACCGCGGCCTTGAAGCCGTCGCCGATCGCGCCGACCGCAGCCAGCAGCAGATAGATCAGCGTGACCACCAGCAGCCAGGACAGCCATTGACGCGTAATCGGAGTGGAGTATTTTGCCGCCAGGGCACCGGCGTTCATCGTCATCAGGCAACTCCCGTGAGCGTGTCAGTTGCTCGACGGTGTGCCTTGGCTGTGAATACTTGATGACCGCAACGGCAGAGGCAGACTAACGGTCAGTGGGCTCAGCGATAGGAAGGCTATCAGCGCCCGCGCAGCGTCATTTCGTGTGGATTGCAATTCGTAGGCGGTGAGTCGCTGACAGGAATTGGGAGGGAGGAGCCTGCTGCTAACAGGCTCCGTTCGCTACCGCTCGTGAACCACACTCAGGCGGCGTTGCTGCTGCGTGTGGCTTCGGCTGTGGGGCGCTCGGCCAGATACCGCTCCAGGCGTGATTTGTCAGCGTCATCGAACGCCAGACCGAGCTTGGTCCGGCGCCAGAGGATATCGTCAAGCTGCGTCGCCCATTCTTCACGACGAAGGTAGTCGACTTCCAGGGCATACAGGTGCTGGCCGAGGTCTTCACCCAGTGCATCGATCGAGCGGGCATCGCCAAGCATGCGCCAAACGCGATTGCCGTAGAGGGTCGCCCAGCGTTTGGCCAGCGGTTGATCGATGCCTTTCACCTCGGCCATCAACTCAGCAGCAAGCGCCTCGGCGGTGGTCATGCCTTCCCCACCAGGCAACGTATCCTTGGCGGTCCAACTTGGGCCCATTTTCGGGAAAAAGGGCTTGAGCTGAGCCATCGCCGATTCGGCGAGTTTGCGGTAGGTGGTCAGCTTGCCGCCGAACACCGAGAGCAAGGGCGCCTGCTTCTCTTCGGCAGCCAGAGACAAGGTGTAATCGCGCGTCACCGCCGATGGGTTATCCGACTCGTCGTCACACAATGGCCGAACACCGGCAAACGTATGAACGATGTCATCCGCTTTCAGCTGCTTGCGGAAATGGCTATTGGCGACGCCCAGAACATAGGCGATCTCTTCTTCACTGATGCTGACCTTGGCCGGGTCGCCGCGGTATTCGCGGTCGGTGGTCCCGATCATGGTGTAGCGGTCGAGATAGGGGATGGCGAAGACGATGCGCCGATCCTCGTTCTGCATGATGTAGGCCTGCTCACCTTCGTACAGTTTCGGCACGATGATGTGGCTGCCCTGAATCAGGCGGATGCCGTAAGGCGAGCGCTGCTGCAGGTTCTCACCGATGAACTGCGCCACCCAGGGCCCGGCTGCGTTGACCAGCGCCTTGGCGCGTAGGGAGAAACGGCTGCCATCCTGACGCTGCAGTTCGACATGCCAGATGCCGCCGGCGCGCTTGGCGCTCAGGCATTGGGTACGAGTGTGGATGTGCGCGCCTTTTTCCCGCGCAGCCATGGCATTAAGCACGACCAGTCGCGCATCGTCGACCCAGCAGTCGGAATACTCGAAGCCGCGCTTGATGGCGGGCTTGAGCGGGCTTTCACTACCAAAGCGCAGGCCGCGCGAAGCAGGCAGCTTCTCGCGCTTGCCAAGGTTGTCGTAAAGGAACAGACCGGCGCGAATCATCCAGGCGGGGCGCAGGTGCGGACGATGCGGCAGGACGAAACGCATGGGTTTGACGATATGCGGCGCTTTCGCCAGGAGCACTTCACGCTCGGCCAGGGCTTCGCGCACGAGGCGGAATTCGTAGTGCTCCAGATAGCGAAGGCCACCATGAATCAGTTTGCTGCTGGCCGACGACGTGTGGCTGGCCAGGTCATCACGCTCGCATAGAAACACCGACAGGCCGCGTCCGGCTGCATCAGCAGCGATGCCTACACCATTGATGCCACCGCCAATTACAGCGATGTCGTACAGCTCGGAGACGGTCTCAGTCACGGGATTCTCCTCAAGAACGAACATTAATTTTCGAATGTGAACATCCTAGCGCACATATGAATGACGCTCTAGAGCTGATGTTCATTTTTTATATCAAAAGAAAATAATCGAACCGATACGAACAGCTAATTGGTGCTTAGCCGGGCATTGAGATAATGCCGGTCAGCGAATGCGCGCCGTCAGTGTGAGCGTGAGAGGTTATGGCAATGCTATTGGTGGGCTGAAGCCCACCCTGCTGCTGCGGCGGGCTGACGATCACCGGCACGAAGGTATCGGCGGTTAGAGGCCGTGTAGGGTGGGCTTCAGCCCACCGGTGCCGCCACTGCAAGGTCAGGTATTAGCCACCGTCAAATCAAGAGTCGGCGCGAGGTGCGCCATCAGGCGCATGGTGCAGCTGAGGGCGAGTTGGTGTTGGTCTTGCCGCAGGCTGACGAACACCGACACGAACGTATCGGCAGTTAGAGGGTGGGCTGCGGCCGAGTAGGGTGGGCTTCAGCCCACCGGTGCCGCCACTGCAAGGTCAGGTATTAGCCACCGTCAAATCAAGAGTCGGCGCGAGGTGCGCCATTAGACGCATGGTGCAGCTAAGGGCGAGTCGGTGTTGGTCTCGCCGCGGGCTGACGAACACCGACACGAACGCTTCAGCCAGTCACTTCCAGTTTGACCTTGTGCCGGCTGAGCAACTCGAGAAACGCCTCGGGTGGCTGGGCCTCGGTAAACAACATGTCGATCTGTTCAAGCGAGCCGAGGCGGGTCATGGCGTTGCGGCCGAATTTGCTCGAGTCGGCGGCGAGGAAGACCTGGCGGGCGTTGTTGATGATGGCCTGCGAGACGCGTACTTCCTGATAGTCGAAATCCAGCAGGGTGCCGTCTTCATCGATCCCGCTGATGCCGATCAATGCGAAGTCGACCTTGAACTGACCGATGAAATCCGCCGTGGCCTGGCCGACCACACCGCCATCGCTGCGCACGTTGCCGCCTGCGATCAGCACGTCGAAATCTTCCTTGGGGCTGAGGATGCTCGCCACGTGCAGGTTGTTGGTGATGACTTTGAGATCGCGATGGTTGAGCAGAGCGTGTGCGATGGCTTCGGTGGTGGTGCCGATGTTGATGAACAGCGACGCCTGATCGGGAATGTGTGCAGCCATGGCGTCGGCGATGCGGCGCTTCTCGTCGCGCATCTGCCGGGCGCGTTGGGTATAGGCGGTGTTCTGTACGCTGGAATCGTGGGCGGCGCCGCCATGGTAGCGGCGAAGCAAGCCGGCTTCGCCTAGCTGGTTGATATCACGGCGGATGGTCTGGGGCGTGACTGCAAACTGCTGCGCCAGCTCTTCGATGCTGACGTAGCCGCGTTCGCGGACCAGTTCGAGAATGCTTTGCTGTCGTGGGGCCAGACTCATGGAGGCTTCCTTCTTATCGATATGCCGTGAAGGATGCCGCAGTCTGGGATTTGATTAAAGAATTGTTCGTTTGCGAATAAGCGCGCCCGGCGCGGTTAAGATCCGGGCCGGGCGCGAGGTGTGGTGCGTTTGGTCGTCGAGGCTTATTCCTCTTCCCAGTCGCGGGTGCGGCCAACCGCCTTCTTCCAGCCTTTATAGAGTGCTTCGCGCTTCTCATCGTCGCAGGCCGGTTCGAACACGCGCTCGATGGTGGCCTTGCTGCGCAATTCGTCCAGGCTGCTCCAGAAGCCGGTCGCCAAGCCTGCCAGGTAGGCAGCGCCGAGAGCGGTGGTTTCCTTCATTTCCGGGCGTTCGACTTGGGTGCCGAGCAGGTCGGCCTGGAACTGCATGAGGAAGTTGTTCGCCACTGCACCGCCATCCACGCGCAGTGAACGCAGGCGCTCGCCGGCGTCCTGCTGCATGGCGTCGAGCACGTCGCGGGTCTGGTAGGCGATGGATTCCAGCGCGGCACGGATGATGTGGTCGACCTTTACACCCCGCGTCAGGCCGAACAATGCGCCGCGGGCACGGGGGTCCCAGTAGGGGGCGCCAAGGCCAGTGAAGGCCGGGACCAGGTAAACACCATTGCTGTCCTTGACCTTGGTGGCGAAATACTCGGAATCCAGCGAGTCGTTGATCACCTTCAGCTCGTCGCGCAGCCACTGCACGGTGGAACCACCATTGAAGATGGCGCCTTCAAGGGCGTAGTTGACCTCGCCCTTTGGGCCGCAGGCGATGGTGGTGAGCAGCCCGTGTTCGGACTGCACGGCCTTAGTGCCGGTGTTCATCAGCAGGAAGCAGCCGGTGCCGTAGGTGTTCTTCGCCTGGCCGGGCTCGACGCACATCTGGCCGAACAGCGCGGCCTGCTGATCGCCCGCAATGCCGGCGATGGGAATGCCGGTGCTCTGGCCGGAGCCGAGATAGGCGTGGCCGTAGACTTCTGAGGAGGAACGCACTTCCGGCAGCATTTCGCGCGGAATATCCAGCGTCTCCAGCATCACCGGGTCCCAGTCCAGCTTGTGGATGTCGAACAGCATGGTGCGCGAAGCGTTGGTGTAGTCGGTGACGTGGGCCTTGCCCTGGGTCATTTTCCAGATCAGCCAGCAATCAACGGTGCCGAACAGCAGCTCGCCTCGACGCGCGCGTTCGCGGCTGCCTTCGACGTGGTCGAGAATCCACTTGATCTTGGTGCCGGAGAAGTAGGGGTCGATGACCAGGCCGGTGGTCTTGCGGATATGGTCTTGCATACCGTCGCGTTTGAGCTGATCGCAGATCGGCGTGCTCTGGCGGCTCTGCCAGACAATGGCGTTGTAGATCGGCCGGCCGGTGTTCTTGTCCCAGACAATGGTGGTTTCGCGCTGGTTGGTAATGCCGATGGCAGCAACCTGCTCATTGGTGATGCCGGCCTGTGCCAGCGCCTCGACGAACACGCCGCTCTGAGTGGCCCAGATTTCCATAGGGTCATGCTCGACCCAGCTCGGTTGTGGGTAGATCTGTGCGAACTCGCGCTGAGCGATGGTGATCACGTTGGCGTTGCGGTCGAGCACGATGGCCCGCGAGCTGGTGGTCCCCTGGTCGAGGGCGACGATGAATTGCTTGTTGTTCTGGTTGCTCATGGTGTCGATTCCTTAACGAGCTTCTTGGGCAGTGACATCGTGTTTGGAGTAGCGGTCGGCCTCTGGTTTTGGTTCCGGTTCCGGAACAGCGCAAGCACCGCCAACGCCCGGTAGATGCTTGCAGATCAGTGCCTTGTAACCAGCGGCCCCGAGGCAGGCGCCAATGACCGGGGCGATCAGCGGGACCAGGAAGTAGGGGATATCCCGGCCGCCGGTGAATGCGACCTGTCCCCACCCTGCGAAAAAGGTCATCAGCTTGGGACCGAAGTCGCGTGCCGGGTTCATCGCGAACCCGGTCAGCGGCCCCATCGCGCCGCCGATCACCGCAATCAGCAGGCCGATCAGCAGAGGCGCCAGCGGCCCGCGTGGCAGACCGTTACCGTCATCGGTCAGGGCCATGATCATCCCCAGCAGGATAGCGGTAATCACCACTTCCACCAGAAACGCCTGGCCGATCGAAAGCGACGGGTGCGGGTAGGTGGAGAACACCGATGCGAGCTCGAGGCTGGCAACACTGCCGCGAGTCATTTGCTGGGCCTGTTCGAAATCGAAAAACAGGCTGCTGTAAAGTCCATAAACCAACGCAGCGGCACAGAAGGCGCCGGCGGTCTGGGCGAGGATATAGGCCGGCACCTTGTTACGCTCGAAAGTGCCGAACAGCCAGAGCGCAATGGATACCGCAGGGTTCAGGTGAGCACCGGATACACCGGCCGCGAGGTAGACGCCCATGCTCACGCCAATACCCCATATAACGCTTATTTCCCAAAGACCTAGATCTGCGCCGCCGAGCTTGAGTGCCGCCACGCAGCCGGTACCGAAGAAGATCAACAGGGCGGTGCCGAGAAACTCGGCGATGCATTGCCCCCGAAGCGTCGGGGTGGACGGGTTACTCATGCGCAGAACCTCTTTGTGGGACTGTTGTTTTTATGATCCGAATACTGCGAGGGTTCGGAAATGTTCGGAAGTGAAAACTTAAAGTCAAAAGTACGGGCTGTCAAAGTAAAAAGCTGAACATTTCAACGGAAAGCTGACGAAACAGCGTGGTGTCTGTCGAGAGTGGCAAATTTCCGGCGCGCAAATGATGGCCTGAGCGGCTGGCGACCAGGTTTTGATGTGGCAGCCGCTGGAACTTGCAGGCCGACAAAAGCATGGCCATTGACGCAGTCGGATCGCAACGAGCTCGGAGGCTGGCTGCGATCCGCTGGTTGGAAGGGTTAACTGATCAGTGGTTCCTCGACCTGCGCGGCCCCACGCTCAGTTTTCTGCGGCATGGCTTCGAAGCTGTCTGCCTGGGCCATGCTCCAGATCCTGGCGAAGAACTCGCTGTCGATCTTTGGCCTCAACAGCGCACCGGGCTGGACGAAATAGTAGAGCTGCGAGAACAGCTTGATTTCCGTAGAGCTGACGCGTCGGATCAGGTGATGCGGGCCCAGTTCGGCAGGATGTGACAAGCCGGCAGCTGCAAGCAGTTCGGCCAGCGCGTGCACGGTGTTGCGGTGAAAGCTGAACACTCGATTGGCCTTGTCCGGAACCACCAGCGCGCGTTGGCGCAGCGGGTCCTGGGTGGCAACGCCGGTGGGGCAGCGATTGGTGTGGCAATGCTGCGACTGAATGCAGCCGATCGCGAACATGAACCCACGAGCCGAGTTCACCCAGTCGGCGCCCATGGCCAGGACGCTGGCGATATCGAAGGCGCTGACGATCTTGCCGCTGGCACCGATGCGAATGTGCTCGCGCAGACTGCAGCCGACCAGCACGTTATGCACGAACAGCAGGCTTTCGCGCAGTGGCATGCCGATGTGGTTGGTGAACTCGACGGGCGCCGCGCCCGTGCCGCCTTCCTTGCCGTCGACCACAATGAAATCCGGATAGATACCGCTCCCCAGCATCGCCTTGACGATGCCGACGAACTCCCACGGATGGCCGATGCACAGCTTGAAACCGACCGGCTTGCCGCCGGACAGTTCGCGCAGGCTGGCGATAAAATTCATCAACTCCAACGGTGTGCTGAAGGCGCTATGGCTCGCGGGGGAAATGCAGTCCACGCCCTCCGGCACGCCGCGGGTGGACGCGATTTCCGCGTTGACCTTGCGCCCCGGCAAGATTCCGCCGTGCCCTGGTTTGGCGCCTTGGCTCAGCTTGATCTCGATCATCTTGACCTGCGGATCCCGTGCCTGAACGGCGAATCGATCCGGATCGAATGCACCGCTTTCGGTTCGACAACCGAAATAGCCGCTGCCCAGTTCCCAGACCAGATCCCCGCCGTGCTGGCGATGGTAGCTGCTGATGCTGCCTTCGCCTGTGTCGTGGTAGAAGCCACCGAGTTTGGCGCCTCGGTTCAACGCCTGAATCGCATTGCCACTGAGCGAGCCGAAGCTCATCGCTGAAATGTTGAACACCGAAGCGGAGTAGGGCTGCTCACACTGCGGCCCGCCGATCGATACGCGGAAGGTTTCGGGATCGCTGACCGCTGCGGTGCGGATCGAATGGCCGATGCATTCGTATCCCGGTTCGTATACGTCGATAAGGGTGCCGAAGGGTTTGTCATCCACCTCGTTTTTCGCCCGTGCATAGACGAGCGAGCGTTGTGCGCGGGAAAACGGTACGCGCTCCTGATCGCTTTCAAGCAGGTACTGACGAATCTCCGGGCGGATGCCTTCGACCAGGTATCGAATGTTGCCGAGGATCGGGTAATTGCGCCGAACCGCATGTTCGCACTGGCGAAGATCACGAATGCCGATAAGGGTCAGCAGCGCCGTGACGACGAACAACGGCCACACCCAAGGGTGGCTCAGGAAAGGGAGGCACAACACGGCAGTGGCAGCGCACAGGACGAAAAAAGCGTAACGGCTGAACAGCGAGAGATTCATCTGTGCACCTGTAAGGGGCGGCGGACCTGCCATAAAGCGAGAAGCCTATCGTACCGGCCTCGGTCCGCCTATCGGAGGTCTGCGCCCGAGCCGCTTAACGATCCAAGCGTGATAGCGTCGCCGAGTCGGGATCGGCCGCGAAGAACGCATCCAGCACCGCTTGAAACGTCTCCCGTTCAGGCGCAACGGCAGCGAACAGCGTCATGCTCGAGCGCAGCTTCATGTCGTCGGGCGAACCCAGAATCTGCCGTGCCGGACGCTCGGCATGGGCGAGCAGTGCTTGCGCGCATTGCTCCAGGCGAGGTCCGAGCAGAGGGTGCTCTAGATACGCGGTCGCTTCGTCCGCATCCTTGATGGCGTAGCGACGCGCCATGTCGCTGTGGCCGAGGCCTGCTATCTGCGGAAAGATGAACCACATCCAGTGGCTTTGTTTGTAGCCGGCGTTGAGTTCCGCCAGCGCGCGGTCGTAGATCGATTGCTGGGCGTCGACGAATCGCTGCAGATCGTGTGGGTCGCTCATGGTACCTCCCGATTGCTCAGACTGTCCTAATCAGAGCCGGGATGTCGGGGTTGATTCCCGAGATGGAGGGAGCGAGAGCCGGGTGTCGTCGATTGCAGGCCAGGTGAGTCAACGCCCGCGGGGCTTCAACGGGCTCATCGGCGTTCGTAGGGCCGAACACGTTCTGCCCTACAGGCGCATGTCTGCTTGGCGCAGCGTCATGCTCAGCTGGCGTCACCCAGGCCGGCGAGGCGTGTGTTGGCGATATAGAACAGCTCGCCGCCGCGTACCGGGGTGTCGTTGGACGGATTGATGGTCGGCTGGGTCTGGTCCTTGGCGCGGTAGCCAATCAGCGTCGCGTTGTGCCGGTCTTTCAATTGCTTGTACAGCGCGCCGACCGTGCTTTCGTAGCTCTCGGGCAGTAGCAGGCGGTATTGGGTCGCGCCCTGGCCAACGCTCAGCAGCTCATTGATGATCACCGAGGAGCCTGGGTCCTGAGACGAACGCACCAGCATCTCGATGGCCATGCTGGAGGTGCATTCCAGTTTGGGCGCATAGCTGCGCGCCAGTCGGGCGGTCTCGCTGCTGCTGAAATGGGCAACCACATGACCGACCGGATTGAGCTGGTTGATGGTCAGCACGACCGCGAGCGTCAGGTCGTCCGAGCCGGTGCGCACCAGTGTGCGTTCGGCCCCTTTCACCCCGGCGCGCTGCAGCAGTGCCAGGGACGACAGGCTCTCGCCATGGATGAACTCAGTTTTGCCTGGCATCGGGTTTTCTTCGAGCACCGTGTCGCAGATGACGATCAGGTGGTCATTGGAGGTTTCGTCTTCATGCAGCAGCTCGACGACACGCTCGCTGATTTCGCCTTCCCAGCCGATCACAACGGTATGGCCCGTGCAGGTGGCGAACGTTCCTTTGCCTTTCATGCCTTTCCTCCAGACTGCAATGATGGAATTGGTGGTTTTGCCGATGACGGCGGTCAGCAGCGCGATGCCGCCGACCATCAGCCAGGTGGAAACAAAGATGCGACCGCCAGCGGTCTGCGGCGAGAAGTCACCGTAGCCGACCGTTAGTGCGGTGGTCAGATAGAAGTAAATGAACGTCTTAAGCTCGGTGAGCGGCGCCTCGGCGAACAGGCGCAGGCCGAGATAGGACACGCCGGCGTGCACCGCGAGCGCGAATAAAAGTGCGGCCCAGCCAAATCGGCTGGTAACCGCCGCCAGTTGCCTGCGCAACTGAATGATGATCGACATCGGCCCTGACTCCATGGCTTTCGGTAATGGCCATCGCAACGAGGCTCTGAATGGCCCCGGTCACGCTATAGACCTGCCGCATCCTAAGGGCCGAAGCCGCAGCTTGCCAGCCTCGCTACCCGCCATGGGCTAGCACCGGTACCTGGGTGGCGTAGTGGTGGGCGCCTGAGCGGCGGTTCCGCCAAGCGCCCGAACTGGCCTAGCGCTGCTCACGGAAACAGCTCTGGCACAGCCGAAACTTGCGTGCGGCCATCGGCATCGCCTTGCCACAGCCCTTGCAATTGCGGTTGTCGCCGGATCCGCGGCGGCGGTCCGAGCTGCGTGGCTTGCGCTGGCGCGACAACTCGCGGGTGATGGCGCCATTAAGGAGACTGCGATGCTCTTCGGCCTGCTCCAGCGCCGGAAAGTGTGCCGGCAGCGTGCGCGCCAGATGCAGGTAGGTTTCGATGACGTGCAGCGAGCTTTCCAGCGTCGCCAGGTCGGCATCGATGATCAGCCGCGGCAATGGGATCTCTTTGTCCTGCGCGACCTTTTTCAACCACTGCTGGGCGAAAACGGCGGCCGGGCTGTCCAGCCCCCCGCGAATCGGCGTGCAGGCGAAGATCCAGCGCAACGGCAGGTCGATGGTCGGGTCGTCGATCAGCTTGATCCACTCCGCCAGCTCGTCGGGCAGGATCGAGATGAATTCGTCGCCATAGTTGATGTTGCGGTTGAACGTCAGCCAGGCCCGCAACAGGCTCGGCTCGTTCATCAGTTCCGAGATGGCTTGCAGGTGCTCGATGGACGGCCTTACCTGGAACTGCGTCAGGTCCACCGGTAAGTCGTCGCTGTGGAACAGCCGCTTGATCGACTGCAGCGTCTGCCCGTCCAGCGCGGTGATGAGGCCGCTGTCGTGATGACCGAAGCGCCCGGCGCGGCCGCCGATCTGCTTGACCTCCTGCACCTTCAGCTGGCGGTTCTGGATGCCGTCGTACTTTTCGTCGGTGTAGAAGCACAGCGTGTGCGCCGGCAGGTTGAGGCCCATACCCACAGCATCCGTGGCGACCATGAGGTCCGCTTCGCCTTCGCGAAAACGGCGTGCCTGCTCACGGCGAACTTCCGGTGACAGCGCACCGTAGACCACCGAAACGCTCTTGCCGGTCATCTCCAGCATCGCCTTGAGTTCCAGCACCGTCTTGCGGCTGAAGGCGACCAGCATCGAGCCGGCATCGAGCTGCTTGAGGTTGGTCGAGCGGCGCGCCACGTCCACGGGTGAAAGTCGTTTGGTGCGTTTGATTACCAGTTGGTCTTCGCAGAGATCACAGAGGGTTTTCAGCGACGGCTGGATCAGCTCGGGGCCGGTCATGATCAGGTCCTGGGTGTAGGCGCTGACCAGCGCATCGACCCAGGCCCAGCCGCGTTGCGAGTCGGCCATCATCTGCACTTCGTCGATCACCACCACGTCCCAGGACTCGTGACGGAAGCGGGCGAATTCCTCGACGGTGCAGCAATAGTGGGTGGCACCTTCGCGGATGATTTCCTCTTCCCCGGTGACCAACGAGCAGGGCACGCCCATGGATTCGATGCGTTCCTGGTTTTCCAGGGCCATCAGGCGCAGCGGCGACAGGTAGATAGCGTGGGTCACGCCGGTCATGGCCTGGATCGCCTGGTACGTCTTGCCGCTGTTGGTCGGGCCGAGCAGGGCGGTCCAGGTGCGAGTGATGCGCCGCGCGGCGTAGAGCTTGTGGTAATGGACGAAGCGCGGGTTGTTCTCCAGTAGCACGGCGAAGGCCATCTTTTCGCGATTGTCCTCGCGGGCGAAACGGATGGTCCGGCGCAGCTTTTTTGGCTCCATCATGAAGACTTCGGTCAGGCGCTTCTCGCCGAGCAGCTGCAGATCGAAGTCCTGCGCTTCCTCGATCATCATCTCGAACTTGGCATTCATCGCCTGACGGTCTTCGTCTTTGAGCTGCGCGACTTCTTGCTCGCTGAGCACATGGCCTTGGCCGCCCGGAATGCGCCTTTGCATGTCCAGGGCGACCTCGCCGTGGCGCAGCTCGACCACATAGCGCAGCTCGTGTTTGACCTCGTTGACGATGTCGGCGGCGCGCGCCGCAAAATCGTCGAGGCGTGAAAGCCGCACGGGCAGGCGCTCCAGGCATTGGGCTTTGTGTTCTTCGCTGAGGCTGGTGAACGGCTTCTCCAAGACATGCAGGCGATCCCGGACCAGGGCCTGCACCGCAGCGCAGACGTTGCGTTCAAAGTCCTCGGTCGACTGGCTATCGTCGATGCGCAGCGCAAGTTCGGGTTCCAGCAGGTTCTGCACCGGGCCGCAATCCAGCGATTTCTCAATACCGAAGATATCGACGGTACAACTGAAATCGTTCACGTCCCGGTTCAGCAGTCGGCCGATCAGGCCAGTCGGTTCGGCGTCCTCAAGATTCGCCTCGACCGTAGGCTCGTCCAGCCCAAGCCAGAACAACCGCGCTGCACGGCCAATTTCGGGTGGCTGATGGCCGAGGTAGGTGCTGAACCATTTCTCCTGGTGATTTTTCTTCGGTACGAAATCGGGATGGCGCTCGCTGGCCCAGTCCAAAAAGCGCTGAAGTCTTTCGAGTTTGTGGGTGTGGCGGTGTTTGGCTTCGGCCTTGCGCATGATCGACGCCTCTCTGATCAGGGGTCCTGCAAGTTTGGACAATCGGGCCGCGCAATACGAGCGGCACGGCAGGCGGCCATGCGTCGGCTCGCAGACGAACGTATGGGGATGCTCGGAGTCGCAAATTCTATACATCCGAAACCGACTCGCGGGAGACAACGGCTATGGTGCTTCGCAACGGAGAAAGCAGCTGCTCACTACAGGCCGTTTCAGTGGGCGATGGTCCTTCATGGCGCGCCAACGATCTGTTCGGGCGGGTCATCTGTGCGGTCATGCTCGGGATGTTGATGCTGGCCGGTGCTGGCGTCGGGAGCGTTCAGGCTGAGGATCTGAAGCACCCCAGCGATCTCCTACGGGTCACCAATTATCCGGGCGGTCTGGCGATAGCCGAACTCTCGCGCTGGCGTGAAGCAACGCCGGAAATAAAAGACATAAAGATCCCATCCAGTGCCGACGATAGTGAGCAGGCGGCGCTGTTCTACGACTCAGGTTCAGACAAGGAAAAGCCGCTGCTCATGGTGCTGCACAGCTGGAGCACCGATTACCTGCAGAACATCGACATTCCGCTGGGCCAGTTCGCAATTGCGAACGACTGGGTGTTCATTCACCCGAACTTCCGAGGTCAGAATGATGGTCGTCCCGAATCGACCGCCTCTGAACTGGCGATTTCTGACATGCAGGACGCGCTCGAATACGCGCGCGAACATGCCGAAATTGACGAGTCGCGGATCTATCTGCTCGGCTACTCGGGCGGTGCGATGAATGCACTGCACCTGGCGAGTCGTAATCCCGATGTGTTTGCCGGCGTTGCGGCTTGGGTGCCGGTTTATGACCTGGTGACCTGGCACCAGTGGAACAAAGCGCGCGGCGAAAAGTACGCCGGTGAAATCGAGCAGGTCTGTGGTGGTGAGCCAACTCAGGGCTCCAGCGCCTTTGATGAATGCCGCAAGCGCAGCCCGAGTCGCTATGTGCCGGAGGTGGCGGGCGATATTCGCGTACTCATCGCTCACGGCATCGACGACACCACCGTCCCGCCTGAGCAGGCGCTTCATGCCTTCAACGACCTGGCGAAGGAAGACGATCGAATCCCTCAGAAGCAGATCGACCAGTTGATGGAGACTCGCCAGGTCCCGGATGCCTTGCGTCAACGATCGGCCAAGGGCAGCGATGAATTCCCGCAGTTCGCCGAGGCGGATGCTGATGTGTTGCTGTACCTGAAATCGGGCCCTACCGAGCTGGTGCTGTTCGAAGGCGAGCACGACATGCTTTACCGGCCTGGGCTGGAATGGCTTTCTCGTCAGCAGCGGTGATGCAAGGTTCAGATCGATACAAGGACTCCGAAGTCGCTATGAGCAGTCAACACATCAGCATGTCGAGTCGCCTTTGCAGGCGGGTACTGGCGGCCTGTGGTCTGGCCGGATGGATGGTTTCTGCGGTCAACGCGGCGGACCGGGACTGGTCCAGCGTCACCGAGCCGCTACCCGGAGAGCCGCGAATCATCGGTAAGCATGGCGCGGCGTGTCTGGTTGGCGCAGTACAACTGCCGCCCGAAGGTGAGGGTTACCAGGCCGTCGATATGCAGCGTAACCGTCACTACGGACATCCCGCGCTGCTTGATTACATCCAGGACCTGGGTCGCCGGCTGGATGGGGCTGGCATCGGGCCCATGCTCGTCGGCGATATGGCGCAGCCGCGCGGCGGCCCGATGTCCTATGGGCACGTTAGCCACCAGAGCGGTCTGGACGTCGACATCTGGTTCCGTCTGGATCTGCCGCCGCTGGCCCGCAGCGAGCGCGAGGGCGTCGAACAACCCATCCTGGTCGACGAAACCACCGGGGAGCTGGACAGCAAACGATGGACCGAACAGCACGCCGAGCTGATCCGCCTTGCCGCGCAAGATCCGCGGGTGACGCGCATCTTCGTCGATGCCGCGGTCAAACGAGACCTCTGCGAGCGTGAGTGGAACGACCGCTCCTGGCTGCAACGCATCCGCCCATGGCCGTTTCATGACGAACACTTGCATGTTCGTCTGCGCTGTCCGGAGGGCTCGACAGAGTGTGTCGACCAGCCACCGCCGCCACCGGGCGAGGGCTGCAAAGCGATTCTCCCGACCCCGCGCCCGGTGGCAATGGCCAGCCCAAGTCGCCGCCTGCCCGCTGCCTGCGCCGCTGTGTTCAGTCAGTAGACGGCTGGGATGCAAAACGTAACGGGAGCGGTCCGGTGAGTATCGCCAGCGAAACATCCTCCGTTCTGCTCGGCACTGCCGGTTGGAGCTTGCCGCGCGAGCAATGGCCGGCGTTTCCAGCGGAGGGCACGCACCTGCAGCGGTACGCGGCTCGTTTACCCGCTGTCGAGATCAACAGCTCGTTTTACCGTGCCCATCGGCCCACGACCTATGCCAAGTGGGCGGAAAGCGTGCCGGCTGGGTTTCGCTTCAGCGTCAAGGTACCCAAGCAGATCACCCATGAACGGCGCCTGGATGGCTGCGATCAACTGATCGAACAGTTTCTGCACGAGTGCGGCCATTTGGCTGACAAGCTAGGCTGCCTGCTGGTGCAGCTGCCCCCTTCGCTGGTTTACGAGCCGAGCGTCGCCCAAGCGTTCATCGACTCGTTGAGAGCACGTTATGGCGGGTTGGTGGCGATCGAGCCGCGCCATCCGAGCTGGCTCGATGCCGAGCCAGTGCTGCAGCACGCTCGAATCGCACGGGTCGCGGCTGACCCGGCACCCTTTCCGGCGGCAGCCGAGCCGGGCGGTTGGGATGGCTTCACTTATTACCGTCTGCATGGCTCGCCGCGCATCTACTCCTCCTCGTATGGTGAAGAATGGCTCGACAGCTTGACCGAGCGGCTGGCCGAGCGAAGCGCTACGCAACCAGCGGACACAGCCTGCTGGTGCATTTTCGACAACACCGCCAGCGGGGCGGCGACCGCTAATGCGCTAGCACTGCAGCATCGCCTCAAGCAGATCTGACTCTGCTCGCAAGGTGGCGACACAAACCGAAATGGTCTGAGGGTAAGGCCAGCCGGTACGGTCTGGGTTTTCCGCTACCGTTGAACAGTCGTCTCACTGAGCAGGAACGCCTCCATGAACAAGACGTGTATTGCCCTGGCGCTGGCCGGGATGGTCGGTGCCGCCGAAGCGGCGGTGGTGGTCAAGCCACATGCCTATGAGATCGCCGGTGAAACCTATGAGGGGCTGCTCGTCTATGACGACTCGGTAACCACGCCGCGGCCCGGCTTGCTGATGGTGCCCAACTGGCTGGGCGTCACCGAGCGCTCCGCTGAAAAGGCGGCGCGCGCGGCGGGGGATAAGTACGTCGTGTTCATGGCTGACCTGTATGGCAAGGCGGTGCGGCCATCCAATCCGGATGAAGCCAAGGCCGCTGCCACATCGGTACGTGGCGATCGGCCACTGATGCGCAAACGGGCCCAGGCTGCGGTCGAGGCGTTCAGGTCGCAGCAGGTGGTGGCGCTGGATACCGGCAAGATGGCGGCGATCGGTTTCTGCTTTGGCGGCGGTGCAGTTCTTGAGTTGGCCCGGTCCGGCTCCGATCTGGACGCCTTTGTCTCGTTCCATGGCAACCTCGATACGCCGAACCCGGACGACGCCAAACAGATCAAGGCACCGGTGCTGGTGCTGCACGGTGCCGACGACCCGGCGGTACCGAAAGAACAGGTCGATGCGTTCATCGCCGAGATGAAAGCCACCGATGTGGATTGGCAGATGAATATCTATGGCAACGCCGTGCATTCCTTCACCGACCCTTACGCCAACGTGCCTGGGCGCAACGAGTTCAATCCGGAAGTGGCCGAGCGGGCATTTCAGGCCATGAACAGACTGCTCGATGAGGTGTTTGTCTCGCAGTGATGCGACCGGAGGTTGCGGTCGGTTGCGTCAGGTCAGCCGCTATTCAGAAAGGTGGAGGCTGACCTGCGGGGGTCGTCCAATGATCTCAGCGCGGAACGATCCGCACACGCCCAGCCGTGTTGTCACGCCGCCCGGCCTTGTCGTTTTCGGCACGCCCGGGAATCGAGCCGTCTGCTGCGCCGCGGTCACCGCTGGCCGTTCCGTCCAGTTTGCGTTCGTCGACACTGAGTGAGGTGGCATCGGGATAGCCGGTGGTCAGTGTTTCGGTGCTGGCGGTGACAGGGGTCGCTTCCTCTTCACCCCAGCTGGCGCTGCGCTCGTCGATATCGATCGCGCCGTTGCGCTCCATCAACTCTTCGACCATGGAGACTTCATCATCGGTATCCAGCGTGACGGTCACGATGGTCGAGCCGCGCCGGGCGGCTTCCGGATAACGGCCGGCATGCTTGCTTGAGTCGTCACCGAACACCTTGCCGACGAAACTGCCGATCTTCTCCGCTACCGAGGCGTCATCGTTCGGCTCTTCGCCGATTACCTCCACGCGACTGCTGTCCACAGTGTCCGGGTTGAAGGACGCGGAAATCTGTATGGCGTCGCTGGTTATTCCTTTGCTCAGAATTTCGGTTTTGACTTGCTCGGCTTCGGCGTAACGATCAAACGCCGCTATGAGGATCTGTGGCATGACTTCACCTTTCTCTGCAGGCTTGGCTGCGGTTGATATGCGCGGCGAGCGTTTCGACCTGTAAGTGCTCGCTGTCCTGTCTATTGGGCGAGACCAGCGAGGCGAAGGTTCCGTGCGTTCTCATTACGTGATGCTTCGGCTGCTCGCGTTGCCCGGTTACCGCGGTCGAATCGCCGCCATCGCTGGCTGCAGCTAGCCATTCACCACCTTGCCGCCGTTGATATGGATCGTCTGGCCGCTGACGTAGGACGAATCCTCGCATGCCAGATAGACGTAGGCCGGGCCTAGCTCGGATGGCTGGCCGCAGCGCCCCATTGGCATCTGGCTGCCGAAGTCTTCGAGCAGTTCCGGGTCGTGCTTGCCCAGCGATGGCGGTTGCAGCGGGGTCCAGATCGGTCCGGGAGCGATCTGGTTGACGCGGATATCGCGTTCGATCAGTTGTTGCGACAGGGCGCGGGTAAACCCGTCGATGGCGCCCTTGGTCGAGGTGTAATCGACCAGCATCGGGTTGCCGATAAAGGAATTGATCGACGTAGTGTTGATGATCGAGGCGCCAGCCTTGAGGTGGGGCAGTGCAGCACGGGTGAGGTAGAAGTAGCCATGAATGTTGGTGGCGAAGGTCTTCTCCCACTGCTCATCGGTGATGTCTTCGAGTCGCGTCTGGACTTCCTGGCGTCCGGCATTGTTCACCAGCACGTCCAGTTGGCCGAACGTCTTCACCGTTTGCTCCACCGCGTCGTTGCAGTGGCTGCTGTCGCGGATGTCGCCTGGCAGCAGCAGGCAGCGCTGCCCCTCGGCTTCGATCATGCGCTTGGCGTCTTCGGCATCCTGATGCTCATCGAGGTACATGATCGCTACGTCCGCGCCTTCTCGGGCGAAGTGCACCGCTGCCGCACGGCCGATGCCGCTGTCTCCACCGCTGACCAATGCGACCTTGCCAGCGAGCTTTCCGCTGCCCTTGTAACTGTCGCGAATGAACTCGGCCGATGGCTGCAGCTCGTGTTCCTGACCGGGCAAGCGGTCCTGTTTCTGCGCGTGGATCTTCGGATAAGCCATAGGTACTCCAGACATGAAAGTGGGTTCTGTAAGTACGGCTGGTGCCTGGCGGGAAAGTTTCGGCAGAGTGCCGAGTGGGCGTCCGGTGGTGACCGATGATCGGGAACGGCGCTGTATCGCTAGATGGCGCTTGGCCATGTATTTGCGCTGGCCTATAGTGCCGTCCGCCACGGACGGCTGCTGCACCCCAGCGTAGGGAGGTCATGGCCGTTCACGCCTATCATCTACAAGGGTATGACCATGAAAACCAAGCAACTCCTGGCACTGCCGCTGCTCGCTGCGCTGTTGTCCGCCTGCACCGCCACCACTTCGCTGCGCTCCAGCGACCCGAGCCTCGCTGTCAAGATCAACGACGATGCTCCGCTGGTACTGAAAAACCCCGTAAACAAGACCTACAAGGCGACCAGCTTCGGTCAGTACCGCTTCCGCGCTACGCAGGACGGCATGGAACCGATGTACGGGATCGTCCCGCTCAAGTTCAACAGTGGCTATCTTGTCGCTGACATCCTGTTCTTCGCGCCGGCCGCGTTCTACAACCTGCGGGAGGTCTATCCGTTCTACGAGTTCGACGTGGCCCAGGGCGTGGTTCGCTACAAGAAGAAAGAGCAGGATCAGTGGACCAACTACAAGCCGACGGCTGCCGAGGTCGAGCGCGCCCGCGCTTACTTCAATCGATAACGCTCACGCCTGAACGCCCCTAGCAGCGCCGCGAATGCCTTCGCTGGCATTGTCCCCTGTAGGAGCCAGCTTGCTGGCGATCTTTTCGGCACCGCAGAGGCGTGGATCGCCAGCAAGCTGGCTCCTACAAAAGCGTGATGTCGTAAGGGTTCGCGCAGTTCGCTACGGGTACGGGGCAGGTCTGCCACTGGTCGCGAGTTGCCTGCTCGGCCTAACAGCGACCGACTGCAGAAATCCGCACGCAGCGCCACGACTACCTTCGCTGGCGTTGTCCCCTGTAGGAGCCAGCTTGCTGGCGATCTTTTCGGCACCGCGCAGGCGCGGATCGCCAGCAAGCTGGCTCCTACAACAGCGTGATCCGCGACTTGTCCATGTCGTACGGGTTCGCGCAATTCGCTACAGGTGCGCTGCAGGGGCTTCCACTGGTCTCCAGATACTTTTCCGGCCTGACATCGACCGACTGCAGAAATCCGCACGCAGCGCCACGACTACCTTCGCTGGCGTTGTCCCCTGTAAGAGCCAGCTTGCTGGCGATCTTTTCGGCACCGCGCAGGCGTGGATCGCCAGCAAGCTGGCTCCTACAAAAGCGTGATCCGCGGCTTGTCCATGTCGTACCGGTGCGGACAGTTCGCTGCAGGTGCGCTGCAGGTGCGCTGCAGGTGCGCTGCAGGTCTGCCACCGGTCGCCAGATACTTTTCCGGCCTGACATCGACCGACTGCAGGCGTAGAATCCGCGCCGCTCCAGCTGTCCCTCTTCGCACCTCCAACGCTTACGTTGCCATCCTGCGTGCATTACCTGCGCCGCGGGCGATCTGCGTTGTGGCAAGTGATGGAACGGCCATCCCTTACACCTTCTTCGTCACACTGCACTGTGCCGTCCTGGCGCGTTGCGGTTGCCGAGTGAACAGCAGTTTTCAGACGTCGCCCACATGAACGAATCGCAAAGCTCCCACGGCGGGAGTTGGCTCAGCGTTATCGCGCTGGCCCTGGCCGCTTTTATTTTCAACACGACGGAATTCGTCCCGGTCGCCTTGTTGAGCGACATCGGTCGGTCGTTCGATATGCCGCCGTCTCAGGTCGGGCTGATGTTGACCATCTACGCTTGGGTGGTCGCGCTGATGTCGCTGCCGATGATGCTGCTGACCCGCAATGTCGAGCGGCGAACCCTGCTTATCTTCGTGTTCGTGGTGTTCATCGGCAGCCATCTGGTCTCCAGCGTAGCGTCGAGTTTCAGCATGCTGATGATCAGCCGCATCGGCATCGCGCTTTCACACGCCGTGTTCTGGTCGATTACTGCGTCGCTGGCCGTGCGCGTCGCCCCTGCCGGCAAGCAGGCGCAGGCGCTCGGCTTGCTTGCAACTGGTAGCGCGCTGGCCATGGTGCTGGGCATTCCGCTGGGGCGGGTTGTCGGCGAGCTGCTGGACTGGCGTACCACCTTCCTGTCGATCGCGGTGGTCGCTGCATTGGTCGTGCTCTGCCTGGCGCGCACCTTGCCGCTGCTTCCGAGCCAGAATTCCGGTTCTCTGCGCAGTTTGCCGATGCTGTTCAAGCGGCCAGCCCTGGTGGCGGCCTATGTACTGACCGCGCTGGTGATTACCGCGCAGTTCACCGCCTACACCTATATCGAACCCTTCGTGCAAACCATCGCGCACCTGAGTGGCAACATGACCACGGCGCTGCTGCTGCTGTTCGGTGGGGCCGGCATTCTCGGGACGGTGCTCTTCAGCCGTTACAGCAACCGGTATCCGAAAGGCTTCCTGATCGCAGCGATTTCGATCATGGCTATGTGCCTGTTGCTGCTGTTGCCCGCATCGCGCGACAGCTCGCTGCTGGCTGCTCTGGTGGTGGTATGGGGGATCGCCGGCATGTGCTTTGGCCTGGCACTACAGGCGAAAGTACTGAACCTCGCCTCCGATGCGACGGATGTCGCCATGGCCTTGTTCTCAGGCATCTATAACGTCGGCATTGGCGGCGGCGCACTGCTGGGCAGCTTGGTCACCGCTCATCTCGGCCTCAGCGATGTTGGCATCGTTGGCGGTCTTTTGGCCCTGAGCGGGGTCGTGCTGTGCTGCTTTGCGACCTATCGCTTCGCCAGACCGGTGGGCAGCGCCGCGCTCTGGCGTGCTGGGGCAGGGGGCAGCGGCAGTGATCCCTCGTCGCTGCGCGGGTTAGGCTTGGCCGAGGAGCTGGGTGCTCCGTTGACGCCAAGCCCTGGCGATGTCGATTCCGGTATCAGCCGCCAATGATGGGGGCTGGCGTACCGTAGCCAGCCGTCCGGTCAATGCAGTTCGTTGGCGAAGCGACCCACCGCACTCACGACCTGTTTGGCACCGTCCTGGATCTCGACGATCACCTCGCCCGCCTGGTTGGCCAGCGACAGCCCTTGGGCTGCTTGCTCGCGGCTGTTGGCCATTTCCCGTACGGCTTCGTCGACCAGCGCCTGGTTCTTCTGCACCACACTGACGATCTCTTCGGTAGCGGCGCTGGTGCGGCCAGCCAGTTGGCGAACTTCGTCCGCGACTACGGCAAACCCGCGACCCTGTTCACCGGCGCGTGCGGCTTCGATGGCGGCGTTGAGTGCAAGCAGGTTGGTTTGTGCAGCGATGCCGCCAATGGTCTGGACGATGGAGCTGATCAGGTGCGATTGCTGGCCCAGCGCCTCGATACCCTGGGTGGCCGATTCGACCTCTTCGGCAATGCGCTGCATGGTCGCGACCGTATCCTTGACCACCACGGCGCCACGCTCGGCGCTGGTGTCGGTTTTGCGCGACACGTCATAGGCGATGCTTGCCGCTTCCCTGACTTCCTCCTCGCGTGCGACCTGCTCGGTCACCACGCTGGCGAATTTGACCACTTTGCAAAGCTTGTCTTCGGCGTCATAGACCGGGTTGTAGGTCGCTTCGAGCCAGACATCGCGGCCCATGCTGTCGATGCGCTTGAAGCGGTCGGCAACGAATTCGCCGCGATTGAGCGTTTGCCAGAAGGCTTTGTACTGCTGGGACGACGCTTCCTCGGCGGTGCAGAACATGCTGTGGTGCTTGCCTGCGATCTGCTTGAGCGAATAGCCCATCCCCTGCAGGAACTGCTCGTTGGCCGTAACCACGGTGCCGTCCAGATTGAACTGGATGACCGCCGTGGAGCGCAGCAGCGCATTGATGAACGCTTCGTTTTCCTTGGCCTGCTGAAGCTCGCGGGTCACTTCACGTCCATAGCCGCTCATGTGCAGCAAGCTGCCCTGGGCGTTCCGAATCGGATACCAGTCGATGTGTAGCCACGCCAAGCTGCCGTCTGAGCGCAGAAAGCGGTAGTCGTCGCTGACCGGAGCAAGCTTGGACACCGCTGAGCGGAAGTCGTGGAAGCACGGCAGGTTCTTCACATAGGCCGGCACGATCTCCGCCATGGGGCGACCTTGCAGTTGCTCCGGGGTGTAGCCGAGCGTCTTGGCGAATGCCCGGTTGACGGCCACCATTCGAAACTCTGAGTCGAGTGTGATCGACAGCAGCGTCTCGTTCATCTGGTCCCGCAGCTGGCGGAGCAGGGATAGCTCTGCGGCTTGTTCTTCGATTTGTTTTTTGAGCGGGCCGTTAAACATGGAAGCACCAGGAGCTGAGTGGACGTGTCTATCTATCGGCACACCACGGCCTTACTTGATGCCGCCCTTGGGTGATTCGTCGCCTCAGTCAACCCTTTCCAGGCGTACCCGGATCACGCCGGAGCGGGTGCTGGCGATGCTCTGAAAAGCTGCTTTCGACAGGTCGATAATCCGCCCACGGACGAAAGGTCCACGGTCATTGATGCGCACCACCACGCTTTTACCGTTACCGTCATTGATGACCCGTACCTGGCTGCCAAAGGGCAGGGTGCGATGTGCAGCCGTCAACGCGTTCTGGTCGAAGCGCTCGCCACTGGCGGTTAGCTTGTTGTGGTGTCGATTTCCGTAGTAAGAGGCCTTGCCTGAACCAATCTGTGCGCCCGTCTCGGTAGGCGATTCCTGCGGTGCGGGCGCCTTCGGTCGCGGGGTGCTACAGCCGGCGAGGGCTATGACCGTTAGCAGCGTGATCAACCAAACGGTTGGCCTGATGAGCATCGTCGATCCTTGTCTTCAGCATGGGGGCCCGCGCAGCGCCGTTTGAGAGGCAAGGCGCGGTGCCATTAGGAGTGTCGCAGTGCCAGTAAGTTTTCGAAAACCAGGCCAATCGGCCTCTTCGTCAACGATTCGGCGCTCGTGTACAGAACAGGGCGAGAGCCGAGCGGTGCCAGCATGGCGGACCCGAATCGCTCGGGTCCGCCTCGGCGAACTACTCGCTCGGCTTGGCCAGCCAGGTGTCAGCGATGCGCTGGTATTCCCCCGTGGCCTTGCTCAGGTGCAGCCACTGGTCGACATAAGCCTTGAACGCCACATCCCCGCGCGGCAGCAGAAAGGCCTTTTCGCTGTACTGCAGCGGCTTGTCGGGGTTCACCGCGCACAGCGTCGGGTAGTTGCGCTGCTGGTACTGCGCTTCGGACGAGTCGGTGATCATCACGTCGGCCTTGTTCTCGGCGACGGATTTGAAGATCCCGGTGTTGTCGTGGAACAGCTCCAGCTGCGCCTTGGGCAGTTCGCGGTGGACGAAGGCTTCGTTGGTGCCACCTGGCGGCTCGATCAGGCGGACCGAAGGCTGATTGAGCTGGTCGATGGTCTGGTACTTCTCGACCTCGTCGCAACGGACGAAAGGAATCTTGCCGTCCACCGTTATCGGGTCGCTGAAGAATGCCTTCTTTTGCCGCTCGAGCGAGATGGAAACGCCGCCCACCGCCATGTCGCACTGGGCGAGGAAGTCTGGCATCAGGGTCTTCCAGGTGGTGGGTACCCATTCGATCTTGACGTTCAGGCTTTTGGCCAGCGACTCGGCCAGCGCGATGTCGATGCCCTCGTACCCCTTGTCGTCGCGCAGGAAGGTGTAGGGCTTGTAGTCGCCAGTGGTGCAGACCTTCAGCGTCCCACGCTGCTGGACCTCATCAAGCAGCGAAGAGGAAGGCGCGGCGAGACTCGCGCCGCTGGCCAGCAAGACGCCGGCCGCAATCAGAGATTTCATGGGTGTTCCTTGCAAGGGCATGCCTGAGAAGGCCGCGGTTATTGTTCTGACCCGTCAGTCGGGCACGTCGAACGTAACGGAGAGCGACCAAACCTCACAAGGGATTTGCGTGACGACGTGCCACGGTCTAAAACACCGCAACGCGGCCGAACAAGTTCGGCCCTACATATCTGCGGCGATTATCCGGTCGCTCGGGTCATTCGGCGGTCGTTGTAGGGCCGAATTCACTCGGCCACTCTGCGTAATTCCGGGCCGATTCCCGACAGCGCCTCAGGCGTGCGGCTTGCTACGAATGGTCTTCATCAGATCGGCCGGGGTGATGTGCCCGACCACGCTGCTGGCGCTACCCGGCTGCGGCAGGTTGAGGATGTTGCCCTTGATCTTGCCGATGACATGCATTTCGCAGGGCTTGCAGTCGAACTTCAGGGTCAGCACCTCGTCACCGTGCACCAGCTGCATCGGCGCGACCTTTGTGCGCACACCTGTGACGCCCTTGGCCTGTTTCGGGCAGAGGTTGAAGGAGAAACGCAGGCAGTGCTTGGTGATCATCACCGGCACTTCGCCGGTTTCCTCATGGGCCTCGAAGGCCGCATCGATCAACTGCACGCCGTAGCGCTGGTAAAAGGCGCGGGCTTTCTGGTTGTAGACGTTGGCGAGGAAGGTGAGGTGCGATTCCGGGTAGACCGGCGGTGGCACGCTGACCGCCTTGCGGCTGCCGAGCGGGCGGATCGCCTCGCGGGCGTCGGTGAGCGCCTCGATGGCTTCGCGGCGCAGGGCCTTGAGTTGCGAGTTGGGGATGAAGAAGGCCTGGGGCGCGTCTACGTCCGCTTCTTCGGCGTGGTAGATCGTCGTGCCGAGCTGGCTCAGCAAATCAGCAATCTGGCCGGGCACCTGTTCCGGCTTCTTCGCTTCGCCGAACGGGCCGGCCAGCGAAACCGTGGCGTAAGCGCCTTCTTTGCTGGTGACGTGCAGCTCCAGTTGATCGGCGCGCAGCTTGGCCAGCCAGCGCACACCGATGCGGCGCTCGGCGGAGATCTTGAGCAAGGCGTTCTGCCAGTTGTGGTCCAGGTTGCGATTGAGCGGATGGTTTGGCCGCACCTGATGCATCGCGGCGGGCATTTCGTTGGGTTCGACGCGGTATTGCCAGAACGATTGACCGTCTTCCTCGAACTGCTTCAGCGGCTCGACCACGCTGGCGCGAAAACCCACCACCTCGCGCTTGATCAGCACGTTCAAGCCATCACCGTTGGACAGTGGCTCGCGGGTCTGCACGGTGAGGTCGTGCTTGCCAACCTTGAGCACTTCACCCACAGCGAGGCCGGTGAAGGTTGGCGAGTCGAAGGCGCCAATGTCGATCTTGCGGTCAGTGACGAAGTAGTCGGTGCTCCCGCGGTGAAAGGTCTTGTCCGGGTCCGGCACGAAGAAGTGATCGGTGCGGCCACTGGACGCGCGGGCCAGGTCAGGGCGGTCTTCAAGGATTTCGTCGAGTCGCTGACGGTAGTAAGCGGTGATGTTCTTCACGTAGCTCACATCCTTGTAGCGGCCTTCGATCTTGAACGAGCGCACGCCGGCATCGACCAGCGCCCGCAGGTTGGCGCTCTGATTGTTGTCCTTCATCGACAGCAGGTGCTTGTCGAAGGCGACCACGCGGCCCTGGTCATCTTTCAGCGTGTAGGGCAGGCGGCAGGCCTGGGAGCAGTCGCCGCGATTGGCACTGCGGCCGTTTTGCGCGTGGGAAATATTGCACTGGCCGGAGAACGCCACGCATAGGGCGCCGTGGATGAAGAACTCGATGGCCGCGTCGGTGGCATCGCTGATCGCGCGGATTTCCTGCAGGTTCAGCTCGCGGGCCAACACCAGCTGCGAGAAGCCAGCCTGATCCAGAAACTTGGCGCGCTCCAGGGTACGGATGTCGGTCTGGGTGCTGGCGTGCAGCTCGATCGGCGGAATGTCCATTTCCATCACGCCCATGTCCTGCACGATCAGCGCATCGACACCGATCTCGTACAGCTGCCAGATCAGCGTTCGCGCGGCTTCCAGCTCGTCGTCATGCAGGATCGTATTGATCGTGACGAACACGCGCGCATGGAACAGGTGGGCGAATTTCACCAGCTCGGCAATGTCCGCCACGCTGTTCTCGGCGTTGTGCCGTGCCCCGAAACTCGGCCCGCCGATGTACACCGCATCGGCACCATGCAGGATGGCCTCGCGAGCGATGGTCGTGTCCCGGGCAGGGGAGAGCAGTTCGAGGTGATGTTGTGGCAAGGACATGAGCGCGGACCGGGTGCAGATCGAAGCCGCGCATTGTAATGGCTTAAGGGCCTTTTGGGACTGGCCGCCGGGCGAGTGATTGAGGCCCGAATATCGATTGCGATGATGAACGCCTCTGACTCGGCGATTCGCGCTACGGCGAGTGGCGGCTACCTAGCCAGGTAAATCCACCAGTTTTAGTGGTGTGGACGAGAAAGTTTGTCATTTACCTAAATAAATGATTACTTATCTCATTCGCGATTGATTATTATCCGTTGCCCGCGACTCAATGTGTAACAAAAATCAGAAGACGCGGCTGCCACCCACTAAATAAAGAGGATCTCAAGTATGACTGGTAGTAAGGCCGGGCTTTCCAAGGCGCAGACACCTTGGCGACTCACCACCACCGCGTTTCTGTGCTGTGCGGTAGCCGCTCCCTTGAGCGTTAGCGCGCAAGAGTCGGCCCGCACGGATATTGAAGAGCCGTTTCGCCTCGCTCCCATCATCGTCAATGCCAGCGCCTCTGCCGGAGACGACGCCAGCACGGTTGTTGCTCAGGAGCTTTGGGTCGGTGGCAAGGTCCCTACCAGCATCCTCAACACGCCCGCTTCGGTTTCCGTGGTCACCCAGAAGGAAATCGAGCAGCGCAGTGCCAGTACCACTGAGGAAGTTCTGCAATACACCCCGGGCGTCATCGCCGACTACTACGGCACTGATGATCGCAACGATTACTTCAAGATCCGCGGCTTCCAGGCCACCACGTACCGTGACGGCTTGACCCTGGGGTCGATGCGCGGCGTACGCGAAGAGCCCTTCGCCTATGAGCGCGTCGAAATCCTCCGTGGTGCCAACTCAACCTTGTTTGGCCCGGCAGATCCGGGTGGCTCGGTGAACTTCGTCACCAAGCAGCCGCGGTTCGACAAGTTCGGCCAGGGCTACGTGACCTACGGTTCCTATGATCATGTTGAAACCGGCATCGATGTCGGGGACTCGTTGAACGAAGATCAGACGCTGGCCTACCGCTTCACGGGCAAGATCCAGAACAGTGATCGTGAGTACGATCACTCAGAGGACGACAACAAGTTCTTGATGGGCGGCCTGACTTGGGCACCGACCGCGTTCACCTCGGCAACGGTGATTCTCGACTACCTCAAGACAACCAGCACGCCCAACAGCGGCGGATATCCGAAAGATAAGGAGTATGACCGCAGCAAATTCTATGGCGAATCTGATTACAACTTTCATGATGTCGAACGCACCAGTCTAAGCGGCAACTTCACTCATGATTTCGACAATGGTTTCGTCCTGCGCAGCAATCTGCGTTACAGCGAGCTGACTGATGATTTCGGCTACGTGTACCTGAACGGCACGGGGACCGGAACCTTACTCAATCGTGATGCTTTTGGTACCGACACTGACGCCGACCAGCTAAACGGCAACTTGATGCTTCAGTACGATGCCCGATTTGAAAACATTGATAGCAGCACCATGGTAGGGGTGGAGTATCGCGATGCCTCGTCCGAGGATAGTTCTGTCTATCAAGGCGTTTCTCCCATCGACATCGCCAATCCCGTTTACGGCGGTGCCCCGGTCGGTCTGGTCCCCTACAGCCGTAACAAACAGGACTACACCACCAAGTCGGTTTTTGTGCAGCAGAACCTGTCATTTTTCGAGCGCTTCATCGTTACGGGTGGTATCCGCAACGACTCACTGGATCTTTCCAGCACCGACATCACCAACGTCAGAGCCTCGGATACCTTCTCGGAGAACTCTGTTCGCGGGGCATTGACCTACATCGTGAACGACGAAGTTTCCACCTACGTCAGCATGGTGGAATCCGTCGCGCCGCCAACCATTGGCGTCACCCCAGAGCGCGGCAAGCAGTACGAAGTGGGGCTGAAGTACTCGCCCACGAACATGAATGCGTTGTTCTCTGCAGCCGTTTACGACCTGACTCAGGAAGACATCACCGTCGCGGTCGTACAGCCTAATGGCACTATCGAACGGGAAACCATTGGTGAGTCGCGTGTGCGCGGTCTGGATCTGGAAGCCAAGGCTGAACTGACTGAAAACCTGAGCCTGATTGGTGGCTACTCCTACATGGAATCGGAGGTGCTCCGCGGAACGTTGCGCAGTGGCGCTTCGCTCGAGGGTAATGAGTTCGAAGCGGCGCCCAAGCACTCGGCATCACTGTGGAGCTACTACAACTTGCCAGGGACGACAATGAGCGTTGGTTTGGGTGCGCGCTACACGGGCGCGTATTACTTCAACCCCGCCAACAGCGCTAAAAGCGATGCCACCACGCTGTTTGATGCCGCTTTCAACTACCAGATCCTCAAGGACACCGATCTGGCCATCAACGTCAGCAACCTGCTGGATGAGCAGCACGTAGTCGGCTCGGGCACCGCGGACTACTACAACCCTGGCCGCGAGATCACGGCCAAGGTCAGCTATAACTGGTAAACGACAAGTCTTGTCTGGCGGCTCCAACGTCGGCCAGGCAGGACTTACGTAGACCTTGCTGCTTGCCGCCCCGGTGAGCAGCAGAGTTGGGAAGTACCAGATAGCTTGCAGACGATCGAGCTGCACGTTGCCGATGAAGCGAAACTATCTGGCCGTTACGCTCCTCTGACACGTCCCTCCAAGCGTTACTCCGTGCTCGGCGCCAATACCTTGCGGCTCGGCCGGCCCCCGCCCGATGATTTCTACATTTATCGGGTGAGGATCAGGGGAAGCATCGACTCCGGTACATTCTTGCGTTCTACAGCGTTAACACCACCTGATGCCGCTCCCCATCCAGCGCAAGCCGTACATACCCGTTGGCACAATCGAGTGCCTGCTCATCCAATAGGGCCGTCTTGATGCCGTTATTGGCCTGGGCTGGGTTTTCCACGCGAATGGCATAGCGGGTTTCACCCAGGGTGATGGTGGCTTCGAATCCGGGCCACTGACTGCTGATGCAGGGGTCGACGATCAACCATTCGCCTTCACGACGAATACCGAGGATGCCCTCGACGCCGGCGCGGTGCATCCAGCCGGCTGCACCGGTGTACCAGGTCCAGCCGCCGCGGCCGTTATGCGGGGCGACGCCATAGACGTCCGCCGCTACCACGTAGGGTTCGACCTTGTAGCGTCGGCTTTCTTCAGGCGTCAGCGCGTGGTTGATCGGGTTGAGTAGCTTGAACATGCGGCACGCCGCATCACCGTCGCCGAGCTTGGCAAAGGCGAGCATGGCCCACATCGCGGCGTGGCTGTATTGCCCGCCGTTTTCGCGCAGGCCCGCTGGATAGCCCTTGATATAACCCGGCTCCTTGTCGGTCTTGTCGAACGGTGGCGTGAACAGCAGCGCCAGCCCGTCGTCCTCACGGATCAGGTGCTTGCGCACCGAAGCCATGGCCTGCTTCGCACGGGCGGGGTCTGCCGCGCCGGACAGCACGGCCCAGGACTGGGCAATGGAGTCGATACGGCACTCGTCGCTGTCCTTAGAACCGAGCCAGGTGCCGTCGTCAAAGGTTGCGCGGCGGTACCATTCGCCATCCCAAGCCTTTTCCTCCAGTGCATCACTCAACGCCAGTGCATGCGAGCGCCAGCGCTCGGCGCGTTGGGCGTCCGCCACCGTGCCGCGCCCGTCAGCCAGCGGCGCAAAGAGCTCGATGGTTCGCAGCAGCAACCAGCCAAGCCAGACGCTCTCGCCCTTGCCGTTTTCGCCGACGCGGTTCATGCCGTCGTTCCAGTCGCCGCCGCCAATCAGCGGCAGACCGAGTTCGCCGTGCAGTTCCAGGCACTGGTCAAGGCCGCGCGCGCAATGCTCGAACAGCGGTGCGGCATCGCCAGCCATCATCGGTTGGAAGAAGGCATCGTGCTCGCCAGGCTTGAGCAGCGGCCCTTCGAGGAAGGTGACTGGCTCGTCGAGAATCGCCAGATCGCCCGCGACCTGGATATAGGTCGCCGTGGCGAACGATAGCCAGACACGGTCATCGGAAATGCGCGTACGCACGCCCTGACCGGAGTGCGGCAGCCACCAGTGTTGTACGTCGCCCTCGGCGAACTGGCGGCTGGCCGCGCGCAGAATGTGGCTGCGGGTGGCCTCAGGCCGCGAGAAGGTCAGTGCCATGCCGTCCTGCAACTGGTCGCGGAAGCCGTAGGCGCCGCTGGCCTGATAGAACGCCGAGCGCGCCCAGATGCGGCAGGCGAGGGTCTGATACAGCAGCCAGCCGTTGAGCATGATATCCATCGTGCGGTCCGGCGTTTTCACCTGTATCGCACCCAGTGCTGTGCGCCAGTGCTCGGTGACTTCCAGCAGCACGGCATCCAGATCCGCTTGGCGATAACGCTCGACCAGTGCCCGCGCAGCCTCTGCCGATGGGCATTGACCGATAAAGGCGACGATTTCAATGCTTTCCCCGGCAGCCAGTTCGACGCTTGTCTGCAAGGCCGAGCAAGGGTCCATGCCGGCGCCCGTGATACCCGACAGCGTCGCACCCGCGAGAAGCACCGCTGGCGTAGCGGGCCCGCTGTTGCGGCCGAGAAATTCGCGGCGATTGGCGGTCCAACTGGTTTGCCGGCCACCGAGGTCGGCAAAGGCTACGCGCCCGGGGAAAGCGCTGCTCCAAGGGTTGCGGGCGAGAAGCATGCCGTTGCTGTCATCGTGCCCGGTGATGATGAAGGGCGCGTTGGCGCCGCGCGCCGTACCGAGCACCCACTCGCTGTAGCGGGTGACCGACAACCGGCGCGGCACGGCCGACAGGTTGCGCAGGGTCAGGCGGGAAATCTTGATGGGATCTGCCAGCGGCACGTATTCGAGCAGGTCCATGGCGATGCCGTCGGCCTGGTGTTCGAAGCGGCTGTAGCCGTGTCCGTGCCGCGCAATGTAGAGCCCGCCATCACGAATCGGCTGTGCGGTCGGGCTGAACAGCGCACCGCTGTCCTCGTCGCGCACATAGAAGGCTTCGCCGCAGGGGTCGGTGACCGGGTCGTTGGACCAGGGCGTGAGCTGGTTTTCCCGGCTGTTCTCGGCCCAGGTGTAGCCGCTGCCCTGCGCCGAAACCTGAAAGCCGAACTGCGGATTGGCGATCACGTTGATCCAGGGGGCGGGCGTATTGGCGTCACCTTCCAGCAGCGTCACGTACTCGCGGCCATCCTTATCGAAACCGCCCAGCCCGTTGAAGCATTCGAGGTGCTGGGAAGTTTCGGCGGCCGATGGGCGTGCAGCAACTGACGTACCCATCCCAGTCGTTCGGCGATCGGCAAGGCGAGGCGGCGAAGCCTGAGCCTGCGACGCAACCAGTTGGTTGGCCAGCTGATTGGCAATTGGTCCGCGGCGGGCGATCAGTGAAAGGCGGGCAACACTGCGCAGCAGCGCACGCGCTTCGGTGCTCAGCAGGTCGGCGCGCAGCATGTACACCGTGCCTTGAGCAAGTTCGGCACCAAAACGCGGGCGCGACTGGCTGCTGCGCACGGCGGTTTCGATAGCGATCTGCAGGTCCTGCAGGTAGGAGCTGGCGTGCTCGTTGAGGATCACCAGATCCACCGCCAGGCGCTTCATGCGCCAGTACTCATGGGCACGCAGCAGCTGGCGAACCTGGGCGATGTCCTGAATGTCGTCGATGCGCAGCAGGACGATGGGCAGGTCACCGGAGATCGCGTGTGGCCAGAGGCCCGACTGAGCGCCAGCGCCCTCGATAATGGCCGCCGAGGGCGCGCGGAACTGCGGATCGGCATACAGAATTGGCGCGGCCAGGCGCTGGAAGTCGGCCGCTTCGGCCGGCTTGATGTCCAGGTGCCGCAGCTGTACCTGCGCCTGGGTCCAGGCCAGGGTTTTGGCGCGGTCGTAGGCGCTGCGGTCGTGGTGCTTCTCGATCAGGTTGAGCAACTCGTCTCGCGAGTCGGCAACCAGGGTCCAGAAGGCCAAGCGGGCGACCTTGCCCGGCGCCACCTTGAGGCGGTACTTGAGCGCGAAGATCGGGTCAAGCACGGTGCCCACGGTATTCGACAGCGCCAGCCCTTCGGCAACGACCGCGGCAGCGGCAACGCTTGGCCGCTGGCCGATGAAACGGGCCCGGTCGGTTTCATACTGCGGATCGGCCACGACCTCGCCTTCGGCCACGGCAAAATGCGCGGCCCAGATCGGGCGTTCGCCCTCGCTGCGCAGGCGTCGGGTGGCCAGCAGCGCGCCGAACTCTGGCAGGTATTCGGTGACTACGAAGAGCTTGGCAAAGGCCGGGTGCGCGTTGTCGGTGGATGGCGTCGTAAGCACCACTTCGCTGTAGGAGGTCAGCTCGATCTCACGAGCGTCCGGGCCGCTGTTGGCGAGCGAGACGCGGCGTACTTCGCCGTCATCCTCACCGGACACCAGGACATCGAGGATGGTGGACAGGTCCTTGTCGTGACGAATGAACTCGGCACGATCCTCGCCAAATATCACCTCATGGCTCAGAGCATCGCTGCCGATGGGCTGTCCGCCCGCCGGCCAGACGCGGCCGTCTGCCGTATCGCGGAGGAAGATGAACGAGCCGTAATCGTCACGGCTGGCATCTTCACGCCAGCGGGTGACCGCGATATCGCGCCAGCGACTGTAACCGGCGCCGGCGGCGGTGAGCATCACGGCGTAGCGGCCATTGGTGAGCAGGTGGGTGACGGGCGCGGCCCCGGCGGCGGCTGCGTTGAGCCTGCGCAGAGCTTGCGGGTCGCCGCTGCCCTCGACAGCACGGATCTTCACTTCTTCGGCGCGCGGATGGGCTATGGCCACGTCACGCGGCATGCGCTCCTGCAGAAGCAGTTCACAGGCCTGGATCATCGGTTCGCGATGGAAGCGGGCGCGCATCGGCCCGTCCAGCAGGGTGTTGGCGATGGCGACGATGGTCATGCCCTGATGGTGAGCCATGTAGTTGCGCACGATGACGAACGATTGGCCGTCCGGCAGTCGCGCCGGGGTGAAGTCCAGTGCCTCGTAGAAACCGTAGCGGCCGACCGCGCCCATCTCTGCCATGCGGCGGAAGTTCGCTTGCGCGCCCGGAGCGTCGACCATGGTGGCAAGGCCGGTGGCGTAGGGCGCAATGACCAGGTTCTCAGCCAGCCCGCGCTTGAGGCCCAAGCCCGGCACGCCGAAGTTGGAATACTGGTAGGTGAATTCCATGTCGCGAGCGTGATACGCCGACTCCGATACGCCCCATGGGACGTTGCGGTCGTTGCCGTAATCTTGCTGGCGCTGCACCACGAGGCTGTTGGTCTGCTCCAGCAGACTGCCTGCCGGCGCACGCATGACCAGCGAGGGCATCAGGTATTCGAACATCGAACCCGACCAGGAAATCAACGCTGAGCCGTTGCCCAGCGGCGTCGCGGTGCGGCCCAGGCGGAACCAGTGACGGGTGGTCACGTCGCCCTTGGCGATGGCGAACAGGCTGGCCAGACGCGCTTCCGATGCCAGCAAGTCGTAGCAACTGGGGTCGAGGCTGTTTTCAGCCAGACCGTAGCCGATCGACAACAGCTTGCGTTCGGGGTCGAGCAGAAAGGCGAAGTCCATTTCCAGCGCCATCTGCCGGGTGCTGCGAGAAAGCTCGCGCAGGCGGTTCTGCGCATCGCTGAGCGTTTCGCCTTGTAGCTGACGGTCGCGAGCGTGCTCGGCCAGGGTCTGGCCCAATGCGTCGATCCAGAATCGCAGGTCGGATGACTCGTCGTCTTCACCCGGCGGGCAGAGTTCCAGGCCCAGGCGAGCGGCCTTTTCGGCCCGTTGCTGGAGCGTCGCGGACAGCGTATCGAGCGCCTGCTCCTCGTCGATCTGCGCGCTGATCTCGTCGAGCAGCTCGGAAAGTGGACGGCCACGCTCGCCACTGGCGGACGGCAGCGCGGTCATAGCCTGGCGAATCAATACCAGGGTGTCCTGCAGGCCCGCGCGTGCATTCGGTGCGGTGGGTGCGTCGAGCCATTCCTCGCAGGCATTGGCGAGCGCGATCAGGTGGCCGGCAAGGTTGCCGCTATCCACGGCCGACACATAAGGCGGCTCTAGCGCACGCATGTCTTCGGTGGCGTACCAGTTGAAGAAGTGGCCGCGGTGGCGCTGCAGACGGCTCATGCTGTCCAGCGTTGCTTCCAGGCGGTCGAGAGTCTGCAGGGTGCCGGCCCAGCCGAAATCACGCGCGGTAATGGCCGAGAGCAGGTAAAGGCCCATGTTGGTGGGCGAGGTCCGGCGGGCGACGACCGGCTTGGGGTCTTCCTGGAAATTGTCCGGCGGCAGCATGTTGTCGGCCGGCGTGACGAAGGTTTCGAAGAAGCGCCAGGTGCGTCGAGCGATCAGGCGCAGTTCCTCGGCGTCCGGTTCGGCGAGCGTCTGCCGGGGCGCGATGCGCGGTGAGCGGCTGGCCCACAGGGCGATGGCGGGTGCGCCTAGCCAGAGCAGGGCGAAGGGCAGCACTACGGGCCAGGAGCCGGGAGCGATCAGCAGCGCGAAGAGCGCAGCGCCAACGCCCAAGGCCGTGCCGCCGGCCATACCACGATAGAAACCGCTGAGCTTCAGGCGTGGGCTGATGGCCGATTGGGCGGCAGTGGTCCATTCCAGCAGATTGCGTCGGCTCGATAGGCGAGACAGCGTCCGCACGATGGCATCGACCATGCGCCAGGCCTGGTCCGGCAAAAAGACCAGGTTCAACCCTGTTTGCGAGGCAGCCAGGCGCAGGTCGTCGCGCAGCCTTCGCAGGTGGCTTTGCATGCAAATGCCGCTGCGGGCGGGCAGCAGTGCAAAGCAGATCGGCAGTACGGCGGGAATGGCCATCGTCGCGAGTATGAGCAAGGTGCCGACAAGCGCGGCCGGGAGAGGCAGCAGCCAGCACAGCGTCAATGCGAGCAGGGTGAGCGGTGCGACCAATGAGCGACGCAGGTTGTCGAGCATCTTGAAGCGGCCAATATCCGGCAGCGCCTGAGTGCCGCTGCGGGCGCCGAATATCCATGGCAATAGCTGCCAGTCGCCACGGGTCCAGCGGTGCTGGCGCTTACCGGAGACGTCATAGCGCGACGGAAATTCCTCGACCACCTCCACATCCGTTGCCAGCCCTGCACGAGCAAAGACGCCCTCGAAAAGGTCGTGGCTGAGCATGGTGTTTTCCGGTACCCGACCGGCGAGTGCTGCCTCGAACGCATCAATGTCATAGATGCCCTTGCCGGTGTACGAGCCTTCACCGAACAGGTCCTGATAGACATCGGAGACGGCGGCAGCATAAGGGTCCATGCCGCCCGGGCTGGAGAACACCCGCTGGTAGAACGAACCTTCGCGACCCACCGGCAGCGATGGCGTGACCCGTGGTTGCAGGATCGCGTACCCGTTGACTACCCGTTGTTCGGACACGCTGAAGCGCGGGCGATTGAGCGGATGCGCCATTTTGCCGATCAGGCGCATGGCGGCATCGCGCGGCAGCCGGGTGTCGGCGTCCAGCGTGATCACATAGCGCACATCGGTGGGCACTTGCTGTGTGCAACCGGCCAACGGCATATAGCTGGTGTCGGTGGCGCCACGCAGCAGCTGGTTCAGCTCATGCAGCTTGCCGCGCTTGCGCTCCCAGCCCATCCAACGTCCCTCGCTGGGATTGAACTGGCGTCGGCGGTGCAAGATCAGAAACCGGCTGCCGCCAGGTGCCGGGCCATAGCGTTCGTTCAGGGCGGCAATGGCGCCAACGGCGACGGCGAGCAGATGCGCATCGCCAGGCATGGTTTCCGACTCGGCATCCAGCCCATCGGTCAGCAGCGCAAAGGTGAGGTCACCACCAGCGCCCGCCAGGTGATGCACCTCGATGCGTTCGATCTGCTCCAGCAGGTCCGCTTCGTTGGTCAGCAACGTGGGTACGGCGACCAGGGTGCGTAGCGATTGCGGCACGCCGGTGGTCAGGTCCAGCCCGGGCAGGGTTATGGCACCGAAACGCCAGGTCACCACGCGGTTGACCAGCGTGGTGGCCACATCGGTAATCGGCAGGAATGCGACCACGGCCAGCAGTGCGAGCCATCCGGCACCAACGCCGACGCTGGTCAGCGCTTGCAGGCCGACCGACAGCAGCAGCGCGGTCACCAGCAGAATCGAGCCGACATAGCCGACGATCCCGAGCTGTATATGGAATCGGCTCAGGCGCAATCCCAGCGGCGGGCTGAAACCGATGCTGCGTTCTAGGGCCAGGCGGCCCTCGCCGATCAGGTGATAGCCCGGATCGCCCACGCGCTCGTCCTGCGCGAGATCGTGCGTGGGGGCAGCCGCTGCGGCGCTGAGCGCGGCGCTGGCGACGTCCAGCTCGGTCGCGCTGGAGCCACGCGCCAGTTGTTCGATAGCGCTGCGGTACAGGTTGCGTGTGGGGAAATCCATGATGGCGAAAGCGCTGCCGGCGCGCAGTCGCTCGTCGACCAGGCTGACGCTCTCGAACAGCTCGGTCCAATCGATGTCCGAGATCAGCCGCATGCTGGTCATCACGTTGCGCACACTGACGTTGGACGCGCCCTGGCGTTGCTGCGAATGCTGCACCACCTGATCGATGGAGCTGTCTTGCTGACCCAGTAACTCTTCCAGCCAGCCCAGAGCAGGTGTGGTGTTCGGGTCCTGGTCGCGTAGCCGTTTGGCCAGCTCCGCCGCGAACACTTCGGACATCGGCGCGCTACCACGCGAGGCAATTTCGTCCTCCAGCGCTTTTTTCGCAGAGACGGCCGACAGCAACCGGTTGGCCATGTCATCGGCCGCAGCACGGGTAGCACGGCCATCGGTGATCTGGTCGCTCAGGCGCCGCAGATTCTCGATTAGTACGATGCGCAGGGTGATCGCCACCGCCCACAACTCACCGATGCTCAGCGGCTGGACCTGCTGGTAGGCGCTGATGAAGCGGCGCAGCGTCTCGGGGTCGAAATGGCTGTCGGTATGGGCGACGAACGCCCAGGCGATGCCGAATACACGGGGATAGCCGGTGAAGGGGCCTTCGGCCAGCTTCGGTAACTGGCGGTAGAAGCCCGGTGGCAAGTCGTCACGAATCTCGCGGATCTGCGCTTCGACCAGGTGATAGTTGTCCAGCAGCCATTCTGCGGCGGGTACCACGCTGCGCCCACTTTCCAGCTCCGCGGCACTGGCGCGGTAAGCTGCCAGCAAGACCGCCGCGTTGTCGTTCAGCCGAGCGTGCAGTGGCATGACGGCGGGTGGGCTGTCGGTGACGGGCTGGGCCGCGGCCAGGCTACGGGCGTGGTGTTCCAGCCGTTCGATACCGAACAGCTCGTCGCGCACGGGCGCACGGTCGTTCCAGAGGGGCGAGCGCTTGTGGCGTCCGAGAATGTGACGGAAAACTGAGGTCATGTGCGCCTGTCCGACTAGCGGATATAGGGGAGCAGGCGTAGAGGCGCCGGATCCTGTCGAGAGGAACCACGGCGGCAAGCTTTCGGAACAACGGGAAACCGATTGCCGGTTTCTGCCAAATCGCCGTACGGCCTCGTGAATACGCCATACCGCATGGCGGTGTGGCAGAGGCGTCAAGATTCGGCGAGCCATGCAAGCGGAGGGCGTAAACGCCGCCCCGCTTGCAGGAAGAATGCTGTCGCAGCAATGGACTCACGATACAGCAACGTCGGTTTTATTGTCGGTGCTTGGTTGAGAGGCGATTTTGTCCGGTGGTCAGGTGAGGGCTGCGGCTGCCCAAACCAGTCCTCCCAACAGCGGCAGGCTCACGGCCAAAAGCGGCGCGTAGGGAAGTAATAACAGCAAGGCAAAGCCAGCCAGTGAGATAAGGCCGAACCAGCCAACCACCGCCATGCCGCCGGGCCAGACCTGGCAGGACGCATATATCGCGAGCCCGAGCAGAAGCCCGCCCAATGGCGCGCATAGCCGACGAAGCCAGGTTGGCACGTGCGGATTGGCCAACTGCTTCCAATGACGCTCCTTACCCAGGCAAAAGCCAAGCATGCCGGCGTAAGCGAGCAGAAGGCTGGCGAACAGCGCGGAAGCGTTCATGAGGAGGCTCCGGCAGCGGGACGATCAAGGCGAGCCGAACGGGCATTTCGGGCGGCGATGACCGTCGGGATTTTCCAAACGGTCCAGCCTAGCAGCAGGCCCATCGAAGCCACGCTTGCTAGCAGGGACAGCCGCATGACGTCCAGCGTGTCCTGGGCGCTCCACAGGTCGAGGGCCGGCAGGGTAATAGCCAGGAGTGCAGCGGCCATGAGCTGTTCGCGCCAAGCTGACAATGGCTTGCGCAGCCAGCCGTGCAGCCAACTGAGCGCCCAGACGCCGAAGAACAGCCGCAGCTCCCAGTTCTGACGTGCGGCCAGTTCTGCCGGTAGTAGCCGGTTGGCCCACAACAGCGTGATACAGGCCAGCAAAAGACCGGCGACTACCGCTACGTTGAGGCTCTCTACCACGCGCAGGAATTGCGGGTTGGCCTTGGCCTGCTTGCGCTGCTTGACCGCGTAGAGCACGAGGCCTGTGCCAATCATGGCGCAGCTCACCAGGCCGCAGATGAAGTACAGCCAGCGCATCGGATAGCCGCCGAACTGCGCGAAGTGCAGGCCCGCCATCACCCGTTGGGTCAGTTGGCTGGTGCGTGACGGCTCCGGCGCCTGGATCAGTTTGCCGCTGACGCCGTCGAAGACCATGCCTTCGCCCTTGGTCAGTTCGATGCGGTTACCCAGCACGGGGCGCGCCGTGACCTGGGCATTGGCTCGGCCGGGATTGCTCACCGCCAGGCTGCCGATCATGCCTTGACCGTAGTGGGCCTCGGCCCGGCTGACAATGTCGCTCAGCGGGAGCAGCGGCACCTCCGGTGCCGAGACGGCCTTGCTGCCACGGCCTTCGCCTCGCGGCGTCTGCTCGGCTGTTCGGCCCGATTGCGCATCGCGGAAATAGGCTTGGCGATCACCGTCGTACAGGGCGTTCACCGCCGCTGGCATATAGAGCAGAAAGAAGATCGCCAGCCCCGTGTAGGTGATCATCAGGTGAAACGGCAACAGCAGCACGGCGCTGGCGTTATGCGCGTCGAGCCAGGATCGCTGGCCTTTGGCGGGACGGAAGGTGAAGAACTCCTTGAAGATCTTCTTGTGGATGATGATGCCGCTGATCAGCGCCACCAGCATCGCCATGGCCGCGAACCCCACCACCCATACGCCCAGTGTGCGTGGGAGATGCAGGGTGTAATGGAAATGGAAGAAGAAGTTGCCGCCGATGGTTTCCCGCGGCTCGACAGTCTCCCCGCTCAACGGGTCGAGGTGGGTCACACCGCCGCCACCCCGGCGCCGTTCACCGACCGAGACGGCCAGGTCAGGCGCACGCGCGGTCGGCAGGCTGATATTCCAGTTCGTTTCGTCGGGGTGACGCTCTGCTAGCCAGCGCTGCGCCACATTGGCCGCAGCGGCAGGTGACAGCGCCTGATCGCTCAGCTCAGGCTGCATCCACCAGTTGATCTCCTTGTCGAACACCGCCAGGGTGCCGGTGAGAAAGATGGCGAAGAGCATCCAGCCGAGTAGAAGCCCGCACCAGGTGTGAAGCCAGGACATGGATTGCGTCAGACTGCCTTTCATCCCAGCACCTCCAGCAGCTGCGGCCAGAAGCCTACGATGGCCAAGGGGATCGCGACCCCTACGGCCACCAGCACCCGCCGCAGCGAGGCTGCCGCGAACGCCCAGAGCATGAACACCAGATACACCACGAACGACAGCAGCGAAGCAGCGGTGACGGCGTCCACCGGGTCGAGCGGCAATAGTCGCGCCAGCGCGGCAGTAAAGGCGTAGGTGAAGGCGTAACCGCCGAGAAGGGCCAGTGCGATGCGGGCCGCGATGGCAGGCCAGGCGCTTCGCGATTGAATGGCAGAACGGGTCACGACGGGATTCCGAGCAAGGTCGTACGAAAAAATGCCCAACCGTCACAAGAGTCGGCCTGGCACAGATGCTGTGATGAACCGAGACGGGTATCACCCATACGCTCGGCCCAAATTGGCGATGGTTAGTGCAAGACTGGAGCGAAGCGAGCCGCCTTGCGCGGGCAGGGCGGCTCTTTCATCCATCACGCCTCAGAACGAAACGTTCATCCCGACCGTGTATCGACGCCCGTCGAGCACGGTTTCGTAGCTGTCGTATTCAATCTGCTCGTTGAAAACGTTGTAGACGCCAGCAAGCAGCTTGACGTTGCGGTTCACGTCATAGGTACCGCCCAGGTCAACCAGCGTGTAAGAAGGGGTGCTTTCCGCCATGCTGGTACGTGACAGGTACTCGGAGGTTTCGCTGCGGTAATTGAGTCGCGCCCAGGTGCCGAGGCGGTCGCTGGCTTGCCAGTCCAGCATGGTGTTGAACATATGCTTGGGCATCTTGTTCAGCGGCTCGCCGCGGAAGTCGCCGCTGCGCTGCTCCGATTCGGTATAGGTGTAGTTGGCGCCCAGGGATATGGTTTCGGTGATCGCCCAATCGAAGGTCGCCTCGACGCCGCGCATGCGTGCTTCGTCGACGTTTACGCGATCGCTGATAAAGCGGTACGCCTCGCCATTGACGACGCACTGGCCCGACGCATTGCCGGTGGTGTCCGAGCAACGGCGAAGCTCGGTGATCTTGTCTTCGAAGTCGGTGTTGAACAGTGTCACGCCGGCCGACAAACCGTTCAGGCTGTCCCACAGCACGCCGATTTCCTGGCTCAGGCTTTCCTCTGGCTTGAGCCCCGAGTTGCCCACGATCACGGCCGGATCGCCCCGACCACCACCGGTGATCTGCCCCCAGTTATCCACCGCGGCGCGAATATCCGGCGAGCGATAGCCGCTGGATACGCCGCCTTTTACTGTCCATTGCTCGGCCGCTTGCCATACGCCATAAACGCGCGGCGACCAATGAGTCCCGTAGTTTTCATCGCGATCCATACGCAGGCCGGTGGTGAGTGCGAAGCTGTCGGTCAGGCTCCACTCGTCTTCGGCGAAAAGCGCCCAGGACCAGCGTGTCAGTTGGGTCACGTCTTCGGCGCCAGCCAACTGGTTGCCCTTGTCCGAGAGATCCTCGTATTTGTACTGGCCGCCGAGCGTGGCGATGTGGTCACCCAGGAAGAGCGAGGTCTGCGTATTGAAGACGCTGTTCTCCAGCTCCATCTCGCGCCCCGGGTTCTCGATGCGCTCCTGCTGCACGTAGCTTTCCGACTGGCCCGAGTCCCAGCGCCCGGTATGGCTGATCGAGTAGTGAGTACGGTCGTAATCCGACAGCGAATCGCTGTTACCCGTACCGGATCGGCCTACGCTGGCGTTGCGTTCCTGCTCGGTCTTGCCCACTTCCAGAACGATGTCGTTGGCCTCGTTCGGCGTGAACGACAATTTGGCCGTTGCGCTGTCGGTTTTCTGCTCGTTGAACCCGCGAGGGATGTCATCTTCGTCCCGGCGAGACGTCTGTCCATAGACCTGGAGCCCTAGCAGGCCGTCGACCAGGGGGCCGGAGAGATAGCCGTTAAGGGTGTGGTAATCACCGGAATCGGAGCGGTCCTGGAAGGTCTTTTCGGTCCGCACGCCGCCGCGCCAGGTGTCGGCTACCTTGCGCGTGATGATGTTGATCACGCCGCCCATGGCGTCGGAGCCATACAGGGAGGACATCGGCCCACGCACCACCTCGATACGCTCGATGGCTTCCAAGGGCGGCGTCCAGCCTTGCTCGATGCCAGGGCCATCGCTGTTGGGGCGAGTCGCGCGCGACTCCATACGTTTGCCGTCGATGAGGATCAGGGTGTACTTGGACGCCATGCCGCGAATGCTGATATCGCTGGAGCTGGCGCCGCCGGTGACAACGACACCCGGGATGTCCCGCAGGGCATCGGTGACGTCGCGATAGGATTTGTTTTCCAGTTCTTCCCGCGTGACGACGGAGATGGAGGCGGGGGCCTGCTTGATCTGTTGCTCGAAACCTGACGCGGTCACGACGACGTTCGATAATTCGACTGGTTCTGCAGCGTTGGCTGGCAAGCTCGTCCAGGTTGCTAATGCGATCGCGCAAGCCAGCCGATGCCGATTGAAAGTCACCATGTACTGCCATCTCCCTGAGAAAACTTACGTCATCTGCGGCCATGAACGACATGGCGCATGCATGTGAGCCGCGGTGCGAGCCGCTAGCCGACCGCAATGCTAAGTATTCTCATTTGAGAGTAAAGCGCATTTACAATCTATACAGTTTTCAACCGAATGGTCAGGCGCAGGCCGGGTTGGTTGTTCTCGGCCCAGATCGCACCGCCTTGCATCACCACCATGCTGCGCGCAATGGCAAGGCCCAGCCCGAAGCCGTCACCTCCTGGGCGGGCTGCGCTGAGTCGCGCGAAGGGCCTGAAGATGACGGCCAGTTTCGCCTCTGGCACGCCCGGTCCCTGGTCTTGAATGCGCAGACGCCAGCTGTCCCCGTCTCGAGCGGCCGTGAGGCAAACCACGCCATGCGCGGGGGAATAGCGAATGGCATTGCGCAGGATGTTTTCCATGGCTTGCGCCAATGCGTTGAGGTTGCCGAGCACCTGGCAGCCTTCCGGTACCTGCGCCTGGATGCGTTCACGCGGCCAGCCGGCCTCGAAACAAGCGTTCTCGCACAGCAGGTCCCAAAGCGCCGCCACATCCACAGGCTCGCACTCGAAGCGGGGCTGCTCGCTGTCCAGCCAGGCGAACTCCAGGGTGTTATCGACCAGTTGCTGCATGCTGTTGATTTCACGCTCGGTGCGGTTGCGCATGTCTCCGGCGCTCAGCTCGCTCTCGCAGGCGACACGCAGCCGGCTCAGTGGTGTGCGCAGCTCGTGGGACAGATCGCGTAACAGCTGTTGCTGCTGGGCGACCGAATCGCGCAGGCGCTGCGTGAGGTACTCCAGTGAACGGCCCAGTTCTCCCAGCTCATCGTTGCGCCGCGCAATGGAGGGCGGGAGCAACGAGTCGAGGCGGTTGCCGCGTAATGCGTTGGCCTGCCGGCGCAGGCGGTCCAGCGGGGATACCAGCATCCGATAGAGAAGCCAGCAGAACAGCAGTGACAGCAACACCAGCGGCAGATACACGCCGCCCGCGGTGAGTAGCGCATGGTTACGCCAGGGGCGGAATCGTTCCGGCAGCTGAATGATCAACTGGGCACCGGTGCCCTCCAGCGGTACGGACACCAGGGGCAGGCCGTCATAGCGCCTGCTCATAGGCCAGTCGTAGTGCCGCACAAACGTGAGCCTCTGCCGTTCCTCGTCGCTCAATGACTGGCCGCCGAGAGGTTGCAGCTGTTCGTCCACCACCACCAGCCAAGTCGGCTCACGCTCCTTCATCACCGCCAGCCATTGCGCCATCGCTTCTGGACCCGCTTGCAGAGCGGCTTGAGCTTCAGTCGCATAGCCGCTGAGGGTGTCGCGCGCCTGTTCAGACAGAAATGAACTGGTCCTGTCGATATAACGGCTCACGTAGCCGCTGGCCCAGATCATCGACAGACAGAACCCGGCAACCAGCACCACCAGGCGCCAGAACAACGAATGACGATTGGGCATCAGCTCGCCTGCAGTTCCAGCACGTAGCCTTTGCCCCACACGGACGCCAGGCGCAGGGTTGCCACCTGTTCACGCGCCAGCTTGCGGCGGATATTGCTGATATGCATGTCCAGGCTGCGATCATGCTGTGAATAGCCGCGGCGCAACGCCTGCTGGTAGAGAAACGGCTTGCTCAGCACCTCGCCAGCGGCGTCGTGCAGGACCTTCATCAGTCGATATTCGGTGGCCGTCAGGCCGACCCATCGGCCTTCGTGCAGCAGGTCGCTGCGTTGGTCATCGAAGCGCACCGCACCCTGATTCGGCGCTGCCGGTACGCTGCGCTCATAGGCCACCCGCCGCAGGATCGCCGCGATGCGCACCTGCAACTCCTCGATGCTGAAGGGCTTGGGCAGGTAGTCGTCGGCGCCGCTGTCGAAGCCCTGTATGCGGTGCGCCTCGTTGCCCAACGCGGACATCATCAGCACAGGTGTGCGGCGTTGCTCGCGCAACCGGGTCAGCAACTCCATGCCGCTGAGTTCAGGCAGCATCACATCCAGCAGGATCAGGTCATACGTCGCTTCGCTGGCCAATGCGAGGCCGGTCGGGCCGTCATCGGCGAGGGTGACGTGAAAGCCACGATGTTCCAGAGAGGTTTTCAGGTGAGGGCCGAGGATCGGGTCGTCTTCGATCGCCAGTATCTGACGAGCTGCGCAGGAGGACATGCAGGGTTCCGGTGCAAATAAGAACGATTATAGATTGCAGTAGGGGCGGAACGGCAAGCATGGTCCCTGGTTCAAGGGTTGGTTCGCCACATGGGCTCGACTTCCGGGGCGTGCCCGGTGCATCTTCAGCGTTCGCATCCGTGCTATCTGGAGATCTTCATGCGCCTGCTTTCCCTCTCACTGCTTTTGGTAACGCTCACTGGCAGCGCTATGGCGATTGCGGCCAGCGCAGCGGAGGAGGCGCAATTGATCGAGACGATCAACGCCTACCGCAGCGAAGTGCAGCGTTGCGAAGACCGGGCGAGTGAGGAGCTGACGGCCCTTTCGTCCGACCCGCGCCTGGTTTTGCCTGCCACTGGTGCCGGTGATCTGCAGGGCTCATTGGCCCGCAACGGTTATCCGATGGCCAATGTTCAGGCCGTCAGCCTGTCCGGGCCGCGTGATGCACAAGCCGCGATGCAGGCGCTGCGCGAAAGCTTCTGTCGCGTGGTGCTCGATCCGCAGTACGCCGACATCGGCGTCAGTCGCGAGGGGCGCGACTGGCGCATCGTACTGGCGCGGCCGATGCTGGGCGGGCATTTGAAAGACGCGCAGGCAGAAGGGCGGGCGCTACTCGACGAAATCAATCGCGTGCGTGCCAGCGCGCGCCAGTGTGCTGGCAAACCCTTCGCTGTAGCCGCTCCGCTTAACTGGAACACAACGCTTGCCGGCCTCTCCGAGGCCCACAGCCGAGCCATGGCCAACGGCAACTTCTTCAGCCACCTGGATCGGGATGGACGTACGCCGGGCGACAGGGCGGAGCTGGCCGGTTATCCCGGTGCGCCGGTCGCCCAGAACATCGCTGCCGCGCTGGATCGACCCCGCGAGATCGTTGAAGGCTGGCTGGCGAACCCAGGACACTGCGCCAATCTGATGAACCCGCAATTCAGTGAGCTGGGTGCGGCCTATGCGGTAGATCCGCAGAGCGATGCGGGCATCTACTGGGTCGCACTCTTCGGTGCGCCCTAACCGGTGCCGCACGAACGCAACGCCTGACCTAAACGATGGCGAGTATTTTCGGATCCTGATCGGTCGCCTGCGAACATTTCGTAGAGAGGAGCGTTCGAACAACTGAGCTGTTCATCTTTCACGTAACAGATCAGGACCACTGACATGACAGACCCTAACGACCCACTCAAGGATGGCCTGACCCCACCGGACTATGACGAATATGGCGACGCGCCTGATTCGGGCGAAAACGACCCGGAGGAAACGGTAGAGCCCAAAGACGAGCCGAATGCTGGAGAGAGTCCGCTCGGATAGCCGGCGGCACCTGTTCCATTGGTTGCAGAGGGCCCTTCGCCAAGCAGCGTACTGGACAATTCGATCGGCCCAGCCTAAAAAGACGCGCCTTAAGCTCGGTAGCGCAACTTGCTAGTCAGCAGTCGTGTTTTTTTCAAAAGCAGGTAGATCGTGAGAAAGAAAAAGCCAGTAGACCCTGTTCGGCAAGCAGAAAAGAACCGTGCGCATCGGATCGGCTGGGCAATTGCCGCTGCCGGCATCGTGGTGGGCTTCATCGTGATAATGATGAAGCCGGCTTGATGCAGCCGTAGCCGCGTGCTCAGGTTAGTTCGTCAACGGGCGGCGCGACCGACCGGCCTCTCCGTCATCATCAGCAGCACGGGAATGGCCCCGGCGGGTTTGGCTATCGCCGCCTGTTCTTGCTTGCTGGACAGCTCAGCTGTCATGCCGGCCACCGCTAACAGCAGCAACAATGCCAGCGTCGTCAGCGGGACCCGCCGAGCGTTTGCCAGGAGTGCGCCCCAACCCTGCACTCCAGCTGGCACTGGGTAATCGGTTCGCTCCGGTTGGCTGCCTGCATCGTTCTGCACCTGCTTAAGCCCAACAGACATGTTCAATCCTCAAAAAGAACCCGCAGCCATCGAGCTTGTATAAGCGTCGTTCTGTCCTTGGCAGGCGGAGCCGACTGTATAGGGGGACCATATGGCCATCAATCGCCCGAATGATGGATGGAAGAGCCAGATTCCCACGCTGCGCGTGGGAAGGGTCGAGGGGCGGGGCCGTCAGGCGAACACGAAGTACTTGCGTACGGTTTCCACGACTTCCCAGGTGCCTGTCATGCCAGGCACTACCACGAAGATATCGTCAGCCTTGAGGTGGATGGGTCCATGCCGCCCGGGGTGATGATGCGGTAGCCTTCCTGGAAGTGGCAGTACTCCCATTTGACGTACTCCGCGCGCCACTTACCTGGCGTGCAGATCCAGGTGCCCATTATCTTGCTGCCATCATCGGAGGTGTAGGCGTTGACGTTGACAATATGCGGGTCGCTTTCGATACGTTCCCACTTGCAGGCGTCGACGACAGGCATCGGCTGAGTGTCGCGGAGTACGGTGATTGGTGCGTTGGCCATGGGTGCTTCGGGTGAGGGTATGGGCCGCTCACGTTACTAGCGGGCTACGCTGGCCAATTGTCTGGAGTCGACACCTTGATGCTCATCTGCGCTGTAAGCCGCATGCACATTGTCGTTCTTTCAAGCGCTTACATCCGTGCAGCGAGTCGCCCAGATGATGAAGGTGTGCAGTTCAGCACGGTTTACGCGCTGCTCCAAATCCAGGGCCCGAGCGGGTGTTGTTGCCCTTGGCCAGGCGGTCGTAGAGCACCACGTTGACCGTTGCCGCGAGGTTCATGCAGCCGTTGGTGGGGATGTAAACGACGTCTTCGCACCAGTCGCGGATCTCCTTGCTGAGCGACCCATCCTCTGCACCGAAGATGTACAGCGCGCGATCCGGATGGGTGTACTCGGGGAGGGCGCGAGCACCCTCGACTAACTCCACAGCGACCGGCACGCAGCCGAGTGGCAGGATCTTGCGCAGGTCATCGATGTTTATCAGTGGGATGTCCTGATGGACTTTCTTGGTGTCGGTGACGAAATCCCTGGCGCGGTCATAGCGAGTCCCGGTGTAGAACACCGAAGCCGCACCATAGCAACCGGCCGCTCGCATGATCGCGCCAACGTTGGATGGCGATTTCGGGTTGCTCAGGCCGATGCAGGCGTATCGTTTGTTGCTCACTGGAAAAGACTCGCGCGGAAAACGCGCGAGTATACGGGACAGCCCAATCGTCGGTGGGCCCGGAATACCCGGCTCCGATCAGGGGATGAGTTTGCTGGCGCGCAGCTTGGTGAACACGTCGAAGAACGCGTCGTCACTTGCCTGATAGTCCAGAAACCCGAGCTTTCGGCTCTTCGACATGTCTGTCACCACCTCGATAGGCCGACCCAGGTCTGCATCGGTGTGCCATGGCGAGGTGAGCTTGCCGATATCCGCTTCAGCCAAACCGAACTGCTTGGCCATCTTTGCCCAGACCTCGGCATCGTTTGCCATCTGTTGTTCCAGCGGAGCGGGCTGGCCATCGAAGGGGGCCGCGTCGATGCCGAACCACTCGGCAATTCGCGCCCACATCCACTTCCAGCGGAAGACGTCACCGTTGACGATGTTGAAGGCCTGGTTGGCGGCGGCCGGTGTGGTCGACGCCCAGTGCAGGTGCCGGGCCAGCTGGCCCGCATCGGTCATATCGGTCAGGCTGTTCCACTGCACTTCCGAGCCCGGAAAGCGGAAGGGCCGACCGGTCTGACGGCAGATCGAGGCGTACACGGCCAGCGTCGTTGCCATGTTCATCGCGTTGCCGACTGCAATTCCGGTGACGGTGTGGGGGCGGTGAACGCTCCAAGTGAAGCCATCGCGTTCGGCCGCCGCAAATACCTCGTCTTCCTGGGCATAGTAGAAGTTCTCGACGTCGAGTCGCCCTTGTTCCTCACGAAACGGCGTTTGTGGCAGCGTGCCCTTGCCGTAGGCTTCGAATGGGCCGAGGTAATGTTTAAGCCCGGTAACCAGCGCCACATGGCGAACAGAGCCTGAAGCTCGAACGGCTTCGAGCACATTGCGAATCATCATTGCATTGACGCGGATGTTCTCCGCTTCACTGGCTTGGCGCGCCCAGGTGGTCAGAAAGAGGTGAGTGGGCGAAACGTCGGCCAGCGCCGAAGACAGGGCCGTCGGGTCCAGCAGATCCGCGCTGATCGGAGTAACCCCGGATTCCTGACTCGGGCGACGGGCGAGGCCGGCAACGGACCAGCCTTCCTTGGCCAACAGGCGAGACACCGCGCTGCCAACGATCCCACTCGAGCCGACCACCAGTGCTTGATTTGTCATGTTCAAAACCCCACAAAGCGAAACAGGCCTGCACCTTACTCACTCGAAAATGCCGATCCAAGTCGGCACCAAATGGTAACCAGCCCCCATGCAACCCGGCTCTGACGAAGAACAATGGCGTGAAGATTGCGCCCCAAGACGCGTGCTCGAGATCTTCTCGACCAAGTGGACCAGCATGATTCTGCACACCCTGCACGCGCGCCACGACGGCGTGGCGCGTAGCGGTGCGCTGCATCGCAGCTTGCCGGGAATCTCCAAAAAGATGCTGGTGCAAACGCTGCGAGAGCTGGAGGCCAGCGGCTTGATCGAACGCCACACGCTCGACTCCGTCCCGCCAGCGGTGAGCTACGCGCTCTCACCGCTCGGCAAGCTGATGGTCCAACCTATCGAAATGATCTACGACTGGGCGAGGCAAAACTCCAGCGCGCTGGATCAGCTGCAGCCGAGAAGCACGTCGCGCAGGCGGGGCTGAAGCCTTACAGCCGATGCGTTGCTGCCAGCGTTCGTCTTTCTACGGGCGCCCCGACACCGCTGTTTTATGGTGCATCGCTTCACACTTCCAGCACGCAGCGCTGTAGCTTCCGGCCTCTGCAAGGTTCGAGAAAGGTTGGGCGAATCCAATGCCGGGCTGAGCGGCGCATCAACGCGATTGTTTGCGGCGGGCTCAGACGCTGGTCGCAGACGCGGCCTGCGCTCATCTTCAAAACCAGAAAGGATTTACCGTGTTGATCAAGAAATCTCTGCGCGCGCTGCTATTGGGTTGCAGCCTGCTGAGTGCGACCTGCTGGGCGGATATGGCGCCTTTGGAAATCATGAACATGGCCGGCCTGCAGCGCAGCCTGGGGCAGATCGTCGCCAAGGATTACCTCATGATCGGCGCCGGCGTGAAAGTGGACGAAGCCACCAAACAACGTGCCGCAAGCCTGGCCTTGTTCGAAGATCACCATGCCCAGCTCAAGGCGGCTGCGCCGAGTGACGCCATTCGCGTTGCGTTGAACGACGTGGAGCGCACCTGGGTCGATTACCGCGCTCTGGCGGCCAGTACGCCGGACAAGGCCCAGGCTCCGCTCGTACTGGCGAAGGCCGAAGAGCTGGTTCGCCAGACCCAGCAAGTCACCGATCTGTTCGAGCAACACAATGGCGATGCCGCGTCGCATTCGATCAACCGCAGTGGCTGGAACCGTGTGCTGACCCAGCGCACCGCCATGTTCTACATGGCCCGTGCCTGGGGCGTGCAGGATACGGATCTTGAAAAGGAGTTTGCAGCTTCGGTTGAAGAGTTCGGCGTCATCATGGCTGAGCTGCAGACAGCCGATGCGCCCAACGCGGAAATCGCCGAAGCCCTGCGCAAGACCGACGCCCGCTGGAAGTTCGCGAGCAAGGCGTTCACCTCCAAGCAGTTCGTGCCCACCATCGTGGCGGTGAATGCCGAATCGATGTTCCGTCAGCTCAACGAAATGACCCGACTCTACGCCGGGCTGCACGACAACCGGCTTTGAATCCTGCTCCCGGTGCGTTTGACGATCAGGTGCGCCGGGATTCGCCAGCACCGTACCAGTCGGTCAGGCGCAGCGCATTCTGACGGCCCACTCGATCAGAGTTGGTCGCCAACAGTGGCCTTGTCGATCACGGACCAAACGTTCCGGATCTTTCCCTCGCTGAACGCGTAGAACACGTTTTCGGTGAAGGCCACCCGTTTTCCGTTTACTGCAAAGCCGAACAAGTCCGCTATGGGCGTGCAGTCGAACAGCAGCTGCGCCGCCACGTGGGGCGGTTCGGCGATGAGCAGGCCAATCGTGAACTGCAAATCGGAAATCGCCCGAAAGTCCTCTTCAAGCATCCGGCGATAGCCGTCCAGCCCCACGAACTTGCCGTTGTAGTGCACCTCGTCATGGACGAAGTGTCCCAGCTCCGGCCAGTTCTTGCTGTTCAAACAGGCGATGTAGCCTTGGTAGCAATCGGTGATCTCGTCGCCAGTCATCATCGCTCCTCAGAGTCAGTCTGATAGTCAGGCTAGCGACGGGCGCAATAGGCGCCAGCCTCACGCTCAATAGGTTCGGCTGGCACACCATAAAACGGCAGTGTTAGAGGATCAGTCGAGGACCACGGCGTGCCCTTCCAATGGATTGACATCGCCTTTGATCAAGGACTCGGCCAGCGTTTGTGCCGCTTCAAGGCCGGCGTGCTCGTTCACCTGCATCCAGGGCTGCTGCGCATCGCTCACCCGAGCGATAAAGGCCAGCTGCGCTTCGTTGAAGCGGCGTGTCACCTCGGCTGGCCCCCAGTCGGCGTTGCGTTTCTTGATCTGGTAAGGCGCGAAATAGGGCTGTGGTTGCGGTCCGGCCAACGTCTGGTCACGTTTGCTGTATTCATGGCTTTGGGCAGACCCGGCGTAGCAGTCGTACACCAGAGCGTCTTTGAAATGTCCATGGATTTGCTGGCGAAGGCTGGCGCTACCCGAGAAGTCCACGTACAGCGTGGGCACGCTTGGGTCCAGCGATGCGAGCTGGTCGTAGCCGAGCGTCTGGCGGTAGCAACCCAGGCGTTGTACGAAATCGATGTTGCCCGGGGAGGTGAGGCCGATCAGCTGCACAGCTGGATTGTCCTGCAGGCAGAACGCAGTCCCGTACGCCGTCTTGCTTGAGGCACTGGAGACCAGGATCTGGCGCGCACCGAAGAAGGCGTTGTCATCGAGAAAGTCGGCCAGCATGAACGAGGTGATGAACAGCGGGCGCAACAACATCTGGTAGTTCTCGCTCTCGGCGCGATAGGCGTCATCGCTGCTGATGCGCTGGTACTGGTTGTAGGCTGACGTGAGTTCAAGTCGATGCTCGGCACCGTCGTAGAATCCGCGCTCGGAGACCCGCACCGGTTGCATGACCAGATGGCTGGCGATTGGCCAGAAGCCATAGAATCGCTCGCCCTTCGCCAGGCCATCGACGGTGCTCTCCACGACCTCGGCGAACCCCCAGGCAGGCATGTGAAACCACTCGGCATCGCCCGTCGGGAAGAAGTCCCAGTAGCGCAGGTGAGGGGTTTCGCCGAATGCAGCGTAAGTGACATTGTTCGTCGTCAGCGCCAGTCGGCTGATGCGCAGCAGGGCTTCGCCGGGTTTCAGCTCAGGCATCGCCAGGGTCTGAAGGCGAGTCTGCTCCATGTTTTTCTTGTTGTTCTGCAACTGGCGGATGACGCTCATCGATGGCACCTTGGGTTCGTAAATGGACGGCATTGACTGTAGCCCTTTCGTTTCTCCGCCGGGTTCGGATTTCATGAACACACGATTGCCGAGCGCCAAGCCGCTCAAACGGCCCACTCAGCAGCGCGCCAAGGTCACCGTTCAGGCGATTTTCGACAGCTATGTTCGGATATGGCAGCGCGACGGCTGGTCTCGATTGACGACCCGGGCGGTCGCCCTGGAAGCCGGTGTGGCCATCGGCACCCTGTACGACTATTTCCCCAGCAAACACGCGCTGCACTCGGGTTACGTGCGCTACTGCGTCGAGCAGCTGCTGGAAACCATCGATGCGCAAGCCGTAGCGCCGACCGCGCTTGCCTGGCCCGAGCGCATCCGGCGACTGGTGCGCGCCCTTGCCGGAGTTGAGCCGCAGCTGCCCTGGTTTCATCCGGACATGCTCGAATTGGAAACGCTAGTGGCTGAGCCCAAGCACCAGCGCCGGGTCTATGAGGACCTGTTGGGCGCCTGGCAGCGCGTCATCGACGCGGCGACCGACCTGCCGGCGCGTCCGTCTGCGGCAACCCTGGAAACGCTGCATCTTTCTGTATGGGGCGGACGCCGCTACGCCATGCTGGTGCAGCTCGAAGCGGATCGAGCCCAAGCCTGGGCACGCTGCATGGAACAGCTGTGCCTGGACAGGCTGGCGGGGCCGGTCGCCCCGGTCTGAACGCTATCGATCATCGGCCCGTGCAAACTTACTGAAGGGGAATCAAACGGGACGCGCTGGCCGTCGGGAGGGCGGGGCCGCCGTGCCAGCTCATGCGTAATTGCCAGGCGATTTCCAGTCGGCCGGGATAATATGCGCGCCCCATCCAGCCCTCGCACCTCAGGCCATCATGCCCGGCACCGCCATCTATACCGACCTGTCGGGTTACTACGACCTCATGTGCGCCGATATCGACTACCGCGCGCAAAGCCACTGTGTTCATCGTCTGCAGAAGCTGTTCGGTAACGGCGGCGACCGACACCTGGATCTCGCCTGTGGCACAGGTCCGCATGTACGGCACTTTCTTGATGCTGGGTATCAGAGCAGTGGACTCGATATCAATCAGCCCATGCTGGACAGGGCGGCTCTTCGCTGCCCGGACGCTCGCTTCTCCCGGCAGGACATGTGTGGCTTCGCAGTAAGCCAGCCGGTCGATCTGATCACCTGTTTCCTGTATTCAATTCACTACAGTGCCGAAATCGCACGATTGCAGGCCTGCATCGCCAGCGTGCATGGCGCATTGGCAACCGGTGGGCTGTTTTGCTTCAACGCCGTCGACAAACACACCATCGACAACGCGTCATTCGTAGCGCACGACGCGAACCATCCCGATGGGTTGTTCAGCTTCAGCTCGGGTTGGCACTACGCTGGGGCGGGCGAGCAACAGCTGTTGAAACTGCGGATCGAAAGAACGACAGCAGGGCAAAGTCAGACATGGCACGACGAGCATCGCATGGTGGCGGTGAGTTTCGCCGAGCTGAGCGAGCTGTTGCAGCCGTACTTCGACGTGCATGTGCTGGAGCACGATTACGAAAAGATCCTTCCCTGGAACGGGACGTCCGGCAACGCGATCTTCGCCTGTGTGAAGACGTAACGGGCTGGCATTGACGTGAGGTTTACCGTTTAGCATCCAAGTTAGGCTTTGCAACGATGGAGCTGTTTATCTAGTTTTCGGAACGCGCGATGCTTGTATATCAACAATAAAAAGCCCCGCATTTGCGGGGCCTTTACATCTGCTTTCATCGATTGTCTAAGTCGAAAACTGAATCACCTGCGTACCGTTCATAGGGGCTGTCAGCGAGCGAGTTCGGTATTCGCCACGGCCTTCTGGCCTTCGCTTTCAGCTACTTCGGTCAGCTTGGCACCGCCGACGAACACTCCCATTTTGATTGACTGGCGAACATAGTGGTTCTTGCCGCCTTGCGCGTTCAGCTCCAGCAGGTTGTCACTGAATTCCGATTCGGTGGCAAGCGTATGCGGGCCCGGCGAGACGAGGCGGTAGAAGTAAGTGTTTGCTGCGGTTTCGCCGATGACTTCTCCGTCTATCTTCACTGACTTCTTGAGCGCGGCTCCGAGCATTGAGTCGCGGAATATATACAGACCGGCCTGATCTTTCGGTGGTGCCGGGAAGGATTTGAACGCCTGGTCCTTCTCGGGAGATTCCATCGGTACCGACGCGCAGCCGGTCAGTACGGCGAAGCTCAGCGCTGCGGCGCTCATCATGAAGTGCTTGAACATATGTACTCGTTCCTGAGTGTAAGGCGGAAGCTGGTTAGCTATTAAATTGCCAGCACGCGCACATTAACCTTGGAACTTATACGGACAAGGCTTGCAAATCGATTTGGTGCTGTGGATCACGTTTTTCCAGAGGGACCGGATAGGCGGTGAACCAGTCAGCGAGGGATGCACAGAGACCGCGGCCGAATTAATTTCCGTCTCTAAAAAGCATCTGTCAGGTGCATCGGATGGAAAGTAAACAGCCGTACGGCAAATGGGTTTGCACGCACAGTCAAATCAATGCAACCGATTGGCCGTCGAGGACGTCTGCGTCAGATGAATCGCCTGTTGAGCCAGCTCATCGAGTAATTGATCGCGGCTTTTTTCCGCGTCGCTCATGGCTTCGGCGCCGTGTTGTTTGACCAGATAGTTATGAATCTGGCGAACTTCCTCTGACTGGAAAATGGGCACCAGATCCTGCACCGCCACCAGACCGCTGGACGCCTGGCTCCGGGTGTTCATGACGACCTGAGGGCCACGGGCCGCCAACGGCTGAAAGCCCAGCGATTGAAAGTACGGCACCTTGCTCGCCACGCACGCCACTTCTGCATGCGGATAGCGCGCCAGCATCGCCTCGACCATGGCCCGCCCGATGCCCTGTCGGCGATGGCTGGATTGCACCGCCAGATAGAGCAACGCACTGGCCTCTGGGTCGTCCACGTAAGGCAGATAGAGCGCAAAGCCGAGCAGACGCGCCGGGTCTTCGGCGTCCAGCGCCATGATCAGTTCTGGCTTGCCGTTCTGCGCGCCGTCCATGCTGTCCAGATAGCGATGCACCTCGAAGCCCACCACGTATTGATACAGCTGATACAGCGGGTTGCTGGATGGAAGCGAAACCGGGCTTATGTCGCTGAGATAGTCCACCACCATCTGCAGCAGCTGGCTCTCCATCGATTCCGGCGGTGGGGTATCCAGGTGGGCGAGGGTGAACATGGGCTTGGCTCCGGACGGGGTGGAACGCCGAATTGTACCGGGCGTCACACGTGAACGACGACGCAGAAGAAGGATTCCCACTTACCCGCAGTGACATAGAGGGCAAACCTATCGTGGCGATAGGCAAATATGCTGTTCACCGCTTTGCATGCCGCGGCGCGCTATAAAGCCGCTTGATGGCAGCATTTTTAGAGCGTTTTAAAGATTATGGCGACAAACATCCGTTAATTATGTCGTTCAGGCTGTCTGGGACTGTTTGCTAAGTTCTGTTCAGCGGCGCTCGAACGCGTCAACGACAACCCTAAGGAGCAGAATATGAATGCTGAAACTGGAGAAAACACTGGTGGCGGCTGCCCGTTCGGCCACGGCGCGGGTGCGCCACGCAAACGCCCGAGTAATAAAGACTGGTGGCCCGAGGCACTGAGCCTCAATTCACTCAACCAGCACTCGCCGCGCTCCAATCCTTATGGCGGCGATTTCGACTACGCGGCCGCGTTCAAATCCCTCGACCTTGACGCGGTGATCGCTGACCTGCATGCCCTGATGACTGACTCTCAGGACTGGTGGCCGGCCGATTTCGGCCACTACGGCGGCCTGTTCATCCGGCTTGCCTGGCACAGTGCCGGGACCTACCGCATCACCGATGGTCGCGGCGGCGCCGGCGGCGGTCAGCAGCGCTTCGCCCCGCTCAACAGCTGGCCGGACAACGCCTCGCTGGACAAGGCCCGGCGCCTGCTGTGGCCGATCAAGCAGAAGTACGGGCGCAACCTCTCCTGGGCCGACCTCTACGTGCTCACCGGTAACGTGGCGCTGGAATCCATGGGCTTCAAAACCTTTGGCTTCGCTGGCGGCCGTGCCGACACCTGGGAGCCGGAAGAACTCTTCTGGGGGCCGGAAGGCACCTGGCTGGGCGACGAGCGCTACAGCGGCGAACGCCAGTTGCACCCGGGTCTCGGCGCGGTACAGATGGGTTTGATCTACGTGAACCCGGAAGGCCCGAATGGCAACCCGGACCCGAAAGCCTCGGCGATCGACATTCGTGAAACCTTCGCCCGCATGGCGATGGACGATTACGAAACCGTCGCGCTGATCGCTGGTGGTCACACCTTCGGCAAGACCCACGGTGCTGGCGACCCCTCCTTGCTGGGCCCGGACCCGGAAGGCGCTGTGATCGAAGATCAGGGCCTGGGCTGGCGCAGTCGGTTCCAGACCGGAGCGGGCGCAGACGCCATCACCTCCGGCCTCGAAGTCATTTGGAGCCAGACGCCGACCCAGTGGTCCAACTACTTCTTCGAAAACCTGTTCAACTTCGAATGGGAGCTGACCAAGAGCCCGGCCGGCGCGCACCAGTGGGTCGCGAAGGACGCACCGGAGGTCATGCCGGACCCGTTCGACTCGAACAAGAAGCGCAAGCCGACCATGCTCACCTCCGACCTGGCACTGCGCTTCGATCCAATCTACGAACCGATCTCGCGGCACTTCCTGGAGAACCCGGAGGAATTCGCCGATGCGTTCGCTAAGGCCTGGTTCAAGCTGACCCACCGCGACATGGGGCCCATTGGCCGCTACCTCGGCCCGCTGGTGCCGCAGGAAACGCAGATCTGGCAGGACCCGATTCCCGAGTGTGACCATCCTCTGATCGATGATGCCGATATCGCTGCGCTGAAGCAGAAGATTCTGGGATTGGGCTTTTCCGTGTCCGAGTTGGTGTCGGTGGCCTGGGCTTCGGCATCAACCTATCGCGGCTCGGACAAGCGCGGCGGCGCCAATGGCGCGCGTATCCGCTTCGCACCGCAGAAGGATTGGGAAACCAACAACCCGGCGCTGCTGGCACGTGTGCTGGAAAAACTGACCGAGGTCCAGACCGAGTTCAACGCGTCGGCAACCGGTGGCAAGAAGGTCTCCATGGCCGACTTGATCGTGCTGGCCGGCTGCGCCGCGATCGAAAAAGCGGCTCAGGATGGCGGTGTGAACGTCACCGTGCCGTTTACACCGGGTCGGATGGATGCCTCGGAAGAGTGGACCGATGCGCAATCCTTCGAAGCGCTACGCCCGGTCGCCGATGGCTTCCGCAACTACTACCACGAGTCGCACTTCATGGCGCCCGAGGAAGCGCTGGTCGACAAGGCGCACCTGCTTCGCCTCAGCGCGCCGGAAATGACTGCGCTGGTGGGCGGCATGCGGGTACTGGGCACCAATGCGGACGGCGGCCAGGAGGGCGTCTTCACCAACCGCGTGGGGACACTGTCCAATGACTTCTTCGTCAATCTGCTGGGCATGCAGAACGAGTGGGTCGCAACCGAGCACAAGAACCGCTATCAGGGGCTCGACCGCAAAACCCGTCAGCCCACCTGGACCGCCACCCGCGTGGACCTGATCTTCGGCGCGCAATCGGAGCTGCGTGCGCAGGCCGAGGTTTACGGCATGGCGGACGGCAACGAGAAGTTCGTGCAGGACTTCGTCAAAGCCTGGGACAAGGTGATGAACGCGGACCGGCTCGACATCGGCAAACCTGCCGATAATTTCAGCCAGAAGCTCTCAGCGTAAGGCAATAAGGCGGCGCCTTCGAGGCGCCGCCGACGCTGTCATGCACCTCGACGCAGAGCGGGCGGCCATAGCGGTTGCCCGCGGCGAGCGGCTTCTTTTGATCCTTCCGGCGGTCCAGTCCTGGCCCGCCCATCGCGCAGCTGGCGGACAGCTCAGCTGTTCGGCCGACGCTGCCGTAGCACCAAGCCGATGCGCGTCCTGCGCACGGTCATTCAGGCAAACACGAAGTACTTGCGGACGGTCTCGACGACTTCCCAGGTGCCGGTCATGCCGGGTTCCACCACGAAGATGTCCCCGGCCTTGAGGTGGATGGGCGCCATGCCGTCGGGTGTAATGATGCAGTAGCCTTCCTGGAAGTGGCAGTACTCCCATTTGACGTATTCCACGCGCCATTTGCCGGGCGTGCAGATCCATGTCCCCATGATCTTGCTGCCGTCATCGGAGGTGTAGGCGTTGAGGTTGACGGTGTGCGGCTCGCCTTCGATTCGCTCCCACTTGCAGGCATCGACGACAGGCATGGGCTGGGTATCGCGCAGTACGGTGATCGGTGGGTTGGCCATGGGGCGCTCCGGGTAAGACGTGATCGGGCGCTTACCATAGGGCGCCGCTGCCTTTGCCGGTTGTCTGGGGTCGACGCCGGGATGCCCATCAGCGCAAGGAGCGTCGTTGGGCACGCGGTCGTCTTCTGCCAACGCGTAACCCTGTCACAGCCGAGCGGGGCAGCCCCGAAGGGCTGGCCGCTTCAAGCGTTACTGCGTGCGGAAGCGTCCGACCAACTGCCGGAGTGCGCTGCTGAGTTGCCGCTGCTGCTGGGAGTAGCTTTCGACCTCCGAGGCCTGGCTCGACACTTGGGCAACCGCGTCGCTGATGGCCACCACGTTCCGGTTGATGTCCTCGGTGACCAGATGCTGTTCCTCGGTGGCAGTGGCGACCTGCGTGGTCATGTCACGGATCATCTCGACTGCATTCTCGATCTCTTCGAACGCTCCCATGACCTCACCGGATAGCTCGATGGCTTTGCTCGATTCGGTCAGGCTGCGATCCATGCTCGCGGTCACCTCGCTGATGCGGCTGACCAGCAGGTTGAGGATCTTGTTGATTTCGCCGGTTGAATCCTGAGTGCGCCTGGCCAGATTACGCACCTCGTCGGCCACCACGGCGAAGCCGCGTCCCTGTTCGCCGGCACGTGCCGCTTCGATGGCCGCGTTGAGCGCCAGCAGGTTGGTCTGTTCGGCGATCTGCTGGATGCTCGATAGGATGGTGTTGATGCTCACCGTTTCGCGCTCGAGCTCTCGAATCACCTTGCTCGAACTCTGAATGCTGGCGCCAAGATCGTTCACCCCTACGGTACTGCGAGCGATCACCTCCTTGCCATTGCGCGTCGCGTCCAGACCCTGCGCGGAGACTTCCGCCGTCTTGACACAGTTATGCGCCACCTCGTTGGCCGCCGAGGCCATCTCGGTGACGGCGGTGACGATCTGCTCCACCGCGCTCGACTGGCGCTGCAAGCTGTCCGACATGGCAGTGGTGCGCTCGTTGGTCTGGCTTGAAACGCTGTCGATGCTCACCGCGTTGTCCTTGATGACGGTGATCATCGACTGCGTCGACTCGATGAACTGGTTGAACCACTTGGCCAGTTCCCCGGTTTCGTCCCGCGCCAGCACGGGGAGGCGGTGGGTCAGATCACCCTCGCCCTGGGCAATCGTGCGCAGCCCGTCCTTGACCAGATTGATCGGAGTGACGATGCGGTTGGCAAATATGACCCCGGCGATACCGAACAGCACCACCAGCACGGCGCACGCCACCAGCGTCAGCCACGCCAGCCTGCGCGCGCCGGCCAGGATTTCGTCGACCTGCATGAAGCCGATGAATTTCCAGCCCAGGGTCGGCGAGGTGAAGACGTTGGCCAGATAGTCGACGCCATCGATGTTTACCTCGATCAGGCCGTTCTCTGTGTTCGCGATGTTCGCGACGTAATCGCCTGGCAGCTCGCTGAGCTTCTTGAAGTTGTTCTCGGGTTGGTGGCCGTCGACCAGCAAGGTTCCGCTGTTCTCGACAAGCATGAAGAAACCGGTCTCGCCGAAGCGGATTTTCTGGATCATGTCGGTCAGTGCCTTGAGCGACACGTCCGTCGCCACGACCCCAGCGAAGTTACCAGTCTGGTCCTTGAACGCTTTAATCACCGACACGTAGACGGCGTCGTCCGGTCCCCAGTAATAGCCATCCAGGCGCGTCAGCTGGAAATTGGCGTCCTTGCCCAGGGTAAACCAGGGACGTCCGCGTGGGTCCCAGTCGCCGTAGTCTGCGGTGCCCGGCCACTCTACGTAGCCACCCTGGGCGTCGCCCATGTAGACGTAGCCGAAGTTCGGGTTGTTGTTACCGATACCGGAGAAGTAATCGAAGATCTGTTTTTCGCGACCCCCATTGGCCGTGGCGGTGGCGCCGGGTTTGCTGGGTGACCCGAAGTAGGTGGTCAGCTCGCCAGCCTCGGTGTCCCGGACGGCGGCAAAGTCGGCCATGGCCGACACGGTATGGCTGACCGAATCGAACAGGGTCACGAAGGTATTGTTCACCAGCTGGACGTCCAGGCTGCTGCTTTCCTGAAACTGGACCTTGGCCTCCTCGGTTACGTTGCGGATGGTGAACAGGGCGACGACAAGGACCGGAACGAGCGTCGCGACCAGAAAGCTTGCTAGCAGTTTGTGTTTTATTTTCATCGTTAAACGGCCTCTGGCCAGTTCATCAAGACGTCCACGCCGACCTGCGCTTCGTCCCTCGGGGAACCCTCGCGCAATCCAGTGCGCTTCGCGGCCGCGCACGCCCGATTCCTCGTCGAATCGATCGCTGGCGAGTCGCGGCCGGCAAGACGTTATCGGCACGGGTCTGTCAAGCCTTGAGGTGACCCCGCACTTTTCCGTCCGATGCGCTTATTGCGCCAGGACGCGGCATACAGGGACACCGGGTGTTTCGATGCACGTCACCTCACGGGCGCTCAGCCAAGCGCCATCGGCAGTTTCTCCAGGGGCCGTATCGGTCTGTGAAGTCTTGATCCGCTATCGCTGCTCAGTCTTCCGCGCTTCGGCGCTTATCGGCGGCCGATCTGCGGCCGGAGTGGTCGCGGTCCCGCAGCGACTTAAAGGCGGCACCCGGCGCTTATGGCGTCTCCCTTGCCGGTCACTTGTCCGCTACCAGGCAAGGCTTCGCGCCGGGGCGGGACGGTCCGGGCGATGCGGGGCGCCGACGCAGGCTCAGTCCGGCGTGAACCACCAGTGTCGCGATGACCAGCGCGCCGCCATAAAGCGTCGAGGTTGCGGGTGTCTCGTTCAGGAAATACCAGGCCCACAGCGACCCCAGCAGGCTTTCCAATAGATAGAAGAGCGCGACTTCGGCAGACGGCAGATAGCGGGTCGCGTTATTGATCAGCAGCGTGGCCAGCGGCATCTGGATCAGGCCCATGATTGCCAGCGCCCAATAGCTCGTCGTACCCAGGCCCAACGGCTCGGCCTTGGGCCAGGCGATCACCGCAGCCGCCAGGCCGCCGAGCGCGATGAGGGGCATCCGTTCGATGGCAGGGTTGCGGCGCAGCAGGGTGAGATTGGCGCCCACTGCTGCCGAGGACAACAGTGCATAACCGTTTCCGGCCAGATCGGTGGGGGTGAAGGCTCCGGCAAATACAATCATGATCCCCAGCGCCGCCACGCCGATGGCCAGCCAGGTGTGCAACGCCACCGACTCGCCCAGGATAAAGCGTGTAAACAGGGCGGCGAACAGGGGCGCTGTGCTGAGCACGACCACCACGTTGGCCACCGTGGTATGGATGACCGCGAGCACGAAAAAGATCGAAGTAAAGGCCAACAGCAAGGCCGAGGCGGCGCTGATCAGCGGTTGAGCCTTAAGACTCGCCCGGCTTTTGGTCGACAGCGAGAACGCACCCAGCGCCAGAAACATCAACAGGCCCCGCCAGAACACGATGCTCCAGCCATCGGCCTGTGCCAGGCGCACCAACAGGCCATCGAAGCTGAGTACGACGATGCCGCTGCTCACCAGAAGCAGGCCGCGCGTTGAATCGTTCAATCGTGGCTCCTCCGGTTACCGCTGCCCAGCGCCTGTCGTTGCCCTGGCGCGGCCTCCCTCTAAGCCGCGTCCGGACGCTGCGGCAATGATGGCTGCTTTGTTCGCCAAGCACCTGCCCAGAAGCGCCCCGGCACACTGCAGTTCGCGACTTCAGGGGCTGCTATTGCTTGCCCTGCGGCGTGGCAGCCGATCCGTAAGCGGCCGTATTGGCCGGCGCATGTCACGCCGTCAGATCTCTCCCCACGAGCGCCTCGAAGGCCAAGTTATCCGTTCTTGCGGCTGATAAAGATTCGCATATACGAGCCGTTTCGCATGGCCCTATAATCCGCGACTCATTTTTTGAGGCGGCCAGACCATGGGCGTTCTTGAATCCCTCCATCATTACCTTGCCGAACCGCTGATCGAGCAGTTTCTCAGTGTTTTCGATCTGAATGGCCGTCTCGGCGTGCTGTTTCTTGCCATCTCCTACGCCACCGCTTATGGCCTGTTTCGCTTCCGATCGAGCCGCGGCCTGACTGACGCACCCTCGTTCTGGCAGTTCATCGGTGGGAATAGGGTGCACCTGCACCGTTCGGCCCTGCTCGATTACCGCTACTACTTTGTGCGCGGCGTCATAAAGGTGTTACTGGTGGTCCCCATCGTAGGCCTGGTTGACCCCTACATCCTCCGCTCGGGCGACTACATCAGCTTCTTCACCAACCTGTGGGGCGAGCGGCCACGGGTCGGGCACAACCTGTCGCTGGCGCTGCTGTATGGGCTCGGCGTATTCCTGATCAGCGACTTCACCCACTACTGGGTTCATCGCGCCTTTCACTGCAGTTGGCTGTGGGAGTTTCACAAGGTCCATCACTCGGCGCCGGTGATGGTTCCGCTGACGGCGAGCCGCGTCCATTTTCTGGAAAAAGTAGTCGGCAGGCTCGTCGATCTGGTTTTCCTCGGCGCCTATGCCGGTGCGTTCTGGTATGTCTGCGGCGGGGAGATCAGCCGCTACACCCTGTTCGGCGTGACCTATCTGGTATTCATCTTCAACGGCCTGGCCTCGAACCTGCGGCATAGCCATGTATGGCTATCATTCGGGCCGCGCCTCGAACACATCTTCAACAGCCCAGCCCAGCATCAGATTCACCACAGCGATGGCCCGCGGCATTTTCACAAGAACTTCAGCACCAACCTGTCACTGTGGGACTGGATGTTCGGCACCCTCTACGTCACCAGCCTGGTGCCGGAACGCATCGAATTCGGCACTGCCGAACGCGACTCGCATCGCTACCTGACGCTCTACAGCCTGATCGTGATGCCCTTCGTGGACACGGCACTCAAGCTCGTATCCCGCCGGCGCGCCTTCATTACGCCGAACAGCGCTCCCGACGCCTGAGATTGGCGCTGGCTTCTGCTCATAACTGGGCGAACGGGGCGGCTGTGTTGCTAGACGGGTTCGATCTGCCTCTGCTGATGGGAGCTCACCGGCGCCCTGGCAAGCGCCGCCTGCAGCTTCGCCACCCTCGCCCCCAACTTCACCTAGCAATTCGATAGCTGGCGCGAGGCAGTTAGATTCAACCGTTCGGTTTATGGTTGGCGGAGAAGCCGCAGGCTATGTTGCGCATGCCGCGCCGCAACAGGTCTGTATTCCCCAATCCTCGGCGGATTGGTTGTGGGAACAGGATGTGAACCACTATCCCAAATGGAGCTACACCATGTTCAATAAAAAGACCCTGCTCGCCCTTCTTATCTCTGCCGCTGCTGCCAATGCCATGGCCGCGTCCAGCGAAGCCTACGTAGACCAGGATGGCAACAATCAACAAGCTACCGTGACTCAGGAGGGCGGCGCCCAGCTCGCTCTGGTCTTCCAGGACGGTGAAGGCAACATCGGTACTACCTATCAAGCTGGCTCCGACAACCGTTCCGGTGTCTACCAGTCGGGCAATTTGAACACGGCTGCTGTTTCACAAAACAGCGTGAACTCGGACTCCACGGTCGCTCAATCTGGCATCGCGAACAACGCCGAGATCAAACAGGTTGCGGCTAACAACGCGTCGCTCGTTTTCCAAACGGGCGAAGCCAACAACGCCGAGGTTACTCACGGTGGCGGCGGCGGCCACTACTCCTTGGTGACTCAGAACGGCTTGAGCAACGATGCCACCCTGAAGCAAGGTGGCAATGGAAATTGGTCATATATCACCCAAGCCGGTAACGACAACAAGGCCAATGTCGGACAGTACGGTAATAACAACCTGTCAGACGTATCTCAGAACGGTAACGACAACGTCGCCACCGTCAGCCAGAAAGATACTGGTATCGTCAATGCCGACCAGATCGGAACGGGCAACGAGTTGCTCGTTACCCAAGGCGATTTGGCCGTCGCAGATATTCTCCAGACTGGTGAATTCAACGACGTTGAAATTGAGCAAAAAGGCAGTGGCAATTACGCCAATGTCGACCAGTACGGTCAGTCGAACAACGCCGAAATCGGCCAATCTGGCACCGATAATGATGCCTATATCGTTCAAAGCGGCGTGAGCAACATGGCTGTCGCTATGCAGTCTGGCGTGGGTGATCTGGCCTCTATCATCCAGGCTGGTTCGAACAACATGGCTACCGTTACTCAGAAGTAAAAGTGACTGCAGTGACACCCAGCCCGGCGAATGCCGGGCTTCTTGCTTTTAACCGATGGAGAATTGCAGCGGCTATCGAAGCGGTTTGGCGCGCTTCGTCGGCGCAGTACCGGTGGCCGCATGAACAGCTCTCGCTGAGCACGCGGCGTTGCAGCAAGCTGGCCGGCAGCGTGCGACTCCTTGTCTGGAGCTGGTCTTCAAGGCTGGAATCGCCCAACGCCTGCTGCACCTGCTCCGTAGTTTGCGCTCAGCAAGCCTCAGCCTGTCGTTCGTAGGGCTGGCTCAGAGGCGTCGCGTCAAGCGTCCCCTGAAGCTCCGCCACCAGCACATCCACCTGATGCAACGCCTCGGCCACCGAGGCCGCCAACACGTCGCCGCCTGTTTCCTGCCCTTCGATGGCGATCTGGTGGATGCGGGTGATGCCGATGAAATTAAGTGCGGTCACCAGATTCGGCTCCAGGTGGTTCATGTGCGCCATCTCCCCACCGGGACCAAAGCCGATGCCGCCCCTCGCGCTGAGGATGACCGCATGCCGTGGTCGGTCCGCCAGCAAAGGTACGTAAGGTTCAGGTAGTTTGGTTTCGTCGACCTCGACCGTCCGGCCCGGCCGCACGATCAGGTCAATCCAGGCCTTCAGTGCGGCGGGCATGCCGAAGTTGTAAAGCGGCGTGCCGATGACCAATACATCGGCGGCAATTAGCTCATCGACCAACCGGTCGCTTTCCGCCAATGTTTCCGTCATCCAAGGCTCACGGCGTTCTTCCGGCGTGAAACTGGAGGCGATCCAGTCATGGCTGATGTAGGAGGGCGGGTTCTGCCCGATGTCCCGGTAGGTCACGCTGTCCTGCGCGCGGTGGGCTCGCCACTGGCTGACGAAACGGTGGGTGAGATTACGGCTGTGGGAGCCGTGCTCGTCTTTGCCAGCGAAGCCGGGGCGGGCGCTGGCGTCGAGGTGCAGAAGGTGCGTCATGGTGGGTCTCCTCTGTGACTGAATTCATCTGTCATTCGCGGTAGATCCAGCCTAGGGTTAGGCTGCATAGGCGACAAACGACCATTTCTTTCGGTTACAGATGAGGAAAACTCAGCCATGGCGCACCGCTGGTTACCTTCGCTTTCTGCGCTACGTGCCTTCGAAGCCGCCGCCCGCCACGAGAGCGCCAAGCAGGCCGCCGAGGAGTTGAATGTCACCGCTACGGCCATCAGTCACCAGATTCGCTCGCTGGAAGAATCCCTCGGCGTGGCGCTGTTTCTGCGCAAACCCCGGCAGCTGGAACTCACCGCCCAAGGCCGTGACCTGCAGCAGACGCTGGAGACCGCGTTCGACAGCATCAGCGCCACGGTCGAACGCCTTAGTGCGGGGCCCTGCCGGCAGGCGATCACCCTCAGCACCACGCCGGCCATTGCCGTGCGCTGGCTGGTGCCCTGGGTCTGCCTGCTACGAGATTCGCATCCCGATATCGACCTGCGCTTCCAGACCTCGCACGAGCCGGTGGCGCTGGATGGCGTTACGGCGGATATCGCCATTCGCTACGGCGACGGGCGCTGGCCAGGGCTGGTGGCCGAGAAGCTGATCGACAACACCTTCGTCCCGGTCTGCAGCCCGCTTTTGGGCCTTCGCGACGTCGCCGACCTGCCCAACCACCCGCTGATCCACTTCCACGCCCGGGGTGCCGCCTCGGCTCCGATTCATTGGGCGTCATGGCAAAAGCTCGCCAACGTGCCGGGGCTGGACGTCAGCGCCGGGCTGGTCTTCTCCGACGAGACCCACGCCATCTCAGCCGCCATCGGCGCGCAGGGCGTGGCGCTGATGAGCCGTCAGTTGATCGAGGATGAATTAAGAGAAGGGCGGTTGGTGCAGCCGTTCGGCCCGGAGATGCCGGGCAAGCCGTTTCACCTCGTGTACCCGGAGAGCCGCCGAGATGATTCGACGGTGCTGGCGGTGAGGGAGTGGGTCATGAAGGTGCCGGGTGGGTTGTGTGAAGTGGGGGGTTGACGCCGCCAGCGCCTTGCAGCTGTAGGGTGGAAAACGGCGAAGCCTTTTCCACACGTCACTTCCAGGCTACCTCGCTGTCTGTGGCTGTGTCCCGCTTGCCTCCCATGTCGTATCTGCCCGGCATTGGGGTCGTGATTGGTGTCTATCAAAACTTACCGGTCGGTATAGTCAACGACACACCCACGTCGGAGGGTTCACAAATGGATAAAACCCGTAAGCGCCTGGTTGATGCCGCGCTAACTCTCTTTGTCTCGCAGGGCGTCCACATTACCGGTGTGGTGGCGATCGCAGCGTTGGCGGGCGTGACCAAAATGACGCTATACAGTCATTTCCCTTCCAAGGATGCGCTGATCGTGGCGTGCCTTGATGAACGTGACCGTCGTTGGCGTGAAGAGGTGGTGAGCACCTTGGCGAAGCATGCCGAACCGATTAGCGGCATGCTTGCGTTCTTCGATTTGTATGAGCGCTTTCTGATGCGCGACAGCGGCCGTGGCTGCGTGTTCGTCAACAGCGCAGCCGAATTCCCATCGTGTAGCCACCCGGTGCGTTTGGCCGTGAGTCGCCATAAGCAAGGGATTCGTGACAACCTCGTTGCACTGGCCATCAAGGCAGGCGTTAGCGACCCGACCTCGGTTGTCGATGGGCTGTTCATCTTGTTAGAAGGCAGTTTTGTCAGCGGCGCCATGGGCGAGACCACAAAGCAGTTCGACACAGCAAGACGCATGGCACTTTGCTGGATCACAGCGCAACGCCAGCAGGAGCAGAGCGCATGAAAGTGGGATTGCTTGCTGCCATCGCCGCCACGTTTTCCTGGTCGCTGCTGTATATCTTTCCAAGCCTGATTGGCGAATACAGCCTCTTCGATCTTGCTGTTGTGAGCTATGGCTTCGCCGGGCTGGGTAGCCTGCTTGTTCTGTTCGTATATCGAAGCGAAGTCAAGAAACTCAAATTGACTGATTGGGCATGGGCCGCGCTATTGGGATTTCTTGGCTACATCGGCTATTTCTTTCTGATTACCACCGCCGTTTTGGCAGCCGGGCCGGTGATCCCTCCAGTGATGATGGGTTCGGTACCCATCGTTCTCGCTATTGCTGGCAACATGCGCAGCGCCAGCGTGCCTTGGCGCGCCATTGCCGGACCATTGATGGTGGCGGCTTTGGGTATAGGCCTGGTCAACTTGAGCGTGTTTGATTTCAGCAGTGCAACGCAAATGCGCTCTACCAGTTCGATACTGCTTGGGCTGTTGGTTTCCCTGCTGGCAATCGCCTCCTGGACTGGCTTCGGCTTGTTGAACGAAAGCGCCCTGGCCCGACGCCCAGGCATGTCACCCATGCTCTGGTCCGCCATGCTGATTTTTATGTGCAGCGTAGAGATGCTGGCTTTCATCCCGGTGGGGCTGTATCTGAAGCTTTCCAATTACGCCAGCCAACCAAGCGGGTTGGTTGGTACAGATGCGCTCTTTATATGCGGGTTGATCCAAGGATTCGGCGCGACGCTTGCCGGTGCCTGGGCGTGGTCTGTCGCAACCCGGCGTCTGCCTCTGGCGCTCAGCGCGCAGTTGATTGCCAGCCAAACGCTCTATGCAACCGCACTTGGCCTGCTCGTTCACGACCGCTGGCCCGCTCCCACCGAAGCCATCGGGACAGGCTTGCTCTTTTGCGGGGTGGTATGGGCCATTCAAGCCTTCTATCGCAGGCAGGCTCGCGCATACAGCATCGATGGTTCCCTGGCGAACGAAACGGCGACCTGATGCAGCCAGTGCGTATTCGGCAGCCGCCTTGCAAACGAATACTGGGTGATCTTCCAGCGCAGCGCTAAAGCGGCATCGCCGTCCGGTAGTGTTCAGATGCAATGCATGTGATCAGGCAGGACGACCCAGGCATCGATATGGACGGGGGCCGGTCTTAGGTGGCGCGGACAGTTTCGCCTAGCAGATCGACATGGCGGACCGAGTAGCTCGCGTCGACGGTTACGCAGATTGACCGTGAAGAGAGGTGGCACCTGGCACATCGGCGCGGGAATCGGGACATGGCGGCTCATCCTTGAGCGTTGTGTTGGTGGGAGGGTCCGTATCGGTGGATTAGCAAAGCGTTATCCACCCTCGTCATTTCACCTGACCTCACCCTGACGCATCGACGTTGCCGGAGCGTAGGGTGGAAAACGGCGAAGCCTTTTCCACGCGTCGTTTCCAGGCTACCTCGCTGCGTTTCCACGCAGAGCGTGGGAACGATCAAAACTTTACTATCAAGGTGTGAAAACTCAGGTTTACTCTCTCATCGACAGGGACATGACTGATTTCCAACACGCCGGGCATCGCTATAAGAGATCGGGCGGGGAAGAGAAGCACACAGTCTGAGAGGAGATGCCATGAACGAAATAGACCTTATCGCCAGATCACGAGGCATCGCGGAAAAAGAGCACCTCGCTTCGGTTGTCGCATGCCAACGTATTGGTCCCGAAAACGCCAGGCGCGCAACATTGCGTCGGTATGAAGATGTGCTGCAAGCTTCCGCTAGCCTTGATGACCGAGCGGTAGCCTGCCAAACCGGTTGCTCGTACTGTTGCTACATCCGTGTGGTTGCGTCTCCAGTAGAGATATTTGGCCTGATCGACTACCTGCAGACGGCTTTAGATAAAACGGCCTATCAGGAATTCGAGCAGCGCGTCCGCGATGCAGCGGAAGTGGTGCGCCCACTGTCCCGTGAAGTGCATATGAGAACCAACGTCGCCTGTCCTGCGTTGCAGGATAACAAGTGTATCGCTTATGCCGCGCGGCCATTGCGCTGTCGTGGGCACCATTCCTGGGATACCCAAATCTGTATTGACGAGTACGATAATCCAGAAATAGTTGTTGGGCCCGTTAGCCACCTGCCTGTACGTGGATACAGCTCTGGTGCCCATATCCAAGGGTTTGAGGCTGCGTTGGCGCGTAATGGTTACGATGCAGGAGCTTATGAGCTCATTGCAGGGTTACATGAAGCCATCACCGATCCCGAGTGTAAGAAGCGCTTCAGCCGCAGAGAGAGTGCTTTCTTGCAGGCTACTTGTGATCGCGAATCACCGTTGACCGAGTAGGGGGAATGCATAACACCAACACCCATCCGGCCGCGAGCGGTTCCGCACTCTGCATGGGACGTTGTAGTGGACGCTTGGAGTTCGCTGCTACGGATTCAGCGTGTTAGGGGACTGCTTATCAGGTTAGGCCAACTGCCTGATCGACGCGGAGCGTCTGGCGCTACGTTCCCACGCAGAGCGTGGCAACGATCAATAGTGGCTCATCCTTGAGTGTTGTGTTGTGTTGTGTTGTGTTGCGGTGCTTTGGTTTCGGTGGATAAGCGAAGCGTTATCCACCCTACGCCATCACGCCCGCCCACACCGCCGACGCATCGACGTTGCCGGAGATAGGGTGGAAAACGGCGAAGCCTTTTCCACGCGTTTCTTCCAGGCTACCTCGCTAGAAGGGAATGTCGTCATCAAATTGTGAGTAATCTGGGGTCGAAGCTTGTGGTTTATAAGCGCCAACCCTAGCGATAATGTTTTTAAGTTCAATTTGCTCGTGCATTGAAAGCGAGGCGATTTCTAGCAGGTTTTTAATTTGATCATCTGTCGCCACAGACCATTCATCAAAAGTTGCTATTAAACTAATTTTTTTACTTGATTCTTGGAGGAGAAGCGCTCTGCCTAGGCTTTGTATGCATCGCTCTCTATGTTTTGGTTTCTTAAATAGTAACTTGGCAATTTCGTTCGCTACGGTTTCTGGGATTTTTCCACTTATAGGGATTCCTTGGAACTTCCCAAAAAAACCAAACGGATCCAATCCTGCACGAAGAGGAATGATATCTATTTTTCTACCAAGCGCATATCCGACTTCCTGCGCGCACCAGTCAGACTCTTTAAAACCAGGTTCCACAACTGCGGCAAGGATTTCCATGGTCTCTAGTCCTGCCTCTACTTCATCTCTCCATTCTCTAGAGGCTTCAATGTCTTCATGAGCAATAAAGGCACATATTCCCCAGTGCGCTAGTGATGTCTTGAGCGCGGACATTCTTGCTCTGTTCGATGACAGATGACTCACAAAAAGTCTTATATATCCTTCTGTCCAGAAATCAGCATTTGTAATTTTAGCTTCGACAAAAACTCTTTTGTATTTTTCAGGATATTTTTGTTGATACCATAAATCTATATCAAAATAATCTACGACTTCATGTATTAGGCTCGAGTCCTCTGAGAAAACAGAGTTCAATATTTCTGCTACGCAAGAGTTGTAATCATCATCGCCGAAGCTCAGTGACCTAAGTAATCTTCCGTGGCCTGTTATTTCCTTAATTTTTCCGGTGATTTGGCCTAGCGTCAGCCAGTCACCTTCGTTGAAAGAGTCAATTGCATACTTGGAGATAACAGATACTTTTTTCCGTTCTTCTGAGTTCATAATTCACGGCTGTAGTGGTTGTGCTGGTTTTTGCATTTTTATAGGGTGGGGTTCGATATTGCCCTGTCTATGTAATGCACCGTTTTAAGTATTAACTAAATTTGACGGTATTTTTTAGCTCAAAAAAAAGCCCCGCACAAGGCGGGGCTCTTAGACTTTCTAATCGCAACCCCAAATATCCATTTCAGGTAAAGCGCTCTTAACTCTTCGGCGAGTAGGCCAGTATCAATCCCAGCTCAACGCCCCACCCGTCTGATACTCAATAACCCGCGTCTCAAAGAAGTTCTTCTCCTTCTTCAAGTCCATGATCTCGCTCATCCACGGGAACGGGTTGGTGGTGCCTGGATACTCTTCCTTCAACCCAATCTGCGTCAGACGACGGTTGGCGATGAACTTGAGGTAGTCCTCCATCATCGAGGCGTTCATGCCGAGGACGCCACGGGGCATGGTGTCGCGGGCGTATTCGATTTCGAGCTGCGTACCCTGGAGGATCATCTGGGTCGCTTCGTCCTTCATGGCGGCGTCCCACAGGTGTGGGTTTTCGATCTTGATCTGGTTGATTACGTCGATGCCGAAGTTCAGGTGCATGGACTCGTCGCGCAAGATGTACTGGAACTGCTCGGCGGTGCCGGTCATCTTGTTGCGGCGGCCCATGGAGAGGATCTGGGTGAAGCCGCAGTAGAAGAAGATGCCTTCCAGTACGCAGTAGTAGGCGATGAGGTTGCGCAGGAACTCTTTATCCGTCTCGACGGTGCCGGTCTGGAAGGTCGGGTCGGAGATCGAGCGGGTGTACTTGAGGCCCCAGGAGGCCTTCTTCGCGACGCTCGGGATCTCGTGGTACATGTTGAAGATCTCGCCTTCATCCATGCCCAGCGATTCGATGCAGTACTGGTAGGCGTGAGTGTGGATCGCCTCTTCGAAGGCCTGGCGCAGGATGTACTGGCGGCACTCGGGGTTGGTGATCAGGCGGTACACGGCCAGCACGAGGTTGTTGGCGACCAGGCTGTCGGCGGTGGAGAAGAAGCCGAGATTGCGCTTAACGATGCGGCGCTCGTCCTCGGAGAGGCCGTCCGGCGTCTTCCACAGGGCGATGTCGGCGTTCATGTTCACTTCCTGCGGCATCCAGTGGTTGGCGCAACCATCCAGATACTTCTGCCAGGCCCAGTCGTACTTGAAGGGTACGAGCTGGTTGAGGTCGGCGCGGGCGTTGATCATCTGCTTGTCGCCGACGTGAACGCGGGCGGATTCGCCTTCCAGTTCGTCGAGGCCTTCCTGGATGTCGAGGTCGTCCAGGGCTTTCTTGGCGCGAGCGACGGCAGCGGAGTCATCGGCGGCAACGGCGCGGGCTTCTTCGACGGAGCCAGCGGCGTCCTTGTCGAGCTTGGCCGGCGCGTCAGTATTTGCAGCAGCGGCTTGGGGGGCGGCCTGCGTGGCGGTGGTGGTGTCTTCTTCGTCGAATTCGTCCCAGCTCAGCATGGCGGTTCTCCTGATTGGGGACCGGTCGTGGCCGGTCGGAAGTGTTTGGGCTTTTGGTTTGCACGCAAAAGCGGGTGTTTTGTTGGGGGAGGGTGGTGGTGCCCTGCGCCCTTTGTGTTCTGTATCAAGGTCGGGGTTTGGGCCCGGCCTTTGTGTTGTCTAGTGGGCTGCCCCTCACCCTAGCCCTCTCCCCGGGGAGGCGAGGGGACTGGATCAGGGCTGGCCTCTGGCTATTGCACTAACTCGGATCGGGAGTTGGCGGATAGTGGATCGCGAGCAAGCTCGCTCCTACGAAAAGCTAATCAACAGCAGACGCAGCGGTGGCTCGGTGTAAGCGGTTTCCAGAGCGAGGCAGCGCTAGGCGCCTGGCAGGTCGGAGCCCCTGAGCGTACGCATGTACGTGATGGGGGCCGGCCTGCCGGGCAACAACGCGCGGTCCGCTCTGGGGACCGCGACTTTCTACTACTTACTGGCAGGCTTCGCAGTCTGGTTCATCAATCGCGCACGCTTTTGGAACCGGTGCTGGGCCGGCGGCCATTTCTGGCGCTGGTGCAGCTTTCGCCGGAGCAGGGCTGGCGCTGCCGTTGCCACCGCTGGACACGGCGTTGAGCTTGCCGGTGTTGACGGTGGACTTCTCGGTGCTGGTCGCGGCCAGTGCACGGAGGTAGTAGGTGGTTTTCAGGCCACGGAACCAGGCCATGCGGTAGGTCACGTCCAGCTTCTTGCCGCTGGCGCCGGCGATGTAGAGGTTCAGCGACTGGGCCTGGTCGATCCACTTCTGGCGGCGGCTGGCGGCGTCGACGATCCACTTGGTTTCCACTTCGAAGGCGGTTGCGTAGAGGTCTTTCAACTCCTGCGGGATGCGCTCGATCTGCTGCACGGAACCGTCGTAGTACTTGAGGTCGTTGATCATGACCGCGTCCCACAGGCCACGCGCCTTGAGGTCGCGAACCAGGTAGGGGTTGATCACGGTGAATTCGCCCGAGAGGTTCGATTTCACGTACAGGTTCTGGTAGGTCGGCTCGATGGACTGCGACACGCCGGTGATGTTGGCGATGGTCGCGGTCGGTGCGATCGCCATAATGTTCGAGTTACGGATGCCATTCTTGACGCGGGCACGCACCGGGGCCCAGTCCAGGGACTCGGTCAGGTCGACGTCGATGTACTTCTGGCCACGCGCTTCGATGAGGATCTGCTGCGAATCCAGCGGCAGGATGCCCTGGCTCCACAACGAACCCTGGAAGGTTTCGTAGGCGCCGCGCTCGTCGGCCAGGTCACAGGAGGCCTGAATGGCGTAGTAGCTGACCGCTTCCATGGACTTGTCGGCGAAGTCGATGGCGGCATCGGAGCCGTAAGGGATGTGCTGCAGGTACAGCGCATCTTGGAAGCCCATGATGCCCAGGCCCACCGGGCGGTGCTTGAGGTTGGAGTTGCGCGCCTGCGGCACCGAGTAATAGTTGATGTCGATGACGTTATCGAGCATCCGCACGGCGGTGCGCACGGTGCGCTCCAGCTTGGCGGTGTCCAGCTTGCCGTCGACGATGTGGCGCGGCAGGTTGATCGAGCCCAGGTTGCAGACGGCGATCTCGTCCTTGTTGGTGTTCAGCGTGATCTCGGTGCAGAGGTTGGAGCTGTGCACCACGCCGACGTGCTGCTGCGGGCTGCGCAGGTTGCACGGGTCCTTGAAGGTCAGCCATGGGTGGCCGGTTTCGAACAGCATGGAGAGCATCTTGCGCCACAGGTCTTTGGCCTGCAGGGTCTTGTAGTTCTTGATCTTGCCGTATTCGATCAGGGCTTCGTAGTACTCGTAGCGCTCCTCGAAGGCCTTGCCGGTGAGGTCGTGCAGGTCGGGTACTTCGCTTGGCGAGAACAGGGTCCACTTGCCGTCGTCGAAGACGCGCTTCATGAACAGGTCCGGAATCCAGTTGGCAGTGTTCATGTCGTGGGTGCGGCGACGGTCGTCACCGGTGTTCTTGCGCAGTTCGAGGAATTCCTCGATGTCCAGGTGCCAGGTTTCCAGGTAGGCGCAGACCGCGCCCTTGCGCTTGCCGCCCTGGTTGACCGCAACGGCGGTGTCGTTGACCACTTTCAGGAAGGGCACGACGCCCTGGGATTTGCCGTTGGTGCCCTTGATGTAGGCGCCCAGTGCGCGCACCGGGGTCCAGTCGTTGCCCAGGCCGCCGGCGAACTTGGAGAGCAGGGCGTTATCGCGGATGGCGTCGTAGATTCCGCCCAGGTCGTCCGGCACGGTGGTCAGGTAGCACGAGGACAGCTGCGGACGCAGGGTGCCGGCGTTGAACAGGGTCGGCGTGGAGGCCATGTAGTCGAAGGACGACAGCAGGTTGTAGAACTCGATGGCACGGGCTTCGCGGTTTTCTTCCTCGATGGCCAGGCCCATGGCGACGCGCATGAAGAAGATCTGCGGCAGCTCGAAACGCACGCCATCCTTGTGGATGAAGTAACGGTCGTAGAGGGTCTGCAGGCCGAGGTAGGTGAACTGCTGGTCCTGCTCGTGGTTGATCGCGGCGCCCAGCTTGGCCAGGTCGTATTCCTTCAGGCGCGGGTCGAGCAGCTCGAACTGCACACCTTTGGCCACATAAGCGGGAAGCGCCTTGGCGTAGAGGTCAGCCATTTCGTGATGGGTGGCGGACTCGGCGACTTCCAGAAAGCTCAGGGCTTCGGCGCGCAGGGTGTCCATCAAGAGGCGGGCGGTGACGTAGGAGTAGTTCGGCTCACGCTCGACCAGGGTCCGGGCGGTCATCACCAGGGCGGTGTTGACGTCGGTCTGCTCGACACCGTCGTAGAGGTTCTTCAGGGTTTCTTTCTGGATCAGCGAGCCATCGACTTCTTCGAGGCCTTCGCAGGCTTCGGTGATGATGGTGTTCAGGCGGCCCAGGTCCAGCGGCGCCATGCTGCCGTCGGCACGCTTGATGCGGATGCTCGGATGCGCGTCGACCGGTGCGTCGACTGCGCCGCGCTTGCGCTCCTGGCTACGGGATTCGCGATAGATCACGTAGTCGCGGGCGACTTTCTGCTCGCCGGAACGCATCAGGGCCAATTCGACCTGGTCCTGGATTTCTTCGATATGGATAGTGCCGCCGGAGGGCATGCGGCGCTTGAAGGTGGCGGTGACCTGTTCGGTCAGGCGCGCGACGGTGTCATGGATGCGCGACGAGGCGGAGGCGCTGTTGCCTTCCACTGCGAGAAACGCCTTGGTGATGGCGACGGTGATCTTGTCATCGGTGTAAGGGACGACTGTACCGTTGCGCTTGATCACGCGCAGCTGGCCCGGCGCGGTGGCGGCCAGGTCCAGCGTGCTGTCGTTGGCGTGCGGGTTCTCGCGAATGGACTCGTTCTGCATGGGGTCTCCGGATTCTCTCTGTCTCGGTAGCACGTTAGGTGTCGGGCTCGCTTCGTGGGCGGCCCTGATCTGTATTGCGTGTCTCGTATTGCATGAACCATGCCCCGGCGAACCGGCCCATGGGTGACTCAAAACTGGAAACGATCCGGCACCTGAGGTGGCGAATCGAATGTGCCGAAGCATAGTCAGGCGTTGTGAAGATCACAACCTCAAAACACAACATGTAGTGTGACGCGCTTGGCGCATACGCTACTGCTGGACTTGAGCGAAATCAACGTTGGGCTGCGCAGGATCGCGGTCTGTGGCGACGATCTATCGCGCCCGTGCGGACGCGGGCCGGGTAAAAATCAGAGCGAATTTATTTTGCTTGCTTTTTTCGGCGTTTGTGTCTGTTTGGCTTTCGACACCCAACATATGGGGTAAAAGGCGCCTGGAGCGACACGATAGTGGCGGTTCAGACACAGCGCAAGGCGCTCGAAATGAACAACCTGTGGATAAGATGTGGGTGAGCTGTGCGCGATCAGGGCGCAGCCCGCGCCGTTTCGGGGCTGCACGATGTTCAGATGAAATGCGTGCTCGCCAGCGCTTTCGGATGCCCGGCGGCGTTCAAGCGAAAACACTATATGTGGTGTTTTGTCAAAGACGGATTTATTGCGTTTTGCAGCCCGCAAGGCTTGATTTTGACGGAGCGGGCAGACGTGATGGCCTTTTGCTTAGCGCCGGACCGGGCGCAGCGATGTGCCAGTCCTGCGAAGCGGTCCTCACCGGGCGCAACTTCCCTCGTTTCTTCCAAGCCGTGCGCCAAGCGGAGCATGTCAACCGCTGCCATCTGGCTATGCGCTGGCGCTACAATGCCGGCCGGTGTCTCGGGAGGGCGCGTGGTGGATCAAGAGTCTTGGAACATCCTGATTGTCGAAGATGACCAGCGGTTGGCCGAGCTGACCCGTGAGTATCTTGAAAGTAACGGCATGCAGGTCTCCATTGAGGCGGACGGCGCCCAGGCGGCCGAACGCATCATTAATGAGCGTCCCGATCTGGTGGTGCTCGACCTGATGCTGCCCGGCGAAGATGGGCTGTCTATCTGTCGCAAGGTGCGCGATCGCTATGACGGGCCGATCCTGATGCTCACCGCGCGCGCCGACGATCTCGATCAGGTGCTCGGCCTGGAAATCGGTGCTGACGACTACGTTTGCAAGCCCGTGCGGCCGCGGTTGTTGCTGGCGCGCATCCGGGCCTTGCTGCGGCGGCGTGAAGGGGCAGAGGCACCATCAGCTGTGGGTGGGAAACGCGTCCAGTACGGCCCATTGGTGGTCGACAACGCGTTGCGCGAGGCCTGGTTGCGCGGGGAGGGCATCGAGCTGACCGGCGCGGAGTTCGACCTGCTGTGGCTGCTGACCTCCAACCCGGGACGGATCATGTCCCGCGAACAGATCTTCTCTGAACTGCGCGGCATCGAATATGACGGGCAGGACCGTTCCATCGATGTGCGTATCTCACGCATCCGCCCGAAGATTGGTGACGACCCCGATCACCCGCGCCTGATCAAGACAGTGCGGGGCAAGGGCTACCTGTTCGTCTCCGAAGCGGCTGAAGCGCTGCAGTGAATTCGATCTTCCTGCGCATCTACGGCGGCATGCTCGCCGTGCTGGTGCTGGTGGGGTTGCTGGGCGCCGGTGGTCTGCATCTGCTCAATCAGGTCCGGGCCGATCAGCATCGCGAGGCGCTGGCGGCCGGTACCTTTCGCCTGATGGCGCACAACATGAGCAGCATGACGCCCATCGAGCGGCGCCAGGCGGCGAACCTCTGGGGGCGGCTGCTGGGCATACCGCTGCGCGTGCGAACCCTGGAGGACATCAGGCTCGAGAGCGGCCTGGAAACGCGACTGTTGCGCGGTCAGGTTCTGGTGGAGCAGATCCGCCCTGGCAGCGTGACGATCTATTCCCTGGTCAGTGCTGAAGACCGTCTGGCGCTGACCGGCGAGGTCGAGCAGCTCAGCGAGCAGCTGGCACGCGCCACCATCTATCTGCTGATCGACGAGCTGATTCGCTACCCCGAAGCCGAACAACCCCAGCGCCTGGCCGAACTGAAGGCGGCGCGCGGTTTCGGCTACCCGCTGGAGCTGCTGACCCGCGACAGCGCCAGTCTCGATGATGATCAGCGGCGCCGGCTGGATGAAGGGGACACGGTGATGGCGCTGGTCAACGGCGGCGAGGCCATCCGGGTGTTCGCAGCAATTGCCGGAACCCCCTGGATCATGTCGCTGGGGCCGCTGCGTCAGCTCAATCCCTATCCGCCCGAGCTGCTGATTTTGATCGGTGTGCTGGGTCTGTCGCTGATCGGGCTGACCGTGTATCTGCTGGTGCGCCAGCTGGAGCGGCGTCTGCGAAGCGTCGAGCGCGCTGCCACGCGCATCGCGACCGGCCAGCTGGAAGCGCGCGTGCCGGATGCCGGCACCGATTCGGTGGGGCGATTGGCCAAGGCCTTCAATGGCATGGCGAGCCATCTGCAGCGCTTGCTCGCGGTGCAGCGGGAGATGGTCAGCGCGGTAGCCCATGAGCTGCGAACGCCAGTCGCCCGGTTGCGTTTCGGCCTGGAGATGGCCGGCTCGGCGCAGACGCCGGAAGCACGCCACCGCTATCTGGAAGACATGGACGGCGACATCGACGATCTGGATCGACTGGTGGACGAGATGCTGGTCTACACGCGCCTCGAGCGAGGGTCGCCGGAGCTGACGTTCCAATCGGTCGATTTGAGCGCGCTGGTCGATCAGGTGATCGGGGAACTGGCACCGTTGCGCCCGGCGGTGTTGGTCGAGCGCGGGCCCTGTAAACCGGCATTGGACGGGAGCAGCGTGGTCGATGCCGAGCCACACTATATGCGCCGCGCCTTGAGCAATCTGATCAGCAACGCCATGCGCCACGCCGAAACGCGGGTTGAAGTCAGCTTCGTCATCGATGCTGACCGGGCGAAGCTGGTGGTCGACGATGACGGCCCAGGCGTACCCGAGGAAGCGTGGGAGAAGGTCTTTGCACCTTTCCTGCGCCTGGATGACAGCCGCACCCGTGCTTCCGGCGGGCATGGTTTGGGCCTGTCCATCGTCCGGCGGATTACCTACTGGCACGGCGGCCGGTCGCAGATTGGGCACAGCGAGCTCGGCGGCGCGCGTTTCACTCTGGTCTGGCCGCGCAAGCGGGTGAAGTAGCCGTTGGGATCGGCCCCTTGCGCTTACTGAAAGGTCGTTGGGTTACCCGCACTGGGCTGAGTAAACATTAGCCTCCCGAGTCGGATTGAGGCGACTCGCGATGGGTTTGCGCTTGGCTGTGAAGATCAGGCCGGAATGCTTACAAGACTTAGCAGGTAGTCATCGAATTGGACGAACTGGCCGTCCAGCTCAGCGCCGGTCTTCCAGTCTCCGGATAAATCAGTAAGCAGGCGCAGGCGGGCGTAGCCGCTGCTGTCGTGATGAATCAGTTCGGCTTCCTGAAAATAGAAGCGCTTGTTCACCAGCGGGTAGAGCGCCTTGAACAGGCTTTCTTTGAGGGAGAAGGTCAGGGTGACGCGCAGGGCGCGCTGGGTGTCGTCGAGAGCGGCGTAACCTTCCAATTCGTATGGGGTGAGGATTTCAGCGACCAGGCGGTCGGCCCGTGTGGTGGGGATCTGCTTCTCTACATCCAGCCCGATGCCGCGCCACTGCTCGCGCCGCGCCACTGCGGCCGCAGCCCAGCCGGCGCCATGGGTGATCGAACCGACCACTCCGGCAGGCCAACAGGGCGAGCGGTCTTCGTTTACAGCCGGAACGCACGGTGTGCCGGTCGCTCGGCGCAAGGCTTCGCAAGCGCATAGACGGCCGGCGAGAAATTCGGTCTGGCGTTTGCTCACCGCCGTCATGCCTGGCACGCCGCAGCGGGTGAAATCCTCGGGGTCGAGCAGGGCCGGGTCGAAGCGGGTGCTGATCAACTGCACGCCGGGCAAGGCGAGCGGCAGCGGCCAGTGATCGCTCAGGGGCGAGCAGCAGGCCGGGTGATAAAGGGTAGAAGTCATGGGCGTTAGTTTGCCTCAGGGCCGGGCCCGGCGCAGTCCCGGCGGTGCACTTCCCCTGTAAATGGGACTGTTAGCGAGCAAGCTCGCACCGATGCGGGCCAGGTTAACGCCACACGTTTAGGTAGGAGCGTGCCTGCTCGCGAACCAGGACACATCGACGGGTAATCATTCATCAAGCCCCCTCGGGCCGCGCAAGGATTTTCGGCGCCGCTTCGATGATCTGGCGGGACAGGCTTTCCATGCGCGGCGACTGCACCTTCCAGGTGTGCCAGTACAGTGAGATGTCAAGCGGCGCGTCCACGGCCAGGTCGACCACGATGCCCTCGGCCAGTGCATCCTGCAGCAACGGCTGCGGCACCATGCCATAGCCCAGCCCGTAGCGGATCGCATTGAAGCGTGGCTCGGCGCCAGGCACGTAGTGGCAAGGGTAGGCGCCCTCGGGCAGGCCCAGCTGCCGCAGTAGGAACGAAGAGGTGAGGCGGTCCTTGCTGGTGTAGGCGATCACTGGCGCCTTGCGCGCGGCATTGCGGTTCAGGCCGTTGGGAAAGTACTGCTGCCGAAAGGCGGCGGACGCCACCAAGCGATAGCGCATGCTCCCCAGCGGGCTGGCCGTACAGCCGCGCATGGGCTTGGGTTCGGTGCTAATACAGCCGATGGCAAGGCCGGTTTCCAGCAGGCGGTAGGTGTGGTCCTGATCTTCGACGGTGAGGTCCAATAGTACGCGCTCCTTGATCAGCACCTCGGCTAGAGCTGGAAAGAACCAGGTACCAAGACTGTCGGCATTGAGTGCCGCGACGACCACCAGCGGGGCATCGCTACGTTCGGCAAGCTCTGCCATCAGATCCGCTTCCAGCAGCGTGGCGCGCTTGAGGTATTGCATCAGCCGCTGACCGGTTTCTGTGGGGCGGCAAGGCCGGCTACGTACAACCAGCGCGCTGCCCAAGGTACTTTCCAAGGCGCGCACCCGCTGCGATATCGCAGGCGGTGTCAGATGCAGGCGCAGGGCCGCTTGCTCGAAACTGCCCGTCTTGATCACGGTGCGGAAGGCTTCGGTCTGCTTGGGGTCGAGAATCAAGAGCTGCAACTCAGATTAAGTAAATATTGGTATAGCCTAAATTTACTTAGCCACACCGATTAAACAGGAGTGTGCCCCATAATTGCGCGCCTTTCAGCTTTATGCCCCTTGGAGTCGCGCCGTGACCCTGTTACACATCATCTACCTTGTTGCCATTACGGCTGAAGCCATGTCTGGCGCCATCATGGGCATGCGCCGCGGCATGGATCTGTTCGGTATCTGCATGCTCGGCACGGTGACGGCGCTGGGCGGCGGCACGGCGCGCGATGTGCTGCTGGGGCATTACCCGATCGGCTGGATCGCCCACCCCGAGTACCTTGGTTTCACCGTGGGCGCGGCGATCATCACGGCGATGGTTGCGCGGCACATGCATCACCTGCGGCAGGTGTTTCTGCTGGTCGACGGGCTCGGCCTGGTGGCCTTTACCGTGATCGGTTGCGGCGTGGCGATGGATATGGGCGTGCACCTTTCGATCGTCGTGCTGGCTGGGGTCATCACCGGCGTGTTTGGCGGGCTGCTGCGCGACATTCTCTGCAACCGGGTGCCGATGGTGTTGCGGCGCGAGCTCTATGCCACGGTGGCGCTGTTCACTGGCGTGCTCTACGTAACGCTGCTCTGGCTCGGGATCGACACCTCCATCGCCTCGCTGGCCACGCTCTGTGCGGGCTTCCTGTTCCGGGTGCTGGCGATGACCTTCCAGTGGCAGCTGCCGCACTTCCAGGAGCGCGACATCCGCGGGCTGGACTGAGTCCGCTACGCCAGGCGCCCAATCGGAACACGCCTGGTTCTGCCTGACACGCGTTTGTCTTGCAACGCAGATTCCCGCCGTTCGAGCCGCTACACTAGCGCACTGGCCACCAGGGGAATGGAACCGTGCTGAAAGACCTAGGAATAAAGAGTCGGGTGCTGGTGCTGATCTTGTTGCCCAGCACGGTGCTAGCCGTGGCGCTGGGCATCTACTTCACCTGGATGCAGCTGTCGGAGATGCGCCATCAGCTCGATGCGCGCGGCCAGCTGATCGCCGAGCAGTTGGCCCCGTTGGCGGCGCCGGCCATGGCGCAGGGCTACGGCAAGCGGCTGCAGCGTATTCTCAATCAGGTGCTGGATCAGCCTGACGTGCGTGCGGTGTCCATCCTCGATGCCGAGCGCAATCTGCAGGCCCATGCCGGGCCAAACATGATCACCCCGTCGCCGCCAACCGATCCCGAAGCGCTGACTCAGGTCAGCAGCGTCGACACCACGCGCATCCTCCTGCCGGTGCTTGGCAAGCATCTGAATCTCGCCGAAGACAATCCCGACAACGACCTCCGCCTGATTGGCTGGCTGGAATTGGAGCTGTCGCACCAAGGCACGCTGCTGCGCGGTTACCGCAGCCTGTTTGCCAGCCTGTTGCTGATTGGCGCAGGGCTGATCATTACTGCGCTGCTGGCGCTGCGCATGAGTACGGCAATCAGCAAGCCGCTGCACAGGGTCAAGGTGGCCGTGGCGCAGCTCAAGGACGGTCACCTGGAAACTCGTTTGCCAGCGCTCGGCAGCCATGAAATGGACGAAGTGGCGGCAGGCATCAACCGTATGGCCGAAGCCTTGCTGGCCGCTCGTGAAGAATTGCAACAGAGCATCGACCAGGCCACCGAAGACGTGCAGCAGAACCTCGAGACCATCGAGATCCAGAACATCGAGCTGGACCTGGCGCGTAAGGAAGCGCTGGAGGCCAGTCGGATCAAGTCCGAGTTCCTGGCCAACATGAGCCACGAAATCCGCACGCCGCTCAACGGCATCCTCGGCTTTACCCATCTGCTGCAGAAAAGCGACCTGACGCCACGCCAGCAGGACTACTTGTCGACCATCGAAAAATCCGCTGACAGCCTGCTCGGGATCATCAATGAGATCCTCGACTTCTCGAAGATCGAGGCTGGCAAGCTGGTCCTCGACAACATCCCGTTCAATTTGCGCGATTTGATCGAGGACACCCTGACCATCCTCGGCCCTGCGGCGCACCAGAAGCATCTGGAGCTGGTTAGCCTGGTCTATCGCGACACGCCGCTGTCGCTGGTCGGCGATCCGCTGCGGCTCAAGCAGGTCCTGACCAACCTGGTCAGCAACGCCATCAAGTTCACCAATGAAGGCACCGTCATCGTCCGTGCGATGGTCGAGGATGAACGCTCCGACCGTGCGCAGTTGCGCATCAGCGTGCAGGACACCGGCATCGGTCTGACCGATCAGGACTTGCGTGCCTTGTTCCAGGCGTTCAGCCAGGCGGACAATTCGCTGTCGCGCCAACCCGGCGGTACCGGCCTCGGGCTGGTGATTTCCAAGCGGCTGATCGAGCAGATGGGCGGGGAAATCGGGGTCGACAGCATTCCTGAAGAGGGCTCCGAATTCTGGATCAGCCTGAGCCTGCCCAAAGCGCGTGACGATATCGAGGATCTGCCGCGCGCAGCGCTGCTCGGGCGCAAGGTCGGCTTGCTTGAACAGCATCCGCTGACACGTCAGGCCCTGCAGCATCAGCTGGAAAGCTGCGGCATGGAGGTGTTGCCGTTCGACAGTCTGGATCAGCTGCAGGCGGCGGTGTTCGAGGCGCATACCAGCGATAAACCGATCGAAATAGCCGTGCTCGGCGTGACTCATCGAGAAATCGCACCGCAACAGCTATGCCTGCGGCTGTGGGAGTTCGAAGGGCTGGGCTGCAAATGCATCGTGCTTTGCCCGACCAGCGAGCAGGCGCAGTATCACGAGGCATTGCCTGAATCGCACACCCATGCCCAGCTGCAAAGCAAGCCGGCCTGTACGCGCAAGTTGCAGCGAGTGCTGCTTGATCTGCTGCGCCCGCCACAGACCATGATCGAGAACGTCGCAGTGCCGGAAACCCGACCGCCACGTGTGCTGTGCGTCGATGACAACCCTGCCAACCTGCTGCTGCTGGAAACCTTGCTGACCGATATGGGCGGTGAAGTCGAAGCGGTAAGCAGCGGTGCCGAAGCATTGGAGGCGGTCAAGCACAAGCCCTTCGATCTGGTGTTCATGGACGTGCAGATGCCTGGCATGGACGGGCGCCAGACCACCGAGGCGATTCGTCGCTGGGAGGACGACAGCGCACAGCCACCCATGCCGATCGTCGCGCTCACCGCTCACGCGTTGTCCAACGAAAAGCGCTCGCTCTTGCAAAGCGGGCTCGACGATTACCTGACCAAGCCGATCAGCGAGCGGCAGCTGGCTCAGGTGATCTTGAAGTGGACCGGCCTACCGCTGGCGCGCAGCTTTGTCGCAGCCCCCCTCGAGACACAGACGCCGGAAAACAACCTCAAAGTGCTCGATGCGGAAGAGGGATTGCGCCTGGCCGCCGGCAAAGCCGATCTGGCCGCGGACATGCTGAGCATGCTGCTGGCCTCGCTGGAGGATGATCGCCAGGTGATCCGCGAAACGCGTCTGGCCAATGACCGGCAGGCCACCATCGACCGTGTGCACCGTTTGCACGGCGCTACCCGCTATTGCGGTGTCCCGCAGCTGCGGGCGGCCTGCGAACGCAGCGAAACATTGCTCAAGCAGAATCACCCGAGCGCGGCCCAGGCACTGGATGAGCTGGACAGCGCCATTGAGCGGCTGGAGATCGAGGCGCGCGTGGTCTAGCGCAGAAGTCGTCCCTGAGTGCACTACCCGAAGAGGCTCCTCCGGCGGTGACGTCCATCACGCACTCGAACGTGTAGGTTTCGCCCCGCGGCGACTGCCAGCCGCAGGGCTGCCTGACGGCTGGCAGTCGCCGAGGCGTTACTCGCCCATCACCACACCTTCGCGGCGCGGGTCGGCACCGCCGAACCAGCCACTGTCGGTGCGTTGAATAGCTTGAAGTCCACTGGTCATTTCCGTCTCGTTGACCTCATGGCCGCGTACTTTCAGCGCCTGTACCGTGCTCGCTGGAAAGCGTCCTGCTTCGAGCACCGTCGGGCCGTTGAAGCTGCCGAAGTTGGGCAGGTCGATTGCCCGTTGCGCATCCAGACCCCAGTCATACATGCCCAGCAGGGTCTTCGCGGTGAAGTGGATGATCGACGCGCCGCCAGGGGAACCGAGGCTCGCCAGAAACTGCTCGCCGGTGACGTCGAATACCAGCGTCGGGCTCATGCTCGAGCGTGGGCGCTTGTTCGGCTCGACCCGGTTGGCCACCTGCCGACCAAAAGCGTCGTAGGGTTCGAAGGAAAAGTCGGTGAGTTCGTTGTTCAGCAGGTAGCCACCGGGGAGGCCGGTGCCGCCATCGTTGAGCAGACGTGAGCCGAAGGCTTGCTCGATGGTTGTGGTCATCGCCAACGCGTTGCCCTCGGCGTCGACGATGCTGATATGGCTGGTGCCGTATTCCGGTTGTGCCGCCTGCGGGGCGAACACGATCGGCATTTCGCCGGGTTCGCCCGCCTCGGCAGTGCCCATGCTGCGTGGGCCGATCAGTGCAGCGCGCTGCTTGAGGTAACTCGGTGCAAGCATGCTGTTCCAGGTGCGGCCCGGTACCGGCACGAAATCCGGGTCAGCCAGGTATTTGGCGCGGTCGGCATACGCCAGTCGTGAAGCCTCGGTATAGCGGTGCAGGAATTCGACAGAAGGCACGCCCTGATCGAGCGGCTGCACCGTTGGCAGCTGTTCCAGCATGCCAAGGATCTGCATCTGCGTAATGTGCCCCGACGACGGCGGCGGGAAACCGCAGACCTGATAGCGCTTCTGCCAGAGCGTGCAGATCGCGTCCCGCTCGCGCGGCTGGTATCCCTCGAGATCGTTCAGGCTGATGCGGCCTGGGTTGGTCGGGTGAGTGTTCACCTGCAGGACCAGCGAGCGGGCGTTAGCGCCGGTGTAGAACGCCTCGCTGCCGCGTTCGGCGATGTCCTTGAGCAGCGCAGCGAGAGCTGGATTGCGCAAGCGATGGCCGACCGGCAGAGGCTCGCCATCGTCCTGGTAGTAGAACGCCGCGGCGCGCGGGTCCTTGCGCAGGGCCGGATCGCTGACCAGCAGGCCATGCAAGCGTGGGCTGACTTCGAAACCGTTTTCAGCAAGTTCGATAGCTGGTTGGAACAAGGCTTTCCAAGGCAAGTTGCCGTACTGGTCGTGCGCGCGCTCAAGCATCCTCACCACGCCTGGCACACCCACCGAACGACCACCGACGACGGCGTCGAGAAATGCCATCGGCTTGCCGTCGGCACTCAGGAACAGTCGTTCGTCGACCGCTGCCGGTGCGGTCTCTCGGCCATCCAGTGCTGCGATGTGTTCGCCATCCCAATGCAACAGAAAGGCACCGCCGCCAAGCCCGCTGGATTGCGGCTCGACCAGGCTCAACACCATCTGTACCGCCACGGCGGCGTCCATTGCGCTGCCGCCAGCCTTGAGCATTTCGTAGCCGGCTTCGGTCGCCAGCGGGTTGGCAGCGGCAACGGCAAAGCGCTGCAGGGCCCAGCCCGGCTTGGTCGAGTAGCCGCTGGACGCTTCCGGGGCGGGTGGGATTTCGCTGGATGGGCCGTCCGGTTGGGTGCAGGCGGTGAGGCTGAACAACAGAATCGAGGGAACCAGGGCGGCTCGTCCGACATGCATGGGATGTTCCTTGTCTGGGCGGAAGGAAAAAGATGTAGCTGTTTACAGGGCTAGTTCACTGACCCCGGTTTGCCAAGCCTGATCGCTGCGGTTGGTAATATCTTCGTACATTCGTTGTGCTGAGCCGTTCGTCTGCCTGCTTCGCCGAACGGGTGTGGCGTGTGGCGCATCGGCAGCGGATTCGTGACCCCCGCCAGACCGACACGAGGGTAGCGCGGTCTGCCCGTGGCCGATGGTTGCCGCTATCATGTGCGCCTCTCAAAGGCTGTGCGGTCCATCGAAGCCATGACAATTCAGTACCCGACCATTGCCGATTGTGTCGGCAACACGCCCCTGGTTCGCCTGCAGCGTCTGCCCGGCGAAACCAGCAACACCATCCTGGTGAAACTCGAAGGCAACAACCCGGCCGGCTCGGTCAAAGACCGTCCCGCGTTGTCGATGATCGCGCGGGCCGAAGCGCGGGGCGACATCAAGCCCGGTGACACGCTGATCGAAGCCACGTCCGGCAACACCGGCATCGCCCTGGCCATGGCTGCGGCGATCAAGGGCTACAGGTTCATCCTGATCATGCCGGACAACTCCAGCGCCGAGCGCAAAGCGGCCATGACGGCCTATGGCGCCGAGCTGATTCTGGTGAGCAAGGAAGAGGGCATGGAAGGCGCTCGCGACCTGGCGGTGAAAATGGCTGCCGAAGGGCGCGGCAAGGTGCTCGATCAGTTCGCCAACGGCGACAATCCTGAGGCCCACTTCACCAGTACCGGACCGGAACTGTGGCAGCAGACTCAGGGCAGCATCACCCATTTCGTCAGTTCGATGGGCACCACCGGCACCATCATGGGTGTCTCTCGCTACCTCAAGCAGCAGAATCCGGACATCCAGATCGTCGGTCTGCAGCCCATGGAAGGTGCAGCGATCCCCGGCATCCGCCGCTGGCCGCAGGAGTATCTGCCTAAGATCTACCAGGCGGAACGCGTCGACCGAATCGTCGATATGGCGCAGGACGAGGCCGAGCACGTCATGCGCCGCCTGGCTCGCGAGGAAGGCATCTTTTGCGGCGTGTCGTCAGGTGGGTCAGTGGCGGCGGCGCTGCGTCTGTCCAAGGAAGTCGAGAATGCGGTGATCGTTGCGATCATCTGTGACCGCGGCGATCGCTACCTGTCGACAGGCGTCTATGACCAGCCCAATTGATCCTATCGTGCCGGTTGAAGGCGGTATTTGCTGATGGCCAAACGCAGTGGTGGCTTGCGCTTCCAGCCTAGCGGTGGCGAGAAGAAGCCTCAGGTTCCGACCGGCAAGAAGCAGCGGCTGAGCATTGAGCGGCTGGCGAACGATGGTCGCGGCATCGCCTTTCTCGATAACCGCACCTGGTTCGTTGATGGGGCCTTGCCCGAGGAAGACGTCGAGGCGCGCGTACTGAACGCCCGCAGCCAGATCGTCGAAGCCCGTACCGAGCGGGTGCTGGCTGCCAGCGACCGGCGGCGTGCCGAGCCGTGCCCGCATGCGCGGGTTTGCGGAGGCTGCAACCTGCAGCACCTGAGCGCGGCCGATCAACTCGAACTGAAACAGCGCAGCCTCGCCGAGCAATTGTCCCGGGTGGCCTCGATCGAGCCGCAGCAATGGGCGGCGCCGCTCAGTGGCCCCGAGTTCGGCTATCGCCGGCGCGCACGGTTGGCAGTGCGCTGGGACCACAAGGCGCGGCGGCTCGACGTCGGTTTCCGCGCCAGTGCCAGCCAGGACATTGTCGCCATTCGCGAATGTCAGGTGCTGGTACAACCCTTGCAGACGCTGTTGCCGGCTTTACTGGCCGTGTTGCACGCATTGGACAAGCCGCAAGTGATCGGGCATCTGGAGATGTTCAGCGGGACGGCCGAGGCGGTGCTGGTGCGCCATACCGCTGCGCTGGGGTCGGGCGATCTACAACGTTTGGTCGACTTCGCGAATGAGCAGAACGCGCAGCTCTGGCTGCAAGGCGAGGGTCCGGCGCAGCCATTGGACCCCGCGTACAGGTTGGGCTACCGCTTGCCGGCATGGGATCTGGAATTGGCCTGGCGACCAGGCGACTTTGTCCAGGTGAACGCGCCGGTCAACGAGGCAATGGTGGCGCAGGCCCTTGAATGGCTGGCACCGGAAGCGGGCGAGCGGGTGCTCGACCTGTTCTGCGGGCTGGGCAACTTCAGCTTGCCGCTGGCTCGAAAGGGTGCAGAAGTGGTGGCCATCGAAGGTATTGGCGAGATGGTCGAGCGCGCGCGCACCAATGCGGAGCAAAACGGCCTTCAGAGTGCGCACTTTTATCAGGCGGACCTGTCGAACCCGCTTATCGAGGCGCAGTGGGCCAAGGGCGGCTTCGCGGCGGTGCTGCTCGATCCGCCGCGTGATGGTGCGTTGGAAATTGTGCGGCAGATGGCGACTTTAGGCGCACGGCGCGTGGTCTATGTTTCGTGCAATCCTGCAACGCTGGCGCGCGATGCCGCTGAGTTGGTCGGGCAGGGCTATGAATTGAAGCAAGCAGGCGTGCTGGACATGTTTCCGCAAACCGCGCACGTCGAGGCCATGGCACTCTTCGAGCGGCCAGCGTAGTTCAGTTTTTTTGACAGGCGATCGGCCTGTGGTTCAACCGACCGGCTCCGAGAAAGCCGGCGTATTCGACGCAGATGATGCGTAGAGGGAAGGTATTAGATGGTCCAGGTCAGAGCGCTTCAGCCGATCAACACCGACGGCAGCATCAACCTCGATGGCTGGCTCGATCATGTGCTGGGGATGGACCCGGCACTCGACCGCGACGCACTCAAGCAGGCCTGCGAGTTCGCCCGAGCGGCGGAGCAGCAGGCGAACGCGGCAAAGAACCTCTGGAGTGAAGGCACCTCCAGTTACCAGATTGGGCTGGAAATCGCAGAGATTCTCGCCGACCTCAAGCTTGATCAGGACAGCCTGGTCGCGGCCGTCATCTACCGCGGCGTGCGCGAAGGCAAGATCCAGCTGGCCGAGGTGCACCAGCACTTCGGCCCGGTGGTGGCCAAGCTGATCGAGGGTGTGCTGCGCATGGCGGCCATCAGCGACAGCCTCAACCCGCGCGAGTCGCTGGTGCTGGGCACACAAACCCAAGTGGAAAACCTGCGCAAGATGCTGGTGGCGATGGTCGACGACGTGCGCGTCGCGCTGATCAAACTGGCCGAGCGAACCTGCGCCATCCGTGCGGTAAAGAACGCCGATGACGACAAGCGCCACCGCGTTGCGCGGGAAGTGTTCGATATCTATGCACCGCTGGCCCATCGCCTGGGCATCGGTCACATCAAGTGGGAGCTGGAGGACCTGTCCTTCCGCTACCTTGAGCCTGAACAGTACAAGCAGATCGCTCAGTTGCTGCATGAGCGCCGGCTGGATCGTGAGCAGTACATCCAGAACGTGGTCCAGCAGCTCAAGGACGAACTGACCGCCACCGGGATTCACCCCGAAATCGACGGGCGTGCCAAGCACATCTATTCGATCTGGCGAAAGATGCAGAAGAAAGGCCTGCAATTCAGCCAGATCTACGACGTTCGCGCCGTTCGCGTGCTGGTGCCCGAGGTTCGCGATTGCTACACCGCGCTCGGCATCGTGCATACCTTGTGGCGGCACATTCCCAAAGAGTTCGACGATTACATCGCCAACCCCAAGGAAAACGGCTATCGCTCGCTGCATACCGCAGTGCTTGGGCCGGAGGGCAAGGTGCTGGAAGTGCAGATCCGCACCCAGGCCATGCACGAAGAAGCCGAGCTGGGCGTTTGCGCGCACTGGCGTTACAAGGGCACCGACGTCAAGAGCACCTCGAACCACTACGAGGAAAAGATCTCCTGGCTGCGTCAGGTGCTCGAATGGCATGAAGAGCTGGGTGATATTGGTGGTCTGGCCGATCAGCTGCGCGTCGACATCGAACCCGATCGCGTCTACGTATTCACCCCGGACGGCCATGCCATCGATCTACCCAAGGGCGCCACACCGCTGGACTTCGCCTACCGCGTGCACACCGAGATCGGCCACAACTGCCGGGGTGCCAAGGTCAATGGGCGCATCGTGCCGCTCAATTACAGCCTGCAGACTGGCGAGCAGGTCGAGATCATCACCAGCAAGCACGGCTCGCCGAGCCGCGACTGGCTGAACCCCAACCTGGGTTACATCACCACCTCGCGCTCGCGGGCGAAGATCGTCCACTGGTTCAAGCTGCAGGCCCGAGACCAGAACGTCGCGGCCGGCAAGGCGTTGCTGGAACGCGAGCTGGGTCGCCTCGATCTGCCGCCGGTGGACTTCGACAAACTGGCGGAAAAAGCCAACCTGAAGACCGCCGAAGACATGTTCGCCGCATTGGGTGCCGGCGACCTGCGTCTGGCGCAGTTGGTCAATCATGCCCAGCAGCTGGTGGAACCGGATAGCCATAGCGACGATCAGCTTGAGCTGATCCCGAAGCGCCCCACCAGCACCAAACCGGGCAAGCGCGGCGACGTGCAGATCCAGGGTGTCGGCAATCTGCTCACGCAAATGGCGGGCTGCTGCCAGCCGCTGCCGGGCGATCCGATTGTCGGTTACATCACCCTCGGGCGCGGTGTCAGCATCCACCGCCAGGATTGCGCTTCGGTGTTGCAGCTGTCCGGACGTGAGCCGGAGCGGATCATTCAGGTCAGCTGGGGGCCGATCCCCGAGAAGACCTATCCGGCAGACATCAGCATTCGTGCCTACGACCGTTCCGGCCTGCTGCGTGACGTTTCGCAGATCCTACTCAACGAGCGGATCAACGTACTGGCCGTCAACACCCGCTCGAACAAGGAAGACAGCACCGCGCAGATGACACTGACCATTGAGATACCTGGGCTGGATGCGCTGGGGCGACTACTCAGCCGAATCTCGCAGCTGCCCAATATCATCGAGGCGAAGCGCCAGCGTACCTCCTGACCTGCTCCGAGCTGCTGCGCTCGATCTGGCGTTGTTGAAGTCCAGCCGAAAAATGCTCATTGGCAAAAGCCAACTCCGCTTTTTCGGTTGGGCTTCGCCTAGCCAGCTCTTCGCTCGCGACGCTCGGGGCCGGACGCATGAATGAGGTGGTTCGATAGAATGTTTACCCTGAGGCCTGGACATGCTCAGTGGAGCAGCCAACTCCGTTTTTTCAGCAAGCTTGCGCCTTGTCTGGCCTTCGCTCGCGACGGTCAGGTCTGTTTTTGTTTGGTATCTGCTCCGAGCTGCTGCGCTCGATCTGACGTTGAAGCTCAACCGAAAAATGCTCATTGGCAACAGCCAACTCCGCTTTTTCGGTTGAGCTTCGCCTAGCCAGCTCTTTGCTCGTGACGCTCGGCGCCGTACGGTCGCTGCAAGAGCTCGTAACACCGTAGGGTGGATGTCGCTGTTTACATCCACCATGACGACGCTGCGGTGGATGGATGAAGCGTCATCCACCCTACAATGGGCTCAGCTTCACTCTCAGGCTTTCACCGAGGAATCTCATGTACCAGCTCAATGACCTTCTGCACCTGATGGCCCGGCTGCGTGATCCGCAGCATGGCTGCCCGTGGGATCTGCAGCAGGATTACGCCAGCATCGTGCCGCATACTCTGGAAGAAGCCTACGAGGTGGCGGATGCCATCGAGAGCGGTGACTTCGATCATTTGCCGGGTGAGCTGGGCGACCTGCTGTTCCAGGTCGTCTATTACAGCCAGCTGGCGAAGGAGGAGGGCCGCTTCGAGTTCGATGCGGTCGTTGATGGCATTACCCGCAAGCTGTTGCGTCGGCACCCGCACGTGTTCCCTGACGGCGATCTCTACGGCTCGCCGGAGTTGCCCCGTCTCGACGAAGCGCAGATCAAGCAGCGCTGGGAAGCGATTAAAACCGAGGAACGTGCCGAGAAATCCGTCGCTCCCGAGCAACTGTCGCTGCTCGATGATGTGCCCAGCGCGTTGCCCGCCTTGAGTCGCGCCGCCAAGCTGCAGAAGCGCACCGCTCAGGTCGGCTTCGACTGGCCGGACGCGTTGCCGGTGGTGGACAAGGTGCGTGAGGAACTCGACGAAGTCCTCGAGGCCATGAGCGAGAACGACCCGGAGGCCATTGCCGAGGAAATCGGCGATTTGCTGTTCGTCACGGTCAATCTGGCGCGGCACCTGAAGGTCGATCCGGAGAATGCATTGCGAGCGGCCAATCGCAAGTTTGAGCGACGCTTTCGCTTTATCGAACAAGCCTTGCGGGATAGCGGTCGGCCCATTGAAAATTGCGACCTGGAAGAGCTCGACGCGCTATGGGGCGAGGCCAAGAAAGCCGAAAAGATACCGACCTGCGGTTGATAGCCGGAGCGTAATCGTGGAAGTTGTCAGGGCCACGAACCCGCTCGGTGGATCCTGGTTGATCCGCCCTTACGTCTAATTTGAATTCACGACGAGACGAGCCGACACATGAGTCTTTCCCTTCGCGATCAGCTGCTCAAAGCCGGGCTGGTCAATGAAAAACAGGCCAAGCAGGCCGGCAAGCAACAGCAGAAACAGCAGCGCCTGGTGAAGAAAGGCCAGGCTGAACAGGACACCTCGCAACGCGATGCGGCACTTAAGGCTCATGCCGAAAAACTCGCCCGCGACCAGGAGCTGAACCGTCAGCAGCAGGAAAAAGCCGAACAGAAGGCCCGTATCGCGCAGGTCAAGCAACTGATCGAAGGTAGCCGCTTGCCTAAGTTGACAACCGAGGACTACTACAACTTCGTCGACGACAAGAAGGTCAAGCGCCTGTCGGTGAACAAGCTGATGCGCGACAAGCTCTCCAGTGGCTCGCTGGCTATCGTCCGCCATGGCGGCGGTTATGAAGTGATCCCGCGTGAGGCGGCACTGAAGATTCAGGAGCGCGACCCGCGCCGCATCGTGCAGCTCAATGTTCAGACCGAAGCGCCGGATGCCGATGATCCTTATGCCGCTTACCAGATCCCTGACGATCTGATGTGGTAAGAGCCCGTCGATCCTCGGTGCGGCCAGTCAGTAAGGCGTATTGTCGAGGCGGGTGACCTGTTGGCTGTCGTAAGGGTCACTTTCCTTGGCTAGTGCGTTCTGCGCTCACCACGACCACCGTCAGCCGCCTGCCTATGTAGGAGCCAGCTTGCTGGCGAATGCGTATATCGGTTCGCGAGCAAGCTCTTTTGGCGACTGCGCTTGCGGATGTAGCCGTTAGAAGCGTTCCCGAGCACCTCCGACGAGAGGATGGATTTATGGCCGCCTAGTGGCGTCTACTGCAATAGCCCGACCGGGCTTTCGGTTACAGCAGGAGGACTCAAATGGAAACCACACGTTATTCGGACGAGATCGATACGCTCAGCTGGCAAGCCCAAGGTGTGCCCGGTGACCCCGAAGAGCCTGGCGTGCCGGACCTGCCGAGCGAGCCCGGCGAGCCGACTATCCCGGATCAGCCGCCGCCAGACCCGGTAGCCTGACAGCCGTCATCACGCCGGACCAGCGGCCCGCGCGAGCAGGTCGACCACCTGCTCGTCGCTGGTTTGTTCGAAGTTGCCGTAATGACAACCAACCCCGATGAACGGCTCGGGCATTGCCAGGCAGATCAGCTCGTCCACTTCTGTTTTCAACATTTCGATCACATCCCGTGGGCCCACTGGCACGGCTAGGACCACGTGGCTCGGCTTCGATTGCTTGAGCCCCTTCAACGCTGCCCGCACCGTGGCACCGGTGGCGATGCCATCATCGATCACGATGACGCAGCGATCCGTGAGCACGGGGGCAGGTCGCTCGCCACAATAGCGATGCCGACGGCGTTCCAGCTCGGTCAGTTGGCGCTGCATTTCTTCTTCGAACCAGCTCGGTGGTGGTGCGATCTGGTTAAGCAATTCCTGGTTGATCACCCACTTCGGCTCGGCGCCGTCGATCACCGCGCCCAGCGCCAGCTCTTCGTTACCCGGCGCGCCGATCTTGCGCACCAGCACCAGATCCAGTGGCGCCCTCAAGCGCTGCGCCACTTCGAAGGCGACCGGAACCCCTCCGCGCGGCAGGGCCAGCACCAGGGGCGAATCCGGCGCAAGGTGCTGCAGGGCTTCGGCCAGCTCCTGGCCGGCATGGGTGCGGTCGCGAAACAGTTGCGATTCGGGCATTAAGACGCGCATGACTCACTCTCCGAATGGGTAGGTATCCGGAACGCTCTCTTCATCGATCTGCTGGGGGCCGATCGGTTTGACCGCGTGGGTCTGTTCGAGCCAGAGCAGGGCGTCGAACTGTTCTGACAGTATGGCTTGGAAATAATGGCTCTGGCGTTCGGTAGCCGGACGGTAGATCACCCCAATGGCCCGCTCGAGGCGCGGCCTGGCCAATGCTTTGCGGAGCTGCGGATCGTCGCGCCACGTGGTTAGCGAAGCCGGTAGTGCAGTGCGCAAGAACAGCTGCTCCCAGCTGTCCGGGCGCGACGGCCGAACCTGTTTGACCTGCATGGGTTCGTCCCAGTTGTCAGCCGCTGCCACCTCGCCGCGGTCGGTGCCCATGCCGATCAGCACCGCATCGCGACCGAAGGCAGTGCGGCACAGCTCACCGATATTGAATTCGCCGCCCCAGCCCATGGAGGTCGAAGCGGCGTTGCCGATGTGCGAGTTGTGCGCCCAGACCACCGCCTTGGCACCCTCACCGCGATGCGCCAGAAGGGCCTGCAGGGTGTCGAACATGTGCCGATCACGCAGGTTCCACGATTCGGTCGAGCCCTGGTACATGGCTCGGTAGTACTGCTCGGCGGCGAGCACGACGCGTGCATTCTGCTCGGCATTGAAGAAGCTGCAGCCATCCTTCTTCATGTATTCCAGCCGCTGGTCGAGCAAGGCGCGTAGCTGTTCGACCACGGCGCCCTCGCAGGAGGGTTCGCCGCGCATCACGTTGCGACCGTAGATCGCCGGCTCGTCATGCCAAGGGCTGAGACAGCCATATCGGCGCCGCGCGGTCATGGCAGCGTCCGGGTCGACCCGGTCGAGATAGCCGAGCACCTCCTGGATCGAGGCACCCAGGCTGTAGACGTCCAGCCCACGAAATTCCACCCGTTGTTCGGCGGGTAGGCCATCGTTGTGGTCACGCAGCCAACGGGCGAAATCAGCGACCTCCTGGTTGCGCCACATCCAGGTCGGAAAGCGTTTGAAGCCTTCCTCGACCCAGGCGGGTGGTTGCTGCTGGCGTACGTAGCGGTCGATCTTTGCCGCATCCGGCCAGTCGGCTTCAGCGGCGACGATGCTGAAGCCGTGTCGCTCGATCAATCGGCGGGTTATCGCCGCTCGGGCGCGGTAGAACTCCGACGTGCCGTGGCTGGCTTCGCCGATCAACACCACCCGTGCGTCAGCGAACTGCTCGAAGGCGTCGGCAAATTCCGGATCATCAATGTCGGGCAATACGATTGCGCTACGGCGCAGCAGCTCTACCAGCTGTTCCTCAGTCGATTCTTTAGGTCGTGGACGTGACTGGATCATGGTCTCGTCTCCTGGTCTGCTTTCTAGGATGACCGGCGGCGGATTGCCCCGTTCAGACCGTCCGGCAGCTGATTCAACAAGCACAAGCGGCAGAACTGAATGCGACGAACTAGTCTCTAACCAAAGCGACGCCAATCTCGGCGAGCGAGTTTCCGCCGAAGGCGCTAAGACACGAGGGGCACCCATGACGACCTGGATCATCGCTTACAGCAAAGACGGCAATACCTCCATTCTGCGGACCGAATCCGATCGCCAGCCGGATATAGACGAGGCAGTAGAGCTGGTCACCCGCAAGGCCGAGCAGGATTACGCCGGAGAAGAAGATGCCTACGAGCACGACCCCGATGTGGAGGAGACCCCTGCCACACGTTTGAGCGAGCGCTTTGGTATCACCGTAACCGGCATCTCACAGGCTTAAACCCACGTCACGCCACCTGCCATACCCCATCACCCCCAACCACGAAAAGACGCCGGCCCGGGTCGGCGTCTACTTCCATCATTCCGGTGAAGCTGCCGAAGGCCGGCAGTAGGCTGACCCGCTCGCCTAGGCAGAAACAGGGTAGGCGCAACGACTGACGGCCGCGTCCATGCAGGCGGAACGCCGGGTGCAGATGGCCTGCCAGGACGTGATGGCTGGGATGCGGATCGGATTCGTGCTGCAGGGCGAACGGACCGAGCAGCAGCGGTTCGGGCACCACGGTCATTGCCAGGCTGGCAGGCGGGTCGCCGGCGCGGCGGTCGTGGTTGCCCCGTATCAGGGTCACCGCAAGCGCTGGGTGCTTGGCGCGCCAGTCGAGCAATTGGCTGAGCGTGGCGGGCGTCTGTGATTCCGGCGCATGCAGGAAATCACCGAGGAAAATCAGCTGCTCGCAGCGGTAGCGGTCGAGCAGGGCGTCGAGCCGTTGCAGGTTGGCCTGGGTGGTGCCGTGTGGCACCGGTTGGCCAAGACGACGATAGGCGGCGGCCTTGCCGAAATGGATATCGGCGATCAGCAGTGCTTTTCGATCAGGCCAGTAGATGGCTTTTTCGGGGAGCAACCAGAGCTCCGTCTGCTCGAGTTCGATGGGTAAGTGCGGGGTCATGTGGCCGAGTTTATCGCGGGCGGATGCGGGTTCCCATCGCTGGGCGGCGTTCGCTGCGTTGCGCTGCAGGGCCAGCACCGGCTCAGTTGGCGGGGCAGTGGTGAGCGTTCGCGAGCAAGCTCGCTCCTACGGTTCCCTGTATGGGTCCCGAGGCCTCGAGAGCGCTCATGGGGGCGGCAAAGTGATGTGTCCGATGGCGTATGCCAGTAGGCCGAGCGTGGATTAGGGGTGAACTGAGCGTACTTCAGCAAGTTGCGCTTCCCCGGGCGTAGGGAACCTGCATGGGTCGCTCCTCACGTAGCTGCGGAGCGATCCGTAGGTCGTGGCTATCGGGTGGCGCGTCGCGCCTTTTTCGGCCTTGGCGTGCCGTCCTTGGTTGCGCGCGGTTTGCGCTTGGGGCTGGTTTCCCGTTCCACGGCAATACTGGCGTCGCCCTCTGGCTGATAGCCACCGGGACCTGCTGCCTTGTCCAATTCCGCGACCATGCGGCGGATGCGGTCAGCGAGTTTTTCCGAACTCATGCTTTCGCGGAAGCGTTCGACCATCAGCGGGAACGCGAGCGGCGTTGTGCGTTTGACCGGGTGAATGTCCAACTGCCGCTGTTGCAGACGGCTCATGGTTTGTTCCAGCCGCTCGACTTCCAGTTCCTGGCGCAGCACTTCTTCCTCGGCCTGGTTCAACAGGAGATTGGCCGGGTCGTACTGGCGAAACACGTCGAAGAACAGGCCGCTGGAGGCCTGCAGTTGGCGCGCGCTTTTCTGAGCGCCGGGGTAGCCTGAGAAGACCAGTCCGGCGATCCGCGCAATCTCCCTGAAGCGGCGGCGCGCGAGCTCACCGGCATTGAGACTGGCAAGCACGTCATGCAGCAGATTGTCCTGACTGAACAGTTCGGGCGTCAGCCACTGCAACCAGTCCACTTCGGTCGCCGAGAGCAGTTCGAACCCGTAGTCATTCACGGCGATGGAGAAGGTCAGCGGCTGGCGCTGGCCCATCCGCCAGGCCAGTAGGCTGGCGAGCCCTAGATGTACGTGGCGCCCGGCGAAGGGATAGAGGAACAGGTGCCAGCCCTCACGAGACTGCATCACCTCGGCCAGCAAGGTGGTTTCGGTGGGCAGCGCCGACCAGTCCATCTGCACGCGCAGCAAGGGCTCGACCAGGCGCATCTCGGGCGTGGTGAACTGCCCGCGAGAGGCGGCGCCGAGCTGCTCGACCACGGCATCGGCCAGTTCGCTGGACAGTGGCATCCGCCCGCCATTCCAGCGTGGCACCGCGGCTTTCTTGCCCGTGGCGCGACTGACGTAGGCGGTCATGTTCTCCACCCGCACCAGTTCCAGCAGTCGGCCCCCGAAGAGAAAATTGTCGCCGGGCCGCAAGCGCGCGATGAACCCTTCCTCGATGGTGCCCAGTGAGCGGCCACTGCCACCCTTGGCCCAGAATTTCACCGTCAGGCTGGCATCGCTGACGATGGTGCCGATGCCCATGCGATGACGCAGCGCCACGCGGCGGCTGGGGACCTTCCACAGCCCGGTCTCGTCCGGCTCGACACGCTGATAATCCGGGTAGGCGGTGAGCGAATGCCCGCCATGACGGACGAAGGCCAGTGCCCACTGCCAGTGGTCATCGGTGAGCTCGCGATATGACCAGGCATGGCGAACTTCGGCAAACAACTCATCAGGCCGAAAACCGCCGCCCAGCGCCATGCTCACCAGGTGTTGCACCAATACATCCAGTGGGAGATGGGGCGCGCTGCGCGCTTCAATGCGGCGTTCGGCAATGGCGACCTGCGCTGCGGCCGCTTCCACGACTTCGACGCTATGGGTGGGTACCAGCGTGACCCGAGAGGTACGGCCCGGCGCATGACCGGAACGCCCGGCCCGTTGCATCAGCCGCGCCACGCCTTTTGGCGAACCGATCTGCAGCACCCGCTCGACCGGCAGAAAGTCGACCCCAAGATCCAGGCTCGAAGTGCAGACCACCGCCTTGAGCGCGCCTTGCTTGAGGCCCTGTTCGACCCAGTCACGTACCTCGCGCGCCAGCGAGCCGTGGTGCAGCGCGATCAGCCCGGCCCAGTCCGGCCGCGCGCCGAGGATCGCCTGATACCAGATCTCCGACTGCGAGCGGGTGTTGGTGAAGACCAGCGTGGTGGCGGCGGAGTCGATCTGCTCGACCACCTGCGGCAGCATGCGCAGGCCCAAGTGCCCAGCCCACGGAAAGCGCTCGATAGTTGGGGGCAGCAGGGTGTCGACCCTCAGATCCTTATCGACTCGGCCTTGTACCAGCTTGCCGCTGTTCGGATGAAGCAACACGTCCAGTGCGTGGGGCTGATTGCCCAAGGTGGCCGACAGCCCCCAGGCGATCAGTTCTGGCGTCCACTGCCGCAACCGTGCCAATGCCAGTTGCAGTTGCACGCCGCGCTTGTTGCCCAGCAGCTCATGCCACTCGTCCACCACCAGCATGCGCAGCCCGGCGAATGCTTGGCGCGCGTCGGCACGGGTCAGCAACAGGGTGAGGCTTTCCGGGGTCGTCACCAGCGCACTGGGCAGGCGTCGCCCCTGGCGCGCACGTTCTGAACTACTGGTATCACCGGTTCGCAGGCCGATGCTCCAGTTGATGCCGCGGTCGTCCAACGGGGCTTGCAACGCGCGGGCCGTGTCAGCGGCCAGCGCGCGCATCGGGGTAATCCAGAGGACAGTGAGCGGCGCAGGTTTGTCCGATGGCTTGGCAGACGGCTGCGGGTCTTCGGCGGAGCAATCGGCTCGGGGAGAAGCGAAACGATTTAGCGCGCCAAGCCAGACGGCGTAAGTCTTGCCCGAGCCCGTGGTGGCATGGAGCAGGCCCGATTCGCCCTTGTGTATTGCCTGCCAGACCTGCTGCTGGAAAGGGAACGGCTGCCAGTCGCGGTTGGCAAACCAACGTTCGGCAAGCGACGCGGGCGTCGTACTCATAACCTGAAGGCCACCCGATACAAGCGAAGGTCGTGCTTCCGCTTTTCGTAGGAGCGAGCTTGCTCGCGATCTTGGGGCTCCGCGTGGATGGAGATCGCCAGCAAGCTGGCTCCTACCTGGGCGTCGTGCTTCCGCTTTTGGTAGGAGCGAGCTCGTTCGCGATCCTCGGGTTCCGTGGGAGTGGTGATCGCCAGCAAGCTGGCTCCTACAGGGGAGTCGTGCTTCTGCTTTTGGTAGGAGCGAGCTTGCTCGCGAAGCTCGGACTCCGTAGGGCTGCTGATCGCCAGCAAGCTGGCTCCTACACGGGAGTCATGCTTCTGCTCGACTTCTCTAGGCCGCTTCATCCGAGCAATTCCTTCAGCGTCTCCAGCGTATCGGCCTCATCCACCGGCTTGTCGAGACGCCAGCGCAGCATGCGGGGGAAGCGCACGGCGATGCCGCTTTTGTGCCGGCTGCTGGCGGCGATGCCCTCGAAGCCGAGTTCGAACACCAGCGTTGGCGTCACGCTGCGCACGGGGCCGAACTTCTCTACGGTGGTCTTGCGCACGATGGCGTCGACCTTGCGCATTTCCTCGTCGGTCAGCCCGGAATACGCCTTGGCGAAGGGCACCAGCTTGCGCTCGGGGTCGCCTAGCTCGCCGTCCCATACGGCAAAGGTGTGGTCGGTATAGAGGCTGGCGCGGCGGCCGTGGCCGCGTTGGGCGTAGATCAGTACGGCATCGATGGAATACGGATCAATCTTCCATTTCCACCAGACGCCGACGTCCTTGGTCCGGCCAACGCCGTACTGTGCGGCGCGCGCCTTGATCATCATGCCCTCGACACCGCGCTCACGGGACGCCTCGCGCTGGCGTGCTAAGTCAGCCCAATCGCTGCCTGTGACCAGCGGCGACAGCATCAGCCGTGGATTAGGGCATTGCGCGACGACGGCTTCGAGCTGTTGCCGACGTTCGTGGTGCGCTCGCTGGCGCCAGTCGTCGCCCTGCCATTCCAAGAGGTCATAACTGAGCACCGCAACCGGGGCGTCCTGCAGCACTTTGGCGGTCAGGTTCTTGCGGCCGATCCGCTGTTGCAGCAGGGCGAAGGGCTGCACGCCGAAGCGCTCGGTTGCTTCGCTATCGTCGCGAGCGGGCTGCTGGAAAAAGTCGGTCACACGCTCGCCGGGCGCGTGCTTCCAGACCAGTATCTCGCCATCGATCACCGTGCCGTCCGGTAGGCAGCCGGCCAGCTCGCAGAGTTCCGGAAAGCGCTCGCTGACCAGCTCTTCGCCGCGCGACCAGACCCAGATCTGCCCGTCGCGCTTGACCAGCTGGGCGCGGATGCCGTCCCACTTCCACTCGATGAACCAGTTCTCTGGCGCACCGAGCAGCGTGTCGAACTCCTCGACCGGCGCCTGCAACGGATGGGCGAGGAAAAACGGGTAGGGCTGGCCGCCACGTTGTGCGTGCTCGTGTTCGGACTCTTCGGCGATCAGTGTGCGGTAGCCTTCAGCGCTGGGGCGATGAGACAGGTCGGTGTATCCCACCAGCCGTTGCGCGACGCGTTTGGGGTCGAGATCGCCCAGCGAGGCCAGCGCCCGAGTGACCAGTAGTTTCGACACGCCGACGCGAAAGGCGCCAGTGATCAGCTTGATGCAGACCATCAGGCTCAGTCGATCCAACTGTGCCCAGAGTGCGGGCAGGCGCTCGGTCAGCTCTTCCGGTGGCAGGCCGCGCAGCGGCAGCAACTTGTCCTGCATCCACACGGCCAGCCCGTCGTCGGAGCTGTGCTCGGCTTCGGGCATCAGCAGTGAGATGGTTTCGGCCATATCGCCGACCGCCTGGTAACTTTCCTCGAACAGCCATTCCGGCAAGCCCGAGGCATGCATGGCGGTTTCGCGCAGGACACGGGTCGGGACCAGTTGGCGCGGGCGGCCGCCAGCCAGAAAGTAGACCGCCCAGGCCGCGTCGGCCGGATCGGCGTCGCGGAAGTAGTCCCGCATCGCCGCGAGCTTGGCGTTGCTCGAGGTGGTGGCGTCGAGGCGGCTGTATAGAGTGGCGAAAGCTTTCATCTCGGCCCGCCTTTAGCGGCGGAGGCAGCCCCTTCGCGCGCAAGCTCGCTCCTGCAAGGGTGGTGGCGAAGCTCGGTGTTGATGCTCTTTGGCAGGAGCCAGCTTGCTGGCGATCCCTGGCGGCGCAATGGTTCCGGATCGCGAGCAAGCTCGCTCCTACAGGGGCGGCGTCGTATTTCAGCGGCGGTTTTCTTCCGTAGGAAGCGTAAGGCATGACTGCGGGTCATTCGGCCTCCTGGGACGTGGCGTCATCCTCATCACCGTATTCGGTCTCGAAGGCCTGGGCGTCGAGGCCGCGCATCTCCCGCAGGTAGCGCACCAGGACCGCAACTGAACCATGGGTCACCATCACCCGCTCGGCGCCGGTCTGCTCGATGGCCCAGAGCAGGCCCGGCCAGTCGGCATGATCGGAGAGCACAAAGCCGCGGTCGACCCCGCGCCGACGACGGGTGCCGCGCAGCATCATCCAGCCACTGGCAAAGGCGTCGGCGTAGTCACCGAAGCGGCGCATCCAGGTGCTGCCGCCGGCGGAGGGCGGGGCGAGGATGATGGCGTGCTTCAAACGCGGGTCACCTTTTTTCAGGTCGCCTGCATAGACGGTGGGTGGCAGATAGATGCCGCCTTCGCGGTAAACCTTGTTCAGCGGCTCGACGGCGCCATGGACGACGATGGTGCCGATGCTTTCGTCCAGGCCATGCAGGATGCGCTGCGCTTTGCCGAAGGCGTAGCAGAACAGCACGCTGGCGCGCCCGGCCGCTGCGTTGGCTCGCCACCAGTCGTTGATCTCGCGGAATATCTCGGCTTGGGAGGGCCATTTGTAGATCGGCAGGCCAAAGGTCGATTCAGTGATGAAGGTGTGGCAGCGCACCGGCTCGAAGGGTGCGCAAGTGCCGTCCGGCTCCACCTTGTAGTCGCCCGAGGCGACCCAGACTTCGCCCCTGTATTCCAGTCGGACCTGGGCGGAACCGAGCACATGGCCGGCGGGATGGAAGCTGAGCCTGACCCCGTGGTGCTCGATGAACTCGCCATACGCCAGCGTCTGCAGCGGCATGTCAGCGGCGATGCGTGAGCGCAGGATGCCTTCGCTGTCGCGGGAGGCCAGGTAATGGCCCATGCCCCAGCGCGCGTGGTCGCCGTGGGCGTGGGTGATGACGGCGCGCTCTACCGGCCGCCAAGGGTCGATGTAGAAATCACCAGGCGGGCAATACAGGCCTTCAGGGCGGGCAACGACAAGATCCATGAATACAGACACTTTGCGGGCTTGTAGCGTTGGAGCCCGGGTCGGCGTTGGGAGTTCGCCTGCAAGGTCGCGTCGGTGGGCTGAAGCCCACCCTACAGGGCCGGGAGGTCGCCTCTGGTCAGGTGGGTGGAGTAAAAGCCATCCTGCGGGGCGGGGATCAGTCCACCAACTTCAGATGGGAGGTGTCCGGCACAGGCGCATCGCTGGCACGGCGCCGTTCGCCCATATCGCTGCCCACCGGTGCCAGGCTGAACTGTGACAAGTCGACAACAGGCGGCTGCACGGGCGCGCGGGCGTCCTGAAGATCGACGCCGACCGGTGCAATGCCGAAGTCCGGCGCCTCGACGTCGACGAAGGCCGCCATGTATTCGTCGCGCGGAGCGACCCTCAACGGTTGTGGCGATGCTGCAGGGGCAGACGGCTGTTGTGCCGGAACTGCGTCTTCCGACGGCGGCGGGGCGAGCTCGATTTCCTCGACTTCCACCGGCATCGGTCGCACTTCGGCAATGGCACCCGCGCGGGCCATGGCCTGGCGATACTTCTCGACGCTGGCATGGTCGAGGTCCTGCTTTATCACGATCCGCCGACCGGAAAACAGCACGGCGATGCGCTGGGCGTCGGCCTGAAACAGGCGAGTCAGGTTGGCCTCGACCTGCTCCAGCTTTGCGCCCGGAGCGAGTTCGCCGGAAAACGATATTTCATAGCGGCTCATGATAGAGGCCCTTTTGACTGCCAAGGAAAGGATGCGCTGATCATAGAGCCTGGCACTGACGCTTGAAAGCCAGCGGGTTGGTCGTGCTGTCTGTGCTGCGACGTCGTTGGCATGCCGGGTCCGTCAGCCCCGATGGTGGTCTTCGACGGGCGACACAAAGGCTGTCCCGTATCAGCTGCCCAAAGCTTGGCTGGGTAATAATGCAACGCCGTCGGCACTTTCTCCCCGTCCAGCCCAAGGATCGCGAACTCATGGTGGTATTCGAAATCAAGTCGCTCAGCCCGGAAACCTACCGGCAGAAGACGCGACGCAGCACGCTGGTTGTAGCCGTGACCTTTGCAGTGCTGGCGATGGGGCTGGCGACCCTGGCCGTTGCGCTGTTCGGCGAGGCGGGCGCGGATAACCTGAAATGGAACGTGGCAGGGGTCGTGGCCGGTTTGCTGCTGACTGCCGCATTGGTGCGCTTTGTCTATCTGCAGCAGTCTTGGATGGCTTGCGCTGCTTACGGCTGGAACCTCAAACGCAGCCTGATGAGCGTCACTAACGTCATGCACCATGTCACGGCGGGTGTGGCAGCGGGTGATCCCGAGGCGATAAAACTGCTGCGCTTCTACCATCTCGGACTGACGCAGATGCATCAGCTGGATGGCAACAGCGCCTCGCTCAGCGAAGTGACAGGGGAAATCAGTCAGCATCGCGACATGATGGAAGCGCGCGGGATGGATATCGATCAAAACCGTCTGGATGACGCCTGGCTAGCCTCCATGAAGCGTTTCCCCGCAGGAAAGTGACCCTGTGAGGCGGGTCACTGACGAAGTGGCCCGATCCCGTCCATGCCAGCCGCGCTTGCCGATTGGGTTGAGGGGTGACGTACCCCTGGCGGCCTGATCAACTGATCGCTGTCGGTTCCTGGTGGGACGAACGGCGTGCCTCGCACACCTGTAATCCCGAATGCCCATAGCGGCACGCTGCAATGGCTGCGCCGCCGTTGGATAGCGCTGGTTGTAATCCATCGGAAAACTCATACTCGGCAACGCTTAATCCGGCGATGCCAGAATCAGATGGTTCGTCCCATTAGCCTCTCAGGCTCAGGAATCTCCCAATAATGAAACGGCTGTTTATGCTCGGCCTGATGGCCGGTCTTTCGCTGCAATCTATCGCCGCCGAACCTCGTTCCCCTTTGCTGGATGACAAGCCGGCCTTTATTGCCAGCCTTATCGAGCAGATGACGCTGGAAGAGAAAATCGGCCAGTTGCGGTTGATCAGCATCGGCGGCGACATGCCGCGCGAACGCATCCTCGATGAACTGAAAGCGGGCCATATTGGCGGCACCTTCAATACCGTCACCCGCCACGACAACCGGCCGATGCAACAGGCAGCCCTGCGCAGCCGGATGAAGATCCCGATCTTCTTTGCCTATGACGTGGTGCATGGTCATCGGACGATCTTTCCCATCGGTTTGGGCCTGGCCTCAAGCTGGGATCTCGACACAATCGCCACCAGTGGCCGCGTGCAGGCCATCGAAGCCAGTGCTGACGGCCTGGACATGACCTTCGCGCCTATGGTCGACATTTCCCGCGATCCACGCTGGGGCCGTACATCCGAAGGCTTCGGTGAAGATCCTTATCTGGTTTCGGAAATCGCGCGCACCATGGTGCAGGCCTATCAGGGCGATTCGCCAGCTGCGGCGGACAGCGTGACCGCGAGCGTCAAGCATTTCGCCCTGTACGGTGCGGTCGAGGGCGGGCGTGACTACAACGTGGTGGATATGAGCCCGATGCGCATGCATCAGGACTACCTGCCGCCTTATCACGCTGCTATCGAAGCCGGGGCGGGGGGCGTGATGGTGGCGCTCAATTCCATCAACGGAGTGCCGGCCAGCGCCAACACCTGGCTACTGCAGGATCTGCTAAGGCGCGACTGGGGCTTCGACGGCGTTGCTCTCAGCGATCACGGCGCGATCAGCGAGCTGATGCGTCATGGCGTAGCCAAAGACGGCCGCGAGGCGGCAAAGCTGGCGATCAAGGCCGGCATCGATATGAGCATGGCCGACTCGCTGTATCGCGAGGAACTGCCGGGGCTGGTGGCATCGGGTGAGGTCGGTATCGGCGAAATCGACACGGCAGTGCGCGAGGTGCTTGGCGCCAAGTACGACATGGGCCTGTTCCACGACCCGTTCCGACGCATTGGCTCGGCCAACGACGATCCGGCAGACGTCAACGCGGAAAGCCGTTTGCATCGCGAGGCCGCCAGAGCCGTCGCGCGTGAATCGATCGTGCTGCTGGAAAACAAGGGTCAGACCTTGCCGCTGCAAAAGCGCGGGACCATTGCGCTGGTCGGTCCGCTGGCCGATTCGCCGGTCGACATGATGGGCAGCTGGTCCGCTGCGGGCGTCGCTAAACAGTCGGTGACCCTGCGCCAGGGCTTGCTCGACGCGTTGGGTGACAAAGCCGTTCTGCGTCACGCCCGCGGCGCCAATATTACCGACGACCCGCACATGGTCGAGTACCTGAACTTTCTCAACTGGGACAACCCCGAGGTGGTGCAAGACCCACGCTCACCCGAAACGATGGTTGCCGAAGCGGTCGCCATTGCCAAACAGGCCGACGTGATCGTTGCCGCAGTCGGTGAATCGCGCGGCATGTCCCATGAAGCGTCGAGTCGTACCAGTCTGCAGATCCCGAAAAGCCAGCAAGCACTTCTGAAAGCGCTCAAGAACACCGGCAAGCCGCTGGTGCTGGTGCTGATGAATGGCCGTCCGCTGGATCTCAACTGGGCGAAGGCCAATGCCGATGCGGTTGTAGAAACCTGGTTCAGTGGTACCGAAGGGGGACATGCCATCGCGGATGTGCTCTTTGGCGATCAGAATCCCGCTGGCAAGCTGCCGATCTCTTTCCCGCGTTCGGTGGGGCAGATTCCTACCTATTACAACCACCTGCGCGTCGGCCGGCCCTATGTCGAGGGCAAGCCGGGCAACTACACCTCTCAGTACTTTGAGGAGCCCAATGGGCCGCTTTATCCCTTCGGCTATGGCCTGAGCTACACCGACTTCGAATTGTCCGAGGTGCGCTTGTCCAGCCCGAACATGCCGCGCGGCGGCGGCCTGGAAGCAAGCGTGACGCTCAAAAACGCCGGGTCGCGTGACGGTGCGACGATCGTGCAGTTGTACGTACGGGACGAGGTGGCATCGGTGATTCGTCCGGTGAAGGAGCTCAAAGGGTTTCGCAAGGTTTTCCTCAAGGCCGGCGAGACGCGGGAGGTCCGATTCAAGCTCGAAGAGGAGGACCTGAAATTCGTTAACGCGCAACTCGAGCGGGTTGCCGAGCCCGGCGTGTTCGAGGTGCAGATCGGGTTGGATTCGGAACGGGTCAAGCGGGGGCAGTTCACCCTTCTGTAAGATATCGAACTGACCGCAGGTCGCCTGGCCTCAGCCCTTTACCGCTGGGCGTTAGGCGACGGCATGCGATGTGAAAAAAGACCTCTCCAGGTAGCTATCCGGCGCACATGCGGCGTGGGATGATTTGCCGCTTTGCTTGGCTCCGCAGGGAATCATTTGTCGCTGCGGAAGACCAACAACAGCAAACCGGGCCGCAACGCGGTCAGCGGTAATCGTGATTGCTCAGGAGGCGATGTGTCACGTACCTATCATTTCAAATCAGGGGCTCGCTCAGGTCGGGCACTGGGAATGACGTTGAGTCTGTGTTTGGGTCTGTTTGCCTGCAGTAGCTGGGCATTCAGCCTCGATGATGTCGCGGCCAAGGCGGAAAAACTGGCGGCCGAAGGCTATGCAGCGCCGAAGAGCAATCTGCCGCCGGTGTTCCGCAACATGGCGTTTGCTGACTATCAGCAGCTGCGCTTCCGCGGTGACAAGGCGCTCTGGCATGACGCGCCGACGCCTTTCGAAGTGCAGTTCTACCATCAGGGCATGCACTTCGATGTTCCGGTGCGGATCAACGAGATCACCGCCAACGGCGTCGAGAAGGTGCGCTATAGCCCGGAGATGTTCGAGTTCGGCAACGTTGAGATCGAACCTGCTGCGCTGGAAAACCTTGGGTTTGCCGGTTTCAAAGTGCTTTATCCGCTGAACAAGCCGGATAAGGCCGATGAGCTGATGACGCTGCTCGGCGCCAGCTATTTCCGGGTAATCGGCAAGGATCAGGTATACGGCCTGTCTGCACGCGGTCTGGCTATCGATACAGCGCTGCCGAGCGGAGAGGAGTTTCCACGCTTCCGCGAATTCTGGATCGAACGCCCCGAAGCTGACCGTCGCAACCTGGTGATCTATGCGCTGCTTGACTCTCCGCGCGCCACCGGTGCTTATCGGATGGTGGTCACGCCGGGCAAGGACAGCACGGTCGATGTCAAAGCGCGGGTCTATCTGCGTGAGCCGGTGGAGAAGCTGGGCATCGCTGCGCTCACCAGCATGTATCTGTTCGGCGCCAACCAGCCAAGCGAACTGCTCAACTACCGGCCGCAGCTGCACGACTCCGAGGGGCTGGCGATTCATACCGGCGCTGACGAGTGGATCTGGCGGCCGCTGAACAATCCCAAACGGCTGGCTATCAGCAGCTACGCAGTCGAGAACCCGCGCGGTTTCGGGCTGCTCCAGCGTACCCGCGACTTCGGCCGCTACGAGGATCTGGACGACCGCTATGAGCTGCGGCCCAGCGGCTGGGTCGAGCCCAAGGGCGATTGGGGCAAGGGTCGCGTGGAACTGATCGAAATTCCTACGCCTGATGAAACAAACGACAATATCGTTGCCTTCTGGGTCCCAGAGCAGCGACCGGAGCCCGGCGAGCCGCTGGATTTCGAGTACCGGCTGCACTTCACTATGGATGAACCTGCGCTGCATGATCCGAAACTTGCCTGGGTCAGCCAGACACGCCTGTCGGCAGGCGATGTCAAACAGTCCAACCTGATTCGCCAGCCTGACGGCAGCACGGCGCTGATCGTGGATTTCATCGGCCCCAACCTGGCCGAGCTGCCTGCAGACGCGCCGGTCAGCACGCGGGTCAGCATTGGTGACAATGCCGAGCTGGTTGAAAACAACCTGCGGCATAACCCGGTGACCGACGGCTGGCGTCTGACCTTGCGTTTGAAGGTTCGAGATCCCAAACAACCGGTTGAACTAAGGGCAGCGCTGGTGGATGGCGAAAAGACGCTTTCCGAAACCTGGAGCTACCAGATCCCGACCAATGAATAGTCCCGTGGACCCTTCGATAACAGGGCGCTATATCAGCCAGTTGCCCCTTGATGACCCGCAACGCCAAGCCCTGATCAAGAATATGGCTCAGGGCGATGGAGCGCTGGAGGATATTCATCGGGCATTGGGCCGGGCTGTGCCAACTGCCAGTGACGTCGAGCCGAGCGGAGGCGATTTGCTGGGCTCGGTCGCCGCTCGCCTGAAACTCGGCTGGGGCGAAACCCTGGAGCGTGCCAAGGCGCTAACGCGCGACCATCAGGGGCGCGTCTGCATTGAGTCGACACCTCCCATCGTGCGTACGCGCATGGTGCCGGAGCCTTGGCACACCAACGTGTTACGACTCAGCTGGTGGCGCTTGCTGCGCAAGAAGAACCGCACGGTGGAAATGCCTCCGGCTCAGTCCGCCGATCGTTCGGGTTGGCGCAGGGTGGCGGCGGTCCGGCGGGCTACATTGCTGGTGCTAATGCTGCTGCAGACAGTGGTTGCCACCTGGCACATGAAATCGGTGCTGCCGTATCAGGGCTGGGCGCTGGTCGATCTGCAGGAGGTGTTCCAGCAGCCGCTGCAAGAATCGGCACGGCAGATTCTTCCGTATGTTGTGCAAACCAGCATTCTGTTGCTGTTCGCCCTGTTGTTCTGCTGGGTGTCGGTGGGTTTCTGGACCGCGCTGATGGGCTTCTTTCAGCTGCTCAAGGGCAATGACCGCTACAACATTTCGGCGACTACCCTTGGCGACGAGCCAATCCCACGCGAGGCGCGCACGGCGTTGGTGATGCCGATTGCCAACGAGGATGTGCCGCGTGTATTCGCCGGGCTGCGCGCGACGTTCGAGTCGCTCAAGGCGACGGGACAGCTAGAGCATTTCGACATCTTCGTGCTCAGCGACAGCAATGATCCCGACACCTGTGTCGCCGAGCAGAAGGCCTGGCTGGAGGTCTGTCGCGAAGTCGATGGCTTCGGCCATATCTTCTACCGACGTCGCCGCCGCCGTGTGAAGCGCAAGAGTGGCAACATCGATGACTTCTGCCGTCGCTGGGGCAGCAGCTACCGCTACATGGTGGTGCTCGATGCCGACAGCGTGATGAGCGGCGATTGCCTGACCAGTCTGGTGCGGCTGATGGAGGCCAACCCTGGCGCAGGTATCATCCAGACGGCGCCGAAGGCTTCGGGCATGGATACGCTGTACGCGCGCATGCAGCAGTTCGCCACACGGGTCTACGGTCCGCTGTTCACGGCCGGGCTCAATTTCTGGCAGCTGGGCGAGTCGCACTACTGGGGCCACAACGCGATCATCAGGGTCAAGCCGTTCATTGAGCATTGCGCCTTGGCGCCCTTGCCCGGCACGGGCTCGTTCGCTGGCGACATCCTCTCCCACGACTTTGTCGAGGCGGCTCTGATGCGTCGCGCAGGGTGGGGCGTGTGGATTGCCTATGATTTGCCGGGAAGTTACGAGGAACTGCCACCGAACCTGCTCGACGAACTCAAACGCGACCGTCGCTGGTGCCACGGCAACCTGATGAACTTCCGGCTGTTTCTGGTCAAGGGCATGCACACGGTGCACCGATTCGTGTTCTTGACCGGGGTGATGTCCTACCTGTCTGCGCCGCTGTGGTTCGTCTTCCTGGCGTTGTCGACGGGGCTGCTGGCGATTCACACCCTGATGGTGCCGGAATATTTCCTGCAGCCGAACCAGCTGTATCCCTTGTGGCCGCAATGGCACCCGCAGGAAGCCATCGCGCTGTTCACGGCGACCTTGACGCTGCTGTTCCTGCCGAAGCTGCTCAGCGTTTTGCTGATCTGTATTCAGGGCGCTCACGAGTACGGCGGGCGCACTCGTCTGTTGTTGTCGATGCTGCTGGAGAGCCTGTTCTCGATGCTGGCCGCGCCGGTGCGCATGTTGTTCCACACGGTATTCGTCAGCGCTGCGTTTCTAGGCTGGTCGGTGCAGTGGAATTCACCGCAGCGCGCCGATAACGCGACACCGTGGAGCGAAGCCTTGCGTCGGCACGGCCCGCAAATGCTGCTGGGCGTGCTCTGGACGGCATTGGTGGGCTGGCTCGACCCTGCCTTCCTCTGGTGGCTGGCGCCAATCGTGGTTTCGCTGATCCTGTCGGCGCCTGTATCGGTTATCACCAGCCGTACCGGTCTCGGTCTTGCGGCGTTTCGCCGTAAGCTGTTCCTGATCCCGGAGGAGTTCAAGCCGCCGCAGGAGCTGGCATCGACCGACCGCTATACGCGGGAGAACCAGGCCAATGCCCTGACGAAAGGCTTTATCGCGGCCACTGTCGATCCGATCTACAACGCGCTGGTGTGCGGGATGGCGCGGGCGCGGCATGCCAAGGTGGTGCCGGGTGCCGAGTTGCTGCGTGAGCAGCGGATGCAGCAGATCCTCGATGCAGGACCGAACGGTGCTGCCGAAGCGGCCCGCTGGCGCTTGCTGAACGATCCGGACGGTATGGCGCAGCTGCACTCGCGGGTCTGGCAGGATCAGCGCTACCAGGCGTGGCGCGACGCCTACCGCCAGCCTGACTTCGGTAAAGAAGCCTCCGGCATCGAACCAGTTGCAGCGTCCTAGGGCTAAACCGAAAGGCCTCCGCGGCGTCTGATCGAGACGCGGCGGGGCAGCCGATCAATGAGCGTGATCGCTGCCGTCGGCGTGACGGTAAATATCAGGCTTGGCCTCCATCGCCCGATGATGGTCTTCAGCCGAGCGCATGTCGCCATGGTGATCGGCTGTAGCACCGGGTGCACCGCTGGGCATGTGAGTCTCGCCGCCGCCGTGATGATGGCCATTGCTGGTTGCCACCAGTGTTCTATATTCCATGGCTGTTAGCGCTGGCAGCTGCTCGAGCAGGGCGACCAGTTCCCAGATGTAGCGATCTTCCATGCTCTGGCCCCAGGCGGGCATGCCGGTGGCTTTGATCCCGTGTTTGATCGTCCAGAAATCCTCAGCCGGGTCGCGCTTGCGGTTGACGTCAGCCAGATTCGGCGGCGCAGGGTTGAGGTTCTCACTCAGTTCTGTCGGGCCGGACCCTGGCGCGAGATGGCAGGCGACGCACATGGCCTCGTAGTTACCGGCGCCCGAGCGAATCAGTTCAGCATCGCTCAGTTCTGGCACTTCTATAGCTTCGGCGCGAACCGCGACGGAGCGTTGGCGGGCTGTCTCCAATAGCGCCCGGATCGGGCCGCTATGCGGAACGTCGGCCGCGACATTGACGACTCCAAAGTACACCACGGCAGTAGCTGCCAGAATCAAGGCCAACGCAGCCAGTAGCAATGTCGTCAGGGTTTTGAGCATCATCCATTACCTCAGAACCAGAATCGGATGCCCGCCACCAGGCGGGCCTCGCTTGTGTCTTCACCTTCAGCCCGCTGCAGCTCGGCGCTGTTGCCGTAAGCCCGGCTCCAGCTGACGCCCACGTAAGGCGCAAACTGTCGACTGATTTCATAGCGCAGCCGTAGCCCAATGCTGGCATCGCTGAGTCCGGAGCCGATGCCACGGGATTCGTCCGTGCGACCATGTAGATTGATCTCTGCCGTGGGCTGAAGCACCCAGCGCTGAGTCAGCAGCATGTCGTATTCGGCTTCCAACCGGAGCGCTGACTGGCCGCCCTCGCCAATAAACGCCGTGGCTTCGGTTTCCAGCCCATACAGTGGCATTCCCTGCAGGCCGAATGCAGCCCAGGTTTGCGGCGAGCCGGGTTTGAAGTCCTGGCGGACACCGGCGACGGTTTCCCACCAGGGTCCGATGGCATGGCTCCAGAGCAGCTGCAGTTCCGCTTCTTCGGTATGCCCATTGGTTCGCTCGCCTTCCGAGCGAAAGGCCAGCCGATCGATGTCCCCGCCAGCCCAGCCGCTCAGATCCCAGGCCAGCGTGCTTCCGGCGTCGGCGTCCTGCCATTCCAGCTCGTCGGCGACAAACATGAAATGGCTGCTGCCCTGATGCATGCCGTGATCGGGCAGGTCGGGAAAGGCCGCCTCGATGTCGGCGGGGCTAAGGGTTGGGACCGGGGGGCGTGTTGCCTCTCCCGGCGGGATCCCCGTTGGTGGGGGATGCGGCATTGCATGCCCTGAATGATCCATCGTGCGATGGTCCATCATGCCGTGGTCCGGCTGCATGTGATCCTGACCATGCTGTTCAGCGGGCGCGGGCACCGCCGGTGGGTGACCGGCATGACCCGAGTGGTTCATCGCTTCCTGCGCGTGGCTAGTGGCCGCAGCCAGGCAGAGCGCGCCGAGCAGCGCGACCTTAATGGTCATGCTCGGGGCTCTTTTCGTCGCTCCCTTGGGGTGGCTGCGGGCCCTTGCCCATGCTGCCGTGGTCCATCTGCCCGGACCCCATGTGCTCTTTGTGCATCTGCATCATCGTGTCGTGATCCATGCCCTCGTGGTCCATCCCCATCCCCTCATGGGACATCATTCCACCTTGTTGCGTCTGCGGGTGGCCGGCCTTGGGAGCGGTTTGCTGCGGCGAGGCTCCTTCCGGATGATGGCTGTCGTGCTCGGTCTGCGCCTGCAGCGCAGTAAAGGGCAAGGCCGTGAGGAAGCCGAAAGCAATCAGCGAGTTGCGTTTGAAAATGCTCATGAGGTTCTCCTTCATTCTTCGACCCGGACTTCGCGGAACATCCCGAGGTCCATGTGCATCAGCATGTGGCAGTGATAGGCCCAGCGCCCCAGTGCGTCAGCCGTGACGCGATAGCTGCGTTTGGAGCCGGGTGGCATGTCGATGGTGTGCTTGCGTACCTGGAACTGACCCTTTTCGTCCTCCAGGTCGCTCCACAACCCGTGCAGGTGAATGGGGTGGTGCATCATGGTGTCGTTGACCAGCACGAAGCGCACCCGCTCGCCGTACTTGAGACGGATCGGCTCGGATTTCGCGTACGGAATGCCGTCGAATGACCAGGCGAAGCGCTCCATGTGGCCCGTGAGGTGCAGCTCGATGGTGCGTGTCGGCTCACGGCCGTCCGGGTCGGGAAAGGTGCTGCGCAGGTCTGCGTAGGTCAGTACTCGGCGGCCGTTGTCGCGCAGGCCGATACCCGGATCATCCAGCTTTGGCAACGGCATCATCGTCTGCATGTCGACCAGCGGATTGCCGCTCTCACTGGCAGGGTGCGTCTGCATCTGAGCGCTGGCTACGGCGCTGCCACCATGGCCCATAGCCGAATGATCCATGCCGCCCATGCTCGATGGTTGCATCTGGCTGTGGTCCATCTGGCCGAGTTGTGGCGCTTCGTGCTGCATGGACGGCTGGGCCGCATGCGCGCCATGATCGCCATGGCCCATGTCTTCCATGCTCAGCTCGGGACGCGCGTCGAGCTCGGGCACCGGCGCGCTCAGTCCTTGGCGAACGGCCAGCGTGCCGCGAGCGTAGCCGCTGCGATCCATCGACTGGGCGAAAAGCGTGTAGGCCGGCTGGCTGCCGTCCGGCGAGACGATGACGTCGACCGTTTCAGCCACAGCCAGGCGCAGTTCGTCGACCTCGACCGGCTCGACTAGCTGGCCGTCGACAGCCACCACGGTGAGCTTCAGGCCGGGAATGCGAAAGTCGAAATAGGTCATCGCCGAGCCGTTGATCAGACGCAGGCGCACCGGTTCGCCTGGCTCGAAAACGCCAGTCCAGTTGTCGTCCGGAGCCTGACCGTTGAGCAGGTATGTGTAGGTTTCGCCGCTGATGTCGGCGAGATCGGTGGGCGTCATCTTCATCTTCGCCCAGGCCCAGCGATTACTCATCGTCTCGCGCCAGCCCTGGTCCGCCACATCATTGATAAAGTCGCCCAAAGTCCGCCGTCCGCGGTTGTAGTAGTCGGACTGCTTTTTCAGCTTGTCGAGTACGCGCGCCGGGCCTTCATCGGTCCAGTCGGTGAGCATCACCACGTAGTCCCGCGCATATTCGAAGGGCTCGGGCTCGAGCGGATCGATAACCAGTGGTCCGTAGACACCAAGCTGTTCTTGGAAGGCCGAATGGCTGTGATACCAGTAGGTGCCGCTCTGTTTGACGTGGAACCGGTACTCGTACATGCCGTTCGGCGCGATGCCGGCGAAGCTGAAGCCCGGCACGCCATCCATGTTGGCGGGCAGCAGGATGCCGTGCCAGTGGATCGAGGTGTCCTGCGGCAGGCGGTTACGCACCCGTAGCGTCACGGTGTCGCCTTCGCGCCAGCGCAGCAGCGGGCCCGGGATGCTCCCGTTGATCGCCATCGCGGTGCGTTCACGGCCGCTGAAGTTCACGCCGAGCGAGTCGATGGTCAGGTCGAATTCGGTGCCTGCCAATATACCTTGGTCGTTCGACTGGCCGGGGCGTGCCACAGCCCAAACGGGCTGACGCCAAACGCCCAGCCCGGCGACAAGGCCTCCGGCGGCCAGGCTTTTGACGAAGGTACGGCGCGAGGATGTACTGCGCATGGAGATCCTGTTTGGTCAGCTTTGAGTGCAATTACGCCCGCCAACGCTGAGGCAGGCGGGCGAAGAGGTTTCGGCCAGATTCACTCTGCCGGGTAGTTTGCCAGGACTAGGTCAGTGCCCTTGGCAGTCAGGCCGATGACCTGATAGGCCTGGGCCGGCTGGCCATAATCCATGCCGGGCGAGCCAGCTGGCATGCCGGGCGCAGCGACACCAAGCAGGTCGTCGCGCTGCTGCAGCTCACGGATCTGTGCGACTGGCACGTGACCTTCAACGAATTTGCCGTCGATCACGCCGGTGTGGCACGAGCCTAGCCTCGGGGCGACGCCCAGGCGCTGCTTGACGGCCGACATGTTGCTTTCTACGTGGTCGCGGACTTCGTAGCCATTGTCCTGCAGGTACTTGACCCAGTCCTTACAGCAACCGCAGTTGGCGTCCCGGTGCACGTCGATCACATCGGCGGCATGGGCGCTGCCGGCCATGAACAGAGCGGCGATGATCGCGAGTTTGGGTTTGATGAAACGCATGACAGCTCTCCTGAATGAGAAATCAACGACAACCGCAGCCGCTGCCGCAGCCTTTCTTGGGTGCGGCGTCCGGGGTAGTCTGGGTCGCGAGCTGAGCGGGATAGCCGGCCTCGTCCAGCGCGGCAATCAGCGCAGCATTGTCGGCATCCCCGTCGACGCGTACCCGTCCGCTTTGCAGGTCGACCTCGACGGCATTGACTCCGCTAACGGTGTTCAATGCTAGAGTGACGTGTCGAACGCAGGCACCGCACGTCATGCCTTGAACCTGAAGCTGGGTGAAATTCATGAGAAGCCCTCCGTTGGTGCCGGTCAGTCCGGCTAGGCTTGATCATCAACCTTGTCCTTATGGCAAGGTCAAGGTGCTACAACGAACGCTTTATCTGGATACCACCATAGCCTGATGCGGCTTTCTGCAAGCTGAGCGGAACATTACTTTTCTGTCAGCTTGTGGTTCGTTAGCGGTGATACCGGCAGACTTGGGCGATGAAAAAGAGGACGAGCCGAATGAAGCTTCTGGTCGCTGAAGACGAACCGAAAACCGGGACCTATCTGCAACAGGGCCTCAGCGAGGCAGGATTCTCAGTCGACCGCGTTACCAGCGGCACCGACGCCTTGCAGCATGTGCTGAGTACGCCCTACGACCTGCTGATCCTGGACGTGATGATGCCGGGGCTGGACGGATGGGAAGTGCTGCGTATGGTTCGTGCGGCAGGGCAGGAGGTGCCGGTGTTGTTTCTCACCGCGCGCGATCGCGTAGAGGACCGGGTCAAGGGGCTGGAACTGGGCGCTGATGACTACCTGATCAAACCCTTCGCCTTCTCCGAACTGCTGGCGCGGGTACGCACGCTGCTGCGCAGAGGCAGTGCGGCTACCTTGCAGACCCAGCTGAGCATTGCCGATCTGGAGGTGGATCTGCTCAAGCGCCGCGCTATCCGTGCCGGTCAGCGAATTGACCTGACCGCGAAGGAGTTCGCCTTGCTGGAGCTGCTGCTGCGTCGGCGCGGCGAGGTACTTCCCAAATCGCTGATCGCGTCGCAGGTCTGGGACATGAATTTCGACAGCGATACCAACGTCATCGAGGTGGCGATTCGCAGGCTTCGCGCCAAAATCGACGATGGTTTCGAGCCCAAGCTCATCCACACCGCGCGAGGCATGGGCTACATGCTCGACGAGCCGGACCCAAGCTGATGAAGCAGTTGTCGCTAACCGCCAGGCTGAGCCTGATGTTCATGTTGGCGGTCACCGGCGTACTCGGCGCGGCGGGCTTCTTCTTCTATCAGCTGAGTCAGCACCATTTCGACGAACTGGACCGGCACACGCTGGAAGACAAGCTCCGGGCCGGCCGCGAGCTGCTGAAAGGCGTCGATGACCTAGCCCAATTCGATGCGCTGCGCCCGCAACTGCAGGCCTTGCTCGGCGGCCATAGTGATCTGGTGGTAAGGATTGTCGACGCCAAGGACAGGTTGCTGTTCGCCGCGAGCGGTGCCACTAGTTCGGCGAAAACGCATGCGCACGGCTCCGCCGACGGCGGGGTGCGGCGTGAAACCCGGGTATGGCGCCGCAAAGCCGGTGTGGTCGAGGTGGCGGGGAAGCCCCTGAGCATCGAGTTGGCGCTCGATATCACCACACACAAGGTGTTCTTGCGCACCCTTGCGGGTTGGCTTTGGGGGGCGCTGGTGCTCTGTGCCCTGCTCAGTGGCGTGCTCGGCTGGCTGTTGGCGCGCAGCGGCCTGAAGCCGTTACGCGAGGTCACCTTGGTGGCGGCATCGGTGTCGGCGAAGTCGCTGACCGAGCGCATTCCGACCGAGTCGACACCGGCCGAACTGCAGCAACTGGTGGTGGCCTTCAATGCGATGCTGGCGCGGTTGGAGGATGCCTTCGTGCGGCTGTCGAACTTCTCAGCCGACATCGCCCACGAGTTGCGCACGCCGCTGTCCAACCTGATGACGCACACCGAGGTGGTGCTGACCCGTGCACGCAGCCGCGAGGATTATCAGGAGAACCTCTATTCGAACCTGGAAGAATTGCGCCGCATGGCGCGGATGATCGACGACATGTTGTTCCTGGCGAAAGCTGATAACGGCCTGATCATCCCCGAGGAGCAATCGATCGAATTGCACGCGTTGTGCGAAAAACTGCTGGATTTCTACCAGCTGACCGCCGATGAGCGCGGTATCCGCTTCCTGCTATCAGGTGATGCGCAGCTCCGGGGCGATCCCGCCATGCTGCACCGGGCACTGTCGAATCTGCTGTCCAACGCACTGCGTTACACGCCCGATGGCGGCACGATCCGGCTGGATATCACGGCGACCGGCCAGAATGTGGCGTTGAGCATCGGCAATCCCGGTGCGAGCATCCCAGAACAGCACTTGCCGCGACTGTTCGACCGTTTCTATCGCGTCGACCCGGCGCGGCGTGAGGGCAACCCGAACAACGCTGGACTGGGCCTGGCCATCACCCGTTCGATCATCGAAGCGCACCATGGCGAGATCCATTGCAGCAGCCGCGACGGCTGGACGTCGTTCGACATCCTGTTCCACACCCGTGGCTGATCATGGGCGGTAGCGTTCGCTGGCTTTGGAGCGGTTCGTTAACGGTGAACACGTCGCTGATCGATACCCAGCACTGGCCAATCCGGGCTGCACGTGTTTGCATCGGTCTACCGCTTTACCTGCAACTTGCTGGCTATCCTGCTCGGCAAACAGACGCGGCGGATGGAGGTGCCATGAACATCGAACGATGCGAAGAGCTGCTCGACTGGACCAGCCACGCCCATACCCGACTGTCCACCTGCATGACCGAGGGCGCAGAGGACCGCAGCGACTCGTTGGCCAAGATGCTGCTGGTCTATCTCGCGCAGCACGAGCAAGAGTTGACCCGTACGATTGCACGGATCAAGGAACACGCCGACCCGCGCGCCCTGCAAGCCCGGCTGCCCGAGGCGCTAGAGGGTGACGTGGTTGCGCTGGACCTCGACGGTGAGGCCTATGCACAGATGGGTGTCGACGATATCTCACGAGAAGTGTTCGCCATCCACAACCGGATCATCGATCTGTATCGCTCGCTGGAAAAACGGCCTGGACTGGGCAAGGCGAGCGAGCTGCTCGGCGAGATGCTCCAGCTCGAGGAGCACGAGACCATGCGGCTGGCGCAACAGGTCAATCGTATGCACGAACTGTGATCGACACGCTCAGCTGAACGGGGTCAGACCACATAGCGCAGGATGGCCACGAAATGCAGCAGGCTGCCGCCGATGACAAACAGGTGCCAGATGCCGTGCCAGTGGCGGAAGCGCTGATCATAGGCAAAGAAGACGATGCCCACCGTATAGAGCACGCCGCCGGCAACCAGCCAGCTGAAGCCGGCAGTGCCGAGTGCGGCGAGCAGTGGTTTGACCGCCACTAGCACAATCCAGCCCATGACCGCGTAGATGACAATCGACAGCACCCGCGCTTCCGACCGTGGTTTGATCTCCTGCAGCATGCCGATGACCGCCAGTGACCAGACGATCCCGAACAGCCACCAGCCCCAGCTGCCGCGCAGGGTGACCAGGCAGAAGGGTGTGTAACTGCCGGCGATCAACAGATAGATCGACAGGTGATCGAGCTTTTGCATCACCGCTTTGGCGCGGCCTCGAACGCTGTGATAAAGCGTGGAGGTGCTATACAGCAACACCAGGGTAAAACCGTAGATGGCGACGCTGACGATCTTCGCCAGGTCTCCATCCATGGCTGCCAGGGCCAGCAACCAGACCGTTCCGATGAGCGCTAGCACGCCACCGGTCAGGTGCGTCCAGGCGTTGAATTTTTCTCCGTGATACATCGTGTGCAGCCTTGAAACCTTTGATCAATTACCCATCAATGCGCCGAACACCTTTTTCGCCACACTGGTGGCGGCCTGTGCTGGATTCTGGCGAATGGCTGCCTCCTGCTCGGCAATGACGGTGAACAGCCCGTCAAGCGCCTGTTCGGCTACGTAGCCTTCGACAGTGCCGTACTTGGCGTCGATCGCGCCCAGCCCGGATGCCTTACCGGCCAGCGCGTTGTACTGCTGGGCGACGCCGACTTTGTCGGTCGCTTGCTTGATGATCGGCATGAACCTGGCACGAATCTCGTCACGGCTGGTCTTGTTCAGGTATTGCGTTGCCGAGTCGTTGCCACCGGCAAGAATGGCCTTGGCGTCGGCTACGGTCATCTTCTTCACCGCATCCAGCAGCAACGCCTGCGCTTGCGGTACGGCTGCTTCGGCGGCCTTGTTCATGCCGGTTTCCAACTCTTCGACCTGAGCGCCCATGCCCATCATTTTCAGCAAGCTCGAGGCCTTGCCAATGTTGCCCGGCAGCTCGATGCGCAGCTCCGGGTCATTGCCGAAACCGCCTGGTCGCCCGAGCTGCTGCACCGCGACTTTGGTGCCCTGACTGAGCGCGTCTTTGAGTGCCTTGCTGGCATCGCCCTGGCTGAGGTCGGATAGCGAAAGCGCCCAAGCGCTGGCGGAGAGGATCAAACCGGTGAGCAAAGCAGTGGTGCGTAGCATGGACAAATCCTCTGAGTGATGCAGCGAGCTTAATAGGCCGGGCGCGGCGTGCCAAACGGTGGCAGCAGCTTGTTTCGACCGTTTCGTTGACGCTTGTCCGCGACATTCGCTGCCGGCCGGCGGCATCCAGCGATGTCTGCCGCTCGGTTTAGCGCAGGTGCGGGGCGCTATAACGGTCGCGTTGGTGCAACTTTTAGCCGCTTTACGGCTACAAAAGACCATCATGAGGCGGATTCATCAATCTGCCAAAGCGAACATCCGCTACGCGCTGACCGACGACACGATCGCGGCTGAACCTTCGCCGCGGATCCGTTCGAATACCAATCCGTGTAGAGGAATGAAACCATGCTCAAAGCACTTAAGTCGCTGTTCGACCGCAGTGGGGAAGATCAGCCTACGGGACACAGCGTTGAAGTGGCCGCAGCGGCGCTGCTGATCGAAGTCGGCCGTGCGGATTACGAAAGCGATGCAGACGAACAAAAAGCCATTATCGAAGCCATCCGCCTCGGCTCGGGGTTGGAAGACGGCGAGCTCGAATCCCTGGTCGCCTCCGCGCAGGAATCCGCCGAGCGATCAACGTCACTGTATGAATTCACTACGCTGATCAACGCTCAATATTCGATGGACGAAAAATTTGTTCTGATCAAAACGCTATGGCGCGTCGCCGCCGCCGATGGCGATATCCACCGATACGAAGACCACCTGATCCGCCGTATCGCCGATCTGTTGTATGTGCCGCATTCAGACTTCATACGTGCCAAGCTGGAGGTGCTCGGCACCTGACTGCCGGCCATGCGGGTCAGAATTCGAAAGCGCCCGGGTCGCATTGCCGATCGTCACGCGGGGTGCCGCGCTGGTCGGTGTCCGGGCAAAGCACGCCGCCCATGTCGATGGGGTCGAAATAGGGGCTGTCTTCGAACGGCTCGCGCAGCGCGACGGTGCGGGTCGGACCTCCGTTGTCCTGCAGTGATCCGAGCGCCAGGCGAACCCCCGCTTCGTCCGCGGTGGTGGGTGTGAAGCCGCAGCCACCCAAGAAGTCGAAGAGTCCTCCTCCGGAGCCACCGATGGCATTGAAACTGCCACTGGTCAGCGCGCCACTGCAGAACGGCATGTCGCCGAAGGTGCGGATTTCGACCAGGCTGTTGGCCAGGCGGAACTCGCCAGTACCCGAATGGCTGAACAGCTGCGAGTGATTGCTGAAGGTCGCGTTGCGGACCGAGACTTTGCCGTCGATGTTGCCGATTTCTGCGGCTTGGACACCACCGGTGGTACTGCGATTGTCGACAAAGGTGCTGTTCAAAATGTCGACGGTGCCCTGATAGTTCAGCAGCCCACCCCAAAAGCGAGCGTCATTGGCGGTTATCAGGCTGTTGCGCAGATACAGCTGCGCCGCCGAGCCCATATTGGAAATGCCACCGCCATGGCCGGACTGGTGCCCGGTCGAATTCTGTTCGATGGTCGAGCGCGCCACCAGCGCCTGTCCCTCGTTGAACAATCCTGCGCCACGGTTGCACAGGCGTAGGCTGGGAAAGGCCGCGCAGGAGGTTTCCAGTTCATGGTCGATGGTGTTGCCACGTAACAGCATCCGGTCCATGCGCAGGTTGCCTCGATTCCATATCGCGCCGCCGCCGCTGCCCCATGGGCCTGCCGTTTTCCAGCCGCAGATAGCTGAGCGTTACCGCCCTCGGCGCGGCAGCATAAATATCGAAAATCCGGTCGATGGCCCCGCCGTCGATGATGACTTGCAAGTCATCGTTTTTCGCGGCTCGCCCGAGGCCCGATAGCGTCAGACCGTCCGTGATGTCCAGATCGCCAACCGCGTCGTTCGGCACGTCTGCGGTCTCTGTGCCGGTCAACGAGAGCACGTAATGCCCTGACGGCACCTCTATCAAATCGTGGCCCTGGTGCGCGTTGCTCTCCATCACCGCCGCTCTCAGTGTGCAGCGATTGGAAATGGATAGGCAGTTGCCGTCGCCCGGCTCGGTATCCACCTCGTCGGCCGTACTATCCACACGCAGGGTCAGGCCGATGGAGGCGGCGCAATCACTGGGCAGCGGGTCGCCAGTGACGTTCATGACGTAACCGGATGCTTCCGGAAAGCGTTTCTCATGGACGGTGCTCGAATAGCCGGAGCCGAGCCAGTGGCGGCGCTGATAACCGACACTGAAGTGATAGGGAATGTTGGTTTCGCAGGTGTCGGCGAAGTAGCCCACCGCGTATTGATTACTCAGCAACGGCATCATGGCCCAGGGCGTGCCATGGATGACCACGTTGACCTGTGCGATGCGATTGCCACGCTCATCCACTTGCGCTCGCAACGGGTAGAGCGGCACCGGTGAGCGGGCAACCGAGGAGGGTGTTAGGTTGGTCAGGCTGGGCGTCGCGCAACCGCCCATCCCCAAGACGAGCGACAAGGCGATCACACGGCTGTGCGTCATACAGTCCCCTTTCGGCAGGTCGCCGACGTTTTCGGTGGGTGACCTGCTGAGTATGGGTGCCGCATCTGTCATCAATCGAACGTTTCGGCATTAAGCCTGGCCGTCCTTAGCGTGGTTGCCACTGAGGACTTGGCTGGGAGCGTCCGTGCTTGAGCTTCGAGCGCAATCAGTCCGAGGGGTGTTCCTCGTCGTGTCGCTCCAGCGCCACCTGGCGAATCGACAGGCGAATCTCAGCCGGGAGCACACGTTTGGCCACGCCTTCAGCCAGTTCGCCCAGCTTGGCGTGGTAGCCGAGCTTGCCCGCGCCGTCCTGCTGAAGCACGTCCTGGTCCAGCAGGCTCTTGATAAAGTGGCGGAACAGGCTCTTGTCGAAGAACTCCGGCGCGTTCAGGCCATGCAAGATCGACAGGCGCTGAGCCATGACCGTGCAGAGGTTTTCCAACTCTTCAGCGTCAAGGGTGTTCTGGCCGCTGTTGAGCAGCAGCGCAATGGCCATGTAGAACCGTTGCAACGTCTGCATGATCGTCCGCGCCAGCAGGGTCAGCAGGACGAACTGACGCGAGCTTGGCGCCGGTCGCACGTAGGTTTCGCCGTCGCGCTTGAGTAGCCCCTGTTCGACGAAGGCTGCCAGCCATTGATCAATCACGGCGGGCAACTCTTCTGGCTCCCAGCGGATGAACAGCTCGGCGCGCAGATAGGGGTAGAGCGCCTCGGTGAAACGCAGAATTTGTTCTCGGCTGATGCGTGAGCTGCTCTGGAAGAAGCTCGCCAGCAACGCTGGCAGGGCGAAGATGTGCATTACGTTGTTGCGGTAATAGGTCATCAGAACGGCGTTTTGCTCATTCAGATAGAGGATGTTGCCCAGCGCATCCTTCTGTTCGGCCAACAGGTCGAGTTCTTTCACGTAGCTGATCAGCGCCTCGCCATCACCGTCCGGCAGTGTGGTGTGGGGCGAGTAGGGCACGGCCCTCAGCAGGTTCTGGTAGAGGTCGAGGATTCGCGCCAGTGAACGGCGATCCAAGGCCTGACGGCTGGTGGAGAGCATTGCCAGCGCCACCAGGTTGACCGGGTTGACCGCGGCGGCTTCGTTGAGCCGCTGGGCGATGCGTTCGGACAGTTTATTGGTGGCCTCGTTGAGCCAGTCGGGGCGGAAGTTCGGTGCCAAATCCTGTTTGCGCCAGCCCGGCTGCTGCTGGTCGAGAAATTCGTTGAGTTTCAGCGGTTCACCGAAGTTCACCCAGACCTGGCCGAAGCGCTGCTTCAGCGCGCCGATGACCTTGAAGATGTCGAAGATCGATTCCTTTTTCTTCGCCGCGCCGCGTAATTCGCCCAGATAGGTGCGGCCTTCGAGCACTCGCTCGTAACCGATGTAGACTGGCACGAAGAGGATTGGCAGACGCGACGAGCGCAGGTAGCTGCGCAGGGTGATGGCGAGCATGCCGGTCTTTGGCTGCAACATCCGCCCGGTCCGTGAGCGACCGCCTTCAACGAAGTACTCGACCGGAAAGCCCCGGCTGAACAAGGTGTGCAGGTATTCGTTGAACACCGAGGTATAAAGCGGGTTGCCCTTGAACGAACGGCGCATGAAGAAGGCGCCGCCGCGGCGAAGCAGGCTGCCGATGACCGGCATGTTGAGGTTGATGCCGGCGGCGATGTGCGGCGGTGTAAGGCCGTTGCGGAACAGCAGGTAGGAGAGCAGCAGATAGTCAATATGGCTGCGGTGGCAAGGCACGTAGATGACCTCGTAACCCTGGACGGCTTCCTGCAGCGGCTCCAGATGATTGACCCGGATGCCGTCGTAGATCTTGTTCCAGAACCAGGACAGCACCACCTCGAGAAAGCGCACGGCGGTGTAGGCGTAGTCCGAGGCGATTTCGTTGCCGTAGCGCAGCGCACGGGCTTCGGCCTTTTCCAGTGAAATGTTTTCGCGCTCGGCCTCGTCCTTGATCGCCTGACGCACCTGCGGTGCGTGCACCAGACCCTTGACCAGGTTGCGACGGTGCGACAAGTCGGGACCGATCACCGTCGTCTTCTGGTGGCGGAAATGCACGCGCAGCATGCGATGGGCCATGCGCAGGGTGCGCTCGTGGCCCTTGTTCTGCGCGACCAGTTCGTTCAGTTGGATGGGCGCGGAAAACTGCACACGGGTCTGGCGCCCGAGCATGACGATGCTGAGCAGCTTGCGCATCCGTCCCGTCACGGCCCAGCTGTCGGCGAAAAGCAGCTTCCAGGCACTGGTCTCGCGAGCCGGCGAGCGACCCCAGAATACGGTCACCGGGATGATTTGCGCGTTGTCTACTGCGTTCTGTTCCAGTGCACCGACCAAGCGCACCAGTGGCTCTGGCGTAACAGCACGCGTCCGCGTGCCGAACCAGCTGGCGGCCGGGTTGAGAAAAATGAAGGCTGCCGGTTCGATGTGATCGCCCACCGCCACATCGGCCACCGGTCGCGGCAGCCCAGCTTTATTGCACTCATGATCGAGCACCGCCAGATCGCTCAGCGAGGCGCGTTGCAACACGTAGAACACCGGTTTGCTGCGGTCCAGCTTGAGCGTGAAAGCGGACTGGTTGATCGTCTCCGAGCGCACCCAGAAATAGAGCAGGCGACGCACGATGGAGAAGACGAGACGGCGGAGCGGGGAACGAGTCATACGGCAGATTCGACTGTAGAAGGGTTAATGCCCTTGAGGCGCGCAAGTGTGCCGCATGCGGTGTTGGTGAGCAAAATCTCTGGTAAGAGAGAAGGGCGCTGGTCAGTGTGCTGACGCGCCGGGTAGAGGGATAGTGTTGTCATTCAAAATCGCTGTTATCGGCCGTCCCGGCTCACTTCATGTTTTTCCATGCGTAGACGGCCGAGAACACCACCAGGCTTACGGCCGCTCCGAAATACAGTGTTTCCAGTTGTGCGCCCACTTCGACCGCATGCTCAAGAAACAGGATGACGATGATCACTACCGAAACCTGGATCAGGGTCTTCTTCAGGTCATGGAAAGATCTGATATCCAGCGGCCCGAGAGAGGCGCTTTGTTCTGCGGGCAGTGGTTTGACAAAAAGTCGGTACAGGCTGATGGCAATCAGCTGAAAGGTGATCGCGATCAGCAGGAGGTCCAGCAGCTTTAACAGTTTTACGGCGAGACTCTTGCTGTCGTTCGCGCTGCTAGGAAACTGCTGAGTCAGCTCTAGCAGCAGGTAAATCATGGTGTTCAGGCTGACCCCATACAGCAGTACGGCAGAGACCGCCGTAGTGGCAACGGCAACCAGTACCAGAAAGCGGCTGCTGCGAAAGATTCGTTCGATCATGTCGTGAGCTCCGCGTTGCTCGTTGCTTCGCTTGAGGCTAGTGCAAGTCGCGAAACTGCGATGAAGATATCGAACGCCCGCCCGGCCCGGTTGCAATAGCGCTGCGGCTCTCCTTATATTTCGGCGCGCATTGGGCCGGTCTCGGCTCACGCGGATACCGACCTGCTTGCCGATCGCATGTGGGTGCAAATCGATGATTTCTTTGGCCAGCGTATGCCCCAGCCCTGGGCAGACAACGGCACCTTCGTGATCAATGCGCTGGACAATCTGTCTGGCACCGACGCGTTGATCAGCGTGCGCTCACGAGGTCGATTCGCTCGCCGTTTACAGTCGTCGAGGACTTACAGCGCCAGGCGGAGAATCGCTTTCGTGAGAAGGAAGAAGTGCTGCAGCAGCGTCTGGCTGCCACCGAGGCACAATTTGCTGAGCTGCAGGAGCCGGACGCCGAAGAGGCTGTACAGCTGACGGCTGAGCAACAGGCCGCGCTGCAGGATTTCATGCAGCAGAAGCTGCTCATTCGCAAGGAATTGCGTGAGGTGCGTTACCAGCTCAACGCGGACATCGAGGCGCTGGGGCGGGTGCTGAAATTCTTCAATATCGGTCTGGTGCCGCTGATACTCACGCTCGGGATGCTGCTGCTGTGGTTCTGGCGCAGGCGCCGATCAGTATGAGCGTGGTGAGCTGGCTGGCCTGGCGGTTTGCTTGGCTTGTGTTGCGTGCTGAGCGCCCCGCCCCCAATCGGGCCGACGCTGATGCGCCGGCGAACGCCAGAAACGTACTTGTCATGACCGCTGCGCTATATTTGGCGCTGGCGTTGATTCTAAGAAGATCACGCCTATCCGTTGATCCCCGAGCGGGAATAATAAGAATCGAGTTGGAGAAGTAGGATGGCTGAGCGCGAAACCGGAACCGTTAAGTGGTTCAACGATGCCAAGGGTTATGGATTCATCCAGCGTGGCAGTGGTGCGGATGTGTTTGTGCATTACCAGGCGATTCGTGGCGAAGGCCACCGCTCTCTGGCCGAGGGGCAACAGGTCGAGTTTTCGGTCACCCAGGGGCAGAAGGGCCTGCAGGCGGAGGATGTGGCTGGGTTGTAACCGCCGGCTATTCGCTAAACAGCCCTTCGGCTGTTAGCGGAACTGTGACAGAGCCCTGGCCCAGGCCGGGGCTTTCGTTTTCAGGGCTTTTTGCCAGGTGGCTGCGCTCTGGTGACCTTCTCGATGGAAGATGTTTCTTTCGCAGTCGCCGAAGTGGTGGATCTTAAAAAGCAAAACCCCGCCGAGGCGGGGTTCGCTAAGCTGCAGGGCAGCCTTATCACATGTTGGGGTAGTTCGGTCCCCCGGTGCCTTCCGGCGCGACCCAGACGATGTTCTGCGCCGGGTCTTTGATGTCACAGGTCTTGCAGTGCACGCAGTTCTGCGCGTTGATCTGGAAGCGTTTGCCACCGTCATCGCTGTCCACCACCTCGTAGACGCCGGCCGGGCAGTAACGCTGGGCAGGTTCGTCGTACATCGGCAGGTTCTTTTCGATCGGAATGCTCGGATCGATCAGTTTGAGGTGAACCGGCTGCTCCTCTTCATGGTTGGTGTTGGAGAGGAATACTGAACTCAGCTTGTCGAAGCTGAGCTTACCGTCCGGCTTGGGATAGTCGATCTTCTTCGACTCTGCGGCAGTCTTCAAGCACGCGTAGTCCGGCTTGGTGTCGTGCAGCGTGAACGGAATCTTACCGCTAAAAATGTTCTGGTCGATGAAGTTGAACGCACCGCCCTTGACGGCGCCCCACTTGTGAATCGCTGCGCCAAAATTGCGGCTGGCATATAGCTCCTGGTAAAGCCAGCTGGCTTTGAAACCCTCTTCATAGCCGGTCAGCTCGTCGCCGCCTTCACGTCCGGCGAACAACGCGTCCGCTACCGCTTCTGCCGCCAGCATGCCGGACTTCATGGCGGTATGGCTGCCCTTGATCTTGGCGAAGTTCAGGGTGCCGGCATCGCAACCGATCAATGCGCCGCCATTGAACACCATCTTCGGCAGCGAATTGATGCCGCCTTTGGCGATCGCCCGCGCGCCATAGGAAACGCGCTTGCCGCCCTCCAGGTACTGCTTGATCACCGGATGATGCTTGTAGCGCTGGAACTCATCGAACGGGGAGAGGTACGGGTTGCTGTAGGAGAGATCGACGATCAGCCCGACCACGACCTGGTTGTTCTCCAGGTGATAAAGGAACGAGCCGCCGGTGTTGTCGTCGTTCAGCGGCCAGCCTGCAGTGTGCACGACCAAACCCTGCTCGTGCTTGGCTGGGTCGATGTCCCAGAGCTCCTTGATGCCTATCCCGTAGTGCTGCGGATCGACATTGGCGTTGAGCTGAAAGCGGTTGATCAGCTGCTTGCCGATATGACCACGGCAGCCTTCGGCGAACAGGGTGTACTTGGCACGCAGTTCCATGCCGGGGGTGTACATGCCTTCCTTCGGATTGCCTTCACGGTCCACGCCGAGGTCGCCGGTAAGGATGCCGCGAACCACACCCTGCTCGTCGATCAGCGCTTCCTGGGCTGCGAAGCCGGGATAGATCTCGACGCCGAGATTTTCAGCCTGCTGGGCCAGCCAGCGGCAAAAGTTGCCCAGCGAAATGATGTAATTGCCTTCGTTGTGCATGGTTTTGGGGACCAGCGCATTGGGCAGCTTGCGAGCAGCTTCGGCAGTCTTGAGCAGGTAGATGTCGTCACGCTTGACTGGCGTGTTGAGCGGCGCCTCCAGTTCTTTCCAGTTGGGAAAGAGTTCATTCAGCGCACGCGGCTCGAACACCGCACCGGATAGGATGTGGGCGCCAACTTCGGAACCCTTCTCAACGACGCAGACGCTGATTTCCTTTCCGGCATCGGCGGCTCGCTGCTTCAGTCGGCAGGCAGCGGACAGGCCCGCGGGGCCGGCGCCGACGATGACTACGTCGAATTCCATGTATTCGCGTTCCATTGGCTATCTCCTACTCAAGGCTTGATTGTTTTATAGATAGTGGAGGGCTGGATCGTATCCCTGACCAAGCCGAGCTGCCGCATTATATATAGACGCCCGAAAGGGTCCAATACAAACGTTTGTTTGAATTTTTCTCAAGCCTGATAGAATCCGGAAACAGCGGCTTATAACGGGTCATTTGCGTTGTTGACCCCAGCTGTTGCCTGCAGTCAAGATACGGGCAGTTTTGTGCTCGCCGAACAGGTCCGAAGGCTAATGGCGGCCCGGTCCTTGAGCATGGCTCGGTTCGCCTCGGCGAAATTCTATTCACCGGAGAGTAACGAGGAATCCATGAAGATTCTTGTAGCTGTCAAACGAGTGGTCGATTACAACGTCAAGGTTCGCGTCAAGGCGGACAACTCCGGCGTCGACCTCGCCAACGTCAAAATGTCGATGAACCCCTTCTGCGAAATCGCTGTTGAAGAAGCCGTACGCCTGAAAGAGAAGGGCGTGGCGAGCGAAATCGTCGTGGTTTCCATCGGTCCGACCGCTGCCCAGGAGCAGCTGCGCACCGCGCTGGCATTGGGTGCCGACCGCGCCGTGCTGGTCGAGTCCAGCGAAGAGCTCAATTCCTTGGCCGTTGCCAAGCTTCTGAAGGCTGTTGTTGACAAGGAGCAGCCGCAGCTGGTGATCCTTGGCAAACAGGCCATCGACAGTGACAACAACCAGACTGGCCAGATGCTCGGTGCGCTGACTGGGTTCGCTCAGGGCACTTTCGCCTCGAAAGTTGAAGTGTCGGGCGACAAGGTGAACGTTGAGCGCGAAATCGACGGCGGCGCGCAAACCGTTGCGTTGAATCTGCCGGCAATCGTGACCACCGATTTGCGCCTGAACGAGCCGCGCTATGCGTCGCTGCCTAACATCATGAAGGCCAAGAAGAAGCCGCTGGAAGTGCTGACGCCGGACGCGCTCGGCGTAACCACCACTTCCACCGTGAAGACCCTGAAAGTCGAAGCGCCGGCCGCACGCAGCGCAGGTATCAAGGTCAAGTCCGTGGCTGAACTGGTCGAGAAACTGAAGAACGAGGCGAAGGTAATCTAAATGACTATCCTGGTTATCGCTGAACACAACAACGCCGTTCTGGCTGCTGCCACCCTGAACACCGTGGCCGCGGCCAAGGCGATCGGCGGCGACATTCATGTGCTGGTTGCCGGTGCCGGTTGCGCTGCGATCGGTGAAGCTGCAGCCAAGATCGAAGGCGTTTCCAAGGTACTTGTCGCCGACGATGCTGCCTACGCCAATCAGCTGCCGGAAAACGTAGCGCCGCTGATTGCCGATCTGGCGAAGGATTACAGCCACGTACTGGCTGCTGCCACTACCAACGGCAAGAACTTCCTGCCGCGCGTCGCCGCCAAGCTGGACGTTGATCAGATCTCTGAAATCATCGCCGTTGAAAGCCCGGACACCTTCAAGCGTCCGATCTATGCCGGTAACGCCATTGCTACCGTGCAATCCAGCGCGGCGATCAAGGTTATTACCGTACGTGCCACTGGTTTTGATCCGGTCAATGCTGAAGGGGGTTCGGCAGCTGTCGAGCAGGTTTCCGGTACTGGCGATGCGGGCGTTTCCTCGTTCGTTGGCGAGGAACTGGCCAAGTCTGATCGTCCTGAGCTGACAGCTGCGAAGATCGTTGTCTCCGGTGGTCGCGGCATGCAGAACGGTGACAACTTCAAGCACCTCTACTCGCTGGCCGACAAGCTCGGCGCCGCCGTTGGTGCCTCGCGTGCCGCGGTCGATGCCGGTTTCGTGCCGAACGACATGCAGGTCGGTCAGACGGGCAAGATCGTTGCGCCGCAGCTGTACATCGCAGTCGGTATCTCTGGAGCGATCCAGCACCTCGCGGGCATGAAGGACTCCAAGGTAATCGTCGCGATCAACAAGGACGAGGAAGCGCCTATCTTCCAGGTTGCCGACTATGGCCTGGTTGGCGATCTATTCGAGATCCTGCCAGAGCTTGAAGAGCTGGTGTGACCGAGTAGGTTGAAAAACCCGCTCTCGCAGCGGGTTTTTTTATGGGCGCTTGGCTGCGTTGCCCAATGGTAAGATTCCTGCAGGCGCGAGAAGGCGCCTGTCCGATTTTGAACAATGAGGTTTTCCATGCGCTGTGCCGTTCCGCTGATGTCCGCCTTGCTCGCCTTGTTGTTGGCAACACCTCTCGCGGCGCACGCGGCGGCAGCAAAGTGTGATCGGCTGATTGCGACTGGCGGTGCGGACAACCCACCTTTTCTCTGGCGTGATCCGCAAAATCCCAAGCGTCTAGTAGGTGCGAATGCCGATCTGCTGAAAAAGATCACCGACTCGCTCGATTTGAAACTTGAAGTGCTCTACACAGGTGACGCGCCGAAGGCGCTTGAGCAAGTGCGCAGCGGCCGAGTGGACGTACTGGCCGATGCGGTACTGTCTCCCAGCGAGCTGGCCTATCTGGACTTTATCCATCCATCGATCATTAACTTGCAGATGTCTGCCTGGGTACGTCAAGAGCCGGGGTTCCTCTACTCTAATCGGGAGGATCTGGCAGGTCGCTCGGGCATTTATGTCACGACGGCTGGCTTTGGCAGTGCATTCGACAGCTATGCCAAAGACAACCTCAATCTGCGCTCGGTGCCGAGCCTGGCCAAGGCGCTAAGCGCACTGTTGGCGGGCAAAGCTGATTATGTGCTGCATGAGCGCTACAGCCTGATTGCATATGCAGCCCGACAGGGATTGCTAGCCGATATACAGCGGTTGGACCCACCGGTTTTCATCCGCGGTTTGCATTTTGCGGTCGCTCACGACTCGGCCTGCAACGGGCCATGGCTGCGCGGACAGCTGGCGATAAAAATGACAGAATTGCGCGCCGCGGGAGTGCCGCAGCAACTGCTGGTGGACAACATCGAGCGCTGGAAGCAGCAGTCAGCGTCGACACGCAATTCGCAACGGTAGGATTTTCACTTGATAAAACATCTTTGCGGCACGCTCGTGCTGTTCGCAATGGTTGGTTGTGCCAGCGATCCCGCTCCAATTGAACAGCTACAACTTACCGAGCAGGCGTTGAACCAGGCACGCTCGCTGGGCGCTTCGGAACTGACACTGGCTGAGCAGAAACTGGCGGCTGCGGAGGCAGCGATGAAGAGCGAGCATTATCGAGAGGCACGCCTGCAAGCCGAGCAAGCCGAACTTGACGCGCGACTTGCCGAGGCCCGCGTGCTTAATGAGAAAAGTCAGCAGGGGCTGGCGGAGTTGCACCGCCGCATCGCGCGCTTGCGAGAACAGCTGGGAGCGTTGCAGTGAAGCCGGTCTATCTAATACCCGCGCTGCTGGTAGCGCTTGGCGCACTTTCAGGTTGCGCGACGCACGAGTCGCAGCAACAGCTGGAAGACGCAGCCATGACTTTTCAGAACATCAGTGAAGTGCCGCAGATCCTTCAGGATGCGCCCAAGGACGTGATGCGGGCGGGCGAGTCACTGGAGCGCGCAAAGCGCTTCGCTGGCTACTGGGGCAGCGCAGAGGATGTCATTCATTATGCCTACCTCAGCAAACGTTATAGCGAGATTGCCCGCCAGCACAGCGAACAGTTACAGAATCAAAGGCGAGCGACCCAGCTGAGCATGGAGCTAGAGCGTCTACGTCAGGCTGTACAGGAAGCCAGGATTCTCGACATGCAACATCAGGGGCGCTGGCTGGAGGATCAGATGGTCAGCCTGGCGGCGGCCGAGACCGATCGCGGTCTGGTCATGACCCTGGGTGACGTGCTGTTCAGGGCGGCCAGTGCCGAACTAGGCGCATCCGCCAACCGCACGCTGCTCAAGGTCGTCCATTTCCTGCAGCTCAATCCCAAGCGGCGGGTCCGGATTGAGGGCTATACGGACAATCGCGGGGATGCGGCCGAAAACCTCGCCTTGTCCAAGGCGCGTGCGCAAACGGTCGGCGACTTCATGCAAAGCCTCGGGATTGATGCGGGGCGTATCGAGGTGGTCGGCTATGGCGAGCAATATCGCGTCGCCGAGAACGCGTCGGCGCGCGGGCGTGCACAGAATCGGCGGGTAGAGATTTTGTTTTCTGACGAGCAAGGACGTCTGAGCAGCCCCCGTTGAACTCAAATAGTTATAAAAGTAACTGACTGTGTCGGCGAGTTAGCGGATAACTGTATTGGTCGTGCATAACGGTGTTGTACTACTGTTATGGTCCAGTTGGCGGAGACGGACGAAATGACCAATCTGTTGCTTTATCAGCGTATTGCACACCAGCTCGCCGACGATATCCGGCGAGGCGTCTATCGCCCGGGTGAGCGGGTGCCCTCAGTGCGCAAAATGAGCATGCAGCTGAACGTCAGCCACGCGACGGTCCTGCAGGCCTATGCCAATCTGGAAGACCAGGGCATGATCCGCGCCCGTCCGCAATCCGGTTTCTACGTTCATCACACCCCCACACTGACCGCGCCTACACCGGATATCGCTCAGGTCGAACGGCCTACGCTGGTCACCCGCAGCAGCATCATCAATCAGGTGCTCAGTGAATCGCGCCGTGACGGGCTTATACCGCTGGGTGCCGCCGTACCGCACGTAGCCTATCTACCGGCTCGTGCGTTACATCAACAGCTCGCCAAGGTCACTCGTTTCCAGAGTCAGCAGGCGTTCAGCTACATGTTCAGCCCCGGCTACGAGCCGCTGCGCCGGCAGGTGGCGATTCGCATGCGCGACGCGGGCGTGGTCGTCGGACCTGATGACGTGGTGATTACGCACGGCTGCGTCGATGCGCTGCAGATGTCCTTGCGCGTGTTGACCAAGCCCGGCGATTTGATTGCAGCGGAGTCGCCCAGTTACTACGGTTTGCTGCAACTGGCCGATTTGCTCGGGCTCAAGGTGATCGAGATCCCTTGTGATCCGGATACTGGGCTTAGCCTCGAAGCGTTGCAGCTGGCGGCCAGCCAGTGGCCGATCAAGGCGCTGGTACTGACGGCGCGTTTAAGCAATCCGCTCGGTGGCAGTGTTCCCGACGTACGGCAGAAGCAGTTGCTGAAGCTGGCAGCGAATTTCGACATTCAGATTGTCGAAGACGATATCTACGGCGAGTTGTTGTTCGACGTAGGATCGATCCGGGCGCTCAAATCCAATGATACCGAGGGGCGGGTGATTTATTGCTCAAGCTTCTCCAAGACCATTTCACCCGGTGTGCGTATTGGCTGGATCATTCCTGGCCGCTACCGTGAAGAGATTAAGCGTTTGCAGACCTTCAGCACGCATTCGGCCTGCAGCGTTACGCAGATGGGCGTTGCCGCGTATCTGGAAAATGGGGGTTATGACCGCCATTTGCGCTACATCCGCCACGAGTACCGGAAGAACCTCAGCGCTTTCCAATTGGCCGTGCAACGTTACTTCCCGGAAGGCACTCAGATGACTCGACCTACGGGCGGTTTCATCCTCTGGGTCAGTTTACCGGCCCGGGTGAATACCAAGGATCTGCATGTCCAGGCGTTGCAGCGTGGGATCAGCATCGCGCCGGGTCTGATTTTCAGCAACACTGAGCAGTTCAATCACTGTGTGCGGCTCAACTGCGCGCTGCCCTGGACGGCCGAGGCGGAGCGAGCATTGAAGACCTTGGGTGAGCTTGCTGGAGAGCTTTGCCGACAATCGAGCTAATTGATACGAGGAGGACGGGAGATGAGATGGCTGATGCTGGTGGGGCTATCGCTCCTTGGCGCCTGCGACAAGGTTCCGGATGAGCCTGCGCCTCCTGCACCGCCCAAGGTCACTGTTTCGATGCCTGATACTGCTGCGCCGGTAATAGCCGAGCCCAAGCTGGATGCGAGGGATCGCCCGGAGAGTATCGAGATCGAAACCGAGTCGGCTTTGGTAGCGAACCCCGAACCATCACCAGCCGAACCCGCGGCCCCTCCGCCAAAGGTGAAGGGTGCACCCGCCGCTGCGCCAAAGACCAAGCTGGAGAAGGTGGAACTGCCCGAGCCGGATCTCGACCTGAGCCTACCGGAGGATTGGACCGAAAGCCTCGGGCCAGCGGACGAACCGACGTCCCTGAGTTTGCTTCCGCCGCTGTTCGAATCCAGCCAGGACGCTCGCTCGCTGCAGATGAGCGGCGAGCTTTTGCCAGGAATGGCCCAGGACGAAGCCATCATCGATGGGGCGCAGATCAATTTCGAACTCAAGCGTTGAATGTGCTGACGGATTATGGATTCGTCTCGTCGGCCGGACGGGCCTTGCTGAGCAACGCGCTGAGCTCCTTCGCGGGCAGCGGATGGCTCATGTGGAACCCTTGCAGTTCGCTACAACCGTCAGCCAGCAGTAGGTTCAGCTGTTCCAGCGTTTCCACACCTTCAGCGGTAACGCGCATACGCAAACCACGGCCGAGGTCGATCAACGCTTTGACAATGGAATGGTTTTCTACTGAGAGGGACATGCCCGCAATGAAACTGCCGTCGATCTTGATCATGTCGAACGGGTAGTTACGTAGGTTGCTCAGCGATGAGTAGCCAGTGCCGAAGTCATCCATTGCCAGTCGCAGGCCGAGCGATTTCAGCCGATTGAGCACGTCCAGAGTGCTCTCATTTTCCTGCAGCAGCGCGGTTTCGGTAATCTCCAGTTCCAGTCGGTTTGCGGGCAAGCCACTATCACCGAGCGCGCTGAGTATCATCTGGTAGAGATCGCCAATGCGAAGTTGCAGCGGCGATAGATTGACAGACACAACCAGGTCATCACTCCAGTTTGCCGCCTCGAAGCAGGCCTCGCGCAGCACCCATTCGCCCAGTGGCACGATCAGCCCGGTCTCTTCTGCCAGCGGAATGAATTGTTCGGGTAGCAGCAGACCCCGGCTGGGATGGTGCCAGCGCAGCAACGCTTCAGCACCATTGATACGCATGTCTTCGCTCAGATAACGGGGCTGGTAATACGCTTCGAACTGACCTTCGGCAATTGCTTGGCGCAGCTCGTCTTCCTGATTGCGCCGTTCGTGCAGGCGCTTGTCCATCTCAATGCCATAGAAGCACCAAGTGCCACGCCCGTCGGCCTTGGCCTGATACAGGGCAATGTCGGCGCACCGCAGCAGCTCGCTGGCCTGGCTGGCATCGGTAGGCGCCAAGGCAATTCCGACGCTGGCGCCTATGTGGATCTGCTTGTCCTCATAGCTGAATGGCTCGCTGATGGCACCGACAACGCGGGCACATAGCGCCTCGATGTCTTCATTGTGTTGTAGGCGGCTCATCACCATGACGAACTCATCGCCGCCCAGGCGGGCGACCAGATCGTCCCCTCGGATGCACTGTTTTAGACGGTTGGCGACGCCGATAAGGACCTCGTCTCCGGCGCCATGCCCGAGAGTGTCATTCACCGGCTTGAAGCGATCCAGATCGATATAGAGAACGGTCAGCCGCGACGCGGTGGTCAGTGAATTGACTTTGCTCTCGAGGTAATCGCGCAGCCGGTTACGGTTGGGCAAGCCGGTCAAGGCGTCATGCTGAGACAAGTATTGGACACGAGCCTGTGCCTTGGTCTCCTCGGTGACATCGCTGGCAGTGCCACGATATCCCAGCAGTCGGCCGCCATCATGGATCCCCCGGGCAGACAAGCGGCAATACCGCACGCATCCATCCGCGGCGTGATAGCTGCAACGCAGCGGCACGTTGTGTTTACCGCTCAGCCATTCCTGCAGTGCGGCGTGATCCGTTACCAGCAGGTCGATCAGCGGGCGGCCAATCCAGGTCGCAGGCACATGCCCGGTAATTTCCTCGAAGCGGGCAGACAGGTAGGTGAGATGGACGTGCTGATCCGTTTCCCATATCCAGTCGGAAGCAGCTTCCGCCACGTCACGAAAACGCTCTTCGCTGGCCGCCAGTGCGGTGCGGCTGATCACCAGACGCCTGTAGCTGGCGTCCATGATGCGCACGGTTTTGAGGGCCTGGCACAACAGCAGCCAGGCCAGCAGGCTGAGCCCGAGAGTGACTGCACCGAGCACCGGCAACGTGATCCACAGCAGAGATGCACCGGGTTGCGACACGCTCCAGGTAAAACGCACTGGCGAGCCATCGAGCCTGTTGAGTTCGACCTGTGCAGCACCCTCGATATGCTCGTTGCCGCGGTCTACGCGCAGGCCTTCGACGGTGTAGGCTTCTCCGAGGTCAAGCAGCCACTCGGGGTCCATCAGGTCAACGAAGACCAATACCGAGGCAGGGCCGGGTTGCTCTTCGATATCGCTGCCGCCGGTGGTCATCACTGCAGCAGTCGCCATGGCCGGATGGCCTTCGGCGGTGAGTATGCCAGCGGACGTCTCGTCATCCTCAAGGGCTATCCGCGCATCGATCAGCAGCGTTTTTAGCCCGTTCTTGAGCCATTGCTGCGCATCGACCTGAAGGAGTTCCCCGCGAATGACTGAGTAGGTGGTTTTCCCGTCCGGATCGATCACGAAAACGGCGTCGTAGCCAAAATCCTGGTACAGCGAAGGCCCCAGGTTTTCCTGTTCGTATGCCCAGTTCAGGTTCACCCGACTGCTCAGATTGGCATAGGCATCACCCCAGAACGCGTTATCCGCCACGTGGCGACTCATGCCGCGTTGGTGCGCTTCAAACGCCTTGCCCGTCAGGAAGCGCTCCCGCACAAGCGCATCACTGTCAATAGTGCTGGCGATTTGGATAACCGCAACCGCAGCCGCCAAAAGCGCGGCCGCCAATAGGCAGGCAATGCCGGGCAGGGTGCGACGAGCGAAGGCGCTTTTAGCGTTGGGGTCGAGATTATCGGTGAGGGAGCGAGATGCTGACATTCAATCATCCTGTTGAGAGGATGAATGATCGCCTGAATCATGGCTAAAGGCCATCGGCGGCCGCTGATTGCAGCACTTTATAGACGCGCGGTTCATGGGCGCCAAGCCGAGTGGACGCGGTGCCAAGCCAAGGCTGAGTTCAGCGATCCCGAGCGTCTTGGGCGTCTGCCTCGGCATTACGCTGAGCGATGCGCTGTTTTTGCTCCTCGGTCAGCGGAATCTTGCGGGCCCCTGCGCGCAACATCAGCAAGCCGCCGATGATTGTTCCGATTACGAGAGCCAGTAAAAGCCAGATATACCAAGGCATGTGAGTTCTCCAGTAGCTTGATCGGTATGTACACCACCTTACGCCCGGCTGCAGCGTTAGGCCACCCGAGGCAGAGTGTGGCCTTGTGGGCGTCTGAGCAGCTCCGCCGGTTACCGGTTTTTCTGCGACAATACGCGCCGAATTTTGCCGAGGACGTGCCATGCCCTGCCAGACTCCGATCATCGTTGCGCTCGATTTCCCCTCCCGTGATGCTGCGCTGGCATTGGCCGGCCAACTGGACCCGGCTCTGTGTCGCGTCAAGGTGGGCAAGGAACTGTTCACCCGTTGCGGCCCACCGGTGGTGGAAGCTTTGCAGGCCAAAGGCTTCGAGGTGTTTCTCGACTTGAAATTCCACGACATCCCCAACACCACGGCGATGGCCGTCAAGGCGGCAGCAGAGCTGGGCGTGTGGATGGTCAACGTGCATTGCTCCGGCGGCCTGCGGATGATGACTGCTTGCCGGGAAGCGCTGGATAAGCTGAGCGGGCAGAAACCGCTGCTGATCGGCGTTACGGTGTTGACCAGCATGGAGCAGGCAGACCTTGCTGACATCGGCCTGGATCTGCCACCGCAGCAGCAAGTATTGCGTCTTGCAGGGCTGGCGGAGAAGGCGGGGCTGGATGGGTTGGTCTGTTCGGCCCAGGAGGCGCAACCATTGAAGGCGCAGTTCGCCGGGTTGCAGCTGGTGACGCCGGGCATTCGTCCCGCCGGCAGCGCAGCGGATGATCAGCGGCGCATTCTCACCCCTGCGCAGGCGATTACAGCAGGTTCGGATTATCTAGTGATCGGCCGTCCGATCGCCCAGGCCGCCGATCCAGCTCAGGCGTTGGCAGCAGTCGTTGCAGAACTGGCGTGATCGACTAGCCGGCCGCCATCGCGGCGACCGGCGATTTAGCGCGCTCAGCTGACCTTGAGCACCAGCTTGCCGAAGTTGCCGCCGGTGAACAGCTTCATCAATGTATCGGGGAAAGTCTCCAGGCCCTCGACGACATCTTCCTTGCTCTTCAGCTCGCCGCTCTGCATCCAGCCAGCCATGTCTTTCATGGCTTCTGGATAACGTGAGACATAATCCATCACTACCATGCCTTGCATACGCCCGCGGTTGACCAGCAACGACAGGTAGTTGGCCGGGCCTTTGACTGCCTCCTTGTTGTTGTACTGGCTGATAGCACCGCAGATGACGATGCGCGCGCCAACGGCAATGCGCGTCAGCACTGCATCAAGGATGTCGCCGCCCACGTTGTCGAAGTACACGTCAACGCCTTTCGGGCATTCGCGCTTCAGGCCTGCTGCCACATCCTCGCTCTTGTAATCGATGGCGGCGTCGAATCCGAGCTCCTCGGTGAGGAAGCGGCACTTGTCGGCGCCACCGGCGATCCCAACTACGCGACAGCCTTTGATTTTGGCGATCTGGCCCGCGACGCTGCCAACTGCTCCGGCTGCACCGGAAATCACCACCGTTTCGCCGGCTTTCGGCTCACCCACAGACAGCAGGCCGAAATAGGCGGTCATGCCAGTCATGCCTAGTGCAGACAGGTAGCGGGGCAGCGGCGCCTGATTCGGATCAACCTTGTAGAAGCCTTTCGGCTCGCCGAGGAAGTAGTCCTGCACGCCCAGCGCGCCATTGACGTAATCGCCTTCGGCAAACCCTGGATGTTGGGAGGCGATGACCTTTCCCAAGCCGAGGGCACGCATCACCTCGCCAATGCCGACCGGGGGAATGTAGGACTTGGCATCGTTCATCCAGCCTCGCATGGCTGGGTCAAGCGACAGGTATTCGTTCTTGACCAGTATCTGGTTCTGGCCGAGTTCGCCCAGCGGTTTTTCCGCGTACTCGAAGGTTTCGCGGTTAGGCGCGCCGACCGGGCGCTTGGCCAGCAGGAACTGGCGATTGGTCTTGTCCATGGAAACCTCTTGTGTATGCAAACCCTTGGTTTAGCCTCCCTGGAGCAGCACTGCAAGCAAGGCGGGCGTGCTGGAATGCATTGGCATCCGCGTGAGTGATATCGCCATCCCCTGCTTAATCGGAGGGAAGGATGGCGGTATAACCATGACCAGGTTTTGGCTTGCAGTCACATTCGGACTCGGCGCCTTCATTAAATCGATCAGGGTATCTAGCATGAGCATGTCTTTTTCCGGTCAGGTTGCATTGGTTACCGGCGGTGCGGCAGGCATTGGCCGCGCGACAGCATTGGCGTTCGCCGAACAGGGGCTGAAGGTAGTCGTGGCTGATGTGGATGAGCAAGGCGGGGCGGCTTGCGCCGAAGCCATTCGTGAGGCTGGCGGCGAGGCTGTATTCGTGCGCTGTGACGTCACCCGCGACGCGGAGGTCAAGGCGATGGTCGAGCAGGCGGTGGCGACTTATGGTCGCATCGACTACGCCTTCAACAATGCCGGAATCGAAATCGAACAGGGCCGCCTGGCTGAAGGCAGTGAAGCTGAGTTCGACGCCATTATGGGGGTCAACGTCAAAGGCGTCTGGCTGTGCATGAAGCACCAGCTACCGCTAATGCTCGCACAGGGCGGCGGCGCCATCGTTAATACGGCGTCGGTGGCTGGCCTGGGGGCAGCACCGAAGATGAGCATCTATTCGGCGTCCAAGCATGCGGTCATCGGCCTGACCAAGTCGGCAGCCATTGAGTACGCCAAGAAGAAAATCAGGGTGAACGCCGTCTGCCCGGCGGTGATCGATACCGACATGTTTCGTCGTGCTTATGAGGCGGACCCACGCAAGGCAGAGTTTGCCGCTGCCATGCATCCGGTAGGTCGTGTAGGCAAGGTTGAAGAAATTGCCGCTGCAGTGCTCTATCTCTGCAGCGATGGTGCGGCCTTTACCACCGGCCACGCGCTGGCGGTCGACGGTGGTGCCACGGCAATCTGATTCGCTGGGGCGATTCAGGTCGATCCCTTGGGTGCGCTGACGATCAATAGCGTCAGCACACCCGCTACCAACCCCCACAGCGCTGAGCCGATGCCGAATAGGGTCAAGCCCGACGCCGTCACCATGAAGGTAATCAGCGCCGCTTCGCGCTCACGCGGCGTTTGCATGGCCTGGGTCAGGCCGCTCCCGATCGAGCCGAGCAGCGCCAATGCTGCGATGGATAACACCAGGGCAGCCGGGAAGGAGGCGAAGAGGGCGGCTAGGGTGGCGCCGAAAATTCCGGCGATGCCATAGAAGACGCCGCACCAGACGGCTGCGGTATAGCGCCTTGCCGGGTCCGGATGTGCTTCCGGGCCACTGCAGATGGCCATGGTGATCGCGGCCAGATGGATGCCATGAGAGCCAAAGGGTGCCAGCAGCACTGAGGCGATGCCGGTCACCGAGATCAGTGGCGATGCCGGCACCTGGTAGCCCTCAGCGCGAAGCACGGCCAGCCCCGGCATGTTCTGCGAGGCCATGGCGATCACGAATAGCGGAATGCCAATACTGAAGATGGCGGCAAGCGATAGATCCGGTGTAGTCCAGACCGGCGCCGCGACTTTCAGGCTCAGCTCACTGAAGTTCAGCAGACCCATCATTGCCGACAGGCCGCAGCCAATTAGCAGCGCCGAGAGCACCGCATAGCGGGGCTGAAAGCGCTTGGCGAGCAGGTAACTGAAGAACATACCCAGCACCAGCACTGGCTGAACTTCCACGGCGCGAAAAATCTCGCTGCCGATGTTGAACAACACCCCCGCCAGCAAGGCCGCCGCCAGCGAAGCAGGCACCTTGCGCATCAGCCGCTCGAAGCTGCCGGTAAGCCCGCAGAGCGCGATCAACGCTGAGGCGAAGATGAAGGCACCGATCGCTTCGCCGTACGGAACGCCAGGGAGGCTACTAATCAATAGCGCCGCACCGGGCGTCGACCAAGCGATGACAACCGGCGTCCGGTAGCGCAATGACAGTCCAATGCTGCAGATCGCCATGCCGATCGACAGCGCCCATATCCAGGAAGAGATTTGTCCGCCGCTGAGCCCAGCGGCTTGCCCGGCCTGAAACATCAGCACCAGCGAGCTGGTATAGCCGGTGAGCATGGCAATGAAGCCGGCCACGACGGTTGAGGCCGAGCTGTCCTTGATTAGGCGGTGAGGCGGGGCGGCGGTGGCGGTCATCGTCAGCTTTGGGTCCGGATTCAGGGATGGATACGCGGGGGCAAAATCGCTGACGGGCCAGGGCTTGGCCTACTTCAACGCATCGCGCCGGCGATACACGACAGGCTAGGGGGTTGCGCGCTTCGCGTCGCGGTACAGCCAGCAGCGTGATCAGCGTAACAGTGCCCTGACCCTGCTTGGCGCCGTTCGTCTCCCGCGCGGCCGCGGATCGGAATGGTCGTGCGGACACTGGCACCGATGTTGCTATTACTCCTGTGCCTGCTGCGAGGCGTCAAAAAAACCGCAGCTGTTGGAGGAATGATGAGTCAGGGTATTGAATTCAATCGCTTGATGCTGGAAATGCGGGCCATGCAGACCGATGCAATGGCACGCTCCAAGCCCGTGACTGCGGCTCCAGAAGTGGGCGCGGCGAGCTTTTCCGACATGCTCGGCCAAGCCGTCAATAAAGTGAACGAAACCCAGCAGGCGTCCAATCAGTTAGCTACTGCTTTCGAGATGGGCCAGGGTGGCATTGATCTGACCGAAGTCATGATCGCGTCACAGAAAGCCAGTGTTTCCTTTCAGGCCATAACCCAGGTCCGCAACAAGCTGGTCCAGGCGTATCAAGACATCATGCAGATGCCGGTCTAAGGTAGGATTTGAACTATGGCTGACGCGCTAAGCAATGCCCCGGTGCCGGTTGGTTCGGATGCTCCGAAGAAGCCTTTGCTGGGTCTTTCCTTTCTGGAAAACCTGTCTGAAATGTCGATGCTGCGGCAGATCGGCCTGCTGGTCGGTTTGGCGGCGAGCGTTGCTATCGGTTTTGCAGTCGTGCTTTGGTCGCAGCAGCCGGACTACCGGCCATTGCTGGGCAGCCTTGCCGGAATGGATGCCAACCAGGTGATGGAAACCTTGGCGGCCGCCGACATTTCCTACACGGTCGAGCCCAATTCCGGCGCCTTGCTGGTCAAGGCCGATGACCTTGCGCGTGCGCGGTTGAAGCTGGCCAGTGCTGGTATCGCTCCGACCGACAGCAATATCGGTTTTGAAATTCTCGACAAAGAGCAAGGCCTCGGCACGAGCCAGTTCATGGAAGCGACCCGCTATCGCCGTGGTCTTGAAGGCGAGCTGGGTCGCACCATTTCCAGTCTGAATAACGTCAAGGGCGCGCGCGTCCACCTGGCCATTCCGAAGAGCTCGGTATTCGTCCGCGACGAGCGTAAGCCGAGCGCATCGGTACTGGTCGAACTCTATCCGGGCCGCAATCTTGAGCCAAGCCAGGTGATGGCGATCATCAATCTGGTCGCGACCAGCGTGCCTGAGCTGACCAAGTCACAGATCACCGTAGTCGACCAGAAGGGCAACCTGCTATCCGATCAGCAGGAGTTGACCGAGCTGAGCATGGCCGGCAAGCAGTTCGACTACAGCCGTCGTATGGAAAGCCTTTACACCCAGCGGGTGCACAACATCCTGCAGCCGGTGCTGGGCAGCGGCCGCTACAAGGCTGAAGTGTCTGCCGATGTGGATTTCAGTGCAGTCGAATCCACGTCCGAGACCTTCAACCCCGATCAGCCCGCGCTGCGCAGCGAGCAGAGCGTCAGCGAGCAGCGTCAGAGCAGCCTCGGCCCGCAAGGTGTGCCTGGGGCCCTCAGCAATCAACCACCGGGACCCGCTGCTGCGCCCGAGAATGCTGTTGCCGGGCAGGCCGGCGCGGCGGGTGCGATCGCTCCGGGCCAGCCGTTGCTGGATGCCAATGGTCAGCAAGTCATGGACCCCGCGACCGGTCAACCGATGCTGGCGCCGTATCCGGCAGACAAGCGTGAGCAGGCGACCCGCAACTATGAGTTGGATCGGTCGATCAGCTACACCAAGCAGCAACAGGGACGCCTGCGTCGGCTGTCGGTTGCCGTGGTGCTCGACGACCAGATGACCATTGCCGCTGACGGCACCACCACTCGGGTACCGCGTACCGCCGAAGAACTGGCGCGCTTCACCCGGCTGGTACAGGACGCGGTCGGTTTTGATGCAAGCCGTGGTGACAGCGTCAGTGTGATCAATGCGCCGTTCGCCGCTGACTCGCTCGACGAGACCTTTATTGAAAGTCCGTTCTACTCGCAGCCGTGGTTCTGGGACATCGTCAAGCAGGTGCTCGGTGTCCTGTTCATCCTGGTACTGGTGTTCGGCGTGCTGCGGCCCGTGCTGAACAACCTGACCAACGCCGGCAAGAGCAAGGAACTGCAAACAGTGGGCGGTGATGCCGAGCTCGGTGACATGGAAGGCATCGACGGGGCGCTGTCCAATGATCGAGTCAGTTTGAGCGGGCCGCAGAGCATCATGCTGCCAAGCCCGACCGAGGGATACGATGCGCAATTGAATGCCATCAAGAATCTGGTAGCAGAAGATCCGGGCCGGGTGGCTCAGGTCGTCAAAGAGTGGATCAACGCAGATGAGTGATGCTCGAGTTCCGGTCAAGCTGAACAAAATCGACAAGGCGGCGGTCTTGCTGCTTTCGCTGGGCGAGGCCGACGCGGCGCAGGTGCTGCGGCATCTCGGCCCGAAGGAAGTCCAGAAGGTCGGCACGGCAATGGCGCAATTGCGCAACGTGCAGAAGAACCAGATCGAACAGGTGATGGGGGAGTTTGTCGAGATCGTCGGCGACCAGACCAGCCTTGGAGTGGGTTCGGACGGCTATATCCGCAAGATGCTCACGCAGGCCCTCGGTGAGGACAAGGCGGGTGGCCTGATCGACCGCATCCTGCTCGGTGGCAACACCAGCGGCCTGGACAGCCTGAAGTGGATGGAGCCGCGTGCCGTTGCCGATGTGATCCGCTATGAACACCCGCAGATCCAGGCAATTGTGGTGGCCTATCTGGACCCCGATCAGGCTGGCGAGGTGCTCTCTCACTTCGACCACAAGGTGCGGCTGGACATCGTCCTGCGTGTATCGTCGCTCAACACGGTGCAGCCCGCCGCGCTGAAGGAGCTGAACCTGATCCTTGAGAAACAGTTCTCCGGCAACGCCAATACCACGCGAGCAACGCTGGGCGGCGTCAAGCGCGCCGCGGACATCATGAACTACCTCGACAGCTCCGTTGAAGGTCAGCTGATGGACGCCATCCGGGATGTCGACGAGGATCTGTCGTCGCAGATCGAGGACCTGATGTTCGTGTTCGACAATCTTGCCGATGTCGACGACCGGGGCATTCAAGTGCTGCTGCGCGAAGTATCCTCCGATGTGCTGGTATTGGCGCTCAAGGGCGCCGATGAAGCAATCAAGGAGAAGGTCTTCAAGAACATGTCCAAGCGCGCCGGCGAATTGCTGCGTGACGATCTGGAAGCCAAAGGGCCGGTGCGCATCAGCGAAGTCGAAGGCGCCCAGAAGGAAATTCTCACTATCGCTCGCCGCATGGCCGAAGCCGGAGAAATCGTGCTCGGTGGCAAAGGCGGCGAGGAAATGGTCTAGCAAGGCACTGAAACTGAATGTCCAAGGAAAACCCCAGCGATGTGATCCGCGCGAAAGACGTCAACGTTTTCGATCGCTGGGCCTTACCGAGCTTCGACCCTCTGGGTGCGGCACCGGAAGACCCAGAGATTGGCGAGGAGCCGGTTGAAGACGAGGACTTGTCACGCAGCGAAGACGTGCCGATCGAGGAAGTCAAACCTCTGACGCTCGACGAGCTCGAGGCCATTCGTCAGGAGGCTTACAACGAAGGTTTCAGTACGGGCGAAAAGGATGGCTTTCACGCCGGTCAGCTCAAGGCCAGGCAAGAAGCCGAGGCGGCTCTGAACCCCAAGCTGGAGAGCTTGGAAAAGCTGATGACGCAGCTGCTCGAACCCATCGCCGATCAGGATCGAAACCTCGAACACGCGATGGTCACACTGGTCAGCCAACTGGCGCGCGAAGTGATTCAGCGCGATCTGCTGGTCGACTCCAGCCAGATCCGCCAGGTGCTGCGCGAAGCGCTCAAGCTGTTGCCCATGGGGGCCAGCAACGTGCGCATCTACATCAACCCGCAGGATTTCGACTTGGTCAAAGCGCTGCGCGAGCGCCACGAAGAGACCTGGCGCATTGTAGAAGACAGTGATCTGCTGCCGGGTGGTTGCCGGATCGAGACCGAACAGAGCCGTATCGACGCGAGTGTCGAAACGCGCCTGGGCCAGGCGATCAGTCAGCTATTCGAACAGCAGCGGGAAAACGCCACCAGCCCGCCCGAGGCTGACCTGCATCTTGATCTCGGCTCGGGTGCGGAGCCAGCCGATGCGCCTTGAACGAACCAGCTTCGCCAAGCGCTTTGAAACCTACGGCGAGGCGATCAAGCTGCCCAGCCAACCGATCCTCGAGGGTCGGTTGTTGCGTATGGTCGGGCTGACGCTGGAAGCCGAAGGCCTGCGTGCTGCGGTCGGCAGCCGCTGCCTGGTGATCAACGAAGACAGCTACCATCCGACCCAGGTCGAAGCCGAGGTGATGGGGTTTTCCGGTGGCAAGCTTTACCTGATGCCGGTCGGCAGCCTAGCGGGCATCGCCCCCGGCGCGCGCGTGGTGCCCTTGGCCAATACTGGGCGTCTACCCATGGGGACGTCGATGCTAGGGCGCGTGCTGGACGGTGCTGGCCGTGCACTGGACGGCAAGGGCGGAATGAAAGCCGAGGACTGGGTCCCCATGGACGGCCCGGTGATCAACCCACTCAAGCGCCACCCCATCAGCGAGCCGCTGGATGTCGGGATCCGCAGCATCAACGGCTTGCTAACCGTCGGCCGCGGGCAGCGCCTGGGGCTGTTCGCCGGCACCGGCGTGGGTAAGTCCGTCCTGCTCGGCATGATGACGCGCTTCACCGAGGCCGACATCATCGTCGTCGGGCTCATCGGCGAACGGGGCCGGGAAGTAAAAGAGTTCATTGAGAACATTCTCACCGAAGAAAGCATCAAGCGTTCGGTTGTCGTCGCCTCGCCGGCGGATGACGCGCCCTTGATGCGCTTGCGAGCCGCCATGTACTGCACGCGCATCGCCGAGTATTTCCGCGACAAGGGCAAGAACGTCCTGCTGCTGATGGACTCGCTGACCCGCTTCGCCCAGGCACAGCGCGAGATCGCCCTGGCCATTGGCGAGCCGCCTGCGACAAAGGGTTATCCACCATCGGTGTTCGCCAAGCTGCCCAGCCTGGTGGAGCGCGCCGGCAATGCGGAAGAGGGCGGCGGCTCGATTACGGCGTTCTACACCGTCTTGTCGGAGGGCGACGATCAGCAGGACCCGATCGCCGACGCCGCGCGAGGGGTGTTGGACGGCCATTTTGTGTTGTCTCGCCGGTTGGCGGAGGAGGGGCATTACCCCGCCATCGACATCGAGGCCTCAATCAGCCGGGTCATGCCGCAGGTGGTCAGCGCTGAACATATGCGCAATGCCCAGCGCTTCAAACAGCTCTGGTCGCGTTTTCAGCAGAGCCGCGATCTGATCAGCGTCGGCGCGTACGTGCCGGGAGGCGATCCGGAAACCGACCTCGCCATCGCCCGACAGGCGGAGATGGTTCGCTACCTTCGGCAGGGTCTGGACGAAGCCGAGCATTTGGCCCAGAGCGAAGCGCTGCTGGCCAACGTATTCAATCCCAAGGCCGCAGGCTAATCCTTGCCAGCCAGCCGAGCGGCGCGCCTGGCGCCGGTGATCGATATGGCCGAGCGTGCCGAGCGAGAGGCCGCTAAGCTATTTGGCCAAGGCCAGACGCAAGTTGCCCAGGCCGAAGCCAAGCTGGGCGAGTTACGGCAATACTTCGCCGATTACCAGCAGCAGTGGATGGCTCAAGGCAGCCAGGGCGTGTCCGGCCAATGGCTGATGAACTACCAACGTTTTCTCTCCCAACTCGAATCCGCCATCGGGCAGCAGCAGCGCAGCCTGGATTGGCATCGCAACAACCTCGACAAGCTGCGCGAACAATGGCAGCAGCGACGAGCGCGGCTCGACGGACTGCGCAGACTGGTCGAGCGTTATCTGCAAGAGGCAAGGACCGCGGCGGACAAGCGAGAGCAAAAACTGCTGGACGAATTTTCCCAGCGACTCTCGAGTCGCCCTAAACAGGATTGAGGCTTGCTGCGCTGGGCTTAGGGTGCTAAATCTTCATCAGCTTCTTTACATTAGCGCGGTTGGAATTGAAGCTGCAGGCCGTGGACGTGGCGCCATGCTGCGCGTCGGCACCAACCCCAGCAATAACGACAGCCGTGGCGAAAGGCCACGACCTCGTTCGGATCAGGAGTGCTAGATGACCATCAGTTCACAGCTATCGGCAGATGGACAGGAGCTGACCATAACGATTCGAGGGCGCTTCGATTTCAACACGCACCAGGCATTTCGCGATGCCTATCAATGCGCTGGGAGTTCGCCCCGACGCTATGTGGTCGACCTCAACGGCGCGATCTATCTCGACAGTTCTGCCCTTGGGATGTTGTTACTGTTGCGCGATCATGCGGGCAGCGATAAGGCCGATATCCGCCTGATCAATTGCAATCCTGACGTCCGCAAAGTCCTTTCGGTTTCCAACTTCGAACAACTGTTCGCGATCGCCTGATGCCACGTCGGCTCTCCATACTCATTGCCGAGGATGGTGCGGCTGATCGCATGCTGTTGGCGGCTATCGTCCGCCGCCAGGGCCATCACGTGGTGACCGCCGCCAATGGCGCCGAAGCGGTGGAGCTGTTCGAGCGCGAGCGCCCACAGCTGGTATTGATGGATGCATTGATGCCGGTGATGGACGGCTTCGAAGCGGCACAACAGATCAAGCAATTGGCTGGCAATGAGCTGGTGCCAATCATCTTTCTTACTTCGTTGACCGAAAACGAAGCGCTGGTTCGCTGCCTCGAGGCGGGCGGCGATGACTTTATCGCCAAGCCCTACAACCCGATCATTCTGGAGGCGAAGATCCAGGCCATGCATCGCTTGCGCCGACTGCAAGCGACGGTGCTGGAGCAGCGTGATCTGATCGGCCGCCGCAATCAGCAATTGCTCGACGAGCAGCGCGCGGCCAAGGCCATTTTCGACAAGGTCGCTCACGCCGGCTGTCTTAACGCGCCCAACATCCGTTATCGACAATCCCCTCGGGCGCTGTTCAATGGCGACCTGCTGCTCGCTGCCCAAGCGCCGGCCGGCAGGATGTTCGTGCTACTCGGTGACTTCACCGGCCATGGTTTGCCGGCCGCGATCGGCGCCATGCCGCTGGCGGAAACTTTTTACGGAATGACCGCCAAGGGCTACTCGAGTAATCAGATCCTTCGCGATATCAACGCCAAGCTAAAGCTGATCCTGCCGGTCGAGATGTTTTGCTGCGCCACTTTTCTCGACATCAACCTCGAGCAAGGAATCTTGCGGGTGTGGAACGGTGGCTTGCCAGACGGTTATCTGATCAAGGCCGTGGACGGCGCACGGTTGCCCTTGCGGTCCAGGCATTTGCCGCTAGGGGTACGAGAGGCGACGTCATTCGATGACACCTTCGAGACACTGCCTTTGGCGCTGGGTGATCGCCTGCTGTTGCTGTCGGACGGTTTGCTGGAGAGTTGCAACGCCGATGATCAGCTGTTCGGCGAGCAACGGCTGCTATCCGTGCTGGAGTCCAACTCCGACCCCGCGACGCTGTTCGACGACATTCAGGAGGCGTTGCATGCCTTCCATGGTCAAATACTTGACGACCTGAGCTTGGTTGAAGTGAGCATGATCGGTGAGCCGGGGGCGGTTGCGCCTCATCCGCTCCATGTTTACCCACTCGGAAGCCGAGAGCTGCGCCCGAGAGATTGGTCGACTTGCTTCGAACTACGACCCGGCAGCCTGCGCTCGGCTGACCCATTGCCGATGGCGATGCAGCTTTTGCTGCAGATTTCGCCTCTGCGGTACCGTGTCGGCACCATTTTTACGGTGTTGACTGAGCTTTATGCCAACGCGGTGGAGCATGGGGTGTTGTTGCTCGATTCGTCCATCAAGGCTGACGCGGAAGGCTTTGCCAGCTATTACCGGGAACGCCAGCGGCGGCTGGACGCACTTGACGAAGGCTTCGTGTCTATCGAGTTTACCGTCAAGTCTGAAGGGGCCAAGGGCTACCTGCGCATCGCTGTTCGCGACAGCGGACCGGGCTTCGATGTGCAGCGTGCATTGAACCAGCAATACCGCAGCGAATACCTGGGAGGGCGAGGACTACGCATGATTCGCCAGTTAAGCGAGCGATTTTATTGGCAGCCCGATGGCAAGGTGCTCAACGTGGAGTTTCACTGGTCCGGTCATGCATAATCCGCCGTTTACCGCCAGGAGCATCTCCGTGGCCGAACATCTCGACACCAGCGTGCTGGTTACCCTTCAGGAAGTGATGGAGGCGGAGTACCCGGTGCTGCTGGACACCTTTCTCGTCGATTCCGAAGAGCGACTGCGGCTGTTGCAGGCGGCCTGTCGGAGCGGCGAAGCAGAGAGCTTGCGTCAGGCTGCGCACAGTTTCAAAGGTAGCTGCAGCAACATGGGCGCCGCGCTGCTGGCAGAACTTTGTCGTGAGATGGAGGAATCCGCCAGGCGCGACCAACTGGATGAGGCGCCGGTCCTGATTGAGCGCATCGAACGGGAATTTGCCATTGTGCGCATTCTCTATCGCGCCGAACGCCAGCGTTGGGGAGGACCTGGCTAACAGGAACCTTTTCTCTGCAGTCCCGCAGGGGTCGCGACGCTGCCGCTGAACCTTCATTCGCCACCGAGTGGCCCGGAGTTTGCTTGAGCATGAGCACGTCTCCATCCTCAGCGGAAAGATCCATGGCCGTTTCCCCCGATCTGTTGCTCAATATCAAGGCCCCGACCGCCGCCGCCAAGGCAGCGAACACATCCCCCAAGCCGGCCCAACAATCCAGTCGTGACGAGGCCTCCAGCTTCGCTAACGTCTACGCGAAAGAGCGCCAGGGTAAGCCTGCCGAGGCGCAAAACGCGGCGGCGAAGCCGGCCCGGGACAAGCCGACTAGCGAGGAGCCGAGTCAGGAAACCGACAAGGCAAGCGGCACCGAAAAGCCGGCAACGGCCGAAACCGGCAATGACTTGCCTGCCAGCCTCGAGACGGTCGATGACAGCGTGCCGAACCCCGAGGCCGAGCTTGATCCGCTGTTGCTGTTCGGCATGGGCGGGCAGGGTACGGTCAGCGAGGCGCCGCCCGTCGACGAACTGCCGCTGCCAGACAACGAGTTACTGGTTGGCCTGGCACAGCCGGTTGTGGCTGCCGAGAGTCTCGAGGCAGAAGGCGAGACGGTACTGGCAGGGCAACGTACGCTGGAGCTTCAGTCGGCGACCCAGAAAAGCCCTGTCATGACTTCCGTCTTGGTTGAGGAAGGCGCGAGCGATGCGCAAGAAACCCTCCCCGCGGCTCTGCTTGAAGGCGAGGCCCTGGTCGACGAGAGCGAAGATCGCTCGCTGGAGGAAGGTTTCGGTGAACTGCTCGAGAAGTTGGACGCGTCGAAGGATAGTCGCCCAAGCGCCAGCGGAGAGGCGGCACTCAACCGGCTCAACCCATTGACTCAGGCGCTTGCTCAGCAGAATCAGACCCAGCAACTGCAGCGGCCTACGATGGTGCCAGGACAACCTGTGCAGATGCAGCAGACCGGCTGGAGCGAAGCCGTGGTCGATCGGGTGATGTGGTTGTCCAGCCAGAACCTTAAGTCGGCCGAAATTCAGCTTGATCCGGCCGAGCTGGGCCGCATGGAGGTTCGTATCGACATGACCAAGGATCAAACCCAGGTGACCTTCCTCAGCCCGCATGCAGCCGTACGCGATGCGCTGGAAGGGCAGATGCAGCGGCTGCGCGATATGTTCACTCAGCAGGGAATGACGATGGACGTGAACGTCTCTGACCAGTCCCGAGGTTGGCGCGGTGACGGCGGCGGCGAATCGCGTGATCGTGGCGCCGCCGGTGTATCGACTGCAGGGGATGATGAGGTCGTTCAGGGCAGCATGGAGATCAGCTCCGCGCGTACCGGTGGCGATCGCGGCTTGGTGGATTACTACGCGTGACCGTAACGTGCTGACAGGAACCGGGCTTTGCGCCCGGTTTTTTTTGCTCACGGCAACCTGAGTCTCCTGCTATTCGTCTACAAAAGACGGACGCGCCATGGCAATCGTTTACGCTGCCTGTTCGCTAGCCGATACTTTGGCACAGCAGTTGCTCGCTTCCTTAATGAGGCGAGTGAAAACACTTGTAATGACGGATATTTGGCATGGCAAAGAAACAAGGACCTCCGGACGTTCCGAGTCCTGCGGCTGCGACCGAAGGAAAGGGCAAACTCAAGCTGATCATTCTGATTGTCTTAGGATTGCTGTTGGCCGTCGGGGTGTCGGTGGGCGCTACCTTGTACTTCATGTCTCAAGGCGAGGCAGACAAGCCGGCGGACGATGCTGCCAGCGAGGATGCTGCGCCCCAGCGCCAAGCGGCAATCTACGAAGTGCTGGCGCCGGCTTTCATTGTCAACTTCACCAATGCAGGTGGGCGCCAGCGCTACATGCAAGTCAGCGTTGCGCTGATGTCGCGTGATCAGGCGGCGCTCGACGGAATAAAGGAACACATGCCCCTGTTACGCAATCAATTGGTCATGTTGTTCTCCAGTCAGGACTTCGCCAGCCTGGCGACGCCTGTCGGCCAAGAGATGCTGCGGCAGCAGGCGACCGCCAGCGTGCAGGAGCTGGCGCAGAAGGAAATCGGCAAGCTCGCGATCGAGCAAGTCCTGTTCACCAACTTCGTATTGCAATAGGGGTCGTTTCAGATGGCTGTTCAAGACCTGCTCTCGCAAGACGAGATCGACGCGCTCCTGCATGGAGTCGATGACGGTCTGGTCGATACCGAAAGCGATTCCGAACCGGGCAGCATCAAGAGTTACGACCTGACCAGCCAGGACCGGATCGTCCGTGGGCGCATGCCTACCCTGGAAATGATCAACGAACGTTTTGCCCGCTACACACGCATCAGCATGTTCAACCTGCTGCGCCGTTCGGCAGACGTATCAGTAGGCGGTGTGCAGGTGATGAAGTTTGGCGAGTACATTCACTCGCTGTATGTGCCGACCAGCCTCAATCTGGTGAAGATCAAGCCGCTGCGCGGAACGTCACTGTTCATCCTCGACGCCAAGCTGGTGTTCAAGCTGGTGGATAACTTCTTTGGAGGTGACGGGCGCCATGCAAAGATCGAGGGCCGTGAATTCACGCCCACCGAGCTGCGTGTGGTGCGCATGGTTCTGGACCAGGCATTCGTCGATCTGAAGGAAGCCTGGCACGCGGTACTCGACGTCAATTTCGAATACGTGCATTCGGAAGTGAATCCGGCGTTGGCCAACATCGTCAGCCCCAGCGAAGTGGTGGTCGTGTCGACGTTCCATATCGAGCTCGAGAGTGGCGGTGGCGATCTTCACATCACCATGCCGTACTCGATGATCGAGCCGATCCGCGAAATGCTCGATGCCGGTTTCCAATCCGATGTAAGCGATCAGGACGAGCGCTGGGTAAACGCGCTGCGCGAGGACGTCCTCGATGTGAGCGTGCCGCTCAGTGCGACGGTGGTGCGGCGTCAGCTCAAGCTGCGCGAGATTCTCAATATGCAGCCGGGCGATGTCATCCCGGTGGAAATGCCGGAAGACATGATCATGCGTGCCAATGGCATGCCGGCTTTCAAGGTCAAGCTGGGTGCGCACAAGGGCAACCTGGCACTGCAAGTGCTCGAATCCGTATTGCGACCACGTTGATTCAGTCTTTATTCAATTACCCGCCGGTCGAGGATTAGCGATGGCAGACGAACACGAAAACACTTCCCCCGAGGAGCAGGCGCTGGCCGACGAGTGGGCTTCGGCACTGGCCGAGGCCGGTGACGCCAATCAGGATGATATCGATGCCATGCTGAACCAGGGCCCGGCGGCAGCGCCGGCGCCGCCTCGTGCGCCGCTGGAGGAGTTTGGTAGCAGCCCGAAGTCGGCTGCTGTGCCCGCAGGACTCGAAGGGCCGAACCTGGACGTCATTCTGGATATCCCGGTGTCGATCTCGATGGAGGTCGGCAGTACCGAAATCAGCATTCGCAACCTGTTGCAGCTCAATCAGGGTTCGGTGGTCGAGCTCGACCGCCTGGCCGGCGAGCCGCTGGATGTGCTGGTCAACGGCACGCTGATTGCTCACGGCGAAGTGGTGGTGGTGAACGAAAAGTTTGGCATTCGTCTGACTGACGTGATCAGTCCGAGCGAACGCATCAAGAAGTTGCGCTGACATGCGGTTCCTGGCGCTCCCCTCGCTGTTACTGGCTTTGCCAGCGGTGGCCGCTGAGCCCGCAGCAAGCATGAGCAGCACTGGCATGGGCACACAGATGACCAAGTTGCTGCTTGGGCTGCTGCTGGTGATCGGCCTGATCTTTCTGCTTGCCTGGTTACTTCGCCGGATGCAGCAGCTGAACCCGCGCAGCAACCAGGCGATCAAGCTGATTTCCAGCCACGCGCTGGGCCCTCGCGAGCGGCTAGTGCTGGTGCAGGTCGGCAGTGAACAAGTGCTGCTCGGCCTGAGCGCCGGTCGGATCACCCCACTGCATGTGCTTGAGGAACCGGTACACCTACCGGATGCCGAGCCCGCCAACCCGGAGTTTGCCCAGCGCCTGATGGAGCTGCTCGGGCGGGACCATAAGGACAAGCCCTGATGCTTCGATTGTTGTTGGCGGCCCTGTTGATTCTGGCCGCCCCGTTCGCCGTGGGCCAGGATGCGGGTGGTTTGATCGCGCAGGGAGACAACCCTCTGTCGATACCGGCCATTACCCTAAGCACGGACGCCCAAGGACAGCAGGAATATTCGGTCAGCCTGCAGATTCTGCTGATCATGACAGCGCTGAGTTTCATCCCTGCGTTCGTCATGCTGATGACCAGTTTCACCCGCATCATCATTGTCTTTTCGATCTTGCGTCAGGCGCTGGGCCTGCAGCAGACACCGTCGAACCAGATCCTGGTGGGCCTCACCATTTTTCTGACGTTGTTCATCATGGCGCCGGTATTCGAGCGCATTAACAACGAGGCGGTGCAGCCCTATCTAAACCAGCAGCTATCTGCGCCAGAGGCGATTTCACGGGCCGAGGTGCCGTTGAAGAACTTCATGCTCGCGCAGACCCGCGAAAGCGATCTGGAGCTGTTCGTGCGGCTGTCGCGCCGGACCGATATTCAGACCCCTGACGCGGCGCCGCTGACCATCCTGGTTCCGGCATTCGTGACCTCCGAACTGAAAACCGCGTTCCAGATCGGCTTCATGATCTTTATCCCGTTCCTGATCATCGACATGGTGGTCGCCAGCGTGCTGATGGCGATGGGCATGATGATGCTCTCGCCGCTGATCATCTCGCTGCCGTTCAAGATCATGCTGTTCGTGCTGGTCGATGGCTGGGGTTTGATCATCGGTACGCTGGCCAGCAGTTTCGGCACGCTCTAGGGCCTATACGGAGACACGCATGACACCCGAAGTCGCGGTTGACCTGTTTCGTGAGGCCCTCTGGATGACCGCCATGATCGTCGGCGTGCTGGTCGTGCCCAGTCTGCTGGTCGGCCTCGTGGTGGCGATGTTTCAGGCGGCTACCCAGATCAACGAACAAACCCTGAGTTTTCTGCCGCGCCTGTTGGTCATGCTGTTAACGCTGATCTGGGCCGGGCCTTGGCTGGTTCGAGAGCTGATGGAGTACACCCAGGGGCTGGTCCAGAACATTCCGCTGATCATCGGTTGATCGTGATGATCCATACCTCGCGCAAGGTGCGCGCCCGTGCTTGAACTCAGCGATGCCCAGATCGGCGCCTGGGTCGGGCAGTTTCTGCTGCCGTTGTTTCGCATTGCGGCACTGCTGATGAGCATGCCGATCATCGGTACCCAGCTGGTGCCGATGCGGGTTCGGCTCTATCTGGCGGTCGCGATTGCGGTCGTCCTCGTGCCTGGGCTGCCAGCAGTGCCGATGGTGGACGCGTTGAGCGGGCAGGCGCTGGTGCTAATTGCGGAGCAGATCCTGATCGGGGTGATGCTGGGCTTTGTGCTTCAGCTGTTCTTTCAGGTGTTCATCGTTTCCGGACAGCTGCTTGCCATGCAAATGGGTCTGGGCTTTGCGTCGATGATCGATCCGGCTAATGGTGTTTCGGTGCCGGTGATCGGCCAGTTCTTCAATATGCTGGTGATTCTGCTGTTCTTCGCGATGAATGGGCACCTGGTGGTGCTGGAAATCCTCACCGAAAGCTTCGTTACCCTGCCGATCGGCGGCTGGCTGGTTGGCACCAACCATTTCTGGGAAGTGGCCGGCAAGCTTGGCTGGGTGCTCGGCGCCGGCCTGTTGTTGGTACTGCCAGCAATCACGGCACTGCTTGTGGTCAACCTGGCGTTCGGCCTGATGACCCGCGCTGCACCGCAGCTGAACATTTTTTCGATTGGTTTTCCGCTGACGCTGGTGCTCGGCTTGATCATCGTCTGGATCGGCATGGCCGACATTCTTGCCCAATACCAGACCTTCGTCAGCGAAGCGCTGGCGATGCTGCGCGAATTGATCGGTCTACGCTGATGCTGATTCGTTCCTTAATGCTGGCGGAGGCCGTACATGGCTGAGAGCGAAAGCGGTGCCGATAAAAGCGAGGAACCCACGGAGAAACGCATCCGTGAGTCCCGTGAGAAAGGCCAGCTGGCCCGCTCTCGTGAATTGAACACCGTGGCGGTGACGTTGGGTGGTATTGGCGGTTTATTGGCGTCTGGTGGCAGCCTGGCCGGCAGCCTGATGGCCATCATGCAGGGCAGCTTCGAACTCAGCCGCGAAACCCTGCTGGACGAAGGCTCCATGGTGAGGCTGTTGATGGGCAGCGGCATGATTGCGCTGGAAGCCATCATGCCGCTGCTGATCGTGCTGCTGCTCGTCTCGATCATCGGCCCGATTTCGCTGGGTGGCTGGCTTTTTTCAGCCAAGGCGATGGCGCCCAAGTTCAGCCGTATGAACCCCGGGCCGGGCCTTAAACGGATGTTCTCGACCAAAGCGCTGGTCGAGCTGCTAAAGGCGCTGGGTAAGTTTGTCGTGGTGCTGATGGTGGCGCTTGCCGTACTCAGTGCCTATCAGGACGATCTGCTGTCGATCGCCAAACAGCCATTGGATCTGGCCATCATGCACAGTGTCGAGGTGGTGGGATGGTGTGCACTGTGGATGGCCTGCGGGCTGATTCTGATTGCCGCGGTGGATGTCCCTTTCCAGCTTTGGGACAACAAGCAGAAGCTGATGATGACCAAGCAGGAGGTGCGCGACGAGTACAAAGACAGCGAGGGTAAGCCCGAAGTCAAATCGCGGATTCGGCAGCTGCAACGTGATGCCGCTCAACGCCGGATGATGCAGGCCGTCCCTGACGCCGATGTGGTTATCACCAACCCGACCCACTTCGCCGTAGCGCTGAAATACGACGGCAGCAAAGGCGGGGCGCCGATGCTCGTGGCCAAGGGTGGGGATTTCGTCGCTTTGAAAATCCGCGAAATTGCCAACGAGCATAAGGTGACGGTGCTCGAATCCCCTGCTCTGGCCCGAGCGGTGTACTACTCAACCGAACTCGACCGGGAAATTCCAGCGGGGCTGTACCTAGCTGTGGCCCAGGTACTGGCGTACGTGTATCAGCTACGCCAGTACCGCTCCGGCAAGGGCAAGCGGCCAGATCCGTTGAGCAGCCTGCCGATTCCGCCAGACTTGCGCCGCGATGAATGATCGAGTGGAAGTGCGCTCTCTCTATGAAGTTTGATGTTTCGAGGTTTGAAACGTTGGAACGTTGGAACGTTGGGCGTGGGTGCCTTCCGGTAGGTTAGTCCGCCGTCGCCTCCGTGTTCATCTTCTTGGCGGGTTGAGCCGTCCTACCGGGCTGGTGGGCTGAAGCCCACCCTACGACGGTCATCATTCGACTTGTACCCGGTAGGGTGGGCTTCAGCCCACCAATTCGAATCTGAACCGGGTCGCAGAAGCCCAACCCCGACGAAGCCTGAAGCCGCTTTACTCGATCACGCCACAGGCGACCCGAGCACCGCCACCGCCTAGCGGTTTGGGTTCATCAGAATAATTGTCGCCGCCTTCATGAACCATCAGTGCGTGGCCTTTGAGATCGCCAAGGCTTTTCAGGCGGGGCGCCAGGACTGGCTGGTTGGCCTTGCCTTCGGCGTCAACTATCAGGACCGGCAGATCACCCATATGGCCTTCGCCCCAAGGTTCGCCGTGCTTGCCAGCATTCTTCGGATCCCAGTGGCCGCCGGCTGCAACGGCTGCGGCCTGCTTGCCGTCTTTCTCCGCGGGCTGGCAGCTGCCATTGGCGTGGACGTGGAAGCCATGCGCACCCGCGTTTAGGCCAGACAGATTCGGACGAAATACAAGACCCTGGTCGGTGGTTTCGATCTTCACGGTGCCGACAGAGCTGGCAACGCCTTGATCGTTGACCTTGTTCATTTCGACTGAAAGGGTTTCGGCCTGTACGCCAACCGCGGCGCAGCTAGCCATTGCGGCGATTAACCACTGTTTCATAGCACGCTCCTGTTTGACTGAAGGAGGGCGGCGTCACGCCACCCGTCGACTGTCTGACTGCCTCAGCCCAGGCGCGTTCGATTGGCCCGTTATGGCCTGGTGGGGCGGTATCGATGCGGGATCAAAATTGGACTCCTTCTTGCTATAGCTCGAACAGGATGCGTTTTCGCGTCAATTCTTTGTTCTTGTCTGACGGGGTCTACGTGGATCGCACGCAACTCATCAATTTCGGCAATGGTCTAGCGGGCGCAGGGCGGGGCAACCTGGGTGTGCCGCTGCTGTTGCTGGTGATGATGGGCATGATGATGTTGTCGGTGCCGCCGTTCCTCCTGGATCTGCTGTTCACCTTCAACATCGCCTTGTCGATCGTCGTGCTGCTGGTCAGCGTCTATGCATTGCGGCCGTTGGATTTCGCCGTGTTCCCAACGATTCTGCTGGTCGCCACGCTGATGCGTCTCGCGCTCAACGTGGCGTCGACGCGAGTGGTGCTGATCAACGGCCATGAGGGCGGATCGGCGGCGGGCCATGTGATCGAGGCCTTCGGTAACGTAGTAATCGGCGGCAACTACGTCGTCGGTATCGTTGTCTTCGCGATCCTGATGATCATCAACTTCGTCGTGGTCACCAAGGGTGCCGGGCGAATCTCCGAAGTTAGCGCGCGCTTCACCCTTGATGCCATGCCAGGCAAGCAAATGGCCATCGACGCCGACCTCAACGCCGGTTTGATTGATCAAACCGAAGCGAAGTTGCGCCGGGTCGAAGTCGCCTCCGAGGCGGATTTCTATGGCTCGATGGACGGTGCGAGCAAGTTTGTGCGTGGTGATGCCATCGCCGGACTGCTGATCCTGTTCATCAACCTGATCGGCGGTGTCGGCATTGGCATGGTGCAGCACGGCATGAGTTTCAGCGACGCAGGCCAGGTATATGCGCTTCTGACCATTGGCGACGGCCTTGTGGCGCAAATACCGTCGCTGTTGCTGTCGACCGCTGCAGCCATCATGGTGACCCGTGTCACCAGCTCCGAAGACATGGGGCAGCAGATCAACCGGCAGATGTTCGCATCGCCGAAAGCACTGGCGGTTTCGGCAGGCATCATGATCGCCATGGGTTTGGTGCCTGGCATGCCGCACATGTCCTTTCTTGGTCTCGGTGGAGCTGCAGCCGGCGCCGCTTACTGGATATGGCACCGCCAGAGGCAGGTCAAACAACTGGCCGAACAGGACGTGCAGAAGCAGCAGGAAATGCTCCCTGCCCAGCGCACCGCCGAGACCAAAGAGCTGGGCTGGGATGATGTGACAGCGGTGGACATGGTTGGTCTGGAGGTCGGTTACCGGCTCATCCCGCTGGTCGACCGCAACCAGGGTGGACAGCTGCTAGCTCGAATCAAGGGTGTGCGCAAGAAGCTGTCCCAGGACCTCGGATTTTTAATGCCGTCGGTGCATATTCGCGACAATCTTGACTTGCTGCCCAACGCCTATCGCTTGACGCTGATGGGTGTAAGCCTAGCGGAAGCAGAGGTGTATCCGGATCGTGAGTTGGCGATCAATCCGGGTCAGGTGTTCGGTCCGCTCAACGGCATCGCCGCCAAGGATCCGGCCTTCGGCCTGGAAGCAGTGTGGATCGAGGCCAGCCAGCGCGATCAGGCGCAATCGCTCGGCTACACGGTGGTGGACGCCAGCACCGTGGTGGCGACCCACCTCAACCAGATACTGCACAAGCATGCCCATGAACTGCTCGGCCACGAGGAAGTCCAGCAACTGCTGCAGTTGCTGGCCAAGAGCTCACCCAAGCTTGCCGAGGAGCTGGTGCCTGGGATGATCTCGCTGTCTACGTTGCTCAAAGTGCTGCAGGCGCTACTGCAGGAGCAGGTGCCGGTGCGTGACATCCGAACCATCGCTGAGGCTATCGCCAACGTTGCCGCCAAGAGTCAAGATCCCGCCGCGATGGTGGCTGCGGTACGTGTCGCGCTGTCTCGTGCAATTGTGCAAAACGTTGTCGGGCTTGAGCCGCAGCTGCCTGTCATCACGCTTGAGCCCAGATTGGAACAGATATTGCTCAATAGCCTTCAGAAGGCAGGACAAGGTTCGGAAGATGGCATCCTCCTCGAGCCGGGAATGGCCGAAAAGTTGCAACGTTCTCTGGTAGAAGCGGCACAGCGTCAAGAAATGTTAGGTAAGCCGGCAATTTTGCTGGTGGCAGGTCCGGTCCGCGCGATGCTGTCGCGATTCGCCCGGCTCGCTGTACCGAACATTCATGTCCTGGCCTATCAAGAAATACCGGATAACAAGCAGGTCACCATCGTTTCGACGGTGGGTCAGAATTAACTGAGGGCTACAGGCCATGCAGGTCAAACGTTTCTTCGCAGCCGACATGCGTATCGCCATGAAGATGATTCGTGACGAGCTGGGCGCCGATGCCGTGATCACGGGAAACCGTCGGGTCGCTGGCGGCGTCGAGTTGACCGCAGTGCTTGATTATCCGATGGAGTCGGCGGCGGCGAAGCAGCCGAACCCGGCCCTGGAAGCCGAGCTGCGCAAGACTCAGGCTCGTCTTGCCAGCGCGCATGCCGAAATGAGCGCGCCATCGCGTGGTTCGGTCGGCCAGGATCGTCAGCTGCTTGACGAAAAGCCGGCAGCGGCTGCCCAAGCAGCTCCGGTTGCCGCAAGTTCGTCGTTCGAGACGCGTGCGGTCGAGGCGATGCAGTCAGAGCTACAGGGGCTGCGCGAACTGATCGAAGTGCAGCTTGGTTCGATTGCCTGGGGACAGGAGCAGAGCCGCCGTCCTCAACAGGCTGGCCTCTGGCGCCGCTTGCAGCGCATTGGCTTGCCAGCCGAACTGTCGCGCGCTTTGCTGGAGAAGGTTTCGACCGTATCGGAGCCACGCCAGGCCTGGCGCATGCTGTTGGCGTATCTGGCGCAATCAATCAAGGTCAGCAAGATCGAGCCGCTGGAGGAGGGGGGCGTGATTGCCTTGGTCGGTCCGGCCGGCGCAGGCAAGACCACTACCCTGGCCAAGCTCGCCGCGCGCTACGTGCTCAAGCACGGCCCGCAAAGCATCGCTTTGGCGAGCATGGACAACTACCGCATCGGTGCTCAGGAACAGCTGAAAACCCTGGGACGGATTCTCGACGTCCCGGTCATTCAGCTGGACCCCAGCCAGCCGTTGAGCAAAACCTTGGCGCCGCTAGCCCGTAAGCGCCTGATTCTTGTCGACACCGCCGGCCTGCCAGCGGGTGACTCGATGATGAAGGTGCAACTCGAGGCCCTGGCGGACCGCGGCATCAAAGCGAAGAATTATCTGGTCCTGCCTGCAACTAGCCAGAGTCAGGTGCTCAAGGCAACTTGGCACAACTACCGTCGTTGCGGGCTGGCTGGCTGCATTCTGACTAAACTGGATGAAGCCGGGAGCTTGGGTGACGTACTTGGTCTTATCATCAGTCAGCACCTGCCCATCGCTTACCTCGCTGATGGGCCGCGCATTCCTGATGACCTGCATCTGCCACGCAGTCACCAGTTGGTCAGCCGCGCGGTGAGCCTGCAATCGGAAGAGGCTCCTAGCGAGGAAACCATGGCTGACATGTTCTCCGATCTGTACAACGGTTCTAGGAAGGTCGGATGAACGCAATGCTCCGAGAGACACACAAAGAAGACGCGTTCCCGCTGAACGCATCGATGGCCCAAGGGCTCCAGCAAGAGATAGGCGTGTGAAAATGGGTATGCATCCCGTACAGGTTATTGCAGTGACCGGCGGCAAGGGTGGCGTCGGCAAGACCAACGTGTCGGTCAATCTGGCCTTGGCGCTGGCCGATCTCGGGCGTCGAGTGGTATTGCTCGATGCCGACCTTGGTCTGGCTAACGTCGACGTGTTGCTCGGCCTGACGACAAAACGCACCCTGGCTGATGTCATTTCCGGTGAATGTGACCTGCGCGATGTGCTGATTCAGGGGCCGGGCGGCATACGTGTTGTTCCGGCCGCTTCCGGCACTCAGAGCATGGTGCAGCTGTCGACGCTTCAACACTCCGGTTTGATCCAGGCTTTCAGCGACATCGGCGATGATATCGATGTGCTGATCATCGACACCGCCGCTGGCATTGGTGACGGTGTGGTGAGCTTTGTTCGCGCCGCGCAGGAAGTGTTGCTGGTGGTCACCGATGAGCCCACGTCAATCACCGATGCCTATGCGCTGATCAAACTGCTCAATCGTGACTACGGCATCAGCCGCTTCCGGGTCTTGGCCAACATGGCCCATGCGCCGCAGGAAGGGCGCAACCTGTTTGCCAAGCTGACCAAGGTGACTGAGCGCTTCTTGGACGTGGCGCTGCAGTACGTCGGCGCCATCCCATATGACGAAGCGGTGCGCAAGGCCGTGCAGAAGCAGCGTGCCGTTTACGAGGCCTACCCGCGTGCAAAGTGCTCGCTGGCGTTCAGGGCTATCGCGCAGAAGGTGGACACTTGGCCGTTGCCGGCAACGCCACGCGGTCATCTGGAGTTCTTTGTGGAGCGCCTGGTTAGGCCCGCCGCAGAGCCTAACGAACAATAGCGGCTGGATTCGGTATGTATTACAGCAAAGCTCAGGCTAAAGACTCGCAATATCAACTCATCGATCAGTACGCACCGCTGGTCAAGCGCATTGCCTATCACCTCCTGGCGCGTTTGCCGGCAAGCGTGCAGGTCGACGACCTGATGCAGGCCGGCATGATCGGCTTGCTGGAGGCGTCAAAAAAATATGACGCCGGAAAAGGGGCGAGTTTCGAGACCTACGCTGGTATCCGCATCCGCGGCGCCATGCTCGACGAGGTGCGCAAAGGTGACTGGGCGCCGCGATCGGTACACAGAAACTCGCGCATGGTCAGTGAGGCGATTCGGGCAATTGAGGCTAGAACAGGACGCGACGCTAAAGATCAGGACGTTGCGGCCGAACTTAAATTGAGTCTCGATGAGTACTACGGCATTCTGGGCGACACCCTGGGCAGCCGCCTGTTCAGCTTCGATGATCTGCTTCAGGAAGGCGAGCACGGGGAGTTCGAGGAGGATGCAGCCAGCACCCATCCGGAACCGTCCCGCGATCTTGAAGACGAGCGTTTCCAACAGGCGTTGGCCGAGGCCATCAGTAACCTGCCCGAACGTGAAAAGTTGGTGCTTTCGCTGTATTACGACGAAGAGTTGAACTTGAAGGAAATCGGTCAGGTACTGGGCGTCAGTGAATCACGGGTGAGCCAGTTGCACAGTCAGTGCGCGGCCCGTCTGCGGGCTCGTCTTGGCGAGTGGCGCGCGCGTTAACGACCGGTTTGCGACAAAAGCATTAGAGACCGCTTACGAGCTTCATTCATGAGGCTCGCAAACAGACCGTGAGCAGGTCTCGATTCGGGATTTACGGAGGTGTACTTGGACAAGAACATGAAAATCCTCATCGTCGACGACTTTTCGACCATGAGACGGATCATCAAGAACCTCTTGCGCGATCTGGGCTTTACCAACACCGCCGAAGCGGACGACGGCACTACCGCTCTGCCGATGCTCAAGAGCGGCAGTTTCGATTTTCTCGTCACTGACTGGAATATGCCCGGCATGAGCGGCATCGATTTGCTGCGCGCGGTGCGTGCTGACGAACGCCTGAAGCACCTTCCGGTGTTGATGGTGACCGCTGAAGCCAAGCGCGACCAGATCATCGAAGCCGCGCAGGCTGGCGTTAACGGATACGTGGTCAAGCCATTCACGGCTCAAGTGCTCAAAGAGAAGATCGAAAAGATCTTCGAGCGCGTCAACGGCTGAAGCAGTAACGCCGCGAGGGCACTATGACGCAAGCAGACCAAACCCTGGCAGAGTTCGAAGCAACTCTGAAGGCTCACGCACCCCAATTGATTGAAAGTCTGCAACAGGGTCGTTTCGACGAAGCGACGCAGATGTTCAATGAGCTCAATCAGGCGCGCAATCACGGGATCTACCTGGAAGTTGGCAAGCTCACACGCGAGCTGCACAACGCCATCGTAAAACTCGAGATGGATACCTGTGCCACCGGGGGGGATCCGTCACCGATCACCGATGCGACTGATCGGCTGTCGTACGTGGTGGAGATGACCGAGAAAGCGGCCAACCGCACCATGGACCTGGTTGAAGAATCGGCGCCCCTGGTCAATTACGTGAGTTACGAGGCGCAGAGCCTCACTGCTGATTGGCAGCGTTTCATGCGGCGCGATATGAACGCTGAGCAGTTCCGTGAGCTGGTTAAGCGCATCGACCAGTTTCTCCAGCGCAGCATGAACGATGGCAGTCAGCTGTCGCAGAACCTTAGCGAAATCATGCTGGCTCAGGATTTCCAAGACCTTACCGGTCAGGTGATCAAAAGAGTGACCCGGCTCATTACCGAACTCGAAAGTAACCTGCTTAATCTGGTGCTGATGGCCGGCCAGGTTGACCGCGTGGCGGGCATCCAGCACGACCGCGACGCGATGCGCGCCGAGCAGGAAATGAAAAAACAAGAAAAACAGCCTTCCAATGGTGAAGGTCCGCAGATGCATGCCGATATACGTGAAGATGTCGTATCCGGGCAGGACGACGTTGATGATCTGCTTTCGAGCCTGGGCTTTTAGGGGAAGTTAAATATGAGCTTCGACGCCGATGAAGAAATCCTCCAGGATTTCCTGGTAGAGGCCGGCGAGATTCTCGAACTATTGTCAGAGCAGCTGGTGGAGCTGGAAAGCAGCCCCGATGACACAGCCTTGCTCAATGCGATTTTTCGCGGTTTCCATACGGTAAAAGGCGGTGCCGGGTTTCTCCAGCTGCATGAGTTGGTGGAGTGCTGCCACATCGCTGAAAACGTCTTCGACATCCTGCGCAAGGGTGAGCGTCGCGTCGACTCGGAATTGATGGATGTCGTGCTGCAGGCCTTGGACTCCGTCAATGAAATGTTTAGCCAGGTGCGCGAGCGTACCGAAGTAACCCCGGCGACGCCCGAGCTGCTGGCAGCGCTGGCCCGTTTGGCCGAGCCGGCCGGAGCGCAGGAGCCCATAGTCGAAGCGTCTGTCGAGACTCAGGCTGAGTCTGAGCCCGCTACGACCGCCGACACCGAGTTCGAACAGTTCCTTGGCGCGCTAGACGAATCTGCCGAGGCGCCGTCTTCAAACGCCCCAGATGAAATTACCGACGAGGAGTTCGAATCGCTGCTCGATCAGCTCCAGGGAAAGGGTCATTTCGCGACGGAGCAGCAATCGACTCCGGTCGCTCCTGCTGCTGCGGTGGCGGGACAGTCTGCCAGCGACGAGATTACCGACGACGAATTCGAGGCATTGCTCGATCAACTGCATGGCAAAGGCCAGTTCGCCGAACCGGTTGCCGCTGCGCCTGCAGCCCCCGCCGGGTCCGTTGACAAGCCTGCCGCGGCGGGTGGCGATGACATCAGCGATGACGAATTCGAAGCGCTGCTGGACCAGCTGCATGGTAAGGGCAAGTTTGAACCCGATGCGGCCGCGCCAGTCGCGGCTGCAGCTGTGCCTGCCACCAAGCCCGCACCGGCTGCCGCGCCTGCCGAGAAAAAGGCTGCGCCAGCGAAACCGGCAGCAAATGCCGTAGCGAGCAAGGCTGCTGCCCCGGCGAAAGCGGAGCTTGCATCCAAGCCTGTTGCAGCTCCGGAGAAGCCGGCGAGTGAAGCTGAGACCACCGTTCGAGTCGACACTGCGCGGCTCGATGAAATCATGAACATGGTGGGTGAACTGGTACTGGTGCGTAACCGCTTGGTGCGCCTGGGCTCCAACAGCGCCGACGAGGCCATGGCCAAGGCCGTGTCCAACCTCGATGTGGTGACCGCTGACCTGCAGAGCGCCGTGATGAAAACGCGCATGCAGCCCATCAAGAAGGTCTTTGGTCGATTCCCCCGTCTGGTCCGTGATCTGGCTCGCAGCCTCAAGAAAGAAATCAATCTGGAACTAGTCGGCGAAGAAACCGACTTGGACAAGAATCTCGTCGAAGCCTTGGCTGATCCGCTGGTGCACTTGGTGCGCAACGCAGTCGACCACGGTATCGAAACACCGGAAGAGCGCGAAGCTGCCGGCAAGCCACGCACCGGCAAGGTCGTGCTCTCCGCCGAACAGGAAGGCGACCACATCCTGTTGCTGATCACCGATGACGGCAAAGGCATGGATGCAGATGTTCTGCGCGCCAAGGCGGTAGAGAAGGGCTTGCTCGATAAGGACGCCGCCGATCGCCTGAGCGATCTGGAATCCTACAATCTGATCTTTGCGCCGGGCTTCTCGACCAAGACGGAGATCTCCGACGTGTCCGGCCGCGGCGTTGGCATGGACGTGGTCAAGACCAAGATTTCGCAGCTCAACGGCACGGTCAACGTCTTCTCCAACAAAGGCCAGGGCTCACGCGTTGTAATCAAAGTGCCCCTGACGCTGGCGATCATGCCAACCCTGATGGTGATGCTGGGCAACCAGGCATTCGCTTTCCCGCTGGTCAGTGTTAACGAGATCTTCCACCTCGACCTGTCCCGTACCAACGTGGTTGATGGTCAGGAAGTGGTGATCGTTCGCGACAAGGCGCTGCCATTGTTCTATCTCAAGCGCTGGCTGGTGCGCGGTGCCGAGCTCGAAGAGCAACGTGAAGGGCACGTGGTGATCCTCAACGTCGGCAACCAGAGTATCGGCTTCGTCGTCGATCAGCTGGTGGGGCAGGAAGAGGTAGTGATCAAGCCGTTGGGCAAGATGCTGCAGGGCACTCCGGGAATGTCCGGTGCGACTATCACTGGCGACGGTCGTATCGCCTTGATCCTGGATGTCCCGAGCATGCTTAAGCGTTACGCACGCCGGATCTGATCAGTAGGCAGCGGTTTTTCACGGACCGCTGCCGCTAGGAGTTGTTTATGGCAGTCAAGGTCCTGGTGGTGGACGATTCCGGCTTTTTCCGCCGCCGTGTATCGGAGATCCTTTCTTCAGATTCGAATATCCAGGTGATCGGAACCGCGACCAACGGGCGCGAGGCAATCGACCAGGCGCTGGCGTTGAAACCGGACGTCATCACGATGGACTACGAGATGCCGATGATGGACGGCATTACCGCGGTCCGGCAAATCATGCAGCGCTGTCCAACACCCGTACTGATGTTCTCATCGCTAACCCACGAAGGCGCACGGGTCACACTCGACGCGCTGGATGCGGGAGCCGTCGACTTTCTGCCGAAGAACTTCGAGGACATCTCGCGAAATCCGGACAAGGTCAAGCAACTGCTTTGCGAAAAGGTTCACTCCATTTCTCGCAGCAATCGCCGCTTCAGCAGTACCAGTGTCGCTCCGGCTGCTACGGTGCCGGGCCCCCGGTCAGCTAGCGTCGTGTCGGGCACGGCTCCTGTTGCCCGGCATACGACGCCCGCCCATACGGCGCCGGCTTCGGCGCCTCGTCGGAAATCGTACCGGCTGGTCGCCATTGGCACTTCAACTGGTGGGCCGGTGGCGCTTCAGCGCGTGCTAACGCAGCTGCCCGGCAATTTTCCGGCGCCTATCGTGCTGATCCAGCACATGCCGGCCGCGTTTACCAAAGCCTTCGCCGAACGTCTGGACAAGCTCTGCAAGATCCGCGTCAAGGAGGCCGAAGACGGCGATCTATTACGTCCAGGCTTGGCACTGCTGGCGCCGGGCGGCAAACAAATGATGGTCGACGGGCGAGGTACGGTGCGTATCCTGCCGGGCGACGAACGCCTCAACTACAGGCCCTGCGTCGACGTCACCTTTGGATCAGCCGCCAAGGCGTACGGAGACAAGGTACTGGCGGTCGTGCTGACCGGTATGGGGGCTGATGGCCGTGAAGGCGCGCGGATGCTCAAGCAGAGCGGCAGCCAGGTCTGGGCGCAGGATGAGGCCAGTTGTGTGATTTATGGGATGCCGATGGCAGTGGTCAAGGCCAACCTCAGCGATGCTGTCTACGGGCTCGATGACATCGGTCGCCATTTGAGCGAGGCGTGCATCTGATGGATGTACTCAGCCTGATCGGGCTGGTCCTTGCGTTTGTTGCCATTGTGGGAGGTAACTTCCTCGAAGGCGGGCATGTGTCGGCGCTACTCAATGGCCCGGCCGCACTGATCGTGCTCGGCGGTACGCTCGGTGCCGTGCTGCTGCAGACGCCAATGGCGGTGTTCATGCGAGCGATGTCGGTGATGGGGTGGATTTTGTTTCCCCCGCGTATCGACATGGTCCGTGGTATCAGCTTGGTCACGAGCTGGAGTGCAACGGCGCGAAAGGAGGGTTTGCTGGGGCTTGAGCCGATCGCCGAAACTGAGCCTGATCCCTACGCACGCAAAGGCTTGCAGCTGCTGGTCGATGGTGCTGAGCCGGAAGTGATTCGCAGCATTCTCGAGGTTGACCTGTACACGCAGGAAACCCGCGATCTGAGGGCGGCGAAAGTATTCGAGAGCATGGGTGGCTATTCGCCCACGGTAGGCATCATCGGCGCGGTGATGGGGCTGATACATGTCATGGGCAATCTCGCCGATCCCAGTCAGCTGGGCAGTGGTATTGCGGTTGCATTCGTTGCCACGATTTACGGTGTGGCCTTTGCCAACCTGCTGGTTTTGCCGATGGGCAACAAGCTCAAAAGCGTGGTGCAGAAGCAGACCGCTTATCGCGAAATGTTGCTCGAAGGCGTTCTGTCGATTGCCGAAGGAGAAAACCCTCGTTCAATCGAAATGAAGCTCCAGGGTTTCATCGATTAACTGACGGAATGCCAACGGCACCCTTGCCGCTGCGGTCCTGGGAACGAAGATGGAAAAGGCTCCAGTCAAGACGATCATCCGCTCAGGCTCTGAAAAGCCTAGCTCGATGAGTTGCGCGCTAAACGCTGGAGGCATCTGAATGGCCCGTCGCCGCACTCACGAAGAGCCAGAGAATCACGAACGTTGGCTGGTGTCCTACGCGGATTTCATCACCCTGCTGTTTGCTTTCTTCGTGGTGATGTATTCGATCTCTTCGCTCAACGAGGGCAAATACAAGATTCTGTCCGATTCGTTGGTAGGCGTTTTCAATCAGGTCGACCGAGCGGTCAAGCCGATTCCGATCGGTGAAGAGAGACCACGCACCACGCAGCCGGATGCATCTCAGATCGACGAGCCGCAATCGTCTCAGCAGCCAATCGATCCGCTGCAAAGCATCATGCAGAGCATGCAGGCGGCCTTTGCCGATCTGATCGATTCGAAGCAACTGACGATTCGCGGCAACGAGCTCTGGGTTGAAATCGAACTGAATTCGAGCCTGCTGTTTCCCAGCGGCGATGCGTTGCCTAACGATCATGCGTTCGATCTGCTAGAGAAGATTGCCGGGATTCTGGCGCCTTTCGACAATCCCATCCATGTCGAAGGATTCACCGATAACCTGCCGATCAACACCGAAAAGTTTCCTACCAACTGGGAGCTTTCCGCCGCACGTGCAGGCAGTGTGGTGCGAATGCTAGCGGCCGACGGTGTCGACCCGGCACGCCTGGCCGCAGTGGGTTACGGCGAATTTCAACCCATTGCGGATAATTCGACCGCCGAGGGCAGGGCGCGTAATCGTCGGGTGATTCTGGTTGTTTCACGCAACCTGGACGTTCGCCGCAGCGTCAGTGGCGTGGGAAGTGGGAATGCTCGACCTGTCGGGGTGGCCCCGCAACCTGGCACACAACGTGCTGTTCCTTCTGATCGTTAGGTGCCGCTCGCGGCGTCGTCAATTCTCCGTCGCCGGCCAAGGCCGAGACGGCCGATCCCGGTCTGGTTCGATCCGGATGGAAAGACACATATGAGAGTCTGGGCTGTAGCCAATCAAAAAGGTGGAGTGGGCAAGACCACTACCTCCATAGCACTCGCCGGTTTGCTGGCCGATTCGGGCAAGCGGGTCGTGGCGCTGGATCTCGACCCCCATGGCTCGATGACGAGCTATTTCGGTCATGACCCGGATAACCTCGATCACAGCGTCTTCGATCTGTTCCAGCACCAGGGCACGGTTCCCGAGGGTTTGCCTTGGCAACTGCTGCTGCCGACTAGTCATGAGCGCCTTTCCCTGTTGCCATCCAGCACGGTACTGGCGACGCTGGAGCGTCAGTCCCCCGGCCAGAACGGTCTCGGTCTGGTCATCGCCAAGAGTCTTTCTCAGCTCTGGCAGGATTTCGACTACGCCATCATCGACAGCCCGCCGCTGCTTGGCGTCCTGATGGTAAACGCGCTGGCAGCCAGCCAGCAGTTGATCATTCCGGTGCAGACTGAGTTTCTGGCCATGAAGGGCTTGGAGCGGATGGTCAGCACGCTGAGCATGATCAATCGGTCGCGCCGGCAGGCCTTGCCTTACACCATCGTGCCGACGATGTTTGATCGCCGCACTGCAGCCTCGATGAGCACACTCAGGGTCTTGCGTAATGGCTACCAGGACAACCTCTGGCAAGCCTTCATTCCGATCGATACACGTTTGCGCGATGCCAGTCGTGCCGGCCTGACGCCGTCCCAGCATGATCCGAGCAGCCGGGGCGTGCTCGCCTATCGCGCGCTGCTCAAAACACTTCTGGCGGCTCAAGCTTCGCCGCAGGTGGCCTGAATGACGACGTACGGCCGCGTTCGCCGTTCAAGTTCGACATGGGTGCGGCCGATAGCCTATCCAGTGGGTTCGCGCGAGTTGGTTCCATGAGTAGTACCGTTCTTAAAGAAAGCCGATCGCAACAGACGCTGCAGTCATATCTCGACGCCCTGTTGCAGGACGCCGTCATTGGATTGGCCGAATCGGTCAGTGCAGACGAGTTTCAGGCTGCTGTGCTCGAGGAGCAACAGCGCGATACACAGCGGGTGGTTGCGCTGCGCCCGGTTACTCCGCCCGAACCCGAAGCTGTTGCCGTTCCGGTGATAGTCGAGGCGCAGCCGTTGCTCGAATTGCCACCCGAGTTACCCGCGAAAGCGCCGCCTGTACCAGTCGAACCCGTTGCTGTTCTTGAGTCGCAGGGCCAGGCGCCGGGCGGTCCGCCAGCGATCCTGAGCCGCCAGCCAGAGTGGGGCGAGGAGCCGTTCGAGTGCCTATTGTTCGACGTGGCCGGGCTGACGCTGGCGGTGCCGCTGGTCAGTCTCGGCTCGATCTATCCGCTTGCCGGGCAGGAGTTGACGCCGTTGTTCGGCCAGCCGGCCTGGTTCCTCGGCATCTTGCCGAGCCAGGCTGGCAATCTGAAAGTTCTGGATACCGCACGCTGGGTGATGGCTGAGCGGTATCGCGATGATTTCCGCGACGGACTTCAGTATGTAATTTCGGTGCAGGGCTATGAGTGGGGGCTGGCGGTACACCAGGTCAGCCGCTCGATTCGTCTGGACCCGAAAGAAGTGAAGTGGCGCACTCAGCGTACTCAGCGCCCTTGGCTCGCCGGGACGGTGATTGACCACATGTGTGCGCTGGTGGACGTGACCGCGCTCGCCGAGCTAATCGCCAGTGGAGCGACCCGACATCTCAAGGGCGTTCCGTCGTAACGACTTGAACAAACAGAGGGGCACGTAAGCGCCCCGAGTAACCGATAGAATCAACCGCCAGTGCGGTACATGAAGAGGTGGGGCTATGAAGATGACTTCCGCACAGGGTTCCGATGATCCGGTCCTGCAATGGGTAACCTTCCGTCTGGATAACGAGACCTATGGCATCAACGTGATGCAGGTTCAGGAAGTGCTGCGCTATACCGAAATCGCCCCCGTGCCGGGTGCGCCCAGCTATGTGCTGGGCATCATCAACCTGCGCGGCAACGTCGTTACGGTGATCGATACGCGCCAGCGCTTTGGTCTCGACACGGCGCCGGTATCGGACAACACTCGTATTGTCATCATAGAGGCAGACCGCCAGGTGGTCGGCATCCTGGTCGACAGCGTTGCCGAGGTGGTCTACCTGCGCCAATCGGAGATCGAAACCGCACCGAACGTCGGTAACGATGAATCCGCGAAGTTTATCCAAGGCGTGTGCAACAAGAACAATGAGCTGCTGATTCTGGTCGAACTGGATAAGATGATGAGCGAAGAAGAATGGGCGGAACTTGAGAGCATCTGAAACATGATCGCGTCGCTGGTAGCGGCGGTCGTTGCGCTTGCCTTGTGCTGCCTCGCATTGCTCGGCTGCTGCATCTGGCTGTTCCGCCGCCAGCGACAGCAGGCAGAAACGCAAGCGCTCGCAGACGCTGCCCGTGACAAGCGCATCAAGGCGCTCACCACCCGGCTGGATAACTACCTGGAAAGCAACGTTCGGATGGGCAAAGACCTGCATGAGCTGTCGCGCATCGTTGCCCCGTTGCCAGAAAAGCTGGGCCAGCTCGAGCAGCGCGATCCGAACAATTTCTCCTTTTCCCAAGCGGCCAAACTGGTTGGTATGGGTGCCAGCGTCGATGATCTGACGCAATCCTGCGGTCTGTCCCAGTCCGAAGCCGAGCTGATGCGCAAGTTGCATCAGGCGCGCCGCAATCCTGATTAGTGCCAGGAAGGTGTGTCGCCGCCCTCCGGTGACAACCGTCGGCCCTCTGGCCGTGGCAGTGAACGATATGACTATTGCTTCCTCCAAACTGGACAAGGTTTCGCCATGTCTGGTGCAGCCCTGTGCCCGAGGGCAAGGAGGATGTGATGCTGCGCATTCTAATGCTGTGCCTGCTGGCGAGCCCTGCTTGGCTCTGCGCAGCGGAAGCGCCGCCGCAAGTAAACGGTGCAATGACCGTCAATGTTTACCAGGCTCGGCAGCTCCATGCGCTTGGCGCCGTGTTCATCGACGTGCGCCCGCGGCACGAGTGGGCCTGGGGGCACGTTGAAGGCGCGGTGCACATGAGTCTAGCGCGTGAGTTCTTCGAACTGTCGCGGACCGAATGGCCAAGAAGCGTCCCCCTGGTGGTCTACTGCAACAGCGAGGTCTGTCCGGCCAGTGCCGAGGCGGTTCGCCTCGCGGTCGCGTGGGGTTACCAGCAGGTGTTTTACTTCCGAGAAGGCTATTTCGCGTGGATGCTGGCTGATTTTCCTCAGGAGAAGGGCCAGATCAACAGCATCGCAACGCTTAATGCCCAGGCCCATTGAGTCGCGGGACGTCCGGTGTGTCTTTGGGACCGCTAAAGCCTGGCGGACATTTGCCTTTCAGGTACCAGGCGAAGGCGATGATCTCGGCGATGGTGCGATAAAGCGCTTCCGGAATCGCATCGCCCAGTTCCAGGCGCGCCAGCAATTTAACCAGTTCGGCATTTTCGTAGATCGGCACGTCGTGTTCGCGGGCGATCGCCAGTATCGCTTCGGCCAATTCGTCGTCCCCCTTCGCTGAAAGGGTTGGTGCGGTGGCACCATCATAGGTGAGTGCGATGGCCTGGCGCGGTGTGCTGGTGGTCATGCGGTTTCATCCACGAAGCGTTGATCCAATGAAGTACGCGGCCCCTGAGGCGGCGTTCCCTGCCGGCAGGCTAATTCGCCGACATTCAACCCGGCCGTGACCAGCCGCTGACGTAGGTGGTCAAGCTCTGCCGAGATCAGCTCGGCGGTACCGCTGCGTTCGGCCCATATCTGGCTCGAAAGGCTGCCCTGTAGCAATTGTGCCTGGACTTGCAGCGGGCCGAGGGGAGCGACATCGAATGCGAGCTCTACCTTCCACAGCGTTTCCGGTTTGTCCTTGCGGTTCTGCTGAGGTTCGTCTTCACGTTGGAATTTCACCTGCAGTGGCACGATATCGCGCTGGTCGCGCATCGGTACCTCAAGCTGCCAGGTTGTGACTTGGGTACCGTCCGGGTTGGTCTGCGTCTGGGCAAGGCTGGACAACTGATGTGTCTGTAGCCGCGACACTGCAGCCGCGGCCAGTTTTAGCAGGATCTCAAGGTCGGCTTCTTCATCGGCGTTGGGCAGCAGTCGGCTCGGCAAAGGGAAGTTTTGCGCCAACTGGCGCGGATTTGGCTGGCCAAGCGCACCGAGTGCATTACGGGCGAAAGCCGGCAGAGCCTGGCCGAGGTTTGCACCGGCCTGCGCCGCTGTTAGCGGCCCTCCACCCGGCAGGCCCGGTAGTTGCGCGATTAGGCGTAGCAGAGCGGCTTTCATGTCTGTCGGCAGATTGCTTGCTTCGCCACGCAGAAGACTACTTTCGAGAAACACCCCGCTGCGCGCCAATGCCTGCGACAACGTCTTGGTATCGCCAAGCTGTTGCATATCCGGCACCAGGCCGAGCAGCCGCTCGGCTGCCCCGCGCAACTGGTCGGGCAGAGCCGAGCTGGATCCGAGCGCGCTGAGCAGCCCCTCAATTGAGCCTTGGCGGCCATGCTGCGCGGTCAGCTGTTGACCCAGCACCAACTGATCGAGGCGGCCACTCAGTGGCACGAAAGCCAACGACTGGTCGCCCTGAACGCGTGCTGTGATCAGGCTGCCCGGCGCGAGCGGCATTGCCGATTCGACGTTGAGCTTCTGTCCAGCGAGCGGCGAATTGAGCAGAGTGATCACGACCTTGAAAAGAACCTTGCCGTCCTGCTGGGTCTGCTGGCTGGCCGTCACCTTCCCTTGCACCACGCTGCCCATTGGCAGTTGCGAAAGATCGATGCTGCTCTGCGGCTGGCGATGGCCGGGCTGCAGCGTGGCCATCAGGCGCGAATCGGACACGGCGGTGATGAGCAGGGCGGCTCCGGGAGTGGCAGCCTTCGGGCTGGTCGTTTCGACCGTTGCCTGTCGTCCGTTGGTCAGGGTCAGGCGCAGCGTCAGCTGAAAGCTCTGCAGCGCCTCCTTGATACTGATGACTTCCGCCTCGGCACTCTCGCCAGCGGCAAGCAGTCCCTGCATCGGCTGTAGCAATTTCAACGCGAGGTCAGCAGGCGCCACTGCCGGGCGAGCTGGACCAGCGGCGGGAATTGCCTGAGTGCTTTTGATCTCGGTCATCTTACTTAAATGCTCTTACAACCTTTCTACGTTGTGGTCTTTGGCGCCAGGGTTCGGCATGTATAATTCCGCCGCCCGCCCGATCACGATGTAGCGGCCGGGCTCCTTTCATCTTGAGGTTGCCCTAGCGTGTCCAGTCCCTTTCTTGAAACTGTGGCGCTTTCCTGCGAGCGAGACTGGCGCCTGCTGTTCGAGAGGTTAGACCTGCAGATCGTCAAAGAGGAAATGTTGCAGATCGCCGGCCCCAATGGCAGTGGCAAGACGAGCCTGCTGCGGTTGCTGTCTGGCTTGATGCAGCCAACCGCCGGGGAGGTCTTGCTACAGGGGAAAACGTTAGAAAGCCAGCGCGGCGAATTGGCCCGCAATTTGTTGTGGATCGGTCATGCGGCTGGCATCAAGGGCTTGCTAAGCGCCGAGGAAAATCTCACCTGGCTATGCGCATTGCATCAGCCGGCGTCGCGTGATGCCATCTGGCAGGCGCTCGATGCTGTGGGACTGCGCGGTTTCGAAGACGTGCCCTGCCATACGCTCTCCGCCGGTCAACAGCGCCGGGTTGGGTTGGCCCGGCTGTACCTATCGCCGCCCCCTTTGTGGATTCTCGATGAGCCCTTCACGGCGCTCGATAAGGGTGGCGTGGCCCAGCTTGAACGGCATCTGGCGACCCACTGCGAACAAGGCGGCATGGTCGTGCTGACCACTCATCATTCGCTCGTTGAGAAGCCCGCGGGCTTCCGCGAGATCGATCTGGGGCAGCGAGCCGCATGAGCAACGTCTTTACGCTGTTGCTGGCTCGCGAAAGTCGGCTGTTGTTCCGTCGACCGGCAGAACTGGCCAATCCATTGGTGTTCTTTGCCATCGTCATCGCTCTGTTCCCGCTGGCGGTCGGTCCTGAGTCGCAGCTGTTGCAGACTATTTCGCCCGGGCTGATCTGGGTCGCCGCGTTATTGGCAGTGCTGCTTTCGCTGGACGGCCTGTTTCGCAGTGATTTCGAAGATGGATCGCTTGAGCAGTGGGTCGTTTCGCCGCACCCCTTAGCGCTTCTGGTTCTCGCCAAGGTGCTGGCACACTGGATGTTCTCCGGATTGGCGCTGGTGCTTCTGGCGCCGTTGCTGGGCCTCATGCTGGGCATGCCGGTCAGCGCACTGCCGGTGCTGCTGATGTCGCTGCTGCTGGGTACGCCGGTGCTGAGCCTATTGGGGGCAGTCGGGGCGGCCTTGACCGTCGGGCTCAAGCGCGGCGGTTTGCTGCTGGCGCTGCTTATCCTCCCGCTATATATCCCCGTTTTGATCCTGGGCAGCGGAGCATTGCAGGCAGCCCTGCAAGGGTTGCCTGCGCTCGGCTATCTGTTGTGGCTTTCCAGCTTGACTGCCCTGGCAGTTACCCTGACACCCTTTGCAATAGCGGCCGGCCTGAGAATCAGTGTCGGCGAATGACGGATTGGCAGAATGTTTCTATCCAATAGCGGAACGCAGTTAGCCGATGCGAGGCGAGCGGTTATCGCAACGATGGGTTTCATGATCCCGAACAAGCGGCGGTTGCCCAGTTTCGGCGCAGTATCGGCAAACGTAGCAGGCGTGAGGCAGGCTCTATGAACTGGACATGGTTCCACAAGCTGGGTTCGCCTAAATGGTTCTACGGCATCAGCGGTCGTTGGCTGCCATGGTTGACCTGGGCCGCATTGTTGTTGGTTGGGATCGGGGTGATCTGGGGCTTGGCGTTTGCCCCGGAGGATTACCAACAGGGCAACAGTTTCCGGATCATCTATATCCACGTTCCGGCAGCGTTTCTAGCGCAGTCCATATATGTGATGCTGGCGGTGGCGGGGCTGGTCGGGCTGGTGTGGAAAATGAAGCTGGCCGACGTTGCACTCCAGCAAGCGGCGCCCATTGGTGCCTGGATGACCTTCATCGCACTGGTCACCGGTGCGGTTTGGGGCAAGCCCACCTGGGGGGCTTGGTGGGTGTGGGATGCTCGTCTGACTTCGATGCTGATCCTGCTGTTTTTGTATTTCGGCATTATTGCGCTGGGGCAGGCCATTTCCAATCGCGACAGCGCAGCCAAGGCTTGTGCCGTGCTCTCGATCGTGGGAGTAGTGAACATCCCGATCATCAAATATTCGGTTGAATGGTGGAACACGCTTCACCAACCGGCCACCTTCACCGTGACGGAAAAGCCGGCCATGCCGATGGAAATGTGGCTGCCTCTGCTGGTTATGGTGCTGGGCTTCTACTGTTTCTTTGCGGTGGTTCTGCTGATGCGCATGCGCCTCGAGGTGCTACGGCGTGAGTCGAGAAGCAGCTGGGTCAAAGCGGAAGTGAAAGCACTGGTGGGTAAAGCATGAATTTTTCGTCGTTTTCGGAATTCATCGCCATGGGTAACCATGGTCTGTACGTCTGGACGTCCTACGGCATCAGCCTGGCGGTTCTGATTCTCAACGTGGCGCTGCCAGTCATGGCGCGTCGGCGTTATCTGCAAGACGAGGCGCGTCGTTTGCGCCGGGAGGAAATGAAGTGAATCCTGTGCGCAAGAAGCGTCTGTTCATCATTCTGGCGATTCTGGCTGGCGTCGGTGTTGCGGTAACGCTGGCATTGTCCGCCCTGCAAGAGAATATCAACCTCTTCTACACACCGACGCAGATCGCGGCAGGCGAAGCGCCTGAAGGCACGCGAATTCGGGCAGGCGGAATGGTCGAAGAGGGCTCGGTACAACGCAGTAACGATTCGCTGACGGTGACCTTTCGTGTCACCGATTATGCTGAAGCGGTCACTATCCAGTACCAGGGGATCTTGCCTGATCTGTTTCGTGAGGGGCAGGGCATCGTTGCCTTGGGGCGCGTGAACGCGGACGGCGTCCTGGTCGCTGACGAAGTGCTGGCCAAGCATGACGAAAACTACATGCCGCCTGAAGTCACCGCAGCGCTGGAGAAAAGTGGCAAGAGCAAGCCCTACAGCAGTGGCGAGCAGGAGTACGCGAAATGATCCCTGAACTCGGTCATCTCGCGATGATTCTGGCGCTGTGTCTGGCCGTTGTGCAGGGCACGCTGCCGTTGATCGGTGCCTGGCGCGGCGACAGCCAATGGATGGGGCTGGCGCAACCGGCCGCCTGGGGCCAGTTCTCATTTTTGGCGTTTTCTTTCGCCTGTCTCACCTATGCCTTCATGGTGGACGATTTCTCCGTTGCTTACGTGGCGCAGAATTCCAACAGCGCTTTGCCCTGGTACTACAAGTTCAGCGCCGTATGGGGCGCGCACGAGGGCTCGCTACTACTATGGGCGTTTATTCTGTCCGCCTGGACCTTCGCGGTTGCGATCTTCTCGCGCCAGTTGCCGGAGGACATGCTGGCGCGGGTGTTGGGTGTAATGGGTCTGATCAGCATCGGCTTTTTGCTGTTCCTGATCGTCACGTCGAATCCGTTCGAGCGGCTACTGCCGCAGGCGCCGATGGACGGGCGAGATCTCAACCCGCTGCTTCAGGACTTCGGGCTGGTGGTGCATCCACCCATGCTCTACATGGGCTATGTCGGCTTCTCGGTAGCCTTTGCGTTCGCCATCGCCGCATTGCTCGGTGGACGTCTGGACGCGGCCTGGGCGCGCTGGTCGCGTCCTTGGACGTTGATCGCCTGGGCCTTTCTGGGTACCGGCATCGCCCTGGGTTCTTGGTGGGCCTACTATGAGCTCGGTTGGGGCGGCTGGTGGTTCTGGGATCCGGTAGAAAACGCATCCTTCATGCCGTGGTTGGTGGGCACCGCTTTGATCCACTCGCTGGCGGTTACGGAAAAGCGTGGCGTGTTCAAAAGCTGGACCGTCTTGCTGGCAATCGCTGCCTTCTCGCTCAGCTTGCTAGGCACTTTTCTGGTCCGCTCTGGGGTGCTTACGTCGGTACATGCCTTCGCCACTGACCCGGCGCGCGGCGTCTTCATTCTGGCTTTTCTTCTGGTCGTGATCGGCGGCTCGCTCACGCTGTTCGCACTGCGTGCGCCGGTTGTAAAGAGCCAGATCGGTTTTGGCCTGTGGTCGCGTGAAACGCTGCTGCTGGTAAATAACCTGCTGTTGGTCGTTGCCACCTCGATGATCCTGCTGGGCACCTTGTATCCGCTGCTGCTAGACGCACTATCCGATACCAAGCTTTCGGTCGGCCCGCCTTATTTCAACGCGATGTTCCTGCCGCTGGTTGGCGCCCTGATGCTTGCCCTTGGTGTGGGCGTGCTGGTGCGCTGGAAGAACACGCCGGTCAAATGGTTGATCGGCATGCTGACCCCCGTGCTGATCACCAGCGCCATTCTTGGCGGTCTGGGCTCGATGCTCTTCGGTGACTTCCACTGGGCTGTGCTGGCTGTATGCATGCTTGCCGGCTGGGTGGTGAGCGCTGGTGTGCGCGATATCCTCGACAAGACCCGCCACAAGGGATTGCTGAAGGGATTGCGTAGCCTTGCGCCGAGTTACTGGGGCATGCAGCTAGCGCATTTCGGTCTGGTGGTCTGCGCGTTGGGTGTGGTGCTGACGAGTCAGCAGAGCGACGAGCGCGATCTGCGCCTGGCTCCAGGCGAGTCGCTGCAGCTCGGTGGTTACAGTTTCGTGTTCGACGGTGCCAAGCACTTCGAAGGTCCCAACTTCACCTCTGACAAAGGCACCATTCGCGTCTTCGAAGGTGACAAGCAGGTGGCGACACTGTATCCGGAGAAACGCCTCTACACCGTGCAACAGATGCCGATGACCGAAGCGGGCATTGACGCGGGCTTCACTCGGGATCTCTACGTGGCGTTGGGTGAGCCGCTGGAAAACGGTGCTTGGGCGGTCCGGGTGCATATCAAGCCGTTCGTGCGCTGGATCTGGTTAGGTGCGCTGATGATGTCGCTGGGGGGCGTGCTGTCGGTGAGCGACAAACGTTACCGGGTGAAGGTCAGGACCCGTGTACGTGAGGCGCTCGGTTTGGCGCAGCAAGGAGCCTGAGATGAAAAGATTGTTGATGTTGCTACCGCTGGCGATTTTCCTACTCGTCGCCGTGTTTCTTTATCGCGGTCTGTTTCTGGACCCGACCGAGTTGCCATCGGCGTTGATCGGCAAGCCGCTGCCTTCGTTCTCGCTGCCCTCGGTCGAGGATCCCCAGAGGGTCGTTACCGCCGAGGACATTAAGGGCAAGCCAGCGTTGGTTAACGTTTGGGCAACCTGGTGCGTCGCCTGCAAGGTCGAACACCCAGTGTTGAACAAGCTTGCAGAGCAGGGCGTGGTCATCCATGGCGTCAATTACAAGGATGACAATGCGGCAGCGCAGAAATGGCTTAAAGACTTTCACGATCCCTACCAGCTGAACATTCGCGACGAGCAGGGCAGCTTGGGGCTGGATCTGGGTGTGTATGGTGCGCCCGAAACCTTCTTCGTCGACAAGCAGGGCATCATCCGTCACAAGTATGTCGGCGTCATAGACGAGCGTGTGTGGCGTGAACAGCTTGCCGCGCTTTATCAACAACTGGTGGACGAATGAAGCAGCTGATTCAGGGGCTTCTGCTGACTCTCTGTCTGCTGGGCAGCGCGTCGGCGGCGATTGATGCCTACGAGTTCAAAAACGAGGCCGAGCGCGAGCGGTACCGGACGTTGGTGGAAGAGTTGCGCTGTCCGAAGTGCCAGAACCAGAACATTGCCGATTCCAATGCGCCGATCGCCATGGACCTGCGCCGTGAAATCTACCGCATGTTGGAAGACGGGCAGAGCAACGAGCAGATCGTCGACTACCTGGTCGCCCGTTACGGCGACTTCGTTCTTTACAAACCGCCCGTCAATGCCAAAACGCTTGTTCTCTGGTATGGACCGATTGTCCTGCTGGTGATTGGATTCGCCGTCTTGGCGTTCATCCTGATACGTCGTCGCCGTGCGTCCGATAAGCCCGCGTCGAACACCCTTTCCGAGGCCGAGCGTGAGCGCCTGGCCACGTTGTTGGATAGAAAAGAACCATGATCGATTTCTGGATAGGTGCAGGCCTGTTGCTGCTGGCCGCCCTGGCGTTCCTGCTGCTGCCGTTGTTGCGTGGGCGTGGTGTGCAGGCCGAAGAAGACCGGACGGCGTTGAATGTCGCGCTTTACCAGGAGCGGCTTGGAGAGCTGGCGGCGCAACAGGCGGCCGGAACCCTTGATTCAGAACAGCTCGAGGCCGGGCGCGCCGATGCGGCGCGCGAGTTGCTTGATGACACCGAGGGCACCACCACTATTCGCCACAATAACCATTTGGGTCGGGCTGTGCCGCTGATCGCGGCTATCCTTGTGCCGTTGGTTGCATATGGTCTCTACCTGCACTGGGGTGCGAGCGACAAGCTGCAGTTGGCGCGGGAGTTCACTGAGCAGCCCGCGACGATGGAAGAGATGGTCGGACGGCTGGAGCGCGCCGTAAAGGCTCAGCCCGAGTCCGCGGAGGCCTGGTATTTCCTGGCCAAGACCTATATGAACCGAGAGCGCCCAGCGGATGCTGCTACCGCTTTCGAGCAGGTCGTCCAGCTGGCGGGGCGTCAGCCGGAACTCCTGGGACAGTGGGCGCAGGCGCTCTATTTCGCTGGTGACCGTCAATGGTCCAAGCAGCTGCAACAGCTGACCGACGAGGCCTTACGCGGTGATCCACACGAGGTCACTAGTCTCGGGCTGTTGGGTATTGCGGCCTACGAAGAAGAGCGGTTCGCGGAGGCGATAGGGTTTTGGGAGCGGTTGGTGGCAACGCTGCCAGCTGAAGATCCATCGCGTGAAGCCATTCAGGGCGGTATCGCTCGTGCGCGCGAGCAGCTCGGCGAGTCGGCTCCGGCGAGCGTGACCAAGCCGGCCGGCGAGATGGTTGCCGAGACCGGGGCGGGACTGACGGTCGAAGTGCAACTGGCTGCCGAGGTGGTCGACAAGGTTCGACCGACCGATGCCGTATTCATCTTCGCCCGTGCGTTGTCCGGCCCGCCGATGCCCTTGGCTGTGAAACGTATAACGGTTGCCGATTTACCCGCGACGGTTAACTTGAGTGACGCAGATGCAATGACTCCGCAGCTTCGATTGTCCAACTTTGAACAAGTCAAATTGTTTGCCCGCGTATCCCGAGATGGGAACGCTACTCACGGTGAGTGGCAAGGCAGTAGCGAACCGTTGGCGCCGGATGATGCGGATGCGATCAAGCTGACTATCGACCAACCTGTAGCACCCTGATCGCAGGGGTTCGGGAGACGACTGATTATGCTGGAGGAGCGGGTTTCAACAAGGTTTCAGCGCCTGGCCAGAGTTAGCGCAGTAGTAACGCTGGCGTTGCTGCTTGGGGCCTGTGCGGGCAATCCTTACCAGGCGTCCGGACCTACACGCGACCCGGCACCGCCCGAATCGGCGCCGCCTCGCGAACCGGTTGCTACGCCTCCCCCAGTGCGCACCCCACCGGCACCGCGCCCGCCGGCAACCCAGAAAAGCCATCCACGTTATGCGCCGCCTCCTCATGCTGCTGCGCATTGGGACAACCGTCTGGGCGTCTACGTTGTGGAAGGGCAGGACTTGTTCTATCGCGAGCGTCTCTACTACCGCTGGGATGGCGACTGGTATTGCGCCGGTCGGCCTGGTGGTCCCTGGGAGCCGGTAGCGCCACCTAGCGTCCCGACGGGGCTGCGCAGCCTGCACTGACCGTACATTTTTCCGCTGTGGCAATTAAAGGCGACGTGGACGTTGCCGATAAGGTATCAGGCGCCGCGGACAGAGGTTCAGGCGGTATCGGTTCGGCCTTGTTGCCAGTTCATTCGGAGCGGATTCATGAGTGCAGCAGTCAAACGTCTTGAGGAAACCGGCAACGCCTTGCGTGACGCCATGGCTCAGCAGGACTGGACAGCGATCAGCGTGCTTGACCTGCAATGCCGTCAAGTTGTTGAGGCTGCGATGGTCGAGCCTCGTGAGGACGACTCAGCAATTCGGCAGCGTCTGCAAGAGCTGGTGTACCTCTACCGTGAACTGGTCACCACTTGTCAGAGCGAGAAGCAGCGTGTTGCAGATGAGCTGATACAGCTCAACCAGTCGCAGCAAGGAGCCAATATCTACAAATTATTCGGCTGATAGTTCTCGAAAGCTGCCGCGACCATTGGTCGCGGAGAGTTGCCGATTTTCACCGCCCGATTTTAACGGATCAGGTAGACCAAAGCAGTTCAAACGCACGCGTCAGCAACGGTATTCTTAGGCGTACAGTTGAGCTTTCCGCTCGAAATCAGACGGTTCTGTCTCGATCTCCTGAGCTAGTCCAAACGCGCCAAAGCCGAACGCGTTATCTCCCGGCTCGTTCATAACGAGTTGCTCTACGTCAATAACAGAATGCATTCCTTGCTATTTTGTCGTTGAATCACGTCATAAATTTGACTCAGGCCGTTTTTTTTAATTAACTACCGGCTATCTGCCGATGACGCTGCCGTTCTGCCAAGGACGTGTGCGGGCTTTCTTTCAGCCTCTAGAGCTATAAACAAGATGTGGCGTGAAACCAAAATTTTGTTGATAGACGACGATCAGGATCGTCGCCGGGATCTGACGGTCATTCTGAACTTTCTCAGCGAAGATCATTTGTCGTGCGCCAGCAGCGAATGGCAGGCTGCGGTCGATTCACTGGAATCAAGCCGCAGCATACTCGGCGTGATGCTTGGTGATGTTGCAGCGAAGGGCGGCGCCGTGGAGTTGCTCAAGCAGATCAGCAAGTGGGACGAGAACCTGCCCCTGCTGTTGATTGGAGAGCCCGCACCGGCTGAATGGCCGGATGAGATACGCCAGCGCGTGCTGACTAGCCTGGAGATGCCGCCGAGCTACAACAAACTGCTCGATTCGCTTCACCGGGCCCAGATCTACCGGGACATGAACGATAAGGCGAAGGCGCGTGGTCGGCAGCGCGAGCCAAATCTGTTTCGTAGCCTGGTAGGCACCAGTCGTGCAGTTCAGCATGTACGTCAGATGATGCAGCAGGTTGCAGACACTGAAGCGAGCGTACTGATTCTCGGTGAGTCGGGAACCGGCAAAGAGGTTGTTGCACGCAACCTGCACTATCATTCCAAGCGTCGTAATGGGCCTTTCGTTCCTGTCAATTGCGGAGCGATTCCGGCGGAGTTGCTTGAGAGCGAGCTGTTCGGTCATGAAAAGGGGGCGTTTACCGGCGCGATCACCTCGCGAGCCGGTCGTTTCGAGCTGGCCGAAGGCGGGACGCTGTTCCTCGATGAGATCGGCGACATGCCGCTGCCTATGCAGGTCAAGCTGCTGCGCGTCCTGCAGGAGCGCACCTTCGAGCGCGTGGGCAGCAACCGTACGCAAAACGCCGACGTACGCATCATCGCTGCAACGCACAAAGACCTGGAAAAAATGATCGTGGATGGCAGCTTCCGCGAGGATCTCTATTACCGGCTTAACGTGTTTCCCATCGAAATGGCCCCTTTGCGCGAGCGCATCGAGGATATTCCGCTGCTGATGAACGAGCTCATCTCGCGCATGGAACACGAGAAGCGGGGCTCCATCCGTTTCAATTCGGCGGCGATCATGTCCCTCTGTCGCCACGATTGGCCCGGTAACGTACGGGAGCTGGCTAACCTCGTCGAGCGCATGGCCATCATGCACCCGTACGGCGTGATTGGTGTGATGGAGCTGCCAAAGAAATTCCGCCACGTCGATGACGACGATGAGCAGTACGCGACCAGCCTGCATGACGAGATGGAAGAGCGTGCAGCAATAAACGCCCCGATCATTCCGGCGGATGCGCATGCCATGCTTCCCGTAGAAGGCCTTGATTTGAAGGATTACCTGGGCAACCTAGAGCAAGGGCTTATCCAGCAGGCGCTGGAAGATGCAGGCGGCGTTGTGGCGCGTGCTGCAGAGCGTCTGCGGGTACGGCGAACCACGCTGGTAGAAAAGATGCGTAAATACGGAATGAACCGTCGCGAAGACGATCTCGACGAGTAATTTCCTTTGCCACGCCGCTCTTGCTTGCGGCGTGGCCCTTCCTTGATCTGTCATCTCGGGCATGATCCTTGCTGACCTTCACGTTACCGACCATCTTTTGACGGAAACGTGTGCCAGTGACTTCAGCGACCTGCTCTCCTGATCCCGTCCAATTCCCGGCCAAGGCCGGCTCAAGCGACGAGCTTGAACAATCGCTCGCACTGTTCCATCACATGTCCGGCCGGTTGGGCGAGTCCCAGTTCATGCTGCAGGCACGGGTAGCCGAGTTGAAGGATCAGCTTGCGGAGAGCGCTGCGCAGCGCCTGCAGGAATTCGACGAGAAGGAGCGCCTGGCGAGCCGCTTGCGAAGCCTGCTGGACCTGTTGCCTGGCGGTGTGATTGTCATCGACGGCCAGGGTATGGTTCGCGAAGCGAATCCGGTTGCGCTCGAGCTGCTTGGCGCACCGCTCGAAGGGGCGCTCTGGCGCGAGGTGATCGCGCGGAGTTTCTCGCCTCGTAGGGATGACGGTCACGAAATCTCATTGAGGGATGGGCGTCGCGTTTCTATCGCTACCCGTTCCTTGAACGTTGAGCCTGGGCAGCTGGTGCTGCTGACCGATCTGACGGAGACACGGCGGCTGCAAGAGCAACTGGCGCGTCATGAGCGTTTGTCTGCGCTGGGCCGTATGGTGGCGTCGCTGGCTCATCAGATCCGCACCCCGCTATCGACAGCACTGCTGTATGCAAGCCATCTGGAACAGGGCGGATTGTCGGTCGAGCATCAGCAGCGGTTTGCTGGTCGTTTGAAGGACCGGCTGAACGAGTTGGAACACCAGGTTCGTGACATGCTGGTTTTCGCGCGGGGTGATCTGCCGCTGGAGGACCGGCTAACACCCGCTGAGTTGCTGGGAGCGCTGCGTGCGGCGACCGAGATGAAGTTAGAGGGCGTCGCCGTTCGCTGGCAATGCGACGCCCGGACCGGTGCACTGTTGTGCAATCGCGACACCTTGGTCGGTGCACTGCTCAACCTGATCGAAAATGCGCTCCAGGCGGCGACTGGCGATACAAAACTGAAGGTTCATCTCTTTGCACGAGGTTCAATGCTGCGTATCAGCATCAGCGACAACGGTGTAGGCATCGATGCAGCGACCTTGGCCCGACTTGGCGAGCCCTTTTTCACCACACGGGCAACCGGGACCGGCCTCGGCCTGGCCGTCGTCAGCTCGGTAGCGCGAGCGCATTCGGGCGCGCTTGAACTGCGTTCTCGCCCGGGCAGAGGAACCTGCGCCACGTTGCAGCTACCGCTGCTTCCGCTGGCCTCGCTTGCACATTCGGAGTAGCCCTATGGGCGTTAAAGTTCTACTGGTCGAAGATGATCGTGCTTTGCGCGAAGCGCTGGGCGATACCCTCGAACTGGGCGGCTATGCCTACCGCGCGGTGGAGTCCGCTGAGGCCGCGTTGCATGCGCTTGATCAGGAGAGTTTCGGCCTGCTGGTCAGTGATGTAAACATGCCTGGCATAGACGGCCATGCCTTGCAGGCAATTGTGCGCGAACGGTATCCGCAAACGCCTGTCTTGTTGATGACTGCCTATGGTGCCGTCGAGCGCGCCGTCGAGGCCATGCGCCTAGGGGCTGTGGATTACCTGGTCAAACCGTTCGAACCCAAGGTGTTGCTCGACCTGGTCGGCCGGCATGCCTTTGGCCAGCTTGGTGCGACCGAAATGCAGGGGCCTGTGGCGGTTGAACCTGCGAGTCGGCAACTGCTGGCGCTGGCGGCACGGGTGGCACAAAGCGATTCGACGGTGCTGGTTTCAGGAGAGTCGGGCACTGGCAAAGAAGTGCTAGCTCGTTTTATTCATCAGCAGTCATCGCGAGCCGACAAGCCGTTCGTGGCCATCAACTGCGCTGCGATTCCAGAAAACATGCTGGAGGCGACGCTCTTCGGTCATGAGAAGGGCGCCTTCACTGGTGCCATCGCGACGCAGCCAGGCAAGTTCGAGTTGGCTGATCACGGTACGCTACTGCTTGACGAGATCTCCGAAATGCCGCTGGCATTACAAGCCAAGTTGCTGCGTGTATTGCAGGAGCGTGAGGTCGAGCGTGTGGGTGGACGCAAGCCGATACCGCTCGACATCCGTATCGTCGCCACGACCAACCGTGATCTGGCTGAGGAGGTTCGCAGCGGGCGCTTCCGTGAAGACCTGTTCTACCGTCTCTCGGTCTTTCCGCTCGCCTGGCCGGCATTGCGCGATCGGCCGGCGGATATCGTGCCGCTGGCCGAGCGGTTGCTGGCCAATCATGCGGCAAAGATGCGTCAGCCAGGCGCGAGACTGACAGCTGAGGCGCGTCAGTGCCTGCTCGGATATTCCTGGCCCGGCAACGTGCGTGAGCTCGACAACGCGATTCAGCGAGCCCTTATCCTGCAGCAGGGCGGATTTATTCGGCCGGATGACCTCTATCTGACAGCTGCTGCCGGCTTCGCCTCGCTGGCGCGTACTGCCGCTAGCGCAATCGTGTCGACGCAATCTGCCCCGGCGACCGTTTCAGTGCCGGCCGAGGTCGCTGGCGCGTTGGGTGAAGACCTGCGCCGTCGTGAGTTCGAACTCATTCTCGAGACCCTGCGTGCCGAGCGCGGGCGCCGTAAGGAGACGGCTGACCGTCTAGGTATCAGTGCACGGACGCTTCGTTACAAACTGGCTCAGATGCGCGATGCCGGTATGGACCCGGAGTCGGCGCTGCGCTCCGGTTGAAGCGGGGTTCCGGACGAAGGTGGCTCTGATAAGCTCCCCGACCAACATCGCTCAAGAGGGTCTCTACATGGACGAAGCGTTCTGGCAGCGTCGCTGGGCACGTAACGAAATCGGCTTCCATCTAAACGAGGTCAACCCCTACCTGCGCCGCCATTGGCCCAGCTTGAAGTTAGCGCAAGGGACTCGTGTCCTGGTGCCGTTGTGTGGGAAAAGTCTCGACATGGCCTGGCTCGCCGATCAGGGTTTTGCGGTGTTGGGCGTAGAGCTGAGCGAGCGCGCAGCCGAGGATTTTTTCTCCGAGCACGGGCTAGTCCCGAACGTCAGCATCCAGGGTGAGTTCAAGGTTTACCGGGCAGGTATGGTGGAAATCCGCTGTGGCGATTTCTTCGCCATGACACCGGCTGATGTGGCCGACTGCCAGGCGCTATACGACCGGGCTGCGCTGATCGCATTGCCCGCCGACATGCGTCGGCGTTACGTCAACCATCTAGCCAGCATCCTTGCGCCAAACTGTCAGGGGCTGCTGATCACGTTGGATTACCAGCAGGAGCAGATGTCCGGCCCGCCATTCGCGGTGAGTACTGCTGAAGTTCGAATGTCTTTGGGCGCGCACTGGAAAGTCGACCTGCTGGAGCGCGCCAACGTGTTGAACGAAAGCAATTGGAGATTTCTTCAGCGTGGCCTCACTCGCCTAGAAGAAAGCTGCTACCGACTCGGTGAACTCTCCTAGCGCGCATCGACTGTCGTGCTGACAGCTGTTGAGATGACGGGCGCGCCGCGGTGTGCCCGTTGTGGTTTTCGCCCGACCATTTCGCCACCAGCGTTAGCCGGTTATCTCGGTTATTGGTTGCGCTGGAGTTGACGGATAAACACGTCGGCTTCGTCTATGGCCCGTTGCATTTCAGCGAGGAGCTGATCGACATTCCCTTCCAGCGTGCGGTATTCGCCCTGCAAGGCGCCGATCGCGCGTGCATTGAGGTTGTGCTTGAGAAACAGTACCTGGTCGCGCAATACGTCTAACACCGGATCGATACGCTTTTCCGCTGCCTTCATGCGTTGCAGCAGCACACGATAGTCTTTCTGGGTGCGTTCCAGATTTCGTTGACTGGCCGCTTTCAAGCTTGCGTTGCTGTACTCGCCGAGTTCCTGTTTCCATTCCTCGAAAAGCGCCTCGGCGACATCCTCGACGGCTTCGACCCTTTCCCGCACTTCGCGAGCGCTGTTTTCGCTGGCTTCGAACTCATTGTTCAGCGCCTCGTAGCGCTCTTCAAGCTCACCGCCTTTAACCTGAACCACACTGCGATAACGCTCCAAGGCATCCTTGAACTGCTCCTTGGCTTCCTGCTGTGAGTCGCGCGCATCCTCGACGCGGTCAACCAGAATGTCGCGCTTATGCAATCCGACCTTCTCCATTGCCGAGTAATAGGCGCTCTGGCAGCCGGCCAGGGTGAGCAGGGCGATGGCGAGTAGAAAGAAGCGGCGCATGTTGAGATGTTCCTTTTCTGAAGACGGCGCTTGCTTCGACAGGCATACAGCCACTACGTGCAAATCGCAGACGAAAAAAAAGGGCGGCTTGTGTATGCCGCCCTTGTTTCGGTTCGCTCGCTTAGCCGCGCTGGCGCAAGGCTTCGATACGATCTTCCAGCGTTGGGTGAGTCATCAGCAGGCCGGCCAGGCCGTTGCGCAGGGCACCGTTGATGCTGAAGGCCTTGAGGCTGTCCGGCATGTCGACTGGCACGCCCTGTTCTGCGCGCAGACGCTGCAGGGCGCCGATCATCGCGCTGGTCCCGGCAAGCTGAGCCCCCGCTTCGTCAGCGCGGAACTCACGCTTGCGTGAGAACCACATGACAATGATGCTGGCTAGGATCCCCAGCACAAGTTCGGCGAAGATCGTCGCAACGAAATAGCCGATGCCATGGCCATCTTCGTTCTTCAGGATCGCCTTATCGACGAAGCTGCCGAAGATGCGTGCAAAAAACATGACGAAGGTGTTTACCACGCCCTGGATCAATGCAAGCGTGACCATGTCGCCGTTGGAAACGTGGCCAATCTCGTGGGCCAGTACGGCCCTGACTTCGTCCGGGGAAAAGCGCTCGAGCAACCCTTGGCTGACTGCGACAAGCGCATCGTTCTTGTTCCAGCCGGTGGCGAAGGCGTTGGCTTCATAAGCAGGGAAGATACCCACTTCTGGCATCTTGATGCCGGCATCACGGGCCAGCTGCTCGACGGTTTGCAACAACCACTGTTCGTGACGCGTGCGCGGCTGGGTGATGATCTCTGTACGGGTACTCATTTTCGCCATCCATTTGGAGATGAACAGCGAAATCAGTGCACCAGCGAAACCAAAGACGGCGCAGAAAGCCAGCAGGCTGCCGTAGTTCTGACCCGTGTAGCGATCTACTCCAAGCAACTTGAGGGTGATGCTAGCGACGACCAGCACAGCCAGGTTGGTGGCCAGAAACAAGAAAATGCGCATCATGTTGCGGCAGACTCCAAGAGGAACAGTAAAGAACGATAGGCTATATAAGGGGCGGCCCGGCTCGATTCAACCGAGCGACTATTTCAAGCTATGTCGCCTGCCGCCCGGCTGGGCTTAGCTGCGCTCAGGCAGTGAGCTGTCGAACAGCTGGCGCGTCAGTTGTGCCAGCCGCTCGCTGTCCGCTTCACGCAACGCTTCGCGTAGCTGATGCGCCAGGCTGGACTGGACCCGACGGACACTCGGCGGCAGTGAGTCGAGACCGGCAAAGGCATCGCGGATGGTGCCAGTCAGTCGCAGGAATGCCTTCTCGGTGAGAACAGCCTGGTCGAGCGCCTGAAAATGAATGGTGCTCTCGAAGCGCAGATAGCCCTCCTCGGCGAGCCATATCAGCGCGCTGAGGCAGCCTTGATGGCGCTTGCTGGGCAGGCCGAACTCATCGGGTTCTTCATGGCCGATGAGGTCCTCGACGTACAGCGCGACTTTCCGCGGAAAGGCCTGATAGAGCGTCAGCAGCCCGGCCGCGGCGTCCCGGTAGAAGTCATCGATTTGCAGATCCATCCAACACTACTGACTGTAGGTCTTGAGGAAGTTGCCGATTCGGCCAATAGCCTGCTCAAGGTCGTCCACGCGGGGCAGGGTGACCACGCGGAAGTGATCCGGCCACGGCCAATTGAAGGCCGTCCCCTGAACAATCAGTAGCTTCTCTGATAACAGCAAGTCTAGGACGAACTTCTCGTCGTTGTGGATGGGGCAGATTTTCGGATCAATCCGTGGGAACGCATAAAGCGCACCCATCGGCTTGACGCAGCTGACGCCGGGAATGTCGTTGAGTAGTTCCCAGGTCCGGTTACGCTGCTCAAGCAGGCGGCCTGGTGGTAACACCAGATCGTTGATGCTCTGGTAGCCGCCCAAGGCGGTCTGGATGGCGTGCTGAGACGGCACGTTGGCACATAGGCGCATGTTGGCCAGGATGTCGATGCCTTCGATGTAGCTCTGCGCTTTGTGCTTGGGACCGGAGATCGCTACCCAGCCGGAGCGGAAGCCAGCAACGCGGTAGGACTTCGATAGCCCGTTGAAGGTCAGACACAGTACGTCAGGGGCAAGCGATGCGGTGCAGATGTGCACTGCCTCGTCATACAGAATCTTGTCGTAGATCTCGTCGGAGAAAAGTACCAGCTTGTGTTGACGGGCCAGTTCGACCATCCCTGCCAATATTTCGCGTGGGTATACCGCACCGGTCGGGTTGTTCGGGTTGATCAGCACCAGCGCTTTGGTGTTGGGCGTGATTTTGGCTTTGATATCGGCCAGGTCCGGCCACCAGTTGGCCTGCTCGTCGCAGAGGTAATGCACCGGTTTGCCGCCCGCCAAGCTGACGGCGGCCGTCCACAGCGGGTAATCCGGGGCCGGGATCAGCACTTCATCGCCGTTGTTGAGCAGGGCCTGCATGGACATCACGATAAGCTCGGACACGCCGTTACCGAGATAGATGTCTTCGATGGTGATGCCTTCTACCTGCTTCTGCTGGTAGTACTGCATGATCGCCTTGCGTGCGCTGAATAGGCCTTTGGAATCGCTGTAGCCCTGGGCGGTGGGCAGATTGCGGATCACGTCCTGAAGAATTTCCTCAGGGGCTTCGAAACCGAATGGCGCCGGATTGCCGATGTTCAGCTTGAGGATGCGATGGCCTTCCTCTTCCAGGCGTTTGGCGTGCTTGAGCACTGGCCCACGGATGTCATAACAGACATTGGCGAGCTTGTTCGATTTGCTGACCTGCATGATCCTTGTGTCCCGAAGTGATGACGCGCCTGCCGTTCTGAAGGGCTGGCTGCGTACGGCGTGAACCCGGGCGCCTTGGCAGTGTGAAACCCCGCTGCCAGACTAGGCGTCTTAAGAGCACCGCATCATACGTGCGGCCTGATCCCCGGAAAAGGTACAGAGGTGCCTTTTTAAGCTCATGAGGTGTACCGATGGATAAGCTTGAGAAACCGCTCGAAACCTGGCGTGAAGAACTTTCCGACGAGCAATTTCAGGTCTGCCGTCTGGGTGCGACCGAGCGACCGTTCACCGGCAAGTACAACGACACCAAGGCGCCCGGCATCTACCACTGCGCCTGCTGTGATGCACCGCTGTTCGATTCTGACGCCAAGTTCGATTCAGGCTGTGGCTGGCCGAGCTACTTTCAGCCGGTTAGCGATACAGCCATTGCCAGCATTGACGACTTCAGCCACGGCATGCATCGCATTGAGGTCAAGTGCGCTCGCTGTGATGCCCATTTGGGGCATGTATTCCCGGATGGTCCGGCACCGACCGGGCTGCGCTACTGCATCAATTCAGCGTCTCTCAATCACAAGCCGCGCGACGCGTAAAGGCGCTTCGCAACGCTTCAATGGAGCACCCCATGAACGATGCGCTCTTGGATATTCCCTGCCTCACGATCGATGGCCAACAGAAGACTTTGTCTGATTTTGGCGCCAAGGCTCTGCTGGTGGTTAATACGGCCAGTCAATGTGGCTTCACGTCCCAATACAAGGGCCTTGAAGCGCTCTGGAAGCGCTATCGCGAGCAGGGGCTGGTGGTGATCGGGTTTCCCTGTGATCAGTTCGGCCATCAGGAGCCGGGGGACGAGGCGCAGATCGCTGCGTTCTGCGAGCGTAACTTCGGCGTCAGCTTTCCGATGTTCGCCAAGATCCGGGTCAACGGAGGCGATGCTCACCCTTTGTTCATGGAGTTGAAAAAGCGCGCGCCCGGTTTGCTGGGCAGCAAGGCGATCAAGTGGAATTTCACTAAGTTTCTGGTCACCGACGATGGGCGTTCGGTGAGGCGCTTTTCGTCTCGAACCGCGCCGGACGCGCTGACAGCGCATATCGAAGCTTGCTTGTAACCTATATTTCCCGGCCGCCACAGCGCTTTTGTACGCTGCAGCCGCGATCGTTTTGGAGACGTTGAATGGATGCCGAGCTCAAAGCTTTTTTACAGCGTGCTGATGCGCTGATGTCGCGCCTGGAACCCTTGCTTCCTGCGCAGCGTGCGCCGCTGGATTGGGATACGAGCTTGGCCGCGCGTTGGTATCGTGAAGGGCAGGGCGGCTACCTGCAGGCGCTAAATGTGTCGCTCGACATGAAGCTAAACGATTTGATCGGCATTGACCGGCAGTGCGAGCTGTTGTCGCGCAACACCCGTCAGTTCGTTTCAGGGCTGCCGGCGAATCATGTCCTGCTCTGGGGCGCGCGCGGTACCGGAAAATCTTCTTTGATCCGAGCATTGTTGGCTGAATATGCACCGGCGGGCCTGCGCCTTATAGAAATCGAACGCGACCATCTGGCTGATCTGCCGAAACTGGTCGATCAGCTTGCCGGGCAGGCACAACATTTTGTGGTGTTCTGTGATGATCTTTCGTTCGAGGCGGGCGAGGGCGAGTATCGGGTCTTGAAAAGCGTGTTGGACGGCTCGCTGGAGCGGGCCCCCGAGAATGTCTTGCTGTATGCCACTTCGAATCGCCGGCACCTTGTGCCTGAGCGTCAGAGCGACAACGAAAACTGGCAGATGGTGGATGGAGAGCTGCATCCAAACGAGGCGGTAGAGGACAAGATTGCGCTGTCGGATCGCTTTGGACTTTGGCTGTCGTTCTACCCGTTCAGCCAGGCGCATTACCTCAACGTGGTGCGGCACTGGATCGGCTCGCTGGCGACACGGGCGGGGCTGAGCTGGAGCTGGGACGACGAGCTGGAAAAGGACGCCATTCGCTGGGCCACAGCTCGCGGCAATCGCAATGGCCGTTGCGCTTATCAGTTTGCTCGGCAGTGGGCGGGGATTCGCCTGCTGTAGGCAAGCGGTTAGGCTGCTGCCGGACCTCCAATTGACCAACGCGTGCGTTATAAACAGGCCATGCCCTGCGGGACACACCTGTTGGTGAGCCTCGGCGCTCTACTGCTCATTTGCGGGAGGCCCGCCTAGGAACCGAAGCTGGTGCTTGGTTCCGGGGCGGCGCTCGTCAGGTTCAGTTCGGCGGTGTTGGCCTTTTGCCCATTTCGATGAGCTTGGCGGTCATACGCTGCTCGCCGGGCAGCACGTTCTCTATCGATGCGCGTGCTTTCAAACGCGAGTAGTGCGCGACCAGGGCCGGCCAGCGACCCGCGTCGACCACCTCGCCGCCGTGTTCCATGTTGATCAGCTGGCACGCAACGGCGATGTCGGCCATCGACAGTTGCTCGCCAATGAAAAAGTCGTTCTCCCCCAGCTGACGCTCAAGGTAGTCGAAGTGCGGTGGCAGCTTCTCGTTCAATGCGGCCTGTACGGTTTCCTCGTTGCAGGGCTTGCCCGAGCTCGGCTTCAGGACGCGGTTGCGGAAAACCCCGAATGTCGTCAGCGGTGCGAGCTCGTAATCGGCATATTTTTCCAGCCAGCGTATCTGCGCTTGATCGGTCGGGTTAGCGCCATACAGCCGAACAGTTTGATCGTAAGCTTCGTCGAGGTATTGGCAGATCACGCTGGAGTCGGCCAGGCAGAGCTCGTCATCCTTCATGGCTGGGATGCGGCCGAGTGGATTGAGTTGCAGATACCATTCGGGCGGCGTGAATGGCATTACGATTTCTAGCCCATAGTCCAGGCCTTTTTCCTGCAGGCAAAGGCGTACCTTGCGAACGAAGGGCGATAGGGGGGCACCGAATACGGTTATGGGCATGACGAGTTCTCCACGGCAGGGCAGGGCAGCAGGCGGACGCCGGAGGTTCAGTTGAGCATGGCGCTCGGAGCGCCGTCTCAATTCGTCCGCTCTGTACCTAGTAGATGTTGTTCTTTTTCCAATCGTCTTCGCTTTCGAGGCTCTTCAGACCTTCGGCGAGCTGGCTCGGTTCGTCAAGCTTCGGCTGTTGTTCCGTCTGCTCGAGCTTATTAGCGTGGCTGTAGCTTGCTTCGAGCTTGCTCAACTGGGTTTGATACTCGGCCGGGTTGGGCTGTTTGCGGATGTGCTGGATACCGCGCTCGAAAGCCAGGCGCGCTTTGTGCGCACTACCCTGCTGAAGCGACTGCTGACCGATATTGCTGAAGTACTCGACATGCAGCATCACCATCATCCGCTGGATCTGTTGGATCCAGCGCTTGGCAGCGGTGGTATCCAACTGGTTCTGCTTGTTGGCCCAGACAATCTGAGCATGCAGGTCTTCCATCAGCAGGCGAATCTCCTTCGCTTGTGCTTCGGTGGTGACCTTGACTGGCGCGTTTGCTACGGGAATGTCTTCGCCTTCGGCAACAGCGCTACGTAGAGCAGCGAGCCGGGGGCCGAGCGTGGCGTTCTTCTTGTCTAGGGGAAGCAGTTGCTCGCCCAGACCCAGCTCCAGGCGCGTCAGCAACAGCTTGAGTGCCGGCGTCATCATCTGGCCTGGAAAACTCTCGGAGAGGTTGGCACAGCGGCGCATGCGGTCGCTGAGTTCGGCGCGGACGCGCGCCTTTTCCAAGCCGTTCTTCTCTACGATCTGATTGATGACGCCAATTGCAATCAGGATGAACAGGCCGGCAATGACCAATCCAGTAATCAGAACTGGGGACACGAAACGCACCTCTCTGACCGAGCGATTTTTTCCGAGTGTAGAGCGTTGGCTGGCAAGCTGATAGCTCAACGCTTGCTATACGTTGGGTTCATAAAATATTTCTAGATGGTGCTTGACGACCATGAACGACCTCCATAGAATGCGCGCCACTTGCAGCGTGAAGCCCTAAAGCGAAACGTTGAAAGCCGGATAAAAGCAGTAGCTTCCGGGCAGCGTCCCCTTCGTCTAGTGGCCTAGGACACCGCCCTTTCACGGCGGTAACAGGGGTTCGAGTCCCCTAGGGGACGCCATTATTTGCGGGAATAGCTCAGTTGGTAGAGCACGACCTTGCCAAGGTCGGGGTCGCGAGTTCGAGTCTCGTTTCCCGCTCCAAATTTGCTCCGAGTCTTTTTGAAAGATATCGAAGCGCTAAAAAAGCGACCTAAAGGGTCGCTTTTTTCGTTTCTGGACACTCGTTTATCCGCTTGCCGCTGCGGATATCTGGATGGTCCGGGTAGTCGCCTTCTGACGTTTCTTCGAAGGTTTTGGCTATCTCACAGACGCCACTGCGCGCACCTTTTTGTTCAGGTGTACTTGGTAAAAATGCTGCGCACGCGCGCCAGCGTCTCGCCTGTGTCCTGAGCCTGATCGTGCATAGCCTCTTCAATCAGGCAAGTCAGCATCAGCCGATAGGCCTTGTCCAATGCGCTGCGAGCGGCGGAAAACTGCTGGGCTATCGATTCGCAGTCCTCGCCGCGTTTGATCATGGCCTGGATGCCCCGCACCTGCCCTTCAACCCTCGCCAGCCGTTTCAGCATGGCCTGCTGTTGATCCTGTAACTTTACGGATTCGGTGGGAGTTGTCTGATCATTCATGCTGATACCTGGCGTCACGAAAAGGGCGTCTGCTGACATGCTCGGTCGCCGGGATCGGTCAGCCTGGCATACCGGTAGGGGCATGCTATCGATGCCACCGCTTACGGCCAACTTCTTTCAGTCTATGCGGCATAACAATATATTGATAAATATATTGTCATGCGATTAACTATGTTCATTGATGGCGGCCAGGCTGGATAAGCCTGTGACGCTGTTGCGAACACTCCTCGGCATCGGGCGTCAGGGCGAACAGGCCCGTCGGAGAGCCGGGCTTCGGTGGTGTCGGGCATGACATCTCCCATTGCCACCTGTTTCGGAAATGACCAGCTATGACGATCGATTGGGGCAACTTCACTCCTTGGACCGCGCTGGCCGGCGGCGTGCTGATTGGTGCGGCGGCCGGGCTGTTCGTTCTGCTCAATGGCCGTATCGCCGGTATCAGCGGTCTGCTTGCCAGCCTGCTGGAGCGCGATGCTGAGGGGCGGGGGGAAAAGTTGGTGTTCATTGTTGGCGTGTTGCTGGCGCCGTTGTTATGGGTGTCGTTTACCTCCTTACCAGCCTTGGAGTTTCAGTCGGGTTGGCTTGGGCTAGGAGTGGCTGGATTGCTGGTCGGCATCGGTACTCGTTATGGCTCCGGTTGCACCAGTGGCCATGGAGTGTGCGGCATCTCCCGGCTGTCCCCGCGCTCGATCGTGGCGACCCTGACCTTCATGGCAGCCGGTTTCGCTACCGTGTTTGTCCTTCGTCATCTTCTAGGGGGCTGACTATGCGTAAGCTGACCTCGTTTGCCGCCGGCCTGCTATTCGGGCTGGGGTTGCTGCTTTCGGGCATGGCCAACCCAGCCAAGGTGATTGGCTTTCTTGATCTGTTCGGCGCCTGGGATCCGTCGCTGGCGATGGTCATGGTCGGAGCGATCGGGACGGCGCTGGTGCCCTTCAGCCTGGCCAAGGCGCGCCAGCGCTCGTTGCTTGACGCCCCGATGCAATTGCCCAGCAAACGCGAGATTGATGGTCGTTTGGTCGGCGGTAGTTTGCTGTTCGGTGTGGGCTGGGGCATTGCCGGTATTTGTCCGGGCCCGGCGATCGCCGTGTTGCTCAGCGGTCACTGGCAGGTGCTCTTGTTTGTCCTTGCCATGCTCGGCGGGATGTTGCTGTTCTCCGCGCTGGAACGCCGGCGCGCTTGCTGACCTGGAGGTCATTATGAAAGCCAACATCGGAACCATCGACCGCACACTGCGGATCGTCATCGGCCTTGCGCTAATCGGCCTTACTCTAGCTGGCATGATTGGCGTCTGGGGCTGGATTGGTCTGCTGCCCCTAGCCACCGGCCTTTTCCGCTTTTGCCCGGCCTATACGCTGCTCGGAATCAAGACTTGCAAGGCGTGCAGTACCAAGCCCTGACCAGGATGCGGAGGCAGGCTTGTCCAGCAGAAGACCGACGTTGACGTCGGTTTTCTGCTTTATGGACATACTGATTTTGCGAGGTTACTCAAAGCTCGGCAGGCTCGGTTTCGCTACCGGCTTGCCGGCTTCGGTCCAAGCATCGAAACCGCCGGCGATCGATTTCACGTGTAGATAGCCCATGTCTTGCAGCGATGCAGCTGACAGCGCTGCGCGGCCACTGGTCTTGCAGTAGAGCACGATGTTCATGTCTCGTGCGCCCAGCTCGGGTGTACCGCTTAGCTTGAATTCCAACAGGCCACGCGGAATGTTTGTGGCGCCATTGATATGGCCTTCGCGAAACTCATCGGCTTCGCGTACATCGATCACAATATCCGCCGCCTGGATTGCCGCTTCGGCATCGCCAAGGAGTATTTCCTGGATACGGGTCCGGGCCTGTTCGACGAGGTCGTGTGCATTTTTCATCTACGGTCTCCCATGCTGGTTCAGTTGCAACGTTGCCGTTCAAGGGCGTGTCGAGTGGTCTGCGAATCCAGGGCGAGCAGCGCTTCGTACTGGCTGATGAACACCTGCCCGCCGAAGTGTTCGAGGAAATCGGTGCGGCGCAGCCGGTCCATCACGGGCCCCTTTACTTCGGAGAGGTGAAGCTGGACGCCAGCAGTGTGAAGACGTGCGGAGATGGCTTCGAGGCTTTCCAGTGCGCTGGCATCTATCAGATTGACCCCGGGACACATCAGCACGAGATGCTCGGCGTGCGGGTATTGGCCCAACAGCTCGGCAATGCGGTCCTCGAGAAACCGCGCGTTGGGAAAATAGAGGCTTTCATCGACCCGCACCGAAAGCACCCTGGGGCTCTGTACCACGGCGAAACGCTCGATGTTGCGAAAGTGCTCGCTGCCGGGGAGCTGTCCTACGACCGCAATATGCGGTTGGCTGGTTCTCCAGAGAAACAGCAGCAATGATAGGCCCACGCCCATGATGATGCCGGTCTCGACGCCGATCAGCAGTACGCCGAGCATGGTGGCAGCCATGGCGGCCGCATCCTGGCGGGAGTAACGCCAAGTGCGGGTGAGCGCGGTGAGATCCACCAGGCTGAGTACGGCCACGATGATGGTGGCGGCCAACACAGCATGTGGCAGGTTGTGAAACAGCGGTGTGAAGAACAATACCGTCACGCCGATGCCGAATGCTGTTAGCGCACCAGCCAGTGGCGTCTGTGCACCGGCATCGAAGTTAACCACCGAGCGGGCGAAACCGCCGGTGACCGGAAAACCTCCGCTCAGCGCCGCGGCTATATTGGCACCACCCAGGGCGACTAGCTCCTGATTGGGTTCGATGCGTTCGCGGCGTTTGGCGGCCAGGGTTTGTGCCACTGAGACCGACTCGACGAAGCCAACCAGACTGATCAGCACTGCCGCAGGCAGAAGCTGAGCAATAAGGGCCAGGTCTAGCGGTGGCAGGCTCAATGATGGAAGCCCCTGGGGCACTTCGCCGACCACCCGAACCCCTGCAGCGGCGAGGTGAAAGCCGCTGACCGCCGCTATCGCCAGGAGCAGGGCAACGACCGGCCCGATTTTGGTCAGCGTGCCAGCGGTGCGGGCGTCCATGCCCAGCCGTTGCAGCCAGCGGCCCAGGCGGCTACGCACTAAAAACAGGAAAACCAGACTGCTGGTGCCGATGGCGAGTGTGGGCAGGTGCGTTTCTGGCAGGCCTTGGATCAATCCTCGTAGCAGCTGCAGCGCGTTGTCACCAGTGACTGGGATGCCGAGAATGTGCTTGAACTGACCGAGGGCAATCAGTATGCCCGAGGCGCTGATGAAGCCGGAGATCACCGGATGGCTAAGGAAATTGGCGAGGAAACCCAGCCGTAGAACCGCCATGGCCAGCAGGGTCGCGCCGGACATCAGTGCCAGCAGCAGTGCTGCGCCTGCATACGCGGCGCTGCCGGAAGCGAACAAAGGGCCGAGGGCGGCAGCCGTCATCAGCGATACCACGGCGACGGGGCCGACCGCCAAAGTGCGGCTGGTGCCGAAAAGCGTGTATGCGATCAGTGGCAGGATACTGGCGTACAGGCCTGCCACCGGTGGCAGGCCTGCAAGCATCGCGTAGGCCAGGCTCTGCGGGATCAGCATTAGCGTTACGATCAGCGCGGCCAGGCTGTCCTTGGCCGCATCGGCCTTGTCATACTGTTTCCCCCATTCCAGACACGGTAGGTGGCGGGCGAGCCGCTGCATCATCCTTTCTTCTCCTGAGTAAAATCACAGGCGTTGAGCGCCTCGGCTGGCCGTGGCTCGAAGTCCAGATGTTTCGGCTCGGCCAGCCACTCATGGCCCTTGAGCATCATGTCGAAGTAGATCGACGGCATCCACCGTGTTTTCAGTTTCCAGGCCAGACGCCGGGGCACCCTGGGGTCAAGGGGGAAAGTCGGCAACAGTTTGCCGCCGTATCCAAACTCGGCGAGGATCACTTTGCCAAACTCGACAGTTAGTGGGCAGGAGCCATAGCCGTCATAGATGGCTTGCGGTCCCTTGCCGCTGAGCACGCTCAGTACGTTCTCCGCCACAACCGGTGCTTGCTTGCGCACTGCTGCAGCAGTCTTCGCGTTTGGTGCAGAGCACACGTCACCGAGACTGAAGATATTGCCGAAGCGGGGGTGGCGAAGGGTTTCATGCTCGGCTTCGAACCAGCCATCGGCGTTGCTCAGTGGGCTTCGGCGAATGAAATCGGGTGCATGCTGCGGCGGCACGACGTGCAGCAGATCGAACTCGCGTTCGACCGTGCTGCTCTGGCCGGTTCCGTCAGACACCTTGAACCAGGCTTTACGCGCCGGGCCGTCTACTGCGATCAGGTTGTTATTGAAGTTGAGTGTGGCGCCGTAACGTTCCACGTAGCGCATCAGGTCAGGCACGAACTCGGCGACGCCGAACAGCACCGCCCCAGCTGAGCAGAAGTCCACCTGTATGTCCTTCAGCACGCTTCCCTTGAGCCAGTGGTCGCAGGATAGGTACATGGCCTTCTGCGGTGCACCGGCACACTTGATGGGCATGGGCGGCTGGGTGAACAGGGCTTTGCCATGGCGCAGATGCTGTACCAGTTGCCAGGTGTAAGGCGCCAGCTCGAAGGCGTAATTGGACGTCACGCCGAATTTTCCGAGACTGTCACGCACGCCTTCGATAGCGTCCCAGTCGAGGCTCAGGCCCGGACAGACCACCAGCGAGCGGTAACCGATGCGGCTGCCGTCCTCAAGCACCACCTGCTGATGCTCCGGATCGAAGGCCTCGACGGCTGCGCGAATCCACTGTGCCTTTGTCGGGATACAACGGCTCATGGCGCGTTCGGTGTTGGCGCGATCGAACACGCCGGCACCGACGAGCGTCCAGCCCGGCTGATAGTAATGCTGTTCCCGTGGTTCGATGATTGCGATGCGCAGGTCGGGATCGCGCTTGAGCAAACTGGCCGTCACGGCGCAGCCAGCCGCTCCGCCGCCGACTACCAGCACGTCATAACGTGGCGTGGCGGCGAACGTGGGGGTAGGGCTCAGCGGCGGTCCGCCCGCTGCATATTGCCAGTACTGCTCCAGGCGCGGTCGCAGGGCAGTCAAATCGTAATCAGCCTGTCGAGCGGTTTGGATGAGTTGATCAGGGTCCAGATGATGAGCCTCGGCCAACGCCCAGAGAGATGCTGAACGGGTGCCGGTCCGGCAGAACGCCAACACGGGGCCTTTGACCCGCTCCAGAAGCGCGCGAAAGGCTGCGACATCGGTATCGCTGATCTGCCCGGAAACTACCGGAAGGTGGTGGTACTCAAGGCCTGATTGCTCGGCCGCAGCGCGTATAGCATTACTGGACGGCTGGCCTTCGCCCTCGTTGTCCGGACGGTTGTTGATGACGCAGCGAAAGCCGCTTCCCGCCAGCAGGGCCATATCGGCCGGATCCAGCTGGGCGGCCACCGAGATGAAGGGTGTCAGGCGTTTTAGGGTTTGCATGTGACGTCCTCCACGCAGGCAGTTACAGCGCGTCCAAAGGAATCTTCAAATAGCGAGTACCGTTGCTTTCAGGCGCTGGCAGCTCACCGCCGCGCATGTTGATCTGCACCGACGGCAGAATCAGCGCGGGCATCGCCAGGGTGGCGTCGCGCGCGGTGCGCATGGCGACGAAGTCGTCTTCGCTGACGCCGCTGTGTACGTGGATGTTGTGCTCACGTTCGGCTGCAATGCTGGTCTCGTAGCGAAACTCTTCGCGTCCCGGTGCCTTGTAGTCGTGGCACATGAACACCCGGGTCTCGGCTGGTAGCGTGAACAATTTTTGGATCGACTGGTACAGCGTCCGCGCATTTCCACCGGGGAAGTCGCAGCGCGCGGTGCCGTAATCGGGCATGAACAAGGTGTCACCGACGAACGCGGCGTCGCCGATCACATAGGTCATGCAGGCTGGCGTGTGGCCTGGCGTATGAATCGCCCGCGCCTGGATGTGGCCAACCTGAAAGACATCACCGTCGTGGAAGAGACGATCGAACTGACGGCCATCCGTGGCGAACTCGCTACCAGCGTTGAACAGGGCGCCAAAGGTGTCCTGTACCACGGTGATCTGATCACCGATCGCTAATGTCCCCCCCAGCCGCTGTTTTAGGTATGGCGCGGCGCTCAGGTGGTCGGCATGCACATGGGTTTCGAGCAGCCATTGCACCTTCAGGTCGTGTTCGCGCACGTAATCGACCAACCGCTCAGCCCCGGCATGCGAGGTGCGGCCCGACGCCGGATCATAATCCAGCACCGAGTCAATCAACGCACACTGACGCGTTTCTGGGTCGCTGACTACATAGCTGTACGTAAAGGTCGCGGGATCGAAGAACGCTTCAACACGGGCATTCATGGCTTGCTCCTTCGCTTGGCTTGATACGGGTGGGGGTATGCCTGGAAGGATCTTAGCGCTAGATACGGTTATATGCTTAGACTTAATAGTTATTAAGCGGGGCGAGCCAATTCTGCCGGTATTTCAAGGCGAAGCTGAGTTCGCTGACGAAAGCTTTGACCGGCTCGGGCGGGGGGCAGGGATCAGCGTGTTTCGGTGCGGGAGTGGTCGCTGACGATACGGCCATCAACCAATTGAATGGTTCGCGCGCAGTCGGCGGCCAGTCGCGGATCATGGGTCACAACCAGTACGGCGCAACCGAACTGGACATTAATACGGTGGAACAGCTCGAACACGCTTTGCGCGGTGCGAGTGTCGAGATTCCCGGTCGGCTCGTCGGCCAGCAGCAGCGGAGGGCGGGTAACCAGCGCGCGGGCAATCGCGACCCTTTGTTGCTGACCACCGGATATTTGCGTGGGTTTCTTGTCGGCGAACGCGTCGAGCCCGACTTCGTTCAACAGACTGCGGGCCAGGTCGATATCCGCACTCGAGGGCTTGCCATGTCGGATCATCAATGGCATCAGCACATTCTCCAGTACGCTGAACGCAGAAATCAGATGGTGAAACTGAAACACGAAACCGATGGCCTGATTGCGCAGACGTGTGCGGGTTTCATCATCACTGATGCGGGTGGGCTGGCCGAGCAGATAAAGCTCGCCTGAGCTGGGCGCGTCGAGCAGCCCGATCAGGTTAAGCAGGGTGCTTTTGCCGGAGCCGGATGGCCCGATGAGCGCGGTCAGTTCACCGCGGTACAGACGTAAGTCGATACCGTGCAGCACTTCCGTTTCCAGAGGGGTTCCGAAGTTGAATGCCTTGCGTACCTGTTCGAGACGCAGCACTTCTTCGACGTTCTGGCTGGCATCGGATTCAGACATAGCGGATCGCCACGGCAGGGTCGTAGCGCGCCGCGCGGCGCGCTGGCATGGCGGCAGCCAGCACACCGGTAACCGTTGCGACCAGCATTGCCAGAGGTACAAGCGTCGGGTCGACCGGTATGAAAAACAGGCGTGGCCCCGCCAGATTGAAGGCCTGTACCAGACCCCAGCCGACGGCGCCGCCACAAGCTGAGCCGAGCAAACCGAGCAAGCCCCCTTGCAGCAGGAACACGCGGAGTATCTGCCCACGCGGGCTGCCCATCGCCCGTAGAATGCCGATCTCGCGGGTACGTTGGACGACGCTCACGGCCAACACGCTGGCGATGCCAAAGGCAACGGAAATCCCGACAAAGATGCGGATCATCTCAGTGGTCATGCTTTGCGAACTGAGCGCGTTGAGCAGCTGACCGTTGGTTTCCATCCAACTTTCGGCACGCAGGCCGGTCAGGCGGGCCAGTCGTTTGGCGATGCGGTCGGCTTCGAAGATTTCACCGACGGTGGTGTCGATGACAGTGACGCCTCCAGCCAGGTCGAGCAGCGTCTGGGTTTGCTTCAGGTCGAGGTAGACATAGCGCGCATCCAGCTCGCGCACCCCTAGTTCGAAGATCCCGGCGATGTCGACCACCGCCTCGCGGCCTTCGCCGGCGTCTAGCTTTAGCTTGTCGCCGATGCCAAGGCCCAGGTCACGGGCGAGTTCTTTGCCAATCACTGCATTGCCGGCGCCGACAGTGAACTGGCCGGCTATCAGGTCATCGGTCAGTGGGATGATCTGCTGATAACGCACCGGATCGATACCGAGCAGCGCGACGGATGCCCGCGCGACGCCGCGTCGGGCGATAGCCGGACCGCTGATGACGGGCGACACGGCAAGTACCTGCGGATCTTCATCGAGCACGTCGCGAATGTCCTGCCAGTTAATGATCGAGCGCAGGCGCTGCGCTCGTGGATTCTCCAGTACTAACGACCAGCTGCCATCGTCGGCAGGCAGAACGCGGTTGACCTCATCGGGCGGCAGGATACGGATATGCGCCTGGGTGCCCAGGGTCCGTTCGATGACGTTGGCCTGCAGCCCAGTGATCAATGCGGTGATGAACACGATGACCGCAGAGCCGACTGCAATGCCGAAGATGATCAGAAGCGACTGCATGCGGTTGTCCAGGAGGAAGCGCAGGGCAATCAACCATTCCGTCCAGATTGAGTCTGCCAGGCGCACGGCGGTCAATCCTGGATGCCGCGAGGCATCGGTTGCTCACGAACTCGCACGCGCTGGCCAGCTTCGGCATCGCCGGCGAGCACCAGGTCGCCAGCAGCCAGGCCTTCGACCACCTCGCTCAGTGCAGTACCCAGCAGGCCCAGGCGAACATCGACGCGCTCGACCACACCGTCGTTTACCCGTAGCACCTGAGCACGATTGCCGTTGCGGGCGAGGAGGGCATCGTTGGGTAACACCAGCGCCTGTTCACGGCGACCCGTCTCGATGTTCACCGATACCGTCATGCCCTGACGCAAGAAATCGGCTGGCCCCTGCAGGTCGAGGTGGACATCGAGGGTGCCGCGAGCCGTATCGACGCTCGGCGCGATGAAGCTGACCCGTGCTTGCAGCACCCGTTCGGGATAAGCATCAGCGACAACTTTGGCTGCCTGCCCGAGCTCGACTGGCGCCAGGTTCTTCTCGTCCAGAGGCAGGAGGATTTCCCTGCTGCCGGAGCGCGCGATAGTCAGCAGTGTGCGGCCTGGCTGGACCAGGTCACCGGGTTCGACGTCGCGTGTCTGTACGATGCCCTCCACCTGCGCTTGGATGCGGGTTTTCGCCAGCGCCGCGCGTGCCGCTTCCAGGCGCTGGCGCTGCACCTGCTCTTCGCTACCGCCCGCGGCCAGCGCTGCAGCGGCGAACCGTGCACGATCACGCACAGCGCGCGCCGTCAGTTCCGCGCGGCGCGCCTGTTCAAGCGGTTCGGAAGCCAGCAACTTGCGGTCGAACAGTACTTGCCGGCGTTTCAGCTCGCGGCTTGCCTGCTCGAAGTTGTGTTGGGTCTCGCGTGCTGATGCTTCTGCCTGCGGGCGAGTGGAGTCGATCAGTTGCTGCAGGGCAGCTTCGGCTTCGCGCAAACGGGCCCGCTGCTCGTCGTCGCGCAGCTCCAGCAGCAAGTCACCGGCTTTCACCGCATCGCCTTCACGCACATGCCGCTCGGCAACGACGCCAGTGATCTCGCTGCCGATCTGGACCAGCGACTGGGTGTCCACCTCTCCACTGGCGACCACGCGTTGCACCAATGGCCGTGTTTCCAACCGGTAACCAGGCAGCTCCGGTCCTTGCAACTGACGCCAGCCCAGCCAGCCTGCAATCAAAAGCAGCACAATGAGTAATACAAACGCGCGGCGGATTGATTTGGCGGCAGGCAAAACGGACCACTCCCTGTGCGGCACATGACGACCATCAGACGCCACAAGCTTACGGACAATCACGCGTTATGGGTACAGCGCAGGCATCACTCGGCGGAGACAGCCCAACAGCGTTGAATCATCAGCAGACTCTTGGGTTCAAACAGTGAGTCCCTTCGTAGTGCAGGACTATCACAGCCATAGCCTCGCCCTGATAAGAGGCTGCGTACAATCAACCTTCCCGCTGTCAGGATTTACTGATCATGGCGTCAACCGCTCAAAGCCCCGCTGCCGCTTTACGCTCCGTCTGGCTCGCTCAGGCCCAGGCCAGTCCGTGGATTACCCTCAGTCTTGCCGCTGCCGCGGTGGTCGTCCTCCTACTGCTGGTGGCCGGTGGTGTCAACGCTTTCAATAATGAGTCCAGTAACGTTCGCTACGCCATGCTGGGCGGGAGCGCCGGTTTCGTTGCCACGGCTGTTGGCGCTTTTTTGGCGATCGGCCTGCGCGACCTCTCTAGTCGCAGCCAGGACAGCATGCTGGGTTTCGCGGCCGGGATGATGCTGGCAGCCAGTGCATTTTCGTTGATCCTGCCGGGACTGGAAGCCGGCCGTGAGCTGTTTGGCAACGGGCCCGCTGCGGCTTTGACCGTAGTGGTCGGGCTCGGCCTCGGCGTTTTGCTGATGCTCGGGTTGGACCACTTCACACCGCATGAGCATGAGAGCACAGGACCCCGCGGCCCCGAATTCGCGCGGCTTAACCGAGTGTGGCTGTTCGTTCTCGCCATCGCCCTGCACAACATTCCAGAGGGCATGGCCATTGGCGTGAGTTTCGCCAATGGCGACTTGAGTGTTGGTCTGCCATTGACCACTGCGATCTCGATTCAGGACATCCCGGAGGGCCTTGCCGTTGCACTGGCACTGCGCACGACAGGGTTGTCCGCGCGTGCCTCCGTACTGATAGCGGCAGCCTCCGGGCTGATGGAGCCCATCGGTGCGCTGGTTGGCATCGGCATGTCCAGCGGATTCGCCATTGCTTATCCGGTCAGTCTCGGCTTGGCTGCTGGTGCCATGATCTTCGTGGTGTCCCATGAGGTTATCCCTGAGACCCACCGCAACGGCCATCAGACGCCCGCGACGCTCGGATTGATGTTGGGCTTCGCCGTGATGATGTTTCTGGACACCGCGCTGGGTTGAGCTCAGCTAGCGCCAGGCTGCCGCATTAAGGCAGCCCGGCGGATGTGATCGAGCAGGCGCAAGGCTTTGCTTATAGATTTTCCAGTAGCCGGCGGGCTGCTTCCTGGCCGCTGAGCCAGGCACCTTCGACCCGGCCGGACAGGCACCAGTCACCACATGCATACAGGCCCAGTCCGGCGTCGGCTAGCGCCGTCCACTCATGGGCCTGGGCCGGTCGGGCATACAGCCAGCGATGTGCCAGGGTGAACTCCGGTGCCGGCACTACGCAGTCGATCAGCTCCGCGAAAGCGCCGTGCAGGCGCTCGATCACCGCTTCCTTTGATAGGTCGAGATGCTGGCGGCTCCAGTTGCTGGTGCCGTGCAGCACCCAAGTGTCGAATTCGCCGTCTCGCCCCGGTTTGCTGCGGTTGCGAGCGATCCAGTCCAGTGCATCGTCCTGAACGAAACAGCCTTCTACCTGGGTGCTCAACGGTGTGGCAAATCCCAGCGAAACCGCCCATGTCGGTTCCATAGCGACGCTTGCCGCAACGGCCGCGAGCTTGGGGGCGCTTGGTAGCAACGCCGCAGCCTGGGGTGCCGGAACCGCAACCACCACGTGGCTGAAGGGGCCGTGGCTGGCACCGGAGGCGTCGACTAGTGTCCAAAACTGCTCACCGCGAAACACCTCTGTGATGCGGCAACTGAAGGTGACCGGCAGTTCGCCCAACAGGCCGCGGGTGATTGCGCTCATGGTCGGCGTGCCAACCCAGCGCACTTGCTCGTCGGCAGAAGGCGTCAGCTGTCCGTCGCGAGCCTGGAAAAGGCTCGGCGACCACTGGTCGACCCAGCCCTCGGCGTGCCACTGGCGCAGGGCGTCGGTGAAGCGGCGATCCCTGGCGGTAAAGTACTGCGCGCCCAGATCAAGCGAGCCTGCATCGCTGCGTTTACTGGCCATGCGGCCACCACTGCCGCGGCTCTTGTCGAACAGATGTACGGGCTGCCCGGCATCGTGAAGTGTACGGGCTGCGGAAAGGCCCGCGATCCCGGTACCGATGATGGCGATTGGAGCCTTGCTCATGATTACCTCGTGTGCTGGTGCGATCAGCCGCACAAACGATTGGTTGCGGCATGATTTCATGACAAGCGTTCGATAGCGCTTAGCCTCCCCATCCTCTGACAGACGCCTGTCTTTGGCTAGAGGGTTTCGACGCAATGCGGTAAACAGCTCCCCGGTTTCCGGGGTTGCTGACCGACGGTCACGCTCCCTTCGAGCAGCGCATTCGGCCAGGGTATCCGCTGTTCGTAGGCAGTGGTTGTAAGTTGCTGATAAGCCGGTACAATGGCGCCGCTCGCCGCCAGGCGGGTTTGTCATGGTGGGCCCTGCCGGTCCCCCCGCAACGATCAACCGTGAACCCGGTCAGGCCTGGAAGGGAGCAGCCGCAGCGGTGACATTGTGTGCCGGGGTGTGGCTGGTAGGGTTCACCTCCATGACGATAGTATTTTTCCCTCTTTATATTCCCCTAGCATCGGCTTCCTGTGAGTCGGAAAGATTCGTCACGCCTTCTTATCGGCATGATGGGCGACAGCTTGCCGACTGCAATGCTCGAAAAAACCATACAAGTTCGCCCATGGAAGCAGCCGAGAGCGCTTGGCATTGTCGACACGCGCCTCGCTTTAAACGTGGTTGGTAGGACGTAGTCAGTATTCTTTTGCAGGCATCCTGCAGGCACAAACAGCCTGGAATGGATCATTCGAGGGGTTTCGTTTGGCAGTTAAAACAAGCTGGGACATCTTTTGCGTCGTCGTTGACAACTACGGTGACATTGGCGTGACCTGGCGGCTGGCGCGGCAGTTGGTGGCAGAGCACGGCCAGCGCGTGCGGCTGTGGGTCGATGATCTCGATACCTTCGCTCGGCTTTGTCCGGGTAGCAGCACCACCGCCGATCAGCAATGGCATGAAGGTGTCGAGGTGCGTCATTGGACACCTGTTTGGCCCGGCGCAGAGCTGGCCGATGTGGTGATTGAGGCTTTTGCCTGCCAGCTCCCCGACGCATATATAAAGGAAATGGCTTGCAGTGGGCGCCGCATCCTCTGGCTCAACTTGGAATACCTCAGTGCAGAAGATTGGGTGGTGGGCTGCCATGCGCTGCCTTCTATGCAGCCCGATGGCTTGCAGAAGTATTTCTTCTTTCCGGGCTTCGAGCAGGGCACCGGCGGATTGATTCGCGAGGGCGATCTACTGGCACGCCGGGAGGCGTTTCAAGCCAACCCGGTGCTACGTGAAGCCTTTCTCCAGAGCTTCGATTTGACCGCGCCGGCCGGCGCGCGCTTGCTCTCACTGTTCGCCTATGAGAATCGCGCCGTCGCCGGATGGCTCGATGCGCTGGCTGCTGATGCGCGCCCATCGCAGCTGCTGGTGCCTGAGGGCCGGGTTCTGGGCGACGTGGCTGCCTGGCTGGGGCTCGAGCAGTTGCGAGCCGGTGACCGTCATGCCCGTGGTGCGCTGCAGATTGCAGTGCTGCCGTTCATGACCCAGAACCAGTACGACATGCTGCTCTGGTGCTGCGAGTTCAATGCCGTGCGCGGTGAAGAATCCTTCATCCGGGCGCAGTGGGCAGGGCGGCCGTTGGTCTGGCATATCTATCCTCAGGATGAAGATGCGCACTGGGACAAGCTCAACGCTTATCTGGACCTATACGTGCGCGACCTTTCCCCGCAGGCCGAGCTAGCGCTACGTGAGTTCTGGCGGGCCTGGAACGAGGGCACAGGCAGCGGCAAGGCCTGGACCGCGATATTGGAGCATGAGGCAGAGCTGCAGGCGCATGCTGACCGCTGGACACACAAGCAGGTTGCCAACGGCGATCTGGCCGGGAAACTGATGCTTTTTTACGCAGACTGGTTAGGGCCTGCTTCGGTCCGACCCGTGGCTGCTCCGGCTTGACCGTTCGGCAAGGCTGCCAATATAGGGGCGGCAATGGCGCCATACGTCGCAGTAACGCGGCTTGCGACGAAACAGGAACAGACCCTATGATACGCGGCCTGTTTTATGTCTCTAATTCCATTCGGATATTCGTATGAAAACCGCACAAGAGTTCCGTGCCGGCCAAGTGGCCGTTATCAACGGCGCACCCTGGATCATCCAGAAAGCCGAGTTCAACAAGTCCGGTCGTAACAGTGCCGTGGTCAAGATGAAGCTGAAGAACCTGCTCAATGGTTCGGCGACCGAGACCGTTTACAAGGCTGATGACAAGCTGGAGCCGGTCATTCTCGAGCGCAAGGAAGTGACCTATTCCTACTTCGCTGACCCGCTGTACGTCTTCATGGACGAAGAGTTCAACCAGTACGAAATCGAAAAAGATGACCTCGAAGGCGTGATGACCTTCATCGAAGACGGCATGAGTGACGTCTGCGAAGCCACTTTCTATAACGACAAGGTGATCTCGGTCGAACTGCCGAACACCATCGTTCGTGAAATCGTTTACACCGAGCCGTCCGTTCGCGGCGACACGTCCGGCAAGGTGATGAAGACTGCGCGCCTGAAGAATGGCGCCGAGCTGCAGGTTTCTGCTTTTTGCGAAATCGGCGACTCGATCGAAATCGACACTCGCACCGGCGAGTACAAGTCCCGTATCAAGGCCTGATTTCAGCCCTGCGCGGACAAGCCCGGCCTGGCGCCGGTTGACTTGAGACCGAACCCCGCTTAATGCGGGGTTTCGTTTTTTTGGGGGGCGGTGACTAGTGGCGGCCGCCTGCACGGTGTCTGCGTTCATCGCGGTACGCAGGAAACGCGTCATGTAGAAGGTTTCATACTGAAGCGTGGAAGCTGGCATGAGAGGGGTGCGCTTACCCTGCGAAGAAGCGTTCCTTCAACTTGCTTCGGGAGGGTGGCTGTATGCTCAGCCGAATAGGCGCGTCTCCAGCCCGGAACCCCAAGCAGCGGCATTGCGACTGATGTGAGATCAGGCCCTCGGAACAGAGCAGCGGGGGTACCGATTCCGGCGCTGTACCGGTTGAAACGAGTCGACGCGCTGGAGTATGGTTCGGACATCCTTTGGAGAACAGCATGCTGCTCAACCTGATTCCTTTGATCCTTGAACACACTGGCGCCATGCGCTCGGCGTTGCTGCGTGGTCAGGCGATTGCGGCTGACGGTTATTTGTTTGGGTATTGGTTTAGCCATCGGCGCGCCTGATACCCCACAGGCGCCCTAGCAATCAGGGTCGCCACCAGACAGTTTTCGAACCCCCGGTCGGCCACCCGACCGGGGGTTTTGTTTTTTCTGGCCTGAGAAGGCCTCACGTATCGAGGGCAGCACCATGTACAACGAGACCAGCGCTTACCGCACCTACCGCTATGACTGGCGATTTAGCCGCTTCACCGCCGCCGCACCGACACACCTAGACCGAACACTTCGCTAGCGCCGACGCGGCATGCCGCGCCGGCCAAAGGACCGCCAGTCATGAATGCACCACTCAACGCTCCAGCCATCACCTGCAACGTTTCCTCCGCCCCAGCCAGACGTAGCGCTCTTCCGTTACCGAGTCCCGCTTTACTGCGGCAACGGCTGCCCCTCAGCGCATCGCTTGACGAGCGCGTTCGAGATCAACGAGAAGCCATTCGCGCCGTACTCAACGGCGATGACCCGCGCCTGCTGGTGGTGGTTGGCCCTTGTTCGTTGCACGATCCGGTGTCCGCGCTCGAATATGCGGCGCGGCTGGCTGAATTGGCCCCGCAGGTCAGCGATCAGCTGCTGCTGGTGATGCGTGCCTATGTCGAGAAACCACGTACAACGGTCGGCTGGAAGGGGCTGGTTTACGATCCGCAGCTCGATGGTAGCGGTGACATGGCGGAAGGGCTGCACATATCGCGCCGGTTGATGCTAGATATTCTGGCGTGTGGGCTGCCGATCGCGACCGAACTGTTACAACCCCTGGCGGCGGGCTATTTCGATGACCTGCTTGGCTGGGCGGCGATCGGAGCACGTACCAGCGAGTCGCAAATCCATCGTGAAATGGTCAGCGGGCTCGACCTGCCGGTGGGTTTCAAGAACGGCACCGATGGCAGCCTCGGGATTGCTTGCGATGCCATGCGCTCAGCTGAGCATCCGCATCAGCACTTCGGAATCGACGAACTCGGGCATCCAGCGCTGCTGAGCACGAGTGGCAATGCGGACACCCACCTGGTGTTACGTGGCGGGCACTCGGGGCCAAACTATGATGAAGACAGCGTCGCAAAGGCGCGGGATACGTTGCAGCGCCAGGGTATTGCCCAGCGCATCATGGTCGACTGCAGTCATGCCAACAGCGGTAAAAACCCACTGAGTCAGCCAGCGGTGCTGGCGTCCGTTGTCGATCAGCGCATGGCTGGCGATTCGAGTCTGCGCGGCGTGATGCTCGAAAGCCACCTGTTCGACGGCTGCCAGCCACTGTCCGGCGAGCTGAGATATGGCGTATCCATTACCGACGGCTGCCTTGGCTGGAGTGCGACCGAGCGGATGCTGCTTCGCGAGGCGGATCGACTGCGCCGCTAGAGTGAACGAGCCCGGCCGCGACGGTCGGGCTTGCGACGTTGGGTAGCCGAGGGCAACCTGTGCGGCTCGTTCGATCGATGACTCAGGACCTGCATGCGCGACTACAAATGGCTGCACGAATACTGCCTCAATCGTTTCGGCTCGGCCGCAGCGCTGGAGAGCCGCCTGCCACAGCCCAACAGTGGCGATGAGCTTCGCGCGATTGCGGATGACCGTTACCTTTCGCTGATCAGCCTCAGAATCTTCCGGGCTGGGCTCAAGCACAGTCTGGTCGACGCCAAGTGGCCGGCGTTCGAAGAGGTTTTCTTTCGTTTCGATCCCGAAAAGCTGGTGCTAATGGGGGGCGAACACATCGAGCGACTGATGCAGGACGCCCGGATCATCCGCCACCTAGGCAAACTCAAGAGCGTGCCGCGCAACGCCCAGTTCGTGCTAGACGTGGCGAAAGAGAAGGGGAGTTTCGGCAACCTGATCGCTGATTGGCCGATCACCGATATCGTCGGTCTGTGGCGCTATCTGGCCAAGCACGGCACCCAGCTGGGAGGCCTGTCGGCGCCGCGTCTGCTGCGCATGGCGGGTAAGGATACGTTCATCCCCAGCAATGACGTTGTCGCTGCGCTCAAGGCGCAAAAGGTAGTGGACAAGGTGCCCAGCAGCCAGCGGGATCAGGCGGCCGTGCAATCGGTGTTCAACCAATGGCACAGCGAGAGCGGCCGACCCATGTCTCAGCTCTCGGCAATGCTGGCGTTTACGGTCAACCACTGACGAGCTGGGCCTATGAGCGGAGTGTCGAAGCCTGTACGCGTGGCATCGTTGGCCGGCGATGCCGCTCGTGACAGGAACAGCGCATAGCCTGATGTTCTGCGGCGGTTTGGCGCAGCGCCGCCAAAGCGCAGGCGGTGTACAGTCAAAACATGACCATCGTCAAAGACAAGCGTATTCAGATCATATGGGTGCTCTTCACGTGCATCCTGCTCAACGCTTTTGTCTGCAGCCTTAACCACGGCTCCCACATGGGATTCGAGCTGGCCATGGGGCAGGAGCCGTTCTGTGCCAGCAATGCATCGTCAGCTGGCGGCGATGCGTTCCCCGTCGATGTTCATGAGCTGGCTGAGCACGGGCTGGATTGCCCGCTATGCGGCTCGGTCTTTCTTGCCATCGCTGTGTTGTTTGCGCTGGGTTGGCTGGGGTTTCCGGCAACCGTGCCGCTGCCTCGACCTGGCCCGCAACAGCGTGGTCCGCGTTACCACTGGCCATCGCTGAATCCCCGCGCACCCTGATACTCCTGACCGGACTCCCTCGCCGTCCGAATGCAGCCTGGCTGTGGAGCGGACGAAAAGATCGTCGGTGACCCGACGGGATGGTCAATACAGGGGCTTTCACCATGGCCATGATGGAAAAATTTGCTCGCACCGAAGGCCGCATCGGCTTTCGGCTTCCCTTCCCGGATTACCCCAGCAATGCCCGCAGTTTTGTCCACCTGGACGCCCGGTTATTGCCGTACTGGCATGCCTTGTTCGACGTTTGCCCGAGGTTGCTCAAACTCGATCCGCCAGATGGCCTGAACGTCTTTCGTCAGTTCATGACCTGGGCCTACGGCTGCCAACTGGCGCTTGGCTGGACCTTTCACCTCGGCGTCTGCCGCTGGCTGCTGAGTTCCGGTTACCGCGATCTGGTCGAGCCGGAGCATATCGAAACCATGATGATCGCCGCTGCGGCGCGCTGGGTGGCCAGCGACGACAGCGCGGCAATCGGCATCGTGCTTGGCTGGCAAGGCGGTGATCAGCACGTATTCGACTGGAAGCCGCGGGTGCGCCTGGGGATGCGGTCACCCGCGGCCGAGCAGGAGGAGCTTCCTCCCGCCCCTTGGGATTTCGCCTGGAGCCCGCTTTCCACTACGAGTGGCAACGGCTTTCGACGCTGGCTGAGGGTGCCCTGACTGCGACAGTGCGCCGCGGGGGTGTTTTGGCGTTTGTCAGCCAGGCGTTGGGCGCGCGTTGTGATGTTGTGGCCAGACCTCGCGAGGCCTCTAGCGGGCACCGTGCTGCCAATGTTGCGTCTGCTCCGGTCGCGTGGTTTGGCCGCGCTCGCGTTTGACGGCCTGCCTGAAGTCTGCGGTGTTGCTGCGGCGAGGCAGGTTGTCGCAGTTGCCGCTGTGACGGCCGCACCGGACACTTTCCCTGCCTCGGATCCGAGCAGAGTTCCACGGTAGATTCGAGGTGAAGCGATTGGGCCCGGACCGCGACAACCGGGCTTCAGCCCCCTCCCCAAAAGGGGGCTTCAATCGCCTCATGCGGTCGGAGTTCGATGCGCTCGCACAGGGTTCGACACTGAAATGCAAGGAGCTAGGCATGTTTAGGTCATCGCTCAGACGGGACATCGCGCTGGTTCTGCTGGTCAAGCTCGCGATCCTCATAACCATAAAAACGATCTGGTTCGATGCGCCCAGCACTCCGGAAAACGGCTCGGCGCGAGTTGCCGAGTATTTGCTTTATTCACGGGATTCTATCCCTGAGGGAGGACCGAGATGATCTCGGAAAGCGTTGTCGATCTGTCACGCCTGCAGTTCGCCATGACGGCGATGTATCACTTTCTTTTCGTGCCGCTGACCTTGGGGCTGGCCTTCCTGCTGGCCATCATGGAGTCGGTCTACGTCATGACCGGCAAGCAGGTCTACAAGGACATGACCCAGTTCTGGGGCAAGCTGTTCGGTATCAATTTCGCCCTCGGCGTCACCACCGGACTGACCATGGAGTTCCAGTTCGGCACCAACTGGGCCTACTACAGCCACTACGTGGGCGACATCTTTGGCGCCCCGCTGGCGATCGAAGGCCTGATGGCGTTCTTCCTCGAGTCGACCTTTATCGGTCTGTTCTTCTTCGGCTGGGATCGACTGAGCCGGGTGCAACATCTGGCGGTCACCTGGTTGGTGGCGCTAGGGTCGAACCTGTCGGCATTGTGGATCCTGATCGCCAACGGCTGGATGCAAAATCCGGTGGGCTCGGAATTCAACTTCGAAACCATGCGCATGGAACTGGTGGATTTCGGCGCGCTGCTGTTCAACCCCGTGGCACAAGTCAAATTCGTGCACACGGTGTCGGCCGGTTACGTCACTGGGGCGGTCTTTGTGTTGGCGATTTCGTCCTTCTATATGCTGAAGAAGCGTGACCTGGGCTTCGCTCGTCGCTCCTTCGCCATCGCTGCGGTGTTCGGTCTGGCTTCGACCCTCTCCGTGATCATCCTCGGCGACGAGTCCGGCTATGAGATTGGCGACGTGCAGAAGGTCAAGCTGGCCGCCATCGAGGCCGAGTGGGAAACCCACCCGGCACCGGCCGGCTTCACCCTGTTCGGTTTGCCCAATCAGCAGGAACAGCGAACCGACTATGCGGTGAAGATTCCCTATGCGCTGGGGCTGATCGCGACGCGCTCGCTGGACGAGGAGGTCAAGGGCATCAAGCAGCTAGTCGCCGAGCACGAGTTGCGCATCCGCAACGGCATGCTTGCCTATCAGCGTTTGCAAACACTGCGTGCCGGCGATAAGTCACCGCAGGCCATCGCCGCGTTCAACGAGGTCAAGCAGGACCTGGGTTACGGCCTGCTGCTCAAGCGCTATACCGACAAGGTGGTTGATGCCAGTGACGAGCAGATCCGCCTGGCCGCACTGGATACCATCCCCGATGTGTTCAGCCTGTTCTGGACCTTTCGCGCCATGGTCCTGGCGGGTTTCCTCATGTTGCTGCTGTTTGGTCTGGCCAGCTGGGCTTCGATCAAGCGCAATGCCGAGAACAGGCCTTGGCTGCTCAAGTTCGCCTTGTTCAGCCTGCCGCTGCCATGGATCGCAGCGCAGACCGGCTGGTACGTCGCCGAGCATGGCCGTCAGCCCTGGTCGATCGCCGAACTGCTGCCGACGCATCTGTCCGCCTCGACGTTGGCGGCGGGGGATATCTGGGGTTCGCTGGTGGCGCTGGTGGCTTTCTACACGCTGCTGCTGGTGGTGGAAATGTTCCTCATGATCCGTTTCGCCCGCCTCGGGCCAAGCAGCTTGCACACCGGCCGCTATCACTTCGAGCTCGAAGCAGCCGCCGCCAACCACATGCGCAAGCTGCGCGACGCCGTTGCCGTGCCGAAAGCTGCAAAAGACGCGCCCACCGAACCGACCGCTGTGTGAGGTAAACAAGATGTTCGACTACGAAGTTCTCAAGCTCATCTGGTGGGTATTGATCGGCGTGTTGCTGATCGGCTTCGCTCTGACCGATGGCTTCGACATGGGCGCCATGGCGTTGATGCCTTTCGTCGGCAAGACCGATAACGAGCGTCGCGTGGCGATCAATACGATTGCGCCGCACTGGGATGGCAACCAGGTGTGGTTCATTACCGCTGGCGGTGCGCTGTTTGCAGCCTGGCCGATGGTCTATGCAGTGGCGTTTTCCGGGCTTTACTGGGCAATGCTGCTGGTGCTCTTCGCACTGTTCTGCCGGCCGGTGGGCTTCGACTACCGTAGCAAGGTGGAAGACCCGCGCTGGCGCAGTGCCTGGGACTGGGCTCTGTTCGTCGGAGGCGCGGTGCCAGCGCTGGTGTTCGGTGTGGCCTTCGGCAACCTGTTTCTCGGCCTGCCGTTCCAGCTCGACGAGCTGATGCGGTCCAGTTATCACGGCTCGTTCTTCGATTTGCTCAACCCCTTCGCGCTGCTTTGCGGCATCGTCAGCCTGAGCATGCTCTGCGCCCATGGCGGTGCCTGGCTGATGATGCGCACTGAAGGTGCATTGGGCGAGCGCTCGCGTCTGGCCACCCGCTTGTGTGCGCTGGTATTTCTGATTGGCTTCGTCGGGGCGGGCCTGTGGCTGGCGTTCGGCATTCAAGGCTTTAACCAGTTATCGGTCACGGATCCGGGGGCGGCGCTCAATCCCCTGCTGGACAAGCAGGTGATGCAGGACAACGCGGGTTGGCTCGGCAACTACAGTCGTTACCCCAGCACCCAGATCGCACCAATCGCCGGAATCATCGGCGCGCTGATAGCGCTGCTGGGCGCCCGTCGCAACAGCGGCGGGGTGAGCTTCCTCGGTACCAGTCTGATGATTGTCGGCAGCATCTGCACCGCGGGCTTCGCCTTGTTTCCCTTCGTCTTCCCGTCAAGCCTCGATCCGGCCTCCAGCCTCACCCTGTGGGACGCCGTTTCGAGCTACAAGACGCTGGGCATCATGTTCGTCGTGGTCTGCATCTTCGTGCCGCTGATTCTCTGCTACACGCTGTGGAGCTATATCCGCATGTGGGGCCGGCTAAACGATAAGACCATCGAAGCCAACCCGCACGGTTTGTACTGAACCCCTGGCTTGGCGCCAGCGCGCCTGGCTCTGACGTCCCAATGGAGAAATCATCATGTGGTACTTCACCTGGATTCTCGGCGTACTGCTGGCTTGCAGTTTCGGCATCATCAGCGCGCTCTGGTTCGAAGCGACCCAAGACCTCGATGCGGAGCTGAGCAGTGATCGGCTCAGCCAATAGCGTCTTCTACCGCAGGCCCGGTTGCGTGCTCTCGCTGCTGCTGGCCACGCCGCTGGCCCTGCTGCTGCTGATTCACCCTGCGGCGATGCTCGACGGAGCAGGTGGATATGACCATTCGCGGCTGATGCTGGTGATGTGGGGCATATCGGCGGGCTTCATTCATGGCGTCGGCTTCGTGCCGCAGCATTGGCTTTGGCGCCTGCTGTTCCATCCAGCCGCCGCCTGGCTGCTGATGGGGCTTGGCTACCTGATCCTGTGGCGTGCGCAGCAGTAGCGCGGCTGGCCGATCTGCCGCGGCGGCACAGTTCTTTGCAACCGGTTCGGCTTATTCAGAGGAGCAATACGTGAACGCAACCGTTGAGCCCACTCCTTACCAGCAACTGGGCGGCGATACGCCGCTACGCCAGTTGGTCGACCGCTTCTATGACGTCATGCTCAGCGAGCCCAGCGTCGAGACAGTGCGCGCCATGCACTGCGCGGATACCACTCAAATCCGCGAGCGGCTCTTCGACTTTCTCTCCGGATGGCTGGGCGGACCTTCCCGCTTCATTGAAAAGCACGGCCATCCGCGGCTGCGAATGCGACATCGCTTTTTCCAGATAGGTGAGGCCGAGCGCGACCAGTGGATGCTGTGCATGCGCCAAGCATTGGCAGAGATCACCATGGACGCCAGCCTGAGGGATCGCCTCGAGCAGGCGATCATGCAAATGGCCGAGATGCTGCGCAATGATGCGCCACGTACTTGCGATGGTGGCGGCTTCGGCTGCTCGGCCTCGACGCCTTGGGGCGAGCGCTGTGGGCGTTGAACAGCGGGACGATCATGGCTGAACGTTGGGATATCAAGTTGCGCCTGTTGCACTGGGCCGTCGCCGTGACCGCGATGTTCCAGCAGTTCAGCAGCTTGTGGATGTCTGATCCTGGTAGCCAATACCTGTTTCCCTGGCATCGGTTGGTCGGCATGCTGGCGGCACTGATCGTGCTGCTGTTCTGGCTTTACAGCTATGCCGTGTACGACCTGCAGCGCTTGTTTCCGTGGGGGCGCGACGGGCGCCGTATGGTGTTGCGTGAGGGTTTTGATCTGGTGCACGGCAAGTTGCCGCCAAGCGGCCCGCGTCGTGGGCTTTCCAGCTTCGTGCATGGGCTGGGCCTGCTGGCACTCAGCGGCTGTGCAGCTACCGGTATGGTTCTGTTCGCGATTATTCCGCCCGGGCACGTCGGCCCACCAGCCGATGGTTTGGCGTTCACCCGCTACACCTTGCAGCATAAATTCTTCGGCCAGCTGCTCTGATACTACTGGTATGGCCACGTAATGTTCGCTGTGGTCCACCAACTCAGAGGCGATAACCTGTTAGGGACGATCTTCGGTTTGGGCCGAGAAAATCGCCGCGACGGATGATCAACTGTGAGTTGAAGTGCAGGTCGCTTAGACGTTTTGTCGCAGCTAGTCGGTCACATTTTCCGCAATAGAATTTGCTCATCGGAACGATGGCAGGCATAGTTTCGCCACTTTCGACTTCCCGGCCTGTCAGTGCTATGCGCCAACGCCTCGCACCCCTGTTGCCCTTTGCTCTGATCACGTTGTTGACGGCCTGTGCCATGCAGCCGGAGCAAACCGAAAGTCCGCTGCTGACGCAGCGCTTTCAATTCGATTTCCCGATTGCAACGTCGGAGGCGGATGCCGACCCTGAAGCGGTAACAGCCGAACCCACCGAGCAGCAACTTCCTGAGTTCGCCGATGACGAGAGCTACGAGTTGCCGGCTCTGGCCGACAGCCTGCTTGAGCGCGGTTTCACGCTGGTGGGCACCCCGTACCGCTATGGTGGTAGCTCCAGAAAAACCGGCTTTGATTGCAGTGGCTTCGTCAGCTTCCTGTTTCGCAAGGAGGCTGGCATCGAGCTGCCACGCTCGACCCGCGAAATGATCAATCTGGATGCGCCGAAGATCAAACGCAGCGAGCTGGAGCCGGGCGATGTGGTCTTCTTCAATAACCGCGGGCGCGGCCAGGTCAGCCATGCCGGCATCTACATTGGCGGTGACCAGTTCATTCACTCGTCCAGCAGTCGCAGCGGCGGCGTTCGCGTCGATAGCCTTGATGACAAGTACTGGCGTTCCAGCTTCATGCAAGCCAAGCGCGTCCTGGCGCTGGCCCATAATTCAAGCACCATCCCCACTCATCACTGAGTGTTGAGATAGGCCCGCATCAGGCTTGCATCCACTTCCGCATGCCGGCAGAGTGATGGCTCATTTGTCTGGACTGCTCTGCCATGCCTTCTCTGGCTCGTTCTACAGCTGTTCTGCTGGCCGCGATGCTGCTTGCTGCTTGTTCCAGCCAAGCACCGGTCGAGCCCATCGTCGTCGCGCCTTCACCACCACCCCAACACTTTCCCGGCACAGCTGAGGAAGTTCTGTTCTCCGCTTTGGGTCTGGTCGGTACGCCGTATCGCTACGGCGGCAACACCCCGGATGGCGGCTTCGATTGCAGCGGTCTGATCAACTATGTCTACCGAGGCGCGGCCGGTGTCGCTTTGCCACGTACGACTCGTGAGATGAACGCCATGCGGGGCGCCACTATCAGGCGTAATGACTTGAAAGCGGGTGATCTGCTGTTCTTTGCCACCAGCGGCGGGCGTCGTGTCAGCCACGCGGCCATCTATGTCGGCGAAGGGCGTTTCGTCCATGCGCCCTCAACCGGCGGAACGGTACGTCTGGACAGTCTTTCCAACAGTTACTGGCAGAAGAACTACCTCAGCGCCAAGCGCGTGCTCGACAGTGAGCGTCTCGCGCAAAATCCGTAACGCTGGCTGGAGCCGAACATGACAGGCGCGGTCACTACTTTCTGTTTGGGGCTGCGACTGTGGAATCGTTAGATGACGCCTCTCCTGCGTTTGCCTGACCCACCTGAAGCGTGCGAGCTGTGCCTACGTCAGACGCCTTTGACCCGCCATCACCTGATTCCCAAGGCATTACACGGCAAAAGCTACGTACGCAAACGATTCGGGCGCGAAGAACGAATCACCGCAACACTGTGGGTCTGCCGGCCCTGTCATAACCAGATTCATCGCCTGTTCAGCGAGAAGGAGCTGGCGCTCCGCTATAACAGCCGCGATGCATTATTGGCCGATCCAGGTCTGCGCACCTTTGTGGACTGGCTGTCGACCAAGCCGGCCGGGTTCGTGCCGCGCCATTAGTTTCGACCGCGTCTGGGTCAGCGCGTCGGAATAATTCGAAATACTCTCCGGTTTGACATTTGCCAGGTGTCGAGTTGTCGCACTTTGGCTATGATCGGCGCCCCAACTTCTCGGGTGCGCATCCTGCGCACAAACCGTTCCCCTTATGCCCTAGGTGCCCCATGCCTGAAATACTTCAGTACGTGCTGATCGGCCTTGCCGTTGCCGCTCTGCTCGGTGTCGTTCTTGAAGAAATCACCCACATCAACAAAGCCAAGGTCACGCTGTTTTTTGGCACCTTTGCTTGGATGTTGCTGTTCATTTTTTCCCCAGAAGGCGCCGAGCGCGATCTGGTCCTGGAAAGCCTCAACGAGAACATTGCCGAAATCGCCGGGCTGTGGATATTCCTCGTCGCCGCGATGACCTTCGTCGCCTATCTGAACAAGAAAGGGTTGATTGAAAACCTGATCTATCTGGTCCTGCCCAAACAAATCAGCGAACGGCAGTTGCTGTTCCTGACCGCGACGTTCTGCTTCGTGTTTTCCTCGTTGGCGGACAACATTACCGCCACGCTGGTATCGATCACGCTGATCATGTCGCTCAAGCTCAGCGCCGAAAAGACCATCAAATATGCGGCGCTGGTGGTGTTTGCGGTTAACTCGGGTGGCGTGGCGCTGATCACTGGTGACGTAACCACCTTGATGATCTTCCTTGCGGGGAAAGTACAGATTCTGCAACTGCTGCTGTTGGCGCTTCCGGCGTTTCTGGCGGTCATGCTGCTGGCGGCGATGCTCTCGCTGGGCATGAACGGTCAGGTGGTGGTGGAAAGCCATCGCACCGATGTCCGCCGGGTCGATATTGCCATCGCGCTGATTTTCCTTGGCACTATTCTGTGCACCATCGCTGGTAACTTCTTCTTCCAGATACCGCCCGTGCTGACCTTCCTGACCGGCTTGTCGATCATGTTTCTGGTGGCGCGCTTCTTCAGCGATGACATCGAAACCGATCCGATTCTGGAATACGTACGCCAAGTCGAATTCGAGACCCTGCTGTTCTTCCTCGGCATCCTGCTCTTGGTCGGCATGCTCAAGGAAATCCATGTGCTCGATGGGTTGGTGCAAATCTACGATCAGGTGCCTGCAGTGGTGGCCAACTACCTGATGGGCATCTTGTCCGCAGCGATCGACAACGTACCCCTGACCGCTGCACTGCTGAAGTCTGGGCTCGAGATGGGGATTGCCGAGTGGATGGTGCTTACCTATGCAGTCGGCGTGGGCGGTTCGCTGCTGGTCATCGGGTCCGCGGCGGGCATTGTGGCCATGAGCAAGGTGCCGGGGCTCACCTTCGGTAGCTATCTCAAGTACAGCCTGTACCTGTTCATCGCATTCAATCTTGGCTTCGCCGGCGTCTATCTGACCGGCCTGGTGGTGGCGGGCGCGCTGGGCTGAGTCGCGCTTGGGCGCGGTCGCTCATAGCCGTTGGGTGAGCTGCCGCGCTTACCAGTGCAGGTTGAAGTGCGAACCGAGCACAAATTGATCATCGAGCAGGTCCCAGCGTTCGACGCAGACCTTCTTGTCAGCGCCAGGGTGCAGCTTCATACGATTGAACGAGTTCGGCGATGTACCACGGACTCGTGATGACAGGGTGGTTCCGGCCTGAACCATCCAGATCTCCCGTGACAGCGCGGTGTACTGCTTGGACAACGGCAATACATAGGGCAGGTGGATGTGCCCGCCCATAACCAGGTCCAATCCTTCATCGGCCCAGCGGTGCAGCGCAGCATCGGCGTTGTGCTGCAGATTGCTCAGATCGCTCAGCACCATCGCGCCGAAAGGCTGGTGCGCCACGACAATACGCACCTTGTTCGGATCGCTCTGCTTGAGCCGCCGCGTGACGGCCTGCACTTGCTCGTCCGTCACCAGCCCATCCTTGTGCCGCCGTGGGTGGGTGGTATTGAGACCGATCACCAACATCTCGTCATTCTCGAAGGTTGGCTCCAGATCCTCACCGAAGTGGCGGCGATAGTTGCGGTAGGGCATGAGGAAGCGAGCAAAGACGTTGTACAGCGGGATGTCATGGTTACCCGGAATCACCAGCGCTTCTGGGATGCCGTGACCATGCAGGCGCTTGACGAAGGCCTGGGCGTCGGCGAACTGTTCGGCCTTGGCGCGCTGCGTGATGTCGCCGGAAAAGATCAGCAGATCTGCGCCATGCTCGCGCACGTGGTCTTCCATGGCTTGCACGACGGCGGCCTGTTCGGTGCCGAAGTGGGTGTCGGAAATCTGCACGATGCTGGTCATGGGTGGGCGTATTCTCGTCTGGTGTGCGTGACGGGTGGCATTGTTGCATTCGAAGCCATTCGGCGCCCGGCGTTCCGGTAAATCGCAGGCAGCGGTATCGAAACGTGTTGCGGCGTTGGCCCTGATCGCTTTCGGTTGCGCTGTGCAGGGCCTTGGACTAACCTCCGCGCTGCTTCAGGTGCCCCCTGGCTAAAAGCCAGTGGGTGAAACAGGGAAGCCGGTTCATTCGATGAAGATTCCGGCGCTGCCCCCGCAACGGTAGGCGAGACAGGACACCGCTCACAGCCACTGTGCCACAGGCATGGGAAGGCCGCGGTTCCGGGATGCAAGGCATCCGCTCGCAAGCCCGGAGACCGGCCTGTCGCATTCCACGGCAGTGCGGCGGGCGCTGATCGGGGTGCGGCTGCTTGCACCTGCGCTCCTTTCGCATTCTCCGTCTTCCCTTATCGACTGATGTCGTGCGGCGGGCACGACGGAGACCTGAACTTGATCTGCAAGACCCTTAGCACCCCAGCGGCGTGCCTGCTGCTTGGCTATGTTTCGCTTTCCCATGCTCAGCCGGTCCAACCGCTGAACCTCAACGACCAGGTGGTTACAGCCACGCGCACCGAGCAGGCGCTCAGCCGTATTGCTTCCACCAGCGTCATTACTCGCGAACAGATTGTACGCAGCCAGGCGCAGAGCGTTTCCGAACTGCTGCGCGGCCTCGCGGGCGTCAATGTGGCCGCCAACGGCGGCCGTGGCAAGACTTCGGCCGTCTATGTACGTGGCACCAGCAGCCAGCATCTGCTGGTTTTGGTCGATGGGGTGAAAATCGGTTCGGCCACATCAGGCGGTGCATCGCTGGAGAACATTCCTGTCGAGCAAATCGAGCGCATTGAACTGGTCCGCGGCCCTCGTTCCAGCCTGTACGGTTCGGAAGCGGTAGGCGGCGTCATGCAGATCTTCACGCGGCGAGGAGAGGGCGAAGGGTTCAAGCCCTATTTTTCCGCTGGCGCGGGCAGCCGCTCCAGCTTCGACGGTACCGCAGGCATATCCGGTAGCCAGGGTGCCGGATGGTTCAATCTCGGCGTGGCGAGCGCGTCAACCGACGGTATCAATTCCAGGGCCTATCGGCCGTCAGCACCACGCTCCTACGAACCCGATGCGGACGGTTATCGCGAGCTCTCCGGTGCCTTGCGAGGTGGATATCGCTTCGACAATGGATTGGAGCTGGACGGCAGTTGGCTTCACGTCGACACCCACAGTGACTACGACTCTCGGTCTACCTCAGGTGCGACAGGTCGCTTCGCCTATAGCGACGGAAGCCAGCAAGTCATCGGTGGCCGGGCACGATTCAAGCCGCTCGAGCCGTGGTTGGTGACCCTGCAGGCCGGTCACAGCGAAGACAACACAGACAACTTCCGCGACGGTCGTTTCTATTCTCGCTTTGACACCAAGCGTGATTCTTTCAATTGGCAGAACGACTTCAGCGTGGCCGACGACCAGTTGCTCACCCTGGGTTTTGATTACCAGCAAGACCGCATCGACGTCACGGACGACTATGCAGTGGACGCCCGCGATAACAAGGGCGCCTACCTGCAGTATCAGGGCCGCTTCGGCCGCCACGGCTTGTTGGCTGGCCTGCGTCGCGATGACAACGAGCAGTTCGGGAACCATGACACCGGCAATCTCGGTTGGAGCTATGACCTGCGCGACAACCTGATGCTGAGCGCGTCCTACGGCACGGCTTTCAAGGCGCCCACTTTCAATGATCTCTACGCACCGGACACCGGCTTCACGGCGGGCAATCCTGACCTGCTGCCGGAAGAGTCGCAAAGCTATGAGCTGGGCCTGAAGGGTGAGCAGCAATGGGGCGAGTGGAGCCTCAACGCGTTCGAAAATCAGATTGAGGACCTGATCATCTGGAGTGGCAGCAGTCCGATGCAGCCGCAGAACGTCGATGTGGCGCGCATTCGCGGGATAGAAGGCGTGGTCGGCACCGAGCTGCTGGGCTGGGATGTCGTCACCTCGGTGACCGTCCTCGACCCGCAGGACCGTAGCAAAGCCAATCACGGGCATCTGCTGCCGCGGCGCGCCAAACGGACGCTGAATGTCGTCCTGGACCGTGCCATTGGCCGCTTTGCTGTCGGCACAACGCTGTACGCAGCGAGTGAGCGTTTCGACAAATCCAGCAATACCGAAGCCGAGCGTTTGCCCGGCTACGCCCTCGTAGACCTGCGTGGTGAGTACCGTCTCGATGATGCCTGGCGACTGCAAGCAAAGCTGAGCAACCTGTTCGACCGCGATTACGAAACCGCCCAGACCTATGAACAGCCAGGCCGCGCGATCCATTTCACGATCCGCTACCAGGCACTCTAATCGCGCCCGCTGGCGCGTTGCCCCAAAGGAGAACACCGATGATAAAACTGTCCCCAAGAGCCCAACTGGCTGTCGGTATTGCGCTGGCGGTGCTGATGGCTATGACCCGTGGCCAACACTTCGCCTCGGTAAATTTGCCAAGCGCTTCATGGGCGGTGTTCTTTCTGGCGGGTGTGCTGCTGGCGCCGCGCTGGGTGTTTCCGGCTCTGTTCGTCGAGGCGTCGCTGCTGGATTTCGCCGCCATCGAATGGCAGGGCGTCAGCAGCTACTGCATGTCACCGGCGTACTGGATGCTTGTGCCTGCCTACGGCTCGCTGTATCTCGGCGGGCGCACTTACGCGCGCTTGCACCGTGACCAGTTGAGCAGCCTGGCATTGCTGGCGGGCGTCGTGGTGCTCAGTGCCTTCGTGTGCTACCTGTTTTCGGGCGGCGGTTTCCTGTTTTTCTCCGGCCGCTATCCAGACCCGAGTCTGGCGCAGCTGGCCGAGCGCATTGGCGTGTACTACCCGCGCTACCTGGGTAACTTGGCGCTGTATGTGGGAACCGCAGCGGTCATGTTCGTCGGCCTGCGTGCTTGGAGCGCACAGCGTGAAGGCGCTCGCGCATGAATGAGTCCAGCGCACGCGATGATCGCCATAAGGCACGGATGCAACGCAAGAAGGCAGTCGTCGACGAGAAGATCGCCGAAGCGCAGGACGAGTACGGCCTGCTGCTGGTGCATACCGGTAACGGCAAAGGCAAGAGCAGCTCGGCGTTCGGCATGGTCGCCCGCGCACTCGGTCATGGCATCAAGGTGGGCGTGGTTCAGTTCATCAAGGGCGCGGCCAGTACCGGCGAAGAACGCTTTTTTCGTCGATTTCCTGATGAGGTCCGCTACCACGTGATGGGGGAAGGCTTCACCTGGGAAACCCAGGACCGCCAGCGTGACATCGCCAAGGCAAAGGAGGCGTGGAACGTCGCCGCACAGCTACTGGCTGATCCGGACGTTGGTCTTGTCGTGCTGGATGAGCTGAACATTGCCCTTAAGTACGGCTATCTGGAGCTCGACCCGATCCTCGCTGACATCGAGTCGCGACCGCTATTGCAGCATGTGGTGGTCACCGGCCGCGGCGCGCCGCCGGGTTTGATCGAGGCAGCCGACACCGTGACTGAAATGAGCCTGGTCAAACATGCCTTCAAAGCTGGCGTGAAGGCGCAGAAGGGAATCGAGTTCTGATGTTTGCAATCAAGGCATACGCAGTTGCTGAGCGCTGGGGATGGCAATGAATACGCCACATGACTGTCCGGCGCTGCTCATTGCCGCGCCAGCCTCCGGCCAGGGTAAAACGACCGTGACCGCTGGCCTGGCTCGCTTGCATACGCGCCAAGGCAAACGCGTGCGTGTCTTCAAGTGCGGCCCGGATTTCCTCGATCCCATGGTGCTGGCCCGTGCCAGTGGTCACCCGGTCTATCAACTCGATCTGTGGATGGTGGGGGAAGCTGAAAGCCGCCGCCTGCTATGGGAAGCGGCGCGTGATGCTGACCTGATCCTCATCGAAGGCGTGATGGGGCTGTTTGACGGCACGCCGTCGGCTGCCGATCTGGCGCGGCAGTTTGGCGTGCCGGTATTGGCGGTGGTCGATGGATCGTCCATGGCGCAGACCTTCGGGGCGCTGGCTCACGGTTTGGCCAGCTATCAGCCGGATCTTCCGTTTGCCGGTGTGTTGGCCAATCGGGTCGGCAGCAGTCGCCATGGCGAGATCCTGCGCGACTGTTTGCCAAAGCAGATTGGTTGGTTCGGAGCCCTGCCGCGCGGCGATTCGGTAGGCCTGCCCAGCCGCCACCTGGGGCTTGTACAGGCGCAGGAACTGGCAGATCTGGACGCCCGGCTCGACGCGGCTGCCGACGCTCTGGCGGCGAGCGCGGATTGCAGACTGCCGACGGCGATCAGCTTTCCACCACCGGCACCCGAGACGCTGCCGAAACTGTTGAGCGGTGTGCGTATAGGTGTGGCACGTGACGCTGCCTTCTCCTTCGTCTATCAGGCTAACCTCGACCTGCTGCAAGCGCTCGGTGCAGAACTGTTGTTCTTCTCGCCACTGCGATTCGCCCGCCTGCCCGCAGTCGACAGTCTGTATCTTCCGGGCGGCTACCCGGAGCTGCATATGCGGGCATTGAGCAGAAACCGCACGATGGCTGAGGCGATACGCGCCCATCACGAAGCGGGCAAACCGACCCTTGCCGAGTGCGGGGGCATGCTCTATCTGCTCGACGGCCTGACCGGCCAGGATGGGGTGCGTGAAAGCATGCTTGGCCTGATGCCCGGCGAAGCGACGATGCAGAAGCGTTATACCGCGATGGCGCTGCAGGAAGTACAGCTGCCGGAAGGGCGCCTGCGCGGCCACACCTTTCACCATTCTTCCCTTGAGTCGCCGATGCAGCCGCTGGCGCGAGGTGAATGTCCGAATTACAAGCGCACGGCCGAGGCGGTTTACCGGCAGGACCGGCTGACGGCTTCCTACATCCATTTCTACATGCCGTCCGATCCGTTCGCGGCTGCGGCGATGCTTAGTCCATGAGCGAGTTTGCCTTTACCGCGGAGCAGCGCGCCGGCGTTTACCGGGCGATTGGCGAACGTCGTGACATGCGGCATTTCAGCGGAGGCGAGGTTGCACCCGAGTTGCTGGCGCGCCTGCTCGAGGCCGCGCATCAGGCGCCTAGCGTGGGCTTGATGCAGCCTTGGCGGTTTCTTCGCATCAGCCGTCCCGACTTGCGCAGCGCCATTGCCAGGCTAGTCGAGGAGGAGCGCTTGCTCACTGCCGCTGCGCTGGGCGAGCGGGGCGAGGCATTCATGAAGCTCAAGGTCGAGGGCATTCACGATTGCGCCGAACTACTGGTCGTCGCGCTGATGGATGGCCGCGAGACACACGTGTTTGGTCGTCGCACGCTGCCGGAAATGGACCTCGCTTCGGCCGCCTGCGCGATCCAGAATCTCTGGCTCGCAGCGCGGGCCGAGGGCCTGGGCATGGGTTGGGTATCGCTGTTTGATCCCCAGGCACTGGCGGATCTGCTGCAGATGCCCGCTGGGGCTAAACCCGTTGCGGTGATCTGCTTGGGGCCGGTGGCTGAGTTTTATCCTGCGCCAATGCTTGCGCTCGAAGGCTGGACCGAGCCGCGACCGCTCTGTGAGTTGCTATTCGACAACCTTTGGGGCCAGCAGTCATGAGCGTTGCCCTTAGCTGCTTGGGCGGTGTTGCACTCGACGTACTGCTCGGCGAACCCCGTCGCGGCCATCCCCTGGTTGCGTTCGGCAAGCTGGCCGATCGGCTCGAACATCACTTCAACGGCCCCGGCGGTCGCGGCTGGCGCAGCCATGGCGTTACCGCCTGGTGCCTCGCCGTGCTGCCGCTGACGGCAGTGGCGTGGCTGCTCGGTTCGTTGCCGACTGTTGGCTGGCTGGTTGAGATCTGCTTGCTCTACATGGCTTTGGGACTGCGCAGCCTTGGCGACCATCTGCTACCGGTAGCACGGGCGCTGCGTCAGGGTGACTTGGCTGAAGCGCGCCAGCGCGTCGGTTTCATTGTCAGCCGCGATACACGCGAGCTCGACGAGCAGGGTGTCGCCCGAGCCGCGACCGAGTCTGCATTGGAGAATGGTAGCGACGCGGTATTTGCCGCGCTGTTCTGGTTCGTGCTGGCAGGCGCACCCGGTGTGGTGCTGTACCGGCTGAGCAATACGCTCGATGCCATGTGGGGCTACCGCAACGAGCGCTTCGAGCGATTCGGCTGGGCCGCGGCGCGTATCGATGATGTGTTGAATTTCATTCCGGCCAGGCTGGTTGCGCTCACATATGCGCTGTTGGGCCAGACGCGGCGAGCCTGGCGTTGCTGGCGCACGCAAGCGCCGCTGTGGGACAGCCCCAACGCCGGCCCGGTAATGGCTGCTGGCGCCGGTGCGTTAGGCGTGGCGTTGGGCGGTCCAGCCGTCTACCACGGCGAGGTGCATCATCGACCCGTGCTCGGAGAAGGCGAAGCGCCTCAGGCTCGAGATATCGAGCGCGCACTGGACATGGTCTGGGCCGGCGTCGGTCTTTGGTTGCTGGCATTGCTGCTTGGAGGCTGGCTGGATGCTTGAGCACGGCGGAAAACTGCGTAGGGCGGCCGAGCACTTTGATATACCGCTGCACGACTGGCTGGATCTATCTACCGGCATTGCGCCATACGGTTTCGATCTGCCAGCCATTCCCACCGAAGCCTGGCTACGCCTGCCGGAAACCGAAGACGAACTGGAGACAGCTGCGCAGGGCTATTTTGGTGCCGCCTCGCTGTTGCCAGTGGCTGGCTCTCAGGCTGCGATCCAGATGTTGCCGCGCTTGCGCAGGCCATTGCAGGTCGGAATCGTCTCGCCCTGTTATGCGGAACATGCCGAGGCCTGGCGCCGCGAAGGACATCGTCTCAGCGAATTCAGCGAGGGCAGTGTGCCGCGGGCGCTCGATGGGCTTGACGTGCTGGTCGTGGTCAATCCCAACAACCCCACCGGCCGGCTTTTACCGCCGGAGCAACTGCTCGCCTGGCATGGCCGTCTTGCCGAGCGTGGCGGCTGGTTGATCGTTGACGAAGCGTTCATGGATCCGACCCCGTCTCACAGCCTGGCGCCCCATAGCCATTTGCCGGGGCTGATTGTGCTGCGTTCGTTCGGCAAATTTTTTGGTATGGCCGGTGCGCGGCTCGGGTTCGTGCTGGCGGAACAGAGTTTGCTGTCTGTGCTGAGCGATGCACTCGGGCCATGGCCGATTGCCGGCCCGTCACGCTTCATTGGCAGCGTATTGCTTGCCGATCGCGACGGGCAGCGTCGTCAACGCGAGCGCTTGCTCGGCGACAGCGCGCGTCTCGCCCAGCTGCTCTCAGAGCACGGGTTGTCACCTGCCGGCGGCTGCGGGCTTTTCCACTGGGTTGTAACGGAGGAGGCGACGATGCTCCGCGAGTTTCTAGCCTGCCAGGGCATTCTGGTGCGCCGCTTTCTACATCCGCCGAGTGTGCGCTTCGGGCTGCCGGCAGACGAAGCGGGATGGGCGAGGCTGACGCGGGCGCTGAGCAATTATCAGGCGTTGAGCGCATGAGCACCTTGATGGTTCAGGGCACAACCTCCGATGCCGGCAAGAGCACCTTGGTGACCGCGCTGTGTCGCTGGCTCAAGCGCCAAGGTGTCGCCGTCGTGCCGTTCAAGCCGCAGAACATGGCACTGAACAGTGCGGTAACCGCTGACGGCGGCGAGATCGGCCGCGCACAAGCGGTGCAGGCCCAGGCCGCAGGATTGCCGCCGCATACCGACATGAATCCCATCCTGCTCAAGCCCAACAGCGATGTCGGTGCGCAGGTGATCATCCACGGTCGCGCCGTCAGCAACATGGATGCCGTGGCCTACCACGACTATAAGCGCGTGGCGATGGAGGCGGTGCTGGCTTCGCACCGGCGCCTGCGCGATGCCTATCAGGTGGTGATGGTCGAAGGCGCGGGTTCGCCGGCCGAGATCAATCTGCGCGCCAACGATATCGCCAACATGGGCTTCGCCGAAGCGGTCGACTGCCCGGTGATCCTGATCGCCGATATCGACAAGGGCGGCGTGTTCGCGCACTTGGTCGGCACGCTGGAATTGCTCAGCCCCAGTGAGCAGGCGCGGGTCAAAGGTTTCGTGATCAACCGTTTTCGCGGCGATATTGCCCTACTGCAGCCGGGCCTCGACTGGCTCGAACAGCGTACAGGCAAGCCCGTTCTCGGGGTGCTGCCGTACCTTATGGATTTCCACCTCGAAGCAGAGGACGCCGTCGACGTGCGTCAGTCCGCGAAGAACAAGCAGACCTTGAAGGTCGTGGTGCCGGTGCTGCCGCGAATCAGCAATCACACCGACTTCGATCCGCTGCGTTTGCATCCTCAGGTTGATCTCTGCTTTGTTGGGCCCGGACAAGCAGTGCCGCCTGCCGATCTGATTATCCTGCCGGGCTCTAAAAGCGTGCGGGCGGATCTTGCCTGGCTGCGCGAGCAAGGTTGGGAATCGGCGATACAGCGGCATCTGCGTTACGGCGGCAAGCTGCTCGGAATCTGCGGCGGACTGCAAATGCTCGGCGAATGCATTGCTGATCCGCTTGGCCTGGAAGGGCCAGCAGGGCAGAGCGACGGGTTGGGATTGCTTCGGTTTTCCACAACGCTGGCTGCCCACAAGCAGCTGCGGAACGTGCATGGACGACTGGGAATCGATGACGTCGAGATCAGCGGCTACGAGATTCACGCAGGTATCAGTGACGGACCGGCACTGGAGCGTGCCGCCGTACGACTCGACGATGGCCGCCCGGATGGTGCTATCAGCGAGGACGGTCAGGTGATCGGCACCTACCTCCACGGCCTGTTCGAGTCACCAGCTGCCTGCGAGGCGCTGTTGCGCTGGGCGGGGCTGGAGAGGCCGCAGCGGGTCGACTACCAGGCATTGCGAGAACGCGACATCGAACGTCTGGCGGACCTGGTCGAGAAGCACTTGGATGTCGGGCGACTGCTGACGCTTTGCGGCCTACCAACGGAGACGGATGCATGATCGAACTTATCCTCGGCGGCGCGCGGTCCGGCAAGAGTCGTTTGGCCGAGCGGCTTGCGGTTGAAAGTGGCCTGGCGGTTACCTATATCGCCACGAGCCAGCCATTGGATGGCGAGATGAACGAACGCATCGCTCATCACCGTGCCCGGCGCCCCGCCAGCTGGGCCTTGATTGAAGAACCGCTGACGCTGGCATCTGTCCTGCGTGAACACACCCGTGCGGACCGCTGCCTGCTAGTGGACTGCCTGACGCTTTGGCTGACCAATCTGCTGATGCTGGACGACCAGGTTCGCCTGACGGAAGAACGTGAGGCCTTGCTTGAGTGCCTCGCTGACCTACCGGGGCGGGTGCTATTGGTCAGTAACGAAACAGGGCTGGGCGTGGTGCCGCTGGGGGAGTTGACTCGCCGATATGTCGATGAGGCGGGCCTGTTGCACCAGGCCCTCGCCGAGCGTTGTCAGCGCGTGGTGTTTACCGTGGCGGGTTTGCCAATGACCCTGAAAGGAGCGGCGCTTTGAACAAGCAATGGTGGCTGGAACCCTGCCGGGTACCGGATGAAGCGGCACGCCAGGCGGCACGCCAGCGCGATGCCCTGTTGACCAAGCCTGCGGGTTCGCTGGGACGTATCGAAGCGGTAGTGCCGCAGTTGGCGGCTTTGCAGGGTCGCGCTCGTCCGTCAGCGGAGCACGTTTTCATCGCCATTTTTGCGGGTGATCATGGCGTTGCCGAAGAAGGCGTCTCGGCGTTCCCGCAATCGGTGACTGGGCAGATGCTTGCCAACTTCGTCAACGGTGGAGCAGCGATCAGTGTGCTGGCGAAGCAGCTCGAGGCGACCCTGGAAGTGGTTGATTTGGGCACGGCGGTTGCGTTGTCGTTGCCTCGGGTGCGCCATCTTTCGCTGGGGCCGGGCACCCGCAATTTCGCCAAGGAATCGGCGATGAGTGCCGAGACCTGCCAGCTCGCCATGCAGGCCGGGCGCGACAGCGTGCTGCGGGCGCAACAGCAGCGGAGCGAGCTGTTCATTGGTGGCGAGATGGGCATCGGCAATACCACTACTGCGGCCGCGCTGGCCTGCGCTTTGCTGGGTTGCGCGCCGCACGAATTGGCGGGGCCAGGCACCGGCTTGGACGAGGCTGGAGTGGCGCGTAAGCGTGTAGTCATCGAGCGGGCACTGGCGCTGCACGCGGGATCGCACGGCACCCTCGGCTGGATGCAGCGGCTCGGTGGTTTCGAACTCGCTGCGCTCACTGGGGCCTATTTAGCGTGCGCGCAGCAAGGCATCGTTGTGCTGGTCGACGGCTTTATCTGCAGTGTGGCGGCGCTGTGTGCGGTGCGTCTGAACCCAGCCTGTCGTGACTGGCTGCTGTTCGCCCACCGCTCGGCTGAGCCAGGCCATGTCGCTGTGCTCGGCGCATTGGATGCTCAGCCGTTGCTCGACCTTGGCCTGCGTCTGGGCGAGGGCAGCGGCGCGGCGTTGGCGGTTCCGCTGCTCCGGATGGCCTGTGCGCTGCACGACGGTATGGCCACATTCGAAGAAGCCGCCGTTGCGGTGAAACACTCATGAGCGTGCAGCTGGAGTTGCTGCGTCACGGTGAAACCGAAGCCGGCGGCGGTTTTCGCGGGCGGCTGGATGATGCCCTCACCGCAACAGGTTGGCAGCAGTTGCGAGCAGCCGTTGTCGCCGCCGGGCCCTGGGACCGCATCATCAGTTCACCCCTGCGCCGCTGCGCGGATTTCGCAGCTGAGCTCGCCGAGCAACGGTCACTTGAGCTCGAACTTGAACCCGACCTTCGCGAACTGGACTTCGGCGATTGGGAAGGGCGCACCGCTGCGGACCTGATGGTGGATCAGAGCGAAGCCCTGGGCCGCTTCTGGAGCGACCCGTACGGCTTCACTCCTCCCGGGGCGGAGCCCGTCGCTGACTTCGAGGCCCGCGTGCTGGCAGCAATCGAGCGGCTGACCGATCGATGCGCAGGCGAACGCGTATTGCTGATCACGCACGCGGGCGTGATGCGGCTGCTCCTGGCGCAGGCGCGTGGGTTCCCGCGCGAATGTCTGCTGCAGGTTGAGGTCAGTCATGGGGCATTGTTCGGGCTGAGAACCGGGTTCGCCGACGCCACGCTCTGGCTGGAAGAACGATGCAGGCCTTTCTGATCGCGCTGCAGTTTCTCACCTGCCTCCCGGTACGGCTGCGCGGCATGCCCGAGCCGCAGCAGATCGGCAGGTCGCTGCTGTATTACCCGCTGGTGGGGTTGCTGCTCGGCGGCATGCTCTTTTTGCTCGGCATGGCTCTCGGCAATGCGGCGCCGCCCTTGAAGGCCGCTTTACTGTTGGCCGCGTGGGTTTGGCTCACCGGTGCGCTGCACCTCGACGGCCTCGCCGACAGTGCGGATGCTTGGCTGGGCGGCTTCGGCGACCGGGAGCGAACCCTGGCGATCATGAAAGACCCCTGCAGCGGCCCGGTTGCGGTCGCCGTGCTGGTGTTAGTCCTGCTGCTGAAATTCGTCGCCTTATGGACCCTGCTTGCGCAAGGCAACCCATGGGTGATTTTGGCGGTGCCGCTGGTAGGGCGAAGCGCGATGTTGGGGTTGTTTCTGACTACACCCTACGTGCGGCCCGGCGGTTTGGGCCAGGCCCTGGCCGAGCACATGCCGCGATCAGAAGCGCGGCTGGTGTTGGGGCTGATTGTGCTCGGTGGCGTCCTGATGGGTGCTGGTGGTTGGGTTGCGCTGGCCGTTGCCGCTTGCGTGGGATTGCTGGTGCGCCGCGCCCTGGTTCAGCGGTTGGGCGGTACCACGGGTGACACTGCTGGTGCGTTGTTGGAGCTGGTGGAGTGTGCGGTGCTGGTCGGCTTGGCGCTGCTGGGCTAGGGCGGACGCTCAGCCCAGCAATGCGACTGTCTTGATCTGCGCCCAGAGCGCCTTGCCCTCGGTAACCCCGAGCTGATCGGCCGAACGCCGCGTAATGCGCGCCAGCAGTGGTGTGCCTTGCGCGTCCAGGCGAACCAGAACATGGGCTGGCGTATCGGCGGAGACCACTTCAGCAACCCGCACCGGTAGCAGGTTGCTGATGCTGGTGCCTTCCGCACGTTCCAGCGTCAAGCTGACATCCCGCGCATGGACGCGAAAGCGCAGCCGATGACCGACCGCTTCGCTTCGTTGTGCCACCAGGACGTTACCGCCCTGAAACGTCAGGCGAGTGAGGTGGTAATTGATGTCGTGCCCGGCAATTTCCGATTCGATGACGACGCCTGCATCCTCACCGAACGCAGTCGGTAGATCGAGGCGGGCGAGGGTTTCGTGCAGCGGCCCCTGCGCAACGACCTGGCCCTCATCGAGCAGAACCAGGTGATCAGCCAGTCGCGCCACTTCGTCTGGTGCGTGGCTGACATAAAGCAGCGGTATCTCCAGCTCGTCGTGCAAACGTTCGAGGTACGGCAGGATTTCCTGTTTGCGCTTCACGTCGAGGGCAGCCAGCGGCTCGTCCATCAGCAGCAGACGGGGGCTGGTCAGCAGTGCACGTGCAATGCCGACCCGTTGTCGCTCGCCACCGGAAAGTCGCTCTGGCATGCGATCCAGAAGATGCTCAATGCCAAGCAGTTCGACAGCCTGTTCCCAGACAACACGCCGGTCCTGTGATGGGGCGCGCTTCATGCCGAATTCGAGATTGCCTTTGACGGACAGATGGGCGAACAGATTGGCATCCTGAAACACGTAACCAATCGGGCGCTGGTGCGGTGGCACGAACCACTGGCGGCTCGAGTCTTGCCAGCAGTCACCATTGACCACCAGTATTCCGGTGCTGCTGCGCTCGAGCCCTGCGATGCAGCGCAAGCAACTGGTCTTGCCCGAGCCCGAGGGGCCGAACAGGGCGCTGACACCACGGCCCGGTAGGTTGACGTCCACCTCGAGAGCGAAGCCTGGATGGGCCAGACGCAGCTGTGCATGTATCCCGCTCAGGTTGTTGTTCATCCGCGCCACCCCTGCCGCAGCGGGCTTGCATAGAGAATGAGTAGCACCAGAAAGGAAAACAGCAGCATCCCGCCGGCAAGCCAGTGCGCCTGGGTGTATTCCAAGGCTTCGACGTGATCGTAGATCTGTACGGACAACACGCGGGTTTTCTCGGGGATGTTCCCGCCGATCATCAGCACGACACCAAACTCGCCCACCGTATGGGCGAAGCCGAGAATGCTGGCCGTTACGAAACCTGGCCGTGCCAGTGGCAATACGACGGTGAAGAAGGTGTCCAGCGGGCCCGCACGCAAGGTTGCTGCGGCTTCCAATGGACGTTCGCCAATCGCTTCGAAGGCGTTCTGCAATGGTTGCACCACGAAGGGCATCGAGTAGAAAACCGAGCCCACGACCAGGCCGGCAAAGGTGAACGGCAGGACGCCCAGACCGAGCGTTTGGGTCAGTTGCCCAACGGGACCATTGGGGCCCATCGCTACCAGCAGATAGAAGCCGAGCACACTGGGTGGAAGTACGAGGGGGAGCGCCACCACGGCGCCAATGGGGCCTTTCAGGCGTGAGCGGGTCCTCGCCAGCCACCATGCGACGGGGGTTCCGAGTAGTAACAGCAGAACGGTGGTGATGCTGGCGAGTTTGAGCGTCAGCCAGATCGCCGAAAGACTGGCGTCATCCAGGGCGGGCAGTACCATCACCTACCGACCATAACCGTAGGCGTTGATCACCTCGGTTGCCTTTGCGCTTCGCAGGTAATCGAGCAGTGCGAGCGCCGCCGGGTTGTCGCGACCTTTGGTCAGCAGCAGAGCGTCCTGGCGAATCGATGGATGATAGGTGGCGGGTACAACCCAGCCGGACCCCTGCCGGATTTCACCGCTTTCGATTACCTGAGAGAGCGCGACGAAGCCGAGTTCGGCGTTGCCGCTGGCGACGAATTGATGGGTTTGTGCAATGTTTTCGCCTTGCACCAGCTTGCCCCTGACCGAATCGGCAAGACCCAGCTTTGTCAGCGTCGCCATCGCTGCGGCGCCGTAGGGTGCGGTTTTTGGGTTGGCGATCGCGAGGTAACGATATGCCTGATGGGTAAGCACCTTGCCCTGATTGTCGACATAACCTTCATTCGCTGACCACAACACCAATGTACCGATGGCGTAGGTGAAGCGGCTTCCAGCAACACCCAACCCTTCGTCTTCCAGCCTGGCTGGAATCTGTTCATCCGCTGCCAGCAGTATCGAGAAAGGCGCACCGTTACGAATCTGCGCGTAGAGCTTTCCAGTCGAGCCGAAGGACAGCAGTACCTTATGGCCGGTGTCGCGTTCGAACTGTTCAGTGATGACGCGCATGGGCGCGGTGAAATTCGACGCCACCGCGACCTGGATTTCATCGGCATGGCCGATCAAAGACGTAAGTGCAGCCAGCGCTGCGACTAGGGTCATACGCATACGATTCATCATGCTCATCAATCTACCGCGATGATTACGTGAGAGGCTTTGATCAGCGCCGTACAGGGCTGACCGACGGCCAATCCGAGCGCTTCGGTGCTTTCATTGGTGATGACTGCCCCCAGCGTTCGGTTGCCGGAAAGTAGCAGCTTGACCTCGCAGCTGACCGCGCCAGGCGTGATGGTGCCGATGGTTCCGCTCAGGCGATTGCGGGCGCTGATCTTCACGTCGGGATCAGGTGACAGCAGGACAAAGCTGGCTTTGACCAGCGCCATGGCGATCTTGCCCGGTGCCAGCTGAAGCTCGTCGATACTGTCGTTGGTCAGCGTCGCGGTCATCGTTTGTCCGTCGCCGATATCCAGGCTGACGCTGCCGTTCACCGCGCCTCGTTCGACCTGGGTAATGCGGCCCCGAAACTGGTTGCGTGCGCTGGTTTTCATGGCGATTGCCCTGAGCAGTTTGTCGAAATCCTCGAACCCATCGATACCCTGGGCGACCTGCGCCAGGAAGCGTTCGTACTCGTGTTGCATGCGCTGCCAGATATGCAGCATTTCCCGACCGAATTCTGTCAGTTGCGTCCCGCCGCCCTTGGTGCCGCCCGCTGAGCGTATGACCAGCGGGCGCTCGGACAGATTGTTCATGGCATCCACCGCATCCCAGGCCGCCTTGTAGCTGAGCTTGATGGCCTTGGCGGCGCGACTGATCGAGCCCGTCGCTTCGATCTGTTCGAGCAGCTCGATGCGCTTGCCACCGAGATAGCCCTTCTCGCCACGGTTGAACCAGAGCTGCCCGTCTATGCGCAACGGCTCGAATTGTCTCGGATCGCTCATGTCTGCCTCCCATAAGGAGCGGTCATTTTGGCAATCGCTATATAGGTTTGTATATAGCGCAATCGCGTTGGCCTCAGTTATTGCGGTTGGGCGGCCATTGCTCGTGACGGGACTCGGGAGTAGCGTGGCCTCGATTCCGTTTTTGGAGCTTCGTTATGAAAATTGAATGGGTTGCCGCCTCACTTGCGTTGCTCCTGTTGTCTGGTCCCGCAGTTGCCGAACAGTGCCCGGCATTGCTGCAGCATGAACTTCCGAAGCTGCGATCAAAGGAAACCATCGACCTGTGCGAGCAGTTTCAGGGTAAGGCGTTGGTCGTGGTCAACACCGCCAGCTTTTGTGGCTTCGCACCGCAGTTCAAGGGTCTGGAGGTGCTGTATCAGCGCTACAAAGATGATGGGTTGATGATTCTTGGCGTGCCGTCCGATGATTTCTTTCAGGAGTCAGACGATGCGGCAGAGACGGCTGAGGTTTGCTATGTAAATTACGGGGTGACCTTCCCTATGGCTGAGACTCAGTCAGTGCGCGGCAGCGATGCGATACCACTGTTTCGGCAGTTGGCCGAGCAGGCCGGTGGGGCGCCGCGCTGGAATTTTTATAAATATGTGGTCGATCGCAACGGCAAAGTGGTCGACTACTTCTCGAGCAAAGTCGAGCCGGACGATCCAGAACTGATCGGTGCAGTAGAGAAGGCGTTGGCCGAGTAGCGGAAGGGGTGCCCCGACCGAGTGGTCGGGGCGAGGTGCATTAGAAGCGGTAGGTCAAGCCTGCGCCGAAGCCGTGGGCGCTGTTTTCGTAGGTGGAGTTGTAGTTTTGGGTCAGCGCACCGCCTGCATAATCCCTGCTGCGATTAACCTCGACGCTCTCTTCCCAAAGATAGGAGTACGCCAAGTCAACGGTGACGTCATCGCTTGGGCTCCAGGCAACTCCGAAACTCACCGCTGTGCGATCACCGCTTGGGATGCGTGGTGAACGATGGGTGTTGTTGGTTGGGCTTTGATCCAGTGCGACACCTGAACGCAGCGTCCACTGATCGTTCAGCTTGTAGGCAGCGCCTAATGCGTAAGACCAGGTATCGTGCCAATCTTGCTCTTCGACGATAGGTGCAAGACTGCCTTGTAACAGAGCTGGAACACCATCATTATCAATAGTGATCGATTCGAAGCGACTCCACCGTGTCAACATGGCGCCAGCGTAAACCGTCCAGGCGTCGTTGAGTTCGTGCGTAAGAGAGAAATCGATCGTCTCTGGAGTGGTCAGGTCGAGCGATGCGTCGTACTTGGTTCCAGAAGCAGCGCCAAAGCCAGTCCCCGTGATTTTTGTATCGCCCTCCAGCGTGTATTCAACTTTGGAACGGTAGGTCACGCCGGCGCGGGTGCTAGGGCTGAACTCGTAGAGGACGCCGACGTTGAAGCCAACGGCTGTGTCGTCACCCGTCACTTTGACCCGGCCATCAGATCCGCCCAATTGTGCTGCGTTGGGTGAAGCGCTCTGCAACTCACCGTTGACCCGGTTGATCGTTGGGCCAAAGCCGACAGACAGCTTCTCATTGAAGCGGTAGCTCACGGTGGGTTGAACCGTTATCACACGGACTTCGCTGTAATCGCCGAAGTATCGGCCCTGAAAGCCGCTTTCGTAGTCGGTAATGACACCGTATGGCACATAGAGGCCGACACCGATAGCCCATTTGTCATCAATTGGTTTGACGTAATAACCCATGGGTACGGCAGTGAACGGAACGATATCGCCGTCATTGCTTCCCGTAGTCGGGCCCTGGAGAAGGCCACCCCCAGCGCTAAAGGAGCCCGTGGCATCGGAAATATCGGTGTTGGCATTGATGGCCGCGATGCCGACTGTGGTCTGCTCGCGGGTCAGACGAGCCATGCCAGCTGGGTTGCCATAGACGGTGGCGGCGTCTTCAGCAGAAGAAGAGCGACCGGCAAATGAGGTGCCCATGCCGCTGATGCTTTGTTCGTTTAGCGCGAAGCCGGCAGCCGTGACCTGAGTCGAAAGGGCGCCTACGGCTACTGCAATCGCGGTCTTCAACCATGTTTTTTTCATTGTTGTACTCCAGGGGAAAAAGCGGCTCGGACCCTACCAAGCTTCTCTGATCTGTCGCAAACGAAAGAGTGCAATTTTTCGTAAAGAACGACGATCGGCGCCGATAAAAGGTCGAATTGCCGATAAAACCCGCTGGGCTGAAGCTGACCGATCAGTCGCGTTTGATCGCCTGGATCAGCCGATAGGTCGTTGTGGATCGGTGATCCATTCGCTCCAGGAACCTGGGTACAGTTTGGCCAGCGGGTAGCCGGCCAGGCAGAGGGCAAACAGGTTATGGCAGGCCGTCACGCCAGATCCGCAATAGGCCACCAGATCATCTGCTGGCTGGTCGGCCAGGTGCCGGTCGAATCGTGAACGCAGCTGTTCGGGGGAGAGAAAATATCCGGCGGCATCAAGGTTTTCGGTAAACGGCACACAGCGAGCACCAGGAATATGCCCAGCCACAGGATCGATAGGCTCTTGTTCGCCAAGAAAGCGAGGCAGGGCACGCGCATCGAATAAGGTCAGACCAGGCTGCCCGAGGCGTTTTGCCAGCTGTTGCGTGGAAACCAGCAAAAGGTCGTCGGGAGTCCCGTTGAACTGGCCGGGCTGAGCGTTGGCCGGTTCTCCAGTTACCGGCCCGCTGGCATCACGCCAGGCTTTGAATCCACCATCCAGCAAATACACACCGCTGCGTTTGCCCAGCCATGCCAGCAGCCACCATGCCCTTGCGGCAAATGCGCCGGGGCCGTCGTCGTAGATCACGACTTCGCTGTCATCATTCAGGCCTGCCGCGCGGAGTCGCGCAACCAACTGCCCCGGCTGCGGCAACGGGTGTCGACCGGTCTGGCCGCGGACAACCGGGCCTGACAGGTCGTTTTCCAGATCAAGAAAGCGCGCACCGGGAATATGCGCCTGTTCGTAGCTACGCCTCCCGTATTCAGGGTCTTCAAGGGCGAATCGGCAATCGAAAATGCACAGATTCGGCTGCGAAAGGCGTGCGGTCAGTCCCGCAGTGTCGATCAGTTGAGCAAGCGGCATGGCAGGGCTCCGTTCGAATTCGGGGGAAACGTTATCACGCAGGCGGACACGGCGATCAAAGCGCTGGAGTTGGGGGGCGCGATATATACTGCGTGCCTTTTCGCCCGCTCGTCGGTCGTAACATCGGACAACAAGGAGGGCCTAGTGGCCATCGAAACTCAATGGGTGCTGGATGATGCGCAACTGACCCGCCTGTGTGCCGAATGGCGCCAGCTGCCTTATATAGCAGTGGATACGGAGTTTATGCGGGTCGATACCTTCTACCCGATCGCCGCGCTGCTGCAGGTGGGTGATGGACGTTGTGCCTATCTGATCGATCCATTGCTGATTACCGATTGGGCTGCTTTTGCCGGTCTGCTGACGGATCCGACGGTCGTGAAAGTCTTGCATGCGTGCAGTGAAGATCTGGAAGTGCTCTGGCGGTTGACCGGTAGCCTTCCGGTGCCGTTGTTCGATACGCAGCTGGCTGCTGGCTATCTGAATATCGGTTTTTCCATGGGCTACTCGCGGTTGGTGCAGAGCGTGCTGAACATCGAGCTGCCCAAGGGTGAGACGCGCTCCGATTGGCTTCAGCGACCCTTGAGCGAGATGCAGGTGCGCTATGCAGCCGAAGACGCCCAGCATCTGGCTGAGCTGTACGAGGCCCTGCTGCCGAAGCTGTCCGATGAGAAGCGTGCCTGGGTCATGGAAGACGGCGCCGAGTTGGTCGCCAATCTCCAGCGCGAGACCGATCCGGATGAAGCCTATCGTGACGTCAAGCAGGCCTGGCGCTTGAAGCCGCGTCAGCTGGCGGTGTTGCGAGTCTTGACGGCCTGGCGTGAGCGGCAGGCGCGTGCACGTAACCAACCCCGTAATCGCGTATTGCGTGAACACAGCTTGTGGCCACTGGCCCGCACCCAGCCAACCGATCTGGTAAGCCTGGCGCGTATCGATGACATGCACCCGCGAACGGTACGCCAGGATGGCGAGGCGTTACTCGAGCTGATCCGTACTGCCGCTGCGACGCCCGAGCAGGACTGGCCTGAATCTTTACCGGAGCCATTGCCACTCGACGCGTCGGCGCTGCTGAAAAAATTGCGTACTGTCGGTCAGCGCGAAGCCCAAGCCATGAACATCGCGCCGGAATTGATGCTGCGCAAGAAGGTGCTGGAAGCCTTGTTGAAATCCGGATATCCCGACGGTCCTTATCAGTTGCCTGAGTCGCTGCGCGGTTGGCGCCGCGAACGAATGGGGCAAGCCCTTCTCGACGTGCTGGAAGAGAAATCATGAAACGCATCTGCTCCATCTATAGAAGCCCGCGTAAAAAAGGAATGTACCTGTACGTCGAGCGCAGCGAAGCGCTCGCCCGGGTGCCGGAAGCTTTGCTTGCCGCTTTCGGTCCGCCGCAGCTTGCCTTCGATATCGTCCTTACGCCTGAACGCAAGCTGGCGCAGGAGGACATCGCGACGGTGCTCGATAACCTCGAGAAACAGGGTTATCACCTGCAAATGCCACCGCCTGAGGATGACTATATCGAGCACCTGCCTGAAGAGCTTTTGCGCAGAAACGACCCGATGTAAACCGTACGCGTTACTGACGAGCGACAAGAAACAATAGCAGGGGCGGGCCTATGCTCAGATGACATCAACAAAACGGAGATGGCTCATGAACATTCGCTCTTGGATTATTGTTCCTGTTCTGACTGGTCTGGTAATGACAGCTCAGGCTCAGCCTGCGCCAGACTATGATGAGCAAGCTTGGCAGCAACACTGGCAGAAGATGCAGGAGTACCGTCAGGCTTGGGAGAATGCAAAGACACCTGATGAGAGGCAAAAGCTTCGCGATCAGCACTGGCAGAGCATGCAGTCAGGGTTCGGCATGATGGATGGCTGCCCGATGGGTGGGGCGGGTGCCGGCATGGGCAAGTCTGGAGGTAAGGCCATGCAGGGCGGGATGAGCGGCGGTCGTATGATGGGCATGCAGCCTTCCAAGGAAATGCTGGACCTGCGCATCCAGCAGATGGAGCGGATGCTCGAGCAAATGCGGAGTCACCGGGATTTGCTGGACAAAAGTTGACGGTGCGAGGGCCGTCTTAGTAGTCAAAGACGGCCTTGCATGTCGTTGGTCTACCGGCAGGCCCTTTGCTATTGGCCGGCCGTCTGCTGCCGGCTAGACTCGCAAGTTTCCGAGATGGCTATTCATGGCAGCAAAAGTCGAACCCTTCTGGATGCGCAAGACTCTGGCCGAGCTGGACTCAGCCGAGTGGGAGTCGCTTTGCGATGGCTGTGGTCTTTGCTGTCTGCAAAAGCTTGAGGATGAAGAGGATGGAAGCGTTTACTACACCCGTATCGCCTGCAAACTGCTCGATCTGAAAAGCTGCCGTTGCACCGACTATCCCAACCGCCGCGCCAGTGTCCCTGACTGCGTCCAACTGACAGCGGTGGACGCTGCGCAATTCAAATGGCTGCCGCCTACCTGTGGCTACCGGCTCGTAGCCGAAGGTAAGGATCTACCGCTTTGGCATCATCTGGTGTGTGGCGATCCAGATGCCGTGCATGCCGAGCGGATTTCTCAATCGGGCCGCATGATTACCGAGGGCTCTGTGGCTGATGAGGACTGGGAAGATCATCTGATATTCCGGGCCGGTTGAATCTACCTCAGTCCGCGTCGTCATAGCACTGAACCCAATCTGGAGCCGCTCGATGTCCCGCCGTCAGTTACCGCTGCTTGCCGTTCTGTTGCTTTCGTTCGTTGCGCCACTTCAGGCGGCCAAGCGGGTCGACCTGGACTACACCGTCAAGTTCGTTCCCGAGCAGGGCATTGCGGAAGTGGAGCTCGCCCTCGAAGACGGCGGCGCGGTTAAATTTCTAGATCTGAATCTTGGCAAGGAACAGCTCTATAGCGATTTCCAGACCAACAGCGAAAGCAGCTGGGAGGAAAAGGGTGGACGCGGAGTCTGGCGGCCAGGGCCTGGCAAAGCACATTTGAGTTATGAGGTTAAGGTCAGTCATCAGCGCAAAAGTGGCCGCTTCGATGCGCGGATGACGGATGACTGGACATTACTGCGCGGAGACGATCTGGTGCCCGCCGGTCGCCTTGATCAGCAGGACGGAGTCAGACTGGTTTCTCGGCTGCAGTTCGAACTACCCAGCGGCTGGAAGAGCGTCGAGACCGGTTGGCCACGTATCGGGAAGAATCGCTTTCGCATCGACAATCCCGAGCGCCTGTTCGATCGCCCGACCGGATGGATCCTCGCCGGCAAGCTTGGCAGTCGCCGGGCCCGACTCGGTGAAACCGACGTGGCGGTTTCTGCCCCGGTGGGCGAAGGGATGCGCAGGATGGACATCCTTACGCTACTGACCTTCGTCTGGCCCGAAATGCAGAACGTATTCCCCCGGGATCCTGAGAAGCTGCTGGTTGTGGGGGCCGGCGACCCGATGTGGAGAGGCGGTTTGTCTGGCCCCAATTCGCTGTTCATGCACGCCGACCGTCCACTGGTCAGCGAGAACGGCACCAGTTCGCTGGTGCATGAGCTGGTGCACGTGTTCAGTCGAATCTCCGATGCCGATCGCAGTGACTGGATAAGCGAAGGGCTGGCCGAGTATTACGCGATCGAGCTTATGCGCCGCGCCGGTGGCATGAGCGAGGATCGCTACCAGGCGGTTCGAGAGCATCTGACTGAATGGAGCCGCAAGGTCGATAGCCTGCGAACCGAGCGATCCAGTGGTCCGGTCACAGCCAGAGCCGTGCTTCTGCTGCAGGAACTCGATCGGGAGATCCGCCAGCGCAGCAAAGGACGCCACTCGCTCGATGATGTTGCGCGGGGTTTGATGCGACTGGATCGGGTAACCACTGACGACTTCATCAACATCACTGAAACCATGCTGGGTGGCGGATCGAAGGTTCTTGATAGCCGGTTGTTGCGCTAGGGGCGGGGTGGTGCGTAGGCGGTGCCTGTCTTGGTGATGAATCCATTCGAGCAAGGACCCTGTGATGAGTCTGATTGATCTTAGGAGTGATACAGTCACCCAGCCGACCTTGGGCATGCGCGACGCCATGCTGGGTGCAACCACTGGCGATGATGTGTATGGCGAGGATCCGACGGTCCGCCAGCTGGAACAGACGTTGGCGGCGCAGCTGGGTTTACAGGCTGGATTGTTTGTGCCCAGCGGAACCATGAGCAATTTGTTGGCGCTGATGGCGCATTGTGAACGGGGCGATGAGTACATCGCTGGGCAGTTGGCGCACGCCTACAAGTACGAAGCCGGCGGTGCTGCAGTGCTTGGCTCGATCCAGCCGCAGCCGATCGAGATGGAGCCGGATGGCTCGTTGGATCTGGCGCGCGTCGCGGCGGCGATCAAGCCGGACGACTTTCATTTCGCCCGCACGCGTTTGCTGGCGCTTGAAAACACGATGCACGGCAAGGTCCTGCCGCTCGCCTACCTGGCTGAGGCAAGAGCGTTCACGCATGAACGTGGGCTTGCACTTCATCTAGACGGGGCTCGCTTGTTCAACGCGGTGGTCAAGCTGGGTTGCACGGCTGGTGAGATAGGGCGCCACTTCGATTCGGTGTCGGTGTGTCTGTCAAAAGGCCTGGGGGCGCCTGTCGGTTCGGTGCTCTGTGGTGATGAGTCCTTTGTTGCCAAGGCACGGCGATTGCGCAAGATGGTTGGCGGCGGCATGCGCCAGGCCGGAGTGCTGGCCGCGGCAGGCCTCTACGCTTTGGATCATCAGGTCCAACGTTTGGCAGACGATCACCAGCGCGCCAACGACATCGCCGAGGGACTGCGAGCGCTGGGCTATCGCGTCGAGCCAGTCCAGACCAATATGGTCTACGTCGATATGGGTGACCGCGCGACGTCGCTGAAAGCGTTCTGCGCCGAGCGCGGCATCGTCATCACTGCGGCGCCTCGGCTGCGGTTGGTGACGCATTTGAACGTGCTGCCAGAGCATGTCGATCCGATTCTCGAGAGCTTTGCAGCATTCCTGAAAGCATAGGTTCGAATCGCTGTCGAATAGCTTGATTCAATCTTATTTATCCTCTATGCGTGCGGCACAGGGCCGATATAATGCGGCCCTTTGCCGGCTATCCGTTTGGGTAGCTGTGAACCGGCTCCCGGTGCCGCCTCGCCGCGTCGTTTTGCAGCCGTTCGGCCGCAGTCCTCTGGAAGAGATCTATGAAAAGCGCAGAAATCCGTGAAGCCTTCCTCCGCTTCTTCGAAGAGAAGGGCCACACTCGCGTGGCCTCCAGTTCGCTGATTCCCGCGAACGATCCGACACTGCTGTTTACCAACGCCGGCATGAATCAGTTCAAAGACTGCTTCCTCGGGCTGGAAAAGCGCGCCTATACCCGCGCCACCACCAGCCAGAAATGCGTACGCGCCGGCGGCAAGCACAACGACCTGGAGAACGTCGGCTATACCGCACGCCATCACACCTTCTTCGAGATGCTCGGCAACTTCAGTTTTGGCGACTATTTCAAGCGCGACGCGATCACCTTCGCCTGGGAGTTTTTGACGTCCGATAAATGGCTGAGCCTGCCGAAAGAAAAGCTCTGGGTCACCGTCTACGCCAGCGATGACGAAGCCTATGACATCTGGACAAAAGAGGTGGGCGTGCCGGCCGAGCGCATGGTTCGAATCGGTGATAACAAGGGGGCGCCGTACGCGTCTGACAACTTCTGGGCAATGGGTGATACCGGACCCTGCGGTCCCTGTACCGAGATCTTCTTCGACCATGGTGAACATATCTGGGGTGGCCCGCCGGGTTCGCCAGAAGAAGATGGCGACCGTTACATCGAGATCTGGAATAACGTCTTCATGCAATTCAATCGCACCGCAGATGGCGTGATGCATCCGCTGCCGGCGCCGAGTGTCGACACCGGTATGGGCCTGGAGCGCATCAGTGCGGTGCTGCAACACGTCAACTCGAACTACGAGATCGACCTCTTCCAGAGCTTGCTGAATGCCGCCGCTCAGGCCATCGGTTGCGGTAATGAGGGTCAGGCTTCGCTCAAGGTGGTTGCTGACCACATCCGCTCTTGTGGCTTCCTGATTGCCGACGGCGTGACGCCATCCAATGAAGGACGCGGCTATGTGCTTCGCCGCATCGTTCGCCGCGCCTGCCGCCATGGCAACAAACTCGGAGCCAAGGGCAGCTTCTTTCACAAGATCGTCGCCGCGCTGGTGGCTGAGATGGGTGACGCTTTCTCCGAGCTGAAAACCCAGCAGGCGCACATAGAGCGCGTGCTGAAAACCGAAGAGGAGCAGTTCGCCAAGACGCTGGAGCAAGGTCTGAGGATCCTCGAGCAGGATCTGGCTGATCTTCAGGGAAGCGTGATTCCTGGCGAAGTGATATTCAAGCTGTATGACACCTACGGTTTTCCGATGGACCTGACCGGCGACATCGCCCGTGAGCGTGAACTGACGCTGGACGAAGAAGGGTTCGAACGCGAGATGCAGGCGCAGCGTGAGCGGGCGCGTTCGGCCAGTGCCTTTGGCTTGGACTACAACAGCTTGGTCAAGGTCGAGGGCGAAACGCGGTTCACGGGTTACCTCGGTACATCCGGCAGCGGTAAGGTGCTGGCGCTGTTCAAAGAAGGCATGGCGGTGCAGAGCCTGTCGGCGGGCGAGGAGGGCGTGGTCGTGCTCGACCAGACGCCGTTCTACGCCGAGTCAGGTGGGCAGGTGGGCGATTGCGGATACCTCTCGGCGGACGGTCTGCGCTTCGATGTGCGTGACACCAGCAAGGCCGGGTGTGCGTTCCTGCACCACGGCATTCTGGACAGCGGCAGCCTGCAGGTCGGCGCGACCGTCGAGGCTACGGTCGACGCATCAGTACGTCAGTCCACTGCACTGAACCACTCTGCGACTCATCTTCTGCACGCGGCACTGCGCCAGATTCTCGGTGAGCATGTCGGTCAGAAAGGGTCATTGGTCGACAGTCAGCGGCTACGCTTCGACTTCAGCCATTTCGAGGCGATTAAGCCTGAACAGTTGAAGGCCCTGGAAGAAAAGGTCAATGCCGAAATTCGCGGCAACACGGCAGTAGAGATCGAGGAGACCGACATCGAGACTGCTAAGAGCAAAGGCGCTATGGCCCTGTTTGGCGAAAAGTATGGGAACCAGGTGCGCGTATTGACCATGGGGGGCGGCTTCTCAGTCGAGCTGTGCGGCGGAACTCACGTCAAGCGTACCGGAGACATCGGTCTGTTCAAGATCATCAGCGAAGGTGGTGTGGCTGCGGGTGTGCGACGTATTGAGGCAGTTACTGGTGAGCAGGCGCTGGCCTATCTGAACACTGCGGAAGAGCAGCTGAAAGAAGCAGCATCGCTGGTCAAAGGCACTCGTGACAATGTGCTGGACAAGCTGGGCGCCGTCCTCGAGCGCAATCGGCAGTTGGAAAAGGAACTCGAGCAGCTCAAGGCCAAAGCGGCCAGCGCCACCGGCAATGACCTAGCCAGTTCCGCTGTCGAAGTGAAGGGCGTCAAAACCCTGGCCGCGCGCGTGGATGGCCTGGATGGCAAGGCGCTGCTGGCATTGGTCGATCAACTGAAGAACAAGCTTGGCAGCGGCGTCATTCTTCTCGGTGGCGTGCAGGATGAAAAAGTCGTACTGGTCGCTGGCGTTACTCAGGATCTCACCGGCCGTTTGAAGGCCGGCGATCTGATGAGACAAGCTGCTGCGGTTGTTGGTGGCAAAGGCGGTGGTCGCCCGGATATGGCGCAAGGCGGTGGGAGCGACGCGAATCGCCTCGACGAAGCATTAGCCATTGCCGCGGCGTTCGTCGAGCAGGGCGTGTAGCAGGAGCGTGTCAGGTTGGGTTGGTCGCGATGGGCTGTTTGTCTGGTGACCACCTCGGTCAGCGGCTGGTCCGGTCGCTGTCCGTAGGCACTTTGCGGTGCTGGGTTGATTGTTTAATAAGCGCCCTTGACGGGCTTAGGCGGCGATGAGATGGCTTTGATCGTACAGAAGTTTGGAGGTACCTCGGTGGGCTCCGTCGAGCGCATCGAGCAAGTGGCGGCGAAGGTCAAAAAATTCCGTGATAACGGAGACGACATTGTCGTGGTGGTCTCGGCCATGAGCGGTGAAACCAACCGGCTGATCGATCTTGCCAAACAGATCAGCGAACAGCCGGTCGCCCGCGAGTTGGACGTGATGGTGTCGACGGGTGAGCAGGTCACTATCGCTCTGCTCGCGATGGCGCTGATGAAAATCGGCGTCCCAGCGGTGTCCTATACGGGCTCCCAGGTCCGGATCCTGACCGACAGTGCCCATACCAAAGCGCGCATCCTGCAGATTGATTCGCAGCAGATTCAGAAGGAGCTCAAGGCCGGGCGAGTCGTTGTCGTGGCCGGATTCCAGGGCGTGGATGAAGCCGGCAATATCACCACGCTTGGCCGTGGCGGTTCAGACACTACCGGTGTGGCTCTCGCTGCAGCGTTGAAGGCAGACGAGTGCCAGATCTATACCGATGTCGATGGGGTTTACACGACCGATCCTCGCGTCGTTGCCAAGGCGCAGCGCCTGGACAAGATTACCTTTGAAGAAATGCTTGAGATGGCAAGTCTCGGGTCGAAAGTGTTACAGATTCGCGCCGTGGAATTCGCAGGTAAATACAGCGTTCCGTTGCGCGTGTTGCATAGTTTTCAAGAGGGTCCAGGAACCCTCATTACCCTTGATGAAGAGGAATCCATGGAACAGCCCATCATTTCCGGCATCGCTTTCAATCGTGATGAAGCCAAGCTGACCATTCGTGGTGTGCCGGATACCCCCGGGGTGGCCTTCAAGATCCTTGGCCCGGTCAGTGCGGCCAATGTCGAGGTGGACATGATCGTGCAGAACGTCGCGCACGATAACACCACGGATTTCACCTTCACTGTCCACCGGAACGATTACCATAACGCGCTGCAAGTGCTGGAAGGTATCGCCCGTGACATGGGCGCCCGCGAAGTCATTGGTGATATCGACATCGCCAAGGTATCGATTGTCGGCGTAGGTATGCGTTCTCATGCGGGCGTCGCGAGTCGGATGTTTGAGGCACTGGCGAAGGAGAACATCAACATACAGATGATCTCTACCTCTGAAATCAAGGTCTCGGTAGTGATTGAGGAAAAATACCTGGAATTGGCGGTACGGGCATTGCACACCGCATTCGAGCTGGATGCTCCCGCTGGCAAGGGGGAATGACGCGCTGACTGCGGACTGATTCGAGCCTTCCGTCGTTTTCGCCGGGGGTAAAGGAACTTTAGAGTCGTTGTTACTGGTCAATAGCTGGTGAAAGGCTCTAGGTCGATGTTTCACGGAACATTATCCGTCTTTATCTTTGCAGACTGTTTACTGAATTGAATCCGTTTTAAGGAGAAAGGAATGCTGATTCTGACTCGCCGGGTCGGAGAGACCCTGATGGTGGGTGACGATGTGACTGTCACTGTACTGGGTGTCAAAGGAAATCAAGTGCGTATAGGAGTGAATGCACCCAAAGAGGTAGCGGTGCATCGCGAGGAGATTTATCAACGGATCCAGAAAGAAAAAGATCAAGAACCAAGCCATTAATATTTATGTGATTTTTGGCTTTGCAAGCGGGGCGAAGATGGGTATCATGCGCCCCGTGTTGCGGAGAGGTGGCCGAGTGGCCGAAGGCGCTCCCCTGCTAAGGGAGTACATCTCAAAAGGGTGTCGGGGGTTCGAATCCCCCCCTCTCCGCCATTTTGCATGATTGGTTTGTGGGTCGGTTTTAGCGGTGCGGTTTGATAAAAAACATTGAACCAAAAAGCTTGACCACCGAGTTCACAAACTTATAATGCGCACCCTCAGTGCACTCATAGCTCAGCTGGATAGAGTACTCGGCTACGAACCGAGCGGTCGGAGGTTCGAATCCTCCTGAGTGCACCATATTGTCGGACCTCAGAAATGTGGTTCGTGTTGTAGCCAGCGGTGACCTGGTTTATCAATCGCCTTTGCACTCATAGCTCAGCTGGATAGAGTACTCGGCTACGAACCGAGCGGTCGGAGGTTCGAATCCTCCTGAGTGCACCAAATCGGAAAAGGGTCTGCAGCGATGCAGACCCTTTTTTCGTTTGTGGAGTTAGCGTTTCCCTCGAACGCAGCCGTTTTCATCGAAGGTGACGGTGCGTGTCCTGCCCTTATCGTTGCTGTAGCGGTACTGCATCTGGCCATTGCGAGTGGCCACTGTGTCGGGTGTGCCGAAGGTGCTCTCGATATCGGTGCGGGTCATGCCGGGATGAATCTGCTTTTTGATCAGCGCATCTCGCCTTGCGCTCCCGGTTATGCGGTTTCCGCATCCATCATCCTGTGCGCCTACAACGGTAAGGCTTCGCGCCGACTCTTTCTTTGACGTCTTATGTCGTCCTTTAGATTTGGCCAGAGGTACGGCTTTGCCGGAACCGGGTGTGGGATTCGCTGCCTCCTGAATCTGAGCGGTCTGATCGATCGGGCATCCCTGTCGAGTAAACGTGAGGTTCCCTGCGGCGTCACTGCAGCGATAGATGCTTGCAGCAAACGTTGGGGCGGTGGAGAGGAGAAGGGCACAGCAGCTTCCTGCGATCAGTTTGTTCATAGTCGTCCTCCTTGACGATGGGTCGAACCAGCCTAGCCAAATACCGCTTGGCTCGCAGCGGTGCCTTTCCGCAACGTGAATGCGTCCACATTGATAGCGCGATCCTTCGGTGGCGACGCGCAAGCGATTGTATTGCCTGTATTTCGCGGTCGTGCATCACAGTTGCGGTGGTATTATTGCGCGGTCCGCCCGTTTGGGCTTCTGGATCCGCCTCATGGATTTGCCCAGTAGTCGTATAAAACCCTCGCTTGCCAATCACGTTTTGAATGATTGATCCCCTGGCGCGCTCCAACCGCTGGGGGTGGAGTGCGCCATGACTGAAGTTGAAGCAAAAAAGCCGCAGGAAAGTCTCCAGGATCGTCTGGCGCAGGTCGTCGAGTTGCTCCACCGGCACAGGATCGTCGAGGATCTGGCGCATCGTCAGAGTCAGGAAGGGCAGCATCAGGATCTTGTCGAAAACCTGGTGCATCGTCAGAACCTCGTCGAACTGCAGCGCAAGCTGGAGGCGCTGCACCCCGCTGACATCGCGCATATTCTCGAAGCTTTGCCCCTTGATGACCGCCTGACGGTCTGGCAGCTGGTCAAGTCCGATCGCGATGGCGATATCTTGCTCGAGGTTTCCGACGCGGTCCGCGAGACGCTGATCGCCGACATGGACGATCACGAGCTCCTCGCTGCTGCCAAGGAAATGGACGCCGACGAACTGGCGGACCTGGCGGCCGAGTTGCCGCGAGACGTCGTTCACGAGCTAATGGAAACGCTTGATGCGCAACAGCGTGAGCGTGTCCGATCGGCATTGTCTTACGAGGAAGATCAGGTTGGCGCTCTGATGGACTTCGAGATGGTCACGATCCGCGAGGACGTAAGCCTTGAAGTCGTGCTGCGCTACCTGCGGCGGCTGAAGGAGCTGCCCGGCCATACTGACAAGTTATTCGTAGTCGATTACGACGGCGTGCTCAAGGGCGTTCTACCCATCAAGCGATTGCTGGTCAATGATCCGGAGCGGCATGTGGCTGAGGTGATGGCCAGTGACCCGGTGACATTCCATCCGGATGAGGATGCGTATGAGGCAGCCCAGGCATTCGAGCGCTACGACTTGGTTTCGACACCGGTAGTAGACAAAAGCGGCAAGCTTATCGGGCGCCTGACCATTGACGAGATGGTTGACCTGATCCGTGAGGAGAGCGAAAGCGAAGTGCTCAATATGGCGGGTCTGCGCGAAGAAGAAGACATCTTCGCCTCGGTCTGGAAATCGCTGCGTAACCGTTGGGCCTGGCTTGCAGTCAATCTCATCACTGCCTTTGTTGCCTCGCGTGTGATCGGCCTATTCGATGGCTCGATCGAGAAGCTAGTTGCATTGGCTGCGCTGATGCCGATAGTCGCTGGCATTGGCGGCAATTCAGGCAATCAGACCATCACCATGATTGTCCGAGCAATGGCCCTCGACCAGATGGGTACCGGCAACAGTGCTCGCTTGCTGCGCAAGGAGGCCGGTGTTGGGATGCTGAATGGCTTGATATGGGGTGGGGTTATCGGTGTCGTGGTCTACTGGCTTTACGGCAGCTGGTCGTTGGGTGTGGTGATGACTGCGGCGATGACGCTCAATCTTTTGCTGGCGGCCTTGATGGGCGTGCTGATTCCGGTGACCTTGGCGCGAATGGGGCGAGACCCGGCGCTGGGTGCCAGTGTCATGATCACTGCCGTTACCGACAGTGGCGGTTTCTTTATTTTTCTCGGGCTCGCAACAATTTTTCTACTCTGACTCGTTCCGCCTGCGTCGACTTGGCGTTTGCCTTGCGCCTGTTGTTCGGGCTACTGTTCTGAGGTTTCGCGCTAGCGAACGCCCTAACTCGAAGCGAATAACAGGCGGCTTGAGCCGCTGATAGAAAGGGAATCCCGATGACCCCCAGCGAACTCCTCCTAGAAGGCGTCGAACTTATGCTGTTCGGCTTAGGTTCCGTTTTTGTCTTCCTCGTGTTGTTGATTGCTTGCATTCGCCTGATGTCTTTTGTGATCGGCCGCTTCGACAGTGCGCCCACCGCTCAGTTGGCTTCCAGCGAACCCGCTGTGGCTGAAGTGGATGCCGATCTCATTACGGCAATCCAGACCGCTATCCATCAGCACCGCGCTCGTCGTGGTTGATTCAGAACAGGGAGTTCCCTTCATGACATCTGTCAAACAGCCGCTCGGCATTACCGATGTGGTGCTTCGTGATGCGCATCAATCCATTCTGGCTACCCGCGTTCGCCTTGAAGACATGCTACCGATTGCCGGCAAGCTCGATCAGGTTGGCTTCTGGTCGGTCGAGTCCTGGGGCGGGGCAACCTTTGATTCTTGCATTCGTTATCTGGGCGAAGATCCCTGGGAGCGCATCCGCGAACTGAAGAAGGCGATGCCCAACACTCGGCAGCAAATGCTGCTGCGTGGCCAGAACCTGCTGGGCTATCGGCATTACGCCGATGATGTGGTTGAAAAGTTCGTCGAGCGAGCTGCGGCTAACGGCGTCGATGTGTTCCGTGTGTTCGATGCGATGAACGATCCACGCAACCTGGAAACCGCTCTGCGCGCGGTCAAGCTGCAGGGCAAGCATGCGCAAGGTACCATTTCCTACACCACCAGCCCGGTGCATACCCTGGAAATGTGGGTCGACCTGGCCAAGCAGATCGAGGACATGGGTGCCGACTCGGTGGCGATCAAGGACATGGCCGGCATTCTCACGCCGTATATGGCCTATGAGCTGGTCTCGCGCTTGAAGGCAAGCCTGTCCATTCCGATCCATATGCAGTGTCACGCCACGGCGGGCCTTTCCACAGCTTCCATTCTCAAAGCGGTCGAGGCGGGCATCGATAATGTCGATACAGCCATTTCCTCCCTCTCAATGACCTATGGACATTCGCCAACCGAGTCGGTGGTGGCGATTTTCCAGGGCACCGAGCGTGATACCGGGCTCGATCTGCTGCTGCTGGAAGAGATCGCTGCGTACTTCCGCGAGGTGCGCAAGAAGTACGCAAAGTTCGAAGGCACGCTCAAGGGCGTCGACTCGCGCATCCTTGTGGCTCAAGTGCCGGGTGGCATGCTGACCAATATGGAGGGCCAATTAAAGGAGCAGGGCGCACTCGACAAGTTCGATGAGGTGCTCGCCGAGATTCCTCGCGTTCGTGAAGATCTGGGGTTCATTCCGTTGGTAACGCCGACCTCGCAAATCGTCGGTACCCAGGCCGTCATAAACGTGCTCACTGGTGAGCGCTTCAAATCTATTACCAAGGAAACCGCAGGTATCCTCAAGGGCGAGTACGGAGCGGCACCAGCCCCGTTCAATGTCGAACTGCAGCAGCGCGTCCTCGACGGTGCAGATGTCATCACCTGCCGCCCGGCCGACCTGCTGCAGCCGGAAATGGAGAAGCTAACGGCCGAGCTGAAGGGGTTGGCGCTGGAAAAAGGCATCAAGCTGGCCGAGAACGAGATTGATGACGTCCTCACCTATGCGTTGTTTCCTCAGATCGGCCTTAAGTTCCTTGAAAACCGAGGCAACGCCTCTGCTTTCGAGCCGGTGCCGACCGGCAAGGAGCAAGCGCCACGGGAAGCGGGCGTACCCGAGGTCTACACCGTCGAAGTCAACGGCAAGTCCTTCGTCGTTCAGGTCAATGAAGGCGGCGACATCGAGGGCATCAAGGCTGTTGGCAGTGGCTCGGCCGTCCCGTCGACGGTCGCTAGCGCGCCGGCGTCTGGTACAGGCGAACCTCAACCGGCTCCGTTAGCTGGCAATATCTTTAAGGTTCTCGTGCAGCCCGGTCAGCTGGTTCAGGAAGGAGATCTGGTGATCATCCTCGAAGCCATGAAGATGGAAACTGAAATCCGTGCGTTCAAAGCCGGCACCGTTTCAGGTGTGAACGTTAAGGTCGGCGACGCGGTGTCGGTGGGCGATAGCCTGCTGACCATCGCTTAAGGAGCGCTGCATGGATAAGTTGCTCAAGCTGTGGCACAGCACTGGTCTTTATCATATAGAGCCCGGTCAGCTGCTGATGATCGTGGTGTGTCTGGGGCTGATCTATCTGGCAATTCGCAAGGGGTTCGAACCCTTGCTGCTGATCCCAATCGGATTTGGCGGCGTGCTTGCCAATATTCCCGTTGCCAACATGGCCGAGGGTGCGGGCATCCTCCACCTGTTCTATGAAGTGGGTCTGCCGACCAGTGTGTTCCCGTTGTTGATATTCATGGGCGTCGGCGCCATGACAGACTTCGGTCCAATGCTGGCTAACCCCAAGACTCTGCTGCTCGGTGCGGCGGCGCAATTCGGTATCTTCGCCACCTTGCTTGGTGCTCTGTCACTTGCGGCAATGGGGGTTCCGGGGATGGAATTCACACTGCGTGAGGCTGCTTCGATTGCGATCATTGGCGGTGCAGACGGCCCCACTTCAATCTTCGTTACGGCAAAGCTCGCGCCGCATCTGCTGGGGCCGATCGCTGTTGCGGCCTACTCTTACATGGCGCTGGTTCCGTTGATTCAGCCACCCATCATGCGAGCGCTGACGACCAAGGAAGAACGCGCCATTGTCATGACGCAGCTGCGCCATGTCGGTCAGGCAGAAAAGATCGTCTTTCCGCTCATGCTTGCTCTGCTGGTGGGTTTGCTACTGCCGGATGCCGCGCCGCTAGTAGGCATGTTCGCCTTTGGTAACCTGTTGCGCGAGTGCGGGGTCGTGGATCGTCTGGCCGACACCTCACGTAACGCGCTGATAAACATCGTGACCATCGCGTTGGGGCTGACTGTTGGCTCTAAGCTGTCCGCAGAAGCCTTCCTGCAGATGAAAACCCTTGGGATCTTGCTGCTCGGAATGGTTGCCTTCTGTGGCGGTACGGCGGCGGGCGTGCTGATGGCCAAGGTCATGAACATGTTCAGCGCGAACAAGATCAACCCGCTGATTGGGTCGGCCGGCGTTTCGGCAGTGCCAATGGCGGCGAGAGTATCGAACAAGGTCGGGCTTGAGGCGAATGCTCAGAACTTCCTACTCATGCATGCCATGGGCCCGAACGTAGCAGGGGTGATTGGCTCGGCTGTTGCGGCGGGCGTTCTGCTTAGCTTTGTAGGCTAGCGCCACTGCTGATGCGTGGCGTGGGAAAGAGACACGAGAAAATGCCTACGCTGATAAGGCGTAGGCATTTTCGTTTCATGTTGCTAGTAAATCCACCCTATCGCCAAGGTGGCTAACAATGCGTCTTACCAAATGCAAACTGCTCTGTCGTGCTGTCAGGGCGGTTTGCGCTAGTCGTCAGTACTGAACGGATTCAATCTTCTTCTTTCGCAGCTTCGGCATCCTGCGCGATAAGGGCGATCAGTGCGTTTTGCTGGCGGTGGGCCAGCTGGCGAAAGCGTTGCAGCAGTTCGCGCTCATGCAGCGACAGTTCCGGGCTGTCCAGGCGCATTGCGGAATCGTCATCAAGCGCACCTTCTTGAAGAAGGCTTTGCTCTAGGCGAGCAATGATCTCGGAGTTCATGCTTCGATGGTGGTTCCGCGCAACCTCTGCAATGCGCTCTCGCATTCCGTCTGGGAGCCGAACCACGAATTTGTCAGCCGTGCGGCTGGAGTAAACTGCCTGCTTCATTGGGCGCATATTAAACCGGTTAGTCAGGTGGGCGATGGTGGCTTATTGCCGTTCTAGTCACCGGTCTGACACCAAACAGCACATGCTGTTCCACGACCTGCGAAAAAGATGCTGGACAACTTAATGGCGCCAATTATACGGCGACAAAAGTAGGAGTAAAGGCTCTGTGGTGGCCAATAGCCTTTATTGTGATCCAGCGCTTATCTCGTCTGCGTCGCTAGCGCAGCACTGGGTCGAATTTGATTCGCCGACCTAGCAGCAGCGTAATCGTAAACAGCACCGCGAATAGCACTGTGCCGCCTGTGACAAGCGTATCCCAGAACTCAGGAAGGGTTGAGCCGATACTCAGGGCGCCGCACAGCATGCCAAGCGCAAGGAATAGATATCCGTAAATAGACATTTTCATCTCCGATAAAGCCTGCATGCAGCCATCTTGGTCTAGAAAATCCAGCGCTGTGCCTGAACGGGCTTGCTTTGCGCGCTGCTGCTAATGGTGCTTGCCGGCACAGAAAGCCTAGGTGTGGTCACCTGGGAGGGGGTCGATGCTGTCTTCATAAGGTCCGTTGTTGGCATGGTCTCAAGCAGCGGAATTGCGACAGCGGCCAAAAGGGCGGTGCTGAGTAGGTAGGCTGGGCGTGGCATCGGCGTCTCCTTCGCGTTACGGTCAGGTAATTAAGCACCTCTCGTGCCAACAGGTTGTTGGTAAATAACTGTTATATATCAATGATTTATCAGTTATTTTCAGATTTGGCCAATGCGCTTTGCAAGATTTCCGCTTCTCGTTCATGCAAAATGCAATGGGTGGTGTGTGCTGTCATCGTCAGCCATTGGGCGTTGCTGCTTTATAAGTGGGGCGGGCATGACAAACGAGCCAATGGTCGCTAACATGCTGCCGCCCGCGTGTCCCAGTAGCTCAATTGGATAGAGCATCCCCCTCCTAAGGGGAAGGTTGTGAGTTCGAACCTCGCCTGGGACGCCACATAGGAGCATTTAGCCCCCTGGCCTAGATGGACAGCTCCTGCAAGTCATTGCCTTTGGGTCTGCTTCGATGGCACATTTCCGTGCTGATTGAAGCCGGCTTCGGCCCCTCCGTTCCGGCCTATCCTCACAGCTGGCGCTTAGTGCTAGACCTACGTGCCTACTGCAGTGTCACAGCTGCACGGACGCTCGGCGGCTCCATAGCGGACCGCGAGCCAGCGGGTCCTCTCATGCAGCTGGCATGTTTCGTAGAAGGCGTGCCATTGCCATCGTCTATGCTGCCACCGATCGGGTCGATCTCTGTCTCAGCCGACTGCAGGCGCCATCGACACGTACCGACTGCGCGATAGTTCAGGCCTTCCAAGGTGGTCTGGACGTGCGGGGACGCGTTTGCGGGGGCATATGAAGATGGTCGCTGGCTCAACATTCGAGCCTCTAGCTAATCACACCGTGCATAGGGTCAGCTATCAATACGAGCCGGCGTTTTGCGCTGTCGTTTTCTGCGCAGACTCACTCGCCGTTTGCTTTGGTCGCGAGCTGACGAGTAGGTGCCGGGTAGAGAGGGTGGCTTTTGATGAACGCCGATCAGTAGCGTGCGTGTTGCTGTATCAACTAAAGCGGTCGGTCACCTGATCACGTCGGGCTTCGCGTTGTAGCTGATAGACGAACCGTTCAACCTGTCTCTGCGTTAAACCGCTGATTCGATGGAAGCGTATCCCGCAGAACGTCAGATCAAGTTTCTCATCGTAGATAACGTGGCGCAGCTCAGCTGCGGTTGTTATGGCGCCGAAAGGCAAGTCTACGGAAAGTTGATCATAGACTTGGCCGGGCTGTAGGCCAGCTTGTAGATTCCCTGGGAAGCTCAGCTTGCAACCTGTTGCGGACATGTCCAGGACCTTGCCCGCCAGGGGTTTCCTGATCGTCTTTCCGTTCAGTTGCGCTGCGATTGGCTGCCCGCTCAGTGTGGCGCGATAGGCGTTTCGCCGCTGGTGGTAGAGAATTTCGTCTGGCAGGTGAGCCCAATAGCATCGCGCATCGTCCAGTTCGCCAACATGAACCGGATGTGGATTATTCCAAGCAATTCGCACGCCCTCGTAAAAGCCTTCAATTTGGAAAGCTTCTCCTAACTCCATCAGTCGCTCACCATCGCTAGGTATTAGCTCGTCTAACGCAAGCCAGCCCTTTTCGCGGTTTATCTCTACCAGGTAAGTCTGGTACCGCTGAGCGCGCTCGGCAAAACGGACCTGCAGTGGGATATGGTTATCCAGCAGGGGGCGTAAATTTGCCTGAATTTCGACTGGAGTCTTGAGTATCTGAGGGGGCTGAGGGCCTTCTCCCTCGGCGAAAGGACTAGACACTTTGGCGTTGCTCTCCGGCATGTAACGACGACAGTCCAATGATAGCACTTTGATGCTACGCGGCTGCGGATGGTTCAGGCCTGGCTGAGCGGGCGATGATGAGTGCTTTTGGCGGCAGCTCCCCGGCGATCATAAACGTCCGGGGTCTGGGAGGTGCCTTGCAGTATTTGCAGCATGGTGCCTACGGCGCTCTGGTTGGCCCGGATAAGCTTGCCATTGCGTTCATTGGCTTTGCGGCAGTCCTCAAGGATGATCTCCAGCTGTTCTGCCTGGGCAAGAATCTCGCCGCCTATCTCCGAAGCTGCGGCAAACTGTGCCAAGCCGTTCCGGTCGGCGCTCAGCTGTGCCCTAGCTAATGCCTGGCTGCGTAGTGTGCCGTGTTGGCCCAAAAGTGCCAGCAGTGCCTGCTTTTGCGTGAGCAGCTGCTCCAGTCCACCGAGATTACGCTCAGACAGCGCCAGATATTCCGCGTCGGTGAGCTCGCGTAGCGTTCTGGCGGTGTCGATATCGTTGGTCAGCTGCTGGAGCAATTCGGAATCTAGCATAGTGGCCTCTGTTGCACTCACGCCCGCTCGCATTGGTGTCAGGCTCAGCGCTGGCTTTCGAACGACAGTAGCTTCGATGCCACTCGCTGGCTGTCCACCTGATAGCTACCATCGGCGATTGCCTGCTTGATCTGAGCAACACGCTCTTGATCAACGGCGGGCTGCTGGTTCAACTTCTCGGTGGTCTGCTGAAGGCGCTGGGCTTCGGGGCTCAGCTGAACGCTCTCCCCCGATACCGGGCTGTTGCCGGTGGTCTTTGCTTCGTCAGTGGAGGGCTGCTGAGCCGTTGGTCGCTCAGTGTTCTGGACGTTGCTGCTACGCCCATTGCTGGTTGAATTGACGGCGCTGTTGGGCCGATTGAAATCGATAACCATGATCGAAACCTCGAATAAGTCAGGACGCTTGCCTGCTTTTCGGCAAATCCAAATAAAACTTTAGTCTTTTTTCATATGGGCGGCTGGCGTAGCGGCGCCCGACTTCACATTGCGACTTCTACCTGCCCGGGACCAACGACGCGGGCTTTGATGGTTCGTCCGGAGCGCTGGTTTTTGACTCTGATCTGAGAGCCAAGCGCGCCGTCGGACAGTGCCTCACCAGGCATTCTTACATTTATCGTAGAGTTTTTCGCGCTGATTACCACCTGGTCGCCTTTGCGGACTATTTCAGCTGCGGATAAATAGGTTGGAGGTAGCACCTGGTCGGGGAGGGCGCTGCGGGTAATCTTATTGCCCAGCACTTGGTCGAACGAGGTTAGATAGCCTTGATTGAGCAAGCTGACGTCGCGCTCGGCAAGGGTGACATCGGCTAGCTCTACGACACTTTCTCGGGCCAGGGGTCGTTTGGCTACGATTACCTCGCGGAACAAATGGACCTGTGCAGGGACGAAAACGGACCAGGGCGAAGCAGCTTCACAGCTAACTCGCACGGTAATGCGACCAACGGGTTGTGCCGGGCTTTCGAGTCTGGTCGTCAATTCTTGATCGCAGGCCGCTAGCCGGAGGCGCGGGTCCAGCCTGTTCAGCTCGATCTCGTAGCGCGCCTGAATTTGACTACGCTGTAAATAGTCAGTTACTTCCTGCTCAAGAAAAGCGCGGGTCGCGTCGATAAGCTGTTCAGGTCGCGTAAAGCTTGCTGAGTCAGCCAGCTGACTCAGCCCGCACAGAGTCGCCAATAGAAACGTTTGGAAAAGCGTCTTGCACGGATGCCGGAAAAAAGTCGTCTGTCTGCTCATGTCTTGGTTGAAGCAAGGGACGTGCCGTTTGTTAGCCATTCAGAAACTGACTGGGCAGGCGAGACAGGTACTTTGCAAACCCGTGTTAGTAATGCATGCCACTTCAGCGCCAGATAGTCTGAGCTACAGATGTCTGCCCGCCCATCTCACACGCAAGAGGAAACTGGCATGGCCGGTGTATTGGATTCGGTTAACCAGCGTACGCAGCTGGTGGGACAGAACCGTCTGGAGCTGCTGCTGTTCAGACTGGACGGCAAACAGCTTTATGGCATCAACGTGTTCAAGGTCAAAGAGGTGCTGCAGTGCCCTCGGCTCACGGTCATGCCTCGGTCGAGCCCGGTGGTGAGAGGGGTGGCGAACATTCGGGGAAGCACGCTTTCTATCCTCGATCTGTCCGCTGCTACCGGAAAGCCAGTGCTACAGGATTTGCCGAATAGCTTTGCCATCATTGTCGAATACAACACCAAGGTGCTTGGTTTTCTGGTCCGCTCGGTGGAGCGGATAGTCAACATGAACTGGGAAGACATTCTTCCGCCGCCTAAGGGTGTTGGGCACGACCATTATTTGACGGCCGTGACTCATGTAGATCAACAGATGGTGGAAATCATCGACGTTGAAAAGATACTCGCCGAAGTGGCGCCGGTGTCCGAAGTGCTCTCGGTCAGCATTGCGGACGAGGCAACCAGTAACAAGGCGTCAACCAGCCGGGTACTGATTGTCGATGACTCGTCTGTGGCGCGAAAGCAGATCATGCGTTGTCTACAAAATCTGGGAATCGAGGTCGTTGCGCACAATGATGGGCGGCAGGCGCTCACCTATCTGCGGAAGCTTGTAGCGGAGGGCAAGAAGCCGTCTGACGAATTCATAATGATGATTTCCGATATCGAAATGCCAGAAATGGATGGTTACACCCTGACGACGGAGGTTCGTCAGGATCCGGCTATGCGTGATATGCATATTCTGCTGCATACTTCGCTTTCCGGTGTGTTCAACCAGAGCATGGTCAAGCGGGTCGGAGCGGACGATTTTCTCGCCAAGTTTCAGGCAGATGATCTGGCCAATCGAGTGATAGAGCGGATCCGGACTACGGATAAGAATTGAGGCTTCGTCCTCTTAATATGACTGGTGGGCATTATTAGTGTCAGGTGATCCGGATTTCGATCAGTTCCGAATATTCCTCGAGAAGACGTGCGGCATTCTGCTGGGCAGCAACAAGCAGTACCTGGTGTCCAGCAGGTTGAACAAGCTTATGGAGCAGCAAGGGCTCAAAACGCTTGGCGATTTGGTCAGGAAGATTCAGTCCCAGCCACGTAGCGGCCTGCGCGAGCAGGTCGTGGACGCCATGACAACCAACGAGACGCTCTGGTTTCGTGACACCTATCCTTTTGAGGTGATGAAAAACCGCGTTCTGCCTGAGCTGCTGAAAAACGCGCCGGGACAGCGCTTGCGTATCTGGTCGGCGGCTTGTTCATCAGGGCAAGAGCCTTACTCGCTGTCGATGACCATCGACGAGTACGAGCGCAGTAGTCCTAGCCAGCCGAAAACGGCAGTTCAGATCGTGGCTACTGAATTGTCAGGCGCCATGCTTGCTGCATCGAAGGCAGCCGAATATGACAGTCTCGCTATCGCTCGAGGTTTATCCAGTGAGCGGCTGCAGCGTCATTTCGAGGTGAAAAGCCCGGGTCGTTGGGTGGTTAAGCCGGCAATTCGTAGTCGTGTTGAGTTTCGGGTGCAGAACCTTCTCGACAGCTATGCAGTGCTCGGCAAGTTCGATGTGGTGTTCTGCCGCAACGTGCTGATTTATTTTTCTGCTGATGTAAAGAAAGACATCCTCAAACGAATCCACGCGACGTTGAAGCCAGGCGGATACCTCTTTCTGGGAGCATCAGAAGCGCTGAACGGTCTTCCTGAGCTCTATCAGATGGTGCAATGCAGCCCGGGCATCATCTACAAAGCAAAGTAATGGTTTCATAGCAAAAGGCGGCAGGAATCTGTCGCTATGGGCTGGATGAGCGGCAAAAACATAGGTGACGCTTTGCCGCTTTTGACGCCTAGTCCAATCCACTCTTCGTAAAAAGCTTATAAATCAGTCAGTTGCCGAAATGGCATGGGCTTTGCTGTGAGTTTGCTAAGCAGACTTGTACCCGGCAAAGGGCTAGATCATGAGCATCAGTTTCGACAAGGCACTCGGCATCCATGAGAAGGCGCTCGGTTTTCGCGCTCAGCGTGCCGAGGTGCTTGCCAACAACATTGCCAACGCTGACACCCCTAACTACAAAGCGCGTGATTTGGATTTCAGCTCGGTGCTTGCTGCGCAAAACAGCAAGAACCAGGGCGGATTCGGCGTGGCCGTGACCAGCAGCAAGCATATTGCCGCCGAAGGCATGGAGATTGCCGATCCCGGCTTGCGTTTCCGCACGCCGGCGCACGCTTCGCTCGACCAAAACACTGTTGATGCCCAGGTTGAGCAAGCGGCCTATGCCGAGAATGCTATCGACTTTCAGGCAAGTTTCACATTGCTCAACAGTAAATTCCGGGGGCTCATGAGCGCCCTGCGCGGCGAATAAAAGGAGCAAAAACGATGTCCCTCAGCAGTGTATTCAGCATCGCCGGCAGCGGCATGAGTGCCCAGAGCACTCGTCTCAACACCATTTCCAGCAACATTGCTAACGCCGAAACGGTGTCGTCTAGCGTCGATCAGACTTATCGCGCGCGTCACCCCGTGTTCGCAACCGTACTGCAGCAGGCCAACGGGTCGCCGAACGAGTCGTTGTTCGCTGAGCAGGACCAGGCAGGGGCAGGCGTGCAGGTGCTGGGAGTGGTGGAAGACCAGAGCGAACTGCAAGCCCGGTACGAGCCCAGCCATCCGGCGGCGAATGCCGAAGGCTACGTGTATTACCCGAACGTCAATGTCGTTGAAGAAATGGCCGACATGATTTCTGCCAGCCGGTCGTTTCAAACCAATGCTGAGCTGATGAATACAGCCAAAACCATGTTGCAGAAAGTACTGACCCTGGGCCAGTAACCACTACGAGATATAGCCATGAGCACGACAGGCGGCGTCAGCGGTACCGGCTCGGTACTTGACCAATACCAGATCAAAGATCGCGAAGTAAAAAGCAACGACCTCGGCAAAAACGAGTTTCTTGAGTTGCTGGTTACTCAGCTGAACAACCAGAACCCGCTGGAGCCGCAAGAGAACGGTGAGTTCATCGCGCAGCTGGCACAGTTCAGCACCGTTGAAGGCGTGGAAAAACTGAACTCGAGCATGGAAACCATGCTGTCCGGGTATCAGTCATCCCAGGCGCTGCAAGCATCGTCACTCGTCGGCCGCAAAGTAATCGTGCCAACCGATAAAGCCGTTGTGGATACCAGCGAAACCTTCAAGGCCAGCATCGTTCTCCCGACAACCAGCAGCAACGTGGCGGTCAACGTCTATGACAGCGCCGGTACGGTAGTGAATCGGATCAACATGGGTCAGCAGGAAGCTGGCAATGTTTCGTTTATATGGGATGGCAAAGACTCGAGCGGCAAAACCTTGCCGCCGGGTACCTATCGATTTGAGGCGCAAGCCACTTATCAAGGCGAGACGAAGGGGTTGTACACCTTGCTTCCTGCCAACGTAGACAGCGTCACTCTCGGACAAAACGGCGGTGAGCTTCAGCTCAATCTGGCCGGTGTCGGCAGCATCGGGCTATCTCAAGTCCAGGTTATCGGTCAGTAACTACCGGCGCGCCCGGTAACAGGAGCAATTCATGTCGTTCAATATCGGCCTTAGCGGCATGCGTGCCGCCAGCAAAGACCTCAATGTCACGGGTAACAACATTGCCAACGCTGGCACGGCGGGCTTCAAGCAGTCGCGGGCGGAGTTCTCGGATGTGTACGCAGCGTCAGTAATGGGGACCGGCAAAAACCCCGTTGGCAGTGGAGTTTTGCTTTCGAACATTTCACAGCAGTTCAATCAAGGCAATGTCAACTATACCCAGAACGCGTTAGATCTCGCAATAAATGGGAATGGTTTCTTCGAGGTTAGCAATAATGGTGCGTTAAGTTATACGCGCGCTGGTTATTTCGGAACTGACAAGGATGGTTTTTTGGTTGATAACTTTGGATATAACTTGCGAGGCTATTCAGCTACTGATGGTGTGCTGGGAAAAGATCTTCAGAATTTAAAAATACAAGCGACGAGCCAAGAGCCGAAAGCGACGACTAAGATGGATCAGGCCTTCAACCTCAATTCCAGCGATAGTCCGCCAGCTATAGGTTTTGATAGTGCTGATCCCTCTACTTACAATTCGTCAACATCGACTAGAGTCTACGACTCGCTGGGTAATTCTCACGTTCTAACCCAGTACTTTGTTAAGGCAGCTCCTAATCAGTGGGAAATGCACAGCTCTCTAGACGGTGTGGGTGCAGCCGGATTTGATCTGTTAAATTTCGATACGTCAGGAAAAATTGTGCCCCCCGCACAAAAAAATTATAGCTGGCCTCTTGCCAATGGAGCTGTTACTCCGGCAGTTTTTAGTCTTGATATGAAAGAAGCTACGCAATACGCGAGCGCTTTTGCTGTTAATAGTGTTGCGCAGGATGGTTACACGACCGGCGATTTGGCGGGTCTCGAAATTGGCGATGACGGAAAGATCTTTGCTCGGTATACGAATGGGCAGTCTAAGGTGCAAGGGCAGGTTGTTTTGGCGAACTTTGCGAACGTTCAAGGGCTTACTCCGGTAGGTAAGACTCAATGGGTGCAGTCCTTGGATTCCGGTGAGCCTGTTCGTAACCCGCCAGGAACCGGTACGCTCGGTGCGTTGCAATCAGGGGCTCTCGAAGACTCCAACGTCGAGCTTTCAGATCAGCTCGTCAACCTGATCGTGGCGCAGCGTAACTACCAGGCGAACGCCAAGACCATCGAAACAGAAAGCGCGATTACCCAGACGATCATCAATCTGCGGTAATTGCTACCTAGCACTGCGCGGGGCGGCGGGAAACTGCCGCTTCGTTTTCAGAAGGCCCTCCGGGGCCTTTTTTTTGTTAGAAAAGGTTTTGTATTTCAAAGGTTTAAGCCTTGGTTTACTGGTTGGCACATGGCTTGCTTTGTTTCGCTACATAAGTCTGATTAGTGTCAATTCGGGTGCAGCGGAGGTTCCATGGACAAGATGCTTTATGTGGCGATGACGGGAGCGAGCCAGAACGCTCAAGCCCAGCAGGCGCATGCCAACAACCTGGCAAACATCTCGACCACGGGCTTCCGGCGTGACTTCGAGCAGGCGCGCTCCATGCAGGTCTTTGGCGACACTTTTCCAGCACGTGTGTATGCCATGACCGAGCGGCCGGGTACGGACTTCAGCTCCGGCACCTTGCAAGAGACAGGTCGGGATCTGGACGTTGCGATCGAAGGGGATGGCTGGATTGCCGTGCAGGCGCCTGACGGCAGCGAAGCCTATGCCCGTACTGGCAGCCTGAACATCGACACACTCGGCATGCTCCGGACCGGCGATGGTTTGCCGGTGCTCGGCAACGCCGGGCCGATTGCCGTGCCACCGGAAGAGAAAGTGGAGATCGGCGCTGACGGCTCAATCAGCATCCGTGCGCTGGGTGAAGATCCGAACGTAGTGGTAACCGTCGATCGTCTCAAGCTGGTCAACCCTGATCTCAAGCAGCTGGAGAAGGGCACCGACGGCCTTATACGTATGAAGGATGGACAGCCTGTCGAGGCTGACGCCGCGGTTCGTGTGACCTCAGGCTTCCTTGAGGCAAGTAACGTCAACGCTGTTGCCGAGATGACATCGATGCTGGCTCTGTCCCGGCAGTTCGAGCTGCACGTGAAAATGATGCGTACTGCCGAAGAAGATGGTGCCGCTGCGGCCCGAGTCTTGCAGATCAGCTAATCAAACTAGTCGGCGCGACCAGATTCCGGCGCCATAGGAGAACGACATGCTTCCAGCACTGTGGGTGAGTAAGACCGGTCTGTCCGCGCAGGATATGAACCTGACCACCATTTCCAACAACCTGGCCAACGTCTCGACCACCGGCTTCAAGAAAGATCGGGCTGAGTTTCAGGACTTGCTATATCAGATCCGCCGCCAGCCTGGTGGCCAGTCCAGCCAGGACAGTGAGCTGCCATCGGGTCTGCAATTGGGTACCGGTGTGCGGATCGTCGGTACGCAGAAGCAGTTCACCGCCGGCAGTCTGCAGACCACCGAACAGCCGCTCGACATGGCAATCAACGGCCGTGGCTTCTTTCAGGTGCTGCTGCCCGACGGCACAGTTTCCTACTCGCGTGACGGCAGTTTCCATCTGAACGCAGAAGGCCAGATCGTGACCTCGAACGGTTACTCACTGGAGCCGGCGATTGTCGTGCCGCCGGAAACGCAGACATTCACCGTGGGCGAGGACGGCACTGTTTCCGTCACAACGCTGGGTAACCCGGCACCACAAATCATTGGCAACATCCAGACCGCTGACTTCGTAAACCCGGCTGGTCTGCAGGCGATGGGCAGCAACCTGTTTCTGGAAACCGCCGCAAGCGGTGCGCCACAAGTCAGTACACCTGGTCTCAATGGCCTGGGTACCGTGCTGCAAAACACCTTGGAAAACTCCAACGTCAGTGTGGTCGAGGAGCTGGTGAACATGATCACCACTCAGCGCGCCTATGAGATGAACTCGAAAGTCATCTCCACGGCCGACCAGATGCTGTCCTTTGTTACCCAGCAGCTTTAACCGCTGTCAGCCGCTGGATTGAGGTGAATATGCGCCGCTTGTTGATTGTCCTTCCGCTGGTGTCCGCCGTGATTGTGTCTGGTTGCGTGGCGCCAGCTCCGAAGCCTAACGATCCTTACTACTCGCCAGTTCTGCCGCGCACACCGCTGCCTGCTGCGCAGAACAACGGGGCGATCTACCAGGCGGGCTTCGAGACTAATTTCTACGACGATCGGAAGGCCTACCGCGTTGGCGACATCATCACCGTCACGCTCAACGAGAAGACACAGGCCAGCAAAAATTCAAACTCGAAAATCTCCAAGGACAGCAGTGCCAACATCGGGCTCGGGTCTCTCTTTGGCGGCGCCGTTTCGATGGCCAATCCGCTGGCCGGCAGCGGTCTGCTTACCGGCGACAAGCTGAGCCTGGGTGCGGAATACGATGCGTCACGTGATACATCCGGTTCCGGTCAGGCCGGGCAGAGCAACAGTCTCTCCGGTTCGATCACAGTGACCGTGTCGGACGTGCTGCCTAACGGCATCCTAGCGATCCGTGGAGAAAAATGGATGACGCTCAATACGGGCGATGAGCTGGTGCGAATTGCCGGTTTGGTACGTTCGGACGATATCGCCACCGACAACACCGTCCCGTCGACCCGTATCGCTGATGCTCGCATTACCTATTCTGGCACCGGCGCCTTTGCCGATGCCAGCCAGCCAGGTTGGCTGGACCGTTTCTTCATCAGCCCGTTGTGGCCGTTCTAAGCAGGTGCAGGCAATGAAACTGTTCAGCTCGATTCTGATTGCCTTGCTTTGCTTTGCAGTGCTTCCTGCCCATGCCGAGCGGTTGAAGGACATCGCCACCATTCAAGGCGTACGTAGCAACCAGCTGATCGGTTACGGTCTTGTGGTTGGTTTGAACGGCAGCGGCGACCAGACGACCCAAACGCCTTTCACGGTGCAGACCTTCAATAACATGATGGCGCAGTTTGGTATCAAGGTGCCCGCGGGCGGCAACGTTCAGCTGAAAAACGTGGCGGCTGTGTCGATACACGCCGAGCTTCCGCCGTTCGCCAAGCCGGGCCAGACGATCGATATCACCGTTTCGTCGATCGGTAACGCCAAAAGCCTGCGCGGCGGCAGTCTGTTGATGGCACCGCTTAAAGGGATTGACGGAAACGTCTACGCCATTGCCCAGGGCAACCTGGTGGTTGGTGGTTTCGATGCGGGCGGCGCGGATGGTTCGCGGATCACCGTCAACATCCCGTCGGCCGGTCGGATCCCTGGAGGGGCGACGGTGGAGCGGCCAGTGCCGAGCGCATTCAACCAGGGTACGACCCTGACGATGAATCTCAATCGCCCCGACTTCACTACCGCCAAGAACGTTGTCGATCATATCAATGAGCTGCTCGGCCCAGGCGTGGCTCAGGCACTCGATGGTGGCTCGATCAGCATCACGGCACCGCTGGATCCAAGCCAACGTGTGGATTACCTGTCCATCCTGGAAAATCTGGAAGTGGACGTGGGCCAGGCGGTCGCAAAGGTCATCATCAATTCGCGCACCGGCACCATCGTGATCGGTCAGAACGTCCGAGTTCAACCTGCAGCTGTTACTCACGGCAGCCTGACTGTGACCATTTCGGAAGATCCGCAGGTGAGCCAACCGAACCCGCTTTCGGACGGCCAGACAGTCGTCGTCCCTAACTCCAAAGTGAAGGCTGAGCAGGAGGCCAAACCGATGTTCAAGTTCGGCCCTGGCACCACGCTCGATGAAATCGTCCGCGCCGTGAATCAGGTAGGTGCTGCCCCCAGCGACCTGATGGCGATCCTCGAAGCGCTCAAGCAAGCCGGTGCGCTGCAAGCCGACCTGATCGTTATCTGAGGAACGGGACATGGAAAATCGTCTGGGACTGGGTCGTCGTACCCCTGATAGCGGTAGTTACTCCGACCTCAACCGGCTGAACCAGCTCAAGGTTGGCAAGGACCGCGACGGCGCCGAGAACGTGCGCAAGGTCGCTCAGGAGTTCGAGTCCTTGTTCATGAACGAGATGCTGAAGTCGATGCGTTCGGCCACCGAGGTCATGGCGAAGGACAATCCGTTCAACAGCCAGGCCAGCAAGCAGTACCAAGATATGCATGACCAGCAGCTCTCAGTCACGCTGTCCAAGGAAGGCGGTGGCATAGGGCTGGCCGATGTACTGATTCGCCAGTTGAGCAAGGATCAGAAACCTGTCGAGAAGCCTAATCCGTTCGCACAGGTTGCGCAGACTGAAGGTGCCAAATGGTCGAGCAACCCTAACGCCAACACGACGCTCGCTAAGGTTGACCCTGCCCGTAACGATACCCAGATGCTCAACCAGCGTCGTCTGGCCCTGCCGGGCCGTCTGGCCGAGCGGGCGCAGGCGGATGTCGCTGCCGCGATTCCCCAGGCCGAGCAAGCAAACCAAGCGGGAGTGACTCAGCCGTTGGTCAATCTTGACTGGAAGCCAGCCACCGCTTTCGCTGCGCCCAAAGAAGCAGCTTTGACCATCAATGGCGTCGAAGCGAGCGCCCCAAGCGCCCCAAGCAAGACGCGCTTCAGCTCTCCGGCTGAATTCATTGCGACCATGTTGCCCATGGCAGAAAAAGCAGCCAAGCGTCTCGGCGTAGAACCGCGTTTCCTCGTGGCCCAGGCTGCGCTCGAGACAGGTTGGGGCAAGTCAATGATCAAGCAGAAAGACGGTAGCAACAGCCACAACCTGTTTGGTATTAAGGCTAATGGCTGGAGCGGGGAGTCGGCGAAAGTCACCACGACCGAATACGTAAACGGCAAAGCGACCAAGCAGGTAGCCGGGTTCCGGGCTTACGACTCGTTCGAGCAGAGCTTTAACGATTACGTCCGGCTGTTGGAGAACAACGAGCGCTATAAGCCCGCGATCCAGGTCGCCAGCGTCTCTGGTGATTCCGAGCGTTTCGTCAACGAATTGCAGCGGGCCGGTTACGCAACCGATCCGCAGTACGCGAACAAGATCAACCAGATCGCTCGTAAAGTGCAGACCTATCAGACAATTGCCGACGCCAGCACGTCGCCCGCGATGCGGACTAGGGGTTAAACATGGCTGACTTACTGAATATTGGCCTGTCTGGCCTGAGTGCCAGCAAGAGCCAGTTGTCCATTACCGGCCACAACATCAGCAACGTCAACACACCGGGCTTCAGCCGGCAGGATGCCTCGCAAGCGACCCGCACGCCGCAATTCAGTGGTGCTGGATACGTCGGTTCAGGTACGACGCTGGTCGAGATCCGCCGTAGCTACAGCGAATTCCTCACCAGTCAGCTGCGCAGCAGCACGTCGCTCAGCAGTGACGTTGAAGCCTACGAAAGCCAGATTGACCAGCTTGATTCATTGCTAGCCGGCAGCACGACAGGTATCACCCCATCGTTGCAGAAGTTCTTTTCAGCGCTGCAAACGGCGGCGGAAGACCCCGCCAATATTCCAGCACGCCAGTTGGTCCTTGCTGAAGCCGAAGGCCTGGCGCGCCGCTTCAATACGGTTTCGAATCGCTTGACCGAGCAAAACAACTTTACCAACAAGCAGATGGCGGCGGTGACCGACCAAGTCAATCGGCTCGCTGGCAGTATTGGCAGCTTGAACGACGCCATCGCGACCGCTTCGGCCAATGGTAAACAGCCCAATGATTTGCTCGACGCGCGCGACGAGGCCGTGCGGCAATTGTCGACGTATATCGGCATCAGCGTGACGCCCCAGGATGACAACAGCTTCAATATTTCGGTTGGCAGTGGTCAGCCTTTGGTTGTCGGGAAGACGGTGAGTCAGCTCAAGGTGGTTCCGGGGCTCAGCGATCCCAACCGTCATGAGATCCGATTTGTCAGCGGTGGCTCGGAGCAGGGCATTACCTCGCAGATCACCGGCGGTGAGTTGGGCGGGTTGATTCGCTATCGCGAGGAAGTACTGGATTCGACGATGAATTCGTTGGGACGGCTGGCGCTGGTCGTGAGTGATCAGGTCAATACCCAGTTGGGACAAGGGTTGGATCTAAAGGGGCAGGTGGGTGTTGATCTGTTCAAAGATATCAATTCGTCTGATCTAGTCGGCAGGCGCACGTACCCAACAGGGTTGGACGTACGAATCGAAACCCCATCAAGTCTGACGACCAGCGATTATCAGATTGAGTTCGTTTCAGGGTCTACGGAACAGTTTCGCGTGCGTCCCGTAGGCGGCGCTTGGCTGCAAACAAGCGGTGTGCCGACGGTCTTTGATGTCAGTAACGGTGAAATAGCGGGCCTGGGATTTAGTGTCGGACCGGCTAGTGTGGCCGGCGCAACCTACACGGCAATGCCGACGCGCCGGGGCGCGACCGATATCGCCGTTGATTTGGATCAGGCGGACCAGTTGGCCTTCGCGTCGATTGTGCGCGGTGAGTCGAGCCTGCAGAACCGGGGCACTGGCAATATCAGTCAACCGCGACTCCTATCGGGGCCGTCGCCGATTGATGTACCCGGTTTGAAAAGTGCGTTCGCCGCACTTCCCGCCTTTGAAGCCACGGCGGCAAACGGAACTTATACTTTTAGTTCGTCTAGCACCTTGCCGCCCGAGTGGCAGCTGATCGATAGCAATGGCAATCCGCTCTCCAGCTTAGCGCCCGGCACTACCAATACTGTACGGCTGGCGTATACACCACCCCTAATCCCTCCATCGACTAGCTCTGATCCTTACCTATTCGAGTTTTCCCTAAGTGGTCGTCCGCAGTCGGGGGATGCGTTCAGCTTAGGCTTCAATACAAACGGAGTATCGGATAACCGGAACGCGCTAGCGCTGGTCAATTTACAGACCAAACAGACGGTCGGGGTTGATAGTGCGATTGTAGGATCCGGCTTCAGCTTCACAGATGGTTATGGCGAACTGGTTGAGCGAGTCGGCACCCTGACGGCTCAGGCCCGTATGGACAGCGAAGCGACCGGCGCGATTCTCAAGCAGGCCACGGATAATCGCGATTCGCTGTCGGCTGTAAACCTCGATGAGGAGGCCGCGAACTTGATTAAGTTCGAGCAGTACTACAACGCTTCGGCTCAGATCATTCAAGTTGCCCGCTCCATGTTCGATACATTGATCAGTACCTTCAGGTAACAGGCCCGCCCATGCGCATCTCGACCTTGCAAGCATTCAATAACGGCGTAGCCGGCATTCAACGGAACTACTCCAATGCAACCCGCACACAGGAACAGATCAGCACGGGTAACCGAATCCTGACGCCGGCAGACGATCCGGTCGCGTCGGTGCGTCTGTTGCAGCTTGAGCAGCAGCAGAATGTGCTGAGCCAGTACAACTCCAACCTCACTGCGGCAAAGAACAGCCTGACCCAGGAAGAGGTGACGCTGAATTCGGTTAATACCGTGCTGCAGCGTGTTCGTGAGCTGGCTGTACAGGCTGGCAACGGTGCGCTGGATCCTCAGGATCGAAAGTCGATCTCGGCGGAGCTGGGCGAGAGGGAGGACGAGCTGCTCTCGCTGATGAATACCCGAAACGCGCGTGGTGAGTACCTGTTTTCCGGATTTCAGGGCAAGACGCAACCGTTCGTTCGCGCTGGCGATGGCAGCTACAGCTACCAGGGCGACGAAGGGCAGCGGAAATTGCAGATCGCAAGCTCTCTGGGAATACCGATCAGCGATAACGGAAAGTCTATTTTTCAGAACGTAACAGATGCGGGGCGCTTGGAAAAACAGCCAGCCGCATCGTTTCCGCCTGGTTCAACTCTCGCCGTTTCAGCTCCACTCGTTAGTGACGAGATTGCTTTTTCCGGAGCCAATGGTTTTCCTGCCAATGGAGTTCAACTCCAGTTCAACGCGGACGGCAGCTACGATATTTACGAGCTGGACAATAGCGGCTTGCCTGCAGCGGCCCCGCTTACGGACGGAACTGGCTTAAGAATGGATAGTAACTCTAGCAAGAGCGATTCGTTGGTGTTTCGCGGCATGACGTTGCAACTCGACGGAGCGGCTATAGGCGGGGAAGCGGTAAACATCACTCCGAAGCTATCTGGCCCCAGTGCAACACAGCAGAAGCAGGGCATCCTCGATACCATTGCTAACCTCCGCTCATCTCTGGAAAACCCGTCAACTGGCAATGCCGGCGTTCGCGACGCCGTAGCAGTAGCCCTAACCAACCTTGACCACGGCATGGTCAGTGTTGACCAGGCGCGCGGAAACATCGGGGCTCGACTCAATGTAATCGAAACAACACAAACTGATAACGAAGATGTTGCGCTGGTCAACAAAGGTGTGCAGGCCGAGCTGCGTGAGCTCGACTACGCTGAAGCGCTGTCTCGGCTATCGATGCAGACGGTGGTGCTTGAAGCAGCCCAGCAGAGTTATGTGAAGATCGCGGGATTGAGTCTGTTCAACGTGATGCGTTGAGTCGCCCGGAGGGCACGGTTCACAGAATAAGCAGCCCGATTTGACTTGCTATTGGTGCGACTTAGAGTGTCATTGCGGCGCATGGAGTACCGCGTCGCTAATCCGACACTCATAAGGACATGAACAATGCTTAAGTCATTTATATCCGCTTCAATATTCGCACTGCTCGCTGGCGTCTCGCTCAGCAGTTTCGCTGGCCCGACCAAGTCTGCTGACCCAGTAGTGGTTGCAACGGCCCAGCAAGCTGCGCCGATCAACATCAATTCGGCCGACGCCGAAACCCTGACCCGCGAACTCAAGGGTATTGGCGCAACAAAGGCCAAGGCGATCGTTGCTTATCGCGAAGCGCATGGCCCATTCACCGCCGTCGATGAGCTCCTCGAAGTTAAAGGAATCGGTGCGGCCACTTTAGAAAAAAATCGAACCAAACTGGGCGTTAACTGACCAGCCTATTTTTGAATAAACGAAGCCGGTCATTCGACCGGCTTTTTTATGCCTGTAACGGTGCTGCGCAGACCCGCTCTCAAATCGGGCCGGTTCTGCTGCGTTGGCTATCCCGGTCCGGTAGGTAGGAACGCGGGCCTACGCGCGCTGTCCTTGTTAGAACGCTCAGCTAACTTTGTCTACCGCCTTTGAGGCCGAATTAGCCTTAAAAAGGCGTTGACATGTTACGGTTATTCACATTGATACCGTCTTGTCTGGGAAGACACCTGTACGCGGCGCAGCAGATCGCTGGGGTTTGCTAACTTACTGATTGTAAAGATTTATTTGCGCTGAGTAAAAAGCTGCCGATCTGTTTAGAGGCCACGTCACGCGGGCGTTCCAGCCAGTCATCCAGCCGCTGTTCACAAGCTTATCCACAGGTTCTGTGGATATTTTCAGAGAACGAGCAAAGCAGCTCTAGTCGGAGGTATCTGATGAAAACACCTTGGAATCTCTTTAAATACCTACCGATGGCGCAACGTGTGCTCGCTCGGGGCCGGTTGCCCATCGTGCTACTTGCGGTCGCGCGCAAACGCTCGGCTCAGGGTGGGTTGATGAAAGGTCTGCGTGAAGATCTTGGTTTGCTGCAGCAACTGTGTGTGGCGTGGTGGCGAGGCGAATATCGGCAGGTCAGCAGACCAGCGCTGGTGGCTGCGGTAGCTGGTTTGTTGTATTTCCTGTCCCCCTTGGACGCTATCCCCGACTGGATTCCAGGTCTTGGCTTCGTTGATGATCTGGCAGTACTGGGTTGGATAATCCGCAAGTGGTCTGGCGAGTTGCAGGCGTTTCGGACCTGGAGAGACAGCCAGTCAGCGGATGTTCGAGCAAGTATCGACCGGTTACCCTCCTTGGACGAACCAATGGATAGTGACGTCAGCAACGGGCGGAATGTCGGGCGCTAAAAAAGACCCTGGATTAGTTCTTTCGAATGGCTCGTGCAGCCCCTTTCCTCATTCTTTGGTGCGACCGGCTGGTGTCGAAAAAATAGCCGCGCGGACTGGTAAGATCCCGACTTTCCAATTTGAGACTACGGTCGGGGTAGCGGATGAGTGTTCAGGTCATCATGCGGGACGGTAAGCCAGAGTATGCCGTGCTGCCGTGGGAGGAGTATCAGGCTCTGCTGACGAACGGGCGTGACGTAAGCGCCGCAAAGCCAGTGGAGGCAAGTGATACTGCTCTAGGCGCATTGCCAACTTTCGGAACGTTGCCGATGTTGCGGGAGGCTAAGGGGTTGAGCCAAGAAGCGCTGGCGCGCTCGGTGGGTATCAGCCCTGCTTATCTCGCCCTCATCGAAAGCGGTGAACGCGATCCCGATAATGCGATACGTCGCGCACTCGCCCGCGCATTGGAGATCGAAGGATGGCAGCAGGAGGCGTGACAGGCACCGCAGCGTCAATTCGCATCAGCCGTCCACATTGGCAGGCATTGTTGGACGAGTTGGCTGAGGTGCGGCGACAGCGCCATCTGGTCACTTACCGGGCGTTGGTCGAACGGCTCCAGTTACCAGCGCCTGCCATGCAAACCTTGACAGCCGCGCTGGAACATCTGGCTGCGCTGGATGCCCGTGCGGATCGGCCGCTACGTAGTGCGTTGGTGGTGAGCCAAGGGGCAAGTCGTCTGCCAAGAACCGGTTTTTTCGAATGTGCTACTCGCCTCGGGCGCTTTTCTGGTCCGGCAGACGGTTCTGCGGCCGCATCCTGGCACGCAGGTGAGGTTGCGCGAGTGTTCGAGTTTGATTATCCAGGGATTCCGTAATGCTGAATAACATCCGTGCGCGAGTCGGTTATCTGTTTGCTCGCAAATTGATGAGCTCACGTTGGGCCGTTCAGCAACCGAAACTGTGGCGCTGGATGGAGGGCCAATTTTCGCGCATGGCTGCGATTGGCGATTCGAAGGCGCAAAGCTTTTATGGCCATATCCTGCTGTTTCGAGGACAGGGATTTGGTGCTAGGCAAGAGGGTATACGTCTGCTGCGTCTGGCTGCCGAAAAGGGCGACGCCAAGGCCGCTTACCAGATGGGTGTCATCAGCCTGGGCGAAGACGCTACTCACGGCCCAGACGGCGCCAAGGCCGCGCATTGGTGGAAGCTTGCCGTCGAGGCAGGGCACCCCTTAGCGGCGGCCAGGTTGGCTCAGCTGTACATGGCGGGCGGCCATGGCCTCGCACGAGACGTGCAGCAGGCGGAGCATTACAAGGCCAGTGCAGCCAGACTCGGACTTTGATTACTTGTGACTGAGATAAAGCGTCCGCGTTTGCAGGCTCAACCCCAGTACCTTTTGGCTTAGTGCCTGGTGTCGGATGTAGTCTGCCGATTGGCGTGACGCGGACATTTCTTACCATGGCTGGCGTCCGTACAATGCAGCGCTTTCTCGGTTGGGTCGTTTCTAATGCAGATCGCCTTGGCGCCTATGGAAGGGCTCGTTGATGACATTCTCCGCGACGTTCTCACCCGTGTTGGCGCTGTTGACTGGTGCGTGACCGAATTCATCCGTGTGTCGGATCGTCTGTTACCGGCATCTAGTTTTCTTAAGCTTGCTTCCGAGCTTGAACACGGCGCTGCAACCGGCGCAGGTACGCCGTTGCGTGTGCAGTTGCTGGGCTCGGATCCGCTCTGCCTGGCTGACAACGCGGCGTTCGCGTGTAGCCTCGGCGCCCCTGCAATCGATCTAAATTTCGGCTGCCCAGCCAAAACGGTCAATAAATCCCGCGGTGGCGCCGTTCTGCTCAGGGAGCCGGATCTGCTTCATTCCATCCTTCACGAAGTACGTAAGGCGGTTCCGGCGCATATACCGGTTACCGCGAAGATGCGTTTGGGTTTTGACCACAAGGACGGCGCGCTCGACTGTGCCCGTGCGCTGGTTGATGGCGGTGCTGCGCAACTGGTTGTGCATGCGCGGACCAAGGTCGAGGGATATAAGCCTCCAGCGCATTGGGAGTGGGTGGCTAAGGTTAGGGACGTCGTCAATGTGCCGGTGTTTGCCAATGGCGATATTTGGTCGGTCGAGGACTGGCGACGTTGCCGTGAGGTCAGCGGAGTTGAGGACATCATGCTAGGCCGCGGACTGGTTTGTCGGCCGGATCTGGCTCGGCAGATCGCGGCGGCAAAGGCCGGTGCGCTGCTCGAGCCGCTGAGTTGGGAAGATCTGCAACCGCTTTTGGCCGATTTCTGGATGCAGGCGCGACGCAAGATGTCTCCGCGCTATGCGCCAGGTCGTTTCAAACAATGGTTATCCCTGCTTACCCGTAACTATCCGCAAGCCGTTACGCTGTTCGCTCAGGTTCGGCGGGAAAACGATTGCGATCGGCTCGACGCACTGCTGGGTCTAGGCGTAAACGCGCAGGGTTTTAAGGCGGCTGTTTAGCGTCCTCCGCTCACATCAAGAAAAGCGCCGCTGGTGTAGCTGGCCTTGTCGCTGGCCAACCAGAGGATCGCTTCAGCGACCTCTTTCGCTTCACCACCCCGGCCCATGGGTACGCTGCTCCTTACGCGCTCGATGCGATCAGGCTCGCCACCGCTGGCGTGAATTTCTGTATGGATCACGCCGGGCCGTACGGCATTGACCCGGACGCCCTCTGCAGCGACTTCCTTGGCCAGCCCGAGGGTCATGCTATCTATCGCGCCCTTGGCGGCCGCGTAGTCGATGTACTCGTTGGGCGCGCCGAGTTTGGCTGCAATTGAGGAGACGTTGACGATGGCACCGCCGGTACCACCGTTGCGAGTGGACATGCGCTTGACCGCCTCGCGGGCGCAGAGAAAGCTACCGAATACATTTACCGCGAATACGCGTTCCAGGCGTGCTTTGTCCATGTCTTCCAGGCGCGTCTGGCGTTCGAGCATGCCGGCGTTATTGACTAGTACGTCGAGCCTGCCGAATTCGGCATCAAGCGCTTCGAACAAGCGTATGACTTGCGACTCCTCCGCTACGTCCGCCTCGACCGCAATTGCGCGCGCGCCCCGGCTGTGCAGCTCGTTCAATAGCTTGTCGGCTGCGTCCTGGCGCGATCGAAAGTTCAAGCACAACGCGTAGCCTTCAGCCGCTGCGAGCCTGGCTGTGGCAGCGCCGATGCCACGGCTGGCCCCCGTTATCAACATCACTTTCGACATAAAAAATCCTCGACGACCGGGCTTGAAAACAGGCGAGCAGTTCCTATTTTGGGCATCACAGGATGCCGAATTCGGGTCCTGTATGAACCACTCGCTGAATATCAGGAGACAGCAAAATGACTAGTTTTTCGATGGCCCCACTGTTTCGTCAGTCCATTGGTTTCGATCGCTTCAACGATCTGTTCGAGTCCGCGCTGCGCAATGATGCAAACGGCTCGTTCCCGCCCTACAACGTGGAAAAGCACGGCGATGATCAGTACCGCATCATCGTAGCCGCCGCTGGGTTCCATGAGTCCGACCTGGATTTGCAGGTCGAGCGAGGCGTGCTGACTGTGAGCGGTGGCAAGCGTGAGAACAGTGGCGAAAACGTTACCTACCTGCACCAGGGTATCGCCCAGCGTGCTTTCAAGCTCTCGTTCCGCCTCGCCGACCATATTGAAGTGAAGAGCGCAGAGCTGAGAAATGGGCTTCTCAGCATCGAGCTCGAGCGTGTCGTGCCAGAGGAGGCCAAGCCCAAGCGCATCCCAATTAACGGTGAGCGTTTGGCGTTGGAGGGCTGAGCGAGCCGCCAGCGCGTAACTTGAACAGTAACCCCGCCTGCGCATTTCGCACGGCGGGGTTTTCTTTTTCTGGCAACGCCGTTCAGCTGAGCGAATAGGTTTTAAGCAGTGCTCCGAAATCTGCCGGCGGGATAGGGCGGCTGAAGAGATATCCCTGATACAGGTAGCAGCCTTGCGCTTGGAGCAGGTCAAGCTGCGCCTGTTGTTCGACCCCTTCGGCAATCACTTCCAGCCTTAGACTTCGCGCCATTGCGACAATGGCGCGAATGATCTCGGCGTCGTTTGGATCATCCAGTGCATCGCGAACGAAGGACTGATCGATCTTAAGGACATCGACTGGTAGCCGCTTCAGGTAGGTGAGGGAAGAATAACCAGTGCCGAAATCGTCCATGGCGAAGCTCACGCCCTGTCGGCAGAGGCGGCGCATCTTGGCGATGGTGTCGTCCAGGTTCTGGATAACGATGCCTTCAGTGATTTCCAGTTTGATCATTGTGTGCGGAAGGCTGACGGCTTTGAGCGCTTCGAGAACCCGTTCGACGAAATCGCTCTGGCGGAACTGCCGTGGACTGATGTTGACGCAGAGGCTGAAGCTGTCCGAATCAACGATGCCGTTGGCCAACAGCGATGCGGCGATGCGACAGGCCTCCCTGATGACCCAATTGCCCACTTCGACAATCAGGCCGCTTTCTTCGAGCACGTCGATGAATTGGGCAGGGGAACGCACGCCATCCACCGGGTGATGCCAGCGCAACAGGACCTCGGCGCCGATCACCCTGGCGGAGCGCGCGTCGACCTGTGGTTGAAGGTACAACTCGAATTCGTTGCGCTGTAGGGCAAGACGCAGTTCGCTCTCAAGCTGGAGGCGTGCACTGGCGGCTTGTTGCATTGTGGTGCGGAACAGCTGAATCGCATTGCGTCCGGCGTCCTTTGCCCGATATAGCGCAATGTCGGCGCGCTTCAGCAGGTCGGCAGGCGTCTCGCCGTGATCAGGCATCAAGGCGATACCGATACTGGGCGTTACCTGCAGCCTGTTGCCTTCGAACACCATAGGCTCGGCGAGGAGGGTGCGAAGTTTTTCGGCGACCTGGCGGACATGGCGGGTCACCTCCGAGCGCTTGCCCGTCAAACCGGTGAGTAGCACAACGAATTCGTCGCCACCCAGACGGGCTACGGTGTCCTCCTGTCGGATGCTGGCCTCGAGGCGGGCAGTGATCATTTTCAATACCGCGTCACCGACAGGATGTCCAAGCGAGTCGTTGATGTGTTTGAAGTGGTCGAGGTCGAGAAACAGTAGGGCGCCACGCAGCTTGTGGCGTTTATGCAACGCCGTCTGCTGAGTCAGGCGATCCATCAACAGCGTTCGGTTAGGCAGGTTCGTCAACGGGTCGTGATAGGCCAAGTGGTGAATTTGCGCGTGGGCGGCCTTGAGTTGGCTGATGTCCCGTGCGGATAACAGCAGACAATCTGTGTTGTTCAGCACGATGGGCTCTACCGACACTTCAATGTGCTTTAAACGACCGTGACGATCCTGGCCGACCATCTCCCAGTTCGTCACCCGGCCGTCACGTTCGAGCCGTTCGAGAATCTCCTGGCGCTGCGTGCTGGGCCAGACGCCCAATTCATAAGAGGTTCTGCCGATGGCTTCTTCGGGACTGTAGCCTGAGAGGCGTTGGAAACCTTCGTTAACCTCGATGAATCGTCCCGTGCCGCGCTCGCTGATGATGATGGCGTCAGGGCTCGAATGAAAAGCCTTGGCGAATTTAACCTCGCTGGCCTTCAGCGCCGCCTCAGCCTGTTGTCGTTTGGTAATGTCACGAAAAGTGGTAACGATGCACAGGCGGCGGTCGACGCGGATGAACCGGCTGGAAACCACGCAAGTGACGATCTGTCCTGTCCTGGTGCGAAACTGTGCCTCGGCGTTCTCTAGACGTTGATCACGCATCAGTTGCTCGAACAGCGATTTTCGCTGGCGTTCGTCCTGCCAGATGCCGATTTCCGGAGCAGATCGCCCGACGATATCGGTGCTCTCCCAGCCGAACACAACGCTAAAGCTCGGGTTGATCTCCATGAAAACCCCGTCGCGGATGCGGGACAGAGAGATCGGGTCTGGACTGCCTTGAAACAAAGCTGAGAACTTCGCTTCCGACGCCGCCAGGTGCTGTGCACGTAGGACCCGTTCGGTGGCGTCGATGATAATTCCGGCCATGCGCAAGGGCGCGCCACGCTCGTCTCGGTAGAGCTTGGCGGTGCTTTCGAGGTGCCGAATCGTGCCGTCTGGATGGTTGGCCTGGTAGGTGGCCTGATAGGTTTGTCGACGCCCGGCGAGGAGGTCGCTGTATGCCGCTCGCATGGTCTTGCGGTCGTTCGCAGCGACGCTGCGGAAAAACTCACGAAACGATCCATCGAATGGGCCTTCTACCAGACCTTGCAGCTCGGAGGCCCTTGAAGAGGCGTAGAGCCGGTCGCTTGGAATGTGCCATTCCCAGTTGCCTAGCTCTGCGGAGGCGAGTGCCAGCTCAAGGCGTTCTTGGCTGTCTTCAAGCGCCTGCGCCTGAATGTGGCGGTCGGTGATGTCGCGGATGACGCCCACCAGCGTCGTCTCCCCATTCTCATTGACCTGTCGTTGCCCATCGATTTCAAGCCACCGCACACTGGCGTCTGGCCAGCAGACGCGATGGCGGAAGCTGAATCGTGATTCGGCGCCAGTGAGCATCGAACATATTGCGGTCTCGACGTGCGGCCGGTCTTCAGGTACGACGAGTTCGAGATACCGAGCTGGAGAAAGCTCTACGAGCGGCGCGCTCAGGCCGAACAGCTTCCCCGTGCCGAGGGACCAATGCATAGCGTCGCGTTGAACATCCCAGGACCACAGGCCGAGCCCTGCACCGTCAAGCATCGATAATAGGCGCGCAACGTCCTGCCATGGTTGTGGTGCGCCGCTTGGGGAGGAATCAGACGTGGCATCAGGCGGCAACATGAGCGGCCTCGAAGAGCTGGATCTGCGTAATGTTTTGACGGTAGGCGATGCTCATGGCTCTCTTGGATCTTGTTGTTGTCCCGCGAACTTATCCGTAGCTAGTGGCAAAGTGCAAGTGCGCTTAGTCGGCCTCCAGCAGTGACATGAAGGTCTTTGCCGCGTTGGACAGGGTGCGCTCGGTATGGGTGATGTAGCCGAGCTCCCTCGCCAGTTGAATGCCAGAGAGGGGCAATCGTACTACCTGATCATCAAGCATGGTGCGGGGCAACACACTCCAGGCGATCCCAATCGAGACCATCATCTTGATGGTCTCCATGTAATTGGTGCTCATCGTGATGTTAGGCGTCAGCCTCTCACGCTCGAACAGCCGGTGGGCGATGTGATGGGTGAACGTGTTGCCGCCTGGAAATACCGCGGGAAAGCCGGCGACGTCGGCCAGCGTTATGTCAGGCTTCTGGGCTAGCGGATGTTCGGGAGCGACGACGAAGTCCAGTGGATCGTCCCAGACCTTGACCGCGCGAATCGGCGATGCAGTCTGCGGCGCCAGCGTGATTACGGCCAGTTCGGCTCGACCGTGCAGAACTTCATCGTAAGCGACCTCCGAATCAAGGAAACGAATATCCAGATTCACCTTCGGATAGGCGCGTGTGAAGGCTCTCAGCAACGGTGGTAGACGATGGAGCCCGATGTGGTGACTGGTCGCCAGGCTCAGCTGTCCGCTGACGTCGCCGTTGAGGTTGGTCAGTGCACGACGGGTATCGTCCAGCACGTTGAGGATCTGATAAGCGCGAGGTAGCAGCGCGCGGCCAGCTTCAGTCAGTCCGATTTCCCGGCCAAGCCGATCAAATAGTCGCACGCTCAGTTGTGATTCCAGCGAAGCCAGGCGCTTGCTCACGGCCGGCTGAGTCAGATGCAGACGCTCAGCGGCGAGGGAGAAGCTGCCCATCTCGGCGATTGCTATAAAAGCGTTAAGGCTGGCGAGGTCCATGGCTGGCTCCGGTCATCGGTTTTGGACTGACGTCATTAGCATGAGGATAGGTGTCAGTATTCCGATAAGGAATGAGTAAGATGAAAAATATGAATTTGAGTAATCAATTGCAAGTCCCTAGCATGACCTCATAAGCAAAAGGGCTATTGCCCAACGCACTGATGAGGAAAAGTCCGATGGCTGGCAAAACGCTCTACGACAAGCTCTGGGAAATGCACGAGGTCAAGCGCCGCGATGATGGCTCGTCACTGATTTATATCGACCGTCATATCCTGCACGAAGTGACCTCACCGCAAGCGTTTGAAGGGCTTCGCCTGGCCGGGCGCAAGCCATGGCGCATCGATGCCAACATTGCCACCCCGGATCACAATGTGCCGACTACCAAGGGCGAGCGTCAGGGCGGCCTGGAAGCGATCGCCGATGAGGTTTCCCGTATCCAAGTGCAGACTTTGGACGAGAACTGCGACGACTTTGGCATTCTTGAATTTAAGATGAACGACGTTCGTCAGGGCATCGTTCATGTGATCGGCCCAGAGCAGGGCGCAACCCTGCCGGGGATGACAGTGGTCTGCGGGGACTCGCACACCTCTACGCATGGCGCTTTCGCTGCACTGGCCCATGGCATCGGCACTTCGGAAGTCGAGCATGTGCTCGCCACGCAGTGCCTGGTCGCTAAAAAAATGAAGAACATGCAGGTGCGCGTCGAGGGCAAGCTGCCCTTTGGCGTGACTGCCAAAGACATCGTTCTGGCCGTGATTGGCAAGATCGGCACGGCCGGTGGCAACGGTCATGCGCTGGAGTTCGCCGGCAGTGCCATCCGTGACCTTTCGATGGAAGGGCGCATGACCATCTGCAATATGTCCATCGAGGCCGGGGCGCGCGTGGGGATGGTGGCTGCAGACGAGAAAACCATCGCTTATGTGGACGGTCGGCCCTTTGCGCCCAAAGGCGCCGATTGGGCGCGGGCTGTCGAACTCTGGAAGACGCTGGTTTCCGACGAAGACGCCGTTTTTGACACGGTCGTGGAGTTGAATGCCGAAGACATTAAGCCACAGGTTAGCTGGGGTACTTCACCTGAAATGGTGCTGGCGGTTGACCAGAACGTGCCGGATCCGGCTGTTGAAGCTGACCCTGTCAAGCGTGACTCCATCACTCGCGCGCTGAAGTACATGGGGCTGCAAGCCAACCAACCGATTACTGACATTCAACTCGATCGCGTTTTCATCGGTTCTTGCACCAACTCCCGGATCGAAGACCTGCGCGCCGCAGCGGAAGTGGCGAAGGGTCGTAAGGTTGCCGCAACGGTCAAGCAAGCGATGGTGGTGCCGGGGTCCGGGCTGGTCAAGCGGCAGGCCGAGGCGGAGGGGCTGGACAAGATTTTCGTTGAGGCAGGCTTTGAATGGCGCGAGCCTGGCTGCTCCATGTGTCTGGCGATGAACCCGGACAAGCTGGGCAGCGGCGAGCACTGCGCGTCCACCTCCAACCGCAACTTCGAAGGTCGGCAGGGTGCCGGTGGCAGGACGCATCTGGTGAGCCCGGCAATGGCGGCCGCGGCTGCGGTGACCGGTCGTTTCGTAGACGTTCGTGAACTGATGCAGGCCTGAGGAGACCACCATGAGAGCATTTACCCAGCACACCGGTCTCGTCGCGCCGCTCGACCGCGCCAACGTCGACACCGATCAGATCATCCCCAAGCAGTTTCTCAAGTCGATCAAGCGTACCGGTTTCGGACCCAATCTGTTCGATGAGTGGCGCTATCTGGATGTCGGGCAGCCCAATCAGGATTGTTCGACTCGCCCCGTGAACCAGGATTTCGTGTTGAATTTTCCGCGTTATCAGGGGGCTAGCGTCCTGCTTGCGCGTGAGAACTTCGGTTGCGGTTCATCCCGTGAGCACGCGCCCTGGGCGCTGGAAGAATATGGCTTCCGGACGATCATCGCGCCGAGCTTTGCCGACATCTTCTACAACAACAGTTTCAAGAATGGCCTGCTGCCGATCGTCCTGAAGGAAGACGAGGTCGACGAACTGTTCGGACAGGCAGAGGCCAATGAGGGTTATCAGCTCACTGTAGACCTTGCTGCTCAGACGGTTACCCGTCCGGACGGTGTTCAGTACGGCTTCGAGGTCGATGCATTTCGCAAGCACTGCCTGCTTAACGGATTGGATGATATCGGCCTGACTCTGCAAGACGCTGAGGCCATCAAGACGTTTGAAACCCGTCATCAACAGAACCAGCCCTGGTTGTTTGGCGCTATTAAGTAAATAGAGAAGCGGCGAGCACAAGCAAGTTGCCCGCGGCTTTCAGTTATTCCAAAGGGAAATTTTTCAATGTCCAAGCAGATTTTAATTCTTCCCGGCGACGGTATCGGCCCTGAAATCATGGCCGAAGCGGTCAAGGTGCTGGAACTGGCCAACAAAAAGTTTCAGCTCGATTTCGAGCTGAGCTATGACGAGCTGGGTGGCGCGGCGGTCGATAAATATGGCGTTCCACTGGCTGACGAGACGCTGGAGCGTGCTCGTGCGGCGGATGCCATTCTGCTGGGCGCGGTTGGCGGGCCGAAGTGGGACGCCATCGATCCGGCCATCCGCCCCGAGCGTGGCTTGTTGAAAATTCGCTCCCAGCTGGGCCTGTTCGGGAATCTGCGACCGGCGCTGCTGTACCCGCAGCTGGCGGCTGCCTCTAGCCTTAAGCCGGAGATCGTGTCCGGTCTGGATATTCTCATTGTCCGGGAGCTGACTGGCGGCATCTATTTCGGCCAGCCGCGCGAGAGCAAAACGCTGGAAAATGGCGAGCGTATGGCGTTCGATACGCTGCCTTACAGCGAAAGTGAAATCCGTCGGATCGCCAAGGTCGGGTTCGACATGGCTCTTGTTCGAGGCAAGAAGCTCTGCTCGGTGGACAAGGCGAACGTACTGGCATCCAGTCAGCTGTGGCGCGCTGTTGTGGAGGAGGTCGGCAAAGATTATCCGGATGTCGAACTTAGCCATATGTATGTCGATAACGCAGCGATGCAGTTAGTACGTGCGCCGAAGCAGTTCGACGTAATCGTCACCGACAACATGTTCGGCGACATTCTGTCGGACGAAGCTTCCATGTTGACCGGCTCGATCGGCATGCTGCCTTCTGCTTCTCTCGACTCGAACAACAAAGGCATGTTCGAGCCTTGCCATGGTTCAGCTCCGGATATAGCCGGGAAGGGTATCGCCAATCCGCTGGCAACGATCCTCTCGGTGTCGATGATGCTTCGCTACAGCTTCAACCAGGTCGCTGCCGCAGATGCGATCGAGAAGGCAGTTAGCAACGTGCTCGACCAGGGATTGCGAACAGGTGATATCTGGTCCGAAGGTTGTGAAAAAGCGAATACTCAGGTGATGGGCGATGCGGTAGTCGCGGCGCTCGCGAAGTTGTAATCTCTCTGGCCCCATTGCACCGGCCGTTGATAGCGCTAGCGGGCGACGGCTAGGCGGAAACGCCGAATAGTGCGAGGCGTGGTGTTTGATGTGTATGAACAACGCGCCCGCGCTTTTGAACCCGAAAGCGTCTTTGTTTATCGACGGCCCGTCACGCGGGCCACATATATATAGGTGTAGTTGCGATGAAACGTGTAGGTCTGATCGGTTGGCGCGGTATGGTTGGTTCCGTGCTCATGCAGCGGATGCTGGAGGAGCGGGATTTCGACCTGATCGAGCCGGTGTTCTTTACCACCTCCAACGTCGGCGGTCAGGGTCCTTCGATCGGCAAGGAAATAGCGCCGCTGAAGGATGCCTACAGCATCGACGAGCTGAAAACTCTCGATGTAATTCTCACTTGCCAAGGTGGTGACTACACCAGTGAAGTCTTCCCGAAGCTGCGTGAGGCGGGCTGGAAAGGCTACTGGATCGATGCGGCGTCCACGCTGCGCATGCACGACGACGCGGTTATCGTGCTGGATCCGGTGAACCGCAAGGTCATCGACCATCAGCTGGATGCGGGCACACTCAACTACATCGGTGGCAATTGCACCGTCAGCTTGATGCTGATGGGGCTTGGCGGTCTGTTCGAGCATGGGCTGGTCGACTGGATGAGTGCGATGACTTATCAGGCCGCGTCTGGTGCCGGTGCGCAGAACATGCGTGAGCTGATCAAGCAGATGGGTAGTATCAATGCTTCGGTCGCTGACGAGCTTGCTGATCCGGCTAGCGCCATTCTGGACATTGATCGAAAAGTTGCCGAATGCCAGCGCTCGGAGGCGTTCCCGGTCGATAACTTTGGCGTTCCACTGGCCGGTAGCTTGATCCCTTACATCGACAAGGAACTACCGAACGGGCAGAGCCGCGAAGAATGGAAGGCCCAGGCGGAAACCAACAAGATCCTGGGTCGATTCAAAAGCCCGATTCCGGTGGATGGTATTTGTGTTCGTGTCGGCGCCATGCGTTGCCACAGCCAAGCGTTGACCATCAAGCTGAACAAGGACGTGCCTATCTCCGATATCGAAGGCATGATTAGCCAGCACAACCCTTGGGTAAAGCTTGTTCCGAACCATCGTGACGCAAGCATGCAGGAGCTGAGTCCGACTTCGGTGACTGGCACATTGAGTGTCCCGGTCGGCCGCCTGCGCAAGCTGAACATGGGGTCGCATTACCTCGGTGCATTTACCGTCGGCGATCAGCTGCTTTGGGGGGCGGCCGAGCCGTTACGCCGCATGTTGCGCATTCTCCTAGAGCGTTAATCCTAGACAAAAGCGATACCAGAAGCGCCTCGGCAACCCCGCGGCGCTTTTTTTGTGCCGGAACCCACCGAGACGCATGCGAAGTGGCATAGTCGAGGTGGCGTTTCCCTGGTATTTCGTCGGGTTAAGTCTCGAATGTTCAGTGTCAAGAATGCTTTCCGCTACAGTGGTGCGCTTAAGTGGTTTGAAAAAGCCAGCACTCGGCGAACGCAGGTCGCCAGCAGTTGCGACTTGCTTGAAGCCCGCGGAGCTAATTTGTGGATTGGGTCTGATAACGTGCGAAAAGGCGTAGTGGGCGACGCTGCCTAGTCTGGTGAGTTGTTGATAAAACACTATCTGTAAAAGATACTTGCTGGAAGTTCGAAGAATTATTCTAGCTAACAACGCTGTTTAGGCTTATCGCTGACGGGGGACCGCCACCTGGCGGGCGCAGGCAGTGACTATAAGACCCTCTCGAAGATCCGAGAAAAGTTAAAAAACAAGGATTTACACAATGGTTCGGGTTCGCAATCTGGTGCTGGCAATCGCGGCTGCTACCGCGCTGACTTCCGAAATGGCTTATGCGCTGGGTTTGGGCGAGGTCACGCTGAAGTCCTCGCTGAATCAACCGCTGGTGGCTGAAATCGAACTGCTGGACGCGAAAACGTTAGCGCCCGGTGAAGTTGTGCCGGTTCTGGCGTCCGCTGAAGACTTCAATCGGGCAGGTGTCGATCGCCAATACTTCCTGACGGACCTGACTTTTACCCCGATTTTGCGCCCAGACGGCAAAAGCGTCATTCGGGTGTCTTCGACCAAACCGGTCCGCGAACCCTATCTAAATTTCCTGATCGAAGTGCTCTGGCCAAGCGGGCGGCTCCTGCGTGAGTACACGTTGCTTCTGGACCCGCCACTTTACTCACCGGAGATTGCCGCTTCGGTCGCGCCGCAACTGCCTGTTGCTGCTCCGATTTCCCGGCCTGCCGCAGCTCCGCAAGTCGCGACACGATCCGCTTCCTCCTCCGCCTCCAGCGCTGCGTCGTCAAGCGACCAGTACAAGGTCACGCCTAACGACACGCTGTGGGAGATTGCTGAGCGTGCACGCCAGGGCGGCACGGTCCATCAAACAATGTTGGCCATTCAGGATCTTAATCCCAACGCCTTTATTGGCAATAACATCAACCGCATGAAGAATGGTCAGGTGCTCCGTCTTCCTAATGCCGAGCAAATTGGCAGTCGTTCGCAAGCCGAGGCGATTCAGCAGGTCGCGCAGCAGAACGCGAGCTGGCGCCAGGCTTCAGGCTCGGCAGCACCAGCTGCTCGTCAGCTCGACGCCACTCAGCGTGGCTCGGCAGATGCTGCGCCGTCGCGCAGCGAACAGGGTGACAATCTCCGGCTAGTTGCTCCAGAACCTGGCAAGTCGACCGTTGGAAGTGATGAAGGGGCTGGTGGTGATGCGGCCGCATTGCGCGACAAGCTGGCTGTTAGCGAAGAGAGCCTCGATTCCAGCCGTCGCGAAAATCTCGACCTGAAGGATCGTCTCAACGACCTGCAGGGGCAGCTGGACAAGCTGCAGCGTCTGATGCAGCTGAAAGACGACCAGTTAGCAAAATTGCAGGCACAGCTCGCGGCCGGGACGGAAGCTGGAGCAGGTGTCGCTGCGCCGTTGACCCCTTCGGCCGAAGAGACTGGCACAAGCGCTGAGCTTGCGCCCGAGGCTGCTGAAGGGGGTTCTCAGCTTGGTGATGGAGCCAATGCTAGCCCGGACGCAGCGTCGCAGGCCCCTCAGAGCGAAACCATAGAGCCTCCTACGCAGGCCGAGCAAGCACCTGTTGTGCCGGCCGAGCCGGTTGCCGCTCCGCAAGAGCCAGAGACCGATGGCTACATCGACGAGTTGTTGGCCAGTCCCGTTCTGCTCGGCGTTCTGGGCGGCAGCGCGTTGCTGCTATTGCTGGTCGGATTAATGGTGCTGTCACGTCGTAACGCGATGAAAGAGGCCGAACTGCAGGAAAGCCTTCTTGCCGACAATTCGACTGATAATTTTTATGTCGCTCAGGCGGAGCTGGAGTCGTCTGAGAGCGATTCGGCCGATCTAGGCGCCGCGCACGATGCTGAACAGGTATCAGCAGATTCGCTTGCTGGCGCGGGTAGTGATCCCTTGGCCGAGGCGGATATCTATATTGCTTACGGTCGCTTTAATCAGGCTGCCGAACTGCTACAGAACGCGTTAAACGACGAGCCTCAGCGTAGCGACCTGCGGCTGAAGCTCATGGAGGTCTATGCCGAACTGGGCGATCGAGATGGATTCGCGAGGCAAGAGGCTGAGCTTCGCGAAATAGGTGGTTCGTTTGCGGAGATCGAGCAGACAAAGGCCCGTTATCCAGCGATGGCGGCCGCCGGTTTTGGTGCTGCGGCTGCCTCTGCCTCTACAAGCGATGATTTTGACACCTTCAGTCTGGATGATCTCGAGCTGGAAGAGCCAGCCCCGGTGACGGAGCAAAAGGCGGACGATGACTTCGATCTGAGCCTCGATGATCTCGAGCTGGACGATGACCTGGCGGTTGCACCCGTAGCGCCAGCTAGCGAAGCCACGCCGGAATTGGATGATGTCAACTTCGACGAAATCAGTCTCGAGGTCGCAGCCCAAGAGCAATCTGCCGACGATTTCTCCTTCGATCTAGACGAGCCGGCAGCAACCGAGAATGTGTCATTGGACGATGAGCTGGCCGGCTTCTCGCTTGATCTAGACGAGCAGCCCAGCAGTTCTACTCGTGACGAAGACCTGATGCTGGGTCTCGGTGACGAGGCAAAGCCAGCCTCGACCGAGTCGGTGGATGAGTTTGACTTTGAGCTTACTGACGCAGCGCAGCCCGCTGACATGCCGGACGAGTTCGACCTGTCGTTGGATGACGAGCCTGTAGCACCGGCAGCACCAGAAACCTTGTCATCAGAATTGGAAGTGGTAGAGGCCGAGCTTGAGGATCTATCGCGGGACGTCAATGAGCCGGTTGATCCGTCGCCCGAAGTGGCGGCGGCTGCAGCAGAGCCTGCCGCTTCGGCGCCTGAGGCTCTGGATGACGATTTCGACTTCTTTGCCGATACCGACGAAACCACCACCAAGCTGGACCTCGCGCGGGCTTACATCGATATGGGCGATGCCGAGGGCGCTCGCGATATTCTTGACGAGGTCATGAGCGAGGGAAGTGACACCCAGCAGCAAGAAGCGCGAGAGATGCTCGCTAAACTAGCCTGACTATGATCGAAGCAGTACACCAAGCGGCAGCCTCATCGGCTGCCGCTGACGTTTTCAGAATTGCCCTCGGGGTTGAATACAAAGGCGCCCGGTATCGTGGCTTCCAAAGGCAGCGTGACGGCGTGCCCTCCATTCAGCTGTCTTTAGAAAACGCCTTGAGCAAGGTCGCCGGGGGGCATTCGGTCACGTTGAGTTGTGCTGGGCGTACCGATGCGCTCGTTCATGCGTGTGCCCAGGTCGTGCATTTCGATACGCCGGTAAAACGATCCATGCACGCCTGGGTGATGGGTGCGAATCAAAACCTGCCCAGCGATATCAGCGTGACTTGGGCCAAGGAGATGCCTAGCAGCTTCGATGCACGGTTCAGTGCCATGGCCCGCCGTTACCGTTACGTGATTTACAACGATCATATCCGGCCTGCCCACCTAGCAGAGGAAGTGACCTGGAATCACCGTCCCCTGGATATCGCACTCATGCGTGAAGCGGCGAAGACCTTCGTCGGAACTCATGACTTCAGCGCATTTCGGGCGCGCCAATGCCAGGCAAAGTCGCCCATCAAGACGATTCATCATTTTGAATTGCTCCAGCATGGCAGGCTTATTGTGCTCGACGTACGTGCCAACGCATTTCTGCATCATATGGTCCGGAACTTCGCTGGCGTGCTCATGACAATCGGCGCCGGCGAGCAACCTGTCAAATGGGCGCGGGAGGTATTGGAGTCACGTGTAAGGCGAACTGGTGGGGTGACGGCTCACCCCTTCGGGCTGTACCTCGTCCAGGTGGACTATCCCGATCAGTTCCAATTACCTGAACGCTATTTGGGGCCGCACTTTCTGTCCGGTCTGCCGGATGTACGGGCACTCCCGCGCTGAGGCAAAAAAGCCCAAACTGAAACTGGCGCGGCGCAGGTGGTGATGCGGCTGATCGATGCAGGTTGCAGCCTCTGGTGCTTTTGTTACCATCCTGGGTCTTCTATCGCAGGTGTCCGCCGTTGCCTATCGTTCGTAGCAAGATATGTGGAATAACCCGAGTCGAGGATGCGCTTGTCGCAGCTGATGCCGGGGCGGACGCAATCGGCCTTGTGTTCTATGCCAAGAGCCCTCGGGCCGTCAGCATTCAGCAGGCGCAGAGAATCGTTGCCGCACTGCCGCCGTTCGTCACCACTGTAGGCTTGTTCGTTAACGCGTCGCGTTGCGAGATCAACGAAACGTTAGATGCGGTGCCGCTGGACGTGATTCAGTTTCACGGTGACGAAGCCCCCGCCGACTGCGAAGGGTTCTGTCGGCCTTGGTACAAGGCACTCCGAGTCCAGGCGGGCGAGGATGTTCGACGGCAGGCTGCGCGCTATGCTGGCGCCAGTGCCATTCTGCTCGATACCTTCGTTGCAGGCGTTCCAGGTGGGACTGGAGAAGTTTTCGACTGGTCACTGATCCCGGCTGACCTGCCTAAGCCCTTGATACTCGCTGGCGGGCTCACGTGCCAAAACGTCCAGCAGGCTGTGGCCGAGGTGCGGCCATTTGCCGTCGATGTCAGCGGCGGAGTGGAGCTCAGCAAAGGCATTAAAGATCCTGATTGTGTTAGGGAATTCGTTCGGTTGATAAGGGCGTCGATGTGACGAACCTAAGGCGTTTGCCGTCCAGTTACAGTTCGCTGTGCTGGCGAGCCGCCATTCATGCATCGCCGTTGATGCGCGATGACTCGAGTCTCAGCGACAGCGCCTTAAGGCCTATCGCTTACGCGACGCAGTGAGCTCCGATTGGAGACCGGTCGCAACGATGAATTTGCCGTGCAGACGTTACGCGCGGGACTGACAAGCTGTGGAGAATAAAAGCATGAGCAACTGGCTGGTAGACAAGCTGATCCCCTCGATCATGCGCTCGGAAACGCAGAAAAGCTCAGTGCCCGAAGGGCTGTGGCACAAATGCCCGTCGTGTGAGGCAGTCCTCTATCGGCCGGAGCTTGAAAAAACTCTGGACGTTTGCCCGAAGTGTCAGCATCACATGCGGATTGACGCACGCACCCGTCTGGACATCTTCCTTGATAAGGAAGGGCGTGAAGAAATAGCTGCGGACCTCGAGCCTGTTGACCGATTGAAATTCCGGGACAGCAAAAAGTATAAGGATCGCCTCTCCGCTGCGCAGAAACAAACCGGGGAAAAGGATGCTCTGATTGCGATGCGCGGAACCTTGATGCATATGCCAGTAGTAGCCTGTGCATTCGAGTTTTCCTTCATGGGCGGCTCCATGGGCGCAATAGTCGGCGAGCGTTTTGTGCGTGCTGCGAACGCTGCGCTTGAGCAGCGTTGCCCTCTGGTCTGCTTCGCAGCATCCGGTGGTGCTCGTATGCAAGAGGCGCTGATCTCCTTGATGCAGATGGCCAAAACCTCCGCTGTCCTGGCTCGTATGCGCGAAGAGGGGTTGCCATTCATCTCCGTCCTCACCGACCCGGTTTATGGTGGCGTATCGGCGAGTCTGGCCATGCTGGGGGATGTCATTGTTGCGGAGCCTAAAGCGCTCATCGGTTTTGCTGGCCCGCGTGTGATCGAGCAGACTGTGCGCGAAAAACTACCGGAAGGGTTCCAGCGCAGTGAGTTCTTGCTTGATCACGGCGCTATTGACCTGATCGTTCCTCGTTCCGAGTTGCGCGCTCGTCTGTCGCGTCTTCTGGCTCAGCTGCAGCAAATGCCTACTCCAGGTGAGCCTGCTTTGGTCACGGCTGACGCATGACCCAGCGGAGCCTGGAGGACTGGCTCGGATACCTTGAACAGCTGCATCCCGTTGCCATTGATATGGGCCTTGAACGATGCCGGGAGGTGGCCGCGAGGCTTGGGCTAACGCGTCCAGCTCGCCAGGTCGTCACCGTTACAGGTACCAATGGCAAGGGATCCACCTGCGCCTTCATTGCTCGAATGCTGGTGGGGCAGGGCAAGACGGTCGGTGTCTACAGCTCGCCGCATCTGTTGCGCTACAACGAGCGGGTTCGTTTCAACCAAGTCGATGCGACAGACGAGGCATTGTGCGAAGCGTTCGAGGCGGTCGAGCAAGCGCGTGGCTCTGTTTCTCTCACCTATTTCGAAATGGGCACGCTGGCTGCTTTCTGGCTTTTCGAGCGTGAGGCGCTCGATGCCGTGGTATTGGAGGTCGGGCTTGGTGGGCGTCTCGACGCGGTGAATATCGTGGATGCCGACGTGGTAGTGGTAACCAATATCGGCTTGGATCATGCCGAATGGCTTGGAACGACCCGCGAAAGCGTGGCGTTTGAAAAGGCCGGAATATTTCGTGCTGCAAAGCCCGCGGTATGTGGTGACGCCGACCCTCCAGAATCGATGCTGGAAAGCGCGGCTCGGTCCGCTGTGCCGCTTATCGTCCGTGGGCGCGATTTCGACCTGCATAGGGAAGCAACCTGCTGGCATTGGCGTGGCATTGACGCCCAAGGCGCCGTCCGAGAGCTGTCAGATCTGCCGATGCTGACCCTGCCACTGGATAACGCTGCGCTAGCGCTACAGGCGTTTGCATTGCTCGAGTCGTCTTGGCAGCCTGAGCGACTGGTCGAGGCGCTACAGAGCACCCGAGTTACCGGACGCCTGGACCGCCGCACCGTCTACTGCCGCGGCGTTGAGCTTTCGGTAATGCTAGACGTTGGGCATAACCCGCACGCAGCTGTCTATCTGGCTGAGCAGCTCCTTCGGGAGTCGAAGCCCGGTCGCCGCCTCGCGGTGTTCGGTCTTTTGGCTGACAAGGATCTCTCGGGTGTCATTGACGCGCTGGCGACTGTTTTTGATGCTTGGGCAGTCGCACCATTACCCACCCATCGCTCGCGCTCTGCGGACGAGTTGCGTTCGGCATTGATGGAACGCGGCGAGGCAGTCACTATCTACACTGGCATATCCGAGGCGCTCCAGCGGCAATGTGATGAGGCGCGCGAGGGCGATGAGATAGTGGTGTTTGGGTCTTTTTATTGCGTGGCTGAAGCGCTGGCCTGGCTTGATCGGCACGCATCGAGTGGAGGGCATGCTCTTGGTGGATAGAGGATTGTTGCAGCGTATCGTCGGCGCGTTGGTGCTTGTTGCGCTGGCAGTGATATTCGTGCCTATGCTTTTCAATCGTGATGATGCCGGCCAGCAGGTTGCCGTCGATGCGCCCGCAATGCCAGAAACACCAGCTATACCGGCAATCGAGACACAGCCTGTAGAGGTGCCTGAGCCAGAGGTCGACCCGTTCCCAGAAAATTACGAAATTATCGAAGAAGGGCCTGTGGCTGAATCCAATAGCCCGGCGGACCCCATCAATCCTGCTCCTGTGGGATCACAGCCTGCTCCGGTCACTCCCGAGTCGGCAAGCGCTCCGCCTCCACCGGTCAAGCCGGCAGCGACTGATGAGCAGCGGTTGGACGCAGCCAATCTGCCGGTCAGTTGGTCCGTTCAGCTGGCCAGCCTTTCCAGCCGTGAAAACGCCGACAAGCTCGAGAAAACACTACGATCTCAAGGCTACAACGCCTACATACGTACTGCGGACGGGATGAACCGGGTGTTCGTGGGGCCTTTGGTGGAGCGGGCAGAAGCCAATCGTCTGCGGGACCAATTGCAGCGACAGCAGAAGCTCGACGGGTTCGTTGTACGTTTCAAGCCAGAGCAAGGCTGACTCATAACGGCGTTCCAGTTCGTTTAAGCGGTAGCCTGGGGGCACCTACGCGGTGCTTACTCCCTGGCTTGCGCTCTGGTAAAATGCGCCGCCTTTCTCCTTTGCAGGAAACCCTGTGACATTCACCTGGGTCGATTGGGCGTTCATCGCCGTTGTGGTCATTTCCAGCCTGATCAGTTTGAAGCGCGGTTTCGTCAAGGAAGCGCTTTCCCTGCTCACCTGGATCATTGCCGGCGTCATCGCCTGGATGTTCGGTGGTGCGCTTTCGCACCATCTCGCGGACTTCATCAGCACACCTTCCTTTCAAGTCATCGCAGCGTGCGTAATTCTGTTCGTAGTGACGTTACTAGTTGGCGCACTGGTTAATTTTCTCGTGGGAGAGCTGGTACGCGTCACCGGCCTTTCCGGTACGGATCGCTTCCTTGGAATGGTATTCGGGGCAGCTCGAGGGGGCTTGCTGGTCGTGGTGTTGGTTGGTCTGCTCAGCCTCGCCCCCGTCCAGCAGGATCCCTGGTGGCGAGAGTCAACGTTGCTACCGCACTTTCTGTTGGTTGCCGACTGGTCGAAGAACCTAATCCTTGGGTTTGGAAGCCAGTGGGTGGCCGGCTCGCTCGATGCTTCAAGCTAAGACGAGCAATCTTTAGAAGGACTCGGCACGGCTAAAACCTGTGTGATGTCCGGATCAGCCTGTAACAACTGAGAGGTTCCTTGCATGTGTGGCATTGTCGGCATTGTCGGTAAGTCGAACGTCAATCAGGCGTTGTATGACGCGCTTACCGTTCTGCAACATCGTGGGCAGGACGCAGCCGGAATCGTGACCAGCGACAGCGGCAAGCTGTTTCTGCGCAAGGACAACGGGCTGGTTCGGGACGTGTTTCAGCAGCGTCACATGCAGCGACTGGTGGGCAACATGGGTATCGGTCACGTGCGTTACCCCACCGCGGGCAGCTCTAGCTCGGCGGAAGCACAGCCGTTTTATGTGAACTCGCCTTATGGCATAACACTGGCGCATAACGGCAACTTGACCAACGTCGACCAGTTGACCAAGGAGATTTACGAGTCCGACCTGCGCCATGTAAACACCAATTCCGACTCGGAAGTGCTGCTCAACGTCTTCGCCCATGAGCTGGCAGTGCGTGGCAAGCTGCAGCCCACCGAGGAGGATGTCTTTGCTGCCGTCGCCAAGGTGCATGAACGTTGTGTAGGTGGTTATGCAGTGGTGGCCATGGTGACCGGCTATGGCATCGTTGGCTTCCGCGATCCGCATGCCATCCGTCCAATCGTGTTCGGGCAACGGCACACCGATCAGGGTGTGGAGTACATGATCGCGTCCGAAAGCGTTGCGCTGGACGTGCTGGGCTTTTCGCTGATCCGAGATCTGGCACCGGGCGAGGCCGTATACATCACGGCAGATGGCAAGCTGCACACCCGTCAGTGCGCGCCGAATCCGCGCTACGCGCCTTGTATCTTCGAGCATGTCTATCTTGCGCGTTCAGACTCGCTGATGGATGGCGTTTCCGTATACAAAGCGCGCCTGCGCATGGGCGAGAAGCTGGCCGACAAGATCCTCCGGGAGCGGCCCGAGCACGATATTGACGTCGTCATTCCAATTCCCGACACCAGCCGTACGGCTGCATTGGAACTAGCCAACCGACTGGGCGTGAAGTTCCGCGAAGGCTTCGTCAAAAATCGCTACATCGGTCGGACCTTCATCATGCCCGGCCAGGCCGCACGCAAGAAATCGGTACGGCAAAAGCTCAACGCCATCGACCTTGAGTTTCGCGGTAAGAACGTCATGCTCGTGGACGATTCCATCGTCCGGGGAACGACCTGCAAGCAAATCATTCAGATGGCCCGGGAAGCTGGGGCGAAAAACGTCTATTTCTGTTCTGCAGCGCCAGCCGTTCGCTACCCGAACGTTTATGGGATCGACATGCCCAGTGCACACGAACTCATCGCGCACAATCGCAGCACCGAGGAGGTCGCAGAGCTGATAGGCGCCGACTGGCTGATCTACCAGGATTTGCCGGACCTGATAGATGCAGTTGGTGGCGGTAAGGTAAAGATAGAGAACTTCGATTGCGCAGTGTTTGACGGTAAGTATGTGACTGGCGACATCGATGATGTCTATTTGCACAAGATCGAACAGGCCCGCAATGACCTCAGCAAGAGCAAGGGTGTCGCTGGCAGCGCGATAATCGACCTCTATAACAACTGATCGACAACCTGGCGGCCATGCCGCCTCGGTTCAAGGTGGAAAACGACTATGACAACCGACTGGGACGCAGGCCGGCTGGACAGTGATTTGTCTGGTGCGAGCATGGATACGCTGGCTGTTCGAGCGGGCCAGCGCCGCTCGCCTGAGGGTGAGCATGGCGAAGCGCTGTTCTTCACCTCCAGCTATGTGTTCCGGAGTGCCGCTGACGCTGCCTCACGTTTTTCCGGTGAGGTGTCGGGTAATGTCTATTCACGCTATACCAACCCCACCGTGCGGGCGTTCGAAGAGCGTATCGCTGCTATGGAGGGCGCCGAGCAGGCGGTAGCGACCGCCTCTGGGATGTCGGCGATTCTGGCCATGGTGATGAGCTTGTGTTCTGCTGGCGATCATGTGCTCGTGTCGCGCAGCGTTTTCGGTGCTACGGTTTCGTTGTTCGAAAAATATCTCAAGCGCTTCGGGCTCGAGGTCGACTACGTACCGCTTACCGAGCTTGCAGCCTGGGCGCCGGCATTCAAGCCCAACACCAAGTTGGTCTTCGTCGAGTCGCCATCCAACCCGCTGGCTGAGCTGGTCGACATCGCTGAACTAGCGGCGTTGTGTCACAGCAATGGTGCGATGCTCGCCGTGGATAATTGTTTCTGCACGCCAGTTCTCCAGCAGCCTTTGGCACTGGGTGCTGACATCGTCATTCATTCCGCCACGAAGTACATAGATGGTCAGGGCCGTTGTTTGGGCGGTGTGGTTGCCGGTCGTGCGGAGCAGATGAAGGAAGTCGTGGGCTTTTTGCGCACGGCAGGACCAACACTGAGCCCGTTCAACGCCTGGATATTTCTCAAGGGCCTGGAAACCCTGCGCCTGCGTATGCAGGCCCATTGCGCCAGCGCTCGTACGTTAGCCGAGTGGCTAGAGCAACAACCGGGGATTGAGAAAGTCTACTACGCAGGCTTGCCCAGCCACCCTCAACACGAATTGGCCAAGCGCCAACAGAAAGACTTTGGCGCGGTGCTGAGCTTTGAGGTAGCGGGGGGCAAGGAGGGTGCCTGGCGTTTCATCGATGCCACCCGCTTGATTTCCATCACGGCGAACCTAGGCGATAGCAAGACCACCATCACCCATCCTGGCTCGACGACCCACGGGCGGCTCTCTGCCGAAGACCGTGCCAAAGCAGGCATTCGCGATAGCTTGATAAGGGTGGCAGTGGGGCTCGAGGACGTGGTTGATCTACAAGCTGATCTCGCCCGAGGGTTGGCGGCGCTCTAAATCAATACGCTCAAGCAAAAAGGACCCCGCTACGAGGAGGGTCCTTTTTTTATGGAATACGGGTCAGTGCGAGCGTCGTGTGCTGAAATTGCGATTTCAGTCCTTTGCCGGCTCGAAGTTCACCACGAAACCGTCAAGGCGCTGTTCAGTCGCTAGTTCTTCTCGAACCCGATTGGCCTCCTGGCGACTGTCTATCGGACCCACGAACACCCGATGCGTACGGCCGGTAATGCGCAGGTAGGCGTCAAAGCCCTCCTCGCGAAGCTTGCTCGCCAGCGCCTGAGCACTGTCACCGTTTTGCAGGCTTGCCAGTTGCACTGCCCAGCCTGAGCGAGAGGACGCCTGAATCGGCGGCTGCGTTTGCGGTGTGAAGCTTTGCGGTGCACGTTGCGTTGCGGGAGTAGAGGGCATGCGGCTGCGTTGCTCGGGCTCGTTGGAGCGCAGGTCGATCGCCGGGGCTGGTTGTCCCTGTCCATCGAATAAGCCTTCCGGGGTGGCCGGAAGAATAGTCGGGCTGCCGGGGTTGGTTTCGATGACTCGGATGTCGCTGTACTTCTTACCCGACAATGCTGCCAGACCAGCACGGTCGCGAATCACGGTCGGTCGCAAAAACACCATCAAATTGCGTTTGATATGACTTTCCTGCGTTGAGCGGAACAGCGCTCCTAGCAGTGGGATGTCGCCAAGCAGAGGCACCTTCGAATCGGTTCGGGTCACATCGTCCTGAATCAATCCCCCCAGTACGATGACCTGGCCATCCTCAGCGAGGATAGTGCTCTTGATGGATCGTTTGTTGGTGACCAGGTCGACGGCCTGAGCAGAAAGGCTGGCGGATGGCGCAATCGAGGAGATCTCCTGCTCGATTTCCAGCCGTAGCGTGGCGCCCTCATTGATATGCGGAACCACCTTGAGCGTGACACCAATGTCCTCCCGCTCAATGGTCGTGAACGGGTTGTTCGCGCCGGAAGCGTCGGTTGTGTAGGTGCCGGTTTGGAACGGCACGTTCTGGCCAACCAGGATTTCGGCTTCCTGATTGTCCAGCGTCAACAAGCTCGGGGTGGAGAGTAGGTTGCTTTTGCTGTTGGCGGAAAGTGCGGTGATCAGTGCACCAAAGCTACGGGTGCCAACGCCAATGATCGCGCCGTCAGGCAGATTGTTGGGGATTTCATTGTCATTGATGGCGTTGAGCACGGTACCAATGGAAAGGCCTGTATTGCCAAAACTGACTCCGCCTACGCCGCCCGTGCCACCTCGTGCATCTACGGCCCACTGCACGCCAAGGGCGTCGGTGATATCGCCAGATACCTCAACGATGGCCGCCTCCACCATCACCTGCGCCCGCGGCACATCGAGCTGGCGCACGATTGATTCGAGAGTCGATATCAATTCGGGTTCCGCCAGCATGACCAGTGCGTTGAGGCTCTCGTCCGCGCGAATGAGAATGTTCTGCTGACGTCCCGCTCCCCCTTGGACCTCGCCATCCCCTTGTTCGGCGAGGCCTTCGGAAATGTCGCCGAGCATCTCGGCCAGCGACTTGGCGTCATTGTGGCGAAGGCGAATCACCCGCGTATTGGCTGAGCGCGTGCTGGGCGTATCGAGTGTCTTGGCCAGGCTGGCCAGCTTCTGGCGCGCCAGTTCCGGTCCGGTGAAGATCAGGCGATTGGTGCGCGAATCGGCAATGATCTGCGCACCTGCGGTGTCCTTGGCCTCGCCGCGTGCCAAGGTATTGCGCAGGACTTCAGCGATGTCGACGGCCCAGCCATATTGCAAATTCACCACTGAGTAATCGTCGTTCTGGGCTTGGTCGAGCTGTCGGACCAGCTCTTCGATGCGTGCAATGTTGGCGCTACGGTCGCTGATGATCAACGCGTTCGCCGAGCTGACCGCAGCGAGATGTCCGTACTGTGGAACCAGTGGGCGGATCAGTGGGATCAGCTCGGTCGCGGAGGTGTGTTGGACCTGGATGACACGGGTTTCCAGCAGATCCCCTCCAGTCGGACCGCCACCGGCCTCCGATTTCGCTTCGGCATTCGGCACAATTCTGGCGACCTCACCCTGTGTGAGTACGCTGAAGCCGTGAGTTGCCATGACCGACAGGAACAATTGGTAGACCTCTTCCAGCGAGAGGGTCGTAGACGATACGACGCTCACCTGACCCTTTACGCGAGGATCAACGATGAAGGTCTGTCCGGTCAGTTGGCTGATCTGGTCAATGAAGGCCCGAATGTCGGCGTCCTTAAGGTTGATCGTCCAGCCGTCCTGTTGGGTCTCGCTTGGTTCGATTCCGGGATCGGCCGCGTACAGGGGCAGGGGGGCGGCGAGCAGACCGGCGGCGAGCAATGCAATGAGCGGGCGGGAGGAAAAAGGCAGCATCGGTCAGTTGTCTTCCGTGGTCTGTTCGTCGGAGGGCATGGTTTCTGGCGGGCTTGTAGCCCCTTCCATTTGTTGCCGGAGTGCTTCCATTTGCTGTTGAAGCATCTCCGCTTGCGGATCGAGAGCTTCCATCTCCGCTGGTTCACTGTAGTCGGGCAGGCTATCGGGCACGGCCGTCGGAGAACGGACGCTTGGGAAGAACAGGCTATCAATACGGCCGCCACGCTTTACCTCAACCCTGTCGGGTTGAACGCTGTACAGGCGTACCCCTGACTCCAGTTCTTGATCGACCCGATAAAGCTGTGGCGGTTGGCCGCTTAACTGAATGATCGCAGTCGACCGAGCCGGGTCTGCATGAACGAAGCTGCCTAGCAAGGTTAGATCAGAACTCGATTCGCCGGGCCTATAGCTTTGTCCGCTCGAGGCCGGGGAACCGAACAACCCTTCCATTCGCTCCAGATCAGGCGCGGCCCCGGCGGGTTGGCTGCTGTCCGTGATGGCTGCAGGCGGTGTTTGGGTCAGTCTGAGCCAGGCCATGACCTGACTGGCCAGGTAGAGACCAAATAGCACGACAATGACTGCGCTGAGGATCAGGGGCGCAAACCGGCGAATTTTCTGCAGTGCTGCGGGGGAAGCCAAGCTAGGCACTCCGTGAAACCAAATGTTTGATGGTCATGAACGCTAACTCGCGGCGGCGGTTGCTGACAGTATGAACAGCGGGCTTGGGTTGCCAGTGTAGACCCGGACCATGACAAAGAAGCACTTGAGTATGCCAGTGCAACTGACTGTTTTTCAGGCAAAAGGTGCCCGGAGGTCGTGGAATGAGCGATGGGGCCACGAGGGCTTGGAATATTTTTGAAAAAATCGCGACACACTGTTGACTTGATTTCCCTTGGTGCGTAAATTGCGCGCCTCGCAGGGCGATCAGCCATCAGCCTTAACGGTTGACACTAAACGCCTTGCGAGTCGGACGAAAGTCCAGCCGACGCGCAGCGGTAGTTCAGTCGGTTAGAATACCGGCCTGTCACGCCGGGGGTCGCGGGTTCGAGTCCCGTCCGCTGCGCCATATTTGCTTCCCTTCTGCGGAAGCCACGCGAAAAGCGGCCTTTGGGCCGCTTTTTTCGTTTCTATCGTCTGTATTTCTCCTTCGCTTCATCGAGCGTCAGGCGCTTGCGTCTGGCCGCGATGCGCTTGCCTGTCGTCAACTCAGACGACTCTAAAAAATTGTACATCGTGGGTTTAAAGTAGCAGTTTGCACTGCTTGGATGGCGTTATAGCGCCTAAAAGCCGGCTGTTTTCGATTGTAAGAGCTAAATACTTGTACAAACATATGTCATTGTGACATCTTGTTGTACAAGTTATGGGTGGACTAGAGCTTTCTCTTGCCGCGGCGTAACGACATTCATCCCCGGCTGCCGCGCAGCACGTATGCAGAGATTCTCAATGAACAAGCAGATGTCAGTATCCAAGCGCCTCGGTCTCGGATTTTTCGTCATTCTCGCGTTGATGGCAGTCGTGGCCATGGTCAGTGCGCTAAAGGTCGACACGATCGATCGAACCATGAAAAGCATCAGCTCTCAGGCGGGCCTGAAGCAGCGCTACGCGATCAACTTCCGGGGAAGCGTTCATGATCGCGCAATTGCCGTGCGGGACGCGGTTAGCGCGGCTGACGCTGATTTCGCACGAGGTCGGGTAGCGGAGATCGATCATCTTGCAAAGTTATATGCCGACTCCGCCGGCCCGATGAAGGCGATGCTTGCGCAGCGCACGGCTGACCCGGTCGAGCTTCAGCTGATGGGGCAGATCGAAGCGATCGAAGCGAAGACCAACGACCTGACCCGAAAAGTCGTCGACATGCGTTTCGCTCAAGGCTCGGAGCAAGCTTATGCCTTTCTCTTGGAAAATGTCGCTGGCGCATACAGCGAGTGGCTTCGGCTGATCAATGCCTTTATCGACCACCAAGAAACGTCGATAAGCGAGCAAGTGACTGTGGTGCGCGATACGGCTAGCGGTTTTCTAGTGCTTATCATCACAGTCACTGGTCTAGCGATTTTGCTGGGCACAGCTATCGCTATGCTGATCATCCGCAAGTTGCGATCGACCCTTGGTGCTGAGCCTGATGAGGTGGCGCGGGTAATTGGCAACCTTGCCGACGGCGATCTCGGCCAGGTGATCCTCACCCGCTACCCGGACAGCGTAATGGGGGCAACTGCGAAGATGGCCGGTCGACTGACCGGCATCATCGCCGAGGTTCGTGCTGCTGCAGACGGGCTGGGTGTCGCGTCGGGAGAACTGCTTACCTCATCGTCCAACAGCAGTCAGCAGATTCAGCAGCAGTCCGCAGAGGCTGAGCAGGTGGCGACCGCCATCAATCAGATGGCGGCGACTGTCAGTGAAGTCGCAAACTTTGCGGCCCGGGCCGCGATGGCCGCCAAGAGCGCCGACGAGCAAGTCGAGACCGGCACGCGAGTGGTGGGTGAAACGGCGATATCGATCCACAATCTGGCCAAGGTGCTCGAGCAAGCCACCGAGACGGTTAGCCAGGTCTCCAAGCAAAGCGGCAGCATCGAAGAGATTCTTCAGGTCATTACCGCCATTGCGGAGCAGACCAATTTGCTGGCGCTTAATGCTGCCATCGAGGCCGCACGCGCCGGTGAGCATGGTCGAGGCTTTGCAGTGGTGGCGGACGAGGTGCGGTCGTTGGCGAACCGGACTCAGCAATCGTCAAGCGAGATCAGCGAAATGATCGAGTCGTTGCAGGCGGGAGCAAGCAAGGCGGCTGAGGTGATGCAAACCAGCAAGCGAATGGCGCAGCAGACGGTCGAGCAGACCCTCGAGGCGGAGGGCGCTCTGTCGAAGATCCGCCAGGAGGTTGGCTCGATCAACGAAATGAATGCCCAGATCGCCACGGCATCCGAGGAGCAGAGCGCGGTGGCCGAGGAGGTCAACCAGAGCGTGACGCGCATCCATGACTCCGCAGTGGCCAGCTCGGCCGCCTCTAATCAGGTTGCCGCTTCGAGCAGAGACCTGACGACGCTCGCCCAGGAATTGAATCGAAAGGTTGGTTACTTCCGGGGCTGATGCAGGAGGCCTAAGCCTTGCTGGTGCACGGCATAGTGACCTTCGGACGCGTTAGGCGTATTGCCGGCGCGGCTGATGGCCGCAGCTGAGCCACAAAAAAGGCCAAAGTGGAGGGGCATGGCCACATCCTTGGCTGTTTTACCTTGACCTGCGTCAACCTGTAACGGGGTATCCGGCGCACCCTTGCGGTTAAATGCTGTCAGTAATGCGTGTTGTGACTAACAAGCCAGGGGCTGATGGCGTACTGACGAGGGGTGGTTAATGTTCGGTTTGGAAGCGCTTGAACTTGCGCGGATCCAGTTTGCTTTCACGATTTCCTTCCACATCATCTTTCCAGCGATCACCATCGGGTTGGCGAGTTTCCTGGCAGTGCTGGAAGGGTTGTGGCTGAAAACCAAGCGCCAGGTCTATCGAGATCTCTACCATTTCTGGCTCAAGATATTCGCCGTCAACTTCGGAATGGGTGTGGTATCAGGGATCGTCATGGCCTACCAGTTCGGTACGAACTGGAGCGCCTATTCCGAGTTCGCTGGAAGCGTCACGGGGCCATTGCTGGCTTACGAGGTGCTGACAGCTTTCTTCCTTGAAGCCGGTTTCCTCGGCGTCATGCTGTTTGGCTGGAATCGCGTGGGCGCCGGGCTGCATTTCTTTTCGACGCTGATGGTGGCAGTCGGCACCCTGATCTCCACGTTCTGGATCCTGGCTTCGAACAGCTGGATGCACACACCGCAAGGGCACGAGATCATCGATGGCATCGTGATCCCAGTGGACTGGTTTGCCATCGTATTCAACCCCTCGTTCCCGTACCGTCTGACGCACATGGCGATTGCTGCCTTTCTCGCGACTGCGTTCATGGTCGGCGCATCTGCCGCCTGGCACCTGCTGCGCGGCAATGACAACCCGGCGGTGCGAAAGATGCTTTCCATGGCGATGTGGATGGCGCTGATCGTTGCGCCGATCCAGGCCGTGGTTGGAGATTTTCACGGGCTCAACACGCTTGAATACCAGCCAGCGAAGATCGCCGCGATGGAAGGTCATTGGGACAACTCGTCAGGTGAGCCTACTCCGTTGTTGCTGTTTGGCTGGCCGGATATGGAGCGCGAAGAAACCCGCTACAAGGTCGAAATTCCGTACCTCGGTAGCCTGATTCTCAAGCACAGCCTGACCGAGCAGATCCCGGCGCTGAAGGATTTCCCCAAAGAAGACCGGCCCAATTCCACGATTGTGTTCTGGACCTTCCGTGTGATGGTCGCGCTCGGTCTGCTGATGATCTTCACAGGCTTCTGGAGTCTGTGGCTGCGTCGGGGTGGCAGGCTGTTCCACTCCAAGCCCTTCTTGCGCCTCGCATTGCTGATGGGCCCGTCGGGGATTATCGCAATTCTCGCCGGCTGGTTTACCACCGAGGTTGGGCGGCAGCCGTGGGTGGTGTACGGGATCATGCGGACCGCCGATGCAGTATCCAACCATGGCGCCGGGCAGCTTGGTCTGACCCTGGCGATGTTCGTCCTGATCTACCTTGCGGTGTTCGGCATCGGGTTCGTCTACGTCCTGCGTCTGATCGGCAAAGGGCCAATCATCAACGAGGGAGACGAGAAGGGCGCCGGTGGGCCAGGGGAGAAGCGCACACCGATGCGGCCGCTGTCTGCCGCAGACGAGGCGATACCGCACGATCATGGCGACAAACTGGGCGAGAGGAACTGAGTTATGGGTATTGATCTTTCGCTGATCTGGGCCGTCATCATCATCTTCGGCATCATGATGTACGTGGTGATGGATGGGTTCGATCTGGGTATCGGCATTCTCTTTCCGTTCCTGGCCGATACCTCCGAGCGGGACGTCGCGATGAACACCGTGGCGCCAATTTGGGACGGCAACGAGACATGGCTGGTACTGGGCGGTGCAGGGCTGTTCGCAGCGTTCCCGCTTGCCTATTCCGTCGTGCTTTCGGCGCTCTACCTGCCGATCATCTTCATGCTGATGGGGTTGATCTTCCGTGGTGTGGCGTTCGAATTTCGCTTCAAGGCCAGCGCGTCTCGTCAGCATGTGTGGGACAAGGCCTTCGTTGGCGGCTCGCTGGCGGCGACCTTCTTCCAGGGTGTCGCACTTGGCGCCTTCATTCATGGCTTCCCCGTGGTCGATCGAGCTTATGCCGGTGGTCCGCTGGACTGGCTGACACCGTTCTCGGTGTTCTGCGGTGTGGCGCTAATCGCGGCGTATGCCCTGCTGGGCTGCACCTGGCTGATCATGAAGACCGCTGGCGATCTGCAAAAGCGCATGCATGACATCGGCATTCCGCTGGTCTGGGCCGTGCTGGCCGTAACCGGGATCGTCAGTATCTGGACACCGCTGACCCATCCGGATATCGCTGAGCGCTGGTTCAGCATGCCGAACCTAATCCTGTTCCTGCCGGTGCCGATTCTGGTGCTGGCATGTACGTTCGGGCTGCTTCGATCGATCAAGCGTTACGCTCACTACTCGCCATTCCTGTTCACCCTGGCGCTGATTTTCCTGGGCTACAGCGGACTCGGAATCAGCCTCTGGCCGAACATCATTCCGCCGTCCATCAGTATCTGGGACGCCGCCGCACCGCCTCAGAGCCAGGGGTTCACCCTGGTCGGGGCGTTGCTGATCATCCCGCTGATCCTGATGTACACCGCGTGGAGTTACTACGTATTCCGCGGCAAGGTCAGTGCAGACGACGGCTACCACTGAAACGGGCCGTCACGGAGCGATATATGCAAAACAAGCACGAAAGCGGTGCAGCCAGACCCAAACCGCTGTGGAAGCGCATGACCTGGTTGGTTTTGATCTGGTCGGCCAGCGTTCTCGCCCTGGGCGTGGTTGCCTGGCTGCTGCGCCAGGCGATGACCGCGGCGGGTCTGACATCGCCCTAACCGCCGCGCTAGAGCCTATCTGTCGCCTGCGGCGATATGGCGCGTTGTGGCAGCAGCCCGCTCGGGCTATTTATTGGTCATCCGCCGTGTGAAGCGCTTCATGTTTCGGTCATGTACGCAGGTTAGTTTCGCTGGCATGGACTTTGAAACGCAGAACTGGGCAAACCGAAGAAGAGGATCGTTTCTATGGATGACTATCAAGACGAAATTCTCGAGTGGCACGCATCTGAGCAGGACGGGCCGGAGCCTGCTGACGACGCCTTCGAGCTTTGACGGAATCAGTCGGCGCGCCGTTGTGCGCGCCGATATTCTCCCGGTGTCTGGCCGCTCCAGCGTTTGAATGCGCGCTGGAAGGCTTCCGCCGAAGAGAATCCGAGTAACCAGGCAATCTCGCCGAACGCCGATTCGGTGTCCCGGATGTAGGCCATGGCAAGATCGCGGCGGGTGTCGTTGAGAATCGCGCGGTAACTGGTGCCTTCTTCATCCAGCTTTCGACGCAGCGTCCAGGGCGGTAACTGCAATCGTCCTGCAACTTGCTGCAGATCGGGCTCCTGGCCCTTGAGCATCGGACCGAGAAGCTGAGCCACTCGCTCGCGGATGCTGCGGGTTCGAGTGCGTATCTCCAGTTCCGCCTCGCAGAGTTCGAGAAGCTGGCGCCAGGTGCCCGGGCAGTGCTCCGGGTTGCGGAGCGCCAGTGTCGCCTGGTCCAGTCGCAGTTGATTGTGCTCGGCGCCGAATTCGATCGGTCTTGCGAAGAACGCTTCGTAGCGTGCAGCGTAATCGGGGCGTTGAAATTCAATTTGCACTGCAACCGGGGTCAACGGCTGGCCCGCGACCGCGCCAAGTTGCGTAACCCAGCTGGCCAAGACGGTGTCCACGACGAACCGGTTGTAGCTGTTGTACGGGCTGATCGAATAGAACCTGAGCCAGGCACCAGATGCATCCTCGTGGAACCCTGAGGCGCCCCGGTAATTGGACGCATAAAGCGGCTCGTAGCGAATCAGTGCACGTGCGGCTTCGCGCACCGTAGGGGCTTGCGTCGAGGTCACGCCGACGAGGCCAAGGTGGCCGGCCTTGCGCAGCCGCCCCATTTCAAGCCCTAGCCCTGGGTCACCCGCCAGCTGCATGGCCGCATGGCCCAGACGCATGTAGCGAGGAATAGACAGCCGCGCTCGCGGCTCCGATAGCCGCGCATGATCGAGGCCATACGCATCCAGCAGCGGTTGGGGGTCGATCTGCTTTTCCTGCAGGGCACTGACCAGGCTGTGCACGAAGCCAACCGAGAGATCACCAAGGCGGACCCGTTGACGGTTCATGGTCGATTCGGCAGCCACTGGTTGCGCAAACGCACCGGCTCGCCGTGATGGTGTCGTGTCGGCCTGCGAGGCGAACCGACCAGATTCCAGGGCAGCCCCAGCGTATGGACATCCATTCGCGCCAGTTTTGCAGTTACGCCCAGGTTCTCGCCGCAGGTGGCCAGCGGTTCGTCACGTGCGCCCGGTACTGCAATTAGCTCCGCTTCGTCGGCAACATGCCGGGCATAGGCATCGCAGCCGAGCAAAACGATCAACCGACCGGCCGGCGTCTGCAGTACCGATGGCGCCTGACCTTCGAGCGCTTCGCTGTAACGGCGCTCATAACGACTCAGTTTCTGCTTGTACTGCAGTGGCCCCAGTACCTCGCCGTCCGGCGTGAAACTGAGGCTGACCTGCCGAAGCGGCCCGGTACCGCTCCGTAGTCGACCCTCGTCCAGATAGGGTTCGGGCAGCACGATCGAGCCGGCGACGAGTGTCACACCGTACGCCTTCGCCAGGCCTCCGAAAATTAGCTGATAGTCATCAGCCATCTTCCGTGCCTTGATCTTTAGAACGGCCTCAGTACGGTGATCATCCCCTTCGTTGCCCAGTAGCGCACGCAAGTAGTCCCAAGGGTTGCTCAGCGCCATCCACTGCACGGCGTCGCGCAGCGTGCGGGCCTGCTGGACTTCAGGCTTCTCGCCGAGGGCGAACAGGCCCGTGCCGACATGCTCTGGCAGCACGACAACCGTTCGGGGATTGAGCAGTCCGGCTTTTCGCGCCTGGTCCAGGTAGGTGGCGAACTTCAATTGCAACCGCTCGCGGCTCTGGTAGTCCGCCGGCATCAGTCGGGTTTCGATCCCGAGCAGGTTGCCGGTTTCACCCGGCTGGCCCTGGCTCTCGATAGGCAGAATCCGAAGGTCAGACAGCAGAGGGCCGCTGCCCCGGTCTTGGGTCCAGTCGAGGTAGATGAGGAGCGCCACGAGGGCGAGCACGGCGAGGCCGAGCAACTTGCTATAGGTGCGCATGGGTTACAGAGCTGGATATGTTCCCGCAGAGACTAGGCATCGCACAGCCGCTTGCCAAGCGTTTTGCGCATTTGAGTCATGTAGTTGTGATTTTCGGTCATTGAGCGCGTGGCGGGTGCTGTTTATCGTCACGGCACTGCGACTGCGCCCGACAGAGGCGCGGCGATCCAACCGACGAACTCTGGCACTGGCTGTGCCGCCTGATCGAGGAACGAACATGACTGCTTTTCCGCATCTGCTGGCTCCGCTGGACCTGGGGTTTACCACGCTGCGCAACCGCACGCTGATGGGCTCGATGCATACAGGGCTGGAAGAAATGCCCAATGGTTTCGAGCGCATGGCCGCGTTCTTCGCCGAGCGGGCACGTGGAGGCGTGGGTCTGATTGTCACGGGTGGGGTAGGCCCGAACGAGGAAGGTTCGGTGCGCGCCGGAGCAGCTAAGTTGTCGACCCTCGAGGAAGCCGAAGAGCACAAGGTGGTCACTCAGGCGGTGCACGAGGCAGGTGGCAAGATCTGCATGCAGATTCTCCACGCCGGGCGTTATGCCTACAGCCCTCAGCTGGTGGGCCCAAGCGCCATCCAGGCGCCGATCAACCCCTTTACCCCACGCGAGCTGGACGAGGAGGGCATCGAGAAGCAGATCCGTGACTTCGTCAATTGCGCAGGTTTGGCTCAAAAGGCTGGCTATGACGGCGTCGAGATAATGGGATCGGAAGGCTACTTCATTAACCAGTTCCTGGTGTCTCATACCAATCACCGCACCGACCGTTGGGGTGGCAGCTACGAAAACCGTATGCGTCTGCCTGTAGAAATCGTCCGTCGTGTACGCGAAGCGGTAGGCCGCGAGTTCATCATCATCTATCGCCTGTCGATGCTCGATCTAATGGAAGGCGGTAGTACTTGGGACGAGGTACTGATGCTGGCCAAGGCCATAGAACAGGCCGGTGCCACCTTGATCAATACCGGCATTGGCTGGCACGAGGCCCGCATTCCCACTATCGCCACTAAGGTGCCACGCGCGGCGTTTACCAAGGTAACGGCGAAACTGCGCGGCCACGTCGGCATCCCGCTGGTAACGACGAACCGCATCAACACGCCGGAAGTCGCCGAGCAGGTCTTGGCAGAAGGTGATGCAGACATGGTCTCCATGGCTCGTCCGTTCCTTGCCGATCCAGATTTCGTCAACAAGGCAGCAGCGGACCGCAGCGACACTATTAACACCTGTATCGGCTGCAACCAGGCCTGCCTGGATCACACGTTCAGCGGCAAACTGACCACCTGCCTGGTCAACCCACGGGCGTGTTACGAAACAGAGCTGAATTACATCCCCACCACCACGATCAAGAAAATTGCCGTTGTGGGAGCCGGCCCGGCCGGCCTGGCAGCTGCTACCGTAGCGGCGGAGCGCGGTCATCAGGTAACGCTGTTCGATTCCGCCAATGAGATTGGTGGTCAGTTCAATATCGCCAAGCTCGTGCCGGGCAAGGAAGAGTTCTTCGAAACCCTACGCTACTTCAAGAGCAAGCTGCAGAGCACTGGCGTTGACGTCCGCCTGAACACGCGCGTTAGCGCTGCTGATCTGCTAGCCGGCGGTTTTGATGAGATCATCCTGGCAACCGGGATTGCGCCGCGCACGCCCGATATCCCAGGTATCGATCATCCAATGGTGATCAGCTACATCGACGCAATCCTGCAACGTAAGCCCGTTGGGCAGCACGTAGCAGTCATCGGTGCCGGCGGGATCGGCTTCGATGTGTCGGAGTTCATCACTCACAACGGCCTCTCGACCAGTCTCGACAGAGAGGCGTTCTGGCGCGAATGGGGTATCGACCTCGCGCTGGAAGCTCGGGGTGGGGTGGCCGGCGTTCAGCCTGAGCCACACGCACCGGCACGGCAGGTGTATCTGCTGCAACGCAAGAAGTCCAAGGTTGGCAACGGCCTGGGCAAGACGACCGGTTGGATTCACCGCACAGGGCTAAAGAACAAGCACGTGCAGATGATCAGCGCCGTCGATTATCTGGGGGTCGACGATAAGGGCCTGCATATCCGTGTGGCAGATGGTGAGCCGCAGGTGCTTGCAGTCGATACGGTCATCGTCTGCGCCGGCCAGGACCCGTTGCGGGAGCTGCAAGCCGAACTGGAGGCGGCTGGGCGCAAGGTCCATCTGATCGGAGGGGCCGACGTTGCCGCAGAGCTCGATGCCAAGCGCGCCATCAATCAGGGTTCGCGGCTAGCTGCCGAAGTGTGATGCCGAAGCCCCGCTTTCAAGCGGGGCTTTTTCGTACAGGAGCAACGACTTGAACACATCTCTTCCGCTACACCCGGCCGCTGCTGCAACTTTACAGCGCTGGCATCAGATGATTGCAGCTGGCGATCTCAGCCGATTACCCGAGCTGCTGCACCCGCATGCGGTGTTTCGCTCGCCGATGGCCTTCACGCCCTATGAGAGCGCTGCGGCAGTCAATCTGATCCTGAATACCGTGGTCAGGGTATTCGAAGACTTCGCCTATCACCGCGAGCTGGCCAGCACCGATGGCACAGACGTCGTGTTGGAGTTCAGTGCTCGGGTCGGTGATCGTCAGCTGAAGGGTATCGACATGATTCGCTTCGATGAGACCGGGCTGATTACCGATTTCGAAGTCATGATCCGGCCGATGAGTGGGCTGCAGGCGCTCGGTGAGGAAATGGGCAGGCGTCTCGCACCTCAGCTTGCCGCAATGAAGGGCCGACCGGCTTAGTCCAACCCGTTCACAGTTTGCCGGTGGCGTTTCGATAGCCAATCCTGGCGCCGAAGTCGCTGCCAACCCAGTCACATTGCCGGTTTCGCTTTTTCCCCTACACTTCGGCCCAACCATGGGCTAGCGAGCGCCGAGCGCCGAGCGCCTGCAGCGCGGATATCCCGCGGGCCGTTCAAGTTGTTGAGGAACCGAGCATGCAGATCAAACCGCAGACGGTCGAAGCCGTACTGTTCTTCAATGATGGCGGCGTCTGCAAGGAAATGCTCTACCCAGAATTCGAGGCCATGCTCGATGGGGTGGTGAGCATGCTGGAGTTCGCCGATCAGCAGATGCGGGTCGCGTATGTGCTGGTCAATGCACGGCTGCAGATTCGCGCGGCGGTGTTCTTCTATCTCGATTTCAACGAGGACGGATCAGCCGACAGTGGCTGGAATATCCCGCTGCGCAGCCTTGCCGAACGCACCGGGCGCGGGCCGGATCTCGGTGCTGGGCCGATCCGCCTGGCCTGTCGCAGCCAGTGCCCGGTGTCCTGGCACCAGATGCACTTGTGGGACCCGGACCTGACGCCCGGCAAGAACCACTTCGTCATGTTGCGTGATCGCATCAAGCGCAACCAGCTTGGACTGCTGGTGGAAGAAGAGGCACCACAAACCCTGCCCACCGAGCGTCTGCAAATGGTGGCTGAAGACACTTGGTACGCGCCGGATGCGGCCAAGCAGGCTGCTACTCGCCGCACCGAGCAGCTCGAAAAGGAACAGCGGCTCAAGGCTGCGCAGTTGATCAAGCAGCAGCGTTTGCGCATTGCCAGCCTGGAACAAATGCGCGAGGCCGACCTCGCTAAACTGCGGGATTTGGCCGCCCAACAGCAGGCAACGCTGCAAAATGAAATCACCCGATTGCGTGGGCAGCTGCTTGAGCGTGAGCAGCAAACAGTGAACCATCGCGCCCAGCTCGCAGAACAGGCCGAGGGCTTCCAGAAGACCCGTGAAGAGATGAGCCAGCAGCTGCGCGCGGTTGAGCAGAACAGTCGTGACGAAGCCGATGCTTCACGGGCGCGCTTCAACACCGAGCTGCAGGTGCAGGTCGCCGCAGCGGTTGCTGAATACAAGGAGCAGATTGCTATTCGGGACGTCGAGCTGGCTTATCGCAACGAGCTGGATGCGCAACTGCAGGAAGAGATCGAAGCGCTACAGAAGCAGGTGGGCGTGCTGGCCGAGCAATCGGGGGACCGAGTGCTCGAAAGGCTGTCGCGGATCGGCGTGGTGTTCATGGCTTATCATCCCGGCGCCGGACACCTGACGATCGCGCTTCAGGATATGGCGCGCTATCAGGAGAATCCGCTAGCGTACGCCGCCGCTAAATGTGCGGTCTCCGAGGAGCAGTACGGCCAATGGGTTCAGCATTATCAACAACCTACCTGCGTGGCCAGCCTCTCGACTGGGGAGCGCTGCAACATGCCCTTGGACAAAGTCGACTCGCCTGCACGCTTCGTGATCGGCGAGTCCAATTGTTGCGCCAGGCACCGGTCTCAGGATCGACTGCGTACCGGTAGCTGACAGGGTTTCTATCATTTCTGCGTTTATCCCCAGCCTGGCCTCAGTGCCGCTGCAGCGGCTTGATCTGCCCTGGCTGCGCGAGGCCGATGTTCAGGTTGCCGTGCTGCGGCTGGATCTGGTCGATCCAGAGCTGTCCGGGAACAAGTGGTTCAAGCTCGCGCATCACCTTGCTGCGGCACAAGCATGCGGCGCATCAGGGTTGATCAGCCTTGGTGGCCCTCACTCCAACCATCTGCATGCGCTAGCCGCAGCGGCCAAGCGTTACGGGCTATCCAGCGTCGGGCTACTGCGTGGCAATCCGCAGCAGACAGCCACTGTCGAAGATTTGCAGCGCTTCGGCATGCAGCTGCATTGGCTAGGTTATGGCGGCTATCGCGAACGGCACCGGGCGGATTTCTTCAATCCCTGGCAGGAGCGGTTCCCCGGTTACTACTGCGTACCCGAAGGCGGCGGCGGGCTTGCTGGAGCACGGGGTTGCACCCCGCTGGTCGACCACGTGCAAACTCGCCTGGCCGACATCGGCTGGGAGGATTATGAAGGCTGGTGGCTTGCCGCGGGTACGGGTACCACCTTGGCTGGGTTAGTGATCGGCGAGGCGCAGCGGCGCAGAAGGATGGTCCACGGAGCGCTGGCAGGCCCGCCTTCGCACGGCGTTGCAGACGAAGTCAGCCGGCTGTTGCGAGACGCCGGCACTGCTGACTCCGGGTATCAGCTGGTCGACGCCAGCCGTGGAGGCTTCGGTCGATTCGACGAGCCGCTGGCCCGGTTTCTGCTGGAGACTGAAGCGGTTTCAGGCGTTCCTCTGGAGCCTGTTTACACGGCTAAGGCAATGATGGCATTGCGCCTTTACGTGCGGGGCGGTTATTTTGCCTGCGGCACGCGGCTCATCTTCGTGCATACCGGCGGTTTGCAAGGCCGGAGAGCTGCCCAGGCGCAGCTGGACGAGCTGCTGCGCTGACCTCTCGCCCCTTTGGAAATCATGGATGAATAAGCCGCTGCCTCCCGATCTTCTCCACCGCCTGGTTCCGCTCAATACACTGTCGCCTCGATATCTCCAAGAGATTCGCCATCAATTGGTGCCGCGCGCCCTGGCAGCAGGCGAAGTGCTGTTCGATAAGCAGACGCCATCGGGTTTGAGCTATTTCCTGCTCAGCGGCGTCCTTTCGCTGCTGACGCCGGAAGGCGAGCGGCGGTTGGTTGCCGGCTCGTCTGAAAGTTGCCATATGTTGGTTTCCGGCGCCCGGCTGAGCAGAGCCTGCGCGCTGGTAGATGTCAGCGTGCTGTGCATCGACAGTGAGCAGCTCAGTCGCCTAGTGTCCTGGCAGCATGCCAATGCCGATCTGCTGCTGGAGCTGGCGACGGCAGGCGAGTTGACCGACTGGCTTGAGACGTTGCTGGAGAATCCGCTGTTCGCCAAAGTGCCTCCTGCAAACATACGCGACATGCTCGGCAGACTTGAGGCCATCGATATGCCAGCCGGCCATGTGCTGTTGCGCGAAGGTGAGGCCGGCGATTGTTGCTACTTCCTCAAGAGCGGCCGCGCCGAGGTCATGATTGGCCTTGGCAGCGCCGGGCAAGTGGTAGCGGAGCTGGACGTCGGGGCCTGCTTCGGTGAAGAGGCGCTGCTTACCGACGGACCGCGCAATGCTACCGTTACGCTGATCGAGGATGCGTGTGTGCTGAAGCTGGCACGCGAGAACTTCGTTTCGCTGTTGAAGGCGCCGGTAGTCGATGAGCTCAGCCTGGAACAGGCGAATGCGCTGATGGAGCAAGGCGCCCAATGGCTGGATGTCCGGCTGTTGGAGGAGTATCAACAGGGACATGCTCCGCAAGCGCTGACGATGCCGCTGCATCTATTGCGGCTTAAGGCGCGATTGTTGAAACAGGATCGGCTGTATCTTTGCTACTGCTACAGCGGCAAACGCAGCGCCAGCGCGGTGTTCCTGCTGACGCAGCTAGGCTTCACCGCTTATCCGCTGCGAGGCGGCCTCGACGGGCTGTCGGCCGAGGATTATGCAACCTTGCTCTGTGAGCAGGGCAACGGTTATCTTGCGCGCTCCGGCGGGCGAACCGAACGCAGCGGCTGAACCGACGAGAGTCTAGCTCAGCATGGCGAGCAACCAGCCGGCGATGCCGCCAGCCATTACCACCAGCCAGGGCGGCAACTTCCACACCATCAAGGCAGCTAAGGCAATGGCCGCCAAGACAAAATCGCCTTGGCCAAAAATCGCGCTGGTCCAGACCGGATCGTATAGCGCTGCCAGCAACAGCCCGACGACCGCAGCATTCACCCCGCCCAGTGCTGCTTGCATGCGCCGATTGGCACGCAACCGGTCCCAGAATGGCATGGCGCCGAACACCAGCAGAAACGATGGTATGAACACGGCGATCAGGCACAGCGCGGCGTTGATCAGGCTGCTACTGCCGCCGTGAATCGAGGCCCCAAGAAAGGCAGAAAACGTGAATAGCGGCCCTGGTACTGCTTGGGCTGCGCCGTAGCCGGCCATAAAAATGTCATTGCTGACCCAGCCGTTGGGCACGACTTCTGCTTCCAGCAGCGGGAGCACCACATGACCGCCACCGAATACCAACGCGCCAGCGCGATAGAAGCTGTCGAACATTTCCAGTAGCTGGCTGGACGAGGCGGCAGCCAATGCTGGCAGCAGAAGCAGCGATGCAAAGAACAGCAGCAAGGCCAAGGCGCCGGTTGTTTGCCCCACGCGAGGCCGGAAAGGGGTGAGGTTGGACAGGGCAGCAGGGCGAAACAACACCAATCCCGCCAGGCCGGCGATTGCGATGACGGCCAGCTGCGCCCAGGCACTGGCCAACAGCAGAACAGCGCAGGCAGCCAGCAGCGCGATCGCGATTCGCGGGCCATCGGTGCATAGGTTACGCGCCATTCCCCATACCGCCTGAGCGACTACGGCGACCGCGACGATTTTAAGGCCGTGGAGAAGCCCCTCGGGCAAACCATCGCCCAAATGGCCGATGCCCAGCGCGAACAACGCCAAGGCGATTGCTGACGGCAGCGTGAATCCTGTCCAGGCCGCCAGCGAACCGCGATAGCCGCCCCTCAGCAGGCCGATGGCAATTCCGACCTGGCTGCTCGCCGGGCCGGGTAGAAACTGACAGAGGGCTACCAGATCCGCATAGCACTGCTCGTCAAGCCAGCGCTGGCGGTGAACGAACTCTTCACGAAAATAGCTCAAGTGGGCCACCGGACCGCCGAATGACGTCAGCCCGAGGCGCAGGAATAGCAGGAAAATTGTCCACGGACTCGATTGTTCCGGTGCGAATGACTGGACCTGGTCCGAATTCATCGAGCTGACCCTGACGGTGGAAGAAGGTGCTGTTGCCGCACAAGTCTGCCGGATGCAGATGACGGTTTCACGTCAGGTGCAGTTCAGCGGGCCGGCCAGGTGCTTGGGACCAGGAACAGACGCTCCTGTTCGAGCCAGTGTCCATCTGCGTGCTCCTCCAGGCGAACCAGCATTTTCGCCTGACGTTGGCCCTCGACGTCGATGACCCACCGATCGAAATCGGGACGCTGCCAGACGGCGCTCCACGGCACGCGAGCGGGAGCCAACCAGGCATGGCGAGGCAAGGGTTGCCAGACTGCTTCGTGGTCGCTTCCAGCGAATGCCGGCCAATCGTGGTGACGCAGCCAGCGCCCGCCGAGGTGATGGGGGCTGGCGCCGGCAGGCGCGGAGCAGGCGCTTGCTAGCGGCTGGAACAGATAGCCGCCTAGCCACAGCGCGCTGTTGATCGGAGCGCTGGTCAGTTCGCTGAGCAATAGTTGCGCTGCGGGCACCGAGGGCAGCCTCAACTGGTGGTCACAGAGGCGCCTCAGCTTGATGTCGAGTCGGTCGTGGCTGCCGGGGCCCAGCCAGCGATCGTGCCGCGCGCTGTCGTCGCCCAGTCCGAGGTAGAACTTGACGGCCAGTTCCAGATGATGGACACCTTCCCGGTCACGCAGAAGCAGGTCAATCTCGCCCAAGGTATGGCCGCCATGGCGAATCGGCAGGTTCGCCACCAGCAGATCGACATCGGGCGCCTGACACAGGGCGAATTGCCAGAGGCGCTCGTAGTAAAGCCCCAACCGCCTGATGCTGCGTTGCGCGAGCCAGGCCTCGAGAATCCCCGGCTGCGTGTCGAGCAGGCGCAGCCAGTCGGCCAGTTCTTCAGGGTGCTCAGCCCAGCGGCTGACCGTTAAAGGGTGTCGTTGTTGCGCCGGGGCCTCGCTCAGCAACGGTGGTGAGAGCAGCGCCCAAGCGAGATCCCGCACGGCCGGGTGCATCAGGCTAGGGAGCAAATCGCCAAGATAGGGAAGGTTCATGCAAGCAGCATAGCCGAGGTTGGTTTGCTGCCACTTCCAGCTTTCGCCCATAATCCGCCGGCCGCACTGCAACGGGGAGTCCGAGCCGACCAGTTTGTTGAACTCGAACGTGCCTGCGCGACACCAAACTGATGCCAGATACGTTTCGGCCGATTGGTGTTTCTCCTGTCCCGCAACCGCTTTCACCCGTCTCGCCTACAGGGAGCTTCAATGGACCAGTTCCGCAATATCGGCATCATCGGTCGCCTGGGCAGCTCCCAGGTGCTGGATACCATCCGCCGGTTGAAGAGATTCCTCGTGGAGCGCCACCTGCACGTGATTCTCGAAGAAAACATCGCCGAGGTGTTGCCTGGTCATGGCATGCAGACCTCCTCGCGGCAGCGCCTCGGCGACTCCTGCGATCTGGTGATCGTAGTGGGCGGTGACGGCAGCCTGCTAGGCGCGGCGCGGGCGCTGGCCAAGCATCGGGTGCCGGTGTTGGGGATCAACCGGGGCAGCCTCGGGTTCCTGACCGACATTCGCCCGGATGAGCTGGAAGAGAAGGTTGCCGAGGTGCTAAGTGGGCAATACACGCTGGAGAATCGCTTCCTGCTCGAGGCCCAGGTGCGGCGCTTCGAGGAGTCCATTGGCGAAGGCGACGCGCTCAACGACGTGGTGCTGCATCCCGGCAAGTCGACCCGGATGATCGAATTCGAGCTGTATATCGACGGTCAGTTCGTCTGCAGTCAGAAGGCCGACGGGCTGATCATCGCCACCCCCACGGGCTCAACTGCGTACGCACTTTCCGCTGGCGGGCCGATCATGCACCCCCGACTGGATGCGATCGTGGTTGTTCCGATGTATCCGCACACCTTGTCGAGCCGGCCCATCGTGGTGGATGGCAACAGCGAACTGAAAATCGTCGTCTCGCCGAACATGCAGATCTACCCGCAGGTCTCCTGCGATGGCCAGAACCATTTCACCTGCGCGCCAGGCGATACCGTCACGGTGCGCAAGAAACCGCAGAAGCTTCACCTGATCCACCCGCTCGACCACAACTACTACGAGGTCTGCCGCACCAAGCTTGGCTGGGGCAGCCGCCTCGGTGGAGGGGAATAGTGCTTGTCGACCCGGAGCGCAGCTACGACCTGATCGGGGACGTGCATGGTTGCGCCCACACACTGGCTCGTCTGCTTGAACAGCTGGGCTATAGCCGGCACGGCGACGTGTGGCGGCATCCTCGTCGGCAAGTGATCTTTCTTGGCGACATCATTGATCGCGGTCCTCGAATTCGCGAAGCGCTGCACCTGGTCCATGCAATGGTCGACGCGGGGCAGGCGCATTGCATCATGGGCAATCACGAGTTCAACGCACTGGGCTGGCACACCCCGGCGCCCCCCGAGAGCGGCAAGGCCTTCGTTCGCGATCACACGCCGCGGTACGCCATGCTATTGCAGCATACCTTTCAGCAGTTCGAGCACTATCCGCAAGAATGGACCGACTTCCGTGAATGGTTCATGACGTTGCCGCTGTATCTTGAAAACGAGCGTTTTCGTGTCGTTCATGCCTGCTGGGACAATGCGGTGATCAGTCAGCTGCGCGAGCGGTTGGTCAATGGATGCGTTGATCCCGCATTCTTGCGGGACGCGGCGTTCGCCCAAGGCTTCGCTGCCAAGGCACTGGACCGCCTGCTGCGCGGCACCGATATGCCGTTGCCCGAAGGGCTGACGCTGACCAGCGCGGAGGGCTTCACCCGCAGCTTCTTCCGGACGAAATTCTGGGAGGAAAATCCCCAGACCTACGGTGATATCGTCTTCCAGCCCGACGGCCTGCCGGAAAACGCCGCACGGGTGCCACTCAGCGATAGCCAGAAGAGCAAACTGTTTCTCTATGGACCGGATGACCCGCTATTGTTCGTCGGGCACTACTGGCGTAGCGGAACACCCGCGCCGATCCGACCCAACCTCGCCTGTCTCGATTACAGCGCGGTGAAATACGGCAAGCTCGTCGCCTATCGGCTTGATGAGGAAACCAGACTCGACCCGGCGAAGTTCGTCTGGGTGGACGTGGAGCGATAGATGGCCATCATCGAGGCGTTGCGCCTGCCATTGTCAGAGGACCTAAGCGGTTTCATCGTCTTGTTGCAGCGGTTGCAGGTGCCTTGCCGCGTCTCCGAGGAGTCTGGCGAGCAGGTGTTGCGGGTTCCGGCAGAGACGGCCGAACAGGTCCGCGAGCTCTACCAGCGCTATCCCCAGGGCGACGGCGCCGTGGTGGCCGAACAACCGCCACGGCGCGGCGGCGGTTTTGTCGCCAGCCTTCGCCGCAGTCCGCTGACTGCAGCGGTATTGCTGCTGACGATAATCGCAGCCGCCATCACCATGCTTGGCGAGAACTTCGAGACCATTCGCTGGTTCAGCTTCGGTGACTTCCGCATCGACGGTGAGTACGCCTACTTTGCGACGTTCCAACAAACCCTCGCAGCAGGGGAGTGGTGGCGGCTGGTAACACCAATCTTCGTGCATTTCGGCTTCCTGCACCTGGCCATGAACTCGATGTGGTACTGGGAGCTAGGGCGGCGCATCGAATATCGACAAGGCGGGCTGATGTTGCTTGGCCTGACGCTGGTGTTCGGCGTCGTTTCCAATGTGGCTCAATACACCTACGGTGGCCCCGGGATTTTCGGAGGATTATCCGGCGTTCTGTACGGGCTGCTCGGGCATTGCTGGCTATTCCAAAAACTCTCTCCCGATGAGGCCTATCGGCTGCCGCCCGGCGTTGTGGTGCTGATGCTGGTCTGGCTGGTGGTCTGCCTGACGGGCGTGATCGAAGTGGTGAGCTTCGGCGCATTGGCGATCGCCAACGCGGCGCATGTTGGCGGTCTGGTTGCCGGCTGTTTGACTGGCGTTCTCGGCGGGCTGCTGTCCCGCCGCAGAGCGGTGCGCATGGGCGACTGAAAGGCCGATCGGTTTTTCCCTAAAGCTGCGCTGCTCGGTAGAATGCACGCTTGATTCCCTGGGAGCCGGCCATGTCGTCCTTTATCGAAGCCATCGAAAACATCACCCCTGAAATCTACGAAAACCTGAAGACCGCCGTCGAGCTGGGTAAGTGGGGCGACGGCCGCAAGCTGACGCCCGAGCAAAAGGAAACCTGCCTCGGTGCGATGATCGCCTGGGAAATCCAGAACCTGCCGGAAGAACAGCGCACCGGCTACATGGGCGGTCAGGAATGCGCCTCCAAGAGCAAGAACAAGGCGCCGATCGATACCAGCCTGTTCACACCCGCTTCCGGAACGCGCCACTGATGCTTGAAATCGGACGCGGCGCGCTGAGCAAGATGTCGATTCAGCTCGGCGAGCAGGCACAGTATTCATTCCGTTTGAACGACCAGTTGGTGCCGGTCAATCCGCTGATCGGCAAGACCCTGCGGTTGGAATACCTAGGTGCCATCCATTGCAGCCATTGCGGGCGCAAGACCAACAAGAGTTTCAGCCAGGGCTATTGCTACCCCTGCTTCAAGAAGCTGCCGCAGTGCGACATCTGCATCATGAGCCCGGAGAAGTGCCACCACGACTTCGGCACCTGCCGCGACCCACAGTGGGGCATGGACTTCTGCATGACCGACCACGTGGTGTACCTGGCCAACTCGTCGGGCATCAAGGTCGGCATCACCCGCGCCACCCAACTGCCCACGCGCTGGCTCGATCAGGGTGCCAGCCAGGCGCTGCCGATCATGCGCGTTGCGACTCGCCAGCAGTCAGGAATGGTAGAAGACCTGTTGCGCAGCCAAGTGGCAGATCGCACCAACTGGCGCGCACTGCTCAAGGGTGATGCCGAACCCATCGACCTGATCGAGATCCGCGAACAGATCTTCGATGCCTGCGCCGAGGGCCTGCGTGAACTGCAACAGCGCTACGGACTGCAGGCGATCCAGCCTGTGGCCAATGCCGAGGTGCTTGAAATCCGCTACCCGGTCGAGGCCTATCCGACCAAGGTCGTCAGCCTGGATCTGGAAAAGACGCCGGTCGTCGAAGGCACCCTGCGCGGCATTAAGGGTCAATATCTGATCCTCGACACGGGCGTAATCAACATCCGCAAGTTCACCTCGTATCAGGTAGCTGCAAGCAGCGCGGCGTAGGGTGGATCATGCTTCACCGATCCACGGGTGGCCATCCACCAAAATGAACACAGCGGCAGATATTGGTGGATGTAGAAAGTGACAGCCACCCTACGGATCGATCATGCAGTTACTGGTTGGATCACGCATGACGATCCGCCCAACCAATGCTATTCACTCGCAGCTTCAAGCTCGCCGCTTTTAGCTGCCTCGAAGAGGCCCAGCCGATGCGCACCGAACAACCGAAAGTCATTCATCTCAAGGACTATCAGGTTCCGGAATACCTGATCGATGAAACCCACCTGACCTTCGAATTGTACGAAGACCGCACCCTGGTGCATGCGCAGCTGGCGATGCGGCGCAATCCGGAAGCCGGCACCGGCTTGCCGCCCTTGCAGCTCAACGGCCAGGATCTGGAGCTGATGTCGCTCTCGCTGAATGACCGGCAGCTGGGTCTGGGTGACTACCAGATCGCCGAGGAAAGCCTGACTCTGCAACCCGACGCTGCGAGCTTCACGCTGGACAGCACCGTAGTGATTCATCCGGAGAGCAACACGGCGCTTGAAGGCCTCTATAAGTCCGGCAGCATGTTTTGCACCCAATGCGAAGCCGAGGGCTTTCGCAAGATCACCTACTACCTTGATCGCCCGGATGTGATGAGCACCTTCACCACGACGGTCACGGCCGAGAAGCATGCTTATCCGATCCTCCTCTCAAACGGCAACCCGATTGCCAGCGGCGAGGAAGACGACGGGCGTCACTGGGCGACTTGGGAAGATCCGTTCAAGAAACCTGCCTATCTGTTCGCGCTGGTCGCGGGTGACCTCTGGTGCGTCGAGGACAGCTTCATCACCATGAGCGGTCGCAACGTGGCGCTGCGCATCTACGTCGAGCCGGAAAACATCGACAAGTGCCAGCACGCCATGAACAGCCTGAAGAAGTCGATGAAGTGGGATGAAGAGGCCTACGGTCGCGAGTACGACCTGGACATCTTCATGATTGTCGCGGTCAACGACTTCAACATGGGCGCCATGGAAAACAAGGGGCTCAACATCTTCAACTCCAGCGCCGTGCTGGCGCGCGCCGAAACGGCCACCGATGCTGCACACCAGCGCGTCGAGGCGATCGTCGCCCATGAATACTTCCATAACTGGTCCGGTAACCGCGTGACCTGCCGCGACTGGTTCCAGCTGTCGCTCAAGGAAGGTTTCACCGTGTTCCGCGATTCGCAGTTCTCCGCTGACATGAACTCGCCGACCGTCAAGCGCGTCGAGGATGTGTCCTACCTGCGTACTCACCAGTTCGCCGAGGATGCCGGCCCGATGGCCCACTCGGTGCGCCCGGAATCCTTCATCGAGATCTCCAACTTCTACACCCTGACCGTTTACGAGAAGGGCGCTGAAGTGGTGCGCATGATCCAGACGCTGCTGGGTGAGGAGGGCTTCCGCAAAGGCAGCGATCTCTACTTCGAGCGGCATGATGGCCAGGCGGTGACCGTTGATGATTTCGTCAAGGCGATGGAAGACGCCAATGGTGCCGACCTGACGCAGTTCAAACGCTGGTACAGCCAGGCGGGCACGCCGCGATTGGCCGTCAGTGAGCAGTACGACGCCGCCGCAAAAACCTACAGCCTGACATTCCGCCAAAGCTGCCCGCCAACGCCGGGGCAAAGCGAGAAGCTGGCGTTCGTCATCCCAGTTTCGCTGGGCCTGCTGGATGGGCAGGGCAACGAAATTGCGCTGCGCCTGCAAGGTGAAGACGCACCGGTCGGTACCACCCGCGTGCTGGCCGTCGACCAGCCCGAGCAGACCTTCACCTTTGTCGACGTGCCAGAGCAACCATTGCCTTCGTTGCTGCGTGGTTTCTCCGCTCCGGTGAAGCTGGACTTCCCCTACAGCCGTGATCAGCTGATGTTCCTGATGCAGCACGATTCCGACGGGTTCAACCGCTGGGAGGCGGGGCAGCAGCTGTCGGTCCAGGTGCTGCAAGAGATGATCGGGCAGCATCAGCGCGGCGAAGCGCTGCAGCTGGATCAGCGTCTGGTCGCTGCACTGCGCAGCCAGCTCGAGGACGAAAGCCTCGATCAGGCGATGGTCGCGGAAATGCTGTCGCTGCCGAGCGAGGCCTACCTGACCGAGATCAGCGAGATCGCCGATGTCGATGCCATTCACGCCGCGCGTGACTTCGCTCGCCAAAGCATCGCCACCGCATTGTTCGAGCTGTTCTGGAAGCGTTACCAGGCCAATCGCGAGGTTTCGCGGCAGACGCCCTATGTTGCCGAAGCGGGCCACTTCGCTCGTCGTGCCCTGCAGAACATCGCTTTGTCGTACCTGATGCTCAACGGAAAGCCCGAAGTGGTCGCCGCCTGCGTCGAGCAGTTCGAGGACGCGGACAACATGACCGAGCGGCTCACGGCGTTAGCAGTGCTGGTGAACTCTGGCTTCGAAGCCGAGCGTGACAAGGCACTGGCCTCGTTTGCCGAGCACTTCAAGGATAACCCGCTGGTCATGGATCAGTGGTTCAGCGTGCAGGCTGGTAACACCCAGCCGGGTGGTCTGGAGCGCATCCAGCATCTGATGCAGCACCCGGCGTTCACGCTGAAGAATCCGAACAAGGTTCGCGCCTTGATCGGCGCCTTCGCCAACCAGAATCTGGTGAACTTCCACCGTGCTGATGGCGCTGGTTATCGCTTCCTGGCCGACCAGGTCATTGTGCTCAACAAGCTCAACCCCCAGATTGCATCGCGCTTGTTGGCGCCCTTGACCCGCTGGCGCAAATACGACGTAAGCCGTCAGGGACTGATGAAGACCGAGCTGGAGCGAATTCTGGCGTCCGGTGAGTTGTCGAGCGACGTGTACGAGGTGGTCAGCAAAAGCCTTGCCTGATCAGGCCTGCGACGCTAGATCGTGACAGACGAAAATCCCGCACTTGCTGCGGGATTTTCGCTTTCAGAAGACTGAGAAGGCCTGGTCAGACGCCCCCTTCCGATGCGTGACGTGAAGGACGCAAAGCGCCATGCCATAAGGCTCACCTATCACGCAACATCATTGAGCCATGCTTAACAAAACATAACGTCCAGGCAATTGCCGCCGCTTTCGAAAGCCCTATAGCATGGCCTCGCCTGTCTCCATACGCAGGCCCTACCTAATAAAAATAAAGGGGGTATGTATGAGTGAGCCCGTCATGTGGCGCACACCGGTTGGCCGCGCGAAAAAAACTTCCCGCACGCCGATGTTTAGTAGTCAATCGCCGCTGGCAAGAACGCTCTCGCTCTGCAGTGTTCTCTCCATTTTATTTCTAGCCGCGCCTGCTCAGGCCCAAAGCCCTGCCGAGCCAGGCGTTCGCTATGCGATCGAATCGCAGAAAGCCGCAACCAGCTTGCTTCTCGATATTGCCCATGCTGGCAAACGTCTGGTTGCAGCCGGTGATCGCGGCCACATCCTTTATTCCGACGATGGTGGCGCCAGCTGGACCCAGGCCAAGGTGCCCACCCGGCAGCTGCTTACGGCGGTGTATTTTGCTGATGACAAACATGGCTGGGCGGTGGGGCATGACGCGCTGATCCTCGGCACGACGGACGGCGGCCAGACTTGGACGCAGCAGTACGAAAACCGCGAAGGTGAAGTGCCGCTGCTCGACGTCTGGTTCGAGAATGCGCAGCACGGTTTTGCCACCGGCGCTTACGGCGTTCTGTTGGAAACCACCGATGGCGGGGAAAACTGGGAAGACGTAGCTGATCGCCTCGATAACGAGGACGGTTCCCACCTCAACGCCATTGCCGAGATTCCCGGGTCCGGCCTGTTCATCGTCGGCGAGATGGGTGGCATGTTCCGCTCCGCTGACATGGGCGAAACCTGGGAGCGCGTCGAGTCGCCCTATCAGGGCTCGTTCTTCGGCGTTGTTGGCGGCGGCGAGCCGGGCGTCGTCGTCGCGTTTGGCCTGCGTGGCAATCTGTTCCGCTCAGCCGATTTCGGCGACAGCTGGCAGGCGATCGAGCTGCTGGATGACGGTGATGCCGTGGAATCGGGTCTGGCTGATGGCAACCGGTTGGCCGATGGACGCATCGTCGTGGTTGGCCATGGCGGCACCGTGCTCAGCAGCGAGGACGACGGACAAAGCTTCAAGCTGTTCAGCCGCCCTGACCGGCGCTCCTTGTCGGGCGTCGTCGGCAACCCGGATGGCAATCTGGTCCTCGTCGGGCAGAGCGGCGTCCGGATCGTTTCGCCGACCGGCGCCAACCTGCCCGTACAACAACAATAAGCCGGAGCCAACATGACCAAGCATCAGCAGAAGCCGGCGTCTTTTCTCGAGCGCCTGATATTCAACAATCGACCGGCAGTGATCCTCGTCTGCCTGTTGATCAGCGTGTTCCTGTTCTATCAGGCCGCCCAGGTTCGTCCTTCGACCAGCTTCGAAAAGATGATCCCGCTGGGGCATCCCTACATTCAGAACATGCTCCAGCATCGCGACGATCTGGCCAACCTGGGCAACACGGTGCGGATTTCCGTGGCAGCCAAGGATGGTGACATTTTCTCCAAGGACTACATGGAAACGCTGCGTCAGATTCATGACGAAGTCTTCTATATCCAGGGTGTCGATCGCTCCAACATGAAGTCGCTGTGGAGCCCCAGCGTTCGCTGGACCGAGGTGACGGAGCAAGGCTTTGCTGGTGGTGAGGTCATTCCGCAGACCTATGACGGGTCGCCGGAAAGCCTCGATGACCTTCGCAGCAACATTCTTAAGTCCGGGCAGGTCGGGCGTCTGGTTGCCAACGACTTCAGGTCCAGCATCATCGACGTGCCGCTGATGGAGTCCTACTCGGATCCGGATGATCGCAGCAGGCAGATCAAGCTCGACTACCAGCAATTTTCTCACGAGCTGGAAGAGAAGATTCGCGACAAGTACGAGGCTCAGAATCCGAATGTGGAGATTCACATCATCGGTTTCGCCAAGAAGGTCGGTGATCTGATTGACGGTCTGGTCGGCGTTGCGCTGTTCTTCTTTGTTGCCATCGGCATCACCCTGGCGTTGCTGCTGTGGTTCACCCGCTGCTTCAAGAGCACCATCGCGGTCGTCGTGACCACGCTTATCGCCGTTGCCTGGCAGCTCGGTCTGCTGCACACGCTGGGTTTCGGGCTCGATCCTTACTCGATGCTGGTCCCGTTCCTGGTATTCGCAATCGGTATTTCCCACGGCGTGCAGAAGATCAACGGCATCGCCATGGCTTCCGGCGAAACCGACGATCCGCTTGCGGCCGCGCGGATGGCATTCCGTCAACTGTTTATCCCCGGCATGGTGGCGCTGGCCTCCGATGCCGTTGGCTTCGTGACGCTGCTACTGATCGACATCGGGGTAATCCGCGAACTGGCGATCGGTGCTTCGCTGGGTGTGGCGGTCATCATCCTGACCAACCTGATCCTGTTGCCGGTGGCGATTTCCTACATGGGCATCAGCCAGCGAGCAGTCAAGCAGGCTCGAGATGAGGCCGCGCGTAACCATCCGTTCTGGCGCCTGCTGTCCAACTTTGCCAACCCGATCGTCGCGCCGATATCCATTGTCATCGCGCTGCTCGCCGTGGGTGGAGGACTCTGGTACGGACAGAACCTGAAGATCGGCGACCTTGACCAGGGCGCACCGGAACTGCACCCGGATTCGCGCTACAACCTCGACAACGATTTCGTCATCAGCAACTACTCGACCAGTTCGGACGTGCTGGTGGTGATGGTGAAAACGGCGCCCGAAGGCTGCGCCCATTACGACACGCTCGCCGCCATGGACGAGCTGATGTGGAAAATGGAAAACACCGAGGGTGTCCAGTCAGCGGTGTCGATGGTCACCGTGGCGCGGCAAAGCATCAAGGGTATGAACGAGGGCAGCCTGAAGTGGGAAACGCTGTCGCGTAACCAGTTCGTACTGAACAGCTCCATTGCTCGTGCCGAAGGCATGTACAACAGCGATTGCTCTCTGGCGCCGGTGCTGGTGTTCCTCAATGACCACAAAGCCGAGACGCTTGAGCATGTGGTGTCCGCGGCGCGTGAATTCGCCGAGGAAAACAACCGCGAAGGTTTGGAGTTCGTCCTGGCTGCGGGCAACGCCGGTATCGAAGCAGCGACCAACGAAGTCATCGCCGCTTCTGAAACCACCATGCTGATTGCGGTCTACGCCGCGGTGAGTTTCATGTGCCTGCTGACCTTCCGCTCCGTCGCGGCGACTCTGTGTATCGTTCTGCCGCTGGTGCTGACCTCCATTCTCGGCAACGCGCTGATGGCCTTCATGGGGATTGGCGTAAAAGTCGCGACGTTGCCGGTGATCGCACTCGGGGTGGGTATTGGTGTGGACTACGGCATCTATATCTACAGCCGTTTGGAATCCTACCTGCGCCAGGGCATGACGCTGCAGGATGCCTATTACGAAACCCTGAAATCGACGGGCAAGGCGGTCATCTTCACCGGTATCTGCCTGGCGATCGGCGTGTTCACCTGGGTGTTCTCGGCGATCAAGTTCCAGGCGGACATGGGCCTGATGCTGACCTTCATGTTCCTCTGGAACATGGTCGGCGCGATCTGGCTGCTGCCTGCACTGGCGCGCTTCCTGATCAAGCCGGAGAAGCTGCGGCAGAAAGCGTGACATAGCCAGGCGCTAAACTAAGAACCCCGCAAAGCGGGGCTCTTAGTATCTAGCGCCGGGGACGCGGAGTCTGCCATCACGTCGCTCTACCATCGCGGGCTGTCTGGTGGGCTGAAGCCCACCCTACCTTAGGATCACGCCCTGCTGGGCATTCGCTGCCCGAACCTCAGAGTAGGGTGGGCCGGGCGGCGCTCCGCTTCAGCCCACCGTTCCCCGGTAGGACGGTCCGGTGATATGGACCACTACGTGCTGAGTGTCAGCTCCAGCTTCGACCATCCGGTCCAACGTATCAGCAGCTACCTATCACGCAATCTGGCTTAGCCCCTGCGTAACGGCTTGCGCGGCGACTTCGCCGATGACCAGGATCGCGGGGCTCTTCAACCGGAACGCGGCAGCATCGGTGTACATAGCCCCCAGTTGCGAACGGCATTCGCGCTGATATGGCAGCGAGGCGTTTTCAATCATCGCCACCGGAGTGCTGGCCGGCAGGCCGCCTTCCATGAGGCCGGCCTGTACCTGCTGCAAGCTGCTCACGCCCATGTAGACGACCAGCGTGGTGCCGGTTTTAGCCAAGGCATGCCACTCGGGGCTGCTGCCGTCCAGGGTATGTGCGGTGACCAGGGTGACGCCGCGCGCTACGCCGCGTTGGGTGAGTGAGATACCGCATTGGGTGGCGCCGGCCAAGCCTGCGGTGATGCCATTGACCAGCTCGACCTCGACGCCGCGCTCCGCCAGCCATTCAGCTTCCTCGCCGCCGCGGCCGAAGATGCAGGGGTCACCCCCTTTGAGCCGTACCACGCATTTGCCCTGGCGTGCGTAGCGGAGCATCAGCCGATGGATGAATGCCTGTGGCGTCGAGCGGCAGCCGCCGCGCTTGCCAACCGGGATTACCCGAGCGTTCGGGCAATGCTCGAGTACTGCAGGGTTGACCAGATCATCGATCAGCACCACCTGCGCCTCGCGCATTGCGCGTACGGCCTTGAGCGTCAGCAGTTCCGGATCACCGGGCCCTGCACCCACCAGCCAGACTTTTGCGCTCATGTTTCTACCTCTCATGCTGCTGTAATCGTATCGGCGACACGTCGTGCATCGCCGGTTGCTCTCAGGGTGAGCCGTTCAGGCCACCGCTGGCTGCTTTACCAGCAACCGCTTGATTTCCGGTAGACAGGACCCGCAGCTGGTGCCGCAACCCAGCTCCCGCTTTAAACCATTGAGGTCGAGGCCGCGATCTATGCCCGCACAGATCGCGCCCTCGCCAACGTTCATGCAGTTGCACAGGGTCTTGGCCGCGCGGACGCCTCCGCCCGGCGGTGTGCTCAGTGGCGCCAGCAGCCAGCGACGCAGTGCCTGATCGGCCGTGCCGTCGTGCCAGAGCTGTTTCAGCCAGTCGCGTGCGGCGGTTTCGCCGGACAGGCTAAGGGCGACGATGCGACCCTCCTCGATACGCACCCGCTTGCCGACAGCACGTCGTGGGTCGTCGTAAGCCACCACCGGGCCTTCGTCCAGCCCAAGCAGCTGTTCGATCTGCGCCAGTTGCGTCGCATCCGGGGCTTCGTTACAGGCGGCGCGGATGACCAGCGCCGAACGGTCTCGCCCGGTCAGGCTGAAACTGGCATAGGCGAAGCCTTCGAATAAGGGCCGCAATTTTTCGAAGCGCTTCTGCACACCGCCTTCTACCAGGGCAAAGAATTGCCAGGGCAGCTCCACCTTCTCCACTTCCACCCCGGCGTGCTTGAGCTCCGGCTGTTTGGAGACTGGATCGAAGTCGGGGAGGGTCAGCACATTCACGCCCATTCCCTTGAGGAAACGATCCCCCCAATGCATCGGCATGAAGGCCTGGCCGGGCCGCAGGCAGTCGTCCTTCTGTACCGGTAGCAGTAGCTCGCCGCGGCGGCTGCGGACCTTGACCAGTTGACCATCGAGCAGACGGCGACGGCGCATGTCGTCGGTGCTCATGCTCAGCAGTGCTTCCTCGACGTGGCCGAACAGGCGCGCCGCGGTGCCAGTGCGGCTCATGCCGTGCCAATGGTCGCGCAGGCGGCCGGTGTTCAGCGTGAGCGGGAATCGCGCCTCGCGTCGTTCCTTTGGCGCCTGGTACTGCTCGGTGAGAAAGCGTGCGCGGCCGTTGTCGGTAGGGAAGACCCCGTCGCCATAAAGGCGCGTGGTGCCCTCTGTGCTGCCGGCGGGGAAAGGCCACTGCTGCGGCCCGAGCCTGTCGATCAATGCGTGGCTGAGCCCGGACAGATCCAGGTCGCGGCCTGCGGTCAGCCACTTGTATTCCTCGAATATCGCCGACGGCGTATCGAACGCGAACAGGCTGGCCTGGCCCGGACGCATCAGCGTTTCCAGCCGGCGGGCGAAGTCACAGGCGATCGACCAATCGGCCCGCGCCTCGCCTGGCGCATCGATGGCGGGGCGAACATGGCTGATGCGGCGCTCCGAGTTGGTCACCGTGCCTTCCTTCTCGCCCCAGCTGGCGGCGGGCAGCAGGAGGTCGGCGTAGCGACAAGTTTCGGTGGTGAAAAAGGCTTCTTGCACCACTACGAAAGGGCAGGCGGCCAAGGCCTCGCAAACTTTTTGCTGGTCCGGCATGGATTGCGCTGGGTTGGTACAGGCGATCCACATCGCCTTGACCTTGCCGCTGCGCACCGCCTCGAACAGCTCGATGGCGGACAGGCCTGGCGCTTCCGGCAATGCCGGTACGTTCCAATAATCAGCCACTTCAGCTCGATGCCCCGCATTGCCCGCTTCGCGATGGCCGGGCAACAGGTTGGACAGGCTGCCGGTTTCGCGACCGCCCATGGCGTTGGGCTGACCGGTCAGGGAAAAGGGCCCGGCGCCGGGCTTGCCGATCTGGCCGGTGGCCAGGTGCAAGTTGATCAGCGCGCTGTTTTTGGCGCTGCCAGCGGTGGACTGGTTGACGCCCATGCACCAGAGCGAGAGGAAACTGTTCGACGTGCCGATGAGGCGGGCGGTGGCCTGCAGTTCATCAATGCCGATGCCGCAGAGGTCCGCCACCATGGCCGGGTTGTAGTCGCGCACCATGCGCTTGAGGTCGTCGAAGCCATCGGTGTGGGCCTCGATGAAGTCGCGGTCGATCCAGCCTTCCCAGAGCAGGATGTGAAGGATGCCGTGGAACAGCGCAACGTCAGTCCCCGGCAGGATCGCCAGGTGCATGTCCGCCAGGTCGCAGGTATCGGTGCGGCGTGGGTCGACGACGATGACCTTCATTTCCGGGCGCTTGGCTTTAGCTTCTTCGAGGCGACGGAACAGTACCGGATGGGCGTAGGCCATGTTGCTGCCGACGATCAGCAGGCAATCGCTCTGTTCGATGTCCTCATAGCTGCACGGCGGTGCGTCGGTGCCGAGGCTGCGCTTGTAGCCGACCACGGCGGATGACATGCATAGCCGCGAGTTCGAATCGATGTTGTTGGTGCCGACCAGCGCGCGGGCTAGTTTGTTGAAGGCGTAGTAGTCCTCGGTCAGCAGCTGGCCGGATATGTAGAAGGCCACGCTGTCCGGGCCGTGCTCGGCAATCGTATCGGCGAACACATTAGCCGCGTGGTCCAGGGCGCTGTCCCAGCTGGTGCGTGCGCGGGCCAGCCCCTTGGCCAGCCGCAGTTCCGGATAGTGCGCGCGGGCGTCCAGGTCGCCGGTCAGGTGCAGGGTCGCACCCTTGCTGCACAGCTTGCCGAAGTTGGCGGGATGATTCGGGTCGCCGGCGACATCGAGGATGCGCTCGCCGTCGTGCTCGATCAGTACGCCGCAGCCCACGCCGCAGTAGCAGCAGGTCGAAGCGGTTGTCTGGCGCATGGCGTCGGTTCCTAGGAAGTGTGGCTTCGTAGGGTGGGCTTTAGCCCACCGTTATTTATTGGTGCAGCGGTGCATCGTTGCCCGAGCTCGCGTCCTTCGGGGAAACCCTGCGGTGTTCGGGCCAGTTCATATGGTGGGCTGAAGCCCACCCTACGATTTGGGCCGCCGTGCGGTCGGGTAGGGTGGGCCGGGCGGCGCTCCGCTTTAGCCACCTGTCTGGCTGTTAAGCGAAAGCAGCACGCGGCCGTTCTCGATGCGCGCTTCGTGTCGATGCGCGCAACCCATATCCGGCGCCACGGCTTCGCCGCTATCCAGGTTGATCTGCCAGTTGTGCAGCGGGCAGGCGACCTGCTTGCCGAAGACGATGCCCTGGGACAGCGGGCCACCCTTGTGCGGGCAGCGGTCGTCCAGTGCGAACACCTGATCGTCGGAGGTGCGGAAGACGGCGATGTCACCCTTCGGTCCGGCGACGATGCGTGCACCGAGTGGGTTGATCTCGTCCAGGGAGCAGATATCGAACCATTTCATGGTTGTTTCCTCGCAATTCGGTTGATCAAGCAGCTTTCCGGCGGCGGCGCATCGTCACGCGGGCTCGATCTGGGCCAACTGGATGGTTTCGTATTCTTTCTTCAGCGATTGCTCGGCGATGGCCTTCTTCCAGCCATCGCCCTCGAAACTCAGCGAGAACATCAGCCGCTGGGCCAGTGCCTTGCGCCGGGCTTCGTCTTCCAGAACTATTTTCTTGATGTATTCCAAGCCGACGCGCTGCATGTAGTGCACGGTGCGTTCGAGGTAGAAGCCTTCCTCGCGGTAGAGCTGGAGAAAAGCGAAGCTGTATTCGGCGACTTCCTCGGCGGTCTTCACCTTGACGAAAAACTCGCCGGCCTCGGTCTTGATGCCACCATTGCCACCGACGTACAGCTCCCAGCCGGAATCGACGCCGATGATGCCGACGTCCTTGATACCGGATTCGGCGCAGTTGCGCGGGCAGGCGGAGACGGCCAGCTTGACCTTGTGCGGCGAGTACATGCCGAACAATGCCTTTTCCAGATCGATGCCCAGCCCGGTCGAGTTCTGAGTGCCGAAACGGCAGAACTCCTTGCCGACGCAGGTCTTCACGGTGCGAATGGATTTGCCGTAGGCATGGCCATCGGGCATGTCCAGGTCCTTCCAGACGTTTGGCAGGTCGTCCTTCTTGATGCCCAGCAGGTCGATGCGCTGGCCGCCGGTGACCTTCACCATCGGCACCTGGTACTTGTCGGCGACGTCAGCGATGCGGCGCAGCTCGGCGGCATTGGTCACGCCGCCGAACATCCGCGGAATGACCGAGTAGGTCCCGTCCTTCTGGATATTGGCGTGGGCGCGCTCGTTGATGAAGCGCGACTGTGGATCGTCCTTGGCTTCGCCGGGCCATGAAGAGATCAAGTAATAATTCAGGGCCGGGCGGCAGGTGGCGCAGCCGTTGGGCGTGCGCCAGTTCAGATAGCTCATCACCGCCGGGATGCTGATCAGGTGTTCGTCGACAATGGCCTTGCGCACCTGACCGTGATTGAAATCGCTGCAGCCGCAAATGGCCTTTTCACTTTTCGGCTTCACATCCGCCGCGCCGCCGACGGTACTCATCAGGATCTGTTCCACCAGCCCGGCGCAGGAGCCGCAGGAACTGGCGGCCTTGGTGTGCTTTTTCACATCGTCGACGGAGAACAGCCCGTGCTCCTGTATCGCCTTGACGATGGTGCCTTTGCACACGCCATTGCAGCCGCAGACCTCCATGCTGTCGGGCATCGCCATGGCCTTGTTCTGGCCCTGGTGACCGGTGTCGCCGATGGCACCTTCGCCGAACATCAGGTGATCGCGGATTTCGCTGACGTTATGGCCTTCGCGCACCTGGCGGAAATACCAGCCGCCATCGGCGGTGTCGCCGTACAGGCAGGCGCCGACGAGGATGTTGTCCTTGATCACCAGCTTCTTGTACACGCCGCCGATGGGGTCGGAGAGGGTGATGGTTTCGGTGCCTTCGCCGCCGAGAAAATCGCCTGCGGAGAACAGGTCGATGCCGGTGACCTTCAGTTTGGTCGACGTCACCGAGCCCAGGTAGCGGGAGAAACCCAGCATCGCCAGATGGTTTGCGCAGACCTTGGCCTGCTCGAACAGCGGCGCCACCAGTCCGTAGGCGGTGCCGCGATGATTGGCGCACTCACCGACTGCATAGACGCGTGGGTCGTAGGTCTGCAGGGTGTCATTGACAAGGATGCCGCGGTTGCAGGGAATTCCAGACTGTTCAGCGAGTTCGCTGTTGGGACGGATACCGGCGGCCATCACCACCAGATCCGCGTCGATCACTTCGTCATCGGCGAAACGCACGGCTCGCACGCGGCCCTCATCGTTGCCGATCAGCTCGGCGGTCTGCTTCTGCATTTTGAAGTTGAGGCCGCGTGCTTCGAGCGCCTGCTGCAGCAAGGTGCCGGCTGTCTTGTCGAGTTGGCGCTCCATCGGCCACTCGCCGATATGCACTACGGTGACCTCCATGCCGCGCAGCTTCAGGCCATTGGCCGCTTCCAGTCCGAGCAAGCCACCGCCGATGACCACGGCATGCTTGTGGGTCTTGGCGGTGTCCATCATCTTCTGGGTGTCAGCAATGTCGCGGTAGCCGATCACGCCGTCGAGCTGGTTGCCTGGTATCGGCAGGATGAAGGGGTTCGAGCCGGTGGCGATCAGCAGCCGGTCATACTCGGCCTCGCTGCCGTCGTCGGCGATCACGCGGCGCTTGGCGCGGTCGATCTCGACTACCTTGCGGTTGAGCATCAGGCGGATGTTGTTTTCTGCGTACCAATCAAGGCTGTTGAGTACGATTTCCTCGAAGGTCTGCTCGCCAGCGAGCACCGGGGAAAGCAGGATTCGGTTGTAGTTCGGGTGGGGCTCGGCACCGAAAACCGTGATGTCGTAGAGCTCAGGGGCGAGCTTGAGCAGCTCTTCCAAGGTACGCACCCCGGCCATGCCGTTGCCAATCATCACCAGCTTGAGTTTCTTCATGCTGTTCTCCGTGCCGGGCCGGGCGGTCAGCTGCGCCTGGCCATGCCTTTGAAAATCCAGAAACGAAAAAAGGCGTCCCACTGATCTCAGTGAGGACGCCTTTGTCCTTGTGTTCCGTATTCGGGGCCGGACCCTCCACGTTGAAGGTCCGGCTTGATGTAAGCCTGACAATGCAGAGGCTGTGCCAACCTGATCGCGGTTCAGCGGCAGGCCGCGGTCAGCCGTAGCGCGCATGTCGCCCTGCGCAATGTCTTCGTCGCGCAGCCCAGCACTGACGGGCGCCTGGCACGGAGCGAACCGGTACAGGCGCACGTAATGCTGCGCTGTCTTATCGTTTCGCCAAGCCTGCGCAACCGGGCCGAAGCGACTTGCAGCTGCACCCCTATATAGCAAGCTGCGCAGTACTGGTGCGTCGGAGGACTGCTGCGAGTCTTTTTGGTGGGCTGAAGCCCACCCTACGCAATGAGGCCGTGTGTCGTGACGGCTCTTGGTGGTTGAGACCCGTAGGTGAACCGGGTGGCAGCTCCGCTGCACCCGTATGGTGGGCTTCAGCCCACCATCACCGAGGAGGCCGCGGGCTGCATGGCGAAATTGACCGTTGACAGCCGCCGGCCCGCTTTTCTATTGTTTCGCCCATGCGCCGATTTAGTCAGCTACTTGCGGGGCGCCTGGAGCCAAGGCTTCGAAATACCGCTAAAGCGCTGGTTCGGTGTCGCCTCCCACCGCTGCCCAGCGGAATTTTCGAGGCGGGACTTCTCCCAATGAATGCACTACAACGCGCCCCTCTACGTTTGGCCCCTATCACCTGTGGGCTTGTCCGCAGCAACCCGAAAATCCTCCTTGGCGGTAGCCATCAACCTTCGTTGTTACGTTATCTCGATGGCTGGCCGAAGCGCTGGGGCAGGCCGCGTGCCTTTCAGGTTCAGTTCACCGGGGTCGATGAGTCGCTGGCGCACTTTGCATCGAACAGTTTCGATATGGCCGTGATCCAGGCGCCGAGCGCTGAACGTCTCGAAGACTGCGTGCGGCAACTGACGCGTGTGGCCCGGCAAGGTTTGATCGTCCGGCGCGTGTCGGTCTGATCGCAAGGTGATTGGTTAGCTGCCTTTCGCCAACCAGACCACCAGCATCAGATTTAGCAGCAGTGAAATCAGGGCCAGCCCACGCCAGACCTTCAGCGGTTCGCGTTCCAGCAGCGGTAGTGTTGCCGTGTTGCTGGCCAGCCGCTCCCCCTGTTCCAAGGTCAGCAGCCATTCTTCCGCGGTTTCGAAGCGCTGCGAGGGGTCAACCGCGACGGCGCGCCTGAGCATGTCATCCAGCCACTGGGGCAGATCAGGGCGATACCGGTTTGCTGGCACAGGGCTGCCGAAACGGGGCCGCTGGAAAGCCTCGACTTCACCGTAGGGAAAACGGCCGGTCAGCAGGAAGTAGAGGGTGACGCCTGCCGCATAGAGGTCCTGCTCCCGGCTCGGCGCTTCGCCGCTAAAGGCCTCGGGCGCGATGTAGCTTGGCGTACCCGGAAGATGATGCGGCAGGTCTCGGGACAAACCTGGGCAATAGGCGAGGCCGAAATCCAGCAGGCGCAGCTCGCCGTTGTCATCCAGATGCAGATTCTCGGGCTTGATATCGCGGTGCAGGATGTTGCGCCGGTGCAGCATGCCCAATGCGCGGACCAGGCATGGGGCCATCTGCAGCCAATCGGTCAGTGCCAGCGGGCCCTGCTGACTGAATTGCTGGCCGAGGGTCTGGCCACGGTATTCACGCTGCACGTAGTACAGGTGCTGGCGCTGGGGCAGTCCGTGGACTTCGGGAAAGGCGCGGCCGGCGACGCGGCGCAGAAACCACTCTTCCTGCAGCAGGGCTGGCCCGGCTTCGGGTTCATCGTCGCGGCTGGCCGGCAGCGTTTTCAGCAACCAGGGCTGACCCTGCTGATCACTCACGCGGTAGACCAGCGACTGGCGCGATTCGGCCAGCAGCGAGTCGACGGTCCAGCCTTCGAATATCTGTCCGGGGCGTAGCTTGGGTGGCAACGGCCAATCTGCCAGCTGTGCGAGCGAATCGGCCAATGCCGCTTCCGGCAGCTCGTCGACCCGCAGCAGCAGGGCGCTGGCGTTGTCCTGGCTGCCGGTCTGGTGGGCTAGATGGACCAGCGCCCTAGCCGCGCTGGTCAGATCAGGTTCGGCGCTGAGCACATTCCGGATATCGCCTTCGGTAATGCTGGCCCAGACACCATCACTGAGCAGCAAAAAGGATTCGCCGAGGCGCAGCTCGCCGTCGAGGTAATCCACCACCAGATGCTGGTCCAGACCCATGGCGCGCTTGAGCACGTGCTGCATGTTCGGCTGTTCCCACACGTGGTCTTCGCTGAGGCGCTGCAGCTCGCCGTCGAACCAGCGGTAGGCGCGGCAGTCGCCAACATGGGCGAGGGTGAAGCGACGCCCGCGCAGTATCAGCGCGGTCAGGGTGGTCAGCAGTGGCTGGCCGCCGCCATTGGCCTGCAGCCAGCGGTTGTGGGCCACCAAGAGCCGGTCGAGCGACTGCGCGACGGTCCAGGTTTCCGGGGTGGCGTAGTAGTCGGTGGCCAGCGCCTGCAGCGTGGCGCGTGCAGCTAGGCCGCCATCGGCGCACTGGCTGACGCCGTCGGCGATGGCAAACAGCGCGCCCTTGCTCGCGGCGAGCCCCGGCGTTGGCGTGATGATCTGCAGCGCATCCTGATTTTCTTCCCGGGGGCCGGTTGCGGTGGCTTCGCCAAACGACAGCTGCAAAGGCATGAAGGCAACACTCCGGATGGCGCGATAGGATGATCGAGCGGCAAAGGCAGGCCGGGTGGCCTGCCTTCTGGCTAGCGTATTCGAACTCAGACGCGTGCGGCGGTCATCGCGGCGGAACCCCAGGTGGTCCTCCAACGGCGCTTGACGCCATAGAGCCCGAACCAGGCCAGCGCACCCAGGCTGGCGAACAGCCACAGGCCCATCTGGTAGTCACCGGTGGCCTGCTTGACGGCGCCCAGGCCTGCGGTCAGCAGGAAGCCGCCGATGCCACCGGCCATGCCGACAAGTCCGGTCATCACGCCAATTTCCTTGTTGAAGCGCTGCGGCACCAATTGGAACACCGCGCCGTTGCCGGCACCCAGGCTGAGCATGGCAACGACGAATAGCGCCAGCGCCGCCGTCGAGCTTGGCAGGTTGAAGCCGACCACGAACAGACAGATAGCGGCGACGGTGTACATCACCAGCAGCGAGCGTATACCGCCGATGCGGTCCGCCAGTGCCCCGCCCAATGGGCGCAGCAGGCTGCCGGCGAATACGCAGGCGGCCGTGTAATAACCGGCCTTGACCGGGTCGAAGGCGTACTGATCGTGGAAATAGCCGGGGAGGGTGCTGGCCAGGCCAAGGAAGCCACCAAAGGTCACGCTGTAGAAGAACATGAACCACCAGCTGTCGCGATCGCCCAGTGCCTTCATGTAATCGGCGAAGGACTTCGGCGCAGGGCGGTTCGGCGCATTCTTGGCGAGCGAGGCAAAGATGATCAGCGTCAGCACCAGGGGAATCAGTGCCAGACCGAACACGTTGCTCCAGCCGAACATGGTGGCCAGTACCGGTGCGAACAGCGCCGCGAGCACCGTGCCGGAGTTGCCTGCACCGGCAATGCCCATGGCCTTGCCCTGATGCTGCGGCGGATACCACTGCGAGGCCAGGGGTAGCGCCACGGCGAACGAAGCGCCTGCCATGCCGAGGAACAGGCCGAGCAGCAGCGCTTGCTCATAGCTGTGAATGCCATGCAGCCAGGCGATGAACAAGGCGGCGATCACCACGACCTGGCCGAACAACCCAGCGGTCTTCGGCGAGGTGCGATCGGCCAGCATGCCCAGCACCAGTCTAAGCACGGCGCCGGAGAGAATGGGCGTGGCGACCATGAAGGCACGCTGTTGCGTAGTCAGCCCCAGGTCCGCGGCGATCTGCACGCCCATGGGGCCAAGCACGTACCAGACCATGAAACTCAAGTCGAAGTAGAGAAAGGCGGAGAACAGTGTTGGGGTGTGGCCGGCTTTCCAGAAACTGGTATTCATCGGGTAGGCTCCAGGCATTCATCTAGTGCAAAAGAGGCCGCCCCAGCTTCGAGGCGAAAACAAAAAGGCGCCGCAGCACGCCTGCCGGAGCAGGAATGTTGCGACGCCTTTGTCATAACGTGGAGACCGCCGTTGGCCTACCGTGCCGAGAGCCAAGCACCTAGCGTGCCAGTCTGCTGGCGGCCGCGTTTTACGCAGCAGTGATGCTGGGCACGCCCACCCGGCCGGCGTCGGCTGCACAACCGTTGTGCGATGAGCGCCATTTCGGGGCAGTGCTTTGGTGAATGTCTTTTCCCTCACGGCGGCTGCTAGGCTTGGCCGGCAAAACTTCGAGGAGTGATCGATGCCCGTTATTGCCACCCTGACCCTGAACCCGGCAATGGATCTGTCCGTCAGCACTGCGCGGGTGACCAGCACCGAGAAGTTGCGCTGCTCGCTGCCGCGCCATGACCCGGGCGGCGGAGGGATAAATGTCGCGCGGGTGGTCGATACGCTGGGGGGCGATGCGGTGGCCATCTATCCCGCAGGCGGTCCGTTCGGTGATCTGCTCACGCGTGCGCTGGATCAGCTGCGCCTGGCGCACCACCCCGTTCCGATCGTTGGCGACACGCGTGAAAGTTTCACGGTGGACGAGTTCGAGACTGGGCTGCAGTACCGTTTCGTGCTGCCTGGCCCTTCCTTGTCCTCAGATGAGCGGACCCGCTGCCTCGACGCATTGGCCTCGCTGGATCCAGCGCCGAGGTATCTGGTGCTGAGCGGGAGCTTTCCGCCGGCTGTGGCGCTTACGTTCTACGATGATCTGCTCAGACTGACGCGGCGCATCGGTGCCAGGCTGGTCGTCGACCTGTCCGGCGAGCCCCTGGCCTACGCTGCACGCCGGGGCGGTGCATACCTGCTGAAACCGAGCCTCAACGAGCTGTCGACTCTGGTGGGTCGCGCGATCACGAGCGAAGTGGAACAGGAGCAAGCGCTACGCGGCCTGATGGCGAGCGGTTGTGCGCAAATAATTGTGCTCTCGCTGGGCGCGGAAGGGGCGCTGGTGGCCTATGGCGAGCAGCTACACCGGCTGCGCTCGCCACAGGTCCCAGTCGTCAGTGCGGTGGGCGCCGGCGACAGTATGCTCGGTGCAATTGTGCTGGCGCTGGCCGAAGGGCGCGGCATTGACGAGGCTGTGCGCTTCGGTATCGCCGCCGGGAGCGCAACCGTGATGCGCCCCGGTACCGAACTCTGCCATCGCGAGGATGTGCAGCGACTGCTGCAGCTCGGCGATGGCGAATGTTGGGCTAATTGATCCGGTTGACCCGCGGGAATTTCGCGGCAAATGCGTCAGGCATGGCGACGACACGGCTTTGCGAATAGTCGTAAAAAACGAAGCCGGATTTGGCCATGGCAATCAGGGTGCCATCGGCCGGCCGGGTAATACGGAAGGTGATGTCGCCGCCGTACTTGTTGAAATCCATGACGCCGACCTCGAACAACAAGGCATCCCGTGCATGGGCTTCGGCTTTGTAGGTGGTGGCCAGGTCGGTGACGATAATTCCACCACCGTCCTTGTTGGTCTCTGCGATGCCATAGGCAAACAGGAAGCGCGCGCGGGCCTCTGAAATCATCGAGATCATCGAGTCGTTCGCCAGATGGTTGCCGGCGTTGATATCGGTGATACGTACCGTCAGTTGGGTGGTGAAACAGAACTGGTCTTCTGGGAACTGCAGGGTCAGACGGGCCATGGTGCTCTCGTGGACTGGATGCGTGGCGCCGGTTCAGCGCAACGTGCGGGACGCGGATTGTACGCGTCCGCCGAGCAGGCCCAAGTCCGACAATCGTCTCAAGTGGCTGCGCCCTTTGCTGTCATACCCATTAAGCGATGCTATGGCGAATACCCTGCAGGCGCTCATCAATAATCGGCGTGATCAACGCGTAGCATTCGGCCGGCGCGAGGTTGATTCGCGGCGCATTGATCAGGTTCTGCTCCAGGTGTTCGATGAGGCTGCTCAGCGTCTTGCCGCCAATCGGGTCGGCCAGTCGCTGGCACAGGTAACGCATTTGGATCTGCATATCCAGCGGGCAGGTGTCGAAATTGGCCGCACGCACCGCGAGGCCGCGCAACCGGCCAAGGTCTTCCAGTGCGCGGCAGGCTTCGCATAGGCCGGTGACCTGTGGATTGCCCTGGTAGGCCAGGCGCAGCTCCAGTACGTGAATGCTCTCGAGCACCTGTTCGATGAGGATGCAGTGCGGCTCGAAGTCGGCCGGGTTCTGGCGAACCTGCTGCCACAGCACGCGCATCGCGGGGCGGTTTTCGTCGCCATTCCATTCCTGCCAGAGCCGGTCGAGCCGGCCAGCCACTTCCAGGCGCTGCGTTGCTGCCGAGGCATCCCGTTGACCACCGAGGCCGCGATGCTTCTGGACGAACTGTAGAACTTCCAGCGCCTGCTGCAGCGCCTGGACGTCGGTGGTGCTGATTCGCTTGCGATGCCGCTCGGCCGCGACGCGGCTCAGATGGTTGCCAAGCAGGACCAGGCAGGCGGCCAGGGTCAGGGCGATTGATACTTCCATGGTCAGGCTTCCGTACGGCTGAGGCGGGTGAGATAGAGGGTCAGGCTGTGCAGTTCTTCGGCCTGGGCGCGCTGCTGATCGACGCCTGTTTCGACGTGCTCGAGCTGGACGCGGAGCAGGTGATTGCTGTTGCGCTGCTCATCGAGGGCCGCATGCAAATGGTCGAGCTCGGCCAGGCTCTGCTGACTGCGTCGCGCCAACTGATCGAGTTCGGTCGCCAACGCGCTGCTCTGCTGGCCGCTTTGCTCGAGCAACTGCTGATGCTGAATGACCTCGACTTCCACACGGCGGACAGCAGCGCCTGTGGTTGCAACCACACGGGTGATGTCTTGGGCGGCGCGGTCGCTGGTCAGCGCCAACTGACGAACCTCGTCAGCGACGACTGCAAAGCCGCGGCCATGCTCGCCGGCGCGCGCGGCTTCGATCGAGGCATTCAGGGCGAGCAGCTGGGTTTGTTTGGCGACGTTCTGGATGCTTAACGCGGCATTGCCCACCGCTGCGGTGTCCTGAAGCAGCTGGCCGACCGCATCGGCGGTGCGTTGCATGCTTTCGCGGACATCGCTCATCGAATGGCTGACAGTCAGAGCGCGGTCGCGACCGGCTTGGCTGTCACGATGGGTTTCGGCAAAGGCCTGCATGGCTTGCTGGCCCAGCGTGTCGACACGCGCGAGGTTGTCGCTCAGCGCTTTGCTGGCGTCACTGATTGCCAGGACGCGCTGACCCTGGTCGATGCTGCTGTGCTCGGCTGCACCGGCCATGCGCTCCAGAGCATCACTGGCGAATTGCACCTCGCTGCGCAGACGTTCGCTGCGCAGCGACTGGGCACTGAAAGCAGCGACCAGATCCTCGCGCGGCTCGCTGAGGCGCTGTTGCCGGCCAAGCAGCCTCAACAGGTGGTCGCTATGACGCTGGCTTGCGCGCCGTTTGCGCTGCTGGCCGAGCTGCATGCCTCCGGCAAGGCAACCGAGCGTCAGCGACAGCAGCGGCTGCTGCCAGAGGGCTGCGAGACAGGCGCCCGCCCAGGCCGCAAGCAGCAGCCAGTCCAGGTGCTGGTTTACCGCAGTGCCTGGCTCCGCTTTGCAGGCTTCTGCCGTCTGGCTGGTACCGATCAATGCTCTGTCCATGTCGTTGATTCCGGTTCGATTTGCTGAGGGCTGTGCGAGCTCGAACTGAACACGCTTCGCGAGCAACCTCGTTGATACGAAAAGTGCCGGTGCGGCGCGCCATGCAAGGCAAAGCTGAGCCGTGTGGCGGTCATGCCGCGGGCCGCTGCTGGCGTTGATAGAGGAACTCGAGGACTTGCGCGCGGTAAGCGTGATACTGAGCGTCGTGTGCCAACGTCATGCGGTTGCGTGGATGCGGGAGCTCAACACGCAGAATGTCGCCGATGGTGGCCGAGGGGCCATTGGTCATCATCACTATGCGGTCGGAGAGCAGGACGGCCTCGTCGACGTCATGGGTGATCATGATCACCGTGTTACCGAGGTCGGCGTGGATTTCCATCAGCGAGTCCTGCAGGTGCGCACGAGTCAGCGCATCGAGCGCGCCGAAGGGCTCGTCCATCAGCAATACCTTGGGTTGCATGGCCAGCGCGCGGGCGATGCCGATGCGCTGCTTCATGCCGCCGGAGATCTCGCTGGGGCGCTTGTCACGGGCGTGGGTCATGTGCACCAGTTCGAGGTTGTGCTCGATCCAGTCGCGCATTTCACGTCTGCTCTTCTGGCCCTTGAAGACCTGGCGCACCGCCAGTTCGACGTTCTCATAGCAGGACAACCAGGGCAGCAAGCTGTGGTTCTGGAACACCACGGCGCGTTCCGGGCCGGGCTCGTTGACCTCTCGGCCGTCGAGGATCACGCCGCCGGTGGTGGCCTGATAGAGGCCAGCGACGATGTTCAGCACCGTCGACTTGCCGCAGCCCGAGTGGCCGATCAGCGAAACAAATTCGCCCTTGGCGATGCGCAAATTGACGTTCTGCAGGGCGCAGTAGAGGCCTTTGTCGGTGGGGAAGCTGATACCGACGCCGGTGAGTTCGAGATGGGTAGGGTTCATCGTGGTTTCCTCAGCGCAGGTCTGCGTTTTTGTCCCAGCTCACGCGGCGCTGGAGCATCAGCATGATGCGATCCAGGGCGAAGCCGATCAGGCCAATGACGATCACCGCGACCATGATTCGGCCGAGGGAGTTGGAGCTGCCGTTCTGGAACTCGTCCCAGATGAATTTGCCGAGGCCGGGGTTCTGCGCCAGCATTTCCGCGGCGATCAGCACCATCCAGCCGGTCGCCAGCGACAGCCGCAGGCCGGTGAAAATCATCGGAATGGCAGCGGGCAGGACGATGCGACGCACGTGGCTAAGTGGTGACAGACGCAGCACGCGGCTGACGTTCTGCAGATCCTTATCGAGGTTGGCGACGCCCACCGTGGTGTTGATCACCGTGGGCCACAGGCAGCACAGCGCGACGGTGATGGCCGAGGTGACGAAGGATTTCGCCATCAGCGGGTCGTCACTGACATAGACGGCGCTGACCACCATGGTCACCAGAGGCAGCCAGGCCAGCGGCGACACCGGCTTGAAGATCTGGATCAGCGGATTGACGGCGCTGTACACCGTCTTGCTCAGGCCGCAGACGATGCCCAGTGGCACGGCTATCAGGGAGGCGATGGCAAAGCCGGTCATCACCGTGTAGAGGCTGGTGAAGATCTGCTCGAAGAAGGTCGGCTTGCCGGTGTAAGAGCGAATCTTCACCTCGGCGTCAGGGTTCTTCGCCAGTTTCGCGGCGTTGCGTTCCTCTTGGCGCAGGTAGAACGCGTCGGCTTTCTCCCGCGATTGAAGATGCGCATCGACCAGCCCGTTGAACTGCTCGGCTACTTGGCTGGGCCCTGGAAACTGGCCGAGGCTAGTCTGGATATTGGTCGCCACCAGCTGCCAGAACAGCAGGAAGGCCAGAATGCCCACCAGCGGCATGATTACCTGCGGCAGCCAGCGCTTGAGCCGGGCCTGACGGCCGGCCTCGAGCGTTTGCTTGATGTTTTTTGCGACGGCTGGATTGCTCATCGACGTGTCCTCTCCGGGTATCGGGAGCCGCTACGGCTCCCTGGTGGCGGGATCAGAGGGTGGTATCGCCTTTCAGGCCGATCGCGAACTGTTCGAGATAGGCGTTGGGCGTGTGGCCGTCGTAGGTGATGCCATCAATGGTGTCGGCCAGCGGCTCGCGGATGCCGTCTTCATCGGCTGCGGGAAAATCCTCGGCGCTGAGCAGGCCGTCTTCGATCAGCGCGGCGGCGGCTTCGCGGTAGATGTCGGGGCGATAAACTTGCTTGGCGGTCTCCATGTACCAGCTGTCCGGCTTGGCTTCGGCGATCTGGCCCCAGCGGCGCATCTGCGTCAGGTACCAGATGGCGTCGGAGTAATAGGGGTAGGTGGCGTGGTAGCGGAAGAAGACGTTGAAGTCCGGCACCTCGCGCTTGTCGCCTTTTTCGAACTCGAAGGTGCCGGTCATGGAATTGGCGATGACCTTGGCATCGGCACCCACATATTCGGGGCGTGAGAGGATCTCCACCGCTTCCTGGCGGTTGGCGTTGTTGTTTTCATCAAGCCACTTGCCGGCGCGGATCAGCGCCTTGACCAGCCGCTTGTGAGTTTCCGGGTTTGCTTGAGCCCAGGCCTTGGAGACGCCGAAGACCTTTTCCGACATGTTCTTGCGAATCGCGTAATCGGCCACCACCGGCACGCCGATACCCTTGAACACCGCCTGCTGGTTCCACGGCTCGCCGACGCTGTAGCCATGGATGGTGCCGGCTTCCATAGTCGAAGGCATCTGTGGCGGCGGAGTGACCGAGAGCAATGCCTGGGCATCGATCTGGCCGCTGATGTCGCCCTTGTTCGGTGCGTAGTAGCCGGGATGAATGCCGCCAGCGGCGAGCCAGTAGCGCAGCTCGTAGTTGTGCGTGGAGACCGGGAAGACCATGCCCAGGTTGAACGACTTGCCACTGGCGTTGAGCTGCTCGATCACAGGTTTCAGCGCGTCGGCCTTGATCGGGTGCTGCGGTTTGCCATCGACCATGGGCACGTTGGGTTTCATCTGCTCCCAGACGGCGTTAGACATCGTGATGGCATTGCCATTGAGGTCCATGGTGAAGGCCGTAATGATGTCGGCCTTGGTGCCAAAGCCGATGGTGGCGCCGATCGGCTGGCCAGAGAGCATGTGCGCGCCGTCCAGCTCGCCATCGATCACGCGGTCCAGCAGCACCTTCCAGTTGGCTTGAGCTTCGAGCGTGACATAGAGGCCTTCATCTTCGAAAAAGCCCTTTTCGTAAGCAATGGCCAGGGGCGCCATGTCGGTGAGCTTGATGAAGCCAAGCTTCAGTTCTTCTTTCTCGGGTTCGGCAGCCCAAGCGGTCATCGGTACCAATTGCAGCAGGGCAGAGCATCCGAGGCTGGCAACCAGTGTTTTCAGCAGCGTACGGCGAGTCTTGCGCATGATTCTTCCCTCAATCGCGAAACGAAAAAAAGGCGTAACGGACGCACCCTCTGCATGAGCAGAGCGAGCACCGTTGACGCCTTTGTCAATTCGTCCCGATCACCGCCGTTGGCGACCCGAAGACGTGGTGCTGGAGGGATTGCAAGGGGCTTGCCAGTTCGCGCAATGCCGGGATATGCAGCGGCTAAAAATAAAAAAGCTACATCAATACAATGGCTTGCGGATCGAGCCAGTCATGGGCGGGTTGCAGCCGTCTCGGCACGCTGCAACTCGGTTCGGCGCGATAGGCGTGCAGCCAGCGCACCCCTTGGCTCCGTTTTGGTTCGTTTGAACCGAACGCAGGTGTGCTGCTCATCGAGGCGAAAAGTGGGCTTGGCTGTCTAGGCGTTGTTGCGGGGGCGAGGGCAGTGCGGTTCGGCCCAGAACCGCGTGGTTTGAGAAGCGAACAAATCCGCTACGAGGGACGCATAGTGCAAGCCTCAGCACTGGGCCCTTAACTGACACCTAGTATGGTCTTGCACGGCCGAATTTATCCGGCCATTTGGCTAGGCTAACGCTAGGAGAGGGCCGAAACGCCGCTGCAGGTTACTGCCCCAGCAGGTCGTTCATCGCAATGATCTGTTCAGCCACCTGAATCAGCTTTTGCTGGCGGCTCATGGCCTGGCGGCGCATCAGGGTGTAGGCCTCTTCCTCGTTGCAGCTGCGCATCTTCATCAGCATGCCCTTGGCGAGTTCGATGCGCTTGCGCTCGACCAGTTGCTGGTCGCGCGCGTGCAGTTGCGCACGGATCGCCTGGTCACTTTCGAAGCGGGCCATGGCCACGTCGAGGATCGGTTTCAGGCGCTGGGCCTGGATGCCCTCGACGATATAGGCGCTGACGCCGGCGCGAATGGCCTGGCGCATGGCGTTGGGGTTGTTGTCGTCGGTGAACATGACGATGGGCCGCGGCTGGTCACGGCTGACCATCACCACTTGTTCCATTACGTCGCGGCCGGGGGAGTCGGTGTCGATCAGCACCACATCGGGGCGAATCGCTTCGACCCGTTCGGGCAGGTCGATGGTCAGACCGGATTCCTCTATCACTTCGAAACCGGCTTCGATCAGAGCGCTGCGCAAACGGCCGACCTTGCGCGGGGTATCGTCGATCAGGAGAACGCGAAGCATGACAGTCTCCCTTTTCAAGGCTTGGGGCGCAGTGCGGTGTCAGCCAGTGCATGCAACGCAAAGCTGCGTGCGTAACCCGCCGGATCGCTGCCATCCCAGCGACTGCCGTCCATGAGAATGGCGTTGCGCATGGGTGAGTCGGGCACAGGGATGTTCAAGGCAGTCGCCGCGTCACGGTAGAGGCTGGTCTGCTGCACGCTTTGCGCCACGGCGAGGTAATCCGGATCTTCGCGCAGCAGGCCCCAACGGCGTAGCTGAGTCATGAACCAGAGGCCGTCGGAGTAGTAGGGCATGTTCACTTCGCCGTTGCCAAAGAAGCGCAGCGGGTGCTTGTCCAGCCAGGCATGGCCGAGGCCGTCTTCATATTGACCGAGAAAGCGCGGCTCGATGGCCGCAACGGGCGCATCGACATAGTCGCTACCGGCGATCAGCTGTGCGGTGCTGCGGCGGTTTTCCTGGCTCTCGTCTATGAAACGGCTGGCCTCGAGGATGGCCATGACCAGCGCACGGGCGGTATTGGGGTACTGATCGACGAATTCGCGCGTGCAGCCGAGCACTTTTTCCGGATGGTCCGGCCAGATCGATTGGCTGGTCGCGATGGTGAAGCCCATGTCTTCTTCAATGGCCTGCGCCCCCCAGGGCTCGCCGGCGCAGAAGCCATCGATGCGACGCGCCCGTAAATGGGCCACCATCAGGGACGGCGGCACCACCAGCGTGCGCACGTCGGCCAGCGGGTGAATGCCGTAGGCGGCCAGCCAGTAGTAGAGCCAGAGTGCATGAGTACCGGTTGGAAATGTCTGCGCGAGGGTGAGTTTTGCACCACTCTGGCGCACGCATCTGCCGAGCGCATCGGGATCGGTCACGCCGGCGGCCTTCAGCTCACGGGAGAGGCTGATGCTCTGACCGTTTTGCGCCAGCCCCATCAGCACGGCCATGTCCTTCGGTGCACTGCCTCCTATGCCCAGATGCACGGCGTATATCAGCCCGTAAAGCCCATGAGCGGCATCCAGCTCGCCTTCAACGAGTTTGTCTCGCACGCTGGACCAGGAACTCTGCCGTTGCAGGTTGAGCGTGAGGCCGTAGGGCTGGGCAAAGCCCTGGGTGGCGGCGACGACCAGTGATGCAGCATCGGTCAACGCCATGAACCCAAGGTTCACGACATGCTTTTCTGGCGCGTCGCTGCCGGCGACCCAGGCTTTGGCGTCAGGGCGGAGCGAAGGGGTGGGATCGGTCATGCTGAGGGGAACCTTTGCCATACGAAGCGCACACCGTCCGGAAGGGGTTCGGTGCGAGCCGGGATACCTGACTCAGGTTTAGCAAGCCACATGCCAAGCGCAGGACACGACGCGTCTATCTAGTCGACGCACGAACCAGCGGCAGCGGCGAATGGACTGGCCGTAACCCCGGAACTGGGACCCCCAATTCAGCGCGGGTACAACGGCGGCAGTGCGCTGGCTTCCCGTTCTGCATCGCCAGCCTGTCTTGCCGGCAGGCTCTGAATGGCCTGCCACAAGGCTTCGCCTTGCCAGCGTTGACCGGTCTCGCTGTACAGCGCACCGTTTAGCCCGTCGAGTGCGTCGGACAGCGGCTCGAAGCGCGCCGCCATATCGGCCAGCGTCTCGGGCTGCTGACGCGCCCAGGCATCAAGTGCATGGCGGGTAGCCTGGGTGTCATTGGCCAGGCAGGCCCGTTTCAGGTCATCGAGCAGGCTGCGCGGGGTCGGGCCGGTCTGCACGGTACGGATCACCGCAGGCTGGCTACGCGCATGCAGCCACAGGCCAAAACCGAGCAGGGTGGTCAGCGCAAGCAAGGCGCTGCTCAGCTGCCAGGGCCACAGCCGACGCGCTTCACGCAGTTCAGGCACCTCTGGCGTGTCGATGTCGGGCTGTTGAAGGTTCGGGTTGTCGGCGACCAGCAGGTTCCGTCCAGGCAGAGTGCTGCGCTCCAGGCGATCGTCAAGGGTGTTCCACCAGACCACTTCAACGGGCGGGAGCTGGAAATCACCGGTGCGCGTCGCGACCAGGGCTTCGCGCTGCTCGCGACTGCCGCTGACGCCGTTGGCGGTGATTTCGTTGTTCAGGGTCGGCTGGTCGGGGTAGCTGCGCAGGCCTGGAACCTCGGTCGAGCCGATGGGTGGCAGCTGGCTACTGGTCAATCCGTCCGCTTTCAGCAAAAGGCTGCGGGTCAGGGCTTCACCCAGTTGAGCGTCCGCCGGCTCCGGACTCCAGGCTTCGACCAGCGTCAGGCTCCGGGCAGGCAGCCAGGGGACGCCGGCGGGATACTCAGCTGGCTTGGCTTTGACCGTCAACGGTATGGTGGGAGATTTCACCTGGGTCGAACGCCCGAATCTGGAGCCGTACTGATCACCGGTCGCCGGTGCGACCGTGGTGGCGCTGAACAGCTGTGCGGGGATCGTCAGCTCGCCGCTCTTCTGCGGAAACAGCGCATAGCGGATTTCGATCACGCCGTGGCGAACCCCATTGATGTCTTTTTCATAGGTGCGGGGTTCGCCCAGTCGCTCCACCAGCGCGTCGCTCATTTGCAGCGGGGACAAGGTGCTGTCGTCGTAGAGCGATACGGAATGGTAGATACGCAGGGTCAGCAGCACCTGTGCCTGCACATAGGCCACATCCTGATCGAGGCTGGCGTCGATGAAAATTGGAGCAAGAAGGTCGCTATCTCCGGCGCTGGGCTCGGTGACATGCAAGGTGATGGGTTCGCTACGGGCATCGCCGAGTTGCAGAGGCGGAATGACGACATAGCCGGTCTGCAGTGGCTGGAGCGTAACCTGCCATTGGGTTATCGCCTTCGCCTCGCCATTGGCGCCGGCAAGCTGGTTGCTCTGGCGAGTACCGGACACCTTGAAAAGCCCGTCGAGCGGCTGCAAGTCGGGCTTGCCAAAGGCGGTGCCGTCGGCCGTTTCCAGAGTGAGTTCGACCGTTTCGTCCAGGCTCAATTCGGTGCGGTCGACCCGAGCGAGCAAGGTTGCCGCGTTCGTCTGCAGGCCCAGCAGGAGCAGAAACACCAATGTCATCCAGCGCATCATCGATTCAATTCCTGCCGTTTGCGTTGTTCATAAAGAAACTTGCGCCTTAGCAGCTCGCCGGGATCGTCCGGAATCTTGCGCAGCCACTGGTCCATTGCCTGATCCTGCTCGGGATCGACAGGCACTTGCTGGGCTTGTGCTATCTGCTGCTCGGTCGCTTCTGAGTTGGACTCGGGAGGGGCCTCGTTCTGTGTTTCGCTCGACACCTCGCCCGCTTGGCTTGGCGGGGCCTGCGTCGTGGCTTGATCCGTCGAGGCAGGCGATGCGGCTGGCCCTTTGCTTCCGCGCGCCTGCTTGTGCTGTGCGGTTTCAGGTGGCCGTTCTTGCGGTGTCGACTCGTCGGGATTGGCTTCTTCCTGAGTCTGTTGCTGGCGCAGGGCCTCTTCGACTGCGGCTTTATTACGCCGCGCAACGTCCAGTCCGGGGTCCAGTTCCAAGGCTTGCTCATAAGCCTCGATGGCGGCTTTCAGCTCATCATTGCGCGCCAAGGCATTGCCGCGGTTGTAGTGGTCGGGTGCGGAGTCGCCGTGGCTGAATTGTTCGGCGGCGCCGGCAAAGTCTCCGGCCTGGTAGCGCGCATAGCCCTGCCACTGGTGATTCTTGAAGTGTTTCGCGGCTTCGTCTGGGCGAGAAGACTCCAGTAGGCGCATGCCCTGCTGATCGGGGCGCAGCCAGAGGTCGTCAAAGCTCAGAGCGCTGGCGGGTTGCGGGACGAACAGGAAGAGTGGCAAGCAGAAAAGCCAGCCCCGTCGTCCGGCACAGGCTGCAAGCAACAACAGGGGCAGTAGCAGCCAGTAGCCTTGGTCATGCCAGGTGTCGAGACGGGTGGTCTCGTCTTGGGCCACGAGCTTGCCGTTGCGTTCGAGCAAACCGAGGTTGCGCAGGTCCGCATCATCGACTCGAGCCTGCTGATAGCGCCCGCCGATACGGCTGGCAAAACGCCGCATGGCAGTTTCGTCGAGCCGAGGAATGATGATGGCGCCTTTATCATCTTTAAGGAAACTGCCGTCCTCACGGGGAATCGGGGCGCCCTGTTCGGTGCCGATGCCGAGCAGGAGCAGCGACTGATCGCTGTCTTCGAGCAGTTGCTCGATTGCTGTGCGTTCTGGCGCGCTCAGACTGCTGCCGATCAGCAGCAAACGGCCGCGGCCGTTGGCGCCCTGCTGGAGCAGTTCGATGCCTTTCATCACCGCCAGATCAGCGCGGTAACCAGGTTCGGGCATAAGGTCGGGTTTCAATGCATCCAGAAGATTTTGCGTGGTGGCCATGTCGTTGGACAGCGGCACCAAGGTGTGAGCGCTGCCGGCGAATACCACCACCGCCGTCTGCGCGTCCTGACGGGTCTGGAGCAAATCGATGATCTTGCGTTTGGCCTGCTCCAGTCGGCTTGGGCGCACATCGGTTGCCAGCATGGCCGGGGTGGTCTCCAGCAAGATCACCAGCGGGTCCGTGCGTGACAGGCTGGGCTGCTCGACCTGTTGCCAGCTTGGCCCCAACAGCGCCAGACAGCTTAAAAGCCAGGCGGAGCCAAGCAGAAGCCAAGGGAGCTTGCTGTTACGCAGCTTGCCGCGGGTGAGCAGAACGCTATGAAAGGCTTCGGGCAACAGGCGCTGCCAGCGGCCTGTCTGGCGCTGTCGATGCCATAACCGCCACAACAGCCATATCGGTAGTGGCAATAGGATTAACCAGAACGGTCTGAGCAAGTGCGGCAGAAGTTCGCTCATGATGGCGTGCTCCGCCGGCCGAGTTGACGCAGCGACAGCGGCCAGATGCTGCGCGCGACCAGCAGCCAGCTGAACAGCAGCGCGACCCCCAGAGGCCAGGCATAGAGCGCAGTGGCCACGCGTGCCTGAGCCGGCTGTTGGGCTGCAGGTTCGAGTTGGTCGAGCGTGGTACCGACTGCTTCAAGCTCTTCATGCGTACGCGCTCGGAAATACTCGCCGCCGGTTTCATGGGCAATCGCGCGCAGGGTCGTTTCGTCCAGATCGCCGCCGGGGTTGAAACCGAAGCGATTAAGCGTGCTGTCACTCGCTTCTGCACCGATGCCGATGGTATGCACCTTGACGCCTGCCGCCGCGGCGAGGCGAGCTGTGAGCAAGGGGTCGACTTCGCCACCGTTATTTGCGCCGTCGGTAATCAGCACCAACACGCGACTTTTCGCTGGCCGTTCGCGCAGGCGCTTGACGGCTAGGCCGATGGCGTCGCCGAGGGCAGTGTTGTTCCCGGCGATGCCGATCACAGCCTCATCGAGCCAGGTGCGTACCGTTTGCCGGTCGAAGGTCAGTGGTGCCTGCAGGTAGGCCTTGCTGCCGAATAGGATCAGCCCTACGCGGTCGCCGCGCCGCTCGGCAATGAAGTCACCGAGCAGGTGTTTGACCAGTTCCAGCCGGCTGACCTCTTCGCCTTGCCATTGCATGTCCGGGTAGTCCATGGACCCGGACACGTCGACCGCGAGCAATAGGTCGCGACCATTGGTGGGAAGCGGCAGCGGTTCGCCAAGCCATTGTGGCCGCGCGGCCGCGAATACCAGCAGAAGCCAAATGAGCAGATAGGGTAGCTGCTGTCGCCAGGCGGGCAGGGCGATGGCGGCGCGGCGGCCGGCAAGGGCTTCCAGTTCGGCCAGAAAGCCAACCTTCAGCGCCGCGTCGCCGCTTTCGGATACTGGCAAAAGCCAGCGCAACAGCCAGGGCAGTGGCAACAGGAGCCAGACCCACGGCCAGGCCAGCTCAAACATGCTTGCGAATCCAGATCTGCACGGACTGCTCTAGGCCTTGGATGGCCTTGTCGTCCAGCCGGCACTCGGCGCGGTAAGCGCCTTCAACCAACACCATCCAACGCGTCAATCCGGCCGCCGGACACCGATTGTCAAGAAACGCCAGCCAGGCACGCCCGTTCAACGTATGTGGATGATCGTCCGGATAGCGTATCCGACACAGGCGTTTGAGCAGCGCATTGAGTTGCTGCAGCCAGTGGCTGGCCGGTTGGCCATTGTAGGGCTTGTCCAACTGGGCAAGTTCCAGCAGTGCAATCTGGCGCTGAGGGTCGAGGGGGTGTTCGTGTTGGGTCAAATCGCCTCGTTTCCCGCGCTGGAGTCGCTTCCATGGTCGGAATTTCAGCAGAAGAACAACGCTGAGCAGCAGGGCGGCGAGGAACCACCAGCCGGCCGCCAGGGGCCACCAACTTATAGCCGCTGGGGTAATGAGGGGTTCAAGCTCGAGGGCGTTCATCGGGGCGCGCCTTTATGCTGCCCGATGAGGTGTTCGCGCATCTGCTCAACTAGTTCACGCGAGGTATTCAGCGGCATTAACGGCAGGCGTAAACGGTCAGCCAGACGTTTCCAGCGTGCGCTGCGCGCTTCGCCTTGCAGTCGGTAGGTATGTCGCAGCGCGGCGTCATGGGTGTCCAGCTCCAGCCGTGCGCCGAACTGCGCAAAACGCAACAGTCCGGCTGCCGGTAACGCATGATCGAGTGGGTCACAGACCGGGATCAGCAGCAGGTCAACATGCCGCGCAAGCAAGGTCATCTGCTGTTCCGCGGCATCGCTCAGGGCGCGTTCGTCACAGATGATGACCGCCAGGCTACCCGGACGTAGCACTTCGCGTGCACGCCTGAGGGCCAGGCCAAAGGCCTCGGGGTCATCGGGCTGGTCGGCTTCTAGACTGGCATTGGCGCGGGCCAGGCGGTCCAACAGTTGCAGCAGGCTCTGCTTGCTGCGCCGGGGTTTGATTTCTTGCTGTTCGCCGCGCCCGAAGACGAGACCGCCGACGCGGTCGTTGTGACTTAACGCGGCCCAACCCACCAGGCTGGCGGCCTGGGCAACCACCACTGATTTGAAGGCCCGCTCGCTACCGAAGAACAACCGTGGACTTTGTTCTACGAGCAGATAGATGGGTCGTTCGCGTTCTTCATGAAACAGCTTGGTATGCGGCTCCTGTGTGCGTGCAGTGACTCGCCAATCAATGGTGCGGACATCATCACCGGCCTGGTAGATGCGCACCTGATCGAAATCCACCCCACGCCCGCGCAGCTTCGAGTGGTGCAGGCCGACCAACTGGCTGCGCCGATGCGGGCTGGTAAACAAGGGCACTTCACGGACGCGATGACGCATGTCGATAAGCTCGCCAAGGCTCACCCGGATCCCATCGTCGGGCTTCGTAGGCGCCGACCTGTCGGTGGCGGACCGCGAGGGTTGCATCAGGCCACCGCGACCACGTCGAGGATGCGCTGCAGGACGCGATCCTGATCGATACCGGCGGCTTCCGCTTCGAACGAAAGGATCAAGCGATGACGCAACACATCGAACAGCACGGCCTGAATGTCTTCAGGGCTGACGAAGTCCCGTCCAGCCAGCCAGGCATGGGCGCGGGCACAGCGATCCAGCGAGATCGAGCCGCGCGGGCTGGAGCCGTAAGCAATCCAGCCAGCCAGCTCTGCGTCGAACTTTGCGGGAGTGCGCGTCGCCATGACCAGCTGCACCAGGTATTCCTCCACCGCGTCGGCCATGTACAGGCCAAGGATTTCCTTGCGCGCGGCAAAAATTGCCTGCTGAGAAACTCGGTGCTCGGGCGCGGTTTCGCCATTGATTGCTTCACCGCGTGCCTGTTGCAGGATGCGTCGTTCCACCGAAGCGTCGGGAAAGCCCAACTTAACGTGCAGCAGGAAGCGGTCCAGCTGCGCTTCGGGCAGAGGATAGGTGCCTTCCTGTTCGATGGGATTCTGTGTGGCCATCACCAGAAAGAGTGGTGACAGATCGTAGGTGCTGCGGCCGACGCTGACCTGCCGCTCGGCCATGGCTTCGAGCAGCGCCGATTGGACCTTCGCAGGCGCTCGGTTGATTTCGTCCGCCAGCACCAGGTTGTGAAAGATGGGGCCCTGCTGGAATACGAAACTGCCGGTTTCCGGCCGGTAGATCTCGGTACCGGTGATGTCGGCTGGGAGCAGGTCGGGCGTGAACTGGATGCGATGGAATTCCGCTTCGAGGCCACCTGCAAGCTCTTTGATCGCCCTCGTCTTAGCCAGTCCCGGGGCGCCTTCGACGAGCATGTGGCCATCAGCCAGCAAGGCGATCAGCAGACGCTCGATCAGCCGTTCCTGACCAAGAATCTGAGTTGAAAGAAAGTGTCGCAACGCGACTATGGCTTCACGGTGGTCCATCGCTTGGCTCTTCTGCAGGGGCGTGTCGGGGCGGGCGCTCGACCGGCACGACTTTAATTCATTACCGAGGGGCCGGCTATGCGCGGCTCGGCAAGTTCGTAACGCCAGATCAGCCGATGGTCTGCACTGGCCGGCGCCGTGCATTGTTCGTCATGCGCCTGAATTAAATGTGACTGCTGGGTCGCTGGCGTCGCCAGACTAAGGAGACCAGAGTGGGGTGCATTCCCAGTCCGCTGAACTAACGTTGAACTTACAGGTTGCGTTGCCGGTCAGGTCCCGCGACTGCCCAAGTCGAATTCCAAGCCAGAATGGAGCGAAAAAATGGCGTTCTTTACAGCTGCCAGCAAAGCCGATTTTCAGCAACAACTGAAAGTGGCCCTGGCACAGCATGTCGACGAGAAACTCCTGCCACAAGTGGGACTCTTCGCCGAACAGTTTTTCGGAATCGTCGCATTGCCCGAGCTGACCCAGCGGCGCATGACCGACCTGGTTGGCTCGACGCTGGCCAGTTGGCGTCTGCTGGAGCGTTTTGACCCGAGCAGCCCTGTCGTTCAGGTGTTCAACCCCGATTATGAAAAGCATGGCTGGCAGTCGACCCACAGCGTGGTCGAGGTGCTGCACCCGGATATGCCATTTCTGGTCGACTCGGTGCGCATGGAACTGACCCGTCGTGGCTATGCCATTCACACCCTGCAGAACAGCGTGCTGCAGGTCCGCCGTGACGGGGATGGCAGCCTGGTCGAATTACTGCCCAAGGGCAACTCAGGTGAAGACAGCGAAGCTGAGTCGCTGATCTTCGTCGAAATCGATCGCTGCGCCAGTGCCGCGGCTCTGCATGAACTGGAGCAGTCGCTGCATGGCGTGCTGGCTGAGGTACGCCTGGCTGTCAGCGATTTTCCGGCGATGAAGGCGAAGGCCGAGGAGCACCATGCCCGTCTGGCGATGTTGCAAACGGCTGATAATGCCCAGTTGGCTGAAAGCATGGATTTTATGCGCTGGCTGGCTGACGATCATTTCACCTTCCTCGGATACGAAGAGTTCACGGTTGTCGACCAGGGCGAGGGCGGCCGCATTATTTATGACGAGGCGTCGCTACTAGGTCTGTCGCGCCATCTACGCACAGGCCTTGAAGCAGATGATCAACTGATCATGCCGCCGGCCTTGGCCTATCTGCGCGAGCCGCTGCTGCTGTCATTCGCCAAGGCGGCTACTCCGAGCCGGGTGCACCGGCCGGCTTATCCGGATTTCGTCTCCATTCGTGAGTTCGACGAGCAAGGGCGGGTTACCCGTGAGTGCCGCTTCCTCGGGCTGTTCACGTCCTCGGTCTACACCCAGAGCGTGCGGCGAATCCCTTATATTCGGAGCAAGGTAGCGGAGGTGATCGAGCGGTCGCACTTCGATGATTCGGCGCATCTGGCCAAGGAGCTGACTCAGGTATTGGAAGTGCTGCCGCGCGACGAGTTGTTCCAGATGACGCTGGATCAGCTGTTCAGCACCGCTATCGCCATCGTGCAAATCCAGGAGCGCAACAAGCTGCGCCTGTTCCTGCGTATCGATCCGTATGGGCGCTTCTGCTACTGCCTGGCCTATGTCCCCCGCGACAGTTATTCGACCGAGACCCGCCTGCGCATCCAGCAGGTGCTGGTGGACCGCCTGGAAGCCAGCGGCTGTGAATTTTCCACCTACTTCTCCGAGTCCGTGCTGATCCGCGTGCAGTTCCTGCTGCGTCTGGATCCGAACAAGCAGGTGCAGTTCGATCCGGTCCAGCTGGAAAACGAGGTGGTTCAGGCCTGCCGAACCTGGCAGGACGACTACTCGAACGTGGTCATCGAGCGTTTTGGCGAAGCCCAGGGTACCGGGATACTCGCCGACTTCCCGAAAGGCTTCCCAGCTGGATATCGCGAACGTTTCGCGCCGCAATCGGCGGCTGTTGATATGCAGCACGTGCTCAGTCTCAGCGGACAACGGCCGTTGGTGATGAGCTTCTATCAGCCGATCACGGCGGTGGAAAACCGCCTGCACTGCAAGCTCTATCACCTGGATACACCGCTGCCGTTGTCCGACATGCTGCCGATTCTGGAGAACCTCGGGCTACGTGTTCTGGGAGAGTTTCCCTTCCATCTGCGGCGCAAGGATGGCCGTGAATACTGGATTCACGATTTCGCGTTCACCTATGCAGAAGGGCTCGAGATCGATCTGATGGAGATCAACGAGCCGCTGCAGGACGCGTTCATTGCCATCAATAACGGCCAGGCGGAAAATGACGCGTTCAACAGGCTGGTACTGACCGCGGGGCTCACCTGGCGCGAAGTCGCGCTGCTGCGCGCCTACGGCCGGTACCTCAAGCAGATTCGCATGGGCTTCGATCTGGGCTATATCGCCAGCGCTTTGCTCAACCACACCGCCATCGCACGCGAACTGGTGCGGCTGTTCAAGATGCGGTTCTACCTGGCGCGCAAACTCGGCGAAGAGGACCTCGCTGATAAACAGGCGCGGCTGGAACAGGCCATCATCACGGCTCTGGATGACGTGGCGGTGCTCAACGAGGACCGCATCCTGCGGCGCTATCTGGCGCTGATCAAGGCAACGCTGCGAACCAACTTCTATCAGGCCGATGCCAGCGGCAAACCGAAGAGCTATTTCAGCTTCAAGCTAGACTCGCGATCGATTCCAGAGATGCCGCGCCCGGCGCCGAAATTCGAAATATTCGTCTATTCGCCACGTGTGGAAGGCGTACACCTGCGAGGCGGCAAAGTCGCGCGAGGCGGCTTGCGCTGGTCCGATCGGGAAGAGGACTACCGCACCGAGGTGCTAGGGCTGGTTAAGGCGCAGCAGGTGAAGAACGCCATCATCGTGCCGGGGGGCGCCAAGGGTGGTTTCGTGCCACGTCGTCTGCCGACCAACGGCTCGCGCGATGAGGTGCTGGCTGAGGGCATCGCTTGCTATCGGATCTTTATCAGCGGCCTGCTGGACATTACCGATAACCTCAAAGAAGGCATCGTCGTACCGCCTGTCAACGTACTGCGCTACGACGAGGATGACCCTTACCTGGTGGTTGCCGCTGACAAGGGCACCGCAACCTTTTCCGACATTGCCAATGGCATCGCCGCGGAGTACGACTTCTGGTTGGGCGACGCCTTCGCATCGGGTGGTTCTGCCGGCTACGACCACAAAAAGATGGGCATCACCGCTAAGGGCGCCTGGGTCTCGGTGCAGCGGCACTTCCGCGAGCGGGGCATCGATGTCCAGCGAGACAACGTCAGCGTGATTGGCATTGGAGACATGGCTGGCGATGTGTTCGGCAACGGCTTGCTGATGTCCGAAACCTTGCAGCTGGTAGCCGCTTTCAACCATCTGCATATCTTCATCGATCCCGACCCGGACGCTGCGCGCAGCTTTGTCGAGCGGCAACGCCTGTTCGATATGCCGCGCTCATCCTGGACCGATTACGATTCTTCGTTGATTTCCGCTGGCGGTGGCGTGTTTCCCCGTTCAGCCAAGCGCATCGCGATCACGCCACAGATGAAGGTGCGGTTCGAGATCGAGGCGGATCAGCTGACCCCGGCCGAACTGATCCACGCATTGCTCAAGGCGCCGGTCGATTTGCTATGGAACGGCGGCATTGGCACCTATGTGAAGAGCACCGCGGAGACCCATGCAGACGTTGGGGACAAGGCCAACGACATCCTGCGGGTCAACGGGAACGAGCTGCGTGCCAAGGTCATCGGCGAAGGCGGCAACCTGGGCATCACCCAGTTGGGGCGCGTCGAGTACTGCTTGCAGGGCGGCGCGGCAAATACGGACTTCATTGACAATGCCGGTGGGGTGAACTGCTCCGACCACGAGGTCAACATCAAGATTCTCCTCAACGAGATCGTCAGTGCTGGAGACATGACCGGCAAGCAGCGCGACCAATTGTTGTTCGAGATGACTGACGCCGTGGCCGAATTGGTGCTGCATGACAACTACAAGCAGACCCAGGCGCTATCGCAGGCCGAACGTCGCGCCCATGAGAGCGGCAGTGAATACAAGCGACTGATCACTTCCCTTGAAGCGGACGGCTTGCTGGATCGCGCGCTTGAGTTTCTGCCGAGCGACGAAGTGCTGGCCGAGCGCGCAAACCTGGGCAAGGGATTGACGCGGCCTGAGCTGTCGGTGCTGATTTCATACAGCAAGATCGAACTGAAGGAGGCGCTGCTGCAGTCTCGCGTGCCGGACGATGCCTATCTTGCTCGGGAGATGGAAAGCGCATTCCCGCAGCTGCTAGCCGAGCAGTATCGCCCGGCGATGCTGCAACACCGTCTCAAGCGCGAGATCGTCAGCACGCAGATCGCCAACGACCTGATCAATAACATGGGGATCACCTTCGTTCAGCGGCTGAGAGAGGCGACCGGCCTGAGTGCCGCCAACGTTGCGGGTGCTTATGTAATTGTGCGGGACATCTTCCATCTACCCCATTGGTTCCGCCAGATCGAAGCGCTCGATTACAAGGTCCCGTCAGAATTGCAGCTCAACCTCATGGATGAACTGATGCGGCTGGGGCGGCGAGCGACCCGCTGGTTCCTGCGCAACCGTCGAAGCGAGCTGGACGCCGCACGTGACGTCGGGCACTTCGGGCCGCGGGTCGCGGCGCTCGGGTTAAAGCTCGATGAGCTGTTGCAGGGCGGAACACGCGAGCTTTGGCAGGCGCGTTACGAGCGGTACACCGACGCCGGGGTCCCCGAGTTATTGGCGCGAATGGTGGCCGGCACCAATCATCTCTATACGCTGCTTCCAATACTGGAAGCCGCTGATGAAACAGGGCAGCCACCCGCTGAAGTTGCAGCGGCCTACTTCGCTGTCGGCGGCGCGTTGGAGTTGCCCTGGTATCTTCAGCAGGTGACGGGTCTGCCGGTGGACAACAACTGGCAAGCCCTGGCTCGGGAAAGCTTCCGCGATGATTTGGACAGTCAGCAGCGCGCCATTACGGTATCGGTGTTGCAGATGGCTGACGCGCCTGAAAACCTGGATGCACGCGTTCAGCTTTGGCTGGAGCAACGGGAATATCAGGTCGAGCGTTGGCGGCGAATGCTGGTCGAGCTGCGCAGCGCCAGCAGTGTGGATTACGCCATGTACGCTGTTGCGGGTCGCGAGCTACAAGACCTCGCGCTGGAAAGTGCGAGACGCTAGGTGCGATTCACCGCCGGGTTTCCTGGCGGCTGATTTCGTCTGAGATGAAACGCCGGTGCCTTGTGCATCGGCGTTTTTTATTCAGCTGCAAATGATGCTGGTCGGCGAGGGGGGTGTCTGAGTTCCGTCGCAGTTGCGTCGGATAGATCAGTCCGCTTGTACCGTCCGGTTGCCGAGGCGGAAACGCGTAATCTGCGGCAGGTCGCGCAAGTAGCGAACCATATCCGGAGCGCCGGCGAGCTTGAGTCCTTCTCCCAACGCATTCGCCGCGGGTTGCGCCTTGTCCAGCAAGAGCAGCTCGGAGTTATTAGCGTTGCGCAGCAGCGTCAAGCGCGCATAGGGAATCTTCGCTTCGAGCAGAAGGCCCATAAATCCTCGGTCGCTCCATGCTTGTGCTGGCATGGTGACGGCATGGTAGTCACTATCTAGGGCCTGTAGACCGGCTGCATCGAGCCGGTAATCGGTGAGTTCGCAGGGAAGGTTGACCTCCAGCCCCCGCAGCCGTGCGTAGGCGATCGCACAGGCGAAGGCTTCGGCATGGTGCTCGCCACTCCAGTAAATCCGCTCGCCGAGCCAGCTGGCTTGACGAAGCTCGATTGGGGCCTGTTCGTTGTAGCCCGGCAGCGCAGCGGTGATGGTCCGTATGAAATCCTTGTAGCTGATCACGCGTAACTGGCGACAAGCGGGTGTGGCGGCCAGTGCTTCGAAGGTCGGGTAGACTGCTCCGTCAGTACTTTGCCCACCGAGACCGTCAACCTGACGTAAGTCGAGCGATGGATAAGCGCTCTGTTCCTGACGCACGAGCCGCGTCAACGCAGCGTGAGCCTTGGCTTTGTCTTCCTGAATCGGGCCGGATAGGGCGCTTCTCGGAAGATCAGCGAATCGCTGCAGACAAGGGCCGTCGTGCCAGAAGATGCTCGGCGCCGGCTCGGAGAGCGGGGCAAAGGGTAAGCTGATTTGGCTGGCATGCTCGAGGACCTGACGCGGCGATTTGCCGGTCAATCCAAGGCGTTGGGCAAATCTGACGATTCGTGAAGTCACGGGCGGCATCGGCTCGGGCAGACTCATCATGGTAGATGAACGCATAGGGCAACGGTCGAAGTGTGGCAGAGCCGCCCACGCTGCGCACCGTATTTGCCGAGCTTTTCTAGGTCGAGTTGGGCAACCAACAGCAGTGATAGGTCACTGCTAGAGAGCCGGTATGGCAAAATCGCTGCGCTGATCAATGAGGGAGCCTCCATGCCAAGCCTCTTGCTGGATATTGCACTGCCCGCCGATAAGCTGCTGGCGGTCTATCAGGGGCGCGCCAATCGTATCCTGATCAAAAGCCGGGAAGGGAAGAGCGTCAGCTTGCCGGCACATCATCTGCGACCCTTTCTGACAACTGCCGGTGTGTTTGGTTCATTCGAGATGGAGTTTGCTCCGGAAGGCAAATTGATTCGTTTGCGCCGACTCGAATAGCGCCTTTCTTTGGATGATCCAGATAAGGGCGCTACGTTGCGCCCGCTGTGAGTAATGCCCGCCTGCTATACTCTCGCGCCACACTTTCCAGGATCTAGGCTGCGTATGTATAACCTGGCCCGCCAGCTGCTTTTCAAGTTTACGCCTGAGACGTCCCATGAACTGTCGCTTGATCTTATCGGCGCGGGCGGCCGTCTAGGCCTCAACGCCATGCTGAACAAGGCACCGGCTAGTTTGCCGGTGCGGGTGATGGGATTGGATTTCCCTAACCCGGTGGGGCTGGCGGCCGGACTGGATAAGAACGGCGAGGCGATTTGCGGGATGTCGCAGCTCGGATTCGGGTTTGTCGAAGTGGGTACTGTGACGCCAAGGCCGCAACCTGGTAATCCAAAGCCGCGTATTTTTCGGCTGCCCGAGGCCGAAGCCATCATAAACCGTATGGGTTTCAACAATCACGGCGTCGATGCCTTGCTGGAGCGGGTCGATGCGGCTCGTTTCAAGGGCATCCTGGGTATCAACATCGGCAAGAATTTCGACACGCCGGTCGAGCGCGCTCAGGATGATTACCTGTTGTGCCTGGACAAGGTCTATCACCAGGCGAGTTACGTCACTGTGAACGTCAGTTCGCCCAATACACCGGGGCTGCGCAGCCTGCAGTTCGGTGACTCGCTCAAGCAGCTGCTTGGCGCGCTAGGCCAGCGCCGCGAAGACCTCGAAGTGCTTCATGGCAAGCGTGTGCCGCTGGCCATCAAGATCGCGCCGGATATGACCGACGAGGAAACCAGGCTGGTTGCCGAAGCGGTATTCCAGGCCGGAATGGACGCAGTCATCGCGACCAACACGACGCTGGGTCGTGACGGTGTGGCGGGGCTTGCCCATGCCGATGAGGCGGGCGGGCTTTCTGGTGCTCCGGTGCGAGAAAAGAGCACCCACACCGTTCGGGTGTTGGCCGAAACCCTGGCGGGCCGCTTGCCTATCATTGCCGTTGGTGGGATCACGCAAGGGCGCCATGCGGCAGAAAAAATCGAGGCCGGAGCAAGTCTGGTCCAGCTTTACACGGGTTTTATATACAAGGGGCCAGCGCTGATTCGCGAAGCTGTAGACGCCATCGCTGCACTGCAATCTCGGAAGGAAACGAATCGTTAAGTTGTTCTTCGGTGGGGCTCCCGATGGGAGCCCCGGGCTTCAAGCCCGCCGCCCGGATGGGGCGTGCCAGTCGAAGTCGGTGTGATTGTGTCAGCCGACCGCGTGAAGTTCGTTCAATCGGTGGAGACCGGCCGCGCCGGTCAGACCGTCCCAATTGTCGCCGCGACCCTCCCGCCAGCCGTTAATCCAGGCTTGGCGTACTTCGGGATGAGAAAAAGGACAGAGATCGCGAGATTTACCGTGTATGCCATGCTGATAACCGCGTAGAAATGCTCGTTCCATCGGATCACGCTTGAGTCTTCTCATTGGGTATTGCCCTCAGTGGTTGACTGGTGTTTCCGTTGTCCTCATGGCGAGGTTGGCAGATAGACTGCCAGTGAAGCCCGCTGCCGGCGTGGCGGGTTCTTCCAGCATCGTTGCGATGCCGGACTGAGTCGAGTTCTAACCCAATGACTGCAAAGCGGGAATGATCGTTTTGTAATAAGTAGGTCACCAAACCGTAGCACCGCCTATAAGGCAGGCAGGGAGCGCTCCCGGCGCTGCCAATGTTGTACCGCAGCGTCAGCTTCGCGACGAAAAGACAGTCGGAAACCGCGCGATATATCGAATCGAGATTCGGAAGTCTGCCCAACCGAATCGAACAATTGACTGGACATGCCATGACTGATCGCCACGAACTTATCCTCACGTGCCCCAAAGGTCTTGAAGGCCTGCTGCTCGAAGAAGCCAAAGAGCTCGGGCTCGAGGAGACGCGTGAGCAAACCGCGGCAATTCGCGGCTATGCCAGCATGGAGGTTGCCTATCGGTTGTGCCTCTGGTCTCGGCTGGCCAACCGAGTACTGCTGGTGATCGAGCGCTTCGCCACGGTCAACGCCGAAACGCTGTATGAAGGTGTGCACCAGGTCGACTGGTCGGAGCATCTCGCGGCGACCGGTAGCCTGGCGGTCGAATTCAGCGGTCATGGATCTGGTATCGACAATACTCACTTCGGCGCGCTCAAGGTCAAGGATGCCATCGTCGATCGACTCCGTACGGCGACCGGCGAACGACCCAGTGTCGATAAGTTGAATCCGGACCTGCGTGTCCATCTGCGCTTGGACCGTGGACAGGCGGTGCTATCTCTGGATCTGTCCGGACACAGCCTGCACCAGCGCGGCTACCGTCTCCAGCAGGGCGCGGCGCCGTTGAAGGAGAACCTCGCAGCCGCCGTATTGATTCGTGCGGGCTGGCCTCGCATTGCTGCTGCTGGCGGCGCTCTAACCGACCCGATGTGTGGCGTCGGCACCTTTCTTGTCGAAGGCGCAATGATGGCGGCTGATATTGCGCCTAATCTCCGCCGCGAACGCTGGGGATTCAGTGCCTGGCTCGGACATGTGCCGGCACTGTGGAACCGTCTGCATGCCGAAGCACAGGCGCGTGCCGAAGCGGGCATGGCCAAACCGCCATTATGGATACGTGGCTACGAGGCGGACCCGCGCCTGATCCAACCGGCGAAGAACAATATAGAGCGAGCGGGGCTGGCGAGTTGGATCCGTGTCTATCAGGGTGATGTGGCGACGTTCGAGCCTCGGCCTGATCAGAATCAGAAAGGCCTGGTCATCTGCAATCCTCCGTATGGCGAGCGTCTGGGCGATGAGGCGAGTCTGGTTTATCTCTACCAGAACCTCGGTGAGCGACTGCGACAGGCGTGCCTCGGCTGGGAAGCGGCTGTGTTGACCTCCGCACCGGAGCTGGGCAAGCGCATGGGCATCCGCAGCCACAAGCAATACGCCTTCTGGAACGGTGCGCTGCCTTGCAAATTGTTGTTGATAAAGGTCGAACTGGACCAGTTCGTCACTGGCCAACGTCCATCTGCCAGCACTGAGCAACAGAACGAAGACAAACCCGTGCAGGAGTTGGCGCGCCTCAGTGAAGGTGGGCAGATGTTCGCCAACCGACTGCAGAAAAATCTGAAGCTTCTGGGCAAATGGGCCCGCAAGCAAGGTATCCAGTGCTACCGCCTGTACGATGCCGACATGCCCGAGTATGCACTGGCGATCGATCTATATGGCGACTGGGTGCATGTGCAGGAATATGCCCCGCCGCGCTCGATTGACCCTGAGAAAGCCCAGGCGCGACTGTACGACGCGTTGGGCGCCATCCCTCAGGCGCTGGGCATTTCCCAGGACCGTGTTGTGGTCAAGCGTCGTGAGCGCCAGAGTGGAACGCGGCAGTACGAGCGCCAGGCCAGTCAGGGAACCTTTCTTGAGGTCACGGAGGGCGATGTCAAGCTATTGGTGAATCTCACCGACTACCTCGATACCGGGTTGTTTCTTGACCATCGGCCGATGCGTCAACGTATCGCGCGCGAGGCGGCTGGCAAGCGTTTCTTGAACCTGTATTGCTACACCGCAACTGCAACCGTTCACGCAGCCAAGGGCGGCGCGCGCAGCACAACCAGTGTTGATCTGTCGAAAACCTATCTGGATTGGGCGCGACGCAATCTGGCACTGAATGGTCTGTCAGATCGACAACGTCTGGAGCAGGCTGACGTTATGGCCTGGCTGGAGGAGGATCGTGGCGAATACGATCTGATCTTTATCGACCCGCCGACGTTCTCCAACTCGAAGCGCATGGAGGGGGTGTTCGATGTCCAGCGCGATCATGTCGCTTTGCTCGACCTGGCGATGGCGAGATTGGCCGCTGGAGGCACGCTGTATTTTTCCAACAACTTCCGCAAGTTCGTACTCGACGCGGGCGTGGCCGAGCGCTACGCCGTGGAAGAAATCACCAGCGCCACTCTGGACGAGGATTTTCGCCGCAACAGCAAGATCCATCGTGCCTGGAAGCTGCAGGCACGCTGATTGACGGTGGGGTGGGCGCCACTGCGTTGCGATCCCAGCAGAGCGCACGAGTGATGCCTGCGGCGGTTACCTAGCGTTGCTGCCGTAAGTCCAGCGTCGGCGGAGACCTCCGACGCTGGACTTAATCGACTAACGTTGCGCGGTATTCTCGTTTGCCGGGCGGTTGTACAGACTCACCAGTACCTGATCCAGCACCGAGGAAGCGCCCCACGGCCGAGGATGGTTGAGTATCGCGACGACGGCCCAGGTATTGCCGTCGTTGTCGCGGCTATAACCTGCAATTGCGCGCACTGTGTTCAACGTTCCGGTCTTGACATGCGCCTTGCCGGCAACCCCTGTATTGCGCAAGCGCTTGCGCATGGTGCCGTCCACTGCGGCCAGCGGCATGGATGATATGAACTCTGCCGCGTATGGGCTTTTCCAAGCGGCTTGTAGCAGGCTGGCCAATTCGCGTGCGCTGACGCGTTCGGCCCGCGACAGGCCGGATCCGTTCTCGATGACCAAGTGCGGCGAAATCAAACCCTTTTTCGCCAGCCACTGCCGGATGACCCGCTGCGCGGCCATGGAATCATCTGCATCCGCTTCGTTACGGAATTCGGCGCCCAAACTCAGGAACAACTGCCTTGCCATGGTGTTGTTACTGTACTTGTTGATGTCGCGAATGATCTCAACCAGATCTGGCGAGTAGGCTCGTGCAATCATTTTTGCATCCTTGGCCACTGGCGCTACTCGATCCCCGCCGAGAATAGTGCCGCCAAGCTCCTTCCAGATCGCCCGTACCGCACCGGCGGCATAGCGCTGGTGGTCGAGTACTGACAGGTAAGTCTGTCCGCTGCATCCAGCCGGCAGCTTGCCGGTGACGACCACGGTTACCCCATTACCGTTTTCGATCGGGTTGTAGCGGATGTCGGGCCAGCCCGGGCATTTGGCTTTTGGCAATGCCTGAATGCGATTGTCGATCTGAACGGTGGCAATTGGCGGCTCGACCAAGACTTTGACGTTGCCGCCATCGTTGCGGGCGATGAAGCGAAGTGCCTTGAGGTTGACCAAGAGTGCATCTGGTCCGACCAGGAAAGGCTTGTTCTTGTCATTGCCATCGTCGTCGAAGACCGGCAATGTCGGTTGCACGAAATGGCTGCGGTCGAGGACAAGATCGCCCGTAACGGTCTCTACGCCGTTGGCTCGCAGGTCTCGCAGCAACAACCAGAGCTTTTCCATGTTGAGCTTCGGATCACCGCCGCCCTTGAGGTAAAGGTTGCCATTTAGGGTGCCGTTCTCGATCGGTCCGTCAGCATAGAACTCTGTCTTCCACTGGTGGTTAGGACCCAGTAGTTCCAGCGCGGCGTACGTCGTGACCAGCTTCATGGTCGAGGCTGGGTTAACCGAGACGTCCGCATTTACGAACGTCGGTGATCCGGTACCGTTGAGCGGTAGCATGACGACGGATAGCGCGCTGTTCTCGATCTTGTTTGCCTTGAGCGCCTGCGCCACGCGGGGCGGTAAGGTCTGATTGACGGTTTCGGCGAAGGCGGGAAACGCCAGCGGCAGCGCTAGCGCGGCAGCGGCGACACGGGAGAGGAACTGGCTAATCGCGCCGCTCCGATTGGATGGGGCAGACAGACTCGAGATCAATGACATACAGGTTCCCTACAGCGTTCAGGGAAGAATGGCGGGCCATTATGCCCACGTCCGAGAAGTGACGTGCTTCTCATCCGACAAGCGTAGACGTCTGGCTCCCTTCCCTGCAAATAAAGACTTAGCGAGCTGTCGTCGTTTTGGAAATATTGGTCTAGCAGGCCGGCCCGGCAATCGCACTAGCCGTCCGTTGCTGTTAGAGTGCGCGCCGTTATTATCGTTATGTAAGGACCGAATCAATGGCTACCAATCGCTCGCGTCGTTTGCGCAAAAAACTTTGTGTCGATGAATTCCAGGAATTGGGTTTCGAGGTCAGTTTGACCTACCGTGATGGTCTCGAAGCCAAGGCGGTCGATGCGTTTCTGGAAGCCTTCCTGAACGAAGCCATCGAGATCAACGGTCTGGGCTATATTGGCGGCGAAGATTACGGTTTCGTCTGCCTGGCCAGTCGCGGCTCGGTCAATGAAGAGCAGCGCGGTCAGGTAGAGGCTTGGCTCAAGGGCCGCGAAGAACTGTCCGAATTCAACGTGAGCCCGTTGATGGACGTTTGGTACCCGGAAAACGAGATCAACGCTAAGGCGTGATCGAATCATCCCTGCCCTGATCGGTTGCGGCTGGTTGCCTGGATTTTCGCAACGCAATTCGGGTGACCAGCCGGCGCAGTAGGTACATGAGTAAGGTAGCAACCAGCGCCACGCCCACGCCAATGGCGGCATTAATTAGACGCAGCTGTGGCAAACCCCAATCTTGCGCCAACGTTTCGGCCAGCAGAACGAAGCTCAAGGTTGTCTGCAGAACGAATAACCCATAGTGGTGTGACTGGAATGCCCGGCTGAGCATTACCAACGGCAGCATGATCATGACCATCATGGGTGGATCGGCCAGGCTGTGGCCCATATAGATCAACACCGCCGCTGCACAGAAGATCCCGATGCTGGCTTGCAGGGCGCGAACGAAGCTGCGCTGAAGGTCCATCTGCAGAGTGGTGAACACCGCAAGCGTCAGCCAGTAGCCTCGGGGTAGATCTGCCAGGGTTACGATCAGACCGCCAATCGCTGCTGCCAGGACGTAGCTAATCGCGTGCAGCCGCCACTGGCGAATGGGTGTGCGCCGTGCTCGGCGGCGCAACACTTTCAACAAGCTCAACAGTCGTGGCATATACGGCCACATACGCAAGCCATGCATGCCTCGAAGACCGAAAGCTAGAAGAGTGACCCAAAGGCCGCCCAGGGCGAACAGCGCGGCAATCGCCTGAGGATTGTTGAAATCGCCAACGCCATGCTGGCCCTGGCCCAGACACAAGCAGATGGCCAGACCTATCCCGAGCTTACCGGCCTCGCTGCCATATCGTTGCAGCCATGCGAGCAACAGGCCGTAAAAGGCAAACAGGCCGAGACTGATCAGGGGGTGTGTCGCTGACCAGAAGCCGAGCCCGGCGCTACCGGCGCCAAGCCCAATCAAGAGCAGCATTCGCAGCATGCCGAGGCGGTGGAGCGGGTTCGCCTTTGCCGCCTGGAATGCACCAACCGTCGCCCACAGGAAGCCGGGATGCCCGCTAAACAGTCCCAGCAGCAAGGGCAGGGCGCAACCCAGACCGGCGACTGCGGCAGCACCCCAGGCGGGGCGCCCAGGCTGCCAGCCGACATACTTCCATAGCGACTTCTTCATCAGGCTCACGTCGGGCTCGAGCGTCCGGTCATTTCGCTGGCCATCTCGGTCGCGTAGCTGTCAGTCATGCCTGCGATGAAGTCGATCATTCGAACAAACGATTGATACAGCGGCCAGTCAGGATCTGGTGCGTTGTTTCCGAGCAGATCCAGGATGCGGCGATTCTTGAACGATAGTGTGCGACCCCCGTGTTGCTCCAGCGCTGCCCCACAGAAGGCGTTGAGCAGTATTTCGAGTGTCGTATAGGCGCCAATCTCGTGCAGTGTCTTGCGCTTGTCTTGGAAAATCTTTTCCCGGGCCATGGCCTTGGCCTGCAGGACGCATTGCTTGGCTGGGCCATGCATATGCTCGACCAAATCTCCAGTAAGCTGACCGGTCAGCAACGCCTGCTGTTGTTCGACGAAAGCTTCCGCGGCGGCATTGGTGAGATGCTCAATGGCCTTGCCCCTGAGGATCGCCAGCTTGCGCCGACGTGAGCCTTCGGGGCCCAGCTGCCGGTAGGTCTCAGGCACGTCATCGCCCACCAGATTCAAAAGTAGGGCTTCAACCTCGCCATATTCCAGAAGGTCCATCTCAAGGCCATCTTCGAGATCGATAAGCCCATAGCAAATATCGTCGGCAGCCTCCATCAGATAGACCAGGGGGTGACGCGCCCAGCGCTGCTCGTCCAGCTTTGGAAGGCCGAGCTTAGCGGCTATCTGCTCCAATAACGGCAGCTCGCTCTGGTAGCAACCGAATTTGTGTTTCTTGTAGCCAAGCGCTTCTGCATGACGCGATGTCCAGGGGTACTTGAGGTAAGTTCCCAGCGTTGCGTAGGTCAGGCGTGTGCCGCCGTCGAACTGGTGGTACTCGAGCTGAGTGAGCACCCGGAAGCCCTGGGCGTTGCCCTCGAAATTGAGAAAATCAGCGCGTTCGGCATTGCTCATGTCATCCAGCCAACCACGTGCGGCAGCCTGCTGAAACCAATGGCGGATGGCATCCTCTCCGGAGTGACCGAACGGTGGATTGCCGATATCGTGAGCCAAACAGGCGGACTGGATCACCATGCCGAGGTCTGCTGGGCTGCACCACTCTGGCATGTCATCGCGAAGCACTTCACCCACGCGCATGCCGAGCGAGCGGCCAACGCAGCTCACCTCCAGCGAATGGGTAAGGCGCGTGTGAATATGGTCGTTGCTTGATACCGGATGCACCTGGGTTTTGCGCCCAAGCCGGCGGAACGCACCGGAAAAGATGATCCTGTCGTGGTCCTTGTGGAACGGACTCCGACCAAGCTCTTCATTACTGCGTACAGATTTTCCGAGCCGCTCACGATTGAGCAGCGTGTGCCAGTCCAAAGAGCAACCTCCTTGATGTCGCCAGTGGGGGAGGCTTGCTCAGCGGATCAGATTCCTCTGCACGCACAACTGAGCAGCCTGATAACCATTCCTGTAGAAGGCTGCCAGCCTACAGGAGTTGCTGGCCGCGAGACCATCAGCATTTAGCTGGGAGGCAAATCACCGGAGTCACGCACAAAAACCATGTCTACGGCTAGTGCCGCAGCCTGCGGATCAGGGGGTAGAGCATTATGCCCACCCTTGCCAGTCTGCCGACCTTGCCCAGTCGACGGCCGAAGAGGGTAAGCCCCGCAGTCGCGGCAATCATCAGTGGGCCTTTCCCGCTATGGTGCTCCGAGGTCGTGCCACGGCTCGCGACCATTCCCTTAATCCGTTGAAAAGGATGGACTAACGGCTGTGAGTGATACAGGACTTGTTGGCGGTTCATTTCCATGCGCAAGCGAACCAGGTCCTTGCGCATGGCTAGATCGCCGGAGCTGCTAAGTGGAAGGCTCATGGCAGTAAACGCTCTCGGTTGCGGGCCAATTCTTCGACCGTCGCCTGAAAAGGCGAGACGCTTTCTTTGGCGAGACGTATGGCGCGGCTGATACAGACGGCCAGCACAACCGCATAGATAGCGCAGAGAACCAGAATCGCCGCGATAGGGTTGCTGTCCCAAAAGGCGATCACAATTGCCGCCGACAGCCCAACGAGAATCAGCAACCCAAGGATCAAGCTGAGACTGGCCAGAAGAAACAGCTTGAAGACCCGCGCCCGCTCTTCCTGAATCTCGATTCCGATGAGCTCCAGATGCCCTTGTACGAGGCCAGCAACCGCGCTGCCCATCTTCTTGATGGACGGCGCAGGGGCGTCTTCAGCGTGTCTGGTTTCCATTGGATCCGTTCCCCACATTATTAGCGGCGGGTAATCAGGCCGAAGAGAAAGCCAACTCCCGCCGCTATACCGATCGATTGCCATGGGTGAGTATGAACATACTCCTCGGTGCACTGGATGGCGGCCTGGCCCTGTTCCTTCAGGGTGCCTTCCTGATCCTTAAGCATCTGGCGGGCCCGACTGAGGTTGGCGTTGATCTTACCGCGGAGCTCTTCGGTCTGAGTGCCTGCAGTATCCTGCGTGTGTTTCAACAGGCGCTCGGTATCGCCGATGAGGGTATGGAACTCTTCGATGAGCGCATTCTGAGCTGCCTGCAGATTGCGACGATGAGCGGACTTGTCGATCAGGGACGAGTTGTGGGTTTCGGTTGTTCCGTCAGGGATTGGCGTGTTGTCGCTGGTGCCGAAAGTCGATTCGGTAGACATCTGCAGTTCCTCTTGAGTCTCGCAGGGACGTTAGGTCCGGTGCTTAGGGTTTCGAGCGTGCAGGCGGTGCAAGGTTCCCGTTTCGGTTGAAAGCGCTTAGAGCAGCCATTTACCCGACGTTCACGATGGCTCCGCAGCATGAGAAAAGGCCAGGAAAAAGAAAACCCGCCGAAGCGGGTTTCCCTCTCTACTGCGTTTTCACGCTGCAGCCGCTATTACATCAACGGGATAGTGTAGCTGGCGATCAAACGGTTTTCGTTGATATCGTTGCCGGTACCATTGCTACGGGCAGTCGCATTACGCCATTTCAGATTCAGGTTTTTCAGGGCACCTTCTTGGAACGTGTAGGCAATGTCCATGTCACGTTCCCACTCTTTGCCTTCAACCCCAGCACTACGCTCGAAGTTATCGCCGGTGACGTAACGGGTCATGAAGGTCAGCCCAGGAACGCCGATGGAAGCGAAGTTAAAATCGTAGCGTGCCTGCCAGGATTTTTCGTCTTCGTTGGCAAAATCATTGATCTGAACATAGTTCACGAGGAACGGATCTGTTGCGCCAGCCAGGTAGGCGAAGCCAGTGTCGCCGCTCATCTTCTGGTAACCCAGACCAAAACTATGGCCGCTCAACGAATAAGTGACCATCGCTCCGAGGGCTTTGTTGTCAACGTTGCTGCTACCATCGTCAGTGGAGCGTGCATAGCGCAAGTCCGTTTTCAAGGATTGCTTGTCGCCAAGTGGTAGAACATGCACGAGGTTGTAAGAGTGCTGCTTGTATAGGTCTTCCAGGTTGCTGTAGTAATAACCTGCTGTCAGGTTATCCATCAGCTTATAGTTACCGCCGAGGAAAACGAACTCATCGGATTCGTTGACCGCGTTGGCGTCCATGACGATGCCGCGCGTGTTAGTGGTTTTACCGAATGCAGTAGCGCCGTTAACGGCCATCAGTTCATGGTTCATCGAATCGCGGTGGTTGATACGATTCGCATATCCGGCTTCGAGCGTTAGATCTTTGATCTCCTTGGAAACCAATTGTGCGCCTTGCATGACCTGAGGGAGCAGCCGGCTGTCGCTGGTGCCGATGGCCTGGTTTTTCAGCTGAAGAGTACCGACCTTAAGTACGGTTTCGGAGAGCTTCGCTTTGGCAGTTAGGCCGAATTCGGAAAAATCATCCGGAGCTTCGTTTCCGAAGGAGCTAGGCATCAAGCCTGACCCGGCAGTGTCTTCGCTGGAATACAGCTTTACGCCCAGCAGACCGAGTGCGTCAACACCAAAACCTACGGTGCCTTCGGTGTAGCCAGATTCAACGCGCAGAATAAAGCCTTGTGCCCATTCTTCTTGCTTCGATTGGCCTTTTACTCCGCCGTCCTGACGGAAGTCGCGGTTGAAATAGAAGTTACGCAGTTCCAAACCAGCCTTGGTATCTTCAACGAAGGCAGCCTGAGCCATGGTTGGAATAGCCAGTGTTGCTCCCAGAGTGGCAAGGGCCACGCCCCGGGCGATTGGGGTCTTGAGCATTTCTTATTTCTCCTCGTTGGATGATGCTCTGAAGTCGCTCTTTGGCGCCGTGTAATAAAACACTACCTCAGTATTTGAGCCTTTAGACCTTAGTCTTTAAGGCTTAAGTGTGGGGCGTTGGTAGCTCTCTGATAGCTGTTTCAAACCAATTAAACGCCGGCCAGAAATACTACCGATACGTGCCTAGGCCTCCGGCCCTGCGGCTCTGGGGTCGCTTGGGCTGCCGCATCCTAGCCGTTTGCCAGCGTCGCGTCGATTCGCAAAATCAAACCGTTGTTTGAGTGGGTTCAAGGTCACACTTTTTTATTCGGACTAGGTCCGGAGAACGAGACGCTGTGGGCAGTCAGCTGCATCGTGACGGGCCTGCTAGAATTGCGCTGCCCCTTAATGAGCTCCTGACTATGCATCTGCCAGAATGTCAACTATTCGGAACGCTGGGTTGCCACCTGTGTGAGCAAGCCGAGGCGGTAGTGCTGCCGCTCGTAGAGAATGGGTTGCTAGTTGAACTGCTGGATATAGCGGAGCGTCCGGATTGGTTTGACAACTATGGCCTTCGTATACCCGTGCTCCGGCGCGTCGACACGGGCGCTGAACTGGATTGGCCGTTCGAGGTAGAGCAAGTCGTTTGGTTCTTGCGGAGCTAGCGTCGATGACGCGTGGCGGATGAGTCCGAGCCAGCGATGACGAATCGATATCAAAAGGGGCGAGGGACGTAAACCTAGGCAATGCCTTATGGTTTTTCAAAGCAAAAAAACCGGCCATGGGGCCGGTTTTTTCTAAGACTGATTAAGCCTGAGCGGGATTTTGGTCGGAGCGACTGGATTCGAACCAGCGACCTTCTCGTCCCGAACGAGACGCGCTACCAAGCTGCGCTACGCTCCGAAGATGGCGCGCATTTTACATAAAAAGTTTTGCTTCACAAGCGTCTAGCGAAGGCTTTTTCACCAGTGCCAAGGATGATGCGTCGCCCGAAAGAGCGGTGAGCTAGAGCTCTTGGACGGTGCGAACCTGATCCTTATTTACTCTGCCCGGTTTCCCGTCAATGCCTTCAAATTCATAGAAGCCTGCTTCGTCGTCATATTCAGGCTGGTCCAGCGTTTGAATTTCGCGACCGTCGTTGAGCGTGATGACGCTGGGGCTCGAGCAACCGGTAAGGAGGGTCATTCCGACCAGGGCGGCCAAGGCGGGCCCGGTAATTGTACGCATATTGAAACTCCTCTGTAGTTGCGTCTGTGACGGCGTTTGACGCGCCTAAGTTCCCTCTGGAGGCGCCTGCTGCGAAAGCAGCTCCGGTGAGTTTAGATTGGCCAGGCGCGGGTCGTCTGTATCGAGATCAAGGGCGCGCACTTGCAGCGTCAGTAACGCCTTCAAATTGCTTCGTTCGCCCATTTGCCAGGCGGCCTCGATAGCGGGGGCGAGTTTGACCGGGATGATGCAGAACAATGGTTCCCACTGTGCGCCTCTTCGAGTCATCAGAGGCGTGTCGGGGTCTTGTTGTGCCGTTTCGTACAGTTGTCTTAGTAATGCTTCGTCTATCAGGGGTGCGTCGCAGGGCAGCACCATCATCCAAGGGTGGTAAGCCGCTGCGAGCCCGGCTCGTATGCCTGCAAGCGGCCCTGGAAAATCCGGCTCATCGTCATTAACCAGCCGGTCGGCAAAAGCGGCGTAACGCGTTTGGTTGCGGTTGCAGGAAATAAGAAGATCATCCGTCAGGGAGCGAGCGATGCGATGCGGCCATGCCAAAAGGGGCTTGCCATGCCAGTTTACGAGCCCCTTGTCTTGCCCGCCCATTCGCTGTCCTCGCCCGCCCGCCAACAGCAGAATTGAGCAATTCGCAAGCCTGCTTTGAATCATCGAATGCTCCTTCAAAATCCTGTCTATAACACCCGGTCGCAGTATCCAACAACCTCAAGGTGGGGCAAGGCGATGGCTCAATCGGTCGTCGTTCTGTTGGGTATCGAACGAAAAGGGAGCGCCGGGTAGGCAGGGTTTAGCTTCAAGCGCCCTCTGACTGCAGCCTCGGTGAAGAGGCGTCTTGAGAGCTATCAGTCTGCATCCTTTGGGCAATGCTGTGCTCAGTGAATTTTACGTCGAGTTACCCTTACTTAAGGGCTAAATCAGCAATGGACCGGATGTCTGCCGTGCCGCCAAGGCGCGAGGCATTACGTCGGACATCGTCGCCCCTCGCTGCCGGCGACAAACTGATCGGATTTTTTATTGTCTACCTTTCCCGTCTTTGCCAACTCTGGCTGTGATGTGTCTGGTATTGCCCATAACCAAGGAGAAATATGATGCAGGAGAGAAATGCCTGGGTCGATTACGCCAAAGCCATTGGGATCATTCTGGTGGTCTACGGACATGTCGCGCGTGGAGTCTTTAACGCCGGTTTGCCGATGGATCAAGACAAGTATCTTCTCGTCGATAGCGTCATCTATAGCTTCCACATGCCACTGTTTTTCTTCCTGTCGGGTTTGTTCTTTTACGACTCACTGGTTAAGCGAGGGAAAACCGGACTGGTCGTGAACAAGGTCGATACCATTGTTTACCTCTTCATTGTGTGGTCTTTGTTGCAGGGCGTGGTAGAGGTCCTGCTATCAAACTACACGAACGGTGATGTGACATTAGGGGAGGTGTTCTCGTTGCTCTGGTCGCCACGGGCTCAGTTCTGGTTCCTCTATGCGCTGTTCCTGGTCTTCGTTGTCTGCTCCTTGGTTTACGCTAAGACCGACCGTCGTTACTTTCTGCCGCTTTTGCTGGTCTTCGGTGTGCTGTATGTGCTCAGTCGAGATCTGGCTGTCGGCAGTATCGGCAAGTTTATCTTCGGCAATGCTGTGTTCTTTGCGCTGGGTATCTGGTTCAACGAGATCAAGGCGTACTTCCTTGCCCGGTATGTCCCTCTCACCTTGTTGCTCGGGGCGTCATTTGTAATTGGGCAGTACCTGTTTCACGTAACGTTCGGCTTGAATTGGGAGGTGGGCGGCTTGCCGGTGCTTGCGCTGGCGACTGTTTCGATCCTGTTCGTGATCGCCCTTTCGATGTGGCTCGGCCGGTTTCGCATGGGCTGGCTGCTATTCATCGGCGCCTCATCCATGACGATCTACCTGATGCATATTCTCGCGGGGAGCGGTATCCGGGTGGTCCTTAGCAGCTTTATGGGTATTGACTCCATAGCTGTCCATTTGATTGTCGGAACCCTGATCGGGCTTACTGCGCCCTTGCTGGCTCAGATGATCATCAAGCGGTACGACCTGTATTTCTTGTTGGCTCCGCCAAAGCCGTTTTCCGCGAGCCACCTGTTGGCACGCAGGGCAATGGCACATTGATCGGGTAGATTTACAGGTGTAACGGTTGGCCTTGCCTGCGCGCTGTGTCGTTTTGTTGTCAGTATCCGAACAGGTTTCGGAATCTTTTTGCGGCCAGTAGCGGTTTTCCTCAGCCACAGCTGACTCGTAGAATTTCAAGCGATTCGTCTGTCGTCAGGGTTAGTCGCTGAGCGTTGTATTCCATTGTGACAACGTCTCCCGGTCGAACGATGCGAGCTATGGCGGCCTTGCTTTTTCGTCGGGCCTGATCGAGAAGCGCCGGGCTGGCTTGCTCCCCAATAAGCGTCTGGATAGGAGAAGCATCGCATTTACCGGCATTGCTTCCTGTCGGTTGCATGGTGCCGAATGGCGGCTGACAGCCTGTTAGGATGGCGCTGCATGCAATCAGAGCAGCTATGCGGGCAATATTCATATCGGTCTCCTTCGGTTTTGACGTTGTTGATAACAGTCACGAGTCCGCAAATCCAGTCGAGCCGCTGGCGCCAACCACAGCGGGCAAGGGAACTGGCGGAACAGCCGGCCCGTCTTACTGTTGAAGGCACATTGCGCACCGCACTGGCCGCAAACAAAAATCAAGGAATTCCGCCATGTTTAACTCGTCCGTGATGAAGCGTGTTGCCACCCTTTTAGCAGCGATGCATTTCATGCTGTTCGCACAGATTCCACTAGCCCAGGCGGCAATGATCGGCAGTGCGGAAATAATTACCGAACAACAGCAGCAGGTAGATCGCCAGCAATTGCTGACGATGCTTGAGAATGAAGACGTCCAGAAAAAACTAGTCTCAATGGGCGTTGAGCAGGATCAGGTCGAGCAGCGAATCAACAGCCTGACACCTGCAGAACTTGCACAATTCAATCAGCAATTGGATCAAGCGCCGGCCGGTGCAGGGGTGGTTGGGATTATCGTGCTGTTTCTCGTCATATTCATCGTGACCGACCTCTTGTGCGCTACGAACATCTTTAACTTCGTCAACTGTATCAACCGTTAATGCAGCGACTGCTATTGCTGTTTGCCGTACTCCTTCTCGGGGCGTGTGCGCGAGCGCCGATTGTCCCGGTTGGAGTCGCGGGTCTCCCCGAGCAGGTTGAGTTGGACGAAGTTCCATTCTTTCCGCAAGAAGCCTATCAATGCGGGCCTGCTGCGCTCGCGACTATGCTTACCCAGCGTGGCATCGCTACCCGGCCGGAGCAGCTAGTCGAGCGGGTTTATCTTCCGCAGCGCAAGGGCAGCCTGCAGGTTGAAATGGTTGCGGCTGCCAGGGCTCACGATTTGCTGGTCTATCCGTTAGAGCCCCGGCTTGAAGCGGTGCTGACCGAAGTGGCAGCTGGAAATCCTGTTCTGGTGCTGCAGAACCTTGCCTTTGATCGCTGGCCTCAATGGCATTTTGCGGTGGTGGTGGGGTATGACCTGGCGACGCAGACCCTTGTACTGCGCTCCGGGACTACTCGACGCTGGACCGGAACTTTTCGCCAGTTCGAGCGAAGCTGGGCCAAGGGCAAGCGTTGGGCTGTGGTGACGGTTTCGCCCGATCAGTTGCCTCGTACTGCGCAGGAAACTGTCTGGCTGAAGGCTGCGAATGATCTTGAGCAAATTGGGCGTGATGGTGCGGCTTTGAACGCTTATGAAACGGCTGCGCAACATTGGTCTAGTGGCTTGTCATGGTTCGTGCTCGCCAACGCTCGGTACGCGCTAGGGGACGGGCATGCTGCGGAGCAAGCCCTGCGGACCAGTGTTCAGCGTGACAACTCTTTCGCACCTGCCTGGTTCAACCTTTCGCAGGTCATGGCGGAGCGGGGATGCCGTATTCAGGCATCTGCATCCCAGGCGTGCGCGGTGCAGCTGGCGCCGAAGGACCGCCGATTCAGAGCAGAGCTACCCCCAGGGCCGGACGAGCCGGGCGCCTGTGAGGCCGCTCCAGCTTGCCCCGTTCAGTGACGCGTCAGAAGCCAATTCTGTCGCGCAGGCTGTAATAGAGCGCACCGAGCGCACTTATTGGCGCGCTGAACTTCTGACCACCAGGAAAGGGGTAATGCGGCAAACTGGCAAAGGCGTCGAATCGCTCTGCCTGACCTCGTAGTGCTTCGGCGATCACTTTTCCGGCGACATGGGTGTAGGTGACACCATGACCGCTGCAGCCTTGGGAATAATAAATGTTATCGCCGAGTCGACCGACTTGCGGTAAGCGCGATAGTGTCATTAGAAAGTTGCCGGTCCAGGCGAAATCCGTCTTGATGTTTTCGAGTTGAGGGAAGGTCTTGAGCATTTTCGGTCGGATGATCGAATCAATATCGGCTGGATCGCGCGCGCCGTAGACCACTCCACCGCCATAGATCAGCCGCTTGTCAGCGGATAGCCGAAAGTAGTCGAGCAGGTAGTTGCTGTCTTCTACGCAGTAGTCTTGTGGGAGCAGGGCAGCTGCTAACTCAGGGTCGAGGGGCTCTGTAGCAATCACTTGGGTTCCGCAGGGCATGGATTTAGCTGCCAATTCCGGAATCAGTCCTCCGAGATAGGCATTTCCCGCAACGACGACGAACTTCGCGGTCACTTGGCCGTGCTGAGTATGAACACGCGGATTGCTTCCTCGATCGATACGGACTGCTGGGGTTTGTTCGTGGATCACGCCGCCCAGCGATTCGATGGCTGCTGCTTCGCCTAGTGCAAGGTTGAGCGGATGGATGTGGCCGCCGCCATGATCCAGCAGCCCGCCTGTGTATCGCTCGCACGCAACAACCTTTCTGATGCCGACGTGGTCGAGCATCTCAAGTTGATCGTAGCCGTAACGCTCCCAGAGCGCTTTCTGCGATTCGAGATGGTGCATCTGCTTGATATTGAATGCGGCAAATACGCCTCCGCTTTTCAGATCGCAGTCGATGCCATAACGCGCCACCCGCTCGCGGATGATGCGCCCACCCTCGAATGCCATGGCCCCGATTAGCCGTGCAGCTTCAGCACTGGCAGTGCGCTCGACGGTGTCGATATCGCGGCTGTAACTGTTGACGATTTGCCCGCCATTGCGTCCGGAGGCGCCAAAGCCGACCTTGGCGGCCTCCAGTACGACGACGCGAAACCCCTGCTCGAGAAGGAACAGCGCTGTCGACAGCCCGGTATAGCCAGCGCCGATTATGCAGGCATCCGTCTCAATGTCGGTTTTCAGGGGGGTGCGAACTGGAGCCGGGTTCGCTGAGGCCGCATAATAGGACGCCGGGTATGAGGTGTGCGACATTATGGTTGTCCTGTTGTAAATACTTGACGCCGATGCTATCTCGAGAGTGCTGCGCGCGCTATAGCAGCATTAGGTTCCTATTTGTTAGGCCAAAAATTACAAATATCAGTGGCTTAGCGAAAAAGCGCTTGACTCTTTCAGGCGAGTCTCTAGAATGCGCGTCCATCGGAGGCACATAGCTCAGTTGGTTAGAGCACCACCTTGACATGGTGGGGGTCGTTGGTTCGAATCCAATTGTGCCTACCAATTCCGAAAAGGGTCGCGCTAGCGACCCTTTTTTTATGCCTTGCTTGTCAGTGCGGCGGCTTTCTGAAAGCATCCGCGCTCCTGTATTTCCAGTGACTTCGGTCCGTCTCGATCGCCTTAGGGCTCCTGCCAATGTGCGGCAGGTTATTCGGCGGGTCGCTTTCCTGGCTCATCCCAACCCATGTGGCCTTTGGTAGGGGTCACCACTAGGAGAGGAGGCGCCATGCCCACCATTACTCTTCCTGACGGCAGTCAGCGTTCGTTCGATCAACCGGTCTCCGTTGCTGAAGTGGCGCAATCCATTGGCGCCGGTTTAGCCAAGGCGACTCTTGCCGGTAAGGTCAATGGTCGTCTGGTTGATGCCTGTGACCTGATCGAGAGCGATGCGAGCCTGCAGATCATCACGCCGAAGGATGAAGAGGGGCTGGAGATCATCCGCCACTCCTGCGCTCACCTGGTTGGTCACGCTGTCAAGCAGCTATATCCAACTGCGAAGATGGTTATTGGTCCGGTCATCGCCGAAGGTTTCTATTACGATATTGCCTTCGAGCGACCGTTTACACCGGATGATATGGCTGCGATTGAGCAGCGCATGAAGCAGTTGATTGATACCGAATACGATGTGATCAAAAAGGTTACGCCTCGTACTGAGGTTATCGAAGTATTCCGGTCGCGTGGTGAGGACTACAAGCTACGTCTAGTAGATGACATGCCTGACGAGCAGGCTATGGGTCTCTACTACCACGAAGAATACGTCGACATGTGTCGTGGTCCGCATGTGCCAAACACTCGTTTCCTCAAGTCATTCAAGCTGACCAAGTTGTCCGGTGCTTACTGGCGTGGCGATGCGAAGAATGAACAGCTTCAGCGCGTCTACGGCACTGCCTGGGCGGACAAGAAGCAGCTTGCAGCTTACATTCAGCGAATTGAAGAAGCCGAAAAGCGCGATCATCGCAAGATTGGCAAGCGCCTTGATCTCTTCCATACCCAGGAAGAGGCCCCTGGCATGGTTTTTTGGCACCCGAATGGCTGGACCATCTACCAAGTGCTTGAACAGTACATGCGCGGCGTGCAGCGTGTGAACGGCTACCAAGAGATCAAAACACCGCAAGTTGTAGATCGCAGCCTGTGGGAGAGATCCGGGCACTGGGGCAACTACGCTGAAAACATGTTTACCACTGAGTCGGAAAGCCGCGATTACGCGATCAAGCCGATGAACTGTCCCTGTCACGTTCAAGTGTTCAATCAGGGGCTCAAAAGTTACCGTGAGCTGCCGCTGCGTCTTGCAGAGTTTGGCTCTTGCCACCGCAACGAGCCCTCTGGCGCGCTGCACGGAATCATGCGTGTCCGGGGTTTTACCCAGGATGACGCGCACATTTTCTGCACTGAGGAGCAGGTCAGTGCTGAGGCAGCTGATTTCATCAGGCTGACCATGCAGGTCTATGCTGATTTCGGTTTCAGTGACATCAAGTTGAAGTTGTCAACGCGGCCTGAGAAGCGCGTCGGAGACGATGCGTTCTGGGATCGCGCCGAAGCAGCCTTGGCAGGTGCGCTGGATGCGGCTGGTTTGCCTTGGGAGTATTTGCCGGGGGAGGGTGCGTTCTACGGTCCGAAGATCGAGTTCACGTTGCTTGACTGCCTGGGTCGTTCCTGGCAGTGCGGCACCCTGCAGTACGATCCGAACATGCCCCAGCGTCTCGATGCGAGTTACGTGGCGGAGGATAACAGTCGAAAGACGCCGGTCATGCTGCACCGCGCGATCCTTGGTTCGTTCGAGCGCTTTATAGGTATTCTGATCGAGCACTATGAGGGCGCGTTCCCGGCCTGGCTGGCTCCGACGCAAGCTGTGGTTATGAATATTACCGATAAGCAGGCTGATTTCGCACAGGAAGTGGAGAAAACACTTACCCAAAGCGGCTTCCGTGCCAAGTCCGACTTGAGAAACGAAAAGATCGGCTTTAAAATCCGCGAGCATACCTTGCTCAAGGTTCCCTATCTCCTGGTTATCGGAGATCGGGAAGTAGAGACACGAGCCGTTGCTGTGCGCACCCGTGAAGGCGTCGATCTGGGCTCCATGCCCTTGGATGACTTCGCGCAGCTGCTGACACAAGCGGTTTCCCGGCGTGGTCGCCAAGAATTGGAGTAATGACTATTAAGCGTGAAATGAGACAGGATAAACGAGCTGCACCCAAGGCCCCGATCAACGAGAATATCTCGGCTCGTGAGGTCCGTTTGATTGGTGCTGATGGCGAGCAGGTTGGCATCGTCTCGATTGATGAAGCGCTTCGTATAGCTGAAGAAGCCAAGCTGGATCTGGTGGAAATTTCCGCCGATGCGGTTCCTCCTGTATGCCGGATCATGGATTACGGCAAGCACCTCTTCGAAAAGAAGAAGCAGGTTGCTGCAGCGAAGAAGAACCAGAAGCAGATTCAGGTTAAAGAAATAAAGTTTCGTCCAGGGACGGAAGAAGGGGACTACCAGGTCAAGCTACGCAACCTGGTTCGTTTCCTGAGTGAAGGGGACAGGGCCAAGGTATCGTTGAGATTCCGCGGTCGTGAGATGGCGCATCAGGAGCTGGGGATGGAACTGTTGAAGCGGGTCGAGGCTGATCTCGTGGAGTACGGTTCGGTCGAACAGCATCCAAAGATGGAAGGACGCCAGCTGATCATGGTCATCGCTCCCAAGAAAAAGAAGTAACCACCAGGGCACTGGCAGGCCTTGCGGTTATTTGAAATCACCCACACTGTGGAGTACCGAACATGCCAAAGATGAAGACTAAAAGTGGCGCTGCAAAGCGCTTCAAAAAGACGGCGAATGGCTACAAGCACAAGCACGCTTTCAAAAGCCACATCCTGACCAAAATGTCTACCAAGCGTAAGCGTCAGCTGCGTGGTACATCTCTGATGCACCCGGCCGACAAAGCAAAAGTAGAGCGCATGCTGCGCGTTCGTTAATTCGGTCAAGACTCAGAGGAATAACTCATGGCTCGTGTTAAGCGTGGCGTCGTCGCTCGTCGCCGTCACAAGAAAATTCTGAAACTCGCTAAAGGCTACTATGGCGCTCGTTCAAGAGTGTTCCGTGTTGCCAAGCAGGCGGTAATCAAGGCTGGCCAATATGCCTACCGTGACCGCCGTCAGCGGAAGCGTCAGTTCCGCGCTCTGTGGATTGCTCGTATCAACGCCGGCGCTCGTGTAAATGGTCTGTCCTACAGCCGTTTCATTGCTGGTCTGAAAAAAGCAGCCATTGAGATCGATCGTAAGGTCCTGGCCGAGTTGGCAGTGAATGAAAAAGCAGCTTTTGCTGCAATTGTCGAAAAAGCCAAAGCTTCTCTGGCCTAAGCCCATCGACAATCGAATCTTCGGATTCGTAGCGTCACCGATAGGGGAAGAGCCTTGTGCTCTTCCCCTATTTCGTATCTGAAGGGGCATTTGCAAAAATGCACCTCGCGTAAAGCCTAAGCGCTGATCGTCTGGTGCGGTTCTGCAAGAACCTCTGGAGGTTGTACATGGAAAACCTGGATGCACTGGTCTCGCAAGCGCTTGAGGCGGTGCAACATAGCCAAGACATCAACGCCCTGGAGCAGATCCGGGTTCAGTATCTCGGCAAGAAAGGCGAGCTGACCCAAGTCATGCAGACCCTGGGCAAACTTTCCGCGGATGAACGCCCCAAAGCCGGTGCGCTCATCAATGCAGCGAAGAGCCGTGTTCAGGATGAGCTGAATGCCAAGAAGGCGGATCTGGAGCAAGCTGCGCTGAGCGCCAAGCTCGCTGCCGAGCGGATCGATGTGACATTGCTAGGTCGGGGAGAGGCCTCCGGTGGCCTGCATCCGGTGACGCGTACACTAGAGCGGATCGAACAATTCTTCAGCCATATCGGTTATAGCGTTGCCGAGGGGCCGGAGGTCGAAGACGACTACCACAACTTCGAAGCGCTCAATATCCCCGGCCATCATCCTGCCCGGGCGATGCACGACACCTTCTATTTCAACGCCAACATGCTGTTGCGTACCCATACCTCGCCCGTTCAGGTGCGCACGATGGAGTCGCAGCAACCACCCATCCGCATCGTTTGCCCGGGGCGTGTCTACCGATGCGACTCGGATATCACCCATTCGCCTATGTTTCATCAGGTTGAGGGCTTGCTTGTCGATGAGGGTATTAGCTTTGCGGATCTAAAAGGCACCATCGAGCAGTTCTTGCGGGTGTTCTTCGAAAAGCCGCTGGGCGTCCGTTTCCGGCCCTCGTTCTTCCCGTTTACCGAGCCGTCGGCCGAAGTGGACATGCAATGCGTCATGTGCAGCGGAAAGGGATGTCGCGTCTGCAAGCAGACCGGCTGGCTCGAGGTGATGGGCTGCGGCATGGTGCATCCGAATGTGTTGCGCATGTCCGGTATCGATCCGGAAAAATACCAGGGCTTCGCTTTCGGTATGGGGGCCGAGCGGCTTGCCATGCTGCGCTATGGCGTCAACGACTTACGCCTGTTCTTCGATAACGACCTGAGGTTCCTAGCTCAATTTCGCTAGGTCCAGAGTCCAGTCAAAGAAATTTTAGGAGAGCAGGATGAAATTCAGCGAGCAGTGGTTGCGTACTTGGGTCAATCCGCAAGTTTCTCGTGAGGAACTGGTGGCGAGGCTGTCGATGGTCGGCCTCGAAGTGGATGCGGTCACACCGGTGGCCGGTGAGTTCAGTGGCGTTATCGTCGGTGAGGTGCAGAGCACCGAGCAACATCCGGATGCGGACAAGCTGCGCGTCTGCCAGGTCAGCAACGGCAGCGAAACCTTTCAGGTAGTCTGTGGTGCGCCCAACGTGCGCCCGGGCTTGAAGATTCCTTTTGCGCAGATCGGCGCTCAGCTGCCGGGCGACTTCAAGATCAAGAAAGCGAAGCTTCGCGGCGTCGAGTCCAACGGCATGCTCTGCTCGGAAACCGAGTTACAAGTTGGTACAGACGACAGTGGACTGATGGAGCTGGCTGGCGATGCCCCGGTTGGTAGCGATTTGCGAGTGTATCTCGGCCTGGACGACGCGAGCATCGAGATAGGCCTGACGCCGAACCGTGGCGACTGCCTCTCTGTCGCAGGGCTAGCGCGTGAGGTAGGCGCTATCTACGGCGCGACGGTCGCTCCAGTCGATATCGTTCCGGTGGCTGCGAGCCACGATGAGGTACGCCCGGTCGAGGTATTGGCACCCGCAGCCTGTCCGCGTTATCTCGGACGCGTGATTCGTGATGTAGACCTGTCGCGGCCCACTCCGCTGTGGATCGTCGAGCGGTTGCGTCGTTCCGATATCCGCAGCATCGATGCGGTGGTAGATGTCACCAACTACGTAATGCTTGAGCTTGGGCAGCCACTGCACGCGTTTGACCTGGCCGAGATCCATGGAGGCATCAGGGTTCGGATGGCTGAGGATCAGGAGAAGCTCGTCCTGCTCGATGGGCAAGAAGTGACCCTGCGCAGCGATACCTTGGTTATCGCTGATCATCAGCGTGCCCTCGCGATCGCTGGGGTCATGGGTGGTGAGCACAGCGGCGTGAGTGCAGCAACACAGGATCTGTTTCTGGAGAGCGCCTTCTTCGACACCATTGCCCTTGCCGGCAAGGCGCGCTCCTATGGTTTGCATACCGACGCCTCGCATCGTTACGAGCGAGGGGTAGACGCTCAGCTGGCCCGCCGGGCCATGGAGCGGGCGACTGCACTGTTGTTGGATATTGTCGGCGGTAGCGCCGGGCCCGTAATCGAAGCTGCCAGCGACGCCGATCTCCCGCGCGTTGCACCGATTCAGCTACGCAAGGATCGAATCGAGCAGATGCTGGGGTTGAGCATGGCGGGCGATCAGGTCGTCTCGCTGCTGTCAGCTCTGGGTCTGGGTGTTGCCGAACAGGGCGAAGAGTCATGGGAAGTCAGCGTTCCCAGTCACCGATTCGATATCAGTCTAGAGGTAGATCTAATCGAGGAGTTGGGCCGTCTGTATGGCTACGACCGCTTACCGGTGCGTTATCCCCAGGCACGTCTGGCGCCTGAGGCCAGCCCTGAATCCCGAGCCGAACTGCCCGCCCTGCGCCGCTTGCTGGTTGCCCGTGGCTACCAGGAAGCGATCACCTACAGCTTCATCGACCCAAAAATGTTCGAGCTGTTCAGCCCTGGCGTCGAGCCGCTGCAATTGACAAACCCGATCTCGTCGGACATGGCGGCGATGCGCGCGACGCTATGGCCAGGATTGATGAAGGCATTGCAGTACAACCTGAACCGACAACAGACGCGGGTGCGTCTGTTCGAGAGCGGCCTACGTTTCGTCGGTCAGCTTGACCAGTTGAAGCAAGAGCCGATGCTGGCCGGTGTCATCACCGGCAGCCGTTTGCCGGAGGGTTGGGGCAACGATAGAGCCGCAGCTGATTTCTATGACATGAAAGCCGACGTCGAAGCCTTGCTTGGATATGCCGGTGACTCTACCGCCTATGGCTTTGCCGCCACCGAGCATCCTGCTCTACATCCTGGACAGACTGCTCGAATCGAGCGGGAAGGGCGTCTGGTCGGCTATATCGGAAGTCTTCATCCTGAGTTGGCCGCCACGCTGGGTATCGATCAGCCCGTCTATCTGTTCGAGCTGTTGGTCGCCGAAATCAGCGAAGGCCGGCTGCCGCGTTTTAGTGAGCTGTCCCGTTTTCCTGAAGTGCGTCGCGACCTGGCGATTCTGGTGACACGTGAGGTTCCGGCTGCCGATGTGTTGCTATGCATTCGTAAGGCCGCGGGCGAGAACCTGACGGACCTCAAGCTATTTGATGTGTATCAGGGTAAAGGTATTGATCCTCTTAGCAAAAGTGTGGCAGTCGGCTTGACCTGGCAACACCCTTCGCGCACTCTAAACGACGACGAGGTGAGTGGTGCGATGCAGCAAATCCTCTCGTCCTTGGAAGAAAGGTTCAACGCCACGTTAAGGAAATAGCGTATGGGGGCTCTGACGAAAGCTGAAATGGCGGAACGTCTATTTGAAGAGCTAGGCTTGAATAAGCGCGAGGCAAAAGAGTTGGTCGAGCTCTTTTTCGAGGAGATTCGCCAGGCGCTTGAGCACAACGAGCAGGTGAAGTTGTCCGGGTTCGGCAACTTCGACCTGCGCGACAAGCGACAGCGTCCTGGGCGTAACCCGAAGACCGGCGAAGAAATTCCCATCACGGCGCGTCGTGTCGTGACATTCCGGCCCGGCCAAAAATTAAAAGCCAGAGTCGAAGCATATGCTGGAACCAAGTCATAACGACGAACTGCCAACGATACCTGGCAAGCGCTATTTCACTATAGGTGAAGTGAGTGAGCTATGTGCAGTTAAGCCGCATGTGCTGCGCTATTGGGAGCAGGAATTTCCACAGCTGAATCCTGTGAAGCGTCGTGGAAACCGGCGCTACTATCAGCGTCAGGATGTGCTGATGATCCGGCAAATCCGTTCGTTGCTTTACGAGCAGGGCTTTACCATTGGCGGTGCTCGCCAGCGGATGTCAGGCGATGAGGCTCGCGAGGACACTACCCAATACAAGCAGCTCATCAGGCAGATGATAACTGAGCTTGAAGACGTGCTTCAGGTGCTTAAAACCTAAGCCCTTCTGACGAAAAAACTTTCACATATTCAGTCGCTTAATGTATAGTTCGTTCCGTTTTCAGCGAACCTGAAGATGCAGTCGGGGCGTAGCGCAGCCTGGTAGCGCACTTGCATGGGGTGCAAGGGGTCGAGTGTTCGAATCACTCCGTCCCGACCAAAAATCCCTAGAAAATCCAGTCACTTAGCGGTGACTGGATTTTTTTATTTCTGGCGCCTGCAAAAATTCTGCAAAATACCAGCAAAACCCCTCGTCAAGCTGCCAAGCGCGGGCTGAGTTATGTCTGGGCTTGAATCGCCACCTGTATCGCTTGGACAAAGGGAAACAGCATGGATCGCCTGTTTGCGAACCTGTCGCCAGAGGAGCTCTATGAGCACCTTCAATCTCTGGACGATGCTGAGAAAACTATCAGAGTTGTTGGAAACACTGCCTTACTGCCTTCTCTTGGCACTGTATACAAATTGCTTCATACCTCTCGCGAGGCGGTTTGGGATGCCATGCGGGCAGAACGCCCATATTTGCCCGTCTCAAAGACGATGTCTAAGGCCTGGTGCAGGCCGGGCACATGCCTTGGACGTAGTGCCTCTATTCGAATGTTGCGGGCAGCACAGAGCGCAGGGATGGCTGGAGTACTCTCTGAATTTCTCGATCTGGATTACCTCTGGCCTCCCGGCAATGAATGGGCGGGACTGTTTGCCAGTAATTTTTTCTCTCAGGATGTCGCGAAGAAATTTTGGGTCGGCTTCGTCAAGGAGGCGATGCACCTCAATGCAATTGAGCTTCATCCAGATCTTGGCCGGCTGACGCGGTGGAAGGTCTATGCGCATTCGTCGACAGTGAATCGTTTTGGCTATCCAGCAATGCGAGAGGCTCTATTTGAGCGCCTAGCGGTTCTCTCCTCTGATATGGAGGCAGAGCTCGACCCTATGCTTGACCGTGTGCACGTCGCCGACACTTTTGCAGTTCTGATGCGCCTTTTAGCATGGTGTGTTGCAGACTTAACGATAGAGTTATGGGAGCAGGTTGAACAGGACGGGATGGCTCATGATATTCCGCTCCAGGAGCTGATACCTGCTTTTGATGATGGCGCTCAGGCATGGAGCAATCCCATGCAATCTGCGCTTGATCGTCTGGCCAAGATGGCTGGTTGGCAGCAGGAGCAGAAAGCAACTAGGTTTTTGGGGCAACTTTGGGGGCGCGAGGGGGGCGAGAATGGTGTTGAATCACGCATCAGGCTGCTGCGCTACTGGGTACAGCTGAAAAAAGGTCGCCCTGACTTCAAAACATTTTTGGCGCTGTCTAGGGTGGTCGCCGCTGAAAAGCTTCGCTGCGCGGACGCAGATAAAGACGGCATAGAGCAGTTTGCCTGGTATCAGGCCGTCATCTTGCGTGTTGCTGAGACGTTGTCACACTTGCGGTTAGGCCTCAGCAGGAAAGGGTATTCGACGTCGGAACTCTCTGAGCTGATGTCGATTTATCGACAAGAGTTTTGTGCTGCACGTGATTTGCTAGGTAAACCCATACAGCTGGCTGGTTGAGCAGTTTGATATAGTTGTTTGGGTACGCATCCAGGCATGCGCACCTATTTGCACCTGAGGCCAAAGTAAGCAGTTTGCTTCATCAATCTGGTTGGCTTTGCGCTGTCCGAAGCCGCTGGTAGGGTCTGGCGGCCTCGCTCAGCAGGACGATCACAGACGACTCATACCGGAGTCAACCGCAGCTGCTCTGGCATAATAGCGGTGGGTTATTAACTGAAGGAGGCTAGGGATGGCACGCAGAACATTTTTTTCATTCCATTATCAAGAAGACGTCTGGCGAGCATGGAATGTTAGGAACTGCTGGGTCGTAAACGACGAGCAAGCTTCTGTCGGATTCTTCGACGCTAGTGTATTCGAAGCTTCCAAAAAGGAAGGCTCTGAGGCGCTCAAAACCTTCCTTCGTAATGGTCTCAACAACACCTCTGTTACCTGCGTGCTTGCCGGCCAGTTCACCGCAGCCAGGCGATGGGTACGTTACGAGATAGTTCGTAGTGTTTTGAAGGGCAACGGGCTGCTCACCGTCGATGTCCATGGCTTAAGGAATAGCGAGAAGGAGCTTGGTGTGAAAGGCACAGACCCACTGGATGAAGTGGGTGTTTATCTCGCCAACGGCAAGATTTTTTTCGCGGAGCGCAAGGACGATGAATGGGTGAAGTATTCGGACTACGCCCCCGCCATCCCTGCCTCTGATTTGTGGTTTGACGCCCCAACCAGTAACAAGGTTGTCAAATTGTCCAAATACTGCATGAGATACGATTTTGCGGCTCAAAATGGCAGGGAAAACATCGGAGGTTGGATCGAAACCGCTGCTGCCTTGGCCGGTCGTTAACAAAGCGACGCTAGAAGTACTAGCCAGCAGAGATCGGCTTTTCAGATCACTCAGGTTCTTCACATTGCGCTCACGCAGCGTCCGGCCGGCGTCAGGCTTCATCTGGGTAGCTGCGTAGGCACGGACGCTCTGGGGAAGGTTACTCGGCGCCCGTTTGGCAAAAAATAGCGCTTAATTGAACTTGATAGCGAGGCGGTCATGCCATTCATCTATCAGCTTGCTGTCCTGGGGGCACCCTCGGCTGAACAAGTCTTTGAACTCGAAACCGCTGTAGCAGATGCGATGTCCATGTTTGGCTTGAGGTTGGGCCAGGAGATTGGCTGGGAGGTAGCTCCTGCTACCTTCACTCCTTGTCAGCAAAGATCGGCTGCCGTCGTTTTTTTCGGTGGTGTAGGCGCTGATCATTCCAGCCTACCAAGCTTGTTGCGAGGAGGCGTCCCTGTTGTTCCGGTCGTCTCTGACCTAGGTCGAGTCGCGACGGAAATCCCCGAAATTCTGCGCCCATTGAATTGTTTGTCTTACGCAGATGGTGGGGTAAAACGTGTCGCCACTGCGCTGTTGGAGTGTGCGGGTCTGCTTCCGAAGCAACGTCGGGTCTTTGTCAGCTATCGACGAGACGAGGCTAGGCAGGCGGCGCTGCAAATGTTCGACGCGCTCTCTGCCAAGCATTTCGACGTTTTCCTGGATACCCATAGCATTGCGCCGGCAGAAGATTTTCAGACCATGCTGTGGCATCGGCTTTGTGACTCTGACGTGTTGTTGATGCTCGACACGCCTGACTATTTCAACAGTCGATGGACGGCAGCTGAGTTCGGAAGGGCCCTTGCCAAGGGCATCAGCGTTCTTCGCGTGGGGTGGCCAGAGTCCCAGCGTTCCGCGCGCTTGGCAACTGCAAGTCTCGCTGAGCTTGATGTTAGCGAGATAGATGTCTCATCTGGACGGATTAATGATGACGCGATCAGTCGTATCTGTATTCAGCTTGAGGAAGTCCGTAGTAAAAGCCATGCGGTAAGAATCGTTAACCTGATTAGCAATCTTCGAATAGGCATTGAGGCTATAGGTGGCGAGGTGATTGGCATCGGCGCCGGGCGCGGGATTCGAGTACGTCTTCCCGATGACCAGATGGTTGTGGTCTACCCAGCGGTTGGCGTTCCGACTTCGACAACAATGCACGAAGCATCAATGAGCTCTCCTGGCGAATCTGTGGCCATCCTTTATGACCATGTAGGCCTACATCCTGAATGGCTGATCCACTTAGATTGGCTGGGCCAATACATCCAAGTGCCGCGCTGGGTTAAGGTTTGCGAGGCAGGTTGGCAGGTTGGCAATTTGCAGATTGGAGAGCATAGAAATGGGGGCTATTTTCCTCTCGGCAAGCATCCCTGTGATCGGGCGGGGGAAGTACTATGAAACCGCTGACCCGTTTCTAATCCAGTGTGCCGTTCGTGAACTAGCCATCGCTACTGTTCGCCGGCACAAGATTATATGGGGCGGCCACCCTGCAATTACTCCTATGATTTGGAGCATCTGTGAGGATCTTGGGGTTGATTACGCACGTTCTGTGGTTCTCTATCAAAGCCGGTATTTCGAGGGTCGTTACCCAGAAGAGAATCAGCGGTTTGACAACGTAATTTATACCGATCCCGTACCCGAGGATATCCAAGGTAGCTTGGAACTGATGCGTGAGCAGATGCTCTCTAGAGATGATCTGGTCGGTGCGGTTTTCATTGGCGGGATGGACGGCGTTGAGGTCGAATACGATATATTCATACGGCTCAATCCTAAGGCTTTCGTCCTGCCAATTGCTGCACCGGGGGGGGCAGCACTCAATCTCGCTCGTGATAAAGGCTATTTCAGTGGGCAAGAGCTCGAAGACATAGATTTCGCCACGTTATTTAATCGTTATTTGTCTGCTGATTAAGCATATGTAAAGCTAGTCAGGCCCCCATACGTAACGGGGGCATGATGCCTGCGAGTCCGATAGGTGTTAAGAATCGGTTCGTTAGGGCAGTTGTATCTGCCACTTGGCGTGTGACTGCGTGTGCGTTGATGAGCCCAATTGCTGGTCATGAGTGCTAACCCACAATAATGCATGTCATGAATCATGACTCTCGTGGCCTAAGAAGGGGGATTGAATGGCGTTTTTCACCAAAACAGAAGCACGAAAGGCAGCGCAGCAGGCCATACGGGGTAGTCGCAACGCTCGAGATGTCTTAATCGACGCACAGAAGAACTACAAAGAAACGGATCGATTTGACATCTTTCTTTCTCACTCCATGGTGGATGCGGAGCTCGTGCTCGGGATCAAAGTCCTTCTTGAGGCTCAAGGTCAAAGGGTCTACGTGGACTGGATCGACGACCAGGCTCTTGAGCGTGATCGCGTTACCGCTAAGACCGCTGACGTATTGCGCAAACGTATGCGTCAATCTGAATCTTTTCTTTATGTCGCCACAGAGAGCGCACCTAAGTCTAAGTGGATGCCTTGGGAGCTTGGCTACTTTGATGGATTCAAGAACGGAGGTGTGGCGGTTTTGCCGGTACTGGATAAATCAGACTCGCCATTCGAAGGGCAGGAGTATCTTGGTCTCTACCCTGTTATCACCAGGGAATCGCTAACTAAGGATAAGCGCCCCGTCGGGCGTCCGATCCAGAGTCCGTTTGGGTTGCCCTTGGACACCGGATCGACATTAGACCCAAGATTTCCTTTCGTGGGGCCCAAGACTTTCTTCTGATTATTTACTGGTATGACTGGTCGCACCTGACCGTTAACTTCTTGGCATCGCTACGACGTGCTCGCCAAGTCGAAAGCAACTTACTAGCGAGTAGTGGTGTAAGCGGGTAGTCATGCCAGAGTCATTTAAAAATCGAATGAGCGCCACCCGTCCGTCTCTGAGTAAAACTTTACTCAGCTGCCGTTCGCAGGGCGGTTTTCTCGTGACCGACGTGCCATTAGCGATCACTGAGAAGCGCAACTTGCCTCCGTAAAACCTCAATCTCGCTGAGCAGTGCTTGTTCGGTGTGGTTTTGCTCAATCACTTCACCTGTGTCCAGGTTCAGCCAGCGGGCATCGGCGATTCTCACGTCTTTGATTCGGCGATCACTTTCCTTTCGACTGTCCGCACGTATCTGCAAAGCTTTGCGCAGTTCGTACTTGCTTTCTGGGTTGCCATGGTTGATCAGTAACGTCGCGGCTTTGTTGCAGCCAAAGCCATCGGTACGGAACAGGAAGTCCAACAGCATCTGTTGATCGGCATGGGCTGAGTAATAAGGCGACATATCAATCACCTCTGCCAGTCCAGGTGAAAAGCTATCCATGGGCGCAGGGGAAGCTTTAGCACGCTGCATCAGCTCGGCACCTTTGCTGCCCGCAGACTGATAGCCCGTGAGGATCACGGTGTTGCGTGGATCGTTACCCCAGCGTTCCAGATAGCTAACTACCGGCCCGTTGTCGCACATGCCGGCGCTGGCGATCACGATATCAGCCTCAAAGTTGGAGGGCTGCTTCGGCTTTGTGATGCTCAGGTAGCCTCCATCGCCTGCTTTGAAGCGGCCATGTTCTACCAGCCGCTGCAACATGGTTTGAATCTCATCGGCATGCATTGCCAGTGATTCACACAGTTCAGCATTAAGATATTTGAACTTGCCGTTAGGCGACTTGCTGCAAAGATGTTTTGCATATACCTGAGTCACCGCGTGGCCAAGTGGCGCATGGAAAATGGCAGTGACTGGCCGATCGTTATCGCTATTTCCAAGTCCGTGTCTTCTGTTTGGCATGCTGACTTTCATCCAATGCAGGACGTCCATCAGTAATTCCTGAGCACGGTGCAGTGAAAAGGTCGGTATCAAAACCTTGCCGCCCTTAACGAACAGGGTGTGGACGATGACGTCTGCCAGGCGTGCCAAACGCAGCTGGGAATCCTGATGCTCATGTGCTCGCACGCGGCCGCCGTAAGTGGACTCAACAACGATGTAGTCCGTATCGGCAAACGGATGCTGGCCGCTCTTCATCAGTGGCAGGTAGGCGTTCTCATCCGTCTGGCACCCCACGTCACCGCTGAAGCAGATGGAGCGATTACCATCATTCGCCTTCCAGCCAATGCTGATCAAACAGGCCCCCAAGATGTGGCTGCTGCGCAGGTATGCCATCCAGATACCTTCGGCCAATCGGATGCTGCGGCCCCACTTGAAACCGAGGTCATCATCCAGAACGCTCCAGCGGATCTGCTTCACCTCGTGCTCAGTAAACATGCCGCTTACCCGTGCTGCGTCCAGCAGCATTAGTTCGGTAAGTTCACGGGTTGCCCGGGTGGCATATACCAAGCCGGTAAAACCCTCTCGTACCAGCCGGGGCAGTAGGCCGCAGTGATCAATGTGAGCATGAGTGAGTAGCACATATTTGAGGCGTGCAGCCTGGAAGGGAAACGGTTGGCTATTGGCCCATTCCTCGCGCTCCGTACCCTGATGCATGCCGCAGTCCACCAGAAACTGAGTTTCAGAGTCGGTGTGATGCAGCCAGGTGCACGAGCCGCTGACGCCCTCGATTGCGCCGACGAATTTGATTTTCAACATGATCTTTCCCTTTTCCTGGGCAACAGCAGGCGGTGCTCTTGGGCAATCAGCCGAGCTGTCTGTAATGAGTTTTTTCGGGTGTTACGAAACGCGCTAGATCTAGTCGATTATCGACTCCATACCGGCTGCCAGGGGGATGCCGCGAGATATCTCATTGATCCTCGTCCGAACGGTCTTCCCAGTCTTCCGGGCGCTCGTCATAGCCACGCGACTGCCAGTACGCATCGTTGTTTTCATTCAGTTGGTTTGCATGGTTGTCGCGGTCGCTTTTAAAGCTCATTGTGATTTTCCTCTAGGAGTCAGCCTGTCTAAGGCCTGCGGTGAAGACGGGCTCAGTATTTGTTCGCTGCTGGTGGCTGCGATAGGGAACTGACGAGGAAATTTTTCTGCTTAGGCGATAAAGGCTTACCACTGCGAGGATCAGATGTATCACCGACCGATTTATGATGAAGTCATGAGCCGGGCATCACGCTTGGCCAGTGACTGCCATCCAATGGTGGCGGAGCGTCACGTTGATACGCTGGCTCGTTACGCCCGGGTGAACTCTGCGTGCGATGCCCTTGAGTCTTTTCTCGGCGCTCGCCCCCGAATGGATGACGACGTGTTCGCTCTGCTATCGCAACGTCGAGCACAGATCGCTGATTTGATCGCGGGGGCTAACCTTGACGCCTACGAGCAGGAGCTGCCTTCTGGCTTGTACTTAGCAATACCGTTTTTCCCACGGTGCTCAGACAAACAGCCCGTAGGGCTGGTGAATCGAACAGCGAAGCCCGTCACTTATCTCAGCCGGTCGCTCTGTGCGTTTGCGAGCACGGATGATGGCGTCAATGAGTATCGGGCAGCAGGCTCTGCGTTCAAGGACGGAATTGCAGTTTCTGCCTTGATTGCGCCGGGCGAGAAATTGCAGATCGATGAGTACTCAATGAGCTTCGACGGCGACTTCGTCAGCAATCGCCGGATTGTTCTCCACATTGATGGCGAGCGTCGCGAATGGTTTGTCAGTATCTCGAAGCTTGGCGGCTACCTCTGGGATGAGGAGCTCCATGGGTTTCATGCGCTGAAAGACGTCACTGACCACTAACCGAGCAGTAGCGAGAGCTGGCGCCGAAGTAAAGCCGAAGTTGTGCTGCTCAACTTGTATCTTGGCAGTGACAGCTAAGTAGAAGCGGCATGTGGCTTATTCGTCTGTGAACTCGCTGATGTCGAGATCTGGAGAAACTTCAACCCATTCGGCGAACTCGTGCCCCTTGAGGTAGTTTAAGGTCATATCAGGACTGGCATGGCCGGCGATCTTCTGTGCATCTTTGCCCGCCATTTGGTACATCTTCAATGACGTACCGCGAATTTCATGCAAACCCGGCATCTCTTTTGCGCCGTATTGTGGGTAGCAACGTGCGGCATCCCGCGCTTTTTTGAATTCGGTGCTCAGATAGTGTCCAGTGATCTGAGTGGGATGCTCTTTGTTGGCATATTCGCGCTTGCGATCTGGTTTTCTATGGATCAGAAAAGGTGAGTCCACATCATCCCGACACTGATCGATCACTTTCTGAAACGCTGGAGTGATCTCCAACTTTAACCAGGCAGAGTCGGTTTGATCGCCTGTTTTCTGCTGGATAAGGTACATGTAGCCATCTTTGATCCCATCAAAACGGAGATTCAGTAGGTCGCAGCGGCGTTGCGAAATGACCAGTGCCAGGTCGATGGCGTTCTTAAGCCACTGCGGGGCATGCTCGCGGATTGCCTTGATGCCTTCCTTTGTATGGCGTTTACGTTGTTTGTCCTCGCTCCTTTTCATGGTTTTGGCAGCTACGTTGCTCTCTAAGAGGCCTCGTGCAACTGCATGGTTAAAGAGGTCGATGAGGCTGGCCCGTGTCTGGTTGCTAGCGCGCGGCGAGAACCCGTCCAGGAAATCACTGATTTGCTTCAGCGTGATCATGTTCAGGGGTTTATCACCTAGGGCATTACCAATCTGACGATGTCGGATTTTATAAAGATCGAGCGTCGCTGCTTTCAGCTTTTTCTCTGGTAGAACCTTCTCACGATAGTCATCAATAAACTGTCGTAGCGTGAGGGTGTGCTCCGCCATCACTGCCTCGATCAAATCTCTGCTGATCATCAGTTTTGCATTGAGAATTTGTGCACTTTTGATGGCTTTCTGGCGGTCATGGCCAAATTTGTGCCACTTGTTTTTAATTGTATCTTTATAGCGATAGCTCTTTGTGTCCTTGCTGTAGTACAAATTCAAGGGCAGGTCACGATTTGCTTTTTTACGGGGACGAGACATCAATACCTACCCGCAAGTACTTGCTCGACAAACATGTCAGTGGTTTGCAATTGGTACTGGTTCCAGTCGACGTACCAATTACCCACTACCTGTTTGCCCGGCAGCTTGCAGTTGAGTAAATGGTTGCGGATAGATTGGCGACTTAAGGGTGTACCATTCTCTCCCCATACCCGCTTCTGAAATTCTTTAATGCTGATGAGCTCTTGATGAGTGCTCATGGTCTTTCTCCTGGACAACCTCTTCGTCATCGAGTCGAAGGCTTACCCATCGCTCGATCTCGTTGCTGCACCACCCGACGGAGCCGCCACCTATTAGCCGGCTCAAAGGGAATCGTCCTTCGCTCATCCACAGATAAACGGTGCTACGCGCTATCCCGCACACGTGGATTACCTCTCTTAGTCGCATTATTCGGCGCATTAGCTATAAAATCTCACCTGGAAAACGCTCAATCTAACGTAAAAACGATAATTCGAGGCGAAATAATCAAAACCTCTGGAGTCGACTTGCGATAACCCCCGCTGCGCGCAAGCTCGCATCTAGAGGAAGCAGCTCTTCGTCGCCCGCGTTAATCGCGAGAAGCAGAAATTGTCCGCTTGGTGTGTCAATGACGCGGCCTAGCAGAATGTTGTCATCAGAGCGTACGACCACAATGTCTCGCCCAGCCAAAACTGGAGCGTCGGGCTCAATGAGCAGAAAGTCATCTTCGCGCAAATTCGGAATGTGGAGATTTCGTGTAGCACGGAGCAGAAACGCGCGCGAGCTATGCGGAAAGGGCCACTGAAAACGACGCTGTTGCTCTAGGTTTTGCTTATAAGCAGTGTCGGGGTCAAGAAGAGAACGAGCTGTCCAGGCCAGCAGCTTTAGACCTATCGAATGCTCTGTTCCTTTAGGAACGGTGTTGGATTGCGAATATGCCGTGCTCTGCTCGCCGGGAACGGCACTCTTAAGCATTCGCTGCACGCTTTGCTCGGCTGCTGACGACATCTGGTGCAAGTTGCCGCGCAGCAGAGCCATGATTTGTTCGTGATTTTGGCCACTGTCTAGCCATTCGGCCGGCACGTCCAACGCTTTCGCAAGGCTCACAAGGCTACGTGAGCCTTTGTTTCGCCCTGCTTCCAGGGACGCCAGACTCGACTGCGCAATGCCGGCACGATCAGCTAGTTCTTGCTGAGTCAGACTGCGGTACTTTCGCGCGCAAGCGACTCGCTTGCCGACGCTATCGAGGCTGAAATCCATGGTGGGTTCCTTGTTGAGGTACGAGAGATCGTAAGGAGCTCTGGCTTGTCTGTCAACGCATTTACGATAATTTGATATCGCAAATGCGATTTTGCAGGTCTTGCGATTCTGTTTATCGAATGTTCCGGATGCCCCCCTCGGTTCACCGGCGAGGTGAGTCGTGGATCCAGTGCCAAAAAATGCATCCGTGATCTCACCGCTAGCGGGCGCGCTTGATGAATGCCAGCCCTTGATCTTCAAGGGCATGCAATGTCACGTCCGATGGTGAGGTCGGACGGGTAAGCAGCTAGTTAGCGGAATCCGCGACACAATGATTGAGTTGGCCTCGTACCGTTTCTTCAGACGTCTGAGCTCCTCAGCCATCATCAGAGAAGCGTCACGACAGATTGGTAACAAGGCTTCATGGGACTTCCAGACCAGTTGCTGGATAAAGATGGCTTTGTACCGCTTCAGCTAGATCATCAAGGGCGTCCTTAAGTCGCATGTCCTCCCGGGGATCACCGCTTTGAGGTTCGAAAGTGCGAGCGTGGTGCAGCAGGGCTTCGGCGTAGTTGGTGCTCAGATCAAACGTAATCATCTCAACTCCTGGTTCGTTGCGGTTTTGATAGCTTTGGGGCACGCGATGCTCGCCCAGTTTTCGGTGCCTAGCCTGATCAAAGGTCGGGCAGGGCGACTGTTTTCTATCACGATAATCAGTAATACACGCGGCGTGTAGTTTAGATAATGGTTTGTATGTTAAAGATATTTTGTTGGGGATCTTGTCAATAAACACTAATTACAATTAGCGCTCTTCAGAAATTTGTTTGGAGTGCATTAAAAAGTGCTTGACGTCCAAGTATCTCGCTCCGATTATGCACGCACTTTCAATTGGTTGGGGAAGACAAAATGGCGAGTCCGCTGGTCGGTCTGATAGGGTTAAGGGTAGAAGCGGCCAAGCTTCGTAGCACTATAGTGCTAGGCCATAAGGCTCCTATTGAGATGTTAAGTAACGAAGGTTTCGTTTCCGGTTTCATTCCTAGCCACAACCAACTCCTTGAGCTGATCGCCCGACAATGGGGATTCGACAGTTATGACCATTTTCTGATAAATCAGGAAAATCTGGCGGCATACATTGACCTCAATCTTCAAGCGGGGATATGGCATACCTTTCGTCCTGTTCGACCTTCTATCCAAGCGTACTCGCGCTGCATTGAGGCGATTGAAGAAGCCTTGAACGCCGGAATTCCCCTCGCGGTAGCCGCACAACTTAAAGGTGCCAACTTCGATGGTTTTGAGTTCAGTGACGCACTGGCGTGGCGGTTTGGTGCGCGACTGCTCAGAGCTAACATTAGCTTCGCTGGCTTGAGAGCCCAAGGTGCGCTGGTCTCGGGCCTGTGGGCAGGTTCGGTGAGCAGTTTCGTTGGCGCTGACCTTCGCGATGCCAAGTTTTATTCGTCCGACGATACAGGGGTGATCGCGCCTGGGATTCGGCTCGGCCAGATTGACTTCGGCGGCGCTAATCTTGAGCGAACAGATTTTCGGTGCTCCTATTTTTCGCACTGCTCATTTCTAGGCGCCTCCATGACCGGGGCTGATCTGAGGTATTGCCATCTCACGTCTTCTTATTTTGACAGCGATGTTAAACCGTTGATTGATGCTATTAAGTGGGGCCGCTTTAACGAGCCGTGGATCTATAGCCCTGACCAACCTGATCGGCTTGTCGTCTGCCCAGCCTAGCTCTTTAAAGTGGTTTAGGGTTAATAACTATAAACCGCCTATTCGATCTTCAAGCTATATATAGATAATAGTCAGAACTGATATTCATTGGGACACAAGTTTTTCATCCTTGGGACAGGTTGTTCACCAGGGCAGGGGAGTTTCGCCAAAATTCTGCCTCGTTAGATGTTTATGGTTCAGTTAGGGAAGAGGATATGGACGATTTAAAGAAAGTATCTCATTTGCTATACGCCCCGGGTGAGGTAATGCCTGGCATCGAGATGTCGCTGGCAGAGGCGTGCGCTCGCGGTTCAGCGGCTGCGTTGTTTGATGAGATGCCATTCTGTGTTGTGTGTGACTGGATCTGGATCGATCTCATCATCCCTGACTCGATACGAGAAACGTTAAGGGCGTCCGGGCAACAGCCGGCGATGGTGTATGCCGGCCGCGTGTTGTACGACAGTGCCCGCCGTTTCCAACAGGGTGACTGGGTACGAACATCGCAACTGGTTGAGTTTGCTGATGGGTGCATTTTCAGAACGCGCAATACGCGATATGTGCTTGCTGGCCCGGGGGTTCGCAAAAGCGCCGAGCTCACGACTGTGTTGAAGATTTTTTGATGCTCAGTCCGATATTGGGAGGCATGGACGTACCAGACAACCGACACCCCGATGTGCCTTGCGACATCTGTGGTACCTCCACGCGGGTGCCTGGGTACGGTGAGCAGTTCGGTGTGCTGCAAGCGCACTGGGGATATGGCGCACGCCATGACGGGGAGCGTTACCGTGTCCGGATGTGTGAGACCTGCTTCTTCATGACCTTGGCGTACCTGCGGCAGGAGCGGCGCATACACCATTTATTCGACGACACACAGCAGCATGACGACTGTGAGTTTGGGCGTATTGCTCGCGACGACTACTGGTTGGACAGCTAGCCGTTAGTGGCCCCAGATGCTTTCCACGCACAAGCGAGTCCTGTCATGCGTATTCATCTCCCGTCAGATTTGCATCTTGAAGGGAGCGCCCTTTACTGGCCGGTTTCACGCACGCCGATGTGGTCATCCTGGCGGGCGAAACCCTCGTGGTTATCCAGGTGAAGAAACTGGATTCAATCCTGGCCTGGAGCTGACGATATGAAGATGCCAAACCCAACCAAGGACGAGCCTATAGCAGCCAAGCTGCGACGTGCCCTGAATACGTCCTTCGGTCGCCCGGTGACAGCTTATCTGAGCGACTGTTATTTCCTTGCTGGATGCGGCCTCGGCATCACTTACGGCCATGCTCGAAAGGATATGCATGGGCGATTCGCGGACGGTCATAGGATTCGAACCTCGCAAGTAGTCGAGGCGCACCGCTACGGAGAGTTTTGGCTGCTGCACACGTATAGCGGTAGTTTGTATGTCGTGGTGACATTTCGAGAGGAGGGCGGTCTTGAGTCGCTTTATACGATGCTGACGATTCTTCTGAACGGTATTCATTCAGCTCCCCCGTCCCTTCACTGATGCTGATGTAGGGCCATCAGCGCCGGTCGGTTTCATCCAAGCTCATGTCTTATTTTTTGGTGGGAAGATGCAGTCGCTCATCTCGTTTGAGGTCGGTAGTCCAACGCTTTTATCCCGGTGGGAGGCGAACAAAATATTCGCTGCTGACGTGCGCGCGTACGATCAGCAAAGGTTGGTCAGGAGGACGAGGGTTTTGTTCCTGGTTGCCGAGGGTGTGGCGTCGGTGTTGGGGAGCCACTTGGAGAATGTACGCAACGCCAAGCTCCCTGCGTCGCAAAAAGGCTTTGTCGAGTGGCTGCGAGAGGAGAATGATCGTTACAACGCAGGCCATGGGATCACAGCCTTCATGTACGAGGGGCATCAGTACAGGTATTTGAGCTACGTAACTTCTGCATTCATCGCGAAGCTGGATCCGGCACTCAAGATGGGCGTCAGTTACCTCGACAATGACACCGGCCAACAGGTTTGTGCCGCTTTGGATCCGCTTCCTGTAACACCATAGCGCTCAAGCTGCCGGAAGCGGCTGCCTCGCACGGCTACTCATGCCACGTGAGCGCGCCGGGCCTCCACTTCCGCATTGGGCTGGGTGCGGTGTTTGTCCCACTTGTCGCTTAAGGCCTTGTCGAGCGCCATCACGGCAGAGGAGGCGGCGGTCATCTCGCTCGGCATCCATTTTCCGTAATGATTCCTGAGCATTTGATCGTCGGTATGGCCCAGCTGCCTGATTATCCATTGGGGCTCTGCAAAGTGAGAAAGCGCCCGACTCGCGAACGTATGCCGGCTTTGATTGAATCCTCGGTATCTGACGCCAGCTTTTGCAGTGTGTTTTTTAAACCATCGATCCAGCGCGGACGGGCTCCAGGGCATATCTGTTCGTGGATTGCGAAAGAGCAGGCGCACCTGTTCCTTGCCGATGGTGAGGTTGTCCAGGTGAGTGACTTCTATCTCCTCAATCGGTGCATGCTGGGCATCAGTTAAAATCTGACGAAGCAGATCGACTGCCGGATCCAGAACGTCAATTTCACGGGCTCTCGACAAAACCTTCGGTGCCTTGTGTTCGCCTTGCACGAACGCTCGGCGGACTGAGATTTTCCTGCGCGGTAGGTCGATGTCCTCGACTGCTAATGCGATTAATTCCGAGCGCGACAGTCCGAGCCAGCAGTTACACACCACCATCCGGGCTGATGCCATGTTTTGCGGATCGGCCCAAAGGAGCTTCTGCATCTCGTCGAGATCAAACGGATCAGCAATGCTTTTGACCTCCATGCGATGGTTGGTGATGCCATCAGCCCGGTTGGAGAGGGTGATGTCGTTCTTCCTGGCATCCTCCCAAACTCCCCGAACAACGGTTAGAACATCGTTTGCTGACTTTGGCGATAAGCCTGCGGGGTTCGCTCTACTTCGTACCAGCTGGTTTCTGAATTGCTGTAGCTCCTGAGTTGTCACGTCCGCCAGGCGCCGATCTCCGAAGCTCAGAAGGACATGCCTGGCGCGGCTTCGGTAATTGATAGCCGTGCTTTTCGATTTGCCTGACGATTGCGTCATCAACCAAGCCTCGACCCCTTCGGCTACGGTCATATGACGGATGTTTTTATGAGCGTGCTCGGCGGAAACTGCCTGCTCCTGTGCAACCTCCATCGCAAGCAGCCGCTTGGCCGTTGTGGAGTCAGGAAAGCGTTTTGAATAGTCGAAACGTCCTGCCGCAATCGCGTCGACCACCTGCTGGCGTAAGCGAGCTGCCATCGCGATGCTCAGCTCATCAAACTGACCGCGCTCGACGACCTCTCGACAGCGTTTCCCGCGATACATGAAATTGATCCTTAGCGACTTTCCATGACGTTCGACGCCCGGTGGAAGCGGTGAGGGTGTAGTCGTTTGGGTGGTTTCCAGGGCAGTAACGCTCATGGGAATGCTCCGTTCATGTGGTGTGCAAAGCGCGGTTCCTCCGTGCTGTGCTGGCGGTTTGAGTCAGGGATGATTGCAAAAACGATAACACGCGATGCGAGTGTTGACAATAATCGTAAATATGATAATTTTGGCGTGTTGGCGCGGAAGCCTAAACGGATTGGTACGCCCTGCTGGATAGATAGTGGAGGTCGTGAAATGGAAGCAGTTGGGGAGCTAGGTGCGATAGGTATGTATACCCATCGCTATTTATGTTCGCTTATCGCTATAGGCACGGCCTTCGACAATTCCTATTCAGATAATGAGGTTGACCATGTGTGTTCATGTTTCCGCTGTAGATGCAGCAATCGCCGCAAATAAAGTCCAAGAGAGCGGTTATGAGGTGCTGATTGAGAAAATTAAAAAATGTGCACTTGAGTATATCGCTAGACGTGTTCGGCGAACTCACCCACAGGGGTACTTCGACTCAGCCAAGCGGTTCACGTTGTCGAATCGCCACGACTGTTGTACCGGAATACGCACTCCCTCTAGGTCGTTTCCGTTTTCAGAAATGACACATGGCAGAAGCTTGCCCCATATAGCTCACGAGTTTGGTCTAGAAAAACATATTTCTATCATTCGCAGGGCTACAAATCGCTTGGAGAAGGACGGCATGAGTGCAGCTGATGATTTCCTTAGATCCAAACCCGTCAAAAGAAAACTAATAGAGGGTGAGCTGTGTAACTAAGGTTAATTAGCTCAATGCCTGGGGCTTCTGCGCCAGGCTTTACCATCCCAGCTCAGTATCTGTAGAGTCTTTTTTAAGGAAGTGGCCGATGGTTATATTCCTAATGGCTTCGAGAAACACAAAAGACTTCTCGTTATCAGTGAGTTCCTTTTTCCTCATTACCTCAATAACCTTGCAGACGACATCGTTTATCTTTGTCTGCTGATGAGTCACTGCAAGGACTCCCTGAGCCGGCCAATGCGGCGCAATCATGAGAAACAAAGCGAACAAATGACGTTCGTTGATGGGGGCTGACCTTTTTGGTAAGAGGCTTTTTATGTGCAGCCACGCATTGACCTGATCTTCGCTGAGTTTTTTGTTTTTCTCAGATATGTCCATTGCGTTATAAACGAATCGATACATTTTCCCGGAAACGCTTTCAACAGTCTTTCGAACGGCAGCGCTAGCATATGCATGCTGAGCGGTGGTATTGCCAACGATCGAATCAAGGCGATAATTAATGATTTGTGCGGCTAGGGAGCTAGGGCGAAGGATGCTTGCTGCTGTTTGTTTAGCATCAGCCTGACGAATAAAATCATCCAGAAACTTTTCTGGAATGCATTTTGAGAAGCTGACGGGGGCATAGCTCATTGAAGGATCTCTATCGGGCATGAAAACTATGCGCGCATGCCAAGCCTGAATTAAGGTTTTCTTGGTTTCCTGGCTTAGGTTAAACAGGCTGGTGATGCTTTCTACCTCATGAAGAGGTTCGTTCTTGTCGTAATGAAAGTGGCACGTTGTTCCGTTTATCAGATAATGATAGCGCATTTTTTATCCTTATTATTTTTATAATGTATATATGGTGAGCTATACGTTTCTACTTTGTCAATCGGTTAGAGGCTTGTCGTATATTGAAAGTTACTTATATTCAGGTTTGGGTTTATATCAGTCATTTGATATGGATAAGCCCAGGCGGCGCTGTGCAGAGCGCTGCTCTGCTAATGGGGGAAGCTCCCATATTAGGGGGCCTCTAAAAACCGGCCACCTCACGGAAAAATCGGCGCGCCCTTGATCCTCCGGAGCTCTGCCCATGCTCAGTCTGTTTGCCGACCAGGAACGTGAAGCCAAGCTGGACAGCCTGGGCGATCCACTGGCCCTGCTGGACAAGCATGTGGACTTTACGGCCCTGGCAGCCGAGATCGACCGCTGGGCGCCCAGGCCCAGTCGGGCCAAGGGCGGTCGGCCTCCCTATCCAACGGAGTTGATGACCCGCCTTCTGGTGCTCCAGCAGCTGTTCAACCTGTCCGATGAGCAGATGGAGTTCCAGCTGATCGACCGCATGAGCTTCCAGCGTTTTGCCGGGCTGAAGCACTCCGGGCGATTTCCGGATCGCAACACGATCTGGGTCTTTCGCGAGCGCCTGGTACAGGCCAACGTCGAGCATCAGATCTTTGCCGAGGTGCAGCGCCAGTTGCAGCAGCATGGATTCCGGGCCCGCGAGGGGCAGATCATCGACGCCAGCATCGTTCGCGCACCCATTCAGCACAACACGGCCGATGAGGAAGCGGTGGTGAAGGAGCAGGCGGTACCGGTCGAATGGTCGCCCGCCAAACGGCGGCAAAAGGATGTCCAAGCGCGCTGGACGAAGAAGCACGGCAAGTCGTATTTCGGCTACAAGCTCTCGGTCAGCTTGGATCGCCGGCACAAGCTCATTCGCTGCGTGAGGGTGAGCGATGCCAGCGAGGCCGATACCCGGCATCTGGTGGATGTGCTCGACCGGAACAACAGCAGCCGGGTCTTCTGGGCGGATCGCGGCTATCACGATAAGCCCCGAGAGCAGTGGCTCCGGATGATCGGCTGGCGACCGCATATCCAGCGCAAGGGCCAGGCTGGCAAGCCTATAGGGGAGCGGGGCAAGGCACAAAACAAGCGCATAGCCAGCCCCCGAGCCCGCGTCGAACATGTCTTTGCCAGCCTCGCGCAGATGGGCGGCAAGATAATCCGGAGCATTGGTCTGGCGCGAGCCCAATTTGGCCTGATAGTCAAATCGGCGGTTTACAACCTCAAGCGGATGTCGAGCCTGCTGGAAATGACCTGAACCGGGCACCGGTTGCGTGATGCAACCGGCCATTCACGATGCTCTGCGAGCGCCCAAGTCGGCGTTCGGATGCCAAGGAGCTGCACTTTCGCATCCTGGCTCAGCCCGGATGTGTTTTTAGAGGTGCCCGATTGGGAGCGGGTGGCAGTGGCAGCTGGACGCGAAGATTTGTCTTTTTAAGCCAGTCGGAACCGAAAATAAACACGAATTGAAGTGCAGCGTCGTTTTGGCTAGTTACATTCGTAACATCCTGATTTTAAAAGGAAAGTAACGCCGTTATGAGTATTGACTATTTGCCAATAGCGACCGTTCGTCGGAAAATCAAAACAGAGGGGGTTGAAAAAAAATTCGCGAGACGGATCTATATATTTGAGAACAAAAAAAAGCGAGTGATGTGAAGCCTGAATTTTTTGTGTCAGATGAGACGCGATTTTGTGGCATCCATTGATCAAGCACGACCGTTAAATTTGAAGAGCATGTGCAGCTGGCACCTCCCTCTCCCTAGGGATCGCCTCCTTCGCGGCCGACAGGCTGCGGCTTAAGGTTTGACAACAAAAAAACGAAACGGCCAAAATTTTTTTGGCTAAAACACAAGATGTTGTGTTTGTTTTTTACTTCAAGTCACTTATATTGAGATTTCAGTTTTTTTTCAATCATTCTTCCGCAGTCCATCGCGAGCTTTCTATCATCTGGCCTCGACTCTGATTAGCGGGAGCGCTCCGAAGCGCCCGGGCGAGGGTATGGCGAGCTGCGCAACGCGAACGAGATACGATCCCTTAGGATAGACGTAGCACAGGCATGAGCGTTTCGATGTCCCCCTTCCCGGCCTCCCCGTCATCGACGTCTTTGCGCCCCGCGCCAGTGCCAGCATGAAGGTCGGCTCGTGCTGGATGCCTGGAGCAGGCGCTGCATGTCACGTCAGCGGCGTCGCACAAGAGGCTGATCCACTACCGCGACCTCGGGGCAGCCAGTACGACTCGATCCGCTATACCGCGCGCCTGACCGAGCTGAAACACCGTCCATAATGAAGGAACGTGAGGCCGCGGGGATGGTGGCCTTGAAATCGACTCACTGGTAAAACCACCAGCGCCTGCTGAGCTCAATCGGCTATTGCCGATCCGGAATGGTCGGTCTTGTGTGCCTATCGACAGAAGGAACGACACGAGAGCAAGAACTCGTCATGCGCGTTGTATCGAGTGTCTTCTCGATTTGCCCATCACCTTGCACTCTTGAATGTGGTCGGCGCTAGGGCGTTTGTCGCTGGCGCTCAGTCCGGCCGGCACTCAAAATAGGCGCTTTGATGTCGTTGATGAGTTCGAAGCCCTTATGAGCACTCTTTACCTGGCCAATTTCACCAAATGCTCATTAATTGTGCCCGAGACCCGCATCGTTGCTGGCCTGCTGTTGCAGGGAGTGGAAGCTCAAGAATGGGAAAAGCAAGTACATGAGCTGAATGTACTGCAAAAACGTACGGCCAAGACGGCAGCGAGCTATGCCGATTTGGCGCGTGCCCGGTTGCAAACGATGGATGCAGATCTCTGGCAATTGGTGCGTGACGGCAGCATGCCTGTTGCGACCCATGCCGTCCTGGCTGCTACCGTGAAATTCTCGCCCTTATTTGGCGATTTCCTGCGTACCGTCGTGCGTGACCAGTTCCGTCGCTTCGCCACCCACCTGGAAGCACGCCATTGGGATGCCTACATCGAAGACAGCCTGCGTTCGCAGCCGAACATGCCTACCCTCAGCGACTCCACACGGGTTAAGTTAAGGCAAAATGCCATGCGTATGTTGGCGGAGGCTGGGTTCATCGAGAACACCCGTAGCTTGCGCCTACGCAGTCAGCAGATTGAACCAGCGGTTCTTCACTATTTACGTCAACACAATGAGCAGTACGTGCTCGATTGCCTCCAGGTATGCCCGTGAACGACCTCGATGAACGCCTCAATAAAATTCTGGATAAGGTTACCTCCGATGATTTTCTCGGTGGCCAAGGCCTGGGTAATGAGGTTCCTTTTTACGCCTTTGACTATCCGCCGCAGGACGAGGTGAAGGTGCGCGAGCATGTCCGGTTTCTTGAAGGTGCTATCAGCAAACGTCGCCCAGAGCTGAAGGTTGCGTTCATCAACCTGTTTGAACTGCTGCTGGAAATGCTCAACAACCGCAAGCTGCTGGATAAGTCCATCGACCTGCAAGCGCAGAAGGGCGACGAGGCTCTGCAAAAAGCCCTCAAGGCACCACTGGATGCAGGCAAGGTGGCCAAAGAACTGGTTGATCGCTATCCGCCCAGTGAGTACGGCTTGCTGGTCATCAATGGTGTCGGCAGTGCCTATCCACTGATCCGCACCCACAACCTCCTGAACAACCTCCAGCCTTTCATGGGGCAGACCCCGCTGGTGGTGTTTTATCCAGGCCTCTATGACGGCCAATCGCTAAAGCTGTTCGGTCAGCTGGGCGAGAAACCTTATTACCGTGCTTTCCGTCTGGTGAGCTGAAAAGGATGTCCACCGTGCAAATCAAGAGTCTGTTTACCCGCTCCATTCACCGCTCCATCAATGGCGTGATCAAGGCTGATCAGGATGATGCTGAGTCCGTCTGGCAAGAGCTGGATGAGTACGTCATCACCCGTGAGCTGGATCAGCACCTGCGTAGCTTTTTTGAAAGCTACCTGGCGGCCCTGGACAACCCCCAGGATGCGTCTGGGCGAGTGGGGGTGTGGATCTCTGGTTTCTTCGGTTCGGGTAAATCGCACTTCCTGAAAATCCTCTCTTACCTGTTGGAGAACAAGCAGGTCAGCAAGGACGGCGAAACGCGGCAGGCCATCGATTTCTTCGAGCGCAAAATTGCCGACCCGATGCTCGCTGCCGACATCAAGCGTGCCATCGCCGCCGAGACCGATGTGCTGCTGTTCAACATCGACAGCAAGGCTGATAGCGGTGATGGCCGCGATGCCATCCTTCGTGTCTTTCTTAAGATCTTCAATGAGCGCTTGGGCTTCTGCGGTGATCACCCGCATATCGCCCACATGGAGCGCCACCTGGATGACCTAGGCAAGTTTGCTGCGTTCAAGCAGGCGTTTGCCGACGCGTCAGGTTCCACCTGGGAAGACGAGCGCGACGCCTATCATTTCCAGGTTGATGCACTGGCTACTGCTCTGTCGCAAACCCTCGGGCAGGAAATCAAAGATGCCGACGCTTGGGTGGAGCGCTTCGAAAACGACTTCAGCCTTAATGTCGAAAGCTTTGCCAAATGGGTGAAGGAATACCTGGATAAGCGCGGCAAGGATCAGCGCATCGTGTTCCTGGTGGACGAAGTCGGCCAGTTCATTGGGCAGGACACCCATCTGATGCTCAGCCTGCAAACCATCACCGAGAACCTCGGTACGGTCTGCGGTGGTCGTGCCTGGGTTCTGGTCACTTCGCAGGAAGATATCGATGCCGTATTGGGTGAAGTCCGCGCTTCCAAGGCCAACGACTTCTCCAAAATTCAGGGTCGCTTCAAAACGCGTCTGTCGCTGTCCAGCGGCAACGTCGATGAGGTCATTCAGCGTCGTTTGCTCGACAAAGAACCTGAGCCCAAGGATGCCCTGCGCAAGATCTACCGCGAGAAGGCCGACATTCTGCGCAACCAGCTCAGCTTCACCAACACCGGGCGCACCTATAAAGCGTTCAGCGACGAAGATAACTTCGCCGCCGTTTACCCCTTTGTGCCGTACCAGTTCCAGCTCGTGCAGCGCATCTTTGAAAGCATCCGCAAAGCCGGTGCCACCGGCACCCACCTGGCCCGAGGTGAGCGCTCGCTGCTGGATGCCTTTCAGTCAGCCGCCAAGGCCGTCAGTGAAAACAACATCGGCGTCCTGGTTCCGCTTTACCGCTTCTATCCGTCCATCGAAGGCTTCCTTGAGGGCGTGGTCAAGTCGACCATCGACAACGCCGCGAGCAATCCAAGCTTGCAAGACTTCGACCCGCTGGTGCTGAAGACCCTGTTCCTCATCCGCTACGTCGATGAGATCAAGGGTAACGTCGATAACCTGATCACTCTGTTTATCGATGAGATCGACGCTGACCGCCAAGGCCTGCGCAAGCAGATCGAAGACAGCCTCCAGCGCCTGGAGAAGGAAACCCTGGTCAGCCGGAACGGTGATGACTTCTTCTTCTTGACCAACGAAGAGCGCGACATCAGCCGTGAGATCAAGGATGTCGACCTCACCAGCGCTGATGAGGCCCGCGAGCTGGGTCAGCTGCTCTTTGATGAAGCGCTGCGTGGTCAGCGCAAGTTCCGCTTCCCCGATAACGGCAAAGACTTTGGCCTCAACCGCCAGTGTGATCTTCACCCCCTGGGCAACCGTGTTGATGGTGATCTGCTGATCTCGGTTATCAGCCCCCTGGTGGATGATCGAGACACCTGGAGCGAGCAACGCTGCATTCTTGAATCCAGTCAGGGGGAGGGCAGTGTGCTCTTGCGCCTGGAGGACGAACGCGATCTGGCTCGCGAGCTGCGTTTGTACCTGCAAACCGACAAATACATCACCCGCAAAAACGACGGCACGCTGCCGCATAACACCAAGCGCATCCTTCAGGATCGTGCCGAAGAAAACCGCCAGCGCCGCCAGCGTCTGAGTACCACCGTGGATCGTCTGCTGCGTGAAGCTGAGGTATACGTTGCAGGCAACAAGCTGGAAACCAAAGCGTCCAGTGCGCCGATGTTGGCCGAAGAAGCGCTCGACTACCTAGTGCGTAATACCTTCAGCAAACTGGGTTACATCCAGCACCTGAGCAGCGATCCGCAGAAAGAAATCCAGGCCATGCTGGCCACGCCGCAAACGCCGGGCCTGGGCCTGGAGAGCACCGGCGAAGCTAATCCACGCGCACTGAAAGAGGTGAGTCAGCACATTGAACTGCTGGCGGGGCAATCGCGTCGCATCGTCCTGCATGACCTCGCGGAGACCCACTACGGTCGTCGCCCTTATGGTTGGCCAGAATGGGAAACCGTATTGCTGATCGTAAGGCTGATGCTCAAAGGCGAAGTCAGCCTGATCGGCAACGGTGGCCCGTTGGCCCCGCAGCAAATCTGGAATGAAATCTCCACCCCGGCTCGCTGGCGCACCACTGAAATTCAGAAGCGTCAGCAGGTGGGTTCAGGCGAGCTGCAAAAAGCTCGTCAGCAGTTCAAAGAGGTGTTTCAGAAGATCGCCCCGGATGGCGAAGACAGCCTCTATAGCCATCTGCAAAGCAGCTTGGCCAGCTGGGAAAGTGAGTTCAAACAGTGGCGTGCATTGGCACAGACCGGCCAGTACCCGGGGTTGGATGACATCGACCAGGGCATCAAGCTGATTGGCAAACTCAAGGCTGCGCCGGATAGCTTCGATGCTATCCAACTGTTCCTCAAGGAACGCAGTGCGCTGCTCGACCTATCTGACAGCTATGGTGACCTGGATAACTTCTACAGCAGCCAGAAAACCGCCTGGGACAAGCTAGGTGCGGCGCAGCGGGACTTCCAGCCCAACCGGCCCAAGCTGGAGAAGGATGAAAAAGCCGCTCGTGCCCTAGCACGCATCGACGAAATCCTCAGCGCCAAGGCTCCGTTCAATCTGATTCGTGAAGGTGAAGGGCTGATTCAAACGATCACCCAGATCAACGACGGTTTCCTCAAAGAGGCCCACGAGCGCGCGGATGCCTGGCTGGGTAAGCAATTGGCCAAGGTCACCGCTGAACTGGATGACCTACAAGCCAGCACGGATCAGCGCAACAAGAGCCTGCTCGCCCTGCAAAACCTCCGGCAGCGCATTAGCAAACAGCGCAGCTTGGCCCATATCAGCCAGATGCAGGATGAAGCTCGCGACCTGGCTGATGCAGCCATCGACCATCTACACCTGTTAGCTGAACAGGCTGCCGCCAGAGCCAAGGCCGCAGCCAGCGCAGCGGCGGCCAAACCGGTGATATCGGGTAGCGGTAACTCAGGTGTGCCAGTGGCCGAGCCTGCTGCTGATCTACCCAGTTCGCCTGCGGCTGTTGTCGCGCCGGTCGTACCTGTCAAAAAGCGCCGGGTTGTTGATGCTCAGCTGCTTGCGGGCTCCGGCTATATCGAAACCCAGGCCGATATCGAGAACTTCCTCGCCAAGCTGCGTAAAGAGCTTGAGCAGGCAATCGCTGATAATCAGCGTGTAGAAATACGTTAATACTGATCGTACCTGCCCATCCAGTAGGCTGGGTAGGTGGAAAATCTGCCCCTGAAAAGGAATTCCTCATGCGTACTTTGATTGCTGTTTGTGCAGGCCTTTTGCTCGTATCCCAAGCGGTTGCCGCTGAGCAACCCAAGCTATTCAAGTCCTGGGCATACGATGCGCCCATGTCAGCTTTTACCGAGGCCGAGGGTTATTACGATTGCTCAGCAGACTTTGGCGCAAAAGCGCTGTGTACAGATGAAGTAGAGTTCCTGGGCCATATCTTTGGTGCGGTGTTGATTCCATCCCGCGAGCGCTTGCAAGCTGTGATGCTGGTATCGGAGTTTGATCAAGACGTCTATGTCAAAGCCACTGGAGCATTAGTCAAAGGCTTCACCATGGTTGGCATGCGCGGTACGCGCGATCAGTTCGATATGGTTGAAGCCATTCGCTCAAGTGGGAATGTTCAAGCGTTTCAAACCAAAGTCAATGACTACGAGACGCTCAATCTCAATCAAGGCCAATTAACCTATATCTTTCTTGAGCAGCCCGCTGAGAAAGTGAGAATGCACAAGTCAGCTCACGCGGCCACTGTTGCCGCCCCTAAGAGCGCTCGAACTGCTGAATTATATGTTGTGCAGGACACAGAGACGTCGGCCTTGCTCATCAAGTTCATGCTCCCCGGCCTCTATCAGCAGCAAATGCTGGATAGCGTCAAACAGGCTCCAGCGGAAGACTTCTGAAGCGCTCACCATCCATGAATACTGCTGAGTTCGTCGGATACCGGCGAGCTTTGGCATAGGGCTGACTAGCTCGGCAGAAATACCAGGCCAAGGCCCGCAAGGAATATCGAATGAACCGCTCCGCTCTGAAAAAATACGCCCCCCAGGCCCGTCTTGACTTTATCGAGGCCGTCACCCTGCGTGCCCGCCGCCTAGGGCTTGATCCGACATTGCCGGTCAGTGTCGAACAAACAGGCGACGTATTGCTGATTGCTGGCCAGCCGTTCCCGGTCAGTGTTGCCAAGCAGCGCTCAGCGCTGGCTCAGCGTATTCAGCAGCAGGGCTTCAGCTCCGTGGTCGAGGCCCTGGCTTATACCTGGTTCAACCGCTTGGTCGCCATTCGCTTTATGGAACTCAAGGGCTACCTGAGCCACGGTTACCGTGTACTCAGCCACCCGCAGGGCCAGCAGCCGGAGATCCTGGATCACGTTCAGCACCTTGATCTTCCTGGCCTGAACAAGGCCGAGGTTATTCGCCTGAAAACCGCAGGTAATCAGGACGAAGTGCTGTACCGCGAGATTTTCCTCGCCCAGTGTCATGAGCTGCACCGCAATATGCCGTTCCTCTTCGAGGCGCTGGACGATGCGACCGAGCTGCTGCTCCCAGACAACCTCCTGCGCACCGACTCGCCCATTGCTCACATGGTTAGTGATATCGACGAGGCCGACTGGCAAGAGGTAGAAGTCATCGGCTGGCTCTACCAGTTCTACATCAGCAACAAAAAGGACGAAGTGATCGGCAAGGTGGTCAAGAGCGAGGACATTCCCGCCGCCACCCAGTTGTTTACCCCCAACTGGATAGTTCAGTACCTGGTGCAGAACAGTCTCGGTCGCCTCTGGCTGATGGCTAACCCAGGCTCCAACCTCAAAGACAAAATGCCCTACTACATCGAGCCCGCCGAGCAAACGCCGGAGGTGCAGGCTCAGCTCGATGCGCTGATTAAGGTGCGCATGGATGAGGATGGTGGCACGCTCAATCCTGAGTCGTTGACCGTGCTCGATCCGGCCTGCGGATCCGGTCATATCCTGGTGGAAGCCTACAACCTGCTGCGCGCCATCTATGAGGAGCGGGGCTATCGCCTACGCGAGATTCCTCGGCTGATCCTGCAAAAGAACCTATATGGTCTGGATATCGACGACCGTGCTGCTCAGCTAGCTGGTTTCGCCTTGCTGATGAAGGCTCGCGAGGATGATCGTCGGCTATTCGATGAAGAGGGGAATCCGCCGCACCTAAATGTGATGGCCATTCAGGAAAGTGCAGGTCTGCCGGATGAGGAGATGGCCCGAGTAATACTCAATGCGGCTATACAGATTGAAGGTGGCGATGCATTTCACTCGGGGCAGCTGTTTGGTGGGGGGCAGTTGGAAACTCAGCACAGCTCGGGGCTGACTGTGCTCGACTTGCGCCAACTGATTAAGTTGTTTGAGCATGGCAAGACCTTTGGTTCGCTAATCAGCGTGCCGGATACTCTTAGGGCTAGGCTGGGTAAGATTGTCGATTTGCTCGCTAGCGTGCGAAGCAAGGGCGATGATTTGTCACGCAGCTATGCCAGCCAAGTTCTGGAGCAGTTTGCATGGCCGGCTAGCTTACTTGCTCTGCAATACGATGCTGTCGTGGCGAATCCGCCTTACATGGGGCAGAAGGGCATGAATCAGGCTCTGAAGGATTTTGCTAAGAGAAGCTTCTCTGATAGCAAGGCAGACTTATTTGCCATGTTTATTGAGCGCGGCTTTATTTTATGCAGGCAGAGTGGTTTCAACAGTTTGGTGACCATGCAAAGCTGGATGTTTCTTTCTTCATATCAGGCGATGCGAGAGAAAATTCTTTCTGACCGCACAATTAATATCATGGCACATTTGGGTGCGCGAGCCTTTAGTGAAATTTCTGGGGAGGTGGTACAGACTACGGCGTTTATATTGCAATGTCAGTACTTGCAGGGTTTTAAGCCAGCTTTCTTTCGCTTGACCGATGGGGTTGAGAGTGTAAAGGAGACAGCATTGCTGGCTAATCAAATGCGATTTGATCGAACAGTACAGGAAGATTTTAAAGTTATCCCAGGATCCCCAATAGCTTACTGGGCGACACAGCAGGCTCGCTCAGCATTTGAAAAATTCCCTGCGTTGGATGTATTGTCAGTTGTTCGGCAAGGGATGGCGACAGGCGATAATGATAGGTTTATACGTCTTTGGCATGAAGTTGATTTTGATAAAGTCGGATTTGGTTGCTTAGACAAAAAGGATGCTTGGATTAGTGGTAAGAAATGGTTTCCTATAGATAAGGGCGGCCCTTTTAAAAGGTGGTTTGGAAATAACTACAGTGTCGTTGCTTTTAGTGAAGCAGACTACAAGATATTAAAGGGGATGGGCAACCACTGTCCCTCAGAGGATTTATATTTTCAATCTGGGGTGACGTGGGGGAAGATTACATCTGGTAACTTCTCTGCGCGCTTTAGTCGTGCTGGTGCGATTTTTAGTGATGCTGGAATGAAGCTTTTCACGAGTGATGAGGATAGGCTTATTCAAGTGTTGGGTTTTTTAAACTCAAAGGTTGCCCCTGTTTTTTTAGGTTATCTGTCAGGGACGCTCAATTATGAGCAAGGTAATATTGCTCGTTTGCCAATACCTAGATCGATTGATAACTTAGAAGTTCTGAAAAAGATAGTTCAGGTGGCTGCGTCTGACTGGGATTCCTATGAAGATTCATGGGGGTTTAGTCGATGTCTATTAATTGGTGACTGCGATGGTGAGTCACTCGGTCAGTCTTGGGAGAGGTACTCCAAAATTACTTCGTTAGGCCGCGCCGAGGCAGTGGCGCTTGAGCGAGAAAATAACGAATATTTTATCGGTGTTTATGGGTTGCAGGATTATCTTTCCCCAGATGTTGAAGATGATCAGATAACTCTTGCAAGCTCCAACCGTGAAAAAGACATGCAGCGATTAATCTCTTATGTGGTGGGCTGCATGATGGGTCGCTACAGCCTAGATGAGCCAGGCTTGGCCTACGCTCATAGCGGCGGAATTGGTTTTGATTCCTCATGCTATCTCAAATTTTCAGCGGATGCCGACGGCATTATCCCCATCTCTGACGAGGCCTGGTTCGAGGACGATGCCGCCGAGCGCGTGCGCGATTTCGTCAAGGTAGTATGGGGCGCTGAAACGCTTGTAGAGAATATGGAATGGCTTGCTGATAGTCTGGGCCGTAAGGCTGGTGAGTCTGCCGACGAGGCTGTCCGCCGCTATCTATCCACCAGTTTCTACAAAGACCACCTACAAACCTACAAGAAGCGCCCAATCTATTGGCTGTTCTCCAGCGGCAAGCAAAAGGCCTTCGAGTGCCTAGTTTACCTGCACCGCTATAACGAGGGTACGCTCTCCCGTATGCGCATGGAGTACGTCGTGCCCCTGCAAAGCCGCATGCAGGCCCGTATCGACAAGCTCACCGATGACATCGACAGCGCTACCAGCAGCGCCCAACAAAAAGCCCTGCAAAAGCGCAAAGATAAGCTCACCAAACAACTCGAAGAACTCCGCCGCTTCGACGAAAACCTTCGCCCCTACGCCGACCAACGCATCACCCTCGATCTGGATGATGGCGTAAAGGTCAATTATGGGAAGTTCGGTAATCTGCTGGCTGAAGTGAAAGCCATAACGGGCGGTAAGGAAGATTAAGCCTGGCCGGGCATTAGGGACAAAGTGAAGGGAGTCGCTTATGTGCAATGCAAACAATCACCCCCCAGGCTGCAATTGTGGCTGGGGAGGGGTTTGGTATGGCGGTGGTGGCGGGGGAGATTTTGCCCAGTGGCTTTTTAACAAGCCCAAACCTGTGCGCAAAATTGGCTTGCAAGTTGCCACGCTGTCAGAGCTTTCCGGGGGCATTACTCATCCAAATGCCGCCTGTCCGGTCTGCGGCGCGCCAGTGTATTACTACGAGTCGTCATACGGGGGCAGAGTCTATTTTGATGAATTAGGCCCTCCTTGGCCCAAACACCCCTGCACGGCGAATGAGCCAGTTAGCTCACCTAGATCTCCTGCAAACAAATCTAGTCGAGAGGACTGGAAGCCTTTTGGAGGCGTGACTATCTCGGAAAAAGCCGGAGCAGTTGGGGTGTATTCCGCTACCGGGACAACGCTGGGCAAGAAAATATCTATCTGCTTTCGCAGCAGCCAAGTCGTGATGGCTGATATTTTCCGCTATCGCCCTGTTAGCCCCGGTTTATTTGAGGTTTCTATCCTTGACTATGACTCGATCAAGAAAAACTGGCTGGTCTGGAGCGGTATGGCCGTTGTCGACCCTGCTCGCCTGACAGATGCATTGTCTTGCTCGATTATTCACTCTCATCCTGATCCCGTTATAAAGAAAAAAATTAAGGCTGAACCAAAAAAAGAAATGCCAAAGTGTCCTGTCTGTACTAGTTGTGTTCGTGAAGATCGCCTGATTACGCATGTCGAGAAAGTGCACAAAATAATTTTTATTTGTGTGGATGGTGTTGTATCGGGGCGTATGGCTTTGTAGTTTTTGGGATTTTATAATTAAGGGGAATGCTATGGCAGAGTTGGCAGTCAATCTTTGGGCTATTTATGATGCGTCAGTTGAAGTCGTATATGCACTGTGTGGCAAGGTATACGCTCTTGATGGCACTGATGCCGAGAAGCTTGCAGTATTGAAATCGCTATCAAGAACTGACTACTTAACTGTGAAGCGGTTTCCAGTTCCGAGCAGGTTTGCAATAGTAAATGCAGATGGCGAAGAGCGAACAGGCGTTGCAATGCTGAACGCTGTATATGACGAAAATGCCGTAATTTTTAACGAGCTTTTTGATGTCCTTGATGCAGATTTGCCTGCGTTACCTGACTTTACTGGGGCTGAATTTACCTGGGTAAAGCAAGCCTTACCTGCTGATCCGGTTTGTGTTGTTACTGTGCTCTATGAGGACGCTTCGGGCCAGATTCGTCCAATTATTGATGATGAAGATAGGCGGTGGGTTTCAGAACAAGGTTGAACAAGATCTTTTGAATTTAGACTTTTCGAGTCAATAGACTGATGCTGACCGTACTTTCGCTTATGGACGACCGCTCACGCCCCAAGGGCTCCCGAGACCCTTTGGGCATCGAGGCCATCTGGAGTTACATGGGGCGCAAGGTGGTCGGTAACCTGACCACCGTCACCAGCAACCTCGATAACTTTATGGTGGCGCTGCTGTGTTGCCATCATGCGAACGCTTGCTCAGATCAGCCGGATCAGATTCAGACAAATTATTTACGTGCAGAGCAGCTGGCCGCTTACCTACGTTTGGCTGCGGGCAATGAGAACTTTCTGGGTATCACTCGGGCCAAGGCCAATTTTAAAAATGGCTACCTGCCGCTGGGTAAAAATGAAGCAGCGCAGATCCTCAGTAATCAACTGAGTTATGGCCTGTGGGGTTTGTATTCGACGGCTATGCAGGTTGCTGGGCTGATCAGTGGATCTGATAGGCGCTTAACCGCTCAAGGCAGCACGCTGGTCGCAGAAATGACGGCCTGCATGGGTGATGCTGAGTGGCAGTCTTTTCATCAGCTTGCTTTGAACGATGAGGTCAGCCTGGAGCGCGTGCACGCGCTTGCGCCAGCGTTTAATGGCCTGCTACGCAATAGAGAAGTGCGGCGTGCTGTTGTGGCGGCGTTGCTGCAATGGCAAACCGCACGACCTTTGCAGCTAGAGCTATATGGTTGGTCTGCGGAATACCTGAGCGACTTCACTGGTGATCTGAGTGTGCCTGTGTTTTGTCGCTGGCTGCTCGGTCAGTCAGGCATTAGTGACGACTTGAGGGCAACAGTTCAGCAGATTCAGTCGCTTGAACCCTTGCTGGTACTGGCGGCCACGCTGATGGAATGGCTTCAAGGCCAGAAAGGCTGCAATCGCGCTGCGTTACTCGATGTTCTCCAGCCTCGACTGGAGGGGTTGGTTCTTGGCGATGCTTGGCAAGCAGTGGCCAGACTCCCTAATCGTTCCTTCCTGACCAACCTCTATCAGGCTGGTAACGCCCACGATGCAGATGCACTGATTAGCTGCGTACTGGAACAAAACAAGCAGGTCATGCAGCAGCGTGGCGGTGCGGCCTGGCTTGAATGGCAGGGCGATGCGCTGCGGGTGCGTGTTGCGAATGATCGAGCCTCCATACCGGAAAGCCTGTCTAAGCACTGTCATGGCCGTTGGTGGAACAGCTATTTCATGGGTTCGTTCTTGCAGATTGCCAGGCAGGCTGTGTGATGAAGGCATTGACCATTAGTGAAGCCTTTCGCGCAGTGATTGGTGAGCGTGAGGTAATGCAGGCGTTTTTTACGACATACACCTTTGAACCAGATTTCTTTGAACTTGAGGTGATGCCGCTGTTTTTGGGAAATCCGGCACTGTCGAGCAACGAATCGATACGCTATTACCAGCTGCAAAGCCTGATGCGGCAGCACGCGGGGCGCTTGGCGGTGGTGTATGACCTGAGCGTATTTGATCCGCAGCTAGCACCTCGCCTGGAGGTTGATTATCTGCCGATGCGAGTCGGTGGTGCCTGCCAGCATGCCAAGCTAATGGTGCTGGTCGTTCGTGATCGTAAGTCCAAGCAGCTGAGCATTGTCTTGGGTGCCGGCTCGTTCAATTTGACCAAGGCGGGCTGGTGGGAAAACCTTGAGGTGGGCCATTGGGTCGAGCTGAGTGAAGGCTCCGCCCCCGGCAATATCCTTGAGCCTCTCATTGACGCGTTGCGCTTTTATCAGGCTCGCACACCGTCGCCAGTGTTGGACAATATTCTTGGCGTGGCGATGGCGTTTGAGGCCTCTGCTGATGATCCCAATTGCAGTTTTTACTTCTCGGGCAATGGAGCAGCGCATCGTCATTTCGACACCTTTATTGCCGAGCATACCGATACAGACGCGGCGCTGGAGATCATCAGCCCGTTCTTCGCGGACGATGGTAACAACCGCACCATTATCGATTTTCTAGGTCGTTATCCATCGGCCACTGTGCTTCTGCCGCTGGATGAACAGGGGCAGGCGTTGGTGGATCGGCAATCGGTTTACGAGGCGTTGCCACGTGAATTGATAACCTGGGGGCAGTGGTGTGAGTCGATACGCAAGAGTCATCTTGATCCGAAAAGTCCTTATCGACGACTGCATGCCAAGATTTACCAGGCGCATGGAAAGGATCCGTGGTGCTTTGTTGGCTCGGTCAATCTGAGCTTCAAGGCCTTCCGGCAAAACGTAGAAGCGGGTTTCTTGCTCAAGGGCGGGGACGCAAAACCCTTGCTGGTTGCTCTGCAAGCGCCTCCGGATAGGTTCAAGGTTGAAGTCGAAGCCAGTAGCGCCAGTGCTGCGGGCGACCTGGAAATGCCGCCGATCTGTGTGGCGTTCGACTGGCAGACTGACATGCTGCATACGGCCTGTAAGGCACCAGGTGAGCTTGTACTGCTGAATAGTGCTGCGGAGGCCCTGGTTAGCGTACTGCTCAATGGAGCTGATGATCTGTTATCTCCGGCACCGCAGCTAAAAGCTCATCTACAGGGCTCCTCGTTGATGCATGCCCGCTGGCTTACTGATGCAGGGGAGGCAGAAGGGACTGTATTGGTTTCCCAGCGCAACCTGTTCTGTAGGCCGACCCATTTGCCTGCCTTGGACTTGCAAGCGTTGTTGAAAATCTTCATCGGCATGCATGAATCGCGGCGCTTGGAGCTGTTCGGTGATCTGGCTGTTCGGTTGCTGCATGCCAGTCAGGATGATGGTGTTCAGGATGAGTTTTTGCCTGGGCCGACAGCTGAAGGCTCTTTCGAAAGCTTTTTCGCTGAGTTTTCCCAGGTTAATGGTGCGTTTTGGGAGCTGGCGGAGCGGCTCGAAAAAGCCGAAAGTGAGGGTGATTTTCAGACATTAGCGTATTACCTGAAAGGTCAGCAGCCGGACTCGTTGCGCAAGGTGCTAGCCAGTATTGTTGGGTTGGTTTCGACCAACAAAGAGGCCTCTCTGATCGTTCGGTACCTGACACTGCTTAGCGTTACCGATTTGCTGAAACGATTTGCCGTGTACTCAGACGAAACCTTGATACATGAGGCCGAGAAAGCGCTGACAGTTTTGGAGCGCGATGAGCTACTTACCCAGCTTGATGGGGCAGAGGGTGAGCAGTTTATTCGCTGGTTCAAAACCAAATTCTTTGAGCCCGTTGCGGCAATGACGCGTACCAGTAGGGATGGGTATTCACGTGAACAGGATTGATCGTGATACCGCTGCTTGTTTGATAGATTTCTCTGCTGGCAAGCCCGAATTGGAGCAACTCGCCGCGCAGCAGTTAGAAGGTACGGTAGCCCTTCATAACCGTTTAGCTGATAGCCGGGTTGCCTACCTTGCCGACGAAGTCGGTATGGGTAAGACCTATATAGCGCTGGGTGTGGCTGCCCTGATGAGGCGGTTTAATCCATCACTGCGAGTGCTGTACCTGCTGCCAAAGAACAACGTGCGAGACAAGTGGGTCAAGGATTACAAGAGCTTCATCGAGTACAACTATGTGCCGCGTGATCTCTCGGTTAAGGGGCTGGGCAATCAGCCAGTGGCTCCTTACCGAGCCTGCGCAGGGCTGCCTGACCTGATTCAGTCGGTCGCAACCAGCAGCACGCGCGATTATTTCGTGTGTACATCGGCATTTAGTTTTGCCTTGGGCAATACCGCTTCTGATCTGCTGGCATCGCTGGCGCAATTTGCTCGACTTCTGCCTCAGCACGCTGACGACATAAGCTTGTTGCGCGGTGAAATACGTGAAGGTTTGTCAGGCACCGAATTGTCCAGGCTGAAGGCTAAGGTCAAATCGGCTTGGGCCTCGGCTTTGAACAATATCCTGCCCCGGTTTGATCTAGTGGTAGTCGATGAAGCCCATAACCTGAAAAAAGGACGTGAGAGCAGCGACCGCAACCAGTTGCTGGCCATGTTGTTGGGCGCTGAAGATGAAGCCCGCAACCGGGTTGGGCGTTTGTTATTGCTGTCTGCCACCCCGTTTGATCGTCAGCTTAATCATCTGCGCAATCAGCTCGACCTATTCGGCTTTGCTCGCCAGGTGGCATTGCCAACCGGTAACGATTGCACCAGTGAAGAGGTTCAGGCTGTGCTGTCACGGTTGATCGTTCGCAGACTCAATGCGATTGATCTGTGCGGTAAGCGTCACACGCGAAACATGTACCGGCGTGAGCACCGGACAGGTGAAGCGGCTGAGGTTCAGATGTCCATAGAGCAGCAGTTGTTTGCGGCGCTGTTGCAGAAAAAGGTCAGTGAGTACCTGCGAGAAAATTGCGCGGGACGCTTTGAGTTGGGCATGTTGGCGTCATTCGAAAGCTACCTGCCGGGTGAAAGGAACAAAGCCATTGAGTTCGATGGTCAGGATGATCATGCAAGCGATGGCAGCAAGCGTGATGCCCAAGATCGCCATGTAGTGGAGAGTCTGATTGATGACTTCAACCAGGAGTTCAAGACCACTCCGCCGCACCCGAAGATGGACTGGGTGGCTGAGCAGGCGCACCGGCTTAGCTTCGAACAAGGCAAGAAACAGCTGATTTTTGTGCGTCGGGTCAGGAGCGTTTCTGAGCTGAAGTTTAAATTGGAGCGCGCGTACGACCACTGGGTGGGTGATTACATCCGGGCCGATGCTGCCGTTGCCTTCTGGTTTGATAAATACAACGCTCAGGTGCGGGAGCGGAATCAGGCGCTGAAGGAAGACGTTGCTGCGGACGGAGACGTCGAGGCCACGGGTGAGAATTTCTTCACCTGGTTCTACAGAGGGAAAAATGTGGAGCTGGAGGGTGCCACGGAGCAGTTGCAGCAGTTGCCCTTCAACTTCCGGAATACCCTGGGTCAGACCAGCTACATGTTTGAGCCTAATTGGGCAGCTCTATCGGGAATGCCTGACGTGGCAGAATGCCAGATTGATTGGGGGCGATGGATTCGAGGGAATGGGAAGCCTAAGCCGACTCCACAGTTGCGATTTCGCTTGGCCCAGTTTGCCTACCTTAAGACGGTACTCAGCCAAGGTAATGATCAGGCCAAAGCGGCTGCCGAGCGCATTCTGTCAGTGGCTTTTGCTGGCTTCAAAGCCGAAGTTGAGCTGGCTGATGTGGCTAGCCTTCAAGCTGAGCTGAAGCGCAGAACGCTGTGGGATGTGATGCGTGCTTTACCGGCACTTGTGATGTTGAGCCCGGACTGGGGTAGCGAGACATTCAAGCAGTTGTCTGGTTCAGATGAGCTGGTTGCTGAGCGTTGTATTCGTCGACTTCTGACCCACATCGAGTTGTTAGCTGTGGTGTGTCGATTAGATCACCCCTTTATTGACCTCTATGCCCTGCGTGGTGCGCGCAAGGGTAATGATGAAGCAGATGCGGATAGCCAGTTGATCTCTGCATTTTCAGAGCTGCTTGGTCAGCAGAAGCTCCTCGGCCCGGGCTTTAGCTCATTTCATATTCTTCACGATGTTGCGACCAACCTGGATCTGTTGATTAAGCTGAATTTCGCTGAGGCTTACCACACACCGGCTGACAAGTTGACTCGCTACCTCACAGGCCAGCTGAATCCTTTGTCGCCGATAAGCGGAGCCACCGGGGAAAATAGCTCCAATCGTTCGCCTTTGGCCCGAAAATTCAGAATGCCCGGTTACCCGCGCGTGCTGATTTCCACTGATGTTTTTCAAGAAGGTGAGGACTTGCACACCTTCTGCGACAGCATTCAGCACTACGGCATATCAGCCAGCCCGATTGCGCTAGAGCAGAAGGTGGGGCGAGTTGATCGAATTGCGTCGATAGCTCATCGCCAAATGAGCAGCGCCGGTGACCAGTATCAGCAGCACTTTATTCAAGTTGGCTACCCACATATTCGTGAGAGCCTTGAGTTTTTTCAGGTTCGCCAGGCCGCAGCCAATCTGAATGCTTTCCAGCGCTCACTGCATAAGTTGGGCGATAGCAGCGTGTCATTTCAGCAAGACATTGATCTTCGTCAGCAGTTGGCTTGCTCAAACGCTATCGAGCCGCAAATCACTGAGCCGCTTGAAAGCCTGTTCAGGATCGGTCAGGAGGATCTGTCCGGAGAGAGCTTGTGCTCATCGCTCGTCGTAGAACAGGGCAGGGTAGAAGGCCGATTGAGCCATGTTCGTGGTCAAGTCGAGCGCTGCATTACCCATATGTTCAATCACTCCAGCCAACCGCAGGTACTTCGTGAAACCACTGAAGGTTGGGGCTGGAATGGGTATGAGCTAGCTCCGATTTCAATTCAGGTGCGCAGTGCAAAAGGGTTTGCTGAGCTGCTTCTTTCCGCCAGTTCAGTCTCAGAGCGTGTATGTGCACTGGAGGGCCTCGATGCAGGTGGGCGAGTCGATTGGTTGCGGGACTTGCAGGCTGATCCACTAGTTCGATTGCAGCTTGCCGGGGTGGAGCCGGTCACCGATGCGTTGCTGATTCAGCGCAATGCCGAGGTGTATGCAGGTGGTGAAGAGGTTTTGATTAGCCACGAAGTACTGGATGTTTATCAACGGGTCATGGGTGCTGGAAAATCAGTGGTCGTCCCCAGCAACTTTAGGCTCAAGTTGAAGGCAATGATCTCTGCCCTTTGCGAACAAAGTGGTCGGGTCACCATCAGGGAGCAGGGCGATGGATTGCTTTCATTTCTGTTCCACCATGAAGCTCGTGAGCAGTTGGTGGCATGGCGGCTCAACGATTCGCACGTGATCTTCAGCTCGGTCGTATTGGATAGCCATGCCACTCGGGAGTTGGCACAGAGTGGGAAAACCATGTCTGCGTGCCCGCTCGCGGCCCATACGCTCAAGCGTAATCGGGAGTTTGATCTGGTGGATTTCCACGTTGACCAGCGTGGGCAGTTGGCCGTCAGGGCCTGTCATCCGGTCGTTCATTTCAATAGTGAGGAGCTAGCCTTTATTGCGGCCTCGGTAGCTGCCGAAGCGGATCGCCTGGAGCAAATTCTGTTGGGTTTGATTGGTAGTGATTGAGGCACCCAGATCTTGATAACTCCATATTGCATGGCGCTCCCCGGGGTATTTCTAGCTTGCGGTAATGATGTGGTGGTTTATAATTTTTCAATTAGATGATCAATCTGCTAGGTTTTTTGCGTGAAAATAAACCACCTGATTGCAGACTGGCCCTCTGGAGTTATTGCCACTCAGAGCTGGTTACACCAGCACGGTGTTGGCAGCAGCCTTGCGCGTAAGTACCAGCAGTCCGGTTGGATTGAGCGGATTGGCCATGGTGCCTGGCAGCGTCGTGGCGATAGCGTCGACTGGCTGGGAGGCGTATTTGGCTTGCAGCAGGACGGCCTCTTGAAAGTCTGGCCGGGCGGCCAAACTGCCCTTGCTTTGCAAGGCTATAGCCACTATCTGCCGCTAGGCGAGGATGTGGTGACTTTGTTTGCCTCCCCTGGCTTAAGACTGCCTGGCTGGTTTGCTGAACATAAGTGGGAGGTGTCGATTCGCTGCATTGCGGCCAATCTTTTCAGCGAGCTGGATTCCGCTGCCTGGCAAACCTTTAAGCCTGCTCATCGCGAGTTCGAGTTGCAGATTTCCTGTCCTGAGCGGGCGGTACTTGAGCTGATCCACGCCAGTGAAGATGAGGCATTGTTCAGTTCGGCAGCGGAGCTGCTAAACGGTTTGGCGACACTGAGCCCCAGGCGTTTACAACGCTTGCTGGAGGCCTGTCGCTCAGTACGTGTGAAGCGGGTGTTTCTGTTGCTGGCACGCCATTCTGGGCATGCCTGGTATTCCCGTCTCGATTTGACGCGTGTCGACCTGGGTACTGGCAAACGGCAGCTAATTGCGGGTGGGTGTCTGGACAAGCAATTTCTGATTACGGTGCCGGAGCAGTTTGCTGATGCCTCTTGATGCTCGTTATGCCGCCCAGGTTCGTCTTTTAGTGCAGACGCTCCCCCTGGTCGCGGTGGAAAACTGTTTTGCATTGAAAGGCGGAACCGCCATCAATCTATTCGTGCGCAATTTGCCCCGTCTTTCGGTTGATATCGACTTGGCTTATTTGCCGAATGCTTCACGACAAGAAGCGTTAGATGACGCGCGTGCAGCACTGGGGCGTATTGCAGCATCCGCCGGGCGGGGCATCCCAGGCGCCAAAGCCACTCTGCAAACCAATCGACCGGATGAGCTGCGCATTCTTGTGCGCTCAGCAACGGCGCAGATCAAAGTCGAGGTTTCTCCGGTGCTGCGCGGTACTGTGCATCTGCCTGTGCAGCGGGATGTGGTCGCAGAAGTCGAGGATGAGTTTGGCTTTGCCAGTATGCCGGTCGTGTCTTTGCCGGATCTCTACGGAGGTAAAATCTGCGCTGCACTCGACCGTCAGCATCCTCGTGATCTGTTTGATGTGATGCTGATGCTCAGGGAGGAGGGACTGACGCGGGAAATCTTTGAAGGTTTCCTCGTGTATCTAATCAGCCATGGCCGACCGATGGCCGATTTGTTGGAGCCCCGCTGGAAACCACTGAAGCAGATCTATCAGGCTGAGTTTTCTGGCATGACACGCGAGCCTGTGGGTCTGGAGCAGCTTGAAGCCACTCAGGTCGCGTTAATGGATGCTATCCGAGCGCAGATCGCGCATCGGGATGTCGCGTTTTTGTTATCACTTAAACGTGGCCAGCCCGACTGGTCGCTGCTCGATCTGGCTGGTATTTCAGAGCTGCCAGCCGTTAACTGGAAACTTACAAATATTCGCGCCATGGCTGAAGGTAAGCGCGCAGAGTCCTTGGCTCGACTGGAACAGGTTTTACTGCGTTTGATGGTGAAGTCTGGCCAGTAAATCTCCGTGGTTCAAAGCTCCTCAAAAAGCACCGGTTGGAAATCCATCCCTGTACGGTTGGTTTATTTTTTGTTTTAAAAAAGCACTGAAAGTTTATTTTAGGTGGGTTTTATAAACCCACTGGAGGCGGTGATTGATGTTTGAGCAGTCTGCACAAATCGAACGGATCATCGACGGCCTACAGCAGCAGTTTGCCGTCAGCCGAGTGGTTTGGTGGGAAGATCCGCAGGGCGAGTTCCGCGAGACCTTGGAAGCGCTGACATTGCAGAATGTTCAGGTTTTGCGCCGCTCGGTGACGCCAGCGTTGGCGATCAAGCAACAGGTCGAGTTGCTGAATCCGAGTGGCCTTTTCCTTATTTACGAAGACAGTCATCGCCCCGAGCCAGAGCAGGATTGGTTGCTGGATATTCGATTGTATGCCGCGCCATTTGCAGCGGACCGTACGTCCATGCTCTTGCAAGAACTAGGACTGCGTCAGCACAGTTTGCGTGAGCACCTGAAGCTGCGTAGTGCGTTCTTCGCTAGTAAAGATCGGGTAGCCAAGATCCAGCGACTGCTCAATCCGGATGACGATGAGGCAGCGCTAGATCTGAAGATCCTCGCGGTACTGGGGAAGGTTGAGCAGGCTGAATTGTTTGCAGTGCTCACGGCTATCTTCGCCACCTTGGCCGAAGCTGAAGAGCTGGAGACTAATCCCCTGTGGGAGTCGATCTCTAAGTTCGATATGCAACCGGTGTTCTGGCAGCTGATGTTGCAGGCGTTCGGCTATAAGCATGGTGAGCCTTCTCTGCGCCACTTTCTTGTGCGGTTGTTTGCCACTGACATCGGGCATGCCTTGCATACCCAGGCCCCGACCAGCCTCAAGGCCCTTCAGCTCAACCCTTCACGCGCTGCAAATGTCGCGGTCTTCTTGTCGCAGTGGCGCGATAGCACGTTGCGACAGCGTGCTTATGATCGCTTGTCCAGGCGAGTGGCGGCAGATTTGCGCCCGACAGAGTTGTTGGCTCAGGTGCCTTTGGAGGCACTGATGGCCGTCAGTACCTTTGTGGATGTTGAGCGTCAGATTGCCGAGCGTTTGCGAGATGCCGTGCTCTCTAATACCAGCGAAGCGGTTGGCCTGAAATTGCGTGATATGGCTAGCCGGCGCATGGATGATTACTGGGCCAATCCTCGCTGGCCAGATAACGAGGACGCCAACCGTTCGGTGTGGTACGCATACTATCGCTCGCTGATTGCAGCATCTGAACTGTTCGAGCTGAAGCTGCGTTACGCCGGTGGTTTTTCGTTTGCCTCCGCTGAGGCCTGCTACAGCGCCTATACTGGTGAGCTTTATCGTTTCGATCAGCTCTATCGGATGTATCACGAAGCCGCTGATGCTGTGTACGCGCGCAGTCCGGATGCCCTGTCCCCGTTGACCTCGCGGGTTGAGCAGGACTACTTAAACGGCTTCCTGCAACCACTGGCTCAGAAGTGGGGCAGCTTCGTCGATGGCGGTCTGCTGCAACAGTGGCAATTGCCTGATGTACCCAATCAGCAAAATTTCTATGCCGAGCAGGTGGATCGCTATTTGAAGGGGGGCGAGGATCGCCGGGTGTTCGTGGTGATTAGCGACGCGCTGCGCTATGAGGTGGCTCAGGAGCTGAGTGACTCGCTCAATGGTAAGTACCGGTTCGCCGCAGAACTGAGCAGCCAACTGGGTGTTCTGCCGTCTTACACCAAGCTCGGTATGGCCAGCCTGCTGCCGCACAAGTCACTGAGCTATACCGATGCGGGCTTGGTTCAGGTGGATGGACTGAGCAGTGATGGTCTTGAGGCGCGTAACAAGATTCTAGCCAGTGTGAATGGTCTGGCCCTGCGTGCCGAAGACTTCCTGACCATGAACAAGACCGATGGGCGAGAGCTAATCAAGCCGTACCGTGTTATCTACATTTATCACAACAAGATTGATGCGGTTGGCGATACCGCCAGCACTGAGAGCAGCACCTTCAGTGCTTGTCGCGATGCCATTGAAGAGCTGGAGTCCATCATTAGTCGCATCATCAATAATCTCAACGGTCATCGGGTGGTGGTTACAGCGGATCACGGCTTCCTGTTCCAGGATTCAGCGCTTGAGGCTTTAGATAAGAGCAAGCTGGTCACCAAGCCCTCTGGAGCTGTGGTCTCGAAAAAGCGCTATCTGATTGGTCGAAATCTGGGCATTTGCGACCAGGTGCATGCTGGCTACATCCGGGACACCGCAGGCATCAGCGATGACATGATGTTCTGGTCGCCACGCGGGGTGAACCGTTTCCACTTTGTCGGTGGCGCACGGTTTATTCATGGCGGAGCTGCGTTGCAGGAAGTGGCTGTGCCGGTGCTCAAGGTGCAGCAGGTGCGCGGCCAGAAGGCCAAAGACACGGCAGTGCGCAAGGCGCAGGTCACGGTGCTTGGTAACAACTTCACCATCACCACCAACCGCTATGTGTTCAACCTGTTGCAGACGGAGGCAGTCTCCGAGCGGGTACTTCCGGCGGTGCTGCGTGTAGGTTTATATGATGATGCTGGAGAGGCGGTATCAGCGGTGGAGCTGGTCTCCCTGGATAGCGACTCACAGAATCTTGACCAGCGCCAACGCAAGGTGATTCTGACGCTATTGAACCGTCCGTTCTCTTCCAGTGAGCGCTATTTCTTTAAGTTGCTTGACGCAGAAACTGACGTTGAGCAGTTCCGAATTGACGTCCGTATCAACCTGGCGATTAGCAATGACTTTGACTTCTGATAGCGGCACTCTTGATCTGGATCTCGACGCACTGCTTAACCGCTTTTTTACCGGCAAGGTGGTGCGCAAGGATCTGACCAAGCGTTTGAAAGAAGGCATCAACGTACCTGTGTACGTGCTTGAGTATCTGCTCGGCATGTACTGCGCCTCGGACAACGAAGAGGTCATTGCCGATGGCTTGGAAACCGTAAAGCGCATCCTTGCTGAAAACTACGTTCGCCCCGACGAGGCCGAAAAGGTTAAGTCGAAGATCCGCGAGCGCGGCAGTTTCAAAATCATCGACAAGGTTTCAGTCAGCCTGAACGAGCGCCGGGACATCTACCAGGCGCTATTCATGAACCTGGGCGTCAAAGATGCGGAGATCCCCAGTCGCTTCATCAAGGACTTTGAGAAGCTCCTTGCTGGCGGTATCTGGTGCATCGTGACCTTGAATTACTTCTTCGAGGAGGGGGCCAAAGGTTCGCCTTTCACGGTGCATGACCTCAAGCCCATCCAGATGCCGAACATGGACATGGATGCGTTGTTGGAGGCGCGCAAGGCGTTTAGTGAAGGTGAGTGGATTGATGTGCTGCTCCGCTCAACGGGCATGGAGCCAGCTCATTTCAACGAGCGCACGAAGTGGCATCTGCTCACCCGGATGATTGCCTTCGTCGAGAACAACTACAACTGCTGCGAGCTTGGCCCCAGGGGCACAGGTAAGAGCCACATTTACAAGGAAGTCAGCCCGAACAGCATCCTGGTTTCCGGTGGCCAGACCACCGTTGCCAACCTCTTCTACAACATGTCGCGCAGGCAGGTAGGGTTGGTCGGGATGTGGGATGTGGTGGCCTTCGATGAGGTGGCAGGGATCTCGTTCAAGGACAAGGACGGCGTCCAGATCATGAAGGATTACATGGCTTCGGGTTCCTTCGCCCGTGGACGTGACTCCATCTCAGCTTCTGCGAGCATGATGTTTGTCGGCAACATCAACCAACCGGTGGACACCTTGGTTAAGACCAGCCACCTACTGGCACCGTTTCCAAGCGCGATGATCGACTCTGCGTTTTTCGACCGTTTCCATGCCTACATTCCAGGCTGGGAGGTGCCGAAGATGCGCCCTGAGTTTTTCACTAATCGCTACGGCCTGATCACCGATTACCTGGCCGAGTTCATGCGCGAGATGCGCAAGCGAAACTTTGCGGATGCCATCGACCGTTTCTTCAAGCTGGGTAACAACCTAAATCAGCGTGACACCATCGCTGTGCGCCGGACGGTCTCTGGCTTGCTGAAGCTCTTACATCCAAGTGCTGACTATGACCGTGAAGCTGTACGTCGCTGCGTTGAGTACGCATTGGAGACCCGTCGCCGGGTGAAGGAGCAGCTGAAGAAAATTGGCGGCATGGAGTTCTTCGATGTGCATTTCTCGTACATCGACGCCGACACTCTGGAAGAGACGTTCATCAGCGTGCCGGAGCAGGGCGGGGGCGGGCTGATACCCGAAGGGCAAGGTAAACCGGGGGCAATGCATCTGGTGTCGACCGGAGCCAATGGGCACCTGGGGCTCTACCGGCTGGAAACCCAGATCACTGCCGGTAGCGGCAAGCTGAATATGTCCGGCCTTGGAACCAGCTCATCCGCGAAAGAAGCGTTGAAGGTTGCGTTCGACTACTTCAAAGCCAATATCAATCGCGTGAGCGCAGCATCAAAAGTAGGCGATCACGACTACCACTTGCATGCCGTCGAGCTTCATAACACTGGTGCACCCAAAGCATTGACCCTCGCAGGTTTCGTCGCCTACTGCTCAGCGTTGATGCAGCGGCCACTGCAAGCGCAGATGGTGGTGCTGGGGGACATGAGCCTGGGTGGAAACGTAGTGCCAGTGGAGAACCTGGCTGCATGCATGCAGGTGGCTTTCGATGCCGGTGCGAAACGCATCCTCCTGCCTATGGCCAGTGTGACGGACATCCCAACCGTACCTGGCGAGCTGTTTGCTAAGTTCCAAACCAGTTTCTACAGCGATCCGGTGGATGCTGCGTTCAAGGCACTTGGGGTGAGCTAATTACCGATTTAGTTGGCTATTTCGGCAGGGATGACAGGGCTTGGAGAAGCAATGGGTAAGGGGCATTACACAAGGCCAGCAGTAATCCAAGTTACTGAAATGCGCCTCAGCTATGGCTTTTCAGGGGACTGCTTTCCCCTTACGTTTGAGCTCTCCGAGCGGCTCAAGCCCCTCGTAGCTTCGCATCTGCCTCGACGTAGAAAGTGGCATTTCAATGACCGGGTACTGCTTTGGCTTAGCCCTGAGTTGGAGCCAGACTTGATAGCGTTCTATCAAGGTGGTGGTGATATCTTTCTGATGAGTTATGACGAGGCTTGGGCTCAAAAGCTCGATATTGAGCTACTTCGTGTGCTGGCAAAGCGTTTGGAGGTACTCAGTCCCGGTATCCTGACCATGATTACCGGGCAGTAGAGACCGAGTTTGAGTCTTTGCCGTCTGATACCGCGACGCTATCTTTTTTGCCCCCGAAGCCCTGCGATCACCATGCAACTCAGCCGCTCCCCGTTTTCCTTCCGCGCCATGGCTCGTATGCCTGTCAGTTTCTCGCCCGGAATCTCCATCACAAGGTTGTTCGGGGTGTCGAAGAGCCCATCATAATCAGCGGCATTCTGAACCCCGGCCAATTCTTGCATGGATAGCGAGTGGATCGGGTCGTAGCCGTTTTCGTAGCCCTCCACGAGCACCGCTATGTCGTCGGGAAATTGCTGTAGCAACTGAATCAATTGGGCGACTGTCATCTATTCATTCCTGTCCCAGGGGCTGGAGCAGTGGATGTGACGCTCTATCGTTTCGGCTAGTTGCCTAGCGTCTAAAAGTGCATGGTGCGGAGCGTCGTCGAGCTCTTCGGTATCGCTCTGGATCGCAGCTGGAAAAGTCCCAGCCTCAATACCTTCAGGGAGGCCTGATGACCCTGCCAGCCAGAGGAGCAACGGCCAGTCCCAGGCTATGGCATCGCTGATGATTTCAGCTGAGCCAACCAAGCGGAGAAACGAGAGTAAGTCCAGCCTGGCTTGTTCTGTGCTTCTACCATGTTGAAGCAAATCGAGCTGGGGCAAAACGATGGACTGGGTGAAGTCGGAGCACTCGTCTTCCGTCCAATTATCTGCAAGCTCGACATAGAACTCCTGACCGTCCGAGGAAACCAGCGCAAGGCTGATCAGCCGGTAGGTAAAGCGGTTCAGTTGGGTGAACTCAGTATCCAGGTACAGACGCATCATGCGCGCTCCTCTGGCTGCCCGGCTGAAGGTTGTATCGCAATATGCAACCTTGGGTCTCACGAGAGTGGAGCCTTGTTTGTGCATCAGCTTCACCGAGTGATTCAGGTTTCTCAGGAAAAAACCTACTCTTGAGAATAGTTTTCGCTGCCAACTTGAAGGTGCTCAAACGTTCCCGCAGGCGTTGAAGCAGGAGGTCGAGCTTTGCTCGTGAGCGGGTTTGAAGCCGGTAGGCCGGTCGGCTCCTAATTTGCATGGCTAACGCATCAGGGGCAGCAGACCGAAGGATTTCCGGCGTCCCAGTGTAAGAAAAGTAAACGCCTGCTTTCTCCAGCAGCTCCTTTATTTTTGGCTGCTGCGCTCTAATAGTAGGGTCATCTGTGCGGATGGGCGTCTGGAGCGTCCGCCGCTTCGTTTCTGGATCTGCATCGAGCGCTGTCATTTTCGCTTTGAAGAGACTCGTCCGATTCGCGAAAGCGGATTCGCACTCCGGGGACAGGTAAAACGGGCAGGCGGTCTTGGCGCGTGTGAAGGCGACGTAGGCAGAACGGCGGTCGGTTGTTTCACTGACTAGGTAGAACGCATGCTCGACGGTAAGCCCTTGGGATTTGTGAACGGTCATGGCGTAAGCGTGATCGAGCCTGTCGTAGTCGCTGAGATGCCAGCAGATTTCAGTGCCTGAACGATCCAGACGGACATACACAAGCGTTTTAAACTGTGCTTCATCATTACCCGATTCGTGACACTCGATATGGGTGACCGTCGCTCGGTCTCCATTGAACACTGGCGTCTGACCAAGCTTTGCGTTTTTGCGCAGCATGATCCGGTCGCCTGGGCAGAGCGCAAGCTGTCGGGAATACCCTCTGTCATTGCTCACCTGGATAACCTTTTCGGCAGATTCGTCCAGCTCGCCATGTGCCATGCGTATTTCCCGTACGCGCTGATTGAGCTGGTTTACATGGCTGTTGCGATCAGCCAGCAGGAGGATTTCGCTCCAGTCAGTGCCAGCCTTGTGTATCTGCGCGGCATCGTTGAGCATTCGTTCAAGGGGGGATGGATGCTCGGGGCTGGTTCCGCGAAGCAATCCGCGTCGTTGCATCATTGCAGGGGCATCCTGTGTATCGGAAAACCAGGCCAGGCTGATACCTCTATCTTCAGCGCTACGCTGGCGGGCTATCTGCTCAAGCCGCGCTGCGCCGAGGTGCCGGGTTAGCATATGAAGTGTGGATGCCGAGCCAACAGCTTCAAGCTGTTTAGAGTCTCCTACTAGCACAATCTTGGCTCCCGCAGCCTCGATATGGCCAAGGAGTTTATGCAGCGTGCGAGTATCCACCATGCCTGCTTCATCCAGCACGATTACGTCCAGGTTGGTCAAGGTAAATGGTTTTCTGGCGTTATCGCTCTCCAGGCGCATGAGCAGCGCATGGATGGTTTGCGAGTCAATACCGGCGCTTTTTTGCAGCTCGGCCGCAGCTGCCCCTGATGGAGCCAAGCCGAGTACGCGATGCCCAGCAGCGTTATAGGCAATTTTGAACGCGGCCAGTGATGCGGACTTTCCAGTGCCCGCAGCACCCTGGATGATTGCGATTTGGCGTCCATCGGTGGCATGCAGCATGGCCTGAACCTGCTCATCACGAAGGGGGAATCCTTTCTCCCGTTCGCATTGCCGCAATGCTTGCTGAATTTGAAGGTCGGAGAGGGTGAAGCGCTGCCTATGTCTTGAAGCTTTGCGAGCAAAGCGCAGCAGATCGACTTCGAGCTGCCTGAAGGTTTCAGTAGTGAAATATGAGTCCTCACCAGGGCTGTCCGGCAGGCGCACAACTCCCAGTTGCTGGGAGACGGCGGACTCAATCTCGGAGAGTGATCCGATACCGCCATGCAGGATGCTCAGCATGGCGACAGCGCGGTCGAGATCGTGATGTCTAAAGACAGAGTTGTTCTTGAATACCAGGGCTTCGGCGGCGAGCAGCGTAGTTGGCGTGAGATCTCCAGGCTCGGGTGACAGGTCAGCCAGGCAGGATTTCCATTCCTCTCGCAACGTTTCCCCTCCAACCCCGGCTTTGGTTTGGCGAGTTCTTTTCGCGGCTGCTCGTGCCGCGTCAGCGCCTGATGCCCCCATGGCCTTCAGAGCATTCTGAATTTCTTGGCGGCGTGTGGAAAAACGCATGATTGTGCTGTGATCAATGCCGGCGACGACCAGGCCGCTGCGTTCAGGGACGCACTCAAGAAGATTGGCGACTCCTGGGAGATCGCGTTGCAGGATGCTGGCAAGGCTGGCATCAAACAGAGCGGCAATCTCCACTTGGCGGCGGTATAGCTCGCGGGCATCCAACGTTCTCCATTGGCCGTCGCTGCCGAGAACCAGATTCGGAAACTCTGCATGCACGTGAAGGTGCGGCTCCTGGTTGCGATTCGTGAAATGAAGATAAGTCGCTGCCACGACTTCGCCCGGATGAGTCTCGCTGCCTTGTGCGCCAGTGCGGTAAGCGAAGATGCCACGACTTTCGAGGTGCAAGATGGTTCGACCGGTGGCTTCCATCATTGCACGCTCAAATTTCATTTGCTGATCGCGGGGAAGTGTGGCGTACAACAGTGATAGCGACTTATCGACGAAAAGATGTAGAAAATCCGGCCAGCGCTCGGTTCTCATTACTTAGCTGAGTTCGCCTTGTCTTGCTACAAAATGATTTCGCCGTCCTTGGATTGATGCCAGACATAAGGGCTTTATAGTCCCCGTTCTTTGGTCTGGCACCAAGTTTAAGTTCGCTTGATCCGTTGCCAACAAAAGCAGCCAGTAGGGTGTCACCATCGAGTTTGAAGTAATAGTCTTCAGCACCTGATGATTTATGAGTTATCTCCTCTCCGGTTTCATGGTATTCGGCACGCGCTTGGATGTCTTCCGTGTTGAATTTATCGATTGTGAAAATGCTCATATTTGATCCTCAAGATCGAGGATCGATATCAAGCCGGCCCTTACGCCATCGTTCGCGGCATCAGTGACCCTGGAGCTCAACAAGGAAATTGAGCGAGCTATTTGATCCTGAATAACCTGGGCTGTAGCGCGATCTAGCTGGATTACACTGGCTGTTTTTAAAGAGAATCGGCGAGTGATAATGGCTACAAGATCGTCAACATCAATCGACGTAATTATTCTTTCAAGAACACGGCTTTGAGCGATGCCAAGGGATTTGGCTAGATTATCCAATGCTGTTTGGTTCGCATGGCTCTCTATGCTCTGGCTGTAGATTTTTCTCATAACATGCCTCATTGAATATGCCTACTACATTATTAGTAGAGGCATATGGGCATGAGCTTGTGCAATAGTTATTTGTGGGTTTGGATTTGACGCTAGTGCAACCTTCGAAGAAGGTGCAGCAGTGTTAGATTGTTGGCGCTGATGGAAAATTGACCCACCCTGCCGATTGAAATTTGACCCAGGGCGGATTGCTGATTTTGTTACCAGCAACTGTGGATAAGTCT